>NZ_JAKFHA010000060.1:0-19868 GCF_021502675.1 Yinghuangia soli
CCCCCCCCCCCCCCCACACCCGTACACCCCCCGGTGCCTGCGGGTGCCGCAGCCCGCCTCAGAACGTGATCATGGCCTTCAGCGCCCGGCGCTCGTCCATCGCCGCGTAGCCGTCCGGCACCTGGTCGAGGCCGATCACCAGGTCGAACACCGGTGACGGGTCGAGCTCCCCGGCCAGCACATCGGCCAGCAGCTCGGGCAGGTACGCCCGCACCGGCGCGACACCCCCGCCGAGCGTGATGTTGCGGTCGAACATCTGCCGGATGTCCACACCTGCGCTGCCCCCGTGCGGCACCCCGACGTAGCCGACCGCACCGCCGTCGCGCGTGATCGAGATCGCGGTCCGCATCGCGTCCTCGGTCCCGACCGCCTCCAGCACCGCCTGCACGCCCTCGCCGCGCTCCGGCACGACGTCCGTGGCCCCGAACTTCCGCGCGATCGCCGTGCGGTCCTCGTGCCGGCCGAGCATCACGATGCGCTCCGCGCCCAGCCGCTTCGCGGCCAGCACGCCGCACAGCCCCACCGCGCCGTCGCCGACCACCGCGACCGTGCCGCCGCGCCGCACCCCGGCGGCGACCGCCGCGTGGTGCCCGGTGCCCATCACGTCGGCCAGCGACAGCACCGGGGCCTCCAGCTCGGCCGGGAGGTCGGCGGGCAGACGCACGAGCGTGCCGTCCGCGAACGGCACGCGCACCGCCTCGCCCTGGCCGCCGTCCGAGCCGGGCTGCCCCCAGAACCCGCCGTGCGGGCACGAGGTGAACAGCCCCTCGGTGCAGTAGCCGCACACACCGTCGGACCACACGAACGGCGCGATCACCCGGTCCCCGGGCGCGACCGAGGCGACCTCGGCGCCGACCGCCTCGACCACGCCCATGAACTCGTGCCCGATGCGCTGCCCGGGTTCGCGGGCCGCGACGCCGCGGTACGCCCACAGGTCGCTCCCGCAGATGCAGGCGTGGGTCACCCGCACCACCGCATCGCCCGGATGGCGCAGCGCCGGATCGGGGACCTCCTCGACGCGGATGTCCTGGGGGCCGCGGATCACCGTGGCGCGCATGGCCTCTCCCTCATCTGGGCGTTTCCTTGATCGCAGCTTCACTCTCTCCCCGGTGTGGCGTGCCCGGCAAACCGCTTTCCGACATGCGATCTTGCCCAGCAGGGCAGGACGCTTTTTGACGGGATCCGGCGACTGATAGTCGGACAGGAGTGCAAAAGGACATGGATATGCCTGCATTCCGATCGCACAGCCGACGGACTGTGATCGGCCTCCTGGCGTGCACGGCCGCGCTGGCCGGCTGCGGCTCCGGACCGGCCGGGCAGGCGGCGCAGACCGCGCCGCCGCCCTCCGCGAGCACCGGGGCGACCCAGGCCGCCCCCGCGCCGGCATCCCCCGCCGCGGTCGGCGGCACGTCGCGCTTCACCCTGGTGGCCACCGGCGACGTGCTGGCCTACCCGTCGATCATCCGGCAGGCGCAGGACGACGCGGGCGGCCGCGGCCACGACTTCACGAAGATCTTCGCCGGGGTGAGTCCGGTCGTGTCCGGTGCCGACGTCGCGCTGTGCCATATGGAGACGCCGTACGGGCAGCCGGACGGCCCGTTCACCGGTTACCCGCTCTTCAAGGCGCCGCCGCAGATCGCCCCCGCACTGGCCGCGGCCGGCTACGACGGCTGCTCGACCGCCTCCAACCACACCCTCGACGACGGCTTTTCCGGACTCGAGCGCACCCTCGCGGCACTCGACGCGGCCGGCATCAAGCACAACGGCTCGGCCCGCAGCGCGGAGGAGGCGGCCGCCCCGAACATCCTCGACGTCAAGGGCGTCAAGGTCGCCCACCTGGCCTGGACGTACGGCACCAACGGCATTCCGCTGCCGGACGGCAAGCCGTGGGCGGTGGACGTGGTCGACGTGGGCCGGATCGTCGCGGAGGCCCGGGCGGCCCGCAAGGCCGGCGCCGAGGTCGTGGTGCTGAGCATGCACTGGGGAAGCGAGTGGCAGCGCAAGCCGGACGCCGACCAGCTCGCCTGGGCGCAGCAGTTGACCGCGTCCGCCGACGCCGGGCGCAAGGACATCGACCTGATCCTCGGCACCCACAACCACGTGCCGCAGCCGTACGCCAAGGTCAACGGCACCTGGGTGGTCTACGGCATGGGCGACCAGATGGCCAACTTCCCCGGCCAGGACAAGCTGGCCGGCAACTACAGCTCCATCGCGCGCTTCACCTTCGCGCGCGGCGCGGCCGGCGGATGGGCGGTCGAGCAGGCCGAGTTCATGCCGCAGTACTCCGACCCGGGCCCGCCGTTCCGGATCGTCAACATCAACGCCGAGACCAGCGCCGGAGCCGGGCGCGCACCCCGCTACCAGGGCCCCGCCGAGTCGATCCGCGCCGCCGTGCTCTCCGAGGGCGCGGCCGCGGACGGCCTGAAAGAGTCCACCGACGGCCGCTGAGGTCCGACCCGCCCATCGGTCCGAACCTGCGGCCCGCTCGGAGTTCCGCGCCCCGTTACCACACGTTTACACCGTACGTCTTGGCGCGAACGCGCGTAGACCCTAGGGTCGTCCGGATATCTACGCGCGTCTAGGAGGGGATTCATGGCCATACGACAGCGTCGCCGCGGCTGGCTCGCGGTGACGACGGTGGTCGCCGCAAGCCTGGTCGGCGGACTGACCACCACGGGTACGGCCTCGGCGGACCGCAATCCGCCCGCGCGCACCATGGACCTGCAGCTGCTCGCGGTCAACGACCTGCACGGCAACCTGGAGCCGCCGCAGGGCAGCTCGGGCACGATCCTGGAGCCCGGCGCCACCGTCCCGACCCCGGCCGGCGGCATGGCGCACCTGGCCACCCAGCTGGAGGCGGCCCGCGCCAAGAACCCGAACTCGCTGACCGTGGCGGCCGGCGACATGATCGGCGCCAGCCCGCTGCTGTCCGGCCTGTTCCACGACGAGCCGACCATCGAGGGCCTGAACAAGCTGGGCCTGGACGTCAGCTCGGTGGGCAACCACGAGTTCGACGAAGGCCGCGCCGAGCTGCTGCGCATGCAGAACGGCGGCTGCCACCCGAAGGACGGCTGCTACACCCCGGGCCGCGAGTTCAAGGGCGCCGACTTCGAGTACCTGGCCGCCAACGTCGTCGACGAGAAGACCGGCCTGCCGATCATGGCGCCGATCAGCATCAAGTACGTCAACGGCGCCTGGATCGGCTTCATCGGCATGACGCTGGAGGGCACCCCCGACGTCGTCACCGCCGAGGGCGTCAAGGGCCTCAAGTTCAAGGACGAGGTCGAGACCGCCAACCGCTACACCAAGCTGCTCAAGCTGATCGGCGTCAAGTCGATCGTCGTGCTGCTGCACGAGGGCGGCCAGCCGACGTCCGGCGCGTACTACAACTACGACTGCAACGCGGGCGGCGCGCTCGGCCTGAGCGGCCCGGTCGTCGACATCGCGAAGAACCTCGACCCCGAGATCGACGCGGTCGTCACCGGCCACACCCACCAGTCGTACGTGTGCAGCATCCCGGACCCGAAGGGCCAGCCCCGGCTGGTCACCAGCGGCGCGTCGCTGGGCCGGCTGTACACCGAGATCAACCTGACGTACGACAAGCGCACCCGCGACATCGTGCGCACCAAGGTCTCCGCCGCGAACCACATCGTGCGCCGCACCACCGCGGAGCACGAGGGTATGAAGACGCTCATCAAGGACTGGAACGCGCTGGCCGCGCCGGTCGCGAACCGGACCGTGGGCTACATCGCGGGCAAGATCGACGGCCGCGGCTCGACCAAGCCGGAGAGCCCGCTGGGCGACCTGATCGCGGACGCCCAGCTGGAGGCCACCGCGGCCGCCGACAAGGGCGCCGCGCAGCTGGCCCTGATGAACCCGGGCGGCATCCGCAGCGACTTCGCCTACGAGGGCCCCGAGGGCAACGGCGTCGTCACGTACGCGGAGGCGTTCACCGTCCAGCCGTTCACCAACATGATGGTGACGCAGACGCTGACCGGTCAGGCCATCCTCGACCTGCTGGCCCAGCAGGTCACCGGCGTGAACGCGGAGAAGCCGCGTTGGCTGCAGGTCTCCAAGGGCTTCGCGTACACGGTCGACAAGACCAAGACCGGCGCCGCGATGATCGTGCCGGGCAGCGTGAAGCTGAACGGCGAGCCGATCGACCCCGCCAAGTCCTACCGGGTCTCGTCCAACGAGTTCCTGGCCGGCGGCGGCGACGGCTTCACGGCCTTCAAGACCGGCACCGACAAGCTCAACGGCGGCTCCGACCTGGAGGCCCTGCTGGCCTACCTGGCCGCGCACTCGTCGGCGGGCACCCCGCTGCCGGTCCCGGCCGCGGACCGCATCACCTTCCAGGGCTGACGCACCGGCGCAAAAACCGGAACGGCCCCGCACACCGGCTGGTGTGCGGGGCCGTTCTGCTGCCCGGACAGGGTCTGCCGTCCTGTCGGTGCACCCGGCGGACGGGGTCGGCGGGCCGATGCCGGTCGGCCCGTCCGCCCGCCGGAAGCGGGGGTGGGGGAGAAGCGGGAGGTCAGGCGACGCGCCGCAGCGCCGCGGTCACGCGCGAAGTGGCGACCGAGCGCGCGTACCGGCGCCGGCGGGCGATCACTGCGAGCAGCGGGCCGTGGGCGTAGGAAGAGGCGGCGGTCGTCGGGCGCGGAGCGGAGGCGAGCGGGGTGGTGGTCGTCATGGCACTTCTCGATTCGTTCGGTGACCGTTCTGGAGTGAACGGCTCGGACAACCCCTACGTTATGCGTCCGGTCCGACACCCGGCGTCCCCCGGAAGTCGGCGTTCTGCGGGCCTTCCCCGGTCGTCGTCGGGGCGTCCGCGTACGACCTGAGGAGGAGGCGGGACCCCGAGCGGTCCCGGGGAAGGGACCCCGGCCTTGAACCCTTGCATGGGTGCATGTATCTCTGGTCGCGGTTGTTTTCAAGGCCTTCAGCAGGGAGTCCGCCATGGTCCTGGATCCGCGTACGCCGGTGCTCGTCGGAGTCGCCGCGGTGCAGCAGCGCGTCGACGCACCGGGCGGAGGGCTGGACGCGGTCGAGCTGATGGCGCAGGCGTCCGAGGCGGCCGCGGACGACGCCGGGCCGGGCGCCAAGCTGCTCGGCGCGCTGGACCGGGTGCTGATACCCCGCGGCATGTGGGGGCCGGGCGACCCGGGCCGCCGGATCGCGGAGCGCTTCGGGGCCCGCGGCGCGCGCACGCTGGTCGCCGAACTCGGGGTTCTGCAGCAGACGTTGCTGACCCATGCGGAGACCCTGATCGCGGCCGGGAACGCCGATGTGGTGCTCGTCACGGGCGCCGAAGCGGCGTACCGGGACCGCCGGTTGCGCGGCACCGGGCGGCCGGCGATCGCGCATCCGCTGCCGAACACGCCGCCGGACCAGGTGCTGAGCCCGGTCGGCGACATCCTGCACCGCATCGAGATCGACCGCGGCCTGCCGGTCCCTGTCCGGCAGTACGCGATCCTCGAGTCGGCACTGCGCTACGCCCAAGGCCTGTCGGTCGAGGAGCACGCCGCCGAAGTGGCCGCGCTGTGGTCGCGGTTCGCGGACCGCGCGGTGGACAACCCGGACGCCTGGCACCGCGCGCCGGTGCCCGCCGGTGCGATCGCGGCCGCGTCGCCGGCGAACCCGATGCTGGCCCGGCCGTACACGCGCTCGCACTGCTCGCGGGCCGGGGTCGACCAGGTGGCGGGGCTCGTGCTGTGCTCGGCGGAGGCCGCGGAGCGGTTCGGAGTGCCGCGCGACCGCTGGGTGTTCCCGTGGGCGGCGGCCGAGTCGAACCAGATGATCCCGGTGGTCGCGCGGGCCCAGCTGCACCGCTCGCCGGGGTTCGCCGCGGTCGGGTCGTGGCTGGCCGCGTACACCGGGGTGTCCGCGGCGGACGCGACGTATGTGGACCTGTACAGCTGCTTCCCCGCCGCGGTGCGCATCCAGCGCGCCGAACTGGGGCTGGAGGAGCGCGAGGATCTTACGGTCACCGGGGGCATGTCGTTCGCCGGCGGACCGCTGAACAGTTATGCCCTGCAGTCCACCGTGTCGATGGCCAAGCAGCTGCGCACCGACCCGGCCGCGACCGGCCTGGTGACCTGCATATCCGGCATGGTCACCAAGCAGGCCGGGGCGATGTGGTCGGCCACGCCGCCGGAGACGCCGTTCCATGGCGAGGACCTGTCGGCGCGCACTGCCGAGGCGGCGACGGTCTGCGAGGTGGTCGGCGACTACCGGGGGCTGGGCGCGGTGGACGGCTACACGGTCGTGGAGGGCCCGGAGGGGCCGACCGTCGCGATCGCCGTCGTGGCCGTGCCGGGCGGGGCGCGCACGGTCGCCACGTCCGACGACCCGAACGTGGTGGCGGCGTTCTGCGACGGCGAGTGGGTGGGCCGCCACGTGCACGTGAACGAGGCCGAACTGGCTTTGTAGGGAAGGTGGGTCGGGGCGCGGGCGAGGTTGTTCTAGGCGTCCGCGGGGTAGCGGACGTCGACCTCCCAGGGGGCCCGGCGTATGGCGGTCAGGCGCTGCTCGGCCATGCGGCGGGTGATGTCCCGGGGGACCAGGCAGTCGGCGCACGCGGCCGGGCCGGCGACGACGGCGAGGGTCACCGCGTACGGGCCGGTGCGGGTGATGTCGAGGCGGTAGTCGTCCGCGGCCAGGCCGTTCGCGAGCGGGGCGAGGGCGGCGGCGACCGCGTCGTCGGTCGGGTCGGCGGCGGCAGGGGCTTCGGGTCCTGTGGTCATGCGCGCGGCTCCTGGGCGGGGGCGGCCGGGGCAGCCCCGGTGAAGAGGGCGAGGGTGCGTTCGACGGCGTTCGCGGCCATCGCGTCCAACTGCGCGTCGGTGGAGCCGCCCAGCGGGCCCGGGACGGTGACGATGCGCGCCTGCGGCAGCCCGTACAACGCACTGACCTGCTCGGCGAGTTCGGTGAACCCGGCAGTGGCGAGCAGCACGGTGGGCAGGCCGAGCTGTTCGAGCTCGACGGTGTCGTACGCGCTCCACGAGGTGCACGAGCCGCAGTCTGCGGAACCGGTCACCACCAGGTCGGCCTCGGCGCGCAGCCGGGCCACGACCTCGGGTTCGGCGGGCAGCGCGGCGCTGGTCTTGGCGATCTCCAGGGTGACGGTCGCGCCGGTGCGTTCGGCGACGAGGCGGGCGATGGCGCCCTGGATGTAGCCGGCGTGCGGCTTGAGGTTGTCCAGGACCGCGATGCGCAGGCCGGCCAGCAGCGCCGGACTGGGCGCGAGTTCCTTGGCGGCGGTGCCGACGCGGCCTTCGGGGGAGAGGATCTCGATCACGCTGCTGCTCCGGTTCCGGTTCCTGCGCCGAACGGGACGGTGACGCTGCGGGTGCGGCCCCAACTGGGCACCACGAAGGACTGCTTGCCCGGTCCGCCGGACACCAGGACGCGGATGTTGCCCGGGTGGTCGGTCATCGGCATCAGGTCGTCGTCGCGCAGGGCCTTCTGCCACGGCCGCCACAGGTTGGCGGTGAAGTGCGCGCGGAAGTCGCCGGCCGGGCGCCGGGCCTTCTCGTAGAGGTACGACTGGACGTCCTCGCGGGCCCATCCGGCGCCCGCGATGGTGGCGGCGTGCTCGGGGCCGAGGACGACGAAGTACTCGGCGTCGGAGACCACGGCGTTGTTGGTGCCGAAGGTGGCCATGACGGTCGCGGCCTTGTCGAGGATCCCGGCCGGGTCGCGGCTCTCCATGTCGTGGAAGTTGTGCGGGTTCTCCATGCCGGCCACGGTGACCGCGCTGGGGCTGTCGAGGCCGAGCGTGCGCGGGTAGGCGGGCCACGGGCTGGCGGCGGTGTTCTCCGCGAAGCAGTAGGTGTACTTGGAGGGTTGGCCGTGCGTCGCGGCGTCGCCGAGGCCGGCGCCGTCGTGGCCCTTCGCGGTGCCGCCGGCCAGGTGCATCATGACGAACCGGACGGCGCGGCCCAGGGTCGCGTTGGCGCGGTTGCCGGGGCCGAGGGTGCCGGTGCCCGCGTTGAAGCCCAGGCGCTCGACGGCTTCGCCGTGCACCAGGACCATCGCGGACACCGGGTGGGTGGTCGAGTTGACGCCGCGCAGGTTGAACTCGGGGGCCACCAGGCCGCGGACCGCGGCGACCAGGACCGGCAGCAGGCCGGCCGGGCAGCCGGCCAGGACCGCGTTGACCGCGAGGACGCGCGGGGTCGCCTCGCCCAGGCGCGGGGCGAGGGTGCCGATGATCTCGTCGGGGTCGCCGTCGTACCCGTCGAGCATCGCGTCGACGCGCGCGGCGGTCGGGGCGACGACGGGCAGACCGTCGCCCCAGCCGCGCGACTCCAGCAGGGCGTACAGCGTCTCGGGGGACTCGTCCGCGATGGAGAGGACGGTTTCTGGGGTTGTCACGCCCTTGAAGCTAGCCTGACGAGTCGTCAGGTTCAATGATGTTGTTCGATATTTCGAAGAGACTGTTTTGTTTTTCGAATTATCGAACAGATCGAGTTGTCGAACGGATCGAGCGCAGCCCCGGAGGCCTCCGGGGGTACCGGAAGCGAGGGGTCGGATGGCAGTCGGCATCGAACTGGACGGGCGGGCCGCCTTGGTGACCGGCGGCGGTGCCGGGATCGGGCGGGCGGTGTGCCGGTGGCTGGCCCGGGCGGGGGCGGACGTCGCGGTGGCCGACCTGCGGGGCGAGGCGGCCGAGGAGACCGCGGCGCTGGTCGCCGCGGAGGGCGTCAAGGCGGTCGCCCTGACCGTGGACGCGACCGATCCGGAGCAGGTCGGCGCCATGGTCGATGCGGCGGTCGCGGCGCTCGGCGGCCTCGACGTCGCGGTCAACAACGTGGGCATGACGGCCGGGCACGGCACCGCGGCGTTCGTCGACTGGAGTCCGCAGGCGCTGCGCGACGTGGTCGGCGTGAACCTGATGGCGACCGCGTACTCCTGCCAGGCCGAGGCCCGCGCGATGATCGCGGCCGGGCGGGGCGGCTGCATCGTGAACGTGAGCTCGGGCGAGACCACGCGCCCGGCGCCGGGGCTCGCTCCCTACGGCGCCGCGAAGGCCGCGGTCAACCACCTGACCCAGACCCTGGCCGTCGAACTGGCGCCGCACCGGATCCGGGTCAACGCAGTGGCGCCCGGGACGACGCTGACCGCGCAGGTCGCCGCATCGCTCTCCGAGGAGTTCCAGGCCTCGCTGCTGGGTGCGATCCCGCTCGGCGCGCTGTCCGAGCCGGACGACATGGCCCGGCTGGTGCTGCTGGTGGCGTCGGACCTGGCGGCGCACACGACGGGGCAGTTCCTGCTGTCCGACAACGGGGCTTTCCTGTCTCGGAGCCGGCCTCCGTACGAGGTCCGCTGAGGACGGTCGCGACTGCGGAGAATCGCCCTGGAATTGGTGCCTCCAAGTCCGCGCGGCAGGGCATCGGGAAAGTCCACGTGCGGCGTTCTCCCGCATTTTCATGCCAGTCGCTCAGGGGGGATTGGATCCCAGGCTTTCAGGCCCTTGTGTGGCCACATGGAGCACTTGCAGATCCCTTGCTTCATGGCGACTCGGGTACCTTGGAGGGAGTTTCCAGGGGGCGCCGGTTCCGCGGCCGGCGGCCTTCTGGTCCTTGTTCGGGCTGCCCTGCCCGCCCTCCGCCAGCCGTCCGGCCGCTCCCGCACCGCGTGCGGGAGCGCGGTCTGCCATGCCCGAAAGCGAGCCTTCGTTGACGACGCACGACATGCGCACCCATACGGCCGACATCCCCGCCGCTCGCGAGCCCGCGGCGTACGACGCCAACGCAATCACGGTCCTGGAAGGTCTCGACGCCGTACGCAAGCGGCCCGGGATGTACATCGGCTCCACCGGGGAACGGGGGCTCCACCACCTGGTCCAGGAACTCGTGGACAACTCCGTCGACGAGGCGCTCGCGGGGGTGGCCGACCGCATCGACGTGACGCTGCTGGCCGACGGCGGCGTGCGCGTGGCCGACAACGGCCGCGGCATCCCCGTCGGCATGCACCCGCAGCAGAGCCGGCCCGCCGTCGAGGTCGTGCTCACGCTGCTGCATGCGGGCGGCAAGTTCGGGTCCGGCGGATACACCTACTCCGGCGGCCTGCACGGCGTCGGGCTGTCGGTCGTGAACGCGCTGTCGACCCGCCTGTCGGTGGAGGTCCGCACCGACGGGCACCGCTGGACGCAGGCCTACGAAAAGGGCGTCCCGGTCGCCCCGTTGGCCCGGCACGAGGCAACCGGCCGGACCGGTACGGCCCTGTCGTTCTGGGCGGACCCCGAGATCTTCGAGACCACCGAGTACTCCTTCGACACGCTCGCCAGGCGCTTCCGGGAGATGGCCTTCCTCAACCGCGGCCTCACGCTGACGCTGACCGACGAACGGCCCTCCGCGGACGGGGTGCCGAAGGCCGTCTCGTACCGCTACGACGGCGGTATCACCGACTTCGTCACGTACCTCAACGCCCGGAAGGGCGAACCGGTCCACCGCTCGGTCGTCGCCTTCGGCGCGGCGGACCCGGCGCGGCTGCTGGCCGTCGAGGTCGCGCTGCAGTGGCACGGCCAGTACACGAACAGCGTCTACTCGTACGCCAATGCCATCCACACCCACGACGGCGGCACCCACGAGGAGGGCTTCCGTACCGCCCTGACCACCGTGGTCAACCGCTACGCGCGCGACAAGAAGCTGCTCAAGGAGAAGGACGACAACCTCTCCGGCGAGGACATCCGCGAAGGGCTGACCGCGATCGTCTCGCTCAAGCTCGCCGAGCCGCAGTTCGAGAGCCAGACCAAGGCCAAGCTGGGCAACACGGAGGCGCGCACCTTCGTGCACAAGGTCGTCCACGAGCACCTGGCCGACTGGTTCGACCGCAATCCGCAGGAGGCCGCGGACATCGTGCGCAAGGCCGTCCAGGCGGCCACCGCGCGGGTCGCGGCCCGCAAGGCGCGCGACCTGACCCGACGGAAAAGCCTGCTGGAAACCGCCGCGCTGCCCGGCAAGTTGTCCGACTGCCAGTCCAACGACCCGGCGGAATCGGAGATCTTCATCGTGGAAGGCGACTCGGCCGGGGGCTCGGCCAAGTCCGCGCGCAATCCGCGATGCCAGGCGATCCTCCCGATCCGCGGCAAGATCCTCAACGTGGAGAAGGCCCGGATCGACAAGATCCTGCACAACCAGGAGATCCAGGCGATCATCTCCGCGCTCGGCACCGGCGTGCACGAGGACTTCGCCATTGCGGGACTCCGCTACCGCAAGATCATCCTGATGGCGGACGCCGACGTCGACGGGCAGCACATCAACACTCTGCTGCTGACCTTCTTGTTCCGCTTCATGCGCCCGCTGATCGACGGCGGCCACGTCTACCTGTCCCGGCCGCCGCTGTACAAGATCAAGTGGAGCCGCGAGCACGTCGAATACGCCTACTCCGACCGCGAGCGCACCATGCTCCTGGAGCGTGGCCGGCAGGAGGGCCGCCGGATCAAGGACGACTCCGTGCAGCGCTTCAAGGGCCTGGGCGAGATGAACGCCGAGGAACTGCGCGTCACCACCATGGACCCCGACCACCGGATCCTCGGCCAGGTGACCCTCGACGACGCGGCCGTCGCCGACGGGCTGTTCTCGGTCCTGATGGGCGAGGACGTCGAGGCCCGCCGGAGCTTCATCCAGCGCAACGCCAAGGACGTCCGCTTCCTCGACATCTGATGCACGGTCGTGACACGCCCGCCCGGAAGGTGACCCACCCCCACCTGACACACCATCATGAAGCGCACACCCGCCCGCCCGTCAGCTCCCGTACGGGCGGGCAGGTGTGCCGATGGCTGCGACCGCCATCGCATCGAGGTCACGCACCTGCGGCCACCGAGGCACCGGTCCGTTCGGCCAGGGCGTCCCGAATTGCCGCCCGCAGCCGCTCGGCCGGCTCGATCCCGGAGACCGGCGGGCGACCGCCGACGACCACCGACGGGACGCCGGTGACCCCGAGTGCGGCGCCGCGGGCCTCGTCGGCCCGGACCTCGGCGGCGTACGCGTCCCCGTGCAGCGTCGACCGCACTCCGTCCTGGGCCAATCCGGCTGCCACGCCCAGTCGTTCGAGCACCTCGCGGTCCGCAAGGTCGGCACCTTCGGTGTGGTACGCGTACATCAGCGCCTCCAGCACCGCATCGGCCATGTGCTGATGCGCCGCCAGCTGGACCAAGCGGTGCGCATCGAACATGTTCACCGGGCGGGACAGGTGCAGATTGAGCTCCAGGCCTTCCTGCACGCCGTTCGCCTTGATCAGCGCGATGCGCTCGGCGGCGCGGTCGCCCCACCAGCGGGGCATCAGCTCCTCGGCGGTCGGCCCGGGCGTACGGCTGGAGTCCGGGTCGAGTTCGAAACTGCGCCACACCACCTCGACCTCGGCGCGCCCAGCGGGGTCCAGACCGGCAACTGCCGCTTCCAGGCGCCGCTTTCCGATGTAGCACCAGGGGCACATCATGTCCCCGAAGACCTCGACCAGCATGCGTCAGCCCTCCTTGCGCGGTCCGGGGCCGACCTCGCGGACGACCGTGTACGTGGGCACCCCGGACATCCGCGCCTCGGCCCGCCCGCCCAGGGCCTCGACCGCCCCGACGATGTCGGCCATGCGGCCGTCGGTGTCCGACGTCTCGACGAAGTTGCGGTAGTCCGCCTCGCTCGCCCAGCTCACGACGTTGTAGACGCGGGTGCCGTCCGTGCTGACGTGGAACCGCGCGGACAGGTAGCCGGGGTAGAAGCGCACCCACTTCTCCTGGATCGCGGCGAACGCGTCCACGAGCTCCTGCTGGGTGGCCGGGCCGTCCACGGTGTAGTCGATGATCGAGTAGAAGCCGGAATCGGTGGTCGCGGACATGGTGTTCCTCCTGCGTGCGATCTGCGTGCGATCTGCGTGTGCGCCCGGGGTCAGGTGGCCCTGCCGGATGCTGAGTCGTGCCGAGTCGTCCTGCTCTTGCACCGCGCCGCATTGCGCGGGTTGTCGGAGCTGCGTCGTACGGCGCTCACGGCGCTTACGGCGCTCACGGCACGAGCAGGACGACCTTCCCGCGGCCGTGCCCGACCGCGACCTCGCGCTGCGCATCGGCGGCGCGCGCCAGCGGGTACGTCCGCCGCACGTGCACCTTCAGCTTTCCCTGGGCGTACAGTTCGGCGGCGGCTGCCAGCCGCGAGACATGCCGCAGCGCGGGGTTCGTCGTACGGATGCCGCCCTCCGCCGCGCGGTGGTGGTCGACGAGGGTGATCACCCGTGCCGGGTCCGCGAGTTCGAGTGCGGCGTCGAGTGACTCCCCGCCCGCACCGTCGAGCACCGCGTCGATCCCGCCCGGGGCGGCAGCGCGGACCCGGTCCGCCATGCCGGGCCCGTACGCCACCGGGATCGCGCCGAGCGACCGCAGGTACTCGTGGTTCTGCTCACGGGCCGTCCCGATCACCGTGGCACCGAGCTCGCGCGCCAACTGCACCGCGACCGTCCCGACGTTCCCCGCCGCCGCATTGACCAGCAGCGTGTCGCCCTTGCCGACGCCCAGCATCTCCAGCGCGATGGACGCCGTCTGCGCACCGGAGTTGAGGCCGCCCGCGACCTCCCACGGCATGTCCGCGGGCTTGACCGCCACGTGCTCGGCCGGCACCACGATGTACTCCGCGTACGCCTTGAGCACCGAGAACCCGAGCACCTCCGCGCCCACCTGCAGCGGCTCGCCCAGCGGATTGGCCCCGACGCCGGCGCCGACCGCGTCCACGACACCGGCGAACTCGTTGCCCGGGATCCGCGGCAGCGGCATCGTCTCGGTCAGGAAGGCGGGCAGCCACCCCTCGACCACCGACACGTCGAACGGCTGCACCCCGGCTGCCCGCACCCGCACCCGCACCTCGCCGGGTCCCGGCTCCGGCACGTCCACCTCGGCCAGCCGAAGCACCTCGGGACCACCCGGCTCGTGGAACAGCACTGCCTTGCCCATGACACTCTCCCCGCATTCGCTTCTCGACCGTTCCTGCAGGTCAAAAAGCTATGCGGGGGTGCGGGGGTACCGAATCCGTAGAACTACGGTAGTCGCGGCGCAGCCGCAGGCTGCTTCTTCAGGACGTCAGCAGCAGGAGCAGCGCATACCCGTCCTCGGCAGCCTCATCGTCGTCAAGCGCTCGCCACGCCGCGTGGTCCATGTCGGCCAATTCCCGGGCGAGGGCGAGTTTCTTCCTGTCCGATCTTGTCAGCTCAGCCCTGAGTGTCAGCGGTGCGGTCGGGAGCGAGAGCAAGAACGCCAGGTCGCGATAGTGCTTTTCCCGGGATGTCGCTGCGATGCCGAGGGCTGCGGACTTTCCTACGATGGCACCAAGAAGGTCGGGGCGTCGAATGGTCCCGGTCCGATGACCCAGTTGGACCGATACATCAGCGGTTCGTTCCAGCGCTCTCCGTCCGCCGGGAACTTCCAGGGTCGTCCCGGGCGGTGTTGTGGTGAGATCCGCGTGTTTGCCCATGTGATCCGGGGCAAGCAAATCGACGGTCAGATGGTTGGCCTTCGATGCGCGCTTGTATCGATGAGCCTTCCCTTCTGCGGACATGCCGTCGACTCGAAAACCCAAGTCCCCCAGCGCCGCCACCAGGCGGTGCAGGCTGCGCGGTTCGGAGACCAGGTCGGCCAGGACGTCCAAGTCCTGGCTCACCGTCGGGGGCACGCGATCGTGCTCCATGCCATGGAGCAGCACCATCTGGCCGCCGATCAAAGTCCAGGCCGGAGGTACTCGCTCGGACAAGTCCAACAGGGTGTTCCAAAGGTCGATCACTGGTTCAGTGAGGATGTCAGCATTGATGACGACCTGTAACTGGCTCATGCCTCATCCTTGCTTCGATTGCAGCCTCTTGAAGAGGGAATCCAAGACTCCGGCTGCGGCTGCGATGGCTCTGTCTGTCTGGGCATCCAGCAGGTCGGCCGCCACGACTGGGGCGGGAGCGTACCCATGCCCACTTGCCTCCCCCGCAAGAAAGGTCCATGCCTCTACGGGTGGGACGCGCACAATCAAGTTGGCGCGCGGTGCATCGGCGATCATCCCGAACTCCCGCTCTAGTTCGGGAAGGCGGCGGCGCTCTACGTATGCCTCGGCGGTACCTACTCCCATGTAGTCCGCGCCGATGTCGGGCGCTGCGCTTACTCCCGACCGCACCACGCCCGAGGAGTTCAAGAAGTCGGCGAGGACACCCCGATGCACACGGTACGGATGCACCTCCGCGCGGTGGGCGAGCAGATGTCGCAGGCGAGCGGGAACGAGATCCGGGTCTTTGCCAAGATCTCGCAGACGTGCCCGAAGCCGGGAAAGCTCCGGGGCAGACAAGTCTGCGGGTTTGTCGCCGGCTAGCAAGACCATGAGACCCCAGGCGTTCCTTGGGGACAGCGGACGGCCCGTCGGCGGCCCCTGCGCTTGGCGGGCACGGACACTCGCAATGTCCACCAGCCACCTGCCGTCGACGCACACACCCTGCAGGCCACCGCTTTGCAGCAGCTGGCGGACACGAGCAGAGTTGACGCCCAAGGACTTCGCGGCCTGTCTCACCGACATCTGGTCCATGTGGCAACCTTGCGGGTTCACTAGCGGGTCCAGGAGATAAGTCGCAACTATTGTCGGATGTCATCCGCAATTGCGTCAAGTCTATTCAATTCGCTAGAGAAGACGCAATGCAACGCCGATCGACGGGCCGGCGTCTCAAGCGGATGTCCCGCCGGTGGCGAGTGCCAGCTTGACCAGCTCGCGGCGGGAGCCGATGCCGAGCTTCGGGTACGCCTTGTAGAGGTGGTACTCGACGGTGCGGCGGCTCAGGAACAGCTGGGCGGCGATGTCCTGGTTGCTCGCGCCTGCTGCGGCGAGGCGGACCACCTGGAGTTCCTGCGGGGTGAGTGCGTCCAGGGGGAGTGCGGCGGTGGGTGCCGCCGCCCCGGCGGATTCGGCAGGGGCCGTGGTGAGGCCCAGGGGCAAAGGCGTTGTGCCGGCTTCGCCTGCCGCGCGGAGTTCGGTGCGGGCGCGTTCCGCCCAGGGGGTGGCACCGAGGCGGTCGAAGCGGGCGGCGGCGGAGCGCAGGTGGCTCCGGGCGTCGGTCCGGCGCTTGGACCGCCGGAGCCATTCGCCGAACAGAAGCTCGGTACGCGCCTGTTCGAACGGGCGGCCGCTGCCCGTGTGAGCAGTGATCGCGGCGGAGAACAGTGCTTCCGTGGTTTCGCCGGACTCGGTTGCCGTCTGAGGTTCGGCGGTGGCCGGCTCCGCGGAGAGCAGGGCCCGGCAGCGCAGGGCGACGGCCTTCGCCCACGGCGTGGGAGCAGCCTCGGCCCAGGCCGCGAACCGTACGAACGGGCTCGCGGCACGCTCCGGTCGGCCCGCGCGTACGGCAGCTTCGACCAGGTCGGGGATGGCAAAGGTGAGCGACGACCGGTACGCGCCCGGGCCGGTCAGCGCCGACTCCAGGCGTTCCAGCGCGCTGTCGTACCGGCCCATGCCGATGTCGAGGAGGGCAATTGCCGGATGGCCGGCCAGGCCCTCGCGGTCCGCGACGATCGCGTGGCAGCGGGCCTCGTCCCCGGCCAGCGCGGCGATGCGCAGGTGCGTCGCGGCCAGGTCGTCGAGGACGTGCCGCTGGCCGGTCTCGCGCGCGAATCCGGCCCCCTCGGTGGCCGACGCCTCGGCGTCGCGGTGCAGGCCGGCCATGAGCTGGGCGTGCGCGAGCGCGGCCAGGACGTCGGCGAGGGCGCCGACCGTTCCCCGGGCCCGGCACCGTACGGTCTCGGCCTCGGCCAGTTCGGCCGCGGCAGCGTCGTCGCCGAGGATGCGCGCCAGACGTCCGATGAACAGGCGGGTGATCAACGCATCGGCGGGCGCGGTGCGTTCGCGGGCGACCAGGGCGGCGATCGGCGGGATTCCGGTGGCGAAGTCGCCGTCCGGCAGTGCGGCCAGGCCGGCGGTCGCGGCGGTCACCAGGGTGTCCGGGGCGGTATGGGAGGCGAGTTCGGCGATGCGCCGCAGCAGCCGGGATTCGCCGGACGTCCAGGCGTATCCGGCCGCGATGGCCAGCAGCGCGGGGGCAGCCGCCATCGAGGGAGCGGCTGACGGGAGGGCACCTGTCGGGGGAGCACCTGTGAAGGGACTGTCTGCTGAGCGAGTGTCTGCTGAGGGACCCTCTGTCGAGGAGGGCGCTGTCGGCTGCGTGTCCGTCGAGGAAGCCGTCGTAGAGGGAGCACCCGTCGGCGGAGTGCCCGCTGCGGAGGCGGCTGTTGAAGGAGCGCCTTCGGTGCCCAGTGCGTGGTCGTCCGCGGCGGCAACCAAGTCCTCGACGCCCGACACCAGCAGCCGGGCGGCGCGGCGCGGGTGGCCGCGGAAGTTCTCCGCGGTCGCGTCGACCATCGCGAGTGCGGCACGGATGGCGGGATCGTCGGACGCCTCGGCCGCGCGTGCCGACAGCGCCGTCGCGTCGTCGGTGTCCCCGGCGACCACGGCGGTCTGCGCGGCGCGCAGCAGCAGGCGGGCCCGGTCGGCACGTTCCGGACTGAGCCGGGCGGCCTGTTCGTACGCTGCCGCCGAGCCGCCGCCGCGGGCCCACGCGTGGTCGGCGGCCTGCTCCATGGCGGCGGCCACCTGCGCGTCGGGTCCGGTGGCGGCGAGGGCCCGGTGCCAGGCGGCGCTGAGGTGCTGCGCCGGGAGTTCCTCGAGTGCGTCGGCGAGGGATCGGTGGGCGTTGACGCGCTCGGTGAGGGTGGCGTCCTGGAACGCGGTGGTGCGGATGAGCGGGTGCCGGAACGTGTAGCTGCCGTCGGTGACGACGAGGACGGCTGCGTCGACCGCCGCGTCCAGGTCGGCGAGATCGCATCCGAGCGCGCGGGCCGCGGCCAGCAGGATGGCCACGTCGCCGCTCCGGTCCGCGGCCGCGACCACGGCCAATGTGCGGGCCTTCGGGCCGAGTTCGCCGAGTTTGCGGCGGAACGTTTCGGCGACCGCGTCGGGAGCGGTGAGCGTGTTGGGGAGCGGCGATGCCGAACCGGAGCGGTGCTCTCGTCCGAGACCACTGGCCAACTCGCGGAGCGCGAGCGGATTGCCGGACGACTCCGCCACGACGCGCCCTCGCGCCGGAGCCGCGAGCCCCGGGGTGTGCGCGGCGACAAGCGCGGCGGCCTCGACGTCGCCCAGCGGGGCGGGGGAGAGGACGGGCAGGCCGGCGAGCGCGGAGAAGACA
The DNA here is from genome assembly GCF_021502675.1 of Yinghuangia soli. GTDB lineage: Bacteria > Actinomycetota > Actinomycetes > Streptomycetales > Streptomycetaceae > Yinghuangia > Yinghuangia soli. Next base: position 18,193 of record NZ_JAKFHA010000060.1, read on the forward strand.
CCGCCGGCGCTGCCCCCGCTGGAACTCGGCTCCGAACCCGAACCCGAACCCGAACTCGACCCCGACCCCGAACTCGACCCCGACCCCGACCCCGAACCCGGACCGGGACCCGGCCCCGACCCCGTACCGGAGGCAGGACCGATGCTGCCGCGGTCCCGCGTACCGAACAGCACCGCCACCCGCTCGGCACCCAGCCGCCGCGCCGCAAATCCCAGCGCGGCGGCCGATGGCGCGTCCAGCCAGTGGGTGTCGTCGACGATGCACAGCAGCGGGCGTTCCTCCGCCAACTCGCCGAGCAGCGTCAGGACGCCGAGGCCGACCAGGAAGCGGGCCTCATCGGACGGCTCGGCGAGTCCGAATGCCCCGCGCAGCGCGGCGGCCTGCGGAGCCGGCAGCACGTCCAGCCGGTCCAGCGCCGGGGCGAGCAGCATCTGCAGCGCGGCAAAGGGAAGGCCCGCCTCCGACTCGATCCCGGTGGCCCGCAGGATCCGGAACGGGACGGTGGCGTCGCCTTGGCCCGCACTCGCGCCCGTGCCGGTGCCGGTGCCGGTGCCGGTGCGCGCGCCTTCGCCTGTACCCGTGCCCGCACTCGCGCCTGAACCCGCGGTTGTGGCGCCGCCGCCGGCGATGTCCGCAGCCGCCGCGAGAAGCGCCGACTTCCCGATACCCGGCGGGCCGCTCACCACCAGCGCGGAACCGTGTCCGTCGCGTGCCGACCCGATGAGCGCGGCCAGCGCGGCGAGCTCGGTATCCCGTCCGAAAAGCATCGTTCGATGCTAATGGTCGGCTTGGCTGCGGCGTCCGCAGCCGACGGCTACGCCTCGTCCCAGCGGTAGCGGTCGCCGTCCTGCACGCAGCGGATCACTTCGCCGTTCCCGGCGTGCGTGGTGCGGCCCAGGTCGGCCTTGCGGCAGAACTGGCCGTCCTCGTAGCAGTTCCCGGCGTTCGAGACGATCTCGCACTTCGGCTTCGGTGCGGCCGCAGTCGTGGGCGGACGCTTGGTCGTCGGCGCGACCGGCTTCACGGTGGTCGGGGCGGGCTTCTGCGTCCGTGCCGTGGCCGTGGCTGTCGGGATGGGAGCCTCGGTCGTCGGGGGAGCGGGGGCCGGTGCTGCTTCCGTGGGTGCAGCCGGACCTGGTGCCATCGTCGGCGCGGCCGACGCCGACTCCGGCGCCGAGGTGGTCGGAGTCGAAGATGCGCCGGCGAAGGCGCTGTCGGTGGTGTCGGCGCCGCAGGCCGCCAGCACGAGCACGGAGATGGCCGCTGCCGCAGCCAGGCGTATGCGTCTCACGTTCGGGCTCCTGAGGAGAAGGGCGTAAGAACAAGGGCGAAAAGCAACGGGCGAAGAGCGACGAGCAAAGAGCGAAGAGCAAAGAGGAAAGAGCGAAGAGCACAGGGCGAAGGCAGGGCAGGCCAAGGCAAGGGCAAGCCGCGATGACGGGCCGGCGCATGAAAGTCCCCCCGGACTGCGCCCGACCATAAGGTCAGTTGAGGTGGCCTACGTTAGGGGCCGACGCGCTTGCGTGTGGGCAGAAACCGACAGTTGCTGCGGCAGATGGCCGCCAATATCCGGCGATTTTCACGCAGTTGGGCACGACAAAGGGTCGGGGGGGGGCGGGGGGGGGGGGGCCCCCCCGGGGGGGGGGGGGGGGGGTGGCGAGGTAGTGGGCACCAGG
>NZ_JAKFHA010000060.1:19878-29365 GCF_021502675.1 Yinghuangia soli
CCCGCGCGCCTTTTCTCCCCCGTTCGGCCCCCCCCGGGGGGGGCCCCCCCCCCCCCCCCCCCCCCCCGACCCGGTTCGTGAGCCCTGCTGTTCCTCTTATTGCCAGCCCTGGACGATCAGCCACAGGCCGGTGGCGAAGCAGACCGCCAGCCCGCCCAAGTAGACGCCGTACCAACGCCGAAGGCGCAGCGTCAGGACGCCGAACGCGGTGAAGACGCCGGCCACCACCCAGTTCCGGACCGCCCTGGCCTTGGTGGTCTCCCAAGCCCACTCGGCCGGTCCGATCGCTGCGTGCCCAGGGGACTCGGTCGAAGCATCGCCGACTCGTCCCGCTTCGGCCGCGTACACCTTGTACGGGATGCCGTTCCAGGGCTGGTGCGCGACCGCGGAGGCGCCCTCCTGGGCGAGTTGGGTGCGGGCGGCGCCGCGCATCCGGTCGGTCGTCCACGGCGCCGGGGGCGTCGCGCCGAGCAGCGAGAGCTGCATGGCTAGGACCCCGCCCGCGACCGTGCCGGCCGTGACGAAGGGCACGAGCCGGATGCCGCGCGACGGAGCCGCCACGCACACCATGGCCAGCAGGAGTTCGGGCATCAGCGGCCACGAGAGGGCCTCGGCGAACGCCCACGCCGCGGCAAGGAGCCAGATCCGGGGCGAGGCCGCAATGCGCGCGATGACGATGCGCAGGCGGCTGTCCTTTTCGGCGTCCGCAGCGTTGTCGGTGCCCGTACTGTCGGTGCCCGTACTGTCGGCGTCCGTAACGCTCTTGGTGTCGGAAGTGCCGAGCGCGGCGCGGCGGGCTGCGTACGCGTCCATCGCCAACTCCGCCACTGCAAACCGGGCTTGGTCGGGCGTCGGGGCTGTGAGCGGCGCCCCGATGTGCACCCGTACCCGCGCAGGACGCGGCTTCCCGTGCTTGGGCATCAACTGCGCGGTGCCCGCGATGCCGACCGGGACGACCGGCACTCCGGCCGTCGCCGCGAGGCGCAGCGCACCGCCGCGGAAGTCCGCGACCTCGGAGCCGTCGCCGCGGGTGCCCTCGGGGTAGATGACCACCGCGTGGCCCGCCCGGAGCGCCGGCTCCATCGCGGCGAGGTCGGCGCTGCCGCCGCCGGCCCGGCGTACCGGGAATCCGGCCGCGAGGCGCAGGCACACCGCGCGGCGCAGGCGCTTGGTGAACCAGTAGTCGGCGGCCGCCGCGACGCGCGGAGCGTGCGCCGCGTCCAGGGTGGCGAGCAGCGCCGGGGTGTCCGCGTGCGAGGCGTGATTGGCCACCACGACGCAGCCGCCGGGCGGGAGTTCGCCGACCACGGTGACGTTGCCGCCGAGACCGAGCACCGTACGCCACAGGCGGCGGCGCAGGCGCGCACCGAGCTTGGTGCCGGTACGCGGGGCGGCCAGCGGTGCCGGGGAGGTCGCATCCGGGTTCGCGCCGATGCCGATGCCGGAATCGAGCCCGTGCCTGCGGCCCGCGAGCGCGCGGTGGCCCGATGCCGGTCCACGGCGGAGCGTGTGCGGCCCGGACGTCCTGCGGACCCCGGTACGGGCGCGGAGCCCTGTCCGCAGATCCGTACGGCGACCTGCCCCGAGTCCGTTCCCGGTCTCGATCCCCGCCGTGCCGACCATGTGCATCCGGGTGGCGGCCCGCAGGCGCGCCTGCCGTCCGAAGAGGCCCTCGCGCCGCGGATGCCGCAGCGTCCGGACGCCGCGCGCCAGGCGCTGCCGCCGTCCCTGCCCCCGCGCCCGCACCTGCCTGCGCGTGCGCGTCCGATCCGCGGGACCCCGCGTCCCTGCAAGGCGCTTCATCATGCGAACACCCCCGTCAGAAGCAGTGCGAACAACAGCGAGTCGATGCGGTCGAGTAGGCCTCCGAAGCCGGGCAGCCAGGTGCCCGCGTCCTTGACCCCGGCCTCGCGCTTGACCATCGACTCGACCAGGTCGCCGAGGATCCCACCGCCGACCACGGCCGCCCAGAGGCCGAGGGTCGCGGCGCCGTCGATGCCGATCCCGTCCAGCGCGAGCAGCACCACACCCGCGAACACCGCGCCGCCGATCACCCCGCCCCAGGTCTTGTTGGGGGACAGGGGCGACAACTTGCGCGCCGTCGGACCGCGCTTGCCGAGCAGCCGGCCGCCGCACCAACCGCCCACGTCCGCCAGGGCCACCGCGACCACCAGGGCCAGCGGAGTGGCGGCGGTGACCAGGAAGCCCAGGGCGACGGGGATCCAGAAGAGGCCGAACAGCGTGTACGCGGCGCGGCGTCCGCCTTGCTGCGTGTCGCCGGTCAGCACCGGGCCGAGGACGGCGGCGAGCAGCAACACCAGATAAGCGCGCTCGTCCAGCACCTCGGGACGCAGCCATATCGTGAACGGCACGGCCACGGAAGCCAATCCGAGCACCGCCCGGTCGACGCTGCGCAGTCCGGCCATCGCCGCGTACTCGAACGACGCGACCACGCCCAGCCCGGCCGCCAGCACCGCGAGCCCGCCTTCGCCGAGCGCCACTGCGCCGCACACCACGACCGCGATACCGGCCCACGAGAGCCAGCGGCGTACCAACTCGCGCTGCCGCGACGCCGCCACGAGTACGCCGCCGGTGCCCAGCAGGCCGCCGAGGAGGGGCATGGCCTCCATGACTTCGGTGCTCATGCGGTCACCACCAGGTCTGCGGTGTTTGCCGCGTCCGCGTCCGCCTTGGTCCCGGTGGCGGCGAACTCCCGGTGCAGGCCGTGCAGTCGCATCGCCGCGGTCAACAGCGAGCCGGCCACGATCACCCACAGGACCGGCGCGTACCAGCCGCTTGCTGCCGCCACCGCGACCAGAAGGCAGCGTTCGGTCTTGCCGACCGGGCCGCCGTTGCGACGTGCGGCGCCTGCCGCGCTGCCGGCGAGCGCCACCCACGAAGGCAGCGTCGCTGCCAGTGCGGCTCCGGCGACCAGGGCTCCGGGGGCGTGCACCGCGAAGCCCGCGATGACCAGCAAGTCGGCGACCCGGTCGCCCAGTTCGTTGAGGACGGCACCCCACCGCGTGGTACGCCCGGTCTCGCGGGCAAGTGCGCCGTCGAGGTTCGCGGCCGCCAGGCGGGCCGCCAGCAGCGGCAGCACCGCGGCCACGGCCCACGGCGCGGGCAGCAGCGCGAGCGCCAGCCCGGCGCCGGCCGCGAAGCCGATGCCGGCCGCGGTCACCGCGTCGGGGGAGACCCGGCGGGCCGCGAGGCCGCGGCGGAGGCCGCCGAGCCGGGCCGCGTACCAGGGCTTGAGTGCGTACAGTCCGTCCATGCCTTCAAGGCTGCCCGGGCGCAGTCTTCGCGCCCCGAGCGCGCGTACTCAATCCCGGTCATCGGACGTACTTAGTTACTCATGGGTAGGTCGAGCGCCGAGTACGCCGACTGCCTCGGCGGAGCGGTCCGTGTCCAGACCGCTCCCGCCGAGGCCGTGATTGCGCACGGATGCCGCGGCCGGCCGGTTCGGCGAGTTCCCCGCTCACCGAACCGGCTGCCGCCGTGCGGGACATGCCCACCCCGCCGGTTGCTCGGTCTCCGTGCTCATCCGACGCACCGCCCGATGCGTCCGCCTTCCGGGTCCTGCAGCCGCATCAGGCGGACAGTGCGGCCACCGCGCCCGTCCCCGCTTCCGCTGCCGTCGGGTAGTCCACGTATCCGGCCGCGCCGCCTCCGTAGATGTTCTCGGTCGCCGGCGGCGCCAGGGCGATGCCCGAGGCGATGCGTGCGGGGAGGTCCGGGTTGCTGATGAAGAGGCGGCCCAGGGCGACGAGATCCGCGTGGCCGTCGGCCACCAGGCGCGCGCCGACCTCCGGGCTGGTCGGGGCGGGCCCGTTGTGGTTGGCGATGAGCGTCCCGGACCAGCGCGTCCTCAGGTCGGCGATGGCGCCGTACTTTCCGCGCTCCAGGACGTGGAGGTAGGCCAGGCCGAGGCCGTCGACGGCATCGACCAGGGTCCGGTACGTGCCCTGCGGGTCGAGTTCGACGATCTGGTTCTCGTCGTTGTCCGGCGAGATCCGGAACCCTACGCGCTCCGCACCCACCGCCGCCGACACCGCTTCGGCAAGCTCGACCGCGAAGCGCAGGCGCCCGTTGACCGAGCCCCCGTACTTGTCCGTCCGCAGGTTGGTGTTGTCGCCGATGAACTGCTTCACCAGGTAGCCGTTCGCGCCGTGGATCTCGACGCCGTCGAACCCGGCCTCGATGGCGCGCTCCGCGGCCCGCGCGAAGTCCCTTACGGTCTGCTCCACTTCCGCGGTCTCCAGAGCTCGCGGGAGCACATGGTCGCGCAGCCCGTCCTTCGTGAAGATCTGCGGCCCGTCGATCCGCACTGCGGACGGCGCGACCGGCAGCTCACCTGTGGGCAGCGACAACGGGTGGCTCATGCGTCCCACATGCCAGAGTTGCGCGAAGATCGTGCCGCCCTCCGCGTGCACGGCCTCGGTCACCGGACGCCAGCCGCGTACCTGCTCGTCGGTCACCAGGCCCGGGATGCCGGGCCCGCCCTTTGCGAGGGCGTTCACGTACACGCCCTCGGTCACGATGAGCCCGGCGCCGGCTCGCTGCCGGTAGTACGTCGAGGCCAACTCGCTTGGTACGCCCGTCTCGTCATTTGCCCGACCCCGGGTCATCGGCGCCATGGCCACCCGGTTCGCCAACTTCAGCACGCCTGCCTGGTACGGCGCCGACAGCACTTCACCCATGCCACTCATCCCGTTCACTCCCGCCCTCCGCGAAGCCCGCAAAACCCGGACGCGACCCCGATCCGGCCACGTCCCCGATCCCGATCCCGATCCGATCCCGAACTGATCCTGGGTCCCCATCCCAATGCCAGCCCCGACCCAATCCCGTTCTCAGGCCGCGCGATCCAATGCCACGACCTCCACCTCGATCTGCCAGTCGGGCTGGGCCAGCGACACGACCTCGATGAGGGTGTCCGCCGGGTAAGGCTCGCTCAGGAACTCGCCGCGCAGGGTGATCACGTGGTTGAGGTTCTCAGCCATGTTCCGGACGAAGATCCCGACCTTCACCACGTCCGCGAACGACAGCCCGGCCGCCTCCAGCACGCGCCCGACGTTCGCGAACGCCTGCCGCCCCTGCGCGAGGAACCCGCCCTCGACGGTCTTCCCGTCCTCGGTGAAGCCCGCCTGGCCGGACACGTACACGACGCCGCCGGCCCGGATGGCCTGCGAAATGCGGTACGGCTCATACCAGTCCGGCGACGTCGCGACCTTCTCGATCCGCTGCTCCGCCACCACGCCCACGGCACCCAGCTCGGCCATGACAAGCCCCTTTCCTGCGCCCGGTTCCCCAGGCTAAGTTGCATGCACCTGCATGTTTTGCTTGCGCATGCATATGTTGTACACACACGTAAGATCGTGTCAACACCAAACCGAAAGGGTCGTCCCATGACCACCGACACCACGACCGCCGGCACCTCGGCCGCCGCCCCCACCGGCGAAGCCGCCGCCGCAACCGTCGACCCCGCCAAGTGGGACGCCCTGATCACCCTGCACGCCCGCGTCGAGCACGACCTCGAACGCGCCCTCAAGCGCACCCACAACCTCGGCCTGTCCGAGTACCGCGCCCTCTGCCACCTCTCCACCGCCCACGACGGCGAACTCCGCATGCAAGAACTGGCCGCCCGCCTCGGCCTCAACCAAAGCTCCGTCAGCCGCCTCGTCGCCCGCCTCGAAGCCGACGACCTGACCCGCCGCGACCTCTGCCCCGCCGACCGCCGCGGCGTCTACACCGTCATCACCGACGCCGGCCGCACCCGCCAGTCCGAGGCCGCCCCCACGTACACCAGCACCCTGACCGAATCCCTCAACACCGCCACCCACACCGCGGACCCCACCCTGGCCCCGCTCCTCACGGTCCTCCTCGCCCCCTGACCCCGCCCCTCGCACCCCCGAAGCCGCACCGCACCCCACCCGACGCAGACCCGACACGAAGGCCCGCCCCGCACGCCCGCACGCCCGCACGCCCGCACGCCCGCACGAAAGCGTGTCGTCGGCACCCCCGCGAAAACCCGCGCAGGCATGCCCGTGCGAAGCCGCTGTTACCCGCCGTCGCAGGCATACCGGCTCACAGCTGCCATCCCCCACTGCAGGCACAGCAGCCGTACGAAGACGCCTCGGGCCGACGCGCGCACGCCCGCCGCTCGAAGATTCCCTTGCCCGACACAGCCCCACGCCCTCTCCGGCCCACCGCCACCTCGGCCCTGACCTGCACCCCAGCCCCGCACTCCCGCGCCCGTACTCACCCCGCTCCCACCTCACCCCGGCACCCCAAGCCGCCCCGTCACCCACCGCTCCCGCGCTCGCCATTCGCTCATCCGAGGTACTTCTGCATCCCAACCCACACCAGTAACCATTCGGTTCGTTGGTATCAGTGGGGGAGCGGCAGTAGCTCGCGAAGGAGCCGAAGGCGGACCGGAGTTCCGGTCACCTGAACGCCACCGGCAGTGCCCTGGGCCGCACGGGGATCGGCCCGATGCGCACCCGACGCCAGCTACTGCCGTCCCCCATATGCGTCCCGTAACACCCGTCGCAGATCGCAGATCGCCCCTGGCCGACAAGGGCCGGTACGCGTCGGCAAGCCGTGTGCCACCCACCCCGAGACGGCCGGAAGAACGAGCCCAAGCCGCCCGGCCCCAAGTCCGCCGCCGGCACACACCGCCACAACCAGGCCGCAAAAACCGCAGGCCGCTTACCCCGCACCCAGCGCACAGCCTCCGGCACCCCAACGCCCCATCCCCTGGGACCTGCCTTCCGGGAAACGGCTCTGGGAAAAGTCCCTTCACACCGGCCGACTGCGATCCCTCGCGTTCGACGCGGCTGGCGACAGACTGTTCGCCTGCGTGGGCGGAGGCAGCGTCCACACCTGGAACGCGCACACAGGCGCCCCGCAGCCGACTTTCACCAACCGCGGCGGGTGGGCCCGCACGCTCGCCACGGACGTACCCGGGCACCGCCCGGCGGTGGGATCGGGCAGTGGTGACCTCCATATACGCGAGACCGGCACAGGGCGATTCACGGCTCACCTGCCCGGCCACACCAGCCGCGCGCTCATGGCGGCGTTTACCAATGATCCGGATCGGCTAGTGTCGGCCGCGGCCGGCGGGACGGTGCGGCTCTGGTCATTGACCGGACAGCACCAGGTGGCCGAGGTCCGGATCGACGCTTCGCTGCACTGCGCCGCATTCGACGCGGACAGCGGACGAGTTCTCGCCGCCAGCGCTCTCGGCGTCACCGCGCTGCAGGTGGTGGGCCGACCCGAACCCGGCGAGGGAGCCGCAGAGCATGGCCGAGGCACCACCCCGACTCCCTGACGGCGTTGCTCCCGCCGCGCCGATCCTGTGCAACGAGCCAGGGTCGTTCGCCTGGGGAGTCTTCCACGACCGGCACCCTCGGCTCCTCGAGCAGCTTTGCGATGCCTTCCCGTACGACGCTGACCAGCGCCGCGCCCTGGAGGCGCTGCTCGACGAGAGCCGCACCGGGAGCGTCGCCCGCCTGAGCCCCCGAGCCCACGACGCCGCGTTGTGGGACGCGTGGGGACAGCGCAACTACGGTCGGCCCTGGGCCGATGTCCCGTTCCTCTGGGCCGAGAGCTACTTCTACCGCCGACTGCTCGACGTGGTCGGGTACTTCACCCCTGGCCCGTGGAAGGGAGTGGACCCGTTCGCGCCCGCCAAGGCGGCGGAACTCGCCAGCGCCACAGTCGACGACGAACTTGCCGCACTCGACACGCTTCCCCAACTCGCCAACGACCAAAGCCGCGAAGCGCTGCTCGCCTCATCCCTGTGGGGGAACCGCGCTGACCTTGGATTCCAGATCACGGCCGACGCTGCTGCACACGACGGAGTCGACTCGGCGCTCGTCGCGGACGACCGGGCGCGCTTCTGGACCCATCTGGCTGAATCCCCAGCCAGCCGAGTGTGCTTGGTGGCGGACAACGCCGGGCGGGAACTCCTACCGGACCTCGTGCTCATCGACTACCTGCTGCAGGCCGGGCTCGCTGCGGAGGTGCTGCTCCAACTGAAGCCGCACCCGTACTACGTCTCCGACGCCACCACGGCGGATACGCTCGCGTGCCTTCGACGCCTCACCGCTGCGGGTGGGGAAGCGGCGCGCATTGGCCGGCGGCTCTGGGCGGCGATGCAGGAAAGCCGACTCATGCTCAGGGCACACCCTTTCGCGTGTGCTCCGCTCCCGTATGCCGACATGCCAGACGACCTGTGCCAGGACTATGCGGGATCGACCGTGACGATTCTTAAGGGTGACCTGAACTACCGACGACTGGTCGGTGATCTCCACTGGCCTGCGGTCACTCCGTTTGCCAGCGCCGTCGACTACTTCCCCGGGCCGGTCGTGACCTTGCGCACCCTGAAGTCCGAGGCGGTGGTGGGCCTCCAGCCGAGCACCCTCGCACGGCTGGATGCGGACGTCGAAACGTGGCGAACCGGCGGAACTCACGCGCTGATCCAGTTTCGGCAGTGACGACAGAAGCCCACTGCTGACACGAGCGATGTCCTCGGCGCAGCAACTCCGGCCGGGCTGAGCGATTGCGGGTAGCCCGGGCCGACCGGATGAACCAATCAAAGGTTGCGGTCAGCGGTCGCTGATCGCACGGCTCAGGGCCGCCCAGGACGCGGCTGATGTGCTTACACAACGGCCGTATGACCTGCGGCATGCCGGCATCTCGTTCGGACTGAAGGCCACGCGGGATCCGGCGCCGGTCGCCGAGCGGGCGGGGCAGAGCGTCGAAGTGATGATGACGTGCTACTCGTCGGTGCTGGACGACGAAGACGAGCACGCGAACCGGGTGAGGGACGAAGCGTTCCGGGCCTATGGCTTGGCATCGAAGACGACGATGGGAGGGGAACACCGGCATCAACAGCGGGAGATGAGCTGTCGTTGGCGAACGCAAGGACGAGCCCTCGGCAAGCCTCATGTCTACGCTGGGGGCGCGTTGTCGTTCATACCGCGTGGATACCCCAAAACGGCCTCTGACCTGCGGAAACGACTATCAAGATCATACCGCGCCTATACCGGGAACCCTGGTCGGTAGCGGCTCAGAGCGGCATACGCCTGCATCTGCTCTGGACCCTACAAACAGTAATGGCCCCTGGTGAGGGGGCATATCCGCTGGTGAAACTGGGTCCCCCGGCAGGATTCGAACCTGCCCACACGGTTCCAGGAGGCACCCGGCCACCGAACCTCCGTCAGCCCGCTGAACTGCACCGGAACTAGCCACGACCCACACTGCGCGGGCGAGCGTTTTGCACCGGTTTCGCGATCATGGGTGGTCGCCCTCGGGCGGGTCATACTGCGGCGGTCGCCGCGCAGGCCAGGGTCGTCCTGGGCTTGATCCACTTTGACGGACACCCTGGATGAGGGGCTTTGGCCTCTCTGGGGAGGATGTCCATCATGGAGAGCATGGGGAAGAAGAAGCCTCGGCCTCGCCGCTCGTTCACGCCGGAGTTCAA
>NZ_JAKFHA010000061.1 GCF_021502675.1 Yinghuangia soli
GACATCGAGGTCGTCGGCGAATCCGGCTCCGCGCAGGAGGCCGTCCGCCGCATCCCGGCCCTCGACCCCGACGTCGCGATCCTGGACGGCCGGCTCCCCGACGGCAGCGGCATCGACGTCTGCCGCGAGGTCCGCTCGCGGTTCCCGCACATCCAGGCGCTGATCCTGACCTCGTACGACGACGAGGACGCCCTCTTCGCCGCGATCATGGCCGGCGCGGCCGGCTACGTCCTCAAGCAGATCCGCGGCAACGACCTCGTCGACGGCGTCCGCCGCGTCGCCGCCGGCCAGTCGCTCCTCGACCCGGTCATCACCGCCAAGGTCCTCGACCGCGTCCGCACCGGCAACACCGTCGACCCGCGCCTGGCCGACCTGTCCGCCCGCGAACGCGAAGTCCTCGGCTTCGTCACCCAGGGCCTGACCAACCGCCAGATCGCCGAGAAGATGGACCTCGCCGAGAAGACCGTCAAGAACTACGTCTCCGCCCTGCTGAACAAACTCGGCCTCGAACGCCGCGTCCAAGCCGCCGTATTCGCCACCGAAGTCCAGCAGGACAAGACCCACGGCACCGGCTGACCCGACCGGACCGCTCCGACGGGCCGAACGGCCCTGTGGCCCCCGCTCCTTCCGCAGGACGCTCGAAGCACGACCCGAACGTCCCGCCGCGAACGGAGTGATCCCCATGAAGGCCCTGACCTACCACGGAACCGGGCGCCGCAGCTGGGAGGACGTCCCGGACCCGGCTGTCGTCGACGCCGAGGACGCCGTCGTCCGCGTCGACGCGGTCACCATCTGCGGCACCGATCTGCACATCCTCAAGGGCGACGTCCCCGAGGTCGAGCCCGGACGCGTCCTCGGCCACGAGGCCGTCGGGACCGTCCTGGAGGTCGGCGCCGGGGTGCGCACCGTCCGGCCCGGCGACCGCGTGCTCGTCTCCTGCATCTCGGCGTGCGGGCGGTGCCGCTACTGCCGCGCCGCCGCGTACGGCCAGTGCACCGGCGGGGGCGGCTGGATCCTCGGGCACCGGGTGGACGGCACCCAGGCGGAGATGGTCCGCATCCCGTTCGCCGACATGTCGCTCCACAAGCTGCCGGCCGGTGTGAGCGACGAAGCCGCCGTGCTGCTCGCCGACATCCTGCCCACCTCGTACGAAGTCGGCGTGCGCAACGGCAACGTCGGCCCGGGCGACACCGTGGCCATCGTCGGCGCCGGCCCGATCGGCCTCGCCGCGGTGATCACGGCCCGGCTTTACACCCCGGCGAGCATCGTCGTCATCGACCCGGACACCGGCCGTCTGGACGCAGCCAAGCGCTTCGGCGCGGACGTCACGCTGACTCCGGACCAGGCCCCCGAGGAAGCCGTGCGTGCACTCACCGGCGACGGCTTCGGCGCGCACGCCGTCATCGAAGCGGTCGGCGTCCCCGAGGCGTTCGAGATGTGCACGCGCCTGGTGCGCCCCGGCGGGCACGTCGCCAACGTCGGCGTGCACGGGCGGCCCGCGACGCTGCACCTCGAGGACCTGTGGATCAGGAACGTCACCATCACCACCGGCCTCGTCGACACCAGCAGCACCCCGAGGCTCCTCGACATGCTGGCGGCTGGCCGCCTCGACACCGCCGGCCTGGTCACCCACCGCTTCGGCCTCGACGAGATGCAGGACGCCTACGACGTCTTCTCCCGGGCCGGCGAGACCGGCGCGCTGAAGGTGGTGCTCTTCCGCGGCTGACCGGAACAGCCACGGAAGCGCATCGGGCCCCGCCGCTGCACGGCGGGGCCCGATGCGCGCTGCCCGCAGGTCGGGGCAACGGCCCTGGGCAACAAAACGGGCAACGGAACAGGATGAGGCGGCGGGGTGGTCACGTCTCCGCGGCAAGCACGCGCAGCGTCTGGGCCGCGATCTCCACGTCCTCGCGTGCCGTCACCACGAGGGTGCGTACCGCAGCCGATTCACCGGAGATGTCAGCATCCAGGCACGGCCCGGCATTGGCCTGTGCATCGAGGGCAACGCCGATGAAGCGAAGGCGGGCAGCGGCCGCGGCGCGCAGCGGAGCATCGTGTTCACCAACGCCGCCGGTGAACACCAGCGCATCCAAGCCTTCGAGTGCGGCGGCCATCGACGCGATGCGGGTGGCGACGCGGTACGCGTATATCGTCCGGGCCGTCGCGGCTGCCTCGTCCCCGCTTTCCGCGGCCGCGCGGATCGCCCGCATGTCGCCGCCATGGCCGGCCAGCGCGGCAAGCCCCGAGTGGTGTTCCAGGGCGTCGTCGAGCTCGTCCGGTCCGATGCCGTGCCGGAGCAGCCAGACCAGCAGTCCCGGGTCCACGTCCCCCGAGCGGGTGGCCATCACCAGGCCTTCGTTCGGGGTGAAGCCCATTGTCGTATCCACCGAGACACCGCCCCGCACCGCGCACAGTGAGGCTCCGGCCCCCAGGTGGCAGGTGACGACCCGGGCAGAAGCCGGGGCAAGGCCGGTCAGTTCGGCGGCGCGGCGCGCGGCATAGGCGTGTGACAGGCCGTGGAAGCCGTAGCGGCGCAGCCCCCACTTGTCCCGCCAAGCGGCCGGCAACGCGTAGGTGGCCGCCTCGGTCGGCAGCGTCCTGTGGAATGCGGTGTCGAAGCAGGCCACGGCCGGGATTTCGGCGAGCACTTCGCGGACCGCATCGATCGCGGCAAGCGCCCGCCCCTGATGCAGCGGGGCCAGCGGGGCAAGGGCGGCGATCCGGCCCACGACCGAAGGCGTGACACGCACGGGACCTGCGAAGTCCGCTCCCCCGTGCACGACGCGGTGGCCCACGGCGTCGATCCGGCCCGCGCCGCGCACGAACTCCGCGATTGCACCGGGCGGAACCAGGTCAGGGCAGTGGATGTCGGCGCGGCACACCGCGGTCCCGTCGGGGCGGAGCACCGACAGCTTCACGCTGGACGAACCGGCGTTGACCACCAGCACACGCTCGGCGGCCGTCACGAGGCGGCCCGCCCCGGGTGGGGCCGCTGCGGAACGCGCTCGGCGGCCAGCGCCTCGCCGATGCCGTCGGCCCACGCGTCGACCTCCGGCCAATTCCGGAAGTCCCCGAACCGGCCGCCGAACAACCACATGAACGGGCGGATGCGCGGCGTGATGTGCGCGGGTTCCAGAACCCCGGCGAAGGAGTGCAGGTCCCGCATGTTCAGCAGTTCGGCGTCGGCGTCGACCGCGTGCGGAACGCGTGTGTGCGCGGCGAACCAGCGGCCGCGCCGGCCGCGCCCGGCCGGGGCCATCCCGACGCTGAACAGCCACAGCGGCCGCGTGGCCAGCAGCAGTGCGTGCCGGTGCAGGAACTCGGCGCCGTCGGGCAGCCAGTCGCCGTTGTGGATCGCGCTGCCCGCGACCACGGCGTCGTAGCGCTCCACGTGCGCGGCGTCGGCGACATCCAGCAGGTCCACGCGAAGGCCGCATTCGGCAAGCCGGGTGGCGATCCGCTCGGCGATCGACCGAGTGGACCCGTGGCAGGTCGCGTAAGTGACGAGAACGGACATGGTCCACCTCCAAAGGCCTCGCTCTTCACACTCGTCCGGTCACGGCCCGCCGCCCAGGGCCGTTCGGCCCCCGACGACCCGCCCTGCCCCGGCGCGGTACCGCTGCTGCCTCCCGTCGGCCCCGTCGGGGCGGGCGGCCCCTGCGACAGGGCCGGTCGGCCCTGATGCACCGGAGCGGCAGGCGGCCACCGTGAAGTACGGCGATCCGCCGTTCCGCCGCGCGGCACCGGACTCCCCGGTCCGCGCCTGTTCCGGGAGCCGAAGATGAGGCAGTCGATCCGCTTGGTCCGGGTCAAGGGCATCCCGATCGGAGTCCACTGGTCCGCCCTTGCGATGCTCGTGCTCATCGTCACCGTGCTGGCGTTGCGGGTCCTGCCGACAGCAGCGGGCGACCCGTCCACCGCGGCGGTGTGGGCGGTCGCAATACCCACCGGGGCGGTCTTCCTGGGCTCGCTGCTCGCGCACGAAGCGGCGCACGCCGTCGTGGCCCGGCGGCACGGTATCCGGGTCAAGTCCGTGACGCTGTGGCTCCTGGGCGGTGTCGCCGAGTTGCAGGACGAACCGGCGGACTGGCGGACCGACCTGCGTGTGGCGATCGCCGGACCGGCGACGAGCCTGGTGATCGGTGCCACGGCCACCGTCGCGGCGTTCACGGCGCAGGCCGGCGGGGCGCCGGGCCTGCTGACGCTGACCCTGATGTGGACGGGTGTGGTGAACCTCGTCCTCGGGGTCTTCAACCTGCTGCCCGGGGCACCGTTGGACGGCGGCCGTGTGCTGCGGGCCCTCGTCTGGCGGCGCACCGGCGACCGCGTACGGGCGGCCGGCTCCGCCGCGGAGGCCGGGCGGCGGCTCGGCTGGGCGTTCCTGATCCTCGGTGTCCTGCTGGTGTTCTTCGGCGTCGTCATGGACGGACTGTGGTTCGTGCTGGTGGGCTGGTTCGTGGTCGTCGCTGCCCGGGCCGAGGCGCAGCAGGGCGCATTGACGACGTCGCTCGCGGGCCTGACCGTCGCCCAGATCATGACGCCGCACCCGGACACCATCGCCTCCTGGAGCAGCGTCGCCGCCGCCGACCGGGTGGCCCTCACCTCGCGCCAGACGGTGTTCCCCGTACTCGACATCGACGCCGTACCGGTCGGTGCGGTGACGCTCGGCCTCCTGGGCGCCGTCCCCGAGCCGCTGCGCCGCTCCACCCGGGCAGCTGCCCTGGTTCTGCCGGTCCCCGCTGCCCTCGCCCCCGAGGAGCCGGCCGGCCATGCGCTGGCCGCACTGCAAGGCGGGCCGGTGACCGTGTTCGTCGCGCAGGAGGGCCGCCTGGTCGGCATGGTCACCGGCGACGACATCAACCGGGTGCTGCAGCAGGCGCCCCTGCGTGAAAGGAAGCTGTGATGTCCGCGACGACCCCGAATGAGCCGCTCACGGCCTCCGCGGCCGGCCCGGTGCGTGTCGAAGGCGATCTCCAGTCCGAACTGTCGCGCTGGCTCTGGCTGGTCAAGTGGCTGCTGCTCGTGCCGCACATCGTCGTCCTGGTGTTCCTGTGGATCGCGTTCGTCCTGGTCAGCGTCGCGGCGTTCTTCGCGATCCTGTTCACCGAGCGCTACCCGCGCAGGATGTTCGACTTCAACGTCGGCGTGCTGCGCTGGACCTGGCGCGTCCTGTTCTACGGCTACGACGCACTCGCCACCGACCGCTACCCGCCCTTCAGCCTCGGTGCCGAGCCTGACTACCCGGCACGGCTCGACATCGCCTACCCCGAACGGCTCTCCCGCGGCCTGGTCCTGGTCAAATGGTGGCTGCTCGCGATCCCGCACTACCTCGTGGTCGTGGCCTTCACCTACGGGTACTGGCGCGGCCCCGGCCTGCTCACCTGCCTCGTCCTCATCGCCGCGGTCGCCCTGCTGTTCACCGGCCGCTACCCGCGGGGCCTGTTCGACTTCGCGATGGGTCTGAACCGCTGGACGTGGCGAGTCGTCGCGTACGCCGCGCTGATGACCGACGCGTACCCGCCGTTCCGCCTCGACCAAGGCTCCCGGGAACCGGGGACCGCGTGATGAATCCCGTCGAAGTCCGCGGGCTCGCCAAGTCCTTCGGCGAGGTCCGGGCCGTGTGCGGCATCGACCTCGACGTCCTCCCCGGTGAAATCGTGGGATTCCTCGGGCCGAACGGGGCCGGCAAGACCACGGCCATCCGCTGCCTGCTCGACCTCATCCGCCCGACCGCGGGGACACTGCGCCTGTTCGGCGAGGACGCCCGGCGCGGCGGCGTGCGGGCCCGGCGCCGCGTCGCCTACGTCCCCGGGGAGCTCCGCCTGCCGCCGCGCGCGACCGCGCACGAACTGCTGCACGAGGTGGCCCGGTTGCGCGGCGACTGCGACCCCGTCCGGCGCGCCGAACTGGTCGGCCGCCTCGGCCTGGACCCGCACCGCCCCGCCAAGACGCTGTCGACCGGGAACCGCCGCAAGGTCGCCCTGATCGCCGCGTTCATGACACGCGCCGACCTGCTCATCCTCGACGAGCCGACCAGCGGGCTCGACCCGCTGCTCCAGCAGACGTTCCGCGAGTTGGTCCGCGAAGCGAAGGGCCGCGGCACAGCCGTCCTGCTGTCGTCCCACGTCCTGGCCGAGGTCCAGCGGACCGCCGACCGGGCGGTGATCCTGCGCCAAGGCCGGATCATCGCCGAAGGCACGGTCGCCGACCTGCGCGGCCGCGCCGCGCAACGCGTCGAGGCGGTCTTCGCCGGACCGCCGCCCGACCTGGCCGCCGTGCCCGGCGTCACCGACCTGGCGGTGGACGGACAGCACGTCCGCGCCCGCCTGTCAGGGCCGCCCGGGCCGCTGCTGGCCGCGCTCGCACGCGCCGACGTGACCGCCGTGGACATCGCCGAGCCGGACCTCGACGACGCGTTCCGCGGCCTCTACGACGACCGCAAGGAGGCGACTCTGTGAAGGCGATACTCCTGGCCGGGCCCGCCCGGCGCGTCACCCGACCCCTCGCGGCCTGGTCGGCCGCGCTGACTGCACTGCTCGTACTGAACACCGCGTTCTGGCCCGCCTTCCGGGACAACGACGGTATGACCGCGCTCGCCGAAGGAATGCCCGCACCGCTGGTGGAAGCCCTCGGCCTCGGCGACCTCGGCTCACCGGCCGGATACTTGTGGCGCCTGTACACGCTCATGGTGCCGTTGCTCATGGCCATCGCCGGAGCATCCGTGGCCACCGCGCTGACCGCCCGCGACGAGGACGGGGGCAGGTACGAGCTGCTGCTGGCCCAGCCGGTCGGCCGGACGGGCGTGCTGGCCGGCCGCCTGCTCGTGACCGCGGCGTGGCTCACCGCTCTGGGCACCGTCGTCCTGGCGGTGCAGCTCGCGTCGAACGCCGCCTTCGACCTCGACATGCCGACCGGCCACCTGGCCGCGACGGTGGCCCTGTGCACGGTGAACGCCCTGGTGTGCGCCACTGCTTCGGTCTGCACGGCAGCCTTCGTCTGCCATCCTGCCGCGGCCGTGGGCACCGGCGTCGGACTCGGCGTGGCCGGCTACGTGGCGTCCGTGCTGTTCCCCATGCGGGAGAGCTGGCGGAGCGTGCAGTACCTGTCACCATGGGACTGGGCACTCGGCGGCGGACCGCTGACGTCGGCCCCGGAGTGGTGGCGCTACACCGGACCACTCGGCTTGGCCGCCGTCCTCGCGGCCGTCGCCATAGCCGCGTTCGACCGTCGGGACGTGCACGCGCCCTGACGGCTCGGGGCAGCGCCATCCCCGTCGCGGGGTACGGGCCGTCCTCAGCGCACCAGGACGCGTTCGCCCAGGCGCGGGACGACGGCGGTCCAGCCGAGTTCGCGGTCGATGCGGTCGCGCAAGGCCTGGGAGCCGTCCGGTTCGCCATGGACGAGGTAGACCGTGTGGGGAGCGGGCGCGTCGCGCAGCCAGGCGAGGGTCTCGTCGGCGTCGGCGTGTGCGGAGAAGGCCGGCACGTTGGCCACGTGCGCGCGGACCGGGACGTACGTGCCGTACATCTTCAAGGTGCGTGCCCCGTCGACCAGGTCGCGGGCGCGGGTCCCGGCCGCGGCGAACCCGACGATCAGGATCGTGTTGCGCGGGTCGGGCAGCAGGTTGCGCAGGTGCCGGACCACGCGCCCGCCGGTGGCCATGCCGGACGCCGAGACGATGACGCAAGGCCCGTTGGACCTGCGGATCTCCGCGGATTCCCGGGGCGACCGGATCGGGGTGAACGGCGCGGACTCGAGGGCGCCGGAACCCAGTTCGTCCAGGTCGGGCCGGAGTTCAGGGGCGTGGTCGGCGAAGGCGTCCTGGTAGATCCGCAGTGCGGCAAGGGCCATGGGGCTGTCGACGTACACGGGCACGGAAGCCGGAAGGCGACCGGAACGGCGCAGTTCGGCGAGTTCGTGCAGGACCACTTCGGTCCGGTCGACCGCGAACGCGGGGATCAGCACGGTCCCGCCGCGCGCGAGGGTGGCAACGATGCTGTCGCCGAAGCGGTTCCGGGCCGCGGTGTCGTCGTGGTGGCGGTTGCCATACGTCGACTCCAGCAAAAGCACGTCGGCGCCGGAGAAGGGCTCCGGCGGGCGGAGCAGCGGGTGGACCGGGCGCCCCAGGTCGCCACTCGCCGCGAGGGTGCCGCCGTCCTCGAAGGTCAGGTGCGCCCAGGCCGATCCGAGGATGTGGCCGCCGTGGTGCAGCCGAAGCGTAGTGCGCGGGGCGACGGCGACGTCCGTCCCGACCGGAGCGGGGTCGAACAAGGCCAGGGCCCGGTCGACGTCCTTGTCCTCGTAGAGCGGTTCCGCCGGGTGGTGCCGGGACCAGCCGTTGCGGTTCGCGTGCTCGGCTTCTTCCGCGAGCAGCCGCGCGCTGTCGCGCAGCACGAGCTCGGCGAGCCGCGCGGTGTTCGGTGTGCAGGCCACTCGGCCGCGGAATCCCTCCCGGACGAGCCGGGGCAGGTATCCGCAGTGGTCGAGGTGCGCGTGCGTGAGCACGACGGCGTCGACGTCCTCGGCGTCCAGAGGCAGCGGCTTCCAGTTTCGGCGGCGCAACTCGGCCAGGCCCTGGAACAGCCCGCAGTCGACGAGGACGCGGGCGTGGTCGGACTCGACCATGAACTTGCTGCCGGTCACCGTTCCGGTGCCGCCGAGAAAGGTCAGCAAGGCCGCACGGGGACGGGACGTCGCCGTGCGGCCGCCGTTGCCGGTCATCGAGTTCTCCTTCATGGTCCGGGCACTCCTGGATGCGTCCGGCTGTGTCGCCGAAGCGTGCGTGCTCAGTACGGGAGTAGTCGTCCGGACGGCGTGCGCAGGTCCAACGGGGGCCGGGGACGAGTACGGACGATCTTTTTGGTGATCTGGATGCGACGCATGACGTGCTCCGGGGGATCCATCAGCGCCTTGGCAACGGCGCCGGGTTTGTCCGTGCCATCAAGCCCATCACCACGTGGCGGAGAAGGTCAGGGCCCAACGGCCCACCCGCCCGGGCCGCACTGCCCGCCCGGACACGCGCAGGCGGCGCCTTGCCAAGGTGTGCCCGACCGCGCGCCTCCCGCGACCGACCCGGGCCTCCGGGCCCGGGCCGGTGGGCCTAACGGCCCTGCCCCGGCGCCGCCCTTCGGAGGGAGTGTCGAAGCGGACGCCGGCGCAGCGCCGGTCTCCGCTCGCCGCTACCGGAGAGGGGTGCCGCCACATGCGACCAGCCCGGTGATCGTCGTCCCCGGGGGCGACGACGAAGCCGGCGCCCCCCGCTGAACGCCTTGCCGCGGGCCCGGCCCGCGCGCTCCTCTCCGCCGGGAAGGAATCCCCGTCATGACCGCGACCGAACCCGCTCCCTCTGCTCCGCCCGCGGACCAGCGCCACGCGCTCGCCGCCGACGGCACGATGCTGCGCCTCGCCCCACCGCAGGCCTCCGACGAACCGGCGATCCGCGCCCTGTTCGATGCACTGTCGGCAGGCAGCCTGCATATGCGGTTCTTCGGCACCTCGCGCCGCGCGGCCGCCGAGACCGCGCAGCGGGTGTGCGGCATGCCGGCGGCCGAAGGCGGCGCGCTGGTCGCGTGGCGCGGTGGCAGGGCGGTCGGGGTCGCGGAGTACTACGTGACGGCGCCCGGCGAAGCGGAGTTGGCGGTGACGGTCGCCGAAGACTGGCACCACCGCGGCGTGGGGACCCTGCTGATCGAGCACCTGATCGACGTCGCACGCGCCCAGGGGGTACGCAGTTGGACGGCCGAGGTGCTGGCCGAGAACCGCCCGATGCTGCGGGTGCTCCAGGACATGGGCCTGCCGCTGCACCGCAAGGCGGAGACCGGTGTGGTGACCGCGGTCATCCCGCTCGATCTGCCCGTCGACGATCCGGGGCGTGAGGAATTCCTCGCCGCGATGGGCCTGCGCGAGCGAAGCGCCGACGTGGCGAGCCTGCTGCCGCTGTTCCGTCCGACCACGGTCGCGGTGGCCGGGGCGGGCCGGCGGCCGGACTCGGTCGGCCGGGTGATCCTGGCCGACCTGGTGCGCTCGGGCTGGGGCGATGGCCTGTTCGTGCTGCATCCGAGCGAGGCGGCGGGGGGGGGGGGGGGGCCCGGGGAGCCCCCCCCCCCCCAACCCCCCCGGGCCCCCCTCGTCGTGGTCGCCGTGCCCGCCGGTGCCGTTCCGCAACTGGTCGAGGAATGCGGGCAGGCCGGGGTCTCCGGTCTGGTCGTGGTCACCGCCGGATTCACCCCCGAGCAGGCGCGGAGTGTGCGCGGCAGCTGCCACCGGTACGGCATGCGGATGGTCGGCCCCAACGGGGTCGGAATCGCGGACACCGGCGGCCGTACACCGTTCACCGCGACGTTCGCCGGGGTCGAGCCGGTGCCCGGCCAGGCAGGTGTCGCGGTGCAGTCCGGCGGTGTCGGGATCGCGCTGCTGCGCCAGCTCGGCCGGCTGGGCATCGGCGTCTCGACATTCGCGTCGCTCGGCGACAAATACGACGTCAGCGGCAACGACATGCTGCAGTGGTTCGAGACCGACCCGCGCACCGAACTGGCCATTCTGCACCTGGAGTCCTTCGGCAACCCGCGCAAGTTCTCCCGGATAGCGCGTCGCACCGGACGGGCCATCCCCGTGCTGACCGTCGACGCCGGGCGCTCGGCGTCCGCTCGCCGCGCCGCCGTGTCGCACACGGCCGCCGCCGTCACCCCGACTATCGCCCGCGAGGCGCTGTTCCGCCAGGCCGGAGTCACCGCGACCCGCTCGCTGGGCGATCTGGTGGCCGCTGCCGCGCTGATGTACGCGCAACCGCTGCCCCGGCGTCGCTCCGTCGCGGTGATCGGGAACGCCGGCGGCCTGGGCGTGCTTGCCGCGGATGCGTGCGCCGATGCCGGCCTGACCGTGCCGTATCTCGGCGCGGAGATCGAGAAGCACTTGCGCGATCTGCTTCCGGACGGGGCCAGTTGCGCCAATCCGGTGGACGCGACCGCGAACGTGCCCGGCGAGGCGCTGCGCCGCGCGATCGACCTCATCGCCTCGACCGGCCACGTCGGCGCCGTGCTGCTGGCCCTGGCTCCCACCGCGCTCGGCGATCCGCTCGGCGACCTGACCCGCGGCTCGGCAGTCCGCGGCGTCCCCATCGCCGTCGTCGCCCCCGAACGCGCCGAAGCCGTCGACCTGGTGCCCGCGTGGCACGGGCGCCTCCCGGTGTTCTCCGACACCCGTACCGCCGCCGTCGCGCTCGCCCACGCGCATGACCGCTCGGTGTGGCTGACCCGGCCGCGCGGCTTCGTCCCCAAGCTCGGCGGCATCGACGCAGCCGTGGCCCGCGACGCTGTGGACGCGTACCTCGCGGCGCATCCCGGTGGCGGATGGCTGCCGCCGGACCAGTGCGCCGCGGTGCTGGACGGCTACGGGATCCCGCAGGCGCCATGGCAGTTGGCCGCCGACGCCGACGCTGCCGTGCGCGCCGCGCGCGAACTGGCGCCGCTTTCGCCATCAGGAACCGTTGCGCTCAAGGCGTACGGCCCCGAACTCCCGCACAAGACCGACGTCGGCGGTGTACGCCTCGGCCTGGTCGGCGACGACGCCATCCAGGCCGCCTACACCGACCTCGCCCACCGGCTCGGCCCCCTCATGCAGGGCGCGACCCTCCAGCCGATGGCCGCACCCGGCGTCGAGTTGATCGTCGGTGTCGATCAGGACGAAGTCCTGGGTCCGCTGGTCCTGTTCGGCCTCGGCGGAACCAGCGTCGACCTGCTCGACGACCACGGCGCCCGGCTGACGCCGCTCACCGACCTGGACGCCAAGGACCTGCTCACCGGCTCGCGTGCGGCCAAGCCGCTGTACGGGCGCCGCGGCACTCCGCCGTGCGATACCGCGGCCGTCGAGGACCTGCTCCACCGCGTGTCGCGCCTCGCCGACGATTTGCCGCAGGTATGCGAGCTCGACCTCAATCCCGCGATCGCCACACCCGACGGCGTCACCGTCGTCGACGCCCGCATCCGCGTCGCCCCGCGCCGCGCACAGGACCCCTACTTGCCCCGTGTGCGCTGATTCCGGCCGCACCTGAGACCACGGAGACCGTCATGAACAGGCAGAATTCCGGACCGCCGCTCATCACGGTCGGAGTCGACGGCTCCACGAACGCCGACGAGGCGCTGCGCTGGGCCGCCGACGAAGCCGGGCGGCGCGGGCTCGCGCTGCGGATCGTCCATGCCTGGCTGCCGCTGCCCATCCCGGGCGGCCGGACGGCCGGGCACGCCGAGAGCCGCAGGATCCTGGACGATGCGGAAGTGCGGGCACACGCCTACCGCCAGGGTCTCGACATCACCGGGGTCGACGCGTGCGACCGGGTCGGATCCGCGCTCGCGACGGAGAGCGAAGGTGCGGCGATGGTCGTTCTCGGGTCGCGGGGGCGCGGCGGATTCCGCAGCTTGCTGCTCGGCTCGGCGAGCCTGACCGCGGCAGCGACTGCCCACTGCCCTGTGGTCGTCGTCCGCGAGACACTTCCGGTCGACGAACCCGCAGCCGTGCGCGACGTGGTGGTCGGCGTGGACGCGCTCGCCCCCGCGGACCCGGTGCTGGAGTTCGCGTTCGAGGAGGCGGCTGCGCGGCCGGACGCCGTCCTGCGGATCATCCATGGCCGGAGTCCTGAGACCTGGACGTCGCATGGTGATCCGGTGTTCACCGTGGCCGAGATCGAGGCACGTGCCGCCCGCGCGCTCGCGGAGGCCGCAGCCGGATGGTCGGACAAATATCCGCAGGTCGACGTGGTGCGGTCCGCCTCGCTCGATGCTCCTGCGGCCGCCCTGGTCGCAGCCTCCGCGGACGCCGTGCTCACCGTCGTGGGACGCCGCGCATCCGGTACCTCACTGGGCCTGAGGCTCGGGCCGGTCGCGCACGCGGTCCTCCTGCACGCGGCGAGCCCGGTCGCCGTGGTGCCCTTCTGAACGCGGTCGCGGCCGACAGTCGGGCGGGCCTCCGGGCCTGCCCCACTGGGTCGTTCGGCCCATGTGCGTGCGGCCCGGCGGCGGCACGCTGACGGTGAAGGCCTACCGGCACTGCTTGACGAGGAGCCCCCCAATGTCCAACACCATCGGCTCGGACCCGGTGCCGAAGCCCAGCGCGCAGGCACGCGGCAACGCCGGTGCCCGCGTGACGTTGTCCCCGCTCGGTGGTGCCGGAACGAGTGTCCTGGTCGACACCGGCCATGCCCGTGTGCTCGTGGACTGCGGCGCTTCCCCAGCGCTGGCCGCGTTCGACGCGTCCACGCTGGACGCCGTGGTCCTGACTCACGCGCATCCCCAACATGCCGACGGGCTCGCGGCCTTGGCGCACAACGGCTTCACCGGTGTGCTGATCGCCACGCCGTACACCCTGCGCATGGCCGACATCGGGCTGCGCGATGCGCTGCTGACCCGGCAGGAGAACGAAGGCCCCGCAGCCGCCGCAGAACGCGCCGCCACCCGTACCGGCCCCGGCCCGGCCCTCCCGGACGACGATCCGGCCGCCATCGCCGCGACGGTCGCGGCGCTGGGCATCGGCCGTGAGTTCGGCGACCCCGCGGTCATCGCGCCCGGCGTCTCGTGCACCCTGCACCGCGCCGGCCACGCGCTCGGATCGGCTTGGGTGCACTTCGATCTCGGCGCGGCCGGAACCCTGGCGGTCAGCGGCGACCTCGGACGGCACGGCCACCCGCTCCTGCGCCACCCGGAGCCCTTCACGCACGCCGACACGGTGCTGGTCGAGGCGGCGTACGGAGAAGGCCGCCGCGCCGCGTCCGACGACCGCGACCACCTCGCGCACACCGTGTTCACCACCCTCGATCAGGGCGGTACCGTCCTGGTGCCGGCCGGCCCGGTCGACCACATCGCCACCGTGCTGTTCGAACTCGCGCGGCTGCGCCGCGTCGGGTGCCTCCCCGACGGAGTGACCGTGTGCTTCGACGGGCCCACCGGTCTGGAGTCCGTCGGCGTCTGGCGCGATGCGCTGCTGGCCCGCGATCCCGAACTCCACGACGCCGTCCTCGACGCCGGCTTCGGGGCGCTCGACGTCGGCGTCCTCACCGAGGTGCGCGGGGCCCGCCCTGGCGCCCACCCGTCCGGTTCGGGCGGCGGCATCGTGGTGGCCGGCCCTCATCACGGCGACGGCGGCCGCGCCGCCCGGCACCTGCGCGAACTGCTGCCCGACCCGCGCAACGCCGTTCTGCTGCAAGGGCGTTCACCGGTGGGAACCGCCGCTCATGCGCTCGCCCGCGGCGCGACCGAGGTACGCATCGGCAAGGACATCGTGCCGGTGCGCGCCGAGATCGCCCGGCTGCCCGGCATGACCACCCACGCCGACGCGGGCGAGATCATCGAATGGCTCGGCCGCGGTACCGAACCGAACATGACCTACGTCGTGCACGGCAGCCCCGGCGCCCGCGTGGCACTGCGCGACCGCATCCGCAACACGCTCGACTGGAACGCCGAGATCCTGGCCGGGGACGCAGTCCTCGGCCGGTAGGCGATCATCCCGCCGGGTCCGCGGGGCCCGGCGGTCCCACCCCGGAGGCGGACATGAACCCCCTTCGCACACGACCGTCGCAGCAGGCCCGGCACAGCAGCGGACCGCTCCCCCAGCCCGGCGCCGAGCGACGCGAACTTCCCTCACGGCCGCAAATCGTGGCGGGAGTCGACGGCTCGGACACCGATCCGCCCGTCCTGGCCTGGGCAGCTCGGGAAGCCCTGTTGCGCGGTGCCGAACTCGTCGTCGTCCACGCCTGGCAACCGGCACAGGCCGACCGCGCGCCGTACGCACCGCCGTGCGCACGCGGACACCACGAGTTCCAGGAAGCCGAGGCCCACCACCTCCTCAAGAGGGCCGTCGAATCCGCGCTCAGCCTGATGCCCGATGTCGCCGTACGAGCCGTCGCAGCCCAGGGGCCGGCGGTTCCGACGCTCCTGGAACACGCGGCCGGCGCCGACTTGCTGGTGCTCGGCCGCCGCTGCCGGGACCAAGCCGCTGAACCCGCTCTCGGGCCGGTCACCCGTGCGTGTGTCCGGCGCGCCGCATGCCCGGTGGTCACTGTCGCCGCACCCCGGCTGCCGTCCGCAGCCGACGGACCAAGGGCGCTGCCGCAGCCGACAGGCAACGCCGTATAGCTGCCCGGCCTTGCGTCGGCCTACCCGACCGACGGACCTGCCGCCCGCGGCGGGCGACAGCCGACAAGGGCGCGCCCCCACGCACGTCTGCGAAACCGTACCTCCGGCCGGGCCGTTCGACCCCCGTGCCCGGGCCCGTCGCCCCTGGGGGCGCCGGGCTTCCGGGCCGACCCTGAGAGTACGCAACGGTCCTCCGGGACCGCCTGTGGTCACCGGAGGTGCGCCATGACGAACAACCCGCTCACCCCGAAGCAGCGCGAACGCATCCTGCGCGCCGCGACTTCGGCGCCGTCCAAGCACAACACGCAGCCGTGGTGGTTCCGCTGGGACGGCGGCGCCCTGGAAGTCCATCTCGACTCCGACCGGACGCTGCCGTTCGGCGACCCGGAGGCCCGCGAGGCGCACATCGCCTGCGGCGCAGCGGTGTTCGCCACCCGACTCGCCTTTGCCTCGCTCGGTCTGGGCACCGAGGTCGACCTGCTCCCCGACAAGGAGGAGCCGCTGTTCGTCGCGCGTGTGCGGGTCGCCGACGCAGCCGCCGACCCGCGGTTCGAGACGCTCTACTGGAGCCTGCCCAGCCGCCGCACCAACCGCGCGCCGTTCCGGCCCACGCCGATCCCGACGCTGATCCTCGAGGAACTGCGCGACGCGGCCCGCGACGAGGGCACGTGGCTCCGGATCGTCGAACGCGAGCCGGCGTACGAGCACCTGCTCACCCTGATCCGCGAGGCGACCGGCCTGGAGGAGGAACACCTGCGCGCCGAGCGGGCCCGCTGGGTCGACCCGCCGGACGCGGTGCACCGCCGCGACGGGGTGCCCGGCCGGAGCCTCGGGCCGACCCCGCAGAACCCGACCGGCGCGGTGCGCGACCTCGCCGTAGGACGGGACCCGGCAGGGCGAGGAGCCGTCGAATTCGAGGCGCACCCGACCATCGCGGTGCTGGAATCGCGGGGCGACACGGCCGAGGACTGGCTGACCGCCGGCCAGGCGCTGATGCGCGTCCTGGTGACCGGCACCCGGTACGGCGTGGCCGCCTCCTTCGCGAACCAGCCCTTGGAAAACCCGGAACTGCGCGAGGAGGTCGGCTCGGACGCCAAGCACTACGGCACCGCGCAGATGGTGATCCGGCTCGGCATGGGCGGGGACGTACCTCCGACGCCGCGACGGCCGCTGACCGACGTCCTGGGGCCGGGCCGACGCGCCTGACCGGCGACACCGCAAGACCCGCCGCTATCTGCCCACCGTTCAAGGAGTGACTGTGATGGACCGCCGCATTCGGCACCTCTCCAAGCACGTCGTGGTCGGCGTCGACGGATCGGAGTCCTCGACTCGTGCGGTCCGCCACGCGGCGCACGAAGCCGCACGACGCGCGGTGCCGCTCCAAGTGCTGCACGCCGCCGACCCGGCCCGGCACGAGTACCGGTCGGGCCCTGCCGCATATGCACCCGCGCACGCAATCGTGGACACCGCCGCTCAGGAGGCGCTGGACGCGGTGCCGGGGCTGGAGCTGGAGCGCACCGTGGTACGGGCCACGCCTGCCGGAGCCCTCCTCGACGCCGCCGCCGACGCGGCGCTGGTCGTGATCGGCAGCCGCGGGCTGGGCCCGGTCTCCGGGCTCGTGTTCGGGTCCGTGGGGTGTTCGCTGGTCGCCCGCTCGTGCTGCCCGGTTCTCGTCGTTCCGGACGGCGCACCGGTTCCGGGATCGCGCCCCCGTCCAGGGCCGGTCGTCGTCGGAGTGGCCGGTTCCGCGTGCGTACCGGCGGTCGAGACCGCCTTGCAGGAGGCGGCACTGCGCGGGACGCGGCTGCGGGCCCTGCACGCGTGGCACATGCCGCTGACGTCGCACTCCGGAGCGTTCTCGGCAGCGGGTGCGGCGGCCATCGCCGGTGCCCGAGCGCAAGCCCGGGCCCGGCTCGCCGCGATCGTCGCGGACGCCCGCCACGTCGAACCGGGCGTCGGTGTCGACGAGGTCGTGGTCCGCGACTCCGCCGTCCGAGTGCTGGTCGGCGCTTCCGAGAAGGCCGAACTGCTGGTCCTGGCCGCGCGGCAGCGCCCTCCGGGGCCCGGGATGCACATCGGCGCGGTCACCCGCGCGGCCCTGCACCGCACGGCCTGCCCGGTGCTCGTGGTCCCGGTTGCCCCGAACGGCACGCGTACCCGGGCCGAACGGCCCTGACCTTCGCGCAAGCCCACCGGGAGGATTCGTGGAGATCAAGTCCCCATATTCCCAAGGGAGTCCATGATGACCGAGCAGAATGCACCCAAGGCCCGCGGGCATGTGGTCGTCGCCGTCGACGGCTCGCCGGCCGCCGACAACGCGGTCGACTGGGCCGCGGACGAGGCCGCGCTCCGCGGCGTCGACCTGGAGATACTGCACGCCTGGGAGTGGAAGGCCTACGAGGCCAGCGAATGGTACGGCTTCATCCTGCACAACCAGGGCACCGAGACGGTGCAGGCGGCCGCCGAGCGCGCCCGGCGACGCCGCCCGGAAGTGAAGGTCACCACCACGGTCGAGCACGGCCAGGCCGCGGACATTCTGACCGGGGCAGCCGAACGCGCCGGCCTGCTGGTCATGGGCAACCGCGGCCGCGGCGGCTTCGCCGGCCTGCTGCTCGGCTCGGTCGGCCGCGCCGTCGCCGCCGAAGGCCGCGGCCCGCTGCTGGTCGTGCGGTCCGGCACGGACGGCAGTGCACAGCCGCCGTTCGACGAGGACTACTTCCGCATCGACACGCGTCCCGTCGTGGTCGGCGTCTCCGGCGAGTGGTGCCGGCCCGCCGTGGAAGCGGCCTTCGCCGAGGCAGCCGCGCGCAAGCAGCGCCTGCACGCGGTGCACGCCTGGTCGTTCCCGGACCTGCCGGTCTACGGGGTCGCCGCCCAGCCCGGTCCCACCGCCGAGGCCATCCGCACCTGCCAGCAGAACGGCGAGGCGATCCTGTCCCGGACGTTGTCCGAAGTCCGCGACCACTACAAGGACGTCCTCGTCGACGAGGACGTCGTCAACCGCCGCCGCGCGCACGCCATGGTCGAGGCGTCGAAGGGCGCCTCGATGGTCGTCATCGCCACTCGCCACCGCGAGGGACGGGTCGGGCGCCACCTCGGACCGGTCACCCACGCGCTGCTGCACCACGCGCACGCCCCCGTCCTGCTCGTCCCCGTCGACTGACCGCACCGCCCACCGCAAGCAGCCGAAGGAGGCTCCCGTGCAACACCGCCGCGTGGACGCCCTGATGACCACCGAGGTGGTCACCGTCCACACCGACACCCCGTTCAAGGAGATCGTCCGCGTCCTCGGCGAACACCGGGTCAGTGCCGTGCCCGTCCTCGATCAGGACAAGATCGTGGTCGGCGTCGTCTCGGAGGCCGACCTGCTGCGCAAGGAGGCCGACAGCGAAGGCCCCGCGCGCCTGCCGATCAGTGTGCACACCCGCCGCGGTGCGCGCGCCGCCAGGAGCAAGGCCGAAGGCGAGAGCGCCGGCGACCTGATGAGCGCGCCGGCCGTCACCATCGAGCGGACTGCCACGGTCGGCCAGGCCGCCCGCGCCATGGAGCAGCACGGCGTCAAACGCCTCCCGGTCACCGACCGCGGGCAACTGTGCGGCATCGTCAGCCGATGCGACCTCCTGCGCGTGTTCCTGCGGGCCGACGACGCCATCCGCGAGGAGATCGTCGACGACGTGGTCCGCCGCGACCTGTGGGTCGACCCGGCCACAATCACGGTCCGCGTCTCCGACGGCGTCGTCCACCTGGAAGGGGAACTGGAGAACAAGACCCTGACCCGCATCCTGGCCCGCATGTGCCGAGGCGTGGACGGCGTCGTCCAGGTCCACGACCACCTCACCTACACGATCGACGACACCAAGCTGAGCGCCTCCGACGTCCCGCCGCGGCCCGGCCGCCGTCTGTGACCGGCGCGCCATCGCCGCGCCACACGCGCCACACCAGCTGCGCCATCCCCCGAACGGCCCGCTTCCGGCGGGCCGTTCGGCTCTGTGCGGGGCCCTGCGGCAACCGCGAGGGTGGCGGCCATGTACGAGGGCGCCCCGCCCGATCTGGAGGACGCATGCGGCACCACGGACTCACCATCCTCGTCACCGAGGCCGCCCCCGGCGACTGCGACGCCTCCGCGGACGGACTCGCCGCGTCAGGCCACCGCATCCACCGCTGCCATCCCGTGCACGACCCGGCGTCGCCGTCCGACGCACGGTGCATGGCCTGGCGGCCTGGGGGCCGGTGCCCGCTCACCACCGCGGACGTCGACCTCGTCGTCGACGTGCGTTCCGCCCACGGACCGGAGACCTCGCGCGAACAAGGGGCGATGTGCGCGCTCTTGGCAGGCATCCCCTTGGTCGTCTGCGGCCCGACCGACGCCACGAACAGCATGCTGCTCCGGGCCGACGCCATCTGCCGGCCCCACCGGCTCGCCTCGGCGTGCGACACTGCGCTGTCGCCGGTCGGCCCCACCGCACGACGCGCCGTCACACGAGCCGCCCGGACCGCCCTTGCCGGCCTGTCCGAACCGCCGCCGATCGCCGTGGATCTCGAACTGCGTGGGCACACCGTCGTCGTCGACGTCACCGTCGCTGCGGCACCGTGCGCCACCACGTACCCTCGGGTCCGCAGCGCGGTCCGGATGGCCATGGCGGCGTTCACCCCGGCTTGGCCGTACACCCCGGTCACCGTCCACCACGCGGAGTTCACCCGCTGAAGACCACCGGGACGGTGTCGACGACAACCCGTCTCCCGTCCTTGGCGGAGTAGTGGAAGGCAGTCAGCGTTCCGGATCCCCCGGTCGGCGCACTGTAGCGCAGCGTGACGTCGAACGTACCGCGGGTTCCCGTACCCGAGGAGGCCATGACCCGCTGAACGACGAGTACGCGGCCGGCCGAGTCGGTCACGGTCAGGCCGAACACGGCCTCGAAGGTGTTCGCCGATCCCTCGACGCGCAGCACGCCGTCCGCGCGGCCGCCGACCGCCGGTGCCTCGATCAGGACGGCAGGCGCGAGATCCTCGAACTGGGCTCGGGTGAGCGGATGGTCGACCACGATGCCCTCCCCGCCGAGCACCGTCGCGGGCCTGCCGTCCAGGCGGAATGCCACTGAGTGCACATCTTGGAACCTGGTGAGCGTGAAGAGGACCTGTGCGAGGCGTGCACGCATCGAGAGCGTCCCTCCGCCGGACGCGAACCGGCCCGACAAATCGACAGTGGCCAGGCCGCCTTCGATGTCCAGATCCAGCAACGCGGTGCCTGCGGGAATCGTGCTCGTGCGTCCGGCGGCCGCTTCGACGGTGTTCGGCCCGGCCAGCAACTGACGCATTACTGCGCCCGCGGTGGCGGGGCCGGTGGCCAGGCGGTGCCCTGGCGAGACCTTCTCGCCGTGGAGGAAGTACACGGACACCGTCACGCGCGCCCCGGAGGAGCCACCGGGCAACGGACACGCGCCGCATCCGGTCGTGGGCTGCGGGACGGTTGCCGCTGTGCCCGTGGGCGTCGGGTGCGGACTCGGCGCGCGGCCGCTTGCCGTGCCGGATGCGCCGCCGGCCGCCCCGCCGGTCGGCGACGGCGAACCGCTGCCGGTACGTGCCGCCGAACCGGTCGGCGCCGCACCGGGCTTGGCGCCGGACCCGCATGCCGTGGCCGGCAGGACCGGCGCCATCAGGATGGCAGCCGCGACCGAAACCGCCCTGATCCGCCGACCGTTGCCGGCCTTCGACGTCGCCATGTCATGCCTCCTTGAGATGCGCGCTCCGGGTTCATGCCGGGCAACTGCTGCTGCTCTCTGGAGAGTCCGCCCGCAACGGACCCGTGCGGCAGGGCCGAACGGCCCTGCCCGGCACCGCACCGCTGCGCGATGTTGGCGGTGCCCGGAAGGCGGGCGGAGAGGAGCAGGAACCATGAGCAACGCACCCGCACGCCGGACCATCTGGTCCGGATTCCCCGAACTCATCGACTGGATCGAACTCGGCCTCCCGGTCGGGACCGACGCCCACGGCATGCGCATCGAGGAATCGATGGGGGACGGCAAATACACCGTCCGCGCCGAGATCCCCGGCATCGACCCGGACAAGGACCTGGAGCTGACGGTCGCCGGAGACATGCTCACGATGCACGCCGTGCGCCAGTCCCAGAGCACCGGCAAGCACCGCAGCGAATTCCGCTACGGCGCCTTCACCCGCAGCGTCCGACTCCCTCAAGGAGCCCACGGCGACAAGGCCACCGCCGACTACAAGGGCGGCGTCCTCACCATCACCGTGCCCTTCGACGAGCGCAAGCGCGACGCCAAGGCGATCAAGGTCCGCAAGGCGGAGTAGCCCGGACGGTGCCACGGCACTGCCCCGCGGCCCGGGTCGCCGCGACGCAACGCACCACGGGGCGGGGGCCGCCTTATCGAAGGCGGCCCCCGCCCCGTGGGCGCCGCAACAGTCCTGCGCCGGCCGAGGAATCGATCTGGAGAGCCGGCTCCGGAAAGGGGTACTTCGGCCCTGTGCCGGGCCTTTGGGACAGCGCATCCTGGCGTCAGGAACCTCGGAGGTGAGTGCAATGACCGGCTTCCCGACAACTGCCTACACCGCGGTCTCGGCAGTCCCGGCGCACCGCGGCGACAACGGACACATGTGGGGTGACGGCGCTGGATGGATGTGGGTCGTGGGCCCCATTGCCATGACCGTGTGGTTCGCACTTCTCGCGCTGCTGGTGTGGTGGATCGTCACCCTGGCCGACCATCGTGCGCGCTCCGCGGACGACCGGCCCCGCAAGGACGCGAACCGGCCCGAAGACGTCGTCGCCATGCGGTTCGCACGCGGTGAGATCAGCGCGGACGAGTACCACGACACTCTCGCCCACCTGGGCCGACGCCGCGGCACGGGCGATTGACCAGGCAGGTCTCGACGACGGAAGCGCGGCACGGCGTCCGGCACCGGGCGCCGTGCCGCGCCTGCGCGCGGCGCCGCATGCGGATCCGTCCCGGAGTTCCGCACTGCGCCGGGCCGGCGGCGGTGTCAGCCGGCGGCCGCTTCCCCCGGCACGATGACCAGGGGACACGGGGCATGGTGGATGAGCTTGCGGCTGACCGAGCCGAGCAGCAGGCGCTCGAAGCCGCCGAGGCCGTAGGTCCCGACCACGAGGCACAGCGCGTCCCCGGACGCCTCGACGAGCATGGGCACGGGATGCCCATATCGGGTCAGCGACCGGGCGTCGACGGTCGGGTACTTCTTTTGCCAGGCGAGCAGTTGGTGCCGCAGCTCGGCCCGGACCCGGGAGACCGCCCCGTCGGTCATGGCCGCCGCCACCGGCGTGAGCGGCATCGGGCACGAGCGGACCGCGAGGACGGCCGCTCCGCGGCGGGCTGCCTCGTCGAACGCCCAGGCCAGCGCGGGTTCGGAGTTTGCGGAGCCGTCTACGCCGACGACAATCTTCGGCGGGTCGAGCAGGGTGTGCTCGGCGTGCCGGATGACCGCGACGGGGCAGGAGACGTGCGCCGCCACCGGGGCGGCGATGCTGCCCGATGTCAGTAGTTCGCGTGCTGCGGATCGCCGTCGCGAGCCGAGCACGACCATGGCCGCATCACTCGCGGCCGCCCGCAGAACCTGTTCAGGTGACCCGTCGGAGATTTCGTCCTGGACCAGCAGACCAGGTTGCCGACCGTGTGCCACGGCTCGCGCCGCGTCCACAGCGTGCTCCCCGGCGATACGGGGGCCCGACACCCGGGTCTGCTCGGTCGGCGCCGCGGACTCGCGGCCCATGCCGTCAGCTCCACCGAGCGCATGGACCAGGCGCAACGGCAAGTGGCGCCGGGCAGCCTCGTCGGCCGCCCAAGCGACGGCGAGCCGCCCTGCCGCGGTGTCTTCGACACCGACGACCAGCGACTTTTCTCCGCTGTCCCGGCCATCGTTCTCGGGCATGGCACGCCCCTTCCGTGAACAGCCGCACAGGTGCCGGCCTTGCTTCCGACCATGCCCTGCGGGAGCCGCCGTGCCCAGGGCCGATCGGCCCCCGGGCATGGCAGCGGGCCTGCCGCCGTGGTGCCGGCCGTTCCGGGATCCGTCGTCCTCGTCAGCCGACGGGGACCAGCAGCACCGCGGAACGCGCGTGAGCGACGAGCGCGTGGGTGACCGGGCCCAGAGCGAAGCCGAGGCGTCCGGGGCGGCGGTGCGTGGCGAGAACGGTCAGCGACGCCTGCTCGGACGCATCGATCAGGACCCACCCGGCTTCGCCGATCAGGATGTCCGCGGTGATCTCGAGGTCCGGGTATGCGGCGTGCAAGGCCGCAGCCTCGTCGTCGACCATTCCCTTGCTCTGCTTGCGGTCGACCTCGACGGTCTCGGCCGGAAGGACGAAGGGCGTGGGGACGCCGGCCATCGTGGGGACCAGCGGCAGATTCCATGCGTGGACCGCACGCACCGGCAGACCGCGCAAGGCGGCCTCGTCGCAGGCCGCATGGAGCGCGGGGGCGCACGATGCGTCCGCCAGGCCGACCAGCACCGGACCGCGGGGGCGGGCCGGTGTACCGGCGCCCGAGGAGGATCCGGCGGCCGTCCGTGCGATGAGCAGGGGGCATGCGGCGTGCGCAGCGACGTTCAGGCCGACCGAACCGATGTGCAGGCCGTCGACTCCGCCCAGCCCGCGGTGGCCGAGGACGAGCAGGCCGGCCCGCTTCGAGGCCTCCACCAGTACCGATGCGGCGTGGCCGCGGACGATCTCGGTGACGACAGTGAGTCCGGGGTGGCGTTCGCGGGCTCGCGCGGCGTTCGCCCTCAGCAACTCGACGCCCGCGTCCGCGAGCAGTTCGCCGTACCAGTCCTTGCGTTCGAAGGCCTTGGGCCGCCACGCGTGCAGCAGTTCGAGCGTGGTGCCGCGCAGCGCGGCTTCGTCCGCGGCCCAGTCGACCGCATCGCGCGCGGAAGCCGATCCGTCGACGCCGGCGATGACGTGCCCGGTGGGCTGGGCCGGTGTGGTCGCCATGGTCAAACTCCCCAGGGTCCGATCGGATCGCGGCTCGATCCGGCTGCTCCGGCCAATCTCCCCGCCTCCGGAACCGAGCGGCAGAGCCGGACTCCTCAGCCCGCCGGGCCGAACGGCCCTGCGACCTGGCACCTACCGGAAGCCCGTCCGCAGATTCGCGATCGGCTGCGTCTCCGGGTTGCCACGCCCCGCGAGCGACGCGCACCCGCCGGCATTCCGGCTGCCGGGATGCCCGTGCGATGCTGGCCGCGGATCCGCAGCAACAGCTTTTCTGTAGCGAGTAGTCGGCGGACCACGGTCCGGCCGCGAAGGGGCGCCATGCCGATTCCTGAGGTCGTGTCCGTGCCTGGCGACGACGAATCCCTGGCGGCCGGCGCACGCCTCGGCGGGTCGGCCCTGGACGGGTTCGTCGTGCGGAAGGGCGGCGACGACGACCCCGCGCTGCTGCGCCCGGACGGCCGTCCGGTGCAGACCTGGCGCGAGGACTACCCGTACAGCCGCAAGCTGGCCCGCCGCGACTACGAGACCGCCAAGCGGGACCTGCAGATCGAGCTGCTGAAACTGCAGTCCTGGGTCAAGGCCACCGGCAACCGTCTCGTGATCGTCTTCGAGGGCCGCGACGCAGCCGGCAAGGGGGGCACGATCAAACGCTTCACCGAGCACCTGAACCCCCGCGGCGCGCGCGTCGTCGCGCTGGAGAAGCCGACCGAGCGGGAACGCACCCAGTGGTACTTCCAGCGCTACGTGGCCCACTTGCCCGCAGCAGGCGAGATCGTCATGTTCGACCGCTCCTGGTACAACCGGGCCGGCGTCGAGCGGGTCATGGGCTTCTGCACGCCTCGGGAATACGTCGAATTCCTGCGGCAGGCGCCGGACTTCGAACGCATGCTCGTCCGGGACGGCGTCCACCTGGTGAAGTTCTGGTTCTCCGTCTCCCGCGGCGAGCAGCGCCGCCGCTTCGCCGTCCGGCAGATCGACCCCGTCCGGCAGTGGAAACTCAGCCCGGTCGACCTGGCCTCACTCGACAAGTGGGACGCCTACACCGAGGCGAAGGAACTGATGTTCTTCCACACCGACACCGCCGATGCGCCGTGGACCGTGGTCAAGAGCAACGACAAGAAGCGGGCCCGAATCGAGGCCATGCGCTTCGTCCTCGACCGCTTCGCCTACGACGGAAAGAACCCCGAGATCGTGGGCCGCCCGGACACGCGCATCGCGGGCCCCGCATCGCAGTTGTTCGAATCGGGCGAACGCGAGGCACGTATCCTGGCCGCGGCGGCCCCTGCCGGAGGCTCGCAGTCCGCACCACATCGGCGATGACGCCCGGGAATCAGCGGCAGCCGGCAGCGACCGACCGGATCCACCGCCACCGGCAACTCGGCGGGCTCCTCGACGACCAAGGTCAGACCCAGTAGCCGTACGAAGGCGACTTAAGAAGTCCTCCGTCCGCCGAGGCCGTGTCTACCAGTGCGGTGGCCGCCAAGCGGCCTGGGCAATTACCGGTCGGGACGACAGGATTCGGTCCTGCGATCCCTCGATCCCAGCGGGTCAGGCCTTCTTGACCACGCTCGACTTGAGCTGCATCGCGCCGAAGCCGTCGACCTTGCAGTCGATGTCGTGCCCGTCCACACCGTCGACCAGGCGGATGTTGCGGACCTTGGTACCGGCCTTGATGCCCGAGGGGCTGCCCTTGACCTTGAGGGCCTTGACCACGACCACCGTGTCGCCGTCCTGCAGGACGTTGCCCACCGAGTCCTTCACCACCCGGCCGTCGCGGTCGGAGTCCCGGCCGTCCGCGCCGGCTTCGGCGGGCACCCACTCGTGCCCGCACTCCGGGCACACCACCAGGGCGTTCATCTCGTAGGTGTACGCGCAGGAGCACTGGGGGCAGGGCGGGAGGTTCTCGTTCACCGGGCCAGGCTACTGGGACACACCGGTGCGCCCTGACGCCGGGTATCCAACATGAGCAATTGAAAGATTCTTCAATTTGCTACATCATGCATTGTGCGCGTCTTCAGAAGGGCTGCCCGATGGGCTGTGAGGGTTGTCCGGCCTTGGGTACGCGCAGTCGGCCGCGTTCATCGGGCGCGCGGGCGGCACCGGATCGGCCTGGAAGCAGTGCGATGACGGGCGTGCGCCAGGACGCCGCGGGAGGGTGGTTCCACAGCGTGGGCGTCGAGGATGCGGCGGACGTGTCGGCCGCTGCGGTACGGGATCGGGTGCTGCGCGCCCGGGAGGACCTCGCGGAGGCAGCCGCAAGCCGGAACGGCTCCGCGGTGCGGGAAGCCGTGGACGAGTTGGAGGACGCGCTGGCGATGGCGCGCGTGAACGGTGTGGTCGTGGCGGACCCGCCGACCGCGGACGCCGCACCTGCGGGTGAGAGCGACGCGGAAAGGGCGTGAGGACCATGCCGGTTCCGCTGTACCAGGCGAAGGCGGAGTTCTTCCGCATGCTGGGCCATCCGGTGCGCATCCGGGTTCTGGAGCTGCTGCAGGACGGTTCGATGCCGGTGCGCGATCTGCTCGCGGCGATCGAGGTCGAGCCGTCGAACCTGTCCCAGCAGCTCGCGGTGCTGCGCCGTTC
Organism: Yinghuangia soli; assembly: GCF_021502675.1. GTDB lineage: Bacteria > Actinomycetota > Actinomycetes > Streptomycetales > Streptomycetaceae > Yinghuangia > Yinghuangia soli. The sequence continues at coordinate 26,665 of NZ_JAKFHA010000061.1, forward strand.
GGGCATCGTCACCGCGACCCGGGACGGATCGACCGTGGTGTACCAGCTCGCCGGCGGCG
>NZ_JAKFHA010000062.1:0-791 GCF_021502675.1 Yinghuangia soli
TTGAACTCCGGCGTGAACGAGCGGCGAGGCCGAGGCTTCTTCTTCCCCATGCTCTCCATGATGGACATCCTCCCCAGAGAGGCCAAAGCCCCTCATCCAGGGTGTCCGTCAAAGTGGATCAAGCCCAAGCCCCCTGCTCCGGCGAGTGCCATGCCGCACACGATGAAAAGCAGTGTGGCCAATCGGAGTCCGAGCGATGGTTCGAGTGCCTGGTGGAGCGCGGCAGTATCGGCGCGCTCCGCCGGGGTGTCGATGCTCGCGGCCAGCTCCGCTCCCCAGTCCGTGTAGAGGAACCAGCTCAGGACGCCTTCGGCGCACACGCCGAGCGCGGCGACCGCAGTGCCGATGCCGCTGAGCAGCATGAGGTGAATCGGAGCAGGGCGGGGAGGACGCCACGGTACGCCCACCCACGGTGGAGTCGGCAGCGGTCGCGGCGGTGGTCGGCCCGGCATCTATGCCCCCCGTCAGGCAAGTACGGCTTCTCCCAGGGTCGTGACGCGGCGTCAGCAGGGCCAGGTGCGAGCGGATTTGTGAGCCAACCGATGCGTGTGCGTCATCCGGGGCGATGCGGGCGTGGTTGTGCTGCGGGGCGTCAGACGGTCGGCGCCGGGTGGTCCGATGCGTCCGAGGCGGTCGCGGGCGGCGCCGGTATCGGAGCCTGTATCGGGGCGGGGAGCGGCGCGGGGAGCGGAGTGGAGATGGGCTTTGCCAGGAGGAGGGTGATGGTGGCGGACGCGGCGGCCATGGTGACGATGGCCGCCGCGGGGGAGGTGAACAGGGCCACCGCACCG
>NZ_JAKFHA010000062.1:801-23156 GCF_021502675.1 Yinghuangia soli
GGGGGGGGGGGGGGGGGGGGGGGGGGGGGGGGGGGTGGTGGGGTGGGGGGGGGGGGGGGGGGGGGGGGCGCGCCCGGGGGCGCGCCGCCCCCCCCCGGGGGAGGTGAACTGGGCCACGGCTCCGGCGATTGCGGCCCCGACGCCCTGCATGGTGAGCATGCCTGCGGAGTGCAGGCCGAGGGCCTGGCCGCGGATGCGGGCCGGGGTGATCGCGAGGAGCCGTTCCTGGAGCATGAGGCCGGCCGCGAAGCCGGTGGACGCGACGAGCGCGACGGCCGCGGCCAGCGGGACCGGGAGGTCGAACGCGAAGAGAAGGTACGGGACGGCCAGGAGCAGCCGCATCGGAGCCGCGAGCCGGGCGCGCCACGCGGTGCTGAGGAAGCGTCCGGTGAGGGTGTCGCCGATGAGCATGCCGAAGGCCGCCGCGGCGAACATCAGGCCCGCGTGGTTAGGCGCGTACGCGACGAACAGCGACTCGCAGCCGACGATCAGGCCGTTGGGTACGGAGAGCGCGAGGTAGACACTCCGCCGTTGCGGCGCCGACCACAGTTCGCGGTTGACCCGCCAAGTGGCGGAGATCGACGGTCGCCCCTCGCTGCGCGCCGGTCGGCGGGTGAGCCCGAAGTACGCGATGGCCGCGGCCGCCAGGTCCAACCCGGCCGCGGCCAGCAGCGCGCCGCGGGCGGACAGGGCGCCGACCAGGACCGCGCCGAGCGCGAAGCCGAGGATCTGCACGGTGCCCGACGACATGTTGAGGACCGAACGGCCGAGGACGTAGCCGTCGGACGGCAGGATCTCGTCCAGCAGGCCGTACCGGACACCGCCGGAGACCGAGCCGATCAGGCCCATCGCGAGGAGGATCGCGAACAGCGCGGCGATCGGCAGGCCGGGGACGGCGAGCGCGGCGACGCCGACGGCGAGGCAGACGGCGATCCCGGCGAGGGCCCCGCGCGGCGGCAGCCGGTCCGCCGCGGACAGCAGCACCGTGGCACCGACGACTTGGGTGAGCGACGGGCCGAACATGCTGAGCGCGGCGAGGAGGGGTGAGCCGGTCGCGTCGTAGACGAGCGTTCCGAGGGCCAGGGCGCTGATGGTGTGGGCGGCGACGAGGGCGCAGCTGTTGGCGAAGAAGGGGGTGAACTCGGGGGTACGGAACAGCACCCGGTAGGTCTGCATGATCCGGAGTCTGCGGTGTCGCGCGGGGGAGACGGCAGAGTTTCGTGCCTGCGCGAAACCTTGGGGACATTGGTGCGCGGTGGTGGGAGAGTTCCCCGGACGTACGGACGTACGGACGTACGGACGTGCAGGCGTACGGACAGATGGATGGAGGGGCGGCGGGGCGGCGAGGCAGCGCGGCGGCGGCCGGGCATACGGGAGGACGGAGCGGCGCGGGTGGACTGGCGTGATGGGCGGACGGACCTGCCCCCGGCACCGGATGCAGGCGAGTACGTACGACAGGACGGTGAGCGGAGCCATGGGGTGCTGGGAGATCAACGTCGACACGTTGGCAGGGAGCCGCTTCGTCGTTTCGCCGATGGCCGAGGTCGACGCGTGCTGGCTGGCCCTGGCCAAGTCCGCCGCCGCGCACCCTGGTGAACGCCGTTGGCTGGACGCCCACTTGCCCGCCTACCACGGCTACCTCGCGGCGAACCCGGCCGCGGCCGCGCTCGCGGCTGCGGCGTTGGGGAAGGGATGGATCGCCGACTTCATGACCCCGCCCCCGGCCGAGGAGACCGTCGAGGACGCACTCGCGAAACTGCGTCGTCTCGCTCCGGAACAGGTACGCGCCGACCTGCTTGTGGCGCTGGGGCCGCGTCCCATGCCGGAGATCCTGCGGGATCGCGACGACATCGCCGACGTGGCCGCGGACTTGCTGGCCTGGGTGTGGACGCACGCCGTGGAGCCGACGTGGCCGACGCGCCGCCGCGTCATGGAAGCCGACATGATCGCCCGGATGGGACGCCTTGGCCGCGGTGGCTGGGCAGCGGCCTTGGACGACATGCGTCCGGGCACCCGGTGGCTGGGCGGCGGCCGGTTGCGGATCAACGCGCTGGATTACCCGGACCGCGATGTCACCGACGCCCAGATGCTGTTCGTCCCTGTGACGATGCATCAGTGGTGGGTCTCATGGGAGGGCGAGACCCGGTACGCGGTCGTCTATCCGTGCTCGGGCACGTTGGCGGAGGCGGACCGGCGCCCGGCAGCGCCGCAGGCCTTGGCCCGGTTGCTGGGACGCGCCCGCGCGGAGGTGCTCGTACGCCTCGACTCCCCGCTGAGCACAACGCAGTTGGTGGCTTTGACAGGACAGACCCTGGGTGCGGTCGGCGGGCACCTCAAGGTCCTGTCGGACGCCGGGCTCGTGGCACGCCGCCGCGCCGGACGCTCCGTCTTGTACTTCCGTACCGAGACCGGCATGTCCCTTATGGCAGCGCAGACATGACGATCCGTGAGACGGCCGGCCCGGGGCGCGGAAGTCCGTGAAATCGGTGACCCAAAGAGCGCTGGGGAAGGCCCTTCAGCGGCCTTCGGCGGGCTCATGTGCGTGCGCTGCCGGTAGGGCACGAGTGTGGCCATGGCGCCCGGCGCAAGCGGTGGCCAGCCGACTGCCTACGGGCTGGGCGCACATGCTCTGACCTGGCGTTTTCCGTGAATCTTCCTAGGATGGACGCCACTGATGGACGCCTGGGAAGGGGCATCGTGAACGACGATAAGCCGCAATACGACGCGAGTTCGATCAACGTACTTTCGGGACTGGAAGCGGTACGCAAGCGGCCGGGCATGTACATCGGATCGACGGACGAACGCGGCTTGCACAACATGCTGTTCGAGGTCGCAGCCCGAGCCCTGAACCACGTTGTGGCGGGTCGGGCGGGCCAGGTCGAGATCGTCCTGCTCCCTGCTGGTGGAGTACGCGTCGCGGACGACGGGCCGGGGCTTGCCGCCAGCACGATACGTGGCGCCGACGGTCCGGACCTGGAGAGCGAGATGACGCGCTTCTTGACCGGCTCAACGCCGCGTCGCCGAGAGTTCGTGTCGGACTTCGGCTTCGGAGTCGCCGTCGCGAATGCTCTGTCGCACCGCATGACGGTCGAGGTCCGGCGGGACGGAACCCGCTGGGTTCAGGAGTACGCCCGCGGTGTTGCGCTTACGCCGGTCACCAAGGCCGGCGCAGCGTCCGGGACCGGGACGACGATGGCCTTCTGGCCGGACGCCGACATCTTCACCACCACGGCGTATTCCTTCGCGGCCCTGGCCGATCGCTTCCGTGAACTTGCGCTGCTGAACGCCACATTGGACATCACGTTGACCGACGCACGGGACTCCGGAGAACCCGCGTCGGTGCGGTTCCGCTACCCGGGCGGCGTACGCGACTTCGTGGCCGTCCTGGACGGGGAGGCGCGGGAGCAGCCGGGGGGCGACCCGAACATCGTCGGCGTCGAGCAGGAAGTCCCTTCCATTGAAGGGAGCGTGGAAGTGGCCCTGCGGTGGCGGGCGTCAGGCGAGCCGCGTATCCGGAGCTTCGCCAACAGCGAGCCGACTCCGGGCGGCGGTACGCACGAAGTCGGCTTCCGCGACGGGGTGGTGGCTGCCGTCGCGGCCCACGCACGTCGCCGGCAGCCGCGGCCCAACGACGATGGGCACACGGGCATTGATGCCACGCGCGTCTTCGAGGGGCTCACGGCGGTGGTGTCGGTGAAGCTGGACGAGCCCGTCCACGAGGGCTGCACCCGCGGGCGCCTGGGGAATCCTCCGGTGCACGCCGCAGTCGCGCGGGTGGTCCGCGAGCATCTCTGCCGGTGGTTCGACGCGCATCCGGACGAGGCTGCGGTCATCCTCGAGCGGACGGCCGAGCCGACCTGACGGCGGGGGCGGGACGGCGAGGAGGCGGGGCGGCCCGGTTCCTCTGCTGCGCCGGAGGCTTTGCTGCTTCGACCACCCCACCGGTCGCACTGCCCTGACCGTTCCGTCCGGCCCGACCGTTCCGCCCGCGACAATCAGCCCCGCGCCCCCTGCGGATCCGGGAACAGCAAGGCGCCCAGGTCCGCGACCTCCTCGCACAGCCGCTCGCGGACCCCCGGCCGTGACATGGCCAGGTAGTCGACGAGCGCGGTCTCCAGGAGCGCGCGCAGCAGGCGGGCTATTCGGGCGCGGCCGGACGGGAGTTCGGGGAACAGCTCGGCCAGCCAGCGGGCGATGCTCGCGTCGACCGCGATGGTCAGGCCGCCTGCGACGCCGCGGGACAGTTCGTCGCCGCGCATGCCCTCGCTCAGCAGGAGCCGCAGCAGTTGCCGCTCGGCGAGGCCGGCCTGCCACAGCCGGGTCATGAGCTGGACCAGCCGCTCGCGCGGCGGCAGGGCCGCGTCGACCTCCGGCGTGCCGGTGAAGCGGTCGGGGTGGTAGCGCTCCTTCACCACAGCGCGCAGGATGTCCGCCTTCGACGGGAAGTAGTGGTACAGCGTCGCGACGTTGAGGTCGCAGGCGGTGGCGATCGTGCGCATCGACGTACCGGCGAAGCCCTGCGCGCTCATGAGGCTCAGCGCGGTGCCGAGGATGCGGGCGCGCTGCGGGCCCGCCGCGGCCGGGCCCGGGGTGGCGGAGTTGATCTGACGTTTCATCAGATCCCACCCTTCCATCAAACGTTCGTTGGGGCCATACTACTGGGCAAGGTCAAGGATCTGCGGCGGTCGGGGCCGGCCGCCGCGGATCCGTCGCGATCCGTCGCGGAGCGGACCTGCCGCAGGGCTGCCGCGGGTTTGCTGTGGACCGGCTGCGGGCCTGCCGCGCGCCCCGAGCGGCGCGCAAGGCCGGACCGCTCGACCGTACGACTGCTCGACCGTACGACTGCTCGACCGTACGACTGCTTGACCGCTCGACCGCTCGACCGCAGTGCCGGCGTCCTCGCCGTTCCCCGGGTGTACGCAAGTGTCCGGATATCCGGAAACCTGCCGGGGAACGGCGTCGGCGCGCCTCGTCCGATGCAATTCCAGGGGTGTCGGAGGAGAAACGAATACACCGCCCGGGGCATTTCCCGGGCGGTGTATTCGGCGTTCTGGAAAACGTGTGGATTGCGTCCGTGAAAGGCCTCCTGAAACCGCCCCAAAAGGGCAGCTGAGACCGTCCAGGACCGTTGCGATCGAAACGGAAATGGCCGGACCTGCAGGTCCGGCCATTTCCGTCGAGGCGAATCTCCGACGCCTCCGCGCTCCTACGACTCGCTCGCCACCGACAGCGCCCACGGCAGGTCCGGCTTGCCGGTCGGCGTGCGCCGGGTCTGCTCGACCAGCCGCAGCACGCGCGGCACCTTGTAGCCGGCGATCTTCGTGCGGCAGTGCTCCTGGATGCTCTCCAGGCTCGGCGCGCAGCCCTCGCGCGGCTGCACGACGACGGCCACGGTCTGCCCCCAGCGCTCGTGCGGGACGCCGACCACGATGGCGTCGTACACGTCCGGGTGGTCCTTGACCGCGCCCTCGACCTCCTCGGTGAAGATCTTCTCGCCGCCCGAGTTGATGGTCGCCGAGCCGCGGCCGAGCAGCGTGATCAGGCCTTCGCCCTCGAGGCGCGCGTAGTCGCCGGGTACCACGTAGCGGGTGCCGTCCGGCGCGGTGCGGAACACCTCGGCGGTCTTGACCGGGTCGCCCAGGTAGCCGAGCGGGATGTTGCCCTTGCGGCCCAACTTGCCCACCACGCCCACCGGGAGCGGGTTGAGGTCGTCGTCGAGGACCACCGAGTCGGAGATCGCCTTGATGGTGATGCCGCCCTCGCCGCCCGCGTTGCCCTTGGTGGCCACGCCGACCCCGTTCGCACCCGACTCGGAGGCGCCCACCGCGTCCGAGACGATCACGCCGAGGCGTTCCATGAACGCCTCCTTCAGGGACGGCGAGAACAGCGCCGCGCTGGACGCCACCGCGAACAGCGAGGACAGGTCGTACGAGCCCTCGCGGCCGTCCGTGCGGGGCTCGTCGACCGCCTCGATCAGCGGCCGGGCCATCGCATCGCCGGTGATCATGATGACGTTGGCCTTCTCGGCCTCGACGGCCTGCCACACGCCGTGCGCGTCGAACTTGTCGATCAGCACGATGCGCTGGCCCTTGGCGAGGTTCGCCAGCAGGCCCCACTGGGTGGCGCCGTGCATCAGCGGGGCGATCGGGAAGAACGTCCCGGCGCCGTTGCGGCCCTTCTCGGCAAGCTCCTCGGGACGGTCCACGCGGTCGCCGTTGGTCGGGTCGATGCCGCCGCCGAGGGCGTAGATCACGTCCTCCTGACGCCACATCACACCCTTGGGCAGACCCGTCGTGCCGCCCGTGAACAGCAGGTAGATGTCGTCGCCGGTACGCGGCGCGAAGTCGCGCTCGGGCGAACCGGCGGCCATCGCCTCCTCGTACGCCACCGCGCCCAGCGCCTCGGCGTCCATACCGGGCGCGGCCGGGTCGGTGCCGTCCTCGACCACCACGAGGTGGCGCAGCGCCTGCACCTTGGGTGCGACCTCCGCCACCCGGTCGGTGAACTGCCGCTGGAAGACCATCGCGACCGGCTTCGCCTGGTCCAGGAGGTACGCCAGCTCGTCCGCCACGTACCGGAAGTTCACGTTGATGCAGACGCCGCGGATCTTGTAGACCGCCAGCATCGCCTCGGCCCACTCGATGACGTTGTAGGCGTAGACCGCGACATGGTCTCCGGCGGTGACGCCGGCATCCGCGAGATGGTGCGCCAGGCGATTCGCGCGCTCTTCCAATTCGGAGTACGTGCGGCGCTCGCCGTTCGCGACGACGGCCTCGCGGTCGGGGTATTGCTCAACCGCGTGCTCGAAGAGGTCGGCAAGGTTGAATTCCATGGGCGGAGCGTAAGGCGAGACACCGCCGGAATTCCATAGTGTGACGGATTTACTGTGCGCCGGGGGTTGTGACTCTGTCGACCGCACTGCACCCTTGACCGAGACAATGATCGTGGTCGCCGTCCTGAATCGGGACGGGTCGTACAAGGAGGGGCCTTGGCCGCCAACCCGCATCTTCTGGTCGAACGACGCGACGGCACGCTGCTCGTCACGCTGAACCGTCCGGAGGCGAAGAACGCGTTCTCGCTGCCGATGCTCGTCGGCCTGTACGACGCCTGGCTCGAGGCCGACGCGGACGACGACATCTACTCCATCGTGCTCACCGGCGCGGGCGGCGTCTTCTGCGCGGGCATGGACCTGAAGGCGCTGGCCGGCGCCGACATGGCGGACGGCGACACCGCGGTCTACCGCGAGCGCATGGCCGCCGACAAGGACCTGCACTGGAAGGCGATGCTGCGCCACCACCGCCCCCGCAAGCCGCTGATCGCCGCGGTCGAGGGCTTCTGCGTGGCGGGCGGCACCGAGATCCTGCAGGGCACCGACATCCGGGTCGCGGGCGACACCGCGGTCTTCGCGATCGCCGAGGTGCAGCGCGGCCTGTTCCCGCTGGGCGGTTCGACGGTGCGCCTGCAGCGCCAGATCGGCTACACGAACGCGATGGAGATGCTGCTGACCGGCCGCCGCTACACCGCGGAGGAGGCCCGTGAGATCGGCCTGATCGGCCGCGTCGTGCCGGCCGGCACCGCGGTGGACGCGGCGCTGGAGATCGCCGCGATCATCAACGGCAACGGCCCGCTCGCGGTCGAGGCGGTCAAGCGCTCCATCATCGAGACCGCGGACCTCTCCGAGTCCGACGCGCTCAAGCGCGAGCTGGAGATCGGCCAGCCGATCTTCGGCACCGCGGACGCCAAGGAGGGCCCGACCGCCTTCGCGCAGAAGCGCAAGCCGGTCTTCCGCCGCGCCTGACCTCCGGTACGGGAGCCGTACGCACCGGCAACGCACGCACCGGCAAGGTACGTAGGGGCAACGCACGCACCAGGGCGGCGGCCCCGCCGTAAGCCCGGGGGGCCCCCCCGGGGGGGCAGCCCGCGGGGAGGGGTCTGTGTTGTGGGGCTCCCCCCCCCCCCCGGGGCGCCCCGCCCCCCCCCCCCGGCCCCCGCCCTGCTGCGTGCCTGCCGCGTGCTCTCTGGCGGGGCGCTCCAGACCGAGGAGAGAGACACTGGAGGGAGCGAAGCCGCGCGCAGGCGTAGGGCCGGTGCGGCCTGTACCGCTGGAGGACTGATGTCCGGTACCGATGCGCACGCCCAGACCGCCGGCGACTCCGCCGGGCCTGCCCCTGATGATCCGAACGACCACGCGGCACCGGTCGAGCGCCACGAAGTCCGCGAACCCGAGCGCGTCATCGTGAGCAGCCTCGACATGCACTTCTCCGACGAGGACAAGACCTCCGAGCAGACCGCGCACGCGTACGAGACGTCGCAGGCCGAAGGCGAGCGCACGAACGACTGACAGGCGCTGACGCCCGACCCGGATGCCGTTGCCCAAGGCGCTGCGCTCACCTTGGCAGTCGGGCGCTTGGCAAGGCCGCGTCCGCCCGGGACCGACACTAGCTGCGGGGCTGCGGGGCTGCGGGGCTGCGGGGCTGCGGGGAGCGGGGAGCGGGGAGCGGGGAGCGGGGAGCGGGGAGCGGCCAGGCAGTGAAGCGGCGAGCTGTGGAGTGCGAGCAGCCAACCGGCTAGTGCTGAAGCGGTGAGCGGCCAAGCGGCGAAGCCCAAGCGGACAAGCAGTGGGCGGTGGGCGGTGAAGCAGTCGAACGGCGAGTGGTGAGCGGCCAAGCGGCGAGCGCTGTTGCGGCGAAGCGAGGGTCGCCCGGCGCGGTCAGCGGTACTCGCGCAGCCGGGGGCGTACGCCCGCGATCACCAGCAGGCCGCCCACGCCCAAGACCGCCGCGGGCAGGAACTGCCAGCCGGACAAGGCGTCTTCGGCGTCGTCTATCCGCGCGGTGAAGTCGTCGTGGTGGGTCTGCGCGGTGGAGTCCAGCGTGCTCTGGTAGTCGAAGAACTCGAACGCCAGATTGCCGCGGCCGACGTTCGTGGCCATGCCGATCGCCGCTTCCAGGCGTCCGGCAGAGACCGCCTTCTGCAGTTCGGCGTCGTCGCGGCGGAACGCGGCGAGGCGCTGCGCCAGGCCCGGGTCCTTCGACTGCGCGGCGAGCAGCTCGGCCTTCGCGGCGAACTGCGCGCGGTAGTAGGGCGCTTGCTCGGGCAGGAGCATGTAGCGGCTCTCGTCCGCGTTTGCGTCCGAGGCGAGCGCCCGCGTGCGGGCCAGTGCCGTGTACGGGTCGAACGCCTCCGACTTCGCGGCCTGCACGCGGTCCCCGTGGTCGGCGAGCAGTCCGGCGCCCAGCACGGTGAGCACCGCCACGGCGACCGTCGCCGCGGCGAGCGCCGGATTGATCAGGCGCCGGAACCGCCGGGCCAGCCAGATCTGCAGGGCCACGAGAGCGGCGACCGCACTGCCGCCGAGCGCGGCCACGACCGTCGACGAGGTCTGCGCGTGGTCGCGCCCGTCGCCCGCGGACTCCGCGAGGCCGTGCTCGGCGCTGCGGCCGAGGCCCTCCGCGGCCGGCAGCAGGTCCTGGTGCATCAGCGACGTGGCGGCCAGATAGAAGTTGACCGCCAGCGCGGGCGGGCGTCCGACCGTGCGGTCCTGGGCCTGGTCGTCGGCCAGCCGGGCCTGTCCGGCCAGTGCGTCGTACGCCGCGAGGTCGGCAAGCAACTTCCTTGTGGTGTCCGCACCTTCGCGGTCCAGTCCGCGCTGCAGCAAGTCCTGGACCGCGGCCGTGACCGCCTCACGGTCGTGCCGGAGCTGGCGGAGCGCGGACTGCTTGTTGCCGATCTGCTCGTCGTGTCCGATGAGGAGGACGTTGGCGACCTGGGCGTCGAGGTCGGCAAGCGCGTAGTAGAGGTCGGTGGCCGTGGCGGCCTGCGGGCCCGTGGAGTTGCCGACGGTGTGCAGATCGGAGCGGGCCTCGGAGACGCCGATGGCGAGCGCCGCGAAAAGTCCCGCTATCAGCGCGAGGACGAGGCCCGCGGCGGTCCTCGTCCGGACCGGCACGGTCCAGCGGAAGCGCCGGGCGGGCGACGACAGTTCGGGGACGTCCGGGAGGAGACTGCCGGGGCCGGCACCCGTGCCGCCGCCGTTTCCGCCCCGCCCCGGACCGGGCGGCCCCGGCGGAGTCGCCGCGCCTGTTCCGGACCCCGCAGGCCGGGGGAGCACCCCGGTGTTCGTGGCCGCCGGGGCGGCCGACGGTGCTGTCATGCCCGAACGCTAGGTGCCGGTCTGGTCACCGATCCCACGGTTGTCTTATCGCCAGGCGAAGTCCCGGTGAACGTAAGCGTTCGGACGACGTGTCAGATGCGCCGGGAGGCGGTGCCGGCCACCCGGGCCCCGTACCGCAGCCTCGGCCGCGGCAGCCTCAGGCGGCAGTCCCGGCCACTCGGGCCTCGTACCGCCGCCCCGGCCACTCCGGCGTCAGGCGGCCTCAGGCGGCCGCGGCGCACGGCTCGTGCGGCTCGGCGCGGTACGGCGCCCCGTGGCTCGTCACCAGGTGGGCCGGACCGTGCTCGGCCTTGCCGGACGGGATCTGGCGGGGCACCCGGGCGAGCGAGGCGACGTACGGCTCGCCGCACGCGTCGCACAGCATCGGGGAGGACACCGGCGCATAGCGGTCGAGGGTGCGCAGCAGGCTGCGGGCGAAGCGCAGGGCGGTCGCGAAGGACGCCGCGGCGGCCTCGTGGTCGCGGGTGCCGTGCGCCTGCGCGGCCTCGCGCAGCGAGCGGGCCAGGTAGCACAGGCTCGCGCGCGGGAAGGGGGGAGCGTCGGCGGCGAGGTCGTCGGCCTGGCCGGCCACGATGCCGGCCCAGCCGGAGAAGGCGGGGTGGCGTACGGCGGACCCGGAGCGCTGCGCGATGACGGTGCCGGCCAGCTTGCGCGCGGCGGCGGCGCACTCCGGGCTCAGGTCCTTGCGGTCGAGGTCCATGTCCGCTCCTCGGGCTCTGCGGTCAGACGGCGGGGCAGGCGGCCCGCCCGGCGCAATCCGGACAAGCCACGCTTAGACAGGATGCGGCCATCAGTGCGCTAAACGCGATCAAAGATGACCTATGTCACACCGAAATATCCATGAATCGTCCGGATTGGAGGTTTGCGCCCCGGGATCTCTCGGGCAAAAAGGGCAATCTTTGGCCTGGAGCGGTCGGCCCTCGGACGCCTCTTCCACCCTTCACGGCCTTCTGTTACTTATGCCCCCGGATCGCCTGCAGGCGCGGCCGCAACCTGCGGAGACGCGCGGAGACGACGTGTGGGAAGGAGGGGTGCCGCTGTGCCCAGCTGGCTCCCGGAGAGCGCCGAGGGAGTGACCGAACTCGATGGGGCTTTCGGTCTGCGCCCGGTGCTGTACACCCGCTACAAGGACTACGTGACCCGCCTGTGGTCGCCGGACGTCCTCGACCCCGTGTTGACCGAGCTGGTCCGCCTGCGCATCGCGGGCCTGCACGAGTGCTCCGTCGAGGAGGCCGCGCGAACCCGCGCCGCGGTGCACGCCGGCCTCGACGAGGAGCGCATCGAGCGCCTCGCGCAGGGCTCCGGCGACCCGGCGTTCTCGCCGGTCGAATCGGCCTGCCTGCTCTTCGCCGAGCAGTTCGTGCTGGCCCCCGAGACGGTCGGCGACGACGACCGCAAGCGGCTGACCGGTCTGATCGGCGAGGCCGGCCTGGTGGGCCTGGCGATGATCTGCGCGGTCTTCGACGGCTTCGACCGCTTCCAGATCGTGCTGGGCACCCAGGACACCGATCCGGACCTGCCCTACCCCGCGCTCGTGCACCCGCCGGGCCTGGACCCGGAGGCGCCGGCCGAGGCCCGCGCGTTCGATCCGGACGACGCCATCGCGGGCAGCCCGCTCGCGCTGCAGCCGGATCTGCTGGCCTCGTTCCTGCGCATGTACGGGACGCTGTGGTGGGACGGCGTGGTCGACCACCCGTCCAAGGAAGTGGGCCGGCTGCGCAACGCCCGGGTGACCGGCTGCCGCTACTGCCGCAACGTCCGCTTCGCGCAGGCGCGCGAGGACGGGCTGAACGAGGACCTGGTCGAACTGATCGCGGACGGCTTCGAGGCCAGCGCCCTCGAGGAACGCCACAAGGTGGTCATCCGGTTCACCGACTTCTTCCTCGGCGACCCGCACGGGATGTCCGCGGAGCGGGGTGCGGACCTGCGGGCCGACCTGCTCGCCGCGTACGGTCCGGACGGCACCGTGGAGCTGGCCGCGGGCCTCGCGCTCTTCATGGGGTTCGCCAAGATCGCGGTCACCCTGGGGAGTGTTCCGGCGGATTTTCCGACCATGGTGATACCCACCCCCGGCGGGTGAATCCGTCCGGCGGATGACCTGTGGGCGGCGTGTGCGCGAACGGCGGCGGGCCCGAGAAATGCGTGCGGACCCGCCGCCGACGAACCGTACGATTCGGGTCGCGAAGGGCTGTTGCACCCGGATCTTTCTGTGTAACGTTGCTCGCGGTTGCAAGCAGTAGAAGTAGTTCCCTCGCAAGACCGACGCCTGCGGACTTGACTGCCGTAGGCGTTTTTCCATCCCGGAGTACTTCGCGGGGAGTGGGACCACTCGACGTAAGCGACCCGGACGTCGCGCAGTGCGGCGGCTGAGGTTTTCATGAAGGAAGAAGACATGGCCACCGGTACGGTCAAGTGGTTCAACGCGGACAAGGGCTACGGCTTCATCTCCCAGGATGACGGCGGCGCCGACGTGTTCGTCCACTTCTCGGCGATCCAGACGAGCGGCTACCGCACGCTCGAGGAGAACCAGCGCGTCGAGTTCGAGGTCACCCAGGGCCAGAAGGGCCCGCAGGCCGAGATGGTCCGCCCCCTCTGAGAATTCGTTCTCGGTCGAGGTCGACCGCAGGACTCGTGCGCAGCTGCTGCTGAGTAGCTGATGAGTCTTGGAGGACCCGCCCCTTCGGGGGCGGGTCCTCGTGCTTTTCCGGCAACTCCCGTCCGTACGCTGCCGTATGGCCAAGCGGGCGGCCGTCGCGCGGCGCCGCCGAGCGGACTGCGTCAGGCCACCACGCCTGCTGCGCGCAGGGCTTCGGTCCGGTCCGCGAATCCGGCCTCGGCCAGGATCTCGTCGGTGTGCTCGCCCAGCCACGGCGACGGTGCGCCCAGCGCCGCCGGGGTGCCCGCGAACTGCGCGGGGTGGCGCGGCAATCGGATGCGGCCGGCCTTCGCGTGCACCGCCTCCTCGAACATCCCCACCGCCACCGCGTGCGGGTCGTCCGGGAGTTCGGCCGGGGACAGCACGCGCCCGCACGGCACGCGCTGCGCCTCCAGGCGCGCCATCGCGTCGCCGACTTCCATGGAAAGCGCGGCGGTGTAGCAGCGCTGCACGAACTCCGAGGTGAGTTCACGGTTCTTCATGCGTTCGCCGATCGTGGCCACCCGCGGGTCTTCGTGCCCGTCCACGCCGAATGCCCGGCACATTCCCGCGAAATCGGCATCCGAGGTGGGTGCCACCACGGCCCAGCCGTCCTTGAAGCGAATCGGCTTGAGCGTCTTGTTGAAACTGGAATTCTGCGTTCCGTCGCTGTCCAGCAGCACCTCGTTGCCGGTCGCGTCGACCCACAGGAACGATGCCACCGCATCGAGCATCGACAGCACCACGTGCTGGCCGCCGGCGCCGCGTTCGCGCGCGAACAGGGCCGCGGTGACGGCCTGCGAGGCGGTCAGCGCGGTGATCTTGTCGGCTGCCGACTGGCGCAGGAACACCGGTACTTCGGGCTCGCCGGGAGCGGGCACGTCGGCCTGGTTCACGGCAAGGCCGGCGTACGCCTGGATCACCGGGTCGTACGCGGACTTGCCGGCGTACGGGCCCTCCGGGCCGAAGCCGGACAGCGACACGTAGACCAGGTCGTCGCGGCCCGCGGACAGGTCGTCGTAGCCGAGGCCGAGCCGGTCCAGTACGCCGGGGCGGAAGTTCTGCACCACGACGTCGCACGTCGCGGCCAACGCGCGGACGATCTCCCGGCCTTCCTCGGTGTGCACGTCGACCACGATGGACCGCTTGCCGCGGTTGCACGACGCGAACAGCGCGCTCGTGCCGCCCACCGCGACGCCCACCCAGCGGGCGATGTCGCCGATGCCGGGCCGCTCCACCTTGATGACGTCCGCGCCCTGGTCGGCGAGCAGCGCGACCGCATAAGGGCCGGTCGCGGCGATGGACAGGTCGAGGATGCGGATGCCGTGCAGCGGACCGGTGTGGCTCATGGGCTCTCCCTGGCTGTGGCGTGCGGGGGCACGTGCTCGGACGGAAGTGCGGCGGGTCAGGCCTCGAACTCCGGTCGGCTGCGCGGCCGTCCGCCCGGGCCGCTGTACGCGAGGCCGTAGCCGGGGGCGGTGCCGAACCCGGCGTCCGGGAAGGCGTCGCGCAGGTCGGACCAGGCGTCCATGAGCCGGTCCTCGGCCGCGTAGTCGAACGGGTCGGTCAGGATCGTCTCCTCGCGCCCGCCCGGGCTCGGCGGGTTCTCGGCCAGCCAGCGGGCGGTCCGTGCGACCGCCTCGCGCGGGGCGACCAGGTCGCGGTAGCCGAGGTCGGCGCGGATCCGGGCGAGGTCGAGGACGCGGTGCACCGGGGCCGGCTGCATCACCAGCGGCCGGGCGGGCACCGCGAGGTCGAACGGCATCGAGACGATCTCGAAGGTGTGGCCGAGCGCCGCGGCCGCCGCCTCGACGACCTGGCGGATCGTCAGGACCTCGTCGTCCGCGGCGTTGTAGATGCGTCCGGCGCTGCGCTCGGGGTGGTCGACGGCGAGCAGCAGCGCGTGCGCGAGGTTCTCGGTGTAGCCGTGGTGGTGCAGCGTGAGCCCGTCGTCGGCCAGCACGATGCGCCGCCGCCCGTCCAGCACCCGGCGCACGATGCACCATTCGCGCGGCGCGGGCTGCTTCGGCCCGTACACGTACGGATAGCGCACGTGGGTGGCCTGCGGGTGGTGCGCGAAGACCGCCTCCTCGGTGCGCACGATGCGGTAGCCCTTGGCGTCCTCGGCGACGTCCCGCACCAGCGGCGCGTCCTCCGGCACCGGGACCGGCAGTCCGCCCGGACCGGCCAGCGCGGGGTTCATCCAGCCGCGGTACGCGGGCACCCCGCCGACCGACAGGAAGCGCCCGGTGCGCCCCGCGAAGGCCTCGGCGATGCGGCGCAGCCGCCCGTACATCGCGATGACCATGTCGTATGCCGGGCCGGCCGCCGCCTCGCGCAGCGCGTCGTCGTCGTACGGGTCCAGGTGCACGTGCCGCACCTCGCCGGGGGTGTCCGGCGACTCGTGCAGGCCGCGATGCAGGATCGCGACCTCGTGCCCGCGGGCCACCAGGCCGCGGACCAGAGGGGTGCCGGTCGGGCCGGTGCCGCCGACCACGAGGATGCGCTCGCCCATACTGCTGCCGCCCTCCCGCCGCGCAGCATATGCTTGACGCGGTCACGTACTACGACGCAGCGACCGTATCCGCAGGTCGGCACGGGTACAAGCCCGACCGCGGACGGACCGCAAGGCGGCCCTCGCGGCAAGCACGCGCCGGTGCACGCCGTAGCATGGAGCCATGGGTTTCCTGCGCCGCCGCCCGCCCGCCGGGCCGGACTTCGACGTTCTCGCCATCCCCTTCACCGACTGGCCCGGGTCGGTCGTGGTGCACATCCTGCCGGGGGCCGACGGCAGCTGCCAGGGGATCTTCGTGCGGTACGACCTGCTCGCCGGGCGCGGTCCCGCGATGCTGGTCGGCAACCTGCCGGCCGGTTCGCCGGGCCGGGCCGACGGCGTCGGGCGCATCGAGGCGCAGCAGCTGGTCGCCGCCCTCGGGCACGAGGAGATGCCGGAGGAGCTCGGCGTCGAGGAGCACCCGGTGATGCAGGACGACGGCCTGCTGATCGTGCGCCGCGTGAAGTACGCGGAGGGGCGGCTGGCCTGCGTGGAGTTCGATCGCAGCGACGACGTCCAGGTGCGCATCGTGTCCTGGGACCGGCCCATCACCGACGACATCTTCGCGCTGCTCAAGCCGATCCCGGCGGAGTCCTTCGGCGGCTGAGCCCATGGCCGGCCGCCGCCCCCGCGGCCGATGCGCAGCCCGCGTACGGGCTCAGCGCGTCGGCCGCTTCTCGTTGCCGCGCCGGTAGTTGCCGGTGGCCCGGGCCAGCAGGTGCTGGACAGCGTCCGCGTCCTTCTGCCCCTCGGCGGCCTCGATCGCGGCGGCGAGCCGTGCGGCGGCCGGACCGCCCACCGTCACGACCAGGCGGCCGCCCCGTGACACCAGGACCTTGCCGTCCTTGGTCACGCGGTGGTCGAAGGGGTCGGTGGTCAGGCGTCCGCGGGCATCTTCCGGCATGCCGGACAACGTAGTGCAATCCGATCGGCGGATCATGCGAGTTTCCGCCGCCGTCTCCAGTCGCTACGTCCTAAATGTCCGGATAGCGTGCGGGGAGACGAGTGTCCCGCGGCGCACCGCCGGGGGCCGGCGGAAGGCTGGGTGCGCATGCGGCGGCTGGTTCGTACCTTCGCGGCGGCCGCCGTCGCCGCGGGCGCCGCAGTTCCGCTCGTGCCCTGGGTCCCGCCGCCCGCCGCGTACGCCGAAGGACCGGTCACCCTCGACAAGAGCGGCCCGATCACCGACACGGTCGGGGCACTCGGCACCCGCGCATCCGAGGTGCGGGCCGCCATCGCCCGGTTGCAGCAGAGCGAGCGCATCGACCTGTTCGTCGTCTACGTCCGCGACTTCTCCGGCCAGAACGCGCAGGCGTGGGCGGACACCACCGCGACCCGCAACGGCCTCGGCCGCAACGACGTCCTGCTCGCGGTCGGCACCGGCGCCCGGCAGTACGCCGTCTCGGTCGACGACAGCTCGCGCCTCACCGACGCGCAGCTCGGTGAGGTCGCGGACGTCGCCATCGAGCCGCACCTGCGCGCGAACGACTGGGCCGGTGCCGCGATCGGCGCCGCCGACGGCTACGCCGCCGTCCTGTCCGGCACCGCCCTGACCACCGGCCCGATCGTGCCCGGCCCGGCCGACCCGGGCAGCGGCGGCAGCGACGGCGACGGGGGCATGCCCGGCTGGATCCCGGCCGTCGCGGTCGGCGGCGCGGCGGCCGCGGGCGGCTACTGGCTGGTCCGGCGCCGCGCCCGCAGTCGCACGGAAACCGACGGCAGGCCCGTCCCGGTACCCGGGGAGGTCCCGCTCGGCGAACTCGACACGTCCGCGTCCCGGTTGCTCGTCGAGACCGACGACGCGATCCGCACCAGCGAGCAGGAGCTCGGCTTCGCCACCGCCGAGTTCGGCGACGCGGCGGTCGCCCCCTTCGCCGCCGCGCTCGCGTTCGCCAAGAGCGAGCTGACCGCCGTCTTCCGGATCCGCCAGCAGCTCGACGACGACATCCCCGAGGACGACGCCGCCAAGCGCGCCATGCTCACCGAGATCACCGCGCGCTGCACCGAGGCCAACCGCCGCCTCGACGAGCAGTCCGACGCCTTCGACCGGCTCCGCGACCTGGAGGCCAACGCCCCGCAGGTCGCCGCCCAGGTCGCCCGGGACGCCACCGGCCTCGGCGGCCGCGTCCCCGCGGTGCGCACCACCCTCACCGCGCTCAAATCCCGCTTCGCGGACAGCGCACTCGTCCCGGTCGCGGCCAACCCCGACGAAGCCGAGGAACGCCTCGCCTTCGCGCGCACCGCCCTCGCCGACGCGGAACGCGAACTCGCCGCCGGAGCGCGCGGCCCGGCCGCCGTGGCCGTGCACGCCGCCGAATCCGCCGTCGAACAGGCCGCCCGCCTCCTGGACGCCGTCGAGCACCGCGCCGAGGAACTCGACCAGGCCGGCGCCGCGCTGACCGCCCTCACCGCCGAGACCGAAGCCGACCTCGCCGAGGCGGACGCGGTGCTCGCGGCGGGCGGCGCCGACGTACGGCTCTCCGGCCTCGTCGCCCGGGTCCGCAGCGAACTGGCCGCACTGGAAACCGAGTCCGATGCGGCTTGGGGCCGCATCGACCCCATCGCGGCGGCCCGCCGCCTGGAAGAAGCCGATGCGGCACTCGACAAGGCCCTCGCCGACGTCCGCGACGAAGCCGAACGCGTCCGGCGCGCCCGGGCCGGCCTCGACCAGGCCCTGGCCGCCGCCCGCGCGGAGGTCTCCACCGCGGCCGACTTCGTCACCACCAACCGCGGCGCGGTCGGCAGCACCGCCCGCACCCGGCTCGGTGAGGCCCAGCGGCACCTCGACCAGGCACACGCGCAGGCCGAGGCCGACCCGGTCACCGCCCTCGCCGAGGCCCAGCGCTCCGCCGCGCTGGCCGGCGAGGCGATCGGCCTCGCCCAGCAGGACGTCCAGCGCTTCCGCGGCGGCTTCGGCCAAGGCCAAGGCCCGGGCTACGGCGGCGGATTCGGGGGCGGCTTCGGCGGCGGGAGCGGCGGCGGCTTCGGCAACCTGGCCGGCGCCGTACTCGGCGGCATCCTCATCAACGGCGGCCTCGGCGGCGGCCGGGGCGGCAGCCGCGGCGGCGGTGCGCGCGGTCCGTCGCCCGGCAGCTTCGGCGGCAGCGGCACCCGCGGCCGCCGCGGCACCGGCGGCCGCTTCTGACCGCGGACCCGTACTCCTCCGCGTCCTCCCCGTTCCTCCCTCTCCCTCGCGTACGAAAGACAGGGCAGCCATGACCAGCAAGCAGAGCATCCTCGGCCGCGTCACCCAATTGGCGAAGGCCAACATCCACGCCCTGCTCGACCAGGCCGAGGACCCGCAGAAGATGCTGGACCAGCTGGTCCGCGACTACACCGAGAACATCGCCGAGGCCGAGGCCGCCATCGCGCAGACCATCGGCAACCTGCGGCTGATGGAGGACGACCACCGCGAGGACGTCGAGTCCGCCGCGGAATGGGGCCGCAAGGCCCTCGCCGCCAGCCAGAAGGCCGACACCCTGCGCGCCGCGGGCGACACTGCCGACGCCGACAAGTTCGACAACCTCGCCAAGGTCGCGCTCGGCAAGCAACTGGACTTCGAGAAGGAAGCCAAGACCGCCGAACCGACCATCGCCGCGCAGACCGAGTCCGTCGAGAAGCTCAAGGACGGCCTGGCGAAGATGAAGGCCAAGCTCGACGAACTCCGCCGCAAGCGCGACGAACTGGTCGCCCGCGCCAAGACCGCCCAGGCCCAGACCAAGGTCCAGGACGCCCTCAAGAGCATCGACGTCATGGACCCGACCAGCGAGGTCTCCCGCTTCGAGGACAAGGTCCGCCGCGAGGAGGCACGCGTGCGCGGCGCGGAGGAACTCGCCGCCTCGTCCCTGGACGCCCAGTTCGAGAGCCTCGACGACCTCGCCGACAGCGCCGAGGTCGACGCCCGCCTGGCCGCCCTCAAGGGCAAGTAGCCGCGACGAGGACCGGTGCCGGCCCGGATGGCCGTCGCGCCGGTCCTCGTCGGAGCGTTCGCCCGAGTCCTTGTCCGCGGGGGAGCGGCTCAGCCCTGGTCCGTGCTGCGGCGGCGCAGCATCACGAAGCCGAGGCCCGCGGCGCCGACCGCCGCCGCACCCGCACCGGCGTACAGCAGGGTGTCGTCGTTCGACTTGTGCTCGCCGCCGGCCGCGACGCCGCCCTTGGGCTTGGCGGTCTCGTCCTTCTTCGGGGCCGGGGCGTCCTTCTTGGCCTCGGCCTTCTTCTCCGCCTTCTTCTCCGCGTTTTTGTCGGCCGGCTTCGGGGTGACCTTCTGGTCCGGCTTGGGCGCCTCGGCCTTCGGGAACGCGGCCGACTTCTCGCCGCCCTGGCCCTCGACGCTCCACACCAGCGTCGGGTCGGAACCGTCGGCGCCCGCGATGCGCACGGTCAGGCCGTTGTACGAGCCGGACTGGTTCGCCTTCGTCAGGGTGCCGATCACGGTGCCCGCCTTGGTGCCATCCGCCGCGTCCGCGGTCAGCTTGACGACCGCCTTCGGGCCGCCCTTGCCGTTGCTCAGCGTGGCGCTGACCCGGTCGGTGAGCTTGACCGTGCCGGTCTTGGCGTCCGGCACCCCCGCGGTCGGGGGCTTCGGGGCCGGCGCGTCGGCGGCGAAGGCCGCGCCGGCCGGGACGGCCACCACGGCGGCGGCGAGGCCGGCGACGGCGGCGGCGCGAAAGACGGGGCGGCGGTGGAGGGAGGCGGTGCGCATGGGACAGTACTCCGGATCGGTGCAGCGGGCGCCATTGCCCGCGAACTGGGTTGCGGTGGGCCGCCGTTCCGGGCTTCCCGGAGGAACCGCGGCCATGACCAAGAAGCTAGGCGGCCTACATCACCGCGATCCGGCGGGAACGTAACGGCCGGCGGGCAGGCCTGTCACAGGCCGCTGTGACGCCGTCGCAACGTCCCCGACGCAGTCCGGGACGTCCGGGAGGCAGGACGCGCCGCAGTCCGCGCACCCCGATACCGGGAGGGTGTTCCGCTGAGCGGAACGCTGTCGCGTAAACTGGCGACCTCCGGTCCGCACCCCCTGCGGCCCCCGAACCAGGAGCCGACCGCCGTGGCCGAATCCGCCTCCCGCCGCCCCGCCGGCACCGCAACCACGTCCGCGGCCGCGGCCGACGAGAGCGAGGCCGGCAGCCGCGACGAAGGCCAGCGCCGGTCCATCGCGGCCGTGGAACGGGCCATCGACGTCCTCCTGCTCTTCGGGTCCAGCAGCCGCGCCTCGCTCGGCGTCACCGAGATCTCCGCCGAGCTGGGCCTGTCCAAGGCCGCCGTGCACCGCATCCTCACCTCGCTGCGCGGCCGCGAGCTGATCGTGCTCGACCCGGAGACCCGCAGGTACGCCCTGGGCCCGGCCGCGGTCGGCCTCGGCAACGCCTACCTGGCCAAGAACGACGTCCGGAGCCTGGCCGCCCCCGAGCTGGCCTGGCTGTGCGGCCAGGCCGAGGAGACCGCGACGCTGTCCATCCGCAACGGCGACACCCGCATCTACCTCGACCAGGTCGTCCCCGCGCGCGAGGTCCGCATGGAGGTCGCGGTCGGCGTCGCGTACCCGCTGCACGCGGGCGGCTCCTCCAAGGCGTTCCTGGCGTTCCTGGCGGAATCGGAGATCGACGCCTACCTGGACCGCAACGCCCTCGACCCGATGACCGACCGGACCCTGACCGACGCCGGAAAGCTGCGCCGCGAACTGGCCGCGATCCGCAAGCGCGGGTACGCCACCTCGGTGGGCGAACGCCAGTCCGGCGCCGCCTCGGTGGCCGCCCCCGTCTTCGACCACGACGGCCGGGTGGCCGCCGTCCTGTCGGTGTCCGGCCCCGCCGAGCGCTTCAAGCCGCGGGCCGAGCACTGCGCGAAGCTGCTCCTGGAGGCCACCGCCCGGCTGTCCGCACGCCTGGGATACGCCCCGCGCTGACCGGTCGGCACCTGAACGGCACGGCGCCGCACCGGTGTTCCGGTGCGGCGCCGACGGCGCGGTGGAGGCCGGCGGCGCATGCAAGCCGCCGGCCTCCCGTGCCGTTCGTCCCGAGTGCTTGGTCTTCCCGAAAGGCGTACCTCCTTCTCAGTGCGTGCCCACCGCCGCGCGGACCGCGCGGCGGACCGTAGTGCAGTCGTCGTGGAGGCGCCGCAGCAGGCGCCGTTCGTCCTCGGTCGCGGTCGCCTGGTCGTGGATCCGGATCTCCCGGACCAGCACGAGCATCAGGTTCACCAGGAAGGCGTCGCGCGCGAACGAGCCGCTCTGCTGCGCGACCTGCACGATCTGCCGGCGCGTCAGCGGGTCCCGGGCGAGCAGCGACCACAGCACCGCCAGGTCGTAGCCCGGCAGGTGGTAGCCCACGAACTCCCAGTCCACCAGGGCCGGTCCGTGCGAGGTAAGCAGGACGTTCGAGAGCATCGCATCGCCGTGGCACAGCTGCAGCGGCAGCCGCGAGAGGCCGCGCAGCAGCTGCGCCAGGTCGCTCGCGTCCCGGTCGGTCAGCAGCCCGAGCGCGTGGTAGCGCTCCACGCGCGGCAGGTAGTCGAACGCCGCGTGGAACGAACCGGCGGGCGGCTTCCAGGTGTTCAGCGTCCCGAAAGCGTGCAGGACGGCCCGGATGTCGGCCCGGGCGAGCGCCGCGCCCGGATGCCGCTCGACCGCGACCGGCCGCCCGGGGACGTGTTCGAGCACCAGGACGCGGCGCTCGGGGTCCGCACCGAACATCCGCGGCACGCGCACCGGAGGGCGCTGCCGGGTGAACGTGCGGTACGCGGATATCTCGTGCCGGAAGCGCTGCATCCAGTGCGGCGAGTCGTCGGCGAGGAACTTCACCACCACGGGGTTGCGCCCGACCGAGCCGGTCATGAGCACGGACTTCTGGGTCCGCCGCATCACCGCCCCGGCGGCGAACCCCGGGCACACCTTCGCGGCCGCCGCGGCGATCATCGAGGGCGTCACGGCAGGCGGCTGCGGCCGCCCGCCCTCCGGTTCGCGGCCCATGCGGCCGTGCGCGCCGGGCCCG
>NZ_JAKFHA010000063.1 GCF_021502675.1 Yinghuangia soli
GGTTGGCGATCGCCTTGCCGGACACGTCCGGGACGGACATGCCGAGCAGCAGCGAGTAGATGTAGTTGCCCACCACGACGTTCTTGCCGAAGTCGGTCGTCTTCTCGGCGTAGTTGACGTCCATGTGCAGCGGGTGGTGGTTCATCGTGAGCAGGCAGAACAGGTGGTCGTCGTACTCGGTGACCGTCTTGCCGGGCCAGTGCTTGTAGATCGCACCGACCTCGAACTCCTCGTAGTAGCGGCCAAACTGCATCGCCGTCACCCGCCCTGCGGCGGTTCGAACTTGCTGGTGCGGTTCATGCCCGCGGCGCGGCCCTTGGCCGAGATGACCAGCGCCATCTTGCGGGACGCCTCGTCGATCATCTCGTCGCCGAGCATCGCGGCGCCCTTGGCGCCGCCGGCCGCGGACGTGCACCAGTCGTACGCGTCCAGGATCAGCTCGGCGTGGTCGTAGTCCGCCTGGGACGGCGCGTAGACCTCGTTCGCGGCGTCGATCTGGCCCGGGTGCAGCACCCACTTGCCGTCGTAGCCCAGCGCGGCCGAGCGGCCCGCCACCCGGCGGAACCCGTCGGTGTCCTTGATCTGCAGGTACGGGCCGTCGATGGCCTGCAGGTCGTGCATGCGCGCGGCCATCAGGATCCGCATGAGGATGTAGTGGTAGGCGTCGCCCGTGTCGTAGCCGGGCGGCTGCTCGCCGACGACCAGCGACTTCATGTTGATGGACGCCATGAAGTCGGCCGGGCCGAAGATGATCGTCTCGATGCGCGGCGACGCGGCCGCGATCTCGTCGACGTTCACCAGGCCGCGCGCGTTCTCGATCTGCGCCTCGATGCCGATGCGGCCGACCTCGAGACCGACGGTCTTCTCGATCTGGGTGAGCAGCAGGTCCAGCGCCTTGATCTGGCCCGCGTCCTGCACCTTGGGCAGCATGATGCAGTCCAGGTTGGCGCCCGCGCCCTCCACGACGGTCACCACGTCGCGGTACGTCCAGTGCGTGGTCCAGTCGTTGACCCGCACCGTGCGGATGCGGTCGCCCCACTCGCCGGTGTTGAGCGCGTCGACGATGGTGTGGCGTGCGCCTTCCTTGGCGAGCGGCGCGCAGGCGTCCTCCAGGTCGAGGAACACCTGGTCCACCGGCAGGCCCTGGGCCTTCTCGATGAAGCGCGGGTTGCTGCCCGGAACTGCCATACAGGAACGGCGGGAACGCAGGCTACGCGATGTGCTCAAGGGTTCGTCCAGTCGGGAGTCGGTCGGGTGGCGGGTGTCAGGCGGGTTCGTAGGCGAACCGTCGCAGGCATTCCGACTCTCGGATGATGTCGACGATGCGGCCCATGATCTCGGTGATGCCGAAGTCCTTCGGGGTGAAGACGGCTTGCACCCCCATGGCCAGGAGGGCTTGTTCGTCGGCGGCCGGGATGATCCCGCCGACCACCACCGGGACGTCGTCCAGGCCGGCTTCGCGCATGCGGGCCAGCACGTCCGGGATGAGCTCCAGGTGCGAGCCGGACAGGATCGACAGGCCGACGCAGTGCACGTCCTCCTCGACCGCGGCCGCGACGATCTGCGCGGGGGTCAGGCGGATGCCCTGGTAGACGACCTCGAAGCCGACGTCGCGGGCCCGCACGGCGATCTGCTCGGCGCCGTTGGAGTGCCCATCGAGGCCCGGCTTGGCTATCAAGAGCCTTAGTCGGCCGCCGAGTTCCTCGCTGGTTCGCTGTACTGCGTCGCGGACGGCGGCCACCTGGATGTCACTGCCTTCACGCACGCCGACCACGCCGGACACGCCGGTGGGCGCGCGGTACTCGCCGAACTCGTCGCGCAGGGAGTGCGCCCATTCGCCGGTCGTGACGCCGGCCCGCACGCACTCCAGCGTCGCGGGCATCAGGTTGACCGCCGCATTGGTGCCGGTGGCCTTCCAGGCCCGCGCGTCCACCCGCAGCCGGTCCAGCGCCGCATCGGCGGCGGCCTGGTCGCGGCCGGCCCGCCAGGCCTGCACCGCGGCCGCGGCCGCGGTCTCCACCGCGGCGTCCGGCACGAAGATCGCCGCATCCAGGTCCGCGGTCAGCGGGTTCGGCTCGGTGGTCTCGAACTTGTTGACGCCCACGACGATCTCCTCGCCGTTCTCGATCCGCGCCCGACGGGCCGCGTGCGAGGCGACCAGCTGCGACTTCATGTAGCCGGACTCGATCGCCGCGACCGCGCCGCCCATCGCCTGGACCCGGTCGATCTCCTCCTTGGCGCCCGCGATCAGGTCGGCGACCTTGCGCTCGACCACCACCGAGCCGGTGAAGATGTCGTCGTACTCCAGCAGGTCCGACTCGTACGCCAGCACCTGCTGGATGCGCAGCGACCACTGCTGGTCCCACGGCCGCGGCAGCCCGAGCGCCTCGTTCCAGGCCGGCAGCTGCACGGCGCGGGCGCGCGCGTCCTTGGACAGCGTGACGGCGAGCATCTCCAGCACGATGCGCTGCACGTTGTTCTCCGGCTGCGCCTCGGTCAGGCCGAGCGAGTTGACCTGCACGCCGTAGCGGAAGCGGCGCGCCTTCGCGTCGGTGACGCCGTAGCGCTCCCGGGTCAGTTCGTCCCACAGCTCGACGAACGCCCGCATCTTGCACATCTCCTCGACGAACCGCACGCCGGCGTTCACGAAGAAGGAGATGCGCTGCACGACCTCGCCCATGCGCTCGGCCGGCACCTGGCCGCTGTCGCGCACCGCGTCGAGCACGGCGATCGCGGTGCACATCGCGTACGCGATCTCCTGCACCGGCGTGGCCCCGGCCTCCTGCAGGTGGTAGCTGCAGATGTTGATCGGGTTCCACTTGGGGATGTTCGAGACGGTGTAGGCGACCGTGTCGGTGATCAGCTTCAGGGAGGGCCCGGGCGGGAAGACGTACGTCCCGCGCGACAGGTACTCCTTGATGATGTCGTTCTGGGTGGTCCCGTTGAGCTTGGCGATGTCCGCGCCCTGCTCCTCGGCGGCGACCTGGTACAGCGCCAGCATCCACAGCGCGACCGCGTTGATGGTCATCGACGTGTTCATCCCCTCCAGGGGGATGCCGTCGAAGAGCTGCCGCATGTCGCCGATGTGCGAGATCGGCACGCCGACCTTGCCGACCTCGCCGCGGGCGAGCTCGTGGTCCGGGTCGTAGCCGGTCTGCGTGGGCAGGTCGAACGCCACCGACAGGCCGGTCTGGCCCTTGGCCAGGTTGCGGCGGTACAGCGCGTTGGACTCCTTGGCCGAGGAGTGGCCCGCGTACGTACGCATGACCCAAGGGCGGTCGCGCGTCAACGTGAATCCGATCGGCATCACAGGCTCCGGAAGCGGTTGATCTCGTTGATGTGCTTCGCGCGCAGCTCGTGGTTGCGGACGCCCAGGCCCTCTTCGGGGGCCAGGCAAAGCACGCCGACCTTGCCCTGGTGCAGGTTGCGGTGCACGTCGTAGGCGGCCTGGCCGACCTCGTCCATGGTGTAGCTGCGGGACAGCGTCGGGTGGATCTTGCCCTGCGCGATCAGGCGGTTGGCCTCCCACGACTCGCGGTAGTTCGCAAAGTGCGAGCCGACGATGCGCTTGAGGTTCATCCACAGGTAGCGGTTGTCGTACTCGTGCACGAAGCCCGAGGTGGACGCGCAGGTCACGATGGTGCCGCCCTTGCGGGTCACGTACACCGAGGCGCCGAAGGTCTCGCGGCCCGGGTGCTCGAAGACGATGTCGACGTCCTCGCCGCCGGTCAGCTCGCGGATGAGCTTGCCGAAGCGGTTCCACTCCTTCGGGTCCTGGGTGCGCTCGTCCTTCCAGAAGCGGAAGTCCTCGGCCTTGCGGTCGATGACCAGCTCGGCACCCATGTCGCGGCAGATCTGCGCCTTGTCCTCGGAGGACACCACGCAGATCGGGGTGGCGCCGCCGTTCAGCGCGAACTGCGTCGCGTACGAGCCCAGGCCGCCGGAGGCGCCCCAGATCAGCACGTTGTCGCCCTGCTTCATGCCGGCGCCGTTGCGCGAGACGAGCTGGCGGTACGCGGTGGAGTTGACCAGGCCGGGGGACGCGGCCTCTTCCCAGGTGAGGTGGGCCGGCTTCGGCATGAGCTGGTTGCTCTTGACCAGGGCGATGTGCGCCAGGCCGCCGAAGTTGGTCTCGAAGCCCCAGATGCGCTGCTCGGGGTCGAGCATGGTGTCGCTGTGGCCGTCCGCGCTCTCCAGCTCGACGGACAGGCAGTGCGCGACGACCTCGGCGCCCGGCTTCCAGGCGTTGACGCCCGGGCCGGTGCGCAGCACGACGCCGGCCAGGTCGGAGCCGACCACGTGGTACGGCAGGTCGTGGCGCTTGGTGAGCGGGGAGGTCCGGCCGTACCGCTCCAGGAAGCGGAAGGTCGAGACCGGCTCGAAGATCGAGGTCCACACGGTGTTGTAGTTGATGGCCGAGGCCATCACCGCGATGAGCGCCTCGCCCGGGCCCAGCTCGGGCAGTGCCACGTCTTCGACGTGCAGCGACTGGCGCGGGTCCTTCTCGCGGGACTCGAGCCCGTCGAACATCGTCTCTTCGTCCTTGTGGACGGTGACGGCGCGGTAGGACTCGGGCAGGGGAAGGGCTTCGTACGCTTCCTGCGGGGTGTCCCCAGCGAGGATGGCGTCGAGGATCTCCTTCATCGTCGGCCTCCGGAACTCGGCGTTGGAAGTAGGTGGTCCTGGCGGCGGTAGGTGTAGAACCCGCGGCCGGCCTTGCGGCCGAGGTGCCCGACGGCGACCATGCGTCGCAACAGCGGTGGCGGGGCGTAGAGGGGTTCCTGGAATTCCGCGGACATGGCGTCGGCGATCGCGGTGGCCGTGTCCAGCCCGACGAGATCCAGCAGACGGAGCGGACCTACCGGGTGGGACCAGCTCTTCTCCATGCCCGTGTCGATGTCCTCGATGGAGGCGACGCCGGACTCGAGCATGCGCACCGCGGACATCAGGTACGGCACGAGCAATGCGTTCACGAGGAATCCGGAACGGTCCGGGACCTGGACGACCGCCGCGCCGAGCCGATCCCGCGCGAACCTGGCCACCTGCGTGACGACGCGGGGAGCGGTAAGCCGTGAAGGCACGACCTCCACGACAAGTCGGGGTTGTGCGGGATTGACGATGTGGGTGCCGAGTACGTTCTCCGGGCGGCTGGTGGCGACCGCGAGATCCGCGATGGGGTACGACGATGTGGACGTGGCGATGACGGCGTTGTCGTCGACCAGGACCTTGTCGACTGCGGCCAGGATCTCCGCCTTCGCAGCAGGATCTTCGTGCACGGCCTCGATCACAAGCTGTCGTTCGGCCATGTCGCCCAGGTCGGTGGTGAACGTGATCCGCCCCAGGGCGAGATCGCGTTCGGTGGGGGTGATGCGGCCGCAGCGCACCCGGTGTTCGAGCGATGACTCCACGCGGGAGCGTCCTGCGGTGACCGCCGCCGGGTGCGCCTCGACGATCCGGACGTACAGGCCCGCTCTGGCAGCGGCCTCGGCGACGGCGGATCCCACGGCGCCGCAACCGACGACGCCAAGACGTTGGATGGCGGTCATGGCGGCAAGGTCCTTCCTGGCTCCCGATCGCGGGGGCCTCGTGCGGATCTTCGGGACACCGGGCTTCCGGTCAGCTGCCCTCGGCGCCGAGCGGCCGTCCGGGTCCGCGGGCACCTGGGAGTGGTCGCAGACCCGGACGGCCTAGCGGCGCCCTCGGTGGGCTTACGACAACCTTCCTGCCGCCAACGCATCACTCATCAGCGCCAAGTGGTTATCGCAGATTCACTTTTAATCCTTCATTGCCTTTTGTCAAGGGCTTCGACGAGCCAATGGGCTGTGACTATTGATTCTCGATCGCGTAACGATCCAGCGATGATCGAGGCATTTCACATAAGCCACATAACGTTACAAAATCCCCACATGGGCGCGGCCGTGTTGTAGCCGCGCCCAGCACCTTCGCGCTGTCGCTGTGTGGCGGGACACGATCACCGGGGCCTCTAGACGAGCGGCCGTACCGCGTCACATGCTCCTGACCCACTGGCGGTCCCGAGCCTTGCGTCCCGCACCGAGTGCCGGCATCCACTCCGGGCCCTACGCCAGATCCCCCCACATCCCCGCAGTTGGAAGCGAGTCGCGGACATGAGACCACCCCCGGCGACAGCGCCGCCGGACGAACTGGTCGTGGACGACCTGACCGTCGTCTACGGCCGGTCGATCCAGGCATTGACCTCGGTGACGCTGCGGGCGCCTGTCGGCGGCATCGTCGCCCTGCTGGGCGCGAACGGCGCCGGCAAGTCGACGCTTCTGCGCGCCGTCTCCGGCACGCTCCCGCTGCACACCGGCAGTATCGCGGGCGGCACCATTCACTTCGGCGAACGGCCGCTGACCTCGCTGCCCCCCGCCGATGTAGTGGCGGCCGGCGTCGTTCAGGTCCCGGAAGGGCGCCGCGTGTTCTCCGAGCTTTCGGTGGAGGAGAACCTCCGGGCCGGCCTGTTGGGCACTCCCGCCCTGCGCCGGCCCGCGGCCCGGGACGCGGTCGACCGGATCTTCGGGCTGTTCCCGGTCCTGGCGGAGCGCCGGCGGCAGTCTGCGGGGCTGCTCTCCGGCGGCGAGCAGCAGATGCTCGCGCTGGGCCGGGCCCTGATGGCCGGGCCGCGCATGCTTCTGCTCGACGAGCCCTCGCTGGGCCTCGCACCGCAGATCGTGGAGCGCATCGCCCAGATCGTCCGGGACATCCACGCGCAAGGCACGGGCGTTCTGCTGGTGGAACAGAACGCCGCCCTCGCGCTCGAACTTTCCGACCACGCCTACGTGCTCGACGTCGGACGCATCCGGCTCGACGGGCCGTCCGACGAACTGTCGTGCTCCGACGACATCCGACGCCTGTACCTGGGCGAACAGGACGAAGAGGAATCGGCACTCGCACCCGCGGCGCTGCCGGAGCTGGCGAGGTGGTCCGGATGACCGGCACGACGACGATCCCGGTCACGCAGACCGCAAGCACGGCCCCCGCAATCCCGGTCCTGTCCGTCGAGCAGGTCACCGTCCGTTTCGCGGGACTGACCGCGCTCGACGACGTCAGCTTCACCGTCGCGCCGGGCAGCATCCACGCCCTCATAGGACCCAACGGCGCGGGCAAGTCCACCAGCTTCAACGTGCTTTCCGGTGTCTACCGCGCGACCTCGGGCACGGTGCGGTTCGGCGACGCGCTGCTGACCGGACTCATGCCGCACCGCATCGCCGAACTCGGCGTGGCGCGCACGTTCCAGAACATCGTCCTGACCGCCGGCACGGTCGCGGACAACCTCATGCTGGGCCGCTACACCCTGACTCGCGCCGGATTCGCCGCCACCGCGCTGCGACTGCCGGGCGCCGTGCGCGAGCAGCGCCGACATCGCGAACGCGCGCGTGAGATAGCCGAGTTCGTCGGCCTGGGTGCACGCTTCGAAACGCCGGTGGGATTGCTGTCGTACGGCGAACGCAAGCGCGTCGAACTGGCCCGGGCGCTGTGCATGGAGCCCAAGTTGCTGCTCCTGGACGAACCGGTGGCCGGCATGAACACCGCCGAACGCAAGGCCATGGCGCACACCATCACGGCGATCCGCCGGGCGCTGGGGATCTCGATCCTCATCGTCGAGCACGACATGGGAATGATCATGCGCATCTCGGACGAGGTGACGGTGCTCGACTTCGGACGCCGGATCGGCGGCGGCACCCCGCAGCAGGTCCAACGCGACCCGGCCGTCATCCGTGCCTACCTCGGCACCGGCGACCACGCAGCCCCGGCCGCAAACCGCACGACGGACGGGGATGGCGCACGGTGACGACCTTCACCCAGACACTCTTCAACGGGCTGGCGCTCGGCTCCGTCTACGCCCTGATCGCCCTCGGGTTCACGCTGGCCTACAAGGCGTCCGGAGCAATCAACTTCGCACATGGCTCGCTTCTGCTGCTGGGCGGCTACCTCGTCGCGATCTGGCACGAGCCCCTCGGGTTCTACCTCGCACTCGCGGCCGCCGCAGCGGGGACCGGTGCGGCGGCGATGCTCGAGGCGCTGCTGCTGCGGAAGGTGCGCCGCACCGGCTCCACGGTCCCGACCATCCTCACCATCGGCGTCGACATCCTGCTGCTCACCGAACTCGCCCGCCGCATCGGCGGCGACGTGCTCACCGCCGGGGACCCCTGGGGGTCCCGGATCCGCGAATTCGCCGGCATCACCGTCGCCGAAGCCCGCATCTACTCGCTGCTGGTCTCCGTCCTCCTGGTCGCGGTGTTCCTCGCCGCGTTCCACCGCACCCGATGGGGGCTGGCCATGCGGGCCACGGCCATCGACCGTGAGGCGGCCGAACTCATGGGCGTGCGCAGCGACCGGCTGTGGATGAGCGCCTGGGCACTGGCCGGCGTCCTGGCCGCGGTGGCCGCTGTCTTCCTGATCGCGTTCCCCGCCCCGGGGCTCGACCGCAACACCGGCCATATCGCGCTGGCCGCCTTCCCCGCCGCCGTCCTCGGCGGCTTGGGCTCGGTCGGCGGCGCGCTGCTGGGAAGCCTGGTCATCGGCATGGCCGAGGCCGCGGCCGCCGGCTATCAGCAGCAACTCAGCTCGTTCGGCTCCGGCATTGCCGACATCGCGCCATTCGTCGTCATGGTGCTCGTCCTGATCGCCAGGCCGCAGGGGCTGCTCGGATCGAAGGAGTCCAACCGTGTCTGACACCTCGACCACCCCCCGGCCGCGACCGGAGTCGGCGGCCGCCCGGCAGCGCCGTTTCGGTGTGCCCCTCCTCCCGCGGCGCACCCCCTCCGCCCGTCGGACCGCGCTCGCCGCCTGCTGTGTCCTGTTGCTGGCCTGGCCGTTCTACCTCTCCGCATTCTGGCTGCAGACCGGCCTGTTCGCGATGACCGCGGTCATCGCCGCGATCGGCCTGAACCTGCTGTCCGGGACCGCCGGGCAACTCTCCCTCGGCCACGCGTTCTTCGTCGCGGTCGGCGCCTACGGCTACACCTGGCTCGCCGGCGACGACGGCCGCTCGGGCACCCACGAGCTGACCGGCCTGGGGCTGAACCCGATGGTGGCGTTCCTCGCCGCCATCGTGCTGGCCGGGGCGGCGGGAACGGTCTTCAGCCCGCTCTCGGGCCGACTGCGCGGCATGTACTTGGGAGTGGCGACCCTCGCGCTGGTGTTCATCGGCCAGCACGTGATGCTCAACGCGTCCTCGGTGACCGGAGGGTTCAACGGCCGCTCCGTGCCTCCGATGGAGATCTTCGGCATGGCGTTCGACGACAGCACCGTCTGGATGGTCCTCGGTGTGCCACTCGGCGGTCTTGAACGCCTCTGGTACTTCGGGCTGTTCCTGGTAGGAGTCGCCTGCCTGCTGGCACGCAACCTGCTTCTCGGCCGCCCGGGCCACGCGCTGGGGGCGCTGCGCGACAGCGAGGTCGCCGCCGCCGTCATGGGTGTCCCCGCCACCCGTATGCGCGCCGCAGCGTTCACCGTCTCGGCCATGTACGCCGGCACCGCGGGGGCACTGCTGGCCCTGGTGTACCAGCGCATCGTGCCGGACACCTTCGGTCTGGCGCTGTCGATCGACCTGCTGGCGATGATCGTGATCGGCGGTCTCGGGTCGGTCGCCGGAGCGGTCGTGGGCGCGGTGTTCGTCTCGGTCCTACCGCAGTTGCTCACCCACTACGCCGACCAGCTGCCGCTGGTGGTGCCCCCCGGTGCGGGCGGCGACGGACTCGGCGCCGCCGAAGCCGCGCGCTATCTCTACGGCTTGGTGCTCGTCCTCACGCTGCTGTTCGCCCCAGGCGGACTGGCCCGCCTTGAGGTCCCGGCTCCGCCGTGGTGGCGGACCCGCCGTTCCTTCCGCAACACCTGACCCATTCCACCATCACCCGGTGCCCGGGACCGTTCTAGGAGCAAACCACCGTGAACCGCATGCACACCCGAGTCGCCGTCGCGCTCGCCGCGTCAGTGCTCGTCGCCGTGACCGGCTGCAGCAGCAAGTCGGCCGGCCCCAAGGCCGAGAACGTCGACGCCGCCGGTTTCAAGTCCGGTCCCGGCGTCACCGACAAGTCCATCAGCCTCGGCGTGCTCACCGACCTGTCCGGCCCCGCCGCCGCTCTCGGCAAGAGCGCCGTGCAGGCCCAGCAGCTCTACCTCGACCAGGTCAACGCCCAGGGCGGGGTATGCGGGCGGCAGATCAAGCTCGAGGTCCGCGACCACGCCTACGACGTGCAGAAGGCGGTGGCCGCATACGCCGAGATCCAGCCCAACGTCGCGGCGTTCGCACAGATCCTCGGCTCTGCCCAGACGTCCGCGCTGGTCGACAGCATCGAACGCGACAAGGTGATGACCCTGATCGGCGGCAACCCGGCCGCGATGCTCGGCCACCGGCACCTGCAACTGATCAACCCCACCTACGACATCGAGATGATCAACGGCGTCGACTTCCTGGTCACCAAGGCCGGCCTGAAGCCCGGCGACAAGATCGGCGTCGTCTTCCAGGACGGCGACTACGGGTCGAACGCCGCCGAGGGAGTCCGCTTCGCCGCGAAGAAGGCCGGCCTGGAACCCGTCGAGCAGACCATCAAGGCCACCGACACCGACATGACCGCACAGGTGTCGGCGCTGCGTGCGGCCGGCGTCAAGGCGATCACCTTCAGCGGCACCCCGGCCCAGACCGCTTCGCTCGTCGGCGTCGCCGCCGCCACCGGCCTGACGGTGCCCGTGCTCGGCAGCAGCCCCAGCTTCGTCCCGCAGCTCATGGCGACCCCCGCCAAAGCCGCCCTCACGAAGATGTTCTACCTGTCCTCCGGTGTACCGGCACTCGGTGGCGATGAGCCCGCAGTGCGCAAGCTCGTCGCGGACTACCAGCAGAAGTACCCGAACGAACAGTTGAACCAGGCCGTCGAGGTCGGCGCGGTCAACGGTGCCGTCATGGTCGAGACCCTGAAGCTCGCCTGCGCCGCCAAGGACTTCACACGCGAGGGCATCACCGACGCGTTGCGCAGTCTCACGAAGTTCACCAGCGGCCTGGGTGAGGTCCAGGACTTCTCCGACCCGGCGCGTGTCCCCAGCCGCAAGACATACGTCCTTCAGCCCGCCGAGGGGGTCCCCGGCAGCCTGAAGACCGTCCAGCCTGCCACCGAAGCTCCGGGTGTGGCGGACTACCTGGCCGCCAAGCACTGACAAGCCCTGGTGCGGCGGCCGCCGCACCCACCGGAAGCCGCGCGGCGCCCCCCCCCCGGGGGCCCCCGCGGCGGCGTGAGCACCCCCGGCCCCCCCCCGGCACCCGGCGCGCCGCCCCCACCCGGGGGTCCCGCGCGGCTTCTTGAGCTCCCCTGACCCCACCTCCGGGAGGTTCCTGTGTCATCCCCCGACACCCCCCACTGGTACGCGCCGCCGCACGACGGTGTCGACGACTGGCAGGCGTTCGACGCTTCGCCGCGCGCAGTCGTCGCCGCGGCCGAGCCCGAAGCGGCAGACCCCGTCGCGAACCACTTGCGATGCGCGGCACGCCTGGTGGCCGGCTTCGTCCCGTTGTCGGTCGTCGCGGCGCTCGCGCCTCGGACGTTGCGCGTCCACGTCGCCGGGCCGCTCCCACTCAGCGTCGTGCTGATGCTCGCCCAGGCCGCCGTACTGGTCTGGGCTCTTGCGGCGCACGCCCGCTGCCCGAGCGGCGACCACGTCACCGCACATCGAGGGGCCGGTGGAGACCACAGCCGCCCCGGCGACCGGCGCGCCCGGTGAGGCCCACGGCCACGCCTGAGACGCCGCAGGCGATGCTGATCGTCGGATTCATCATCTTCATGGTGATCTGCGCACTTCTATGCGTGCTGACCGCATCCGACCAGGACGACCCCCGCGCCGACGACCGCCCGCTGAGCGCGTGGCAGCACGGGGCCGTCATCAACGGCGAATGCATGACCGCCATCACCCTGCTCGCGGCGACCGGACTGGTGGCTTTCACCGGGGGCGACGGCATGGCGCTGCCGCTCGGCATGGTGATGGGCCTGGGACTCCTGACCCTGCTTCTCGCCGAGCCGCTACGGCGTGCCGGAGGCCGAACCGTCGCCGACGCCCTGTCGATGCGCCTGCCCGGGCGATCCGTCCGCATCGCACTGGGCCTGGTCACCCTCACCGTGTGCCTGCCGTTCCTGGTCCTGCAACTCACCGCCGTCGGCACGGTGATGGACTACCTCGTCGGGCTGCCAGGCACGGGCACACGTACCACCAGCATCGTTCTCGCAGGCGGGCTCATGGTGTCCCTCGCGCTCACCGGCGGCATCCGCGGCACCGCGGTGGTCCAGCTGGTCAAAGTCGGCTTCCTGCTGGTCGTGCTGGTGGTGGTGGGCGCTTTGGTGCTGCACCGATTCGGCTGGGACGGTGGGCGCCTGATGCGCGCCGCCGCGTCAGGCAGCCAACTGGAAGAGGCCTACCGGGGCACCGGCGTGCAGTATGGCGACGGTGCCGTTGCGGTCCTCAACCGGATTGGCCTGTATCTGACGCTCCTGGTGGCGGTCGCCGGGCTCCCGCACGTGACCATGCGCGTCCAGGCCACCGCAGGCGCGTCCGACGCCCGGCGGTCGCTGCGGTGGGCCGTCAGATTCCTCCTGGTGATCAGCGCTCTGGTGGTGCTCGCCGGCGTCGGCGCGGTGGCGGTGCTGGGCCGGGACGTCCTGGTGGAGGCGGACCCGTCCGGCACCAGGTCCCTGTTGCTTCTCGCGGGAGCGCTCGACCAACGGGGCATACTGCTGACGGCCATCGCCGGGGCGGTGTTCCTCGCGGCACTGGCCGCGATCGCGGACATCACCCTCGCCGCGGCCACCTCCTTGGCACATGACATCGTCGGCTCGTCTGCGCGGCCCCGCCCCGCCGCGGCGCCGCGCGAAACCGGTCTGGTCCGGGGCTCGGCTGCCGCCATCGGCATGGTGACCGTGGGGTGCGCGGTGGCGGCCGCAGACTGGAACCTGCTCGTGTTGTCGACGCTGGCCCTGGCGGTCTCAGCGTCCGCGCTGACTCCGGTGCTCGTACTTGGCCTGCTGTGGCCCCGCTTCACCTCCCGCGGCGCGCTCTGCTGCCTGTACGGCTCCACTCTGCTGGTCATCCTTCTGGTGAGCGTGTCACCACACCTGTCGGGTACCCCGCAGGCCGTGTTCCCCGGCGTGGACTTCCGGTGGACGCCGTTGCTCAACCCCGGCATCGTCACCATCCCGACCGGGTTCGCGCTGGGCTGGCTGGGCAGCGTGCTCGGCCGTCAGCCGACGCCGGTCGAGTCGTCCGCGTCGGCATGAACAGCGAACGGCCCCTGCCCGGAAACGTATCCGGGCAGGGGCCGCGTCGACCTGGTGCTGGGCCGTCAGCACCTGCGGGTCAGTCGCGCTCGACCAAGACAGCGGTCCCTTGGCCGACGCCGACGCACATGCTTGCCAGCCCCCGCCGAGCGCCGGTTCGCTGCATGCGGTGCAGCAGCGTGGTGAGGATGCGGGCGCCTGAGCAGCCAAGCGGGTGGCCGAGCGCGATGGCGCCGCCTTGCGGGTTGACCACGGCCGGATCCATGCGCAGCTCGCGGACGCAGGCGATCGCCTGGGCGGCGAACGCCTCGTTGAGTTCGATGGTGTCCACGTCCTCGACCGCGCGCCGGCCGGCTCGCTCCAGGACACGGAGTACCGCCGGGACAGGGCCGATTCCCATGATGTCCGGGTGAACTCCTTGGCTCGCACCGGCGACGTACCGGCCCAGCGGGGTGAGCCCCAGCTCGTCCGCGACGTCCGCGCTGACCAGCATGAGCGCAGCGGCACCGTCGTTCATCGGGGAGGAGTTGCCGGCCGTGACGGTGCCGTCTGCGCGGAACACCGGCCGCAGGGCCGCCAATTTGTCCGGCGACGTGTCCGGCCGGACGCCTTCGTCGTGCTCGAACAGCGATCCGTCGGGCAGCGCCACCGGGATCATTTCGGCATCGAACAGTCCGTCCTTGTGGGCAGCGGCGGCGCGCCGGTGGCTGAGCAGCGCGAAGGCGTCCTGCTCGTCGCGGGTGACCCGGTAGCGGGACGCGACCTCCTCGGCGGTCTCTCCCATCGACAGGACTCCGTGCAGGTCGCGCATGCGCGGGTTCACCATGCGCCAACCCACCCGGGTGTCGTGGATCTCCTGCCGGTGCGGGAACGCCTGGTCGGGTCGCGGCAGCACGAACGGCGCCCGGCTCATCGACTCCGAGCCGCCTGCCACGACGACGTCGGCCTCCCCCGACGCGACAGCCCGGGCCGCGCTCACGACCGCCTCCAGTCCCGAGGCGCACAGCCGGTTCACGGTCACCCCCGGCACACTGTGCGGTACCTGCGCCAGGATGGCCGCCATCCGGGCGACGTTGCGGTTGTCCTCTCCGGACTGGTTCGCCGCGCCCCAGTAGATCTCGTCGATCCGCGCCGGATCCAGCGCGGGCACGGCGTCGAGTACGGCGCGCAGCGCCAGTGCCGCGAGGTCGTCCGCACGCACGCCCGAAAGTGCGCCGCGCAGGCGGCCGATCGGTGTGCGCCGGGCTGCGAGGAAGTAGACAGGCCGCATGAGCGTGCTCCGGTGGAAGTGCGGGGGCATGGGCAGGGGGGCGCGGTCAGAAGGCATTGATGCCGGTCAGATCGCGGCCGATGAGCAGCTTCTGGATCTGGCTGGTGCCTTCGTACAGGGTCATCACGCGGGCGTCGCGCACGTACTTGCCGACGGGGTACTCGTCGACGAAGCCGTAGCCGCCGAAGACCTGGAGGGCGGTGTTGGACGCCTTGACCGCGGCCTCGGACGCGTAGAGTTTGGCGATCGACGATTCGGCCTGGAACGGTCGGCCGCGGTCGATCAGGTCCGCGACCCGCCACACCAGCAGCCGGGCCGCGTCGAGTTCGACCTTGATGTCGGCGAGCATCTCCTGCACCAGTTGGTGCGACGCGATCGGCTTGCCGAACTGCTCGCGCTGGGTGGCGTAGGAGAGCGCGGCGTCGAGCGACGCCTGCACGATGCCGACACATCCGGCGGCCACCGACATCCGCCCCTTGGCGAGCGCCGACATGGCGACCTTGAAGCCCCCACCCTCAGGACCGAGCATCGCGTCGTTCGGCACGCGGACGCCGTCGAAGACCAGTTCCGCGGTGGGCTGGCCGCGCAGGCCGAGCTTGCCGTGGATGAGGGAGCGGGTGAGCCCGGGAGTGTCCGTGGGCACGAGGAAGGCGCTGATGCCCTTGTGGCCGGCCTGCTCCGGAGCGGTGCCGCCGGTGCGCGCGAAAACCAGTGCGACGTCGGCCCAAGTGCCATTGGTGATGAATACCTTGGTGCCGCTGATCACCCAGTCGTCGCCGTCGCGCACGGCCTTGGCGCGCAGGTTCCCGGCGTCCGATCCGGTGCCCGGTTCGGTCAGGGCGAAGCAGCCGAGCGCCTCCCCAGCGGTGAGCCGGGGCAGCCACGCCTTCTTCTGCCGGTCGGACCCCCAGGCGTGGATGGTCTTCGTGACGAGCCCCAGGGACACCGACACAAGCCCGCGGACGGACGAGTCCCCGCGCCCGAGTTCCT
Source organism: Yinghuangia soli (assembly GCF_021502675.1). Lineage (GTDB taxonomy): Bacteria > Actinomycetota > Actinomycetes > Streptomycetales > Streptomycetaceae > Yinghuangia > Yinghuangia soli. The sequence goes on from NZ_JAKFHA010000063.1 coordinate 15,538, forward strand.
CCAGGACCAAGGCGTACGCGAGATGGTCGCCCCCGGAACCGCCGTGCTCCTCCGGAATGGTGAGACCGAGGAAGCCGAGCGACCCCAGCTTGGCCACGATGCCGCGGTCGACCTCTTCGGCGCGGTCCCATGCGGCGGCGTGCGGAACCACCTCGCGATTGACGAAGTCGGCGGCCAACTCTCGGACGGCGACGTGCTCTTCGGCCAGTTCCAGGTTCACGTGAAGTCCCTGTGGATCTAGGTGGTGCCAGCGGTGATGGAGAGTTGTGTGGGACGCGGCGCGCTAGGCGATGTCCACCACGGTGCGCAGCGCCTCGCCGGTGTGCATCTGTCGGACGGCTTCGTTCACCTGTTCCAGCGGGACCCGGTGCGTGATCATCGATTCGAGGTCGATTCGGCCGGCCCGCCACAGGTCGATGATCGTGGCGTAGGTGCGGCGGACGTCGCTGCCGCCGTAGAAGGACGGCAGCAACTTCTTCTCGCTGAGCACGAGTTCGGCGAGGTCGAGGTCGGGCACGTCGGTTCGCGCACCGACGCCGACCAGGCACACGGTCCCGCCCGGCCGGGTGGCGTTGTAGGCGGCGCGGAGGGTCGCGGTCTTGCCGACTGCCTCGAAGGCGTAGTCGAATCCGAAGCCACCGGTGAGGCGCCGGGCCGCGGCGTCGAGTTCCTCGGGGGCGACCGCCTCGGTGGCACCGAAGTCGAGCGCCCGAGCGCGGCGGCCGGGCGTCGGGTCGACCGCGAGGATGTGCGCGGCTCCCGCCACGCGCGCGCCCTGGACGATGCTGGCCCCGACGCCGCCCAGTCCGACGACGGCGACCGACGCCCCGGGACGGACCTTGGCGGTGTTGAGGACCGCGCCGATGCCGGTGGTGACCCCGCAGCCGATCAATGCGGCGATGTCATAGGGCAGATCGTCGGGGATGGGGATCGCGGCGGACGCGTCGATGACGGTCTCCTCGGCGAAGGTGCCCGCGCCCATCATGCCGGGGACGACGGTTTCGCCGTACTGGAACGCGGGTCGTGCCAGGTGCGCGAAACCACTGCGGCACAGGTGGCCGTCCCCCACCTTGCAGGAGGCGCACCGGTCGCAGGGCGGCATCCAGCAGACGACGACGCGGTCCCCGGGCCGCACGTGGGTGACGCCCTCGCCGACCTCGACCACTTCGCCTGCCCCCTCGTGCCCGGGGACGAAGGGGGCGGGGTGGGCGATCGTTCCACTCATTGCCGACAGGTCCGAGTGGCACAGGCTGGCCACGTGCATCTTGACGCGGACGCGGCCTGGTCCGAACGAACGCATCTCGACGGGGACGACGTCGAGGGTCTCGTCTCCGGTGCGGTGTAGAACTGCTGCGCGCAAGTGAGGTCTCCTTCGGGCTCGGATCGGTTCGGGGCGACGGGGCGGGCCTCGGCCCGGGTCAGTCCTTTGGCGGCTTCGGAAGGTGCACGGTCTTGGTCTCCAGGTACGCGGTGTAGCCCTCCGGGCCGAACTCGCGGCCGATCCCGGAGTGCTTGTATCCGCCGAACGGTCCTGCGACGTCGAAGCGCCGGCAGTTGACCGTGAACGTGCCGGTGCGGATGCGGCGGGCGACGTCCAGCCCACGGGTGACATCGCCCGCCCACACGGCGCCCGACAGACCGAACGGGGAGTCGTTCGCGATCCGGACCGCGTCGTCCTCGTCCGCGTACCGGATCAGGCAGACGACCGGGCCGAAGATCTCCTCGCGGGCGATCCGCATGCCGTTGTCGACGTCGCCGAACAACGTCGGCTCCACATACCAACCGGACAGCCCCTCGGGCACCCGGCCGCCGGCCAGCGGCTTCGCCCCCTCGTCGAGGCCGAGGCGGATGTAGTCCAGGACGCGCGTGCGCTGCGCTTCGCTGACCAGCGGCCCGATCTCGGTGGTCGGGTCGAGCGGGTCGCCGACCCGCAGCGCGGCGACGGCCGCCGCGAGGCGGTCGGCGGTTTCGTCGTACCGGCTCGCCGGCACCAGGATGCGGGTCAGGGCCACACATGCCTGCCCGTTGTTCACGAACGCCCCGGCGATCAGATCGGGTATCGCCGCGTCGAGGTCGGCATCCTCAAGCAGGATCGCCGCGGACTTCCCGCCCAGTTCGAGGGTGATCCGGGTGAGGTTTTCCGCCGCGGCGGCCATGATCTGCCGGCCCGCCGCGGCTGATCCGGTGAACGCCACCTTGTCCACGCCCGGGTGTGCGACGAGGTGGGCGCCGGTCTCCCTCCCGGCCGGAAGAATGCTCACCACACCGTCCGGGAGGCCCGCCTCGGCGCACACCTCGGCGAGCACGTAGGCGTCCAGGGGCGCCTCCGGGGACGGCTTGGCAATCACGGTGCATCCGGCGAGCAGCGCGGGAGCGAGCTTGGCGGCGAGCAACATCTGGGGGACGTTCCAGGGGGTGATGGCCGCGACCACGCCGACCGGCTCCCGCCGCACCAGCATCGGACCGGTCAGCCCGGCACGCTCCTCCTCCGCGGGCAACGCCTGGGCGACGGCCAGTGCCGCGGTGAAGACCGCGACCGCGCTGAGCGCCTGCCCGCGCGGGGATATCGCAATCGGGCAGCCGTTCTGGCGTGTGACCAGTTCGGCGATCTCCTTGTGTCGGGCCAGAAGACCGTCCCGGATACGCGTGACGATCTCCGCCCGCTCCGCCAGGCTCATACGGGGCCACGGACCGTCGTCGAACGCGGCACGTGCGGCGGCCACCGCCCGGTCGACGTCGTCGGGCGCCGCGTGCGGCACTCGGCCGATGACCTCCCCGGAGTGCGGCGAGACGACCTCGATCACCGCGGTGGTGGCCGGCTCGGCCCATGTCCCGCCGACCAGGATCCGGTGGTGTTCGACGATCGTGGTCATGGACGGCTCCCCCAAGTCGTGGTGAACGAAGCCACCGCGGCGACCCGGGCGTTCCCGCGGGCTCGCCGAGTCGGCACGGGCGCGGCCACCCCGTGGCGGCCGCTGTCCGGCACGGCCCTCACAGCCCCATGTCCTTGGCGATGATGGTCTTCATGACCTCGCTGGTGCCGGCGTAGATGCGGGTGACGCGGGTGTCGGCGTAGAGGCGGGCGATCGGGTACTCGAGCATGTAGCCGTAGCCGCCGTGCAGTTGCAGGCACTTGTCGATCACGCGGGCGGCGACCTCGGTGCCGAAGAGTTTGGCCTTGGCCGCGTCGGCGGGCGTCAGGCCGCCGGAGTCGTACAGGTCGAGTGCCTTGTCCACCAGGGCCTCCAGGGCGGTCACCTCGGCCGCGCACTCTGCGAGCACGAACTTGGTGTTCTGGAACGACGCCACCGGCGTACCGAAAACGGTGCGGTCGGCGACGTACTCCCGCGCGAATCGCACCGCCGCGGCGGCGGTGGCGTAGCCGCCCATCGCGACACCGAGCCGTTCCCGCACGAGGTTGTGCGTCAGGTAGCCGAACGCTCGGCCTTCCTCGCCCAGAAGGTCCTGGACCGGCACTTTGACGTCGGTGAAGGACAGTTCCACGGTGTCCTGGCAACGCAGGCCGATCTTGTCGAGCTTGCGGCCGACTTGGAAGCCCTGCGACCGCGTGTCGACGCACAGGATGGACAGCCCGGCGCGGCGGTCCGCGGGGTCAGGCGGGGAGGTGCGGCAGACGACGAGGACCAGGTCCGCCTGGCCGCCGCCGGTGATGAACGTCTTGGCACCGTTGAGCACATAGTGCGAGCCGTCGTCGGAGCGCTTCGCCGTGGTGCGGATGGCCGACAGGTCCGATCCGGTGCCGGGTTCGGTCATGGCGATGGCGGTCATGATCTCGCCGGTCACGAAGCCGGGCAGCCAGCGCTGCTTCTGCTCCAAGGTGGCGAACTGCAGCAGGTACGGCAGGACAAGGGTCGTGTGCACCTGCGTCGCGCCGAGCACCGCCCCGATGCGCGCGGTCTCCTCGGTGAGGACGGCGTGGTACTTGAACGAGTCGACGCCGGCGCCGCCGTACTCTTCCGGGACCTCGATTCCGAAGTACCCCAGGTCGCCGAGCTTGCGGTACAGCTCGCGTGGGACCACGCCCTCTCGGTCCCATCCTTCGCGGTACGGGGCGACCTCCTTGGCGAGGAAGTCGCGGACAGTCAGCCGGAAGGCTTCGTGGTCCTCGTTGAACACGGTACGGCGCACGGGTGGGCCTGCCTCTCTGGAGCGAACGACACAGCACGAAGTGAATATTAACTAACCTTATTGAGTCAAGACTCACGCTGGAATGGACGGTGGTTACTGTCATCTAGTGAACTCTTGACAACTTTCATTCGTCGCCGGATGGTCCGGCGGCGCGGAGGTGTGACCCCACCCGTCGTGGGGCGTCGCTGTGCCTGGTCGGCCCGACGAGGCGATGCGCCTCCAGCGCGAGCGCAAGGTCGACGAGGTCGCGTGGGCGGTCCAGCGACCGGCCGGTGAGGCGCTCGAGCCGGTGCATACGGTTGAGCACGGTGTTGCGGTGGCAGTAGAGAAGCGCACCCGCGCGGTCGTTGGACCCGTCGCAGTCCAACCAGGCCTCCAGGGTGTTCAGGAGCAGCGTCCGGTCCGCGTCGTCGAGGTCCAGGACCGGCCCGAGCACCCGGCGGGCGATGGCTCCCGCGAGGTCGGGGCGCGAGATCATGAACCCGGCGGACATCCGCCGGTCGAACAGCACCAGTTCGCCGTCGCGCCGGCACGCGCGCATGGCCAGCTCGGCCAACTCGCGCGCCCGGCCGAGTTCGGCGAGGCCGCCGACCACGGAGCCCACGCCGCAGCGGGCGAAGGAGCTGAGTTCGAGGACGGTCGCGAACTCTTCGAGGGAATGGTCCTCCAGCAAGGCGACCACGACCTGCCCTTCGTCGTAGGGGCACCAGTGCATGGCGATCCCCTCCACCTCGCCCAGAAGCGCGGCATCCGCGGCACGCGGTCGTGCGCCTTCGAGCCGCGCGACCGCGTACCGCCCGGTCAGGGGCAGCTCGAGGGCGACCGATGCCGCAGACACGTCCACGGGGTCGCTGTGGCCGCGCAGCAGCGCCTTGAGCACCGGCAGGCGCTTGCGCCCTTCGTCGGCCGGCAGTGCGGCCTGGCCACGACGGTGCCCCGCGATCAGGAGAGTGGTGTCGCGGTCGATGTAGCGCCAGTAGTCGGCAGCCGCGTAGATCATCTGCTGCGCCTGGTCCGGCGCATCGCGCAAGGACGCCTCCACCAGCGACTCCCACAGCAGGGCCGCCCCGATCCGGTAGGAGTGCAGCAGTACCAGCAGCGGTACGCCTTCCGCCGCCCGCCTGGCGCCCAACTGCCAGGCGTAGGCGCCGGAATCGGTGAACCTCCCGGGCGAGGCCAGGGATTCGATGGCGGTCTCCAGCGCCAGGTGCGCGGAGTCGGCGAGGTCGGCGGGGACGAGCATGGGGTTGCCGTAGTAGGTGATCTCGTCGAGCAGCCGGGCGGCGGCTCGTTCCGCGATGACCGCGGCGTGCCCGCGGAGCAGTTCCGCCGCGTGCTCCAAGGCGCCGCAGGGCGCAGGAACCGCCGCGGTCGCCAACTCCTCGACGTGGGCCGGGATGAGCGGCGGCGCCGGGTTGTCCGCGTGGGGCTGGGCGGGACCGATGCGCTGGACCGCGGCGCGGCGCGGGGAAATTGCCATGGTGGCCTCCGGGGGGTGGCGGTGCGGGATCTCCAGGCCCGGCCCGTACGGGCGTGGCGTGTTCCGCAGGCGGCGCCCCCCGAGGCCCGGCGGTGCGGGCTCGCTGCCGTGGCGCCCGCCCTGGCGCCGGACGCCGCGCTCCGCTAAGCGGGAGGGGGCCGGCACCGGGCGGGTCACCCTGCGTGCAGACAGGTCACATCAGTTCGAGGATGGTGGCGTTGGCCATGCCTCCGCCCTCGCACATGGACTGCAGTCCGTAGCGGATGCCCTGGTCGCGCATGTGGTGGACCAGCGTGGTCATGATGCGCGCGCCGGATCCGCCGATGGGGTGGCCGATGGCCATGGCGCCGCCGTCGGGGTTCATGCGTGCGTAGTCCGCGCCGGTCTCGCGCAGCCAGGCCAGGGTCACCGACGCGAAAGCCTCGTTGATCTCGTAGGCGCCGATGTCACCGAGCGAGAGTCCGGACTTCGCCAGGGCCTTGGCGGTGGCCGGGATAGGGCCTTTGAGCATGGTGACGGGATCGGTGCCGACAACCACGGCGGTATGGATCCGCGCCATCGGCGTCCACCCGTGGCGCTCGGCGACCTCGCTGGTCGTGATGAGCAGCGCAGCGGCGCCGTCCGAGATCTGCGAGGCGTTGCCCGCGGTGATCGACCCGTCCTCGGCGAACGCCGGCCGCAGCCCGGCGAGCGCCTCCAGCGTGGAGCCGCGGCGCACCCCTTCGTCGGTGTCGAAGACGCGGCTGGTGCCGTCGGGACCGGTGATCTCGACCGGGACGATCTGCCCGTGGAACCGACCCGAGTCGATGGCCTGCGCCGCCCGGGCATGCGAGTCGAGGGCGTGCCGGTCCATGTCCGCGCGCGAGATGCGGTACTCGTCGGCGATCATCTGCGCGCCTATGCCCTGGTTGAACCGGAAGCCGTCGTAGCGCTTCCACACGTCGGGGCCGAAGGACTCACCGAAGCTGCCGTCGCCGCGGCTGGATCCCAGGGGGACGACACTCATCAGCTCCACGCCGCCTGCCACCGCCACGTCGTACTGGCCGGAGATCACGCCGGCCGCCGCCTGGTGGACCGCCTGCTGCGACGAGCCGCACTGCCGGTCGATCGTCATGCCGGGCACGGACTCGGGCCAGCCGGCCGCGAGGACCGCCGCACGGCCGATGCAGCCCGCCTGCATCCCGAGCGTCCCCACACAACCCCAGATCACGTCGTCGACGAGTGCAGGATCCAGGTCCGAGCGCGTGGCCAGCGCGTTGAGCACATGTCCCGACAAGGACGCGGCGTGGGTGCCCGACAGTGCGCCGTTCCGCTTGCCGACGGGGGTGCGGACGGCATCGACGATGACCGCGTTTCGCATGGGAGGTCTCCTTGGGGCCGGACGGCCGCCGCCTGCTACTGGACGACTCGACAGCGGCTTACGCTAATGATCTGTAACACAATCTATCCATGACCAAGGCTAAAAAATAGGGCCTGGATGAGATTAAGTGAATCTGAGATAACATCTCTCAAGACCTTGTGGGCACGTGGGACGCTCCACGCGGCCACGACGCGAGCACGTGGCGAACAGGAAGGCGGGCGCATGGGTACGTTGGATGGTCGGGTTGCGTTGGTGTCGGGGTCGGGCCGGGGCATCGGCCGGGAGATCGCGTTGAAGCTCGCCGCGGAAGGCGCCGCGGTCGTGGTCAACGACCTCGACCCGCAACC
>NZ_JAKFHA010000064.1 GCF_021502675.1 Yinghuangia soli
AGAGCGGCGGCTGGCGGAGCTGCTGTGGATGTGGGGCGGCCCCGGTGCTTCGTGGGAAGCGCCGGGGCCGTTTTCGTCTGCCTGCTGTAGGGGCTCAGGTCGAACGGGTGGCTGCCTGGTGGAGCAGTTCGCGGTACAGGACGCCGGTGTCGAGGCCCGCTGCGGTGATGGCCTGGGGGAGCAGGCTGGTCTCCGTCATGCCGGGGGCGACGTTTGCCTCCAGGAACCACGGGGTGCCGTCCGCGTCGACGATGAGGTCGGTGCGCGACACGTCGCGCAGCCGCAGGACCTGGTGGGCCGTCAGGGCCGCCTGGACGGCCGCCTGAGCGGCTTCCGGGGTGAGTCGGGACGGGACGAAGAACTCCGTCATGCCGGCCGTGTAGCGGGCCGTGTAGTCGTACACCTCGGCGTCCGGCACGATCTCGACCGCGGGCAGCGCCTCGGGGCCCGAGCCGGTGTCGACCACGGAGACCGCGACCTCGGTGCCCGCCAGGTACGTCTCGACGAGTGCCACGTCGCCGTACGAGAACGCCCCGACCATCGCGGTGGACAGCTCTTCGAGCGTGCGCGCGACAGAGGCGCCCAGTGCCGAGCCGCCGCGGGCCGGCTTCACGAAGAGCGGCAGCCCGAGCCGCGCCACGATGGCATCGAGCACCGCGCTCGCGCCGAGGTCCCGGAAGGTGTCCTGGGGGAGCGCCACCGAGTCCGGCGTCCGCACGCCCGCGGCACGAAGCGCGGCCTTCGCCATCGGCTTGTCGAAGGCGAGCCGGCAGGCGTCCGGCCGCGATCCGACGTACGGGATACCGAGCAGTTCCAGCACATCGCGCACCGCGCCGTCCTCGCCGTAGGCGCCGTGCAGGGCCGGGAAGACGACGTCCGGGCGGTCCGCGGCGAGCGCGCCGAGCAGGCGGCCGTCGACGTCCATGACCTCGACGTCGACATCGACCGCGCGCAGGGCGTCGGCGATGCGGCGGCCCGAGCGCAGGGAGACGTCGCGCTCGTGGGAGAGCCCGCCGGCGAGTACGACGACGCGGCCGAGGTCGCTCATCCATGGTCCTTTCGGGAGGGGAGTCGGGGGAGTCGAAGGCATGCGGTTCTTCTACCCCCGGGAGAGGGGCGGCGTTTCACGTGAAACGCCGCCGGGCGTGCGGAACCGGGCCCGCCCGCGCCGCGACCGGCCCGACCCGCACCCGGGCCGCGTTCCCCGCCACCCCCCCCGGGGCGGGGGGCGGCGCCGGGCCGGGAGCAGCTCCGGCCGGACGCGGTCCGGTCAGGCGAGGTCGGGGCCGGGCGCCTGGGTGGTCGGCGACGCGGGCCCGGGGAGCGCACGGCCCGGCGTGCTGCCGCTGCCGAACATCGCGCGCAGTTCGAGCTCCTCGGAGATGACCGTGGCCAGCCGGCGCACCCCTTCGCGGATCCGCTCGGGGGTGGGGTAGCAGAACGAGAGCCGCATCGAGGAGGCGCCGAACCCGTCCGCATAGAAGGCGGTGCCCGGCACGTACGCCACCCGGGCGGTGACCGCGCGCGGCAGCATCGCCTTGGCGTCCAGGCCCTCCGGCAGCGTGACCCACACGAAGAAGCCGCCGGCCGGGTTCGTCCACGAGGTGCCGGGCGGCATGCAGGTGCGCAGCGCGTCGAGCATCGCGTCGCGGCGTTCGCGGTACATCTCGCGGTACGTCTTGATCTGGCTGCGCCAGGGCTGCGTCTCCAGGTACGCCGACACGGTCATCTGGGAGAAGACCGGCGGGCTGAGTACCGAGGCCTCCGCGGCCAGCACCAGCTTCTCGCGCACCGCGTGCGGGGCGACCGCCCAGCCGACCCGCAGGCCCGGCGCGAAGGTCTTGGAGAACGACCCGAGGTAGACCACCCCGTCCGCGTCGTCGGCACGCAGCGCGCGCATCGGCTCGCCGTCGAAGCCGAGCAGACCGTACGGGTTGTCCTCGATGATCAGCAGATCCGCGCGGCGGCAGATCTCCAGCACCCGGGCCCGCCGCTCGGCGGACATGCAGACGCCCATCGGGTTGTGGAAGTTCGGGATCGTGTAGAGGAACTTGATGCGCTTCCCGGCCGCCCGGACCGCGGTGATCGCGTTCTCCAGGTGCTCGGGGATCAGGCCGTCCTCGTCCATCGCGACGTGCACGACGTCGGCCTGGTACGAGGCGAAGGTGGACAGCGCGCCGACGTAGCTGGGCGCCTCGGCGAGGATGACGTCGCCCGGGTCGATGAAGACCCGGGTCACCAGGTCGAGGGCCTGCTGCGAGCCGACCGTCACGGTGATGTCGTCCGGATGCGCCTCGATGCCCTCGAGCCGCATGACGTCGCAGATCTGGCCGCGCAGCGTCTCGTCGCCCTGGCCCGAGCCGTACTGCAGGGCCACGGTGCCGCGTTCCGCGACCAGCCGGGCGACGGTGTCGGCGACCGCGTCCAGCGGCAGCGCGTCGATGTTGGGCATGCCGCCCGCGAGTGAGACGACCTCGGGCCGTGATGCCACGGCGAACAGAGCTCGGACCTCGGATGCCGTCATGCCGGCCGTACGGGCGGCGTAGCGGTCGACGTAGTTGTCGAGACGGGATCCGGGGGAGCTCTGCGGGACGTTCACGTACCAGCCTCCTTGAGGCGATGCGGGCCGCGGCCGGGCTCGGCCGCGTGTTACGAGTATCCGGAATGTGCGTCGGCGGCGCCCTGTGATTGCGGCCATAGGAGTGGCAACCGGCTGGGGCGTGCAGGCGCATTGGTCGCGCCGGGCGCCCGGCGACTACCATTCGCCATGGCGTAACCCCCAATCTGGAGGCCCCGATGAGCTCGGTGCGATGGATTGTCACCGGTCTCGGCGTCGGCGTGGTCGGCGGTTTCGTGGGCGGCTTCGTGGGCCGCTTGATGACCCGCCCGCGTCCGGAGACGCGCCAGGACCGGACATGGTTGCCGGACGGCCCGGGCGTCCCGGTCCGCGAACTGTCCGGCCCGGACCGCAAGCTGCCCGGGAACCCGCAGCCGGTGGCGGTCGGCGGCCCGGTCGCGGACTACGGCGCCGACCCGGTCTGACGCCGCAGGACCCGCGCGGCAGGACCGCACGAACCGCACGAAGCATGAGAACGACCGAGCCCCGGTGTTTCACGTGAAACCGTGGAACACCGGGGCTCGGTCGTGCGCTGCGCGGGACGGGCTCAGACGAACGTCGGCAGCCGCAGCATGCCGGTCGGCTCGTCCTGCTCCGGCGGCAGGTACAGGCGCTGCAGGGCGACCACGATCGACTCGGCGGCCATGTCGCGGAACGCCGCCTCGGTGAGCTGCGCGGCGTCCTCGGGGTTGGTCAGGTAGCCGATCTCGACGCGCACTGCGGGCATCCGGGTGCTGCGCAGCAGCGGCCAGGCCTTGCCGTGCGTACGGCAGTCGACCATGCCGGTACGCGCCACCAGTTCGCGCTGCACCAGACCGGCGAAGCGCTCGCCGGTGGGGGAGCGCAGCCCGTAGCGGTCGCTGCCGCTGCCGTAGTAGAACGTCGCGACGCCGCGCGCCTGCGGGTTGTCGTTGCGGTCCGAGTGCAGCGAGATGACCAGGTCCGCGTCGGTGGCGTTGGCGAACGCTGCGCGCTGCTCCTCGTCGACCAGGCCGTCGCCGTCGCGCCCGCGGGTCAGGTACGCCTGTACGCCGAGTGCGGACAGCCGGCCTTCGAGCCGCCGGGCCAGGTCCCACACCACGTCCGCCTCGGTGAGGCCGTCGGCGACCACGCCCGGGTCGGCGCCGCCGTGCCCGGGGTCGATCACCACGACCTTGCCGGCCAGGGCCGGGCCGGAGCGGTGGATCAGCTCGGACTCGCGCATCGCGTGCGGCTGGCCGCCGACCACGGTCCGGGCCAGCCGGTCCAGCGCGCGGAACGTCGCAGGGCCGCAGGTGCCGTCCGCGCGCAGCCCGTAGTTGCGCTGGAAGTCGCGCAGCGCGCGCTCGGTGCCGGCGCCCAGTATCCCGTCCACCCGGCCGCAGTCGAAGCCCATGTCGAGCAGCCGCTGCTGCAGGGTCGCCACGTCGTCGCCGACGATCACGTGGCTCACCGAATAGCTCAGCACCCGGTCGCCGAGCCGCCAGCGGGCCTCGTCGAGCTGGCGGTAGGTCTCCGGGCCGACGATGCCGTCGACGGTGAGTCCGCGCTGCTGCTGGAAGTGCCGTACCGCGCGGTCCACCGCGTCGTCGAAGACCGCGTCGTCGCCCCGGTCGGAGTCGGCGCCCTGGTCCGGCCGGGCGTCGATGCCGAGCTGCCCGAGCAGCATCAGTTTCGACCTGATCTCGGCGACGGCAGGGCCGGTGTCTCCGCGACGGTACTGCCGCTGCAGGGTCATGGAACGGAATCCTCCCGAGATTGACGCAACACTCGATCGTACGCGCGCGGAGCAGGAATCTAATGGGGCACGACGCGCCCGTCAGCAGGTCCCACGGGCCTCATGGGCAACCGCGTGACCCGCCGGTGTCTTCGGTGTCCCCCCGGACATGTTCCCCTGACAGCCCCCCGACTGTCCCCGGGTTCAACACGCCGAAAGGGCGCCCCCCGGTTCCGGGAGGCGCCCTTCGTGCGCGGTGCCGCGCCGACGGCATGGCGGGCTTACAGGAACTCCGCCAGCTCGCGCTCGAGCATCGACTTCGGCTTGGCGCCGACGATGGTCTTCACGATCTCGCCGCCCTTGTAGACGTGCAGCGTCGGGATCGACATGACGCCGTACCGGGTGGTGATCTCCGGGTTCTCGTCGATGTTGAGCTTCGCGATGCCGAGCTTGTCGCCGTGCGCCGCGGCGATCTGCTCGAGCGCCGGGGCGATCTGGCGGCACGGACCGCACCACTCGGCCCAGAAGTCGACCAGGACCGGCTTGTCGCTCATCAGGACATCGGTGTCGAAGGTCTTGTCGGTCGTCTTGATGATGCCCTCGGCCATGGGTGGCTCCTTCGTTGTCGGGCTCGGCTGGGCGGGGTTCGAGAAGAGTCGCGGTCCGGAGTGACCGGGGGTCAGACCGCGGCCTCCTCGCGGTGCTTGAGGTCCTCCAGGTACCGCTCGGCGTCCAGGGCCGCGGCGCAGCCGCTGCCGGCCGCCGTGATGGCCTGGCGGTAGATGTGGTCGACGACGTCGCCGCACGCGAAGACGCCGGTGAGGTTGGTGTGCTGGGTCGGGTGCGACACCTTCACATAACCTTCCTCGTCCAGATCGATCTGGCCCTTGAGCAGTTCGGTACGCGGTTCGTGGCCGATCGCGATGAACAGGCCCGTGACGTCCAGGTCGCGCAGCTCGCCGGTGACGGTGTCGCGCAGCTTCACCCCGGTCAGCTTGCCGTCCCCGAGGACCTCGGCGACCTCGCTGTTCCAGGCGAACTTGATCTTGTCGTTGGCGAACGCGCGGTCCTGCATGATCTTCGAGGCGCGCAGCTCCTCGCGGCGGTGGATGACGGTGACGGTCTCCGCGAAGCGGGTGAGGAAGGTGGCCTCCTCGATCGCCGAGTCGCCGCCGCCGACCACCGCGATGTGCTGGCTGCGGAAGAAGAAGCCGTCGCAGGTCGCGCACCACGAGACGCCGTGGCCGGAGAGTTCCTTCTCGTTCGGCAGGCCCAGCTCGCGGTACGCCGAACCGGTCGCCAGGATCACGGCCTTGGCGCGGTGCACGTTGCCCGAGCCGTCCTTGACCACCTTGATGTCGCCCTCGAGCTCGGCCTCGACGATGTCGTCGGCGACGAGCTCGGCGCCGAAGCGCTCGGCCTGCTTGCGCAGGTTGTCCATCAGGTCCGGGCCCATGATGCCCTCGGGCCAGCCGGGGAAGTTCTCGACCTCGGTGGTGTTCATGAGCGCCCCGCCCGCGGTGACCGCACCCTCGAAGACGAGCGGCTTGAGGTCGGCGCGTGCGGCGTAGGTGGCGGCCGTGTATCCGGCCGGGCCGGAACCGATGATGATCACGTTACGGACGTCGCTCACGCTGGGCCCATCCCTGCTTCTCGTCGGCCGCCCGGGTGCTCGGACGGCGCTGCCGGTGGTTGCGGGGGCCACCCCCTGCGGTGGGGTGCGGCACGTTCCGCTCAACCGATCCTAGGTGCGCGCCATTCCCGCGTTGACCACGGCCGGGCGGGGGGCTCAGGGCAACGGGACGGTGGCCGAGTAGATGATCTTGTCGGTGGCCGCGGCGGTGCCCGGTGCACTCGAACCGCTGCGGTATCCCGGGCATGCGGCCACGTCGATCACCATGACGTCGGCCGTGCCCGCCGCGGTGCCGCGGTAGACGACGACGAAAGCCGACCGCCCTTCGAAACGGCCGATCTCGGCGGCCAGCGGGGTACGGCCGTTCGCGCCCGCCTGCGCGCACGCGGGCACCACGGGCCGGACGGCCAGGTCGCCGGTGGCCTTCGGAGAGGCCGTCGGCGCGGCTCCGGAGAGGCCGCCGGTCGCGGTGCCGCCACTGGTCTCCGCGGTGGCTTGCAGGCTGCCCTGACGGGCCACCAGCGCCGCGACCTGTTCGCGCAGTTCGGCCCGCCGGTATTCGGTGCCGGAGGCCGTGAACGTCTGGGACGAGGTGCCGGCCGGCGCCTGCGCCCCAGCGATTGCCGTGGAGCCGCCCCGGCCGGACTCGTTCAGTGCCTTGTCCTCGGCACCCGGGCCCCGGGCCGACGCGGGAGCCGCTGCGCTGGAGTCGTTGCTCCGCGTATCCGAACCGCTCAGCGTCCCGATCAGTGCGCCGCCGACCACGAGGGCGCCGGCCGCCGCGGCGGCGACCAGCCAGCCGCGCCTCCGACGGCGGCGCCGCGCTTCGTCGAGGTCCACGACCGGAGCGGCGTACGACTCTTCGTCGGCGGACGTGCGAGGGGTGGGCAGCGTGTCGAGGCCGACGGCCTTCAAGGGGCCGCGTTCGCCCGGGGAGCCCTGATCCCGGGAGTCCTGTTCCTGGGAGTCCCGTTCATGGGTATTGCCGTCGTCGGCCGCCTCGGCCGCCGCGGTGTCGGCGAGCACCGCCATGAGGCCCGCGAAGACGTCGTCGGGCATCGGCTCGGCCGGCTGCGCGCCCAGCAGCTCGCGTACCTCGGCGAGCGCCGCGTACGTCTCGCGGCAGTCCGGGCAGGTGCCGAGGTGGGCGCGGACGTCGGCGGCGGCAGAGGAGTCGAGGAGGTCCTCGGCCAGGTCGGCGAGGAGGTCGACGTCGACATGCCCGTCCGGGCCGACCGTGCGGTTCTCGGGGGTCATCGCGTCACACCTCCGTCCTTGTGCGCCGGGCCGTCTCCCGTCGGTCTGACGGGCGGACCCGCCACCCGGTTCCCTTCGCGCAGATGCCGCACCAGCGGCAGCAGTCTGGCCCGCCCCCGGGCGCACCTGCTCTTGATCGTGCCGGTCGCCACGTCGAGGACGCGGGCGGCTTCGTCGACCGAGTAGCCCTCCATGTCCACCAGCACCAGCGCGGCGCGCTGCTCGGGCGGCAGGGTGGCCAGCGCGGCCAGCAGGACGTCCCGGGTCTCGCCGCGGACCGCGGGGTCCTCGCCGGCCGGCGCGGGCAGCCGCTGGTCCAGGTCGTCGGGCAGCGGCACCGCGGGCCGGGACGCTTTGCGGCGGGCCCGGTCCAGGCACGCGTTGACGACGATCCGGTGCAGCCACGTGGTGACCGCCGAGCGGCCCTCGAAGCGGGCCGCGGCACGGTAGGCGGACACGAGTGCGTCCTGCAGCGCGTCGGCGGCTTCCTCGCGGTCGCCCAGCGTGCGCAGCGCGACGGCCCACAGGCGGTCCCGGTGCCGGCGTATCAGCTCCGCGAACGCGTCCGGGTCGCCCTCGGCGTGCCGGGCGAGCAGGTCGGCGTCGGCGACGCCGGGATATGCGGACTCCGCGCTCATGCTCACCCCCCGGTGGCCGTGGAATTCCCGGGGTCATCCTGGCATGAGCGGGCGGTGGCGCGTGACGCGGATCAGCTTGTGAAGGCGACTTCGGCGATGCTGTTCTGGTACCCGGAGCGGTACACCTTCTTGCTGGTGTCCGTGTTCTGGTACGGCATCGCCGTCAGCCAGACCAGCACGTAGCGGGTGCGCACCGGAGCCTGCAGGTCGAACTCGACTTGGTTGCCTGTGGTGTTCTGCGTGCCGAGCTCGGTGAGGCCGGTCAGTGCGCCCGGGTAGCCCGCGGTGTTCGGCGCCGCTGCGTACAGGCCGACGGTCGTGTGGTCGCCCGAGGCACCGAGCTGGATCTTGGCGTTGCGCAGGTCCTGCTCCGAACCCAGGTCCAGGATGACGCCGATCCCCTTGCGGATCTTCGCCTCCGGCCCGTCGTCGTAGCTCTTCGTCCGCCACGCCGTGGCCGGGTTGCCGTCGAAGGTGGCGCGGGCGTTCGACGGATCGTCGGATGCGGGGTTCCCGCCCGCGTCGAGGCTGAGCTCCTTGGCGTCGACCACCTGGATCGGCACGCCCGGCGGGGCCGCCGACGGGGACGTGCCCCCGGTCGACGGGTTCGCCGGGCCGCTCGACTGCGGCTGCTTCGGCTTTTCCTCGCGCTTGTTGTTCACGTGGTCCGCGATCTGCCACGTCGCCAGGATGACCGCCACGAGCAGGATCAGCGCCACGATCGTCTTCACCAGCCGGCCGAAGCCGCCGCCGAGGGCCGGCGGGGGCGCCGTCGCGACCGTGGGGCGGACCGGCGGCGGGGGCCCGCCGTTGAAGCTGTGCCGGGACAGGATCGCGGTGGGGGTGTACTCGTCGTCGAAGTCCGCACCGGCGGCGCTGACCGGGGGTTCGGGTTCCGGAGGCAGGACCGCGGGTATCGCCGCGAGCGCCGCCACGACGTCGGACGGGGTCTCGAACGGCGGCTGGTGCTTGTGCTCGTAGCCCAGCGCCCGCATTGCGACGCCCTCCAGGGGCCCGTGGACGTGCGCCTTGACCTGTCCCGGGGTGCAGAGCTTCATGCCGTTGCGCGGGGCCTCCGGGAGGCCGTACTTGGCCGCCTCCGGCCAGCGGCGCGCCAGGCACGCGTACAGCAGCGAGCCGATCGCCCGGGTGTCGTCGCGGGCCGCGTCCGCGGTGTCGTGCCCGTACAGCGCGGCTTCCACCGACAGGCCGACGATCTTGTACTGGCCGGTGTGCATGCGCAGCACGTTGTTGGGGTCCAGGCGCAGGTGCGACAGCCCGGCGCGGTGCGCGACCGCCATGGCGTCGGACACCGAGCGGACCATCTCGTACGCCTCGTGCGGCGGCAGCGGGTTGGTCGCGAGCAGGGACGCGAGGTTGTCCGCGTCCGGCAGCCATTCCTTGACGACGTAGACGAGGCCGTCTTCTTCGGCGCAGTCGAGCACCTGCACGAAGCGCGGGTCGCCGACCAGTGCCGCGGCGCGCGCCGCCGCCATCACGCTGCGGGCGTGGTCGCTGCCCGACGCCACGATGTGGATGCCGACCGCACGGCGGAGCTTCTCGTCGACGGCCCGCCACGTGGCGCTCTTGCCGTTCGAACTGAGCTTGTCCTCAAGGCGGTAGCGGTCCGCGAAGCGGGTCCCGTGCGGGACGTCGGCGGCCGAGCGGGCGGGTGCGGCGGGCTTGGCCAGGGGCTTGGTGAGCGGTTCGGTGAGCGGTTCGGCAGGCGGCGCAGCGGGCGAACCGCCGGATTCCGCAGGCGCCTTGGGGAGCTTCCGGGTGGCGGTGTCGTCCGCATTGCCGCCGGAATCACCGGAATCGCCCGTACCGGCAGGGGATTCGGACGGTGTGCCGGAGCGGCCGTCCGGCGCGGCATCGCCGTCTTGGTCGTCGTCCGCATCCTGGCCGGCGGCCCGGTCCGTGCCGGTGTCCGCCGTCTCGGCGGTCTTCTCCGGTGCCGCTACCGGGACTTCGCCGCGTGCCTCGGCGTCCTCGGTCACGGTTTCCCCCGTGACGTCGGACGCGGTCGCGTCGTTGTCCCTGTCGGTGACGTCCACTTCCGCGATTTCGCCGGTGTCGACGGTGCTGGAGCCGGAAGGACCGTCCGCCATCAGGCGGACGGAGCCTGCGGTTCGGTCCGTCACCGTATTCTCACCCTCCTCGTAGCCCCGCCCATCGTACGAGCGGCGCAGACCGGGCGTCACTCCGCCTGCACATTCGTACGACTCTTCCGAGGGGCAACAGGTTGCCCCGAGGTCACCGGCAATCGGTGCGCGTCCCGGGCTCTACTACCCGCATTTGCGCCGGGACACCGCCTGTATGCCCCATCGTGATCCATGCCGCCGGATTCCGCGCGTCGGACCAGGCCGGTTCGACGCGCGGACACCCATCGTCTCATCCGACGCACGAGGTGCGGGGGAGGTTCCGATCAGCGTCCGAGGCGCCCCTTCACCATGCCGGTCATAGCGGACAGTTCGTCGATCCGCATGCGGCTCGCCGCGATCAGGAACACCACGCCCATGGTCGCGAGGCCGGCCAGGACCGCGGCGAGCGAGCCGCCGAAGCCGTTGCCCAGTGCGTTGGTGCACACCCGGGCGACCGCGAACGCCGCCGCGCCGCCGATCGCGGAGGCCACGATGAGCCGCGTGTAGGTGCGCGTCACGCGGCGGCCGTCCAGATCGCCGAGGCGCTTCTTCAGACGGCGCGCAGCGAGCGATACGCCGACCAGGTACGCGGCACCGTAGGCGCCCGCCATGCCGACACCGGCCCACTTGGTGGGCAGCGCCACGAACGCCAGTGCGGACAGCGCCGCGGTGGTGGCTGCCACCCACACGGTGTTGAGGAACGGCGTGCGGGTGTCCTCGTACGCGTAGAAGCCGCGCAGCAGCACGTACTGCGCGGAGAACGGGATCAGTCCCAGTCCCAGCGCCATGAGCATGTAGCCGACCCAGTGCGCGCTCTGCACGCCGGTCGGCGCGAACATCAGGCCGCCGATGTCGCGGCCCAGGGCCACGAACACGATGGCGCACGGCACGATCGCGACCGCGGACATCCGCAGGCCCGCCGAAATGTCGTCGCGTACCGAGGTCTTGTCGTTGTCGGCCGCGGCCCGCGACATGCGCGGCAGCATCGCGGCCATCACGGACACCGTGATGACGGCCTGCGGGAGCTGCCAGATGAGCAGCGCGTTCGTGTACGAGGTGAAGCCGACGCCCCAGTCGATGCCCTGCTTCTGCGCGTCGCTGTCGATCGCGTTGGCGAGCTGCGTGGTCACCAGGTAGCCGAGCTGGTTCGCCAGCACGAACAGGAACGTCCACTTCGCCAGGCCGGCCGCCTTGCCCAGGCCGTGCCCGCGCCAGTCGAAGCGCGGCCGGAAGTGGAAGCGCGCGGCCTTGAGGTACGGCACCATCGCGAGCGACTGGACCACCATGCCCAGCAGCGTGCCGATGCCGAGCAGCCTGGCCTCGTCGGGCGTGATGCGCGCCGCCGTCATGCCGCTGCTGTGCTGCGTGCCGGCCACCCAGATGTACAGCGCGAAGGTGGCGATGATGACCAGGTTGTTGAGGACCGGGGTCCACATCATCGGCCCGTAGCGCTCGCGGGCGTTGAGGATCTGCCCGAACATCACGTGCACGCCCATGAAGAAGATGATGGGCAGGCAGTAGCGCGCGAAGGTGATGGCCAGTTCGAACTCGGCCTCTTGCTCGGCAAGCGAGTTGGCCAGTATCCGGATCAGCCACGGGGCCGCGACCACGGCCAGCACGGTGAGCACCAGCAGGATCGTCATGACCAGCGTGAGCAGCCGGTTCGCGTACGCCTCGCCGCCGTCTTCGTCGTTGCGCATGGCGCGCACGAGCTGCGGCACGAAGACCGCGTTGAGCGCGCCGCCGCCGACCAGGATGTAGAGCAGGGTCGGCATGGTGTTCGCCACGTTGTACGTGTTGGCGAAGACCGCCATGCCCAGGGCCGCGGCGATGACGAGGTTGCGGATGAAGCCGGTGATGCGCGAGACGATCGTGCCCGACGCCATGAGGGCGCTGGACCGCATCATCCCGCTGAGCTTGCCGCCCTTCTTGCCGCCGACCGGGATGCCGGCCATGCGCTCTTCGGCGCCGCTGCCGGGCAGCCGGTAGACCGGCGACTGGGACGGACCGGGCAGCGGGGCGATGTCCGGTTCTTCGGTGACGGTCAGCGCGGCGCCGGCCGCGGCGGCCGCCTCGGCACCGCGGCGGGTCTCGTAGCGCTGGTACGCCTCGGTGTACGTCGGCATGCCGATCTCGCCGGTGAGGCCGAGGTGGATGCCGGTGAGGGTCTGGTCCATGAGCCAGCCGCCGGGCCGGTCGTAGTCGCCCCAGCCGCCGCCCGAGCCGTAACCGCCGCCCGAACCGCCGGAGCCGCCCCCCGAACCGCCCGAGCCGCGGCCGCCCTGGCCGGCGCCGGACGACGCCTGCCCCGACGATCTGCGTCCGCGTCGGGGCTCCTCGGGGGGCTCGGCGCGGAAGAAGCCGGCCTGGTCGGCCCAGTCCTGGCCGCCGCCCTGCCCGCTGCCCTGGCCGCTCTGCCCGCCCTGGCCGCTCCAGCCGGCCTGGTCGCCCTGGCTGCCGTGCCCGCCCTGGCCGGACTGGCCCTGGTCGTGCTGCGGGGGGACCTGCGGCGTCGCGTAGCCCTGCTGGCCGCCGTCGTACTGGCCGCCGCCGTACTGCTCGCCCGCATACGACTGCGGGGCGTACGGCTGCTGTTGCTGCGGCTGCTGCGGGTATCCGCCCTGGTCGTAGCCCTGCTGCTGATACGCCTGCTGCTGCTGGTAGCCCTGCGGGTACCCCTGCTGCTGGTAGTCCTGCGGATAGCCGGGCTGCTGCTGCCCGTAGCCGGGGTCCGGCGTGCCGGCCGCCTGCGGAGCCGGGGTGAACAGCCCGTCGAGTCCCGGGCCGCCGGCCTGGCCGGCGTCGTCGCGGAACCATGCCTCCGGACCGCCCGGGGTGCCGGGCGCGGGCGGGGCCTGCCCGGAGCCGGGGTAGGGGGCGTACTCCTGCGCGGGGTCCGAGTACTGCTGGCCGTACTGCCCCAGGTAGGGGTCTTCGGGCCGGTGGCCTTCCCGATGCGGCGTGCCGTATGGCCCCTGCCCGTCTCCCGGGTCGTCCGTGCCGCCGACGTACGGCTGTCGCTCGTCGCTCCGGTCATTCATGCGGGCAGGTCCTCGTCTTCCGCTTCAGGTGGTCGTTCGCTCAGGTGCCCACTTTCTCATCCGGGGGCGGCTCCGGTGCTCCCCGACGCCTAGTGTCCGGGGATATATGGACATGCGGCGCAAATCCGGTCAAGCCGGTGCGTGATGACCCTCCGGTCGATTCCGCCTCGCATGCCGCCTGCCGTCCCCCTCGTCCTGCTCGTCGTGTGCGTCATGCTCCGGCGCTTCGGTCCCGTGCGGTCCGTCCGCGCCTTCGTCGTCCCCGCCCTCGTCCGCCTCGCCGTCCGTCCCGTCGCCGGGCCCGCCGTCCGCCGCGGCACGACGGCGTCGCAGGTAGGCCCGCAGCGAGAACAACGCGAGAAGTCCCGCGATGACTCCAATGATGCCCAACGTGATGCCGTCGATGCTGGTGGTGTTGACGTAGAACGAGTGTGCGGCACCGAAGGTGTGCTGTCCGTCGGGGGTCATCACGCGGACGTCGACGAGCACCTTGCCGTTCGCCGCGGACTCCGCGGGGATCGGGATCGCGGACGTCACCCCGCCCGGGATGGTGGTCACCGCAGGCTGCGTCAGGGTGAGGCGGTTGGGCTGCCGGGAGGTCACTTCCAGCCGGATCGTGATGGCCTGCTGCAGCCCGTTGATGATGGTGACCGGGATGGTGCCCGAGTCGCCGGAGAGCGTGACCCCGGCCTTCGGCACGATGCGCACCAGCTGTTCGAGCACCCGGAGGCTGCGGGTCACGTCGATCCGGTACTTGTTCGCGTCCAAGGTCGGAGTGGTACGCCACCCCACGGACAGCGCGCGCTCCACGGCCGGGTTGTACGGCCGGGTGATGCGCTCCGGGTTGCTGAGGATCGCCGCGAAGGTGTCCACCGACTGCTGCAGGTCGGCGATCGACTGCTGGTAGCCGGCCGACAGCTCGGTGCGGCGCAGCTCCTGCGGATAGCCCTTGATGGTCCGCTGCTCGACCTCGGTGGGGGCGGTCGCGGCGATCTTGTCGAGCGTGCCGGGCTCGGCCCACCCCGCGGTGCCGGTCGCCTCGGTCACCGCGTCCTTGAGCGCCTGCGCGACCGGCGCGGCGAAGTGCCGGGGCGGCGCGATCAGCAGCGAACGCGCCAGCATCGGCTCTTCGTTGGCGATGGTCAGCAGCTCGGCGAGGAGCGCCTGCTTGAGCGCCACCGGGGAAGCCGGCGGGTTCTCGGTCGCCGCGGCCAGCATGTCGCTGATGCGCGCATCGGCGATCAGGGCTTCCGGGCCGACATTGGTGGGCGTGTGCGCCGACGGGGTGTAGGTCAGCTTCCCGCTGCGCGGCGGCACCGAGGTGCTCGACGCGATGACCAGCTTGGACCCGGTGTTCTTCGCGGTGGTGAGCACCTGCTCGTCGACCGCTCCGGCGATCGGCCAGGCCACGTCCGAGCGCACGGTGAAGCCGAGCAGTTCGCCGGCCACCCGGCCGCCTTCGGCGACGGTCCGCAGCAGTATCGGCGTCAGGTCGGTCTTGCCGCCCGCCGCGACGTGGGCGATGGACGCCAGATCGGTGTCCGCGTACGGCAGCGCCACCACGGTGTCGGCCGCGGCGGCCTTGCGCAGCTGCTCGAGCCAGGCGGCGGCCCCCGGGCCGCCGGTGCCCGGGGCGGTGGCCGCCTCGGTGCGCGGCGTCGACTTGGTGGCGGCGACGTCGGTACGCCCGTCGCGGTCCTTGCTGCTGCCCTTGCTGTCCTTGTCGTCCTTGCTGTCGGTGTCCCCGTCGCCCTTGCTCTTGCCGCTCGCGGCGTCGTCGGTTTCCTTGCCGGTCTCCGGAGGCCTGGGCGGGGCCACCCGGTAGCCCTTGGCCATCTCGTTCGCGGTCGCCAGCAGGTCCGGGTCGACCACCCAGACGGCCCCGGGCAGCCCGTCGCCGATCTCCACGAGCCGCTCGAGCCGGCCGTCCGGACCGAGCTCGGCGTTCAGGCCGTCGTCGGTGAAGACCGGGGTCTGCCCGGTGTCGCCGATCGTGGTGCCGTCCCAGCGCGCCCGGTCGATCAGCGGCCACAGCACCGCGATCTGCTGCTTGGCGGCGGGCGCCTTTCCTGCCGGGATCCAGGGCAGCAGCAGCCGCGTGCTGGCCACCCGCTTGCCGTTGTCGGTGACATCCAGGGTCAGCGCGTAGACCGCGACGTCGGTCTCGGTCAGGCCGAGTTCGGCGGCCGTGGCCTTGAACTCGCCGCTCGCCTGGCCGTTGGCCGGGACGTCGGCGACGGTCGCGACCGGCCGGCGTGCGGTGCCCTCGGACGTGCTGGTCGCCAGCTCGTCGCGAAGCGTTATCGGCGAGGCGACCTTCGCCCGCACGGTCACCTGGTCCAGCGCCACCCCGGTGGTGTTGACCAGCCGGAACCGGATGGTGAGCACATCGTCTTTGGTCCGGGCCACGGCGGGCGCCATGGACTCCACGACGACCTGGACGGGCGAACCGTCCGCGGCCCGCGCGGCCCTGGCCGGCGGCGGTGCCAGCACGCCGGCCAGCGCGGTGAGGACGAGCAGCAGCAGTCCGGCCGTGCGCCGGGCGCTGCCGTGGGCTCGGGTCACGCGGTGTCCGCCAGCAGTTCGGGAGCGCGCACCGCGAGCCTGCGCTCGTCCGGATAAGCGAGCCGGGCCGGCAATGCACCCAATGGCACCCACGCCACCGCCTCGACCTCGATGTCGTCGTCCGAAAGGTCCCCGCCGGCGGCTTCCATCAGATAGTGGTGCACGGTCTTGTGGACGCGGCGGTCCGGGGCCGTGAACCAGTAGTCGATGACGCCCAGCGGGGCGAGGACGCGGCCTACGATGCCGGTCTCCTCTTCGACCTCGCGGAGGGCGGCCTCGACCGCGCTCTCCCCGTCCTCGATGTGCCCTTTGGGCAGGGACCACAGCAGCCGGCCGCGGCGATCGCGGCGGGCGATCAGCGCGGCGCGCAATGTGTCCCGGTCCACGACGAGGCCACCGGCCGAGGTCTCCTCGACCGCCTTGAGCCTCCGCCGCGGCGGGGTGGTCTCGGCGGGCATCCTGAAATCCTAGTGCGCCGGGCCTGCAGGTCGGGAGCCAAGATCACCCCATCGCGGCTCCGTGCACCGATAAAGGTGACGATCCGCCCGCACGCTCCCCGTACCCTTGTACGTCGTGTCCAACGCGAAGAACTCCCCGCACTCCGCCGCCGAGCCGGTCTCCCCGGCGGCCGATCCGGCTGCGCCGGCCGTGTCCCCGGACCGGCTGAGCCAGGTCCAGCGCCGCGCGGTCGCCGAACTGCTGCGCGTCGCCCCGGTCGCGGACGACCTCGCGCGCAGATTCCAGGCGGCCGGGCACCGGCTCGCGCTGGTCGGCGGCTCGGTGCGCGACGCGCTCCTGGGCCGGCTCGGCAACGACCTGGACTTCACCACCGATGCGCGGCCCGAGCAGGTGCTCGCCCTGGTGCGGCCGTGGGCCGACGCGGTCTGGGAGGTCGGGATCGCCTTCGGCACCATCGGCTGCCGCAAGACCGGCCCGACCGGCTTCGACTACCAGATCGAGATCACCACGTACCGGTCGGAGGCGTACGACCGCACCTCGCGCAAGCCCGAGGTGACGTACGGCGAGTCGATCGAGGACGACCTGGTGCGCCGCGACTTCACCGTCAACGCGATGGCGGTGGACCTGCCCGGCACCAGCTTCGTGGACCCGTACGGCGGTCTGGAGGACCTGGCCGACCGGGTGCTGCGCACGCCCGGCACCCCGGAGGCGTCCTTCGGCGACGACCCGCTGCGGATGATGCGGGCCGCCCGCTTCGCGGCGCAGCTCGACTTCGACGTGGCCCCCGAGGTGGTGGCCGCGATGACCGCGATGGCCGACCGCATCGACATCGTCTCGGCCGAGCGGGTGCGCGACGAGCTGAACAAGCTGGTGTGCTCGGCGTACCCGCGCAAGGGCCTGCTGCTCCTGGTGGAGACCGGGCTGGCCGCCCGGGTGCTGCCCGAGCTGCCCACGCTGCGCCTCGAACTCGACGAGCACCACCGGCACAAGGACGTGTACGAGCACACCCTCACGGTGCTCGAACAGGCCATGGACCTGGAGGCGCCCGGCGAGCCGGACCTGGTCCTGCGGCTGGCCGCGCTGCTGCACGACATCGGCAAGCCGCGCACCCGCCGCTTCGAGGACGACGGCCGGGTGTCGTTCCACCACCACGAGGTGGTCGGCGCGCACATGACCAAGAAGCGCATGAAGGCGCTGAAGTACCCGAAGGACGTCACCGACGACGTGACGCGCCTGGTGGAACTCCACCTGCGCTTCCACGGCTACGGCACGGGGGAGTGGACCGACTCGGCGGTGCGCCGCTATGTGCGCGATGCGGGTCCGCTGCTCGACCGGCTGCACAAGCTGACCCGTTCGGACTGCACCACCCGCAACCGGCGCAAGGCCGGCGCGCTGGCCCGGGCGTACGACTCGCTCGAAGAGCGCATCGCCAAGCTGCAGGAGCAGGAGGAGCTGGACTCGATCCGGCCGGACCTGGACGGCAACCAGATCATGGAGATCCTCGGGGTGCCGCCCGGCCCGCTGGTCGGCAAGGCGTACAAGCACATGCTCGAAATGCGCCTGGAGAACGGCCCGATGGACCGGGACACGGCGATCGGCGAGCTGAAGAAGTGGTGGTCCGCCCAGGAGGGCTGAGCACACCGGGTATCCGGACACCGGGATACCCGGAGGAATGCCGATGGCCGGTCCCCGCACTGCGGGGACCGGCCATCGTTTTGCCCGGAAGCGGCGGATCAGCCGTTGAGCGAGAGGACGCAGATGACGTCCTTGCTCTCGATGACCACCGGGATGTTGGCACCGGTGACCGACGAGCAGGCCCCGATGTCGATGGTGTCCTCGAAGATCGTGACGACCTGGTAGCGGGCTTCGGGCGTCCCGCACTTGGTGATGTGCGGGGTGCCGCCGGCGAGGTCGTCGAGGCAGTCGCCCTCGCGGAACGCGACCTTCTCGCCGCCGTTGACGTACATGTACGTGCCGCCGCCGATGACCGCGAGCAGCAGCACGGCGAGGCCGAGCACCAGCGGGCTGAGGAGGACGCTGCGCTCCTTGCGGGCGCGGCGGTCGCCCTGCGGCGGTGCGGGGGCGTACGAAGGGGTGCCCTGCGGCGGGGTCGTGTCGGACCACGCGGGCACGTAGGGGATCCGGTCCGGATCGGACGCACTCGGGATATTGGTCATCGACGGTCTCCGTTGGGCAGGAAAGTGTCAAAAAGCGTCACTGAGCGAGCGATCGCTGACGAAGATTAGAGGGTTGCGCCCTGATGTGCACTAGTTGACGAGAAGTCGATCTTTGAGGTTCTTCACACGGCTTCGCTGTGCGAAAGAAAACCGCGGCGCACGCTGCGGGAGGAAAGCCTCAGTTGCTGCTGATACCGGATGAATCGACCTGCGGCAGCGGGCGCGGCGGGTGGCGGCGCACCGCGAGTGCGTACGCCGCTCCGGTCACCGCGTAGCCGGCCGCGACCGCGGCGAGCACCGCGGGGGATTTCCCGTCGGACGGCAGCACCAGCGCCGAGGCCGCGGCTGCGCCCACGAAGGCGACGTTGAAGAGCACGTCGTAGACCGAGAAGACGCGCCCGCGGAACGCATCGTCCACGGTGGTCTGCACGACCGTGTCCACGCCGATTTTGGCGCCCTGCGACACCAGCCCCAGCAGGAAGCCGGCGGCCAGCATGGGCCCGAGCCGGAACGGCAGGCCCAGCGCGACCTGGCCGACCGCACCGGTCAGGGCGCACAGCACGATCCAGCGCGGCACCCCCAGTCGCGGCGTCACCACCGGGGTGAGCACCGCGGCCGCGAAGAATCCGGCCGCGGTCACGCCGACGGTCAGCCCGAGGGTGGCCAGCCCGGCGTCGGTGTCCGCCGGGTCGTTGAACAGGTTCCGGCACAGCAGCAGCGTCATGACCGTGAGGACCCCGAAACAGAACCGCATTGCGGTGATCGCGGCCAGCGCGTGCGCGGGCGCCCGGCGCTGCCACACGTGCGCCGCACCCTCGCGCAGCCCGCGGGCCACGCCGGCCACCGCCTCGCGCACATGCGGCACCACGCGGTCCGGGTCCGGGCCCAGCAGGTCGACCGGCATGGTCGCCGCCACCGCCGCCGAACTCAGGTACAGCGCTCCGGAGATGAGGATGACCAGCGCCGTCGCCCCGGGGCCCTCGTCGAGGAAGAGGTGCACAAGCACCGCGGCCAGCGCCCCTGCGGACGCCGCGACCGTGCCGGCCGTCGGCGACACCGCGTTCGCCAGCACCAGCCGCTCTTCCGGCACGACGCGCGGCAGCGAGGCGGAAAGCCCGGCCAGCACGAAGCGGTTCACCGACAGCACCAGCAGGCACGACGTGTAGAAGACCGGATCGGGCACCTCGGCCAGCACCAGCGCCGCGGTCACCGCGACCAGCACCGCGCGCAGCAGATTGCAGCGCACCAGCACCTGGCGCCGCCGCCAGCGGTCCAGGAGCACCCCGGTGAACGGCCCGACCAGCGAGTACGGCAGCAGCAGCACCGCGAACGCGGCCGCGATATCGGCCGCCGAGGTCTGCTTCTCCGGCGAGAAGAACACGTGCCCGGCCAGCGCGACCTGGAAGACCCCGTCGGACAGCTGCGAGGTCAGGCGCGTCCCGAACAGCCTGCGGAAGTCCCGCAGGCGGAGGAGGGCGCCGAGGTCGCGCAGGAGAGCCACGGACGCAAACGTACAGGTGCGCCCGCGGGCGGCCCGGCGGACGCAAGCCGACGGCCCGCAACCTCACGCGGAGATTGCGGGCCGTCGGATGGAGCAGGTGCGGCTAGGCGGCGCGGATCAGCGCTCGACCTCGCCCTTGATGAACTTCTCGACGTTGTCGCGGGCCTCGTCGTCGAAGTACTGGACCGGCGGCGACTTCATGAAGTACGAGCTCGCCGACAGGATCGGGCCGCCGATGCCCCGGTCGAGGGCGATCTTCGCGGCGCGCACGGCGTCGATGATGACACCGGCCGAGTTCGGGGAGTCCCAGACCTCGAGCTTGTACTCCAGGTTCAGCGGGACGTCGCCGAACGCGCGGCCCTCGAGGCGGACGTACGCCCACTTGCGGTCGTCGAGCCACGCGACGTAGTCCGACGGGCCGATGTGCACGTTCTTCGCACCCAGGTCGCGGTCGACCTGCGAGGTGACGGCCTGCGTCTTGGAGATCTTCTTGGACTCCAGGCGCTCGCGCTCGAGCATGTTCATGAAGTCCATGTTGCCGCCGACGTTCAGCTGCATGGTGCGCTCGAGGACGACGCCGCGGTCTTCGAAGAGCTTCGCCAGCACGCGGTGCGTGATGGTCGCGCCGACCTGCGACTTGATGTCGTCGCCGACGATCGGGACACCGGCCTCGGTGAACTTGTCGGCCCACTCCTTGGTGCCCGCGATGAACACCGGGAGGGCGTTGACGAACGCCACACCGGCGTCGATCGCGCACTGGGCGTAGAACTTGGCGGCGGCTTCGGAGCCGACCGGCAGGTAGCAGACCAGGACGTCGGCCTCGGCGTCCTTGAGCGCCTTGACCACGTCGACCGCGGCCTCGGAGGACTCCTCGATGGTCTGGAGGTAGTACTTGCCGAGACCGTCCAGGGTGTGGCCGCGCTGCACGGTCACGCCGGTCGGGGGCACGTCGCAGATCTTGATGGTGTTGTTCTCGCTGGCGCCGATGGCGTCCGCCAGGTCGAAGCCGACCTTCTTCGCGTCCACGTCGAACGCGGCAACGAACTTGACGTCACGCACGTGGTAGTCGCCGAACTGCACGTGCATGAGGCCGGGTACGCGGCTGTTGGGGTCGGCGTCCTTGTAGTACTCGACGCCCTGCACCAGCGAAGCGGCGCAGTTGCCCACGCCGACGATGGCTACGCGAACCGAACCCATTCCGGTTGCTCCCTGTGTTCTCAATGAGGACATCCCGAAGGAAGCCCTCAACTGGTTGCTGCGGACGGGTCCGAGGCCGCGTCCTGCTTGGTCTGCCGGGGGGCCCCGGCGTCATTCGTCCCAGTGCCGTCGGCCACGGGGTCGTCCCCGGCATGCCGTTCGGCGCTGATCAGCTCGTTCAGCCAGCGCACTTCGCGCTCCACCGACTCCAAGCCGTGCCGCTGAAGCTCGAGCGTGTAGCCGTCGAGCTTCTCCCGCGTGTTCGACAGCGAGCTGCGGACCCGGTCGAGCCGCTCTTCGAGCTTGCCGCGGCGGCCCTCAAGGATACGCATGCGCACCTCGCGGTCCGTCCGGCCGAAGAAGGCGAAGTGCACGCCGAAGTTCTCGTCCTCCCAGGCTTGGGACCCGGACTCGGACAGCAACTCCTGGAAGTGTTCCTTGCCTTGCGCCGTCAGTTTGTACACGATGCGCGCGCGCTTGCCGCCGGCCAGTGCCGCGGCAACCTGCTCCGGCTCCTCTTCCACGATCAGTCCCCGTTCCAGGAGGGACCTCAGGCAGGGATAGAGGGTGCCGTACGCAATGGCGCGGAACGTGCCGAGCACGGTGTTGAGCCGCTTGCGCAGCTCGTATCCGTGCATGGGCGTGTCGTGCAGCAGGCCGAGGGTGGCGAACTCCAGGACGCCTCCGCGCCTGCTCATCCGCTTCCCTCCCGCCTGATGTATCGGGCCTTCATATCGGCTCGATGTATCGAGTCGATACATCGGAACGATAGGTCCCCGGCGCGGGGCGTGCAAGGAGGGGTCCGGTGACGGAAGTCACAGAAGGGTCACGTGGGCGTTGCTTGTCGATCACCTCTGCACGGCCGGCCACAACTTCTCGACGTGTTCACTCGGGCGGGTATGCCCCGAGCCGTCCGTGTTTTTGGTGTTGCGTCCGCGCGTAGTCTGGTCCGCCGTGTGGTACCTCGGGACACCCGTACAGAAGACCGGCCGCTCTGCAACCGGTCTCGGCCGCGATGCGTCCTGGGGAACGGACAGCCACGACCCGTGCGACCGACCCCCGTTGCGCGGCCGAGGAGCAGCGAATTCATGAGTGAGCACCGTCGCAGGTCGGCATCGCCGCGTCCGGAAGGACGTGACACGTCGCATGTTCGGGGGAGCATGCCGTCGGCCGGCGGGCCGGCTCCCGAGGCCGCGCGGCCTCCGGGTGCGTCCGCCGGTGCGGGACCGGAGCCCGGGGCCCGCCCCCGGACGCGGATGGAGGCGCGGCAGGCCGCGCGCTCGGGCGGCAGCGGCCCCGGCCGCGGCAGAGGCGGCGGCCGGGGCGGGGGCGGCGACGGTCC
>NZ_JAKFHA010000065.1 GCF_021502675.1 Yinghuangia soli
ACCGTTTCACGTGGAACCACGACGGTCCACCCGCGCTCCCTTCGCCTCGCCTCCCCCGCCACCCTCCTCTGTCCGCCGCTCGCCTCGTTCGTCACTGCGCCTCGCCCAGGAACGTCCCCACCCCACCTGCCTCCAGCTGGCCACCCTCCCGCACTCATGAACTCCAGCCCCGAGCGCCTCCGCTTCACGTGAACCCACGACGCACGGTCCGAGGCTCGCCCTCCCACACGGCGGCGTCGCTGCGGCGCGGTGCGGCGGCGGCGCGGGACGGGGTGAGGCGCCGCGGCGCGGGACGAGGCGGCACGGCACGGGGCGGTGCGAGGCGAGGTAGGAAGGCGCACCGGAAGGCGCGGCACGGGGCGGTGCGAGGCGGGGCGGTGCGAGGCAGGAAGGCGCGGCGCGGGGCGGCACGGCGCGGCACGGGCCAGCGCGGGGCGGGCCAGCGCGGGGCGGTGCGGGGCGGGGCGGTGCGAGGCGGTGCGAGGCGGTGTGAGGCAGGAAGGCGCGGCGCGGGGCGCGGGGCGCGGGGCGCGGGGCGGGATGAGGCGGGAAGGCGCGGGACAGTGCGGCGCGGGGTGGTGCGGGGTGGTGCGGGGCGGGCAGGGCGTGTGGAGCCACGCCGGTCCCCTGCCCCTTCGCCTCGCCTCACCTCGTGGCCCCTCCCTGCCCGCCTCTTCGCCTCACCCGTCACGTCGCCTCGCCGTGGCGGCGCGGCGCGGCGCGGGGCGGGGTGAGGCGGGGTGAGGCGGGGCGGGGCACGTGGGGCCGTGACGGTCCCTGGCACTCCCTTCGCTTCGCCTCATCTCCCCCCGCGGCCCGTTCCCGTCCGCCGCTTCGCCTCACCCGTCACGTCGCCTCACCGTGGCGGTGCGGCGCAGGGCGGCGCGGGGCGATGTGGCGCGATGCGGGGCGGCGCGGGGCGGCGCGGGGCGGGGCCTGTGGAGCCGCGACGGTCCCCGACACTCCCTTCGCTTCGCCTCATCTCCCCTCGCGGCCCGTTCCCGTCCACCGCTTCGCCTCGCCCGTCACGTCGCCTCGCCGTGGCGGCGCGATGCGGGGCGGGGCGGGGCGGGGCGGCGCTGATGCGGGGCGGTGCGATGCGGGGCGGGGCCTGTGGAGCCGCGACGGTCCCTGGCACTCCCTTCGCTTCGCCTCATCTCCGCTCGCGGCTCGTACCCGTCCACCTCGTCGCCTCTCACCCGTCACGTTGCCTCGCCGTGGCTGCCTTCGGCGGGCTGCCCTCGCGCACGCGTGGCGCGACTGCCTCTGTTTCACGTGAAACCACGGGGTCGCCCGCGTGCGCGGAGCAGATCTGACAGGGCGCGATCCGGGGCCGCGCAACGCCGTCTCGACCGCCTGGCTTTGTTCTCCTCACGGCCTTCCTTCCTCGCCTCTTCGCCTCCGCTCGGCATGCCGTCCCTCCCCTGCCGCATGCGCCCTTCGTCTCGCCCCCTCGGCTCCCCTCGCCGCCTCCCTCGCGCCGAGCGCCTCGCTCGTCGCTTCACCTCACGGTGACTGCCTCCTGCAGGCCGACCTCCCGCGTGCACGCATAGGTTCAGCCGCGCGTGCCGCTGTTTCACGTGAAACCACAAGCGTTCCGAGCTGGCCCTCCCGCACGCGCCGGTCCAGCCGTAAACGCCTCCGTTTCACGTGAAACCACGACAGTGCGGGGTCGAGCTCCCGCGCGGCGGCGCAGGGGCAAGCGGCACGGCACGTTTCTCGTGGACCGTGGGTCGTCCGGGTGCGCGTAGCGCGTCTGGCGGGGGGTGATGCAGCGCCGCGCAACGCCCTCTCGGTCGCCTGGCCCTGCTCCTCCTCGCACCCCCGGAGACGTCGCCGTTTCACAGCGGGTCGCCCGGGTGCGCATCGCGGGTCTGGCGGGGGTGATGCGGCGCCGCGCAACGCCTTCTCTGTTGCCTGGC
Source organism: Yinghuangia soli (assembly GCF_021502675.1). Lineage (GTDB taxonomy): Bacteria > Actinomycetota > Actinomycetes > Streptomycetales > Streptomycetaceae > Yinghuangia > Yinghuangia soli. The sequence continues at coordinate 1,923 of NZ_JAKFHA010000065.1, forward strand.
TTTGCTCCTCCTCGCGCCCTCCGGAGGCGTCTTCGTTTCACGTGAAACGCATGAAGCCGAAGGCCCCGTCGGACTATGTCCGCGGGGCCTTCGGCTTCTTGCTGCTCCGGCGCGGCAGCGCTCAGCGCACGGGTTCGGCGGTTTCCGCGCTGCCCTGGGCCGGCACGTCCGCCTGTGGCGCCAGGCGGTTCGCGAGGATCTTGCTCTCCCCCGGGGCCATCACCGCGAGGATGCGTTCGAGGTCCTCGATGGAGGCGAACTCGACGACGATCTTGCCCTTCTTCTGCCCGAGGTCGACGCTCACGCTCGTCTCGAAGCGGTCCTTGAGGCGGTTCGCGAGTTCGTTGAGCGCCGGCGAGACCCGCTTGCCCATGCGCGGTGCAGGGCGCTGCTTGGCGGGCGTGGCGCCGTTCTGCTCCTCGTCGAACTTGCGCATGTGCACGATCTCTTCGACCGAGCGCACGGACAGCCCCTCGCGGATGATCCGCTCGGCCAGCTCGATCTGCGCCTCGGCGTCGCGGAGGCCGAGCAAGGCCCGGGCGTGCCCGGCGGACAGTGTGCCCGCCTGGATCTTCACCTGGACCTCGGGCGGCAGCCGCAGCAGCCGCAGCGTGTTGGTCACCTGCGGGCGGGAGCGCCCGATGCGGTCGGCCAGTTCGTCCTGCGTGCAGCCGAAGTCCTTCAGCAGCTGGTCGTACGCCGCCGCCTCTTCGATCGCGTTGAGCTCCGAGCGGTGCAGGTTCTCCAGGAGCGCGTCCAGGAGGAGCTTGTCGTCCTCGGTGGCCCGCACGATCGCGGGGATGACCTCGAGGCCGGCCTCCTGCGACGCGCGCCAGCGCCGCTCGCCCATGATCAGCTCGTAGCGCTCGGCCTCGACCTGGCGCACGACGATCGGCTGGAGGAGCCCGACCTCCTTGATGGAGTGGACGAGTTCGGCGAGCGCCTCCTCGTCGAAGTAGTCACGCGGCTGCCGCGGGTTCGGCGTGATCGCGCCGATCGGCAGCTCCGCGAACCACGCCCCGTCGACGGTCCCGGCCGATGTCGGCGCGTCGGCCTCCGCTGCGGGCACCTCCGCCGGTGCCTCGGTCGCGCGCCCGTCGAGCAGCTTCCGGGCGCCCAGCCCGGTGGCCGCCGGCGCGGTGTGGTCCGGGAGGACCACCGGCCACGACGTGGCCGTGGCCTCCGGCGCAGCCGGCTCCGGCAGCGGCTTGGTCAGCGCCGCCGTGTTCCCGCCGGCCGGGATCAGCGAACCGAGCCCCCGACCCAGACCCCTGCGACGCTCGTTCACTGTGCCCCCTTCGCTTCCGCCGTTTCCGCGGCGATCCCGCGAAGCGCGATCTCGCGGGCCGCCTCAAGATACGACAAGGCACCACTCGATCCCGGATCGTAGGTCATCACCGTCTGCCCGTAGCTGGGCGCCTCGGAGATCCGCACGGAACGCGGGATCGACGTGTTCAACACCTCGGCGGCGAAGTGGTCACGCACCTCCTGGGCGACCTGGGAGGCCAAACGGGTGCGTGCGTCGTACATGGTCAGCAGGATCGTGGAGACGTGCAGCTGCGGGTTGAGGTGGCCGCGCACCAGCTCGACGTTGCGCAGGAGTTGGCCCAGGCCCTCCAGCGCGTAGTACTCGCACTGGATCGGGATGACCACCTCGCGACCGGCCACCAGAGCGTTCACGGTGAGCAGGCCGAGGGACGGCGGGCAGTCGATGAGGATGTAGTCGAGCGGCTGCTCGTAGCCGTCGATGGCGCGCTGCAGGCGGCTCTCCCGGGCCACCAGCGAGACCAGTTCGATCTCGGCACCGGCCAGGTCGATGGTGGCCGGTGCGCAGAAGAGCCCTTCCACGTCGACCACCGGCTGCACGACCTCGGCCAGGTCCTTGCCCTCGACGAGTACGTCGTAGATGGACGGCACGCTGGCGTGGTGGTCTATCCCCAGCGCGGTGGACGCGTTGCCCTGCGGGTCGAGGTCGACCACGAGCACGCGGGCGCCGTGCAGGGCGAGGGCGGCGGCCAGGTTGACCGTCGACGTGGTCTTGCCGACCCCGCCCTTCTGGTTCGCCACCACCATCACGCGGGTGGCCGCCGGCCGCGGCAGCCCCTCGGCGGCGGCCCGGCTGGTCTCGACCGCCTGGCGGGCGGCCCGGGCGATCGGGGTGTCGTCCACCAACTCGGGTTCGGTTTCACGTGAAACGGTCCCCGGATCGGTTGCGGACGGACCGGACAGGAAGGGATCGCGCGGCCCCGGTACGGGGTCGGCGGGCGTGTCGTGGAAGCCCCCGTGCGGCTGAGTGGGCAGGGCTCCCCCGGCCAGCCCGCCCTGCCCCGGGGCGGTGACGTCGGACGACAACGGTCCACTCTCCTCTGCTGCCGGAACCCCGGCGGAGCCACGCGCTCCGCCGGCATCCTCAGAGCCTGCCATGTTCGAGGCGGTCTCCGGGCGCGAGGTGGGAACCTGCTGGATCTTCGGGGCTTCCGGGGCAGCCGCAAGAGCAGTTGCCCACCGGAGCTTCCACGGGCGTCGTTTCACGTGAAACACGATGCCCGGCGTGCTCACGAAGAACCTTCGCGACACACCGGGCACTGACAACATCAGTCACATATCCGGCGTAACGGATCAGCGATCGGCAAGCACCAGACGACTCCGGTCGCAACCGAAACGCAGCCGAACCGGCGTACGGTACCTGCGGATCAGCCCCGGCGACCCGAACGCCCGCCCCGCGCCGGGCCCTTGGCCCCGCTGCGGGCACTCCTGGCGGCCTTGCGCGAGCCGCGGGCAGGCGGACGCTGCACTTCACCCATTCGGACGCGTACGACCGTGGTGAGCGGATCCACGATGCCGGACCCGACCTGGACCACGTCCCACTCGACGGCACCCAGCTTGCGCAGGTCCGCCTCGGACTCCTGGAGTTCGGCGGCCGCGGTGTCGCCCTTCAGTGCCAGCATCTCGCCGCCCGAGCGCAGCAGCGGCAGCCCCCAGCCGGCCAGCCGGGACAGCGGTGCGACGGCGCGGGCGGTGACCACGTCGGACTCGATGCTGCCGCGCACCTCTTCGGCCCGGCCGCGCAGCACCTCGACGTGCGTCAGGCCGAGTTCGCGCACCACCTCGTCGAGGAACGTGGTGCGCCGGAGCAGCGGCTCGACCAGCGTGATGTGCAGGTCCGGACGGACCAGTGCGAGCGGGATGCCGGGCAGTCCCCCGCCCGAGCCCACGTCGTGCACCACGGCGCCCTCGGGCACCAGTTCGGCCAGCACACCGCAGTTGAGGAGATGGCGCTCCCAGAGGCGCTCGACCTCACGCGGACCGATCAGCCCGCGGCGCACCCCGGCATCGGCCAGGATGTCGGCGTACTGCACCGCCAGGTCCAGACCGGCCCCGAAGAGCCGGGCCGCCTCGGGCGGCGCCTCGGGTGCCCGGCGGGGCTCGCTGCCGGCCTCGCCCGCCGCCCCCGACCCGGCCCGCGGATCCGACGCGCGGCTCTCGGGCTCACGGCCCCGGTCACCTGCTGTCTCGTGTTCCACGTGAAACATCTTCCCAGGAACGGTCACGGCCCCGCCCTTTCACAGGCGGGGCCGCGGCCACGGATTCGATCGACTTGTCCTGCCGGACCGCACGAGGCGGTCCCGGTGCCCGAGGTCAGGCGGGCAGCACGACGACGCAGCGCTGCGGCTCTTCGCCCTCGGACTCGCTGCGCAGACCGGCCTCCGCGACCGTGTCGTGCACCACCTTGCGCTCGAACGGCGTCATCGGCTTCATCTTCACCGGCTCGCCGGTCTCCTTGACCTGCTCGACGGCCTCGCCGGCCAGCCGGGCCAGGTCCTGGCGGCGCTTCGCCCGGAAGCCCGCGATGTCGAGCATGAGGCGGCTGCGCTCGCCGGTCTCGCGGTGCACCGCGAGGCGGGTCAGCTCCTGCAGGGCCTCCAGGACCTCGCCCTCGCGGCCCACGAGCCGGTTCAGGTCGCCCGCCGCAGGGTCGGCATCCTCGGCTGCGATCACGGACACCGAGGCACGGCCGCCTTCGACGTCCATGTCGATGTCGCCGTCCAGGTCGGCGATGTCGAGCAGCGCCTCCAGGTAGTCGGCCGCGATCTCGCCCTCCTGCTCCAGACGGCTGATGTCCTCCGCGGTCAGGGTGATGCGCCGCGGCGTCGCGGGGGTGTCGACGGCGGGGGTCGTGCCTTCCGTCACAGGGGTACTCCTTAACGCTTCGGGTCTTCCGGGGGCCGGCGGCGCCGGTCGGCGGGGCCGGGACGGGCCCATGCTGCCGACCGGCGGCCGGTCAGGACTTCTTGCGTCCCTGGTTCTTGCGGCTCTGCGCCTGGTTGCGCGGCGAACGCGGGCGGTTGCCCGCCTCCCGCTCGGCGGCGTCGCTGCCTTCCTCGGCAGCGGCCGAGCCGTTGCTGCCGGACGGAGGCGTCCGGGCCGTGGAGCCCTTCACCGCGGGACGCTGCGCGGGCTGGCCCTGCGTGCCGCCGCCGGTCTTGCGCTTGGCCTTGGTGGTCCGGGAAGGCTGGGTGCGCTTGGCGGCGCGCTCCTTCTCCTCGGCGAGCTTGGCCTCGTACTCGGCGGCGTCGACGACCTTGCCCTCGGGGGTGAGGACCTTGCCCTTCTTCTTCGCCTTCTCGGCCAGCCGCTCCTGGCGGGCCTGGAACGCCAGGCTGCCCGGGGTGGGGTTGCGCTGGATGACGTACAGCTGCTGACCCATGGTCCAGATGTTGGTGGTCAGCCAGTAGAGGAGCACACCGACCGGGAAGTTGACGCCGAAGACGGCGAACATGATCGGGAAGACGTACATCAGGATCTTCTGCTGCTGCGCGAACGGGTTCGACGCCATGGCAGCAGGGTCGGTGTTCTTCACCATCAGCTGGCGCTGCGTGATGAACTGCGACGCCGACATCAGCAGGATCATCACGACCGTGACGATGCGCACCGTGGTGAGGTCCGCATCGAGGCTGGCGATCTTGGCGGCCGAGTCGGTGAACTTGGCGGCCAGCGGAGCACCGAAGATGTGCGCGTTCTTCGCGGAGTCGACCAGGTCCTGGGTCAGGACGCCGACCGTCCGGCCCTGCGACACGCGGTTGAGCACGTGGAAGAGCGCGAAGAAGAACGGCATCTGCACAAGGATGGGGAGACAGCTCGAAAGCGGGTTCGTCCCCGTTTCCTTGTAGAGCTTCATCATCTCCTGGGACTGGCGCTCTTTGTCGTTCTTGTAGCGGTTCTGGATCTCTTTGATCTTCGGCTGCAGGATCTGCATGTTCCGGGTGGCCCGGATCTGCTTCACGAACAGCGGGATCAGACAGATCCGGATCAGCACCACCAGGCAGACGATGGAGAGGCCCCAGGCCCACCCGCTGTCCTTGCCGAAGATCGGGCTGAACAGCTTGTGGAACTGGACGATGATCCAGGAAACGGCGTCGTAGAGGGGGTTAAGTAGCCCCACGGTCAGGCTCCTCGGGCGATGGTGTGCGTACCGTGCACGTGGTCGGCGCTGCAGTCGGTACGAGAGGTCTTCTGCGCCTCGGAAGCTGCCCCGGAGGACCGGAGACGCCAGGGGCGGCGGGTACGCGGCGGCACGAAATCGACTCCGCCGGAATTCCAGGGGTTGCAGCGCAGGATGCGCCACACGGTCAAGTACGTGCCCTTGATCGAACCGTGCGTCGAGATCGCCTCGTACCCGTAGCGCGAACAGCTCGGGTAGAAGCGGCACACCGGCCCCAGCATCGGACTGATCGTCCACTGGTAGAGCCTGATGAGCCCCATGAGCAGGTACTTCATGGCCTCGCCCCTGGCTGGGACCCTGTGCGGGCCGTGGCGTCACCCGGCGGCACGGCTGCCGCCTGTGTGTCCTTGGAACGACCGAGCAGTCGGCCCAGTGCCGCATCGAGGTCGGCAGCCAGTTCGGAGTACTCCGCATCGGCCGCCGGCGGCAGGGCACGGACCACGACCAGGCTACCTGGCGGCAGCCCGGCCAGCCGGTCCCGGACCAGGTGGCGAAGCCGCCGCTTGACCCGGTTGCGCACCACTGCGGCGCCCACGGCCTTGCTCACGACGAAACCCGCACGCGGCGGCGGGGTCTCCCCCGCGGACGCGTGCGGGTCCGTGGCACTGCGTGGCTGCGCGATGTGGACAACGAGCAGCGGTCGTCCGGCACGGCGGCCGCGCCGGACCGCGACCGCGAACTCGTCGCGACGCCTCAGCCGGTTGGCGGGAGGGAGCACGGTGAACCGACTCCTCTCCGCACGTAGGTCAGGCGGACAGCTCGGCGCGACCCTTGCGGCGGCGGGCAGCCAGGATGGCGCGGCCGGCGCGGGTGCGCATGCGCAGCCGGAACCCGTGGGTCTTCGCCCGGCGACGGTTGTTCGGCTGGAAGGTGCGCTTGCTCACTCGGGGGCTCCAGAATTTGATTCGGAGGCTGGCGGATTGAGCCGCCGGCCATCACCGTACGTCCGCAACATGCAGTCAGCTCGTGTTTACGGACATGCGGCAGCGGTCGTCGACAACTAGACCGGCTCACGGTACGTACGAACGCCCGCTGCGGTCAAATGGGGGATGCGCGGCCGCCACCAGGCGGGTGTCCCCGGAGCCGCCCCCGAGCGCGTTCCCGGCCGCAGTGTACGCCCTCTAGCTGCGAAGACGCCGTATTCACAGCCTGTGGACAACGGGTTGAGCCGAGCCCTCCCGGACGACTACCGTGGTGGGTTCTGCTTACCGTCGTCCCCGTCCCGGTGACGCCTCTTCCGATCGGCCGCCCGATCGGTCCCACGCCCCGAACCGACGCAAGAAAGAGCGTGCACCGTGGCTGACATCACCAGCGACCTCGCCGCAGTCTGGGCACGGTTCCTGGAACGACTCGCCACGGACGACAGCGTGGAGGCGAAGGACAAGGGCTGGCTGCAGCGCACCCAGCCGCTCGCCCTCATCTCGGACACCGTGCTGCTGGCCGCCCCCAACGAGTTCGCCAAGCAGGTGCTCGACGGGCGACTGCGGGGCCTGGTCACCGACACCCTCAGCCAGAGCTTCGGGCGCGCGGTCACCTTTGCGGTCACCGTGGAGCCGGGCGCCGACGAGGGCGGGCCGTACGGCCAGCCGCCGCAGCAGCAGTACGCAGCGGACTCCTACGGCTCGGACGGCTATCCCCAGCAGCCCTATGGCCAGGAGCCGTACGGCGCGCAGCACGGCCAGCACGGCGGCCAGCACGGGCAACACACCCCGCATGGCCAGCACGGGCAGCCGGGCCAGCAGGAGCGCTACCCGCAGGACCCGTACGCGTCGGAGCAGTACGGCGCGGAGTCCTACGGCCAGCAGCCCTACCGCCCCGAGCCCTACGGCGCGGACCCCTATAACCAGGACTACGGGCAGGACTACGGGCAGGACCGCTTCGGCGCCCCGCGCTATCCCCAGCCGCAGGACCAGCGGGACCAGCGTGATCCCCGCGAGGCGCGCGACGGCCGCGACGGGCACGGCTCGCGCGATCCCCGGGACCCGCGCGACCCGCGGAGCCAGCAGGACCGCCGCGAGCAGTACGACCAGGGCTACCCGGGCGACCGGTACGCCGGGCCAGGCCGCTACCCGCAGGACCCGTACGCACAGGAGCACCGGTACGGCGGCGACACGCCGTACCGCCCGGGCCAGTTCGGCAGCGAGGACCACCGCGGTCCGGGCGGCCACGACGGCGAGCACACGCCGGGGCATGTAGCGGGGCATACAGCGGGGCATTCCGGCGGACATTCGGGCGATGCGGTGCCGGCGCAAATGCCGCCGAACTCCGATTCCGGATCGGGCGGCTCTTCTTCCGACAAGAAGATTTCCCCGCCGGTTTCGATTGCGACCGAAGAAGGCACGCTTTTCACCGGTCGTGATGATCTGATCAGCGCACCGGGCGGGTTTTCCACACCCGCTGTCCACAACTTTGTGGACAATTCGACTCATGGATCCGGCGACAGAATGCCGCCCCCGCAATCGCGGCCGGCACCGCGTCCCGGAACCGGGCGCGAGGCCGCCGGGACCGGCCGCGAGCAGGCATCCACCGGCAAGGAGAACGAGCCGGCCGCCCGGCTGAACCCGAAGTACCTCTTCGAGACGTTCGTCATCGGGTCCAGCAACCGGTTCGCGCACGCCGCCGCGGTGGCCGTCGCCGAGGCCCCGGCCAAGGCGTACAACCCGCTGTTCATCTACGGCGAGTCCGGGCTGGGCAAGACCCACTTGCTGCATGCCATCGGGCACTACGCGCGCAGCCTCTACCCCGGCACCCGGGTCCGGTACGTGAGCTCGGAGGAGTTCACCAACGAGTTCATCAACTCGATCCGGGACGGCAAGGCCGACGGCTTCCGGCGCCGCTACCGCGACGTGGACGTCCTGCTCGTCGACGACATCCAGTTCCTGGAGACGAAAGAGCAGACCCAGGAAGAGTTCTTCCACACCTTCAACACGCTGCACAACGCGAACAAGCAGATCGTCATCTCGTCGGACCGGCCGCCGAAGCAGCTGGTCACCCTCGAGGACCGGCTGCGCAACCGGTTCGAATGGGGCCTCATCACCGACGTCCAGCCGCCCGAGCTGGAGACCCGGATCGCGATCCTGCGCAAGAAGGCGATCCAGGAGGGCCTCAACGCGCCGCCGGACGTCCTGGAGTACATCGCCAGCAAGATCTCCCGGAACATCCGCGAGCTCGAAGGCGCGCTGATCCGGGTCACCGCGTTCGCCAGCCTCAACCGGCAGCCGGTCGACCTGCAGCTCACCGAGATCGTGCTCAAGGACCTGATCCCGGACAGCGCGGGCCCGGAGATCACGGCCGGCACGATCATGGCGCACACCGCCTCGTACTTCGGGCTGTCGGTGGAGGACCTGTGCGGCACCTCGCGCAGCCGCGTGCTGGTCACCGCCCGGCAGATCGCGATGTACCTGTGCCGTGAGCTCACCGATCTGTCGCTGCCCAAGATCGGCGCGCAGTTCGGCGGCCGCGACCACACCACGGTGATGCACGCGGACCGCAAGATCCGCTCGCTGATGGCCGAGCGCCGGTCCATCTACAACCAGGTGAACGAATTGACGACGCGCATCAAGAGCTGAACGCCGCACCGGACTTCACCGCGTCCGGGAGCCGCGCAGCGCCGCACAGGACGGCCCGTCCCCATCCGGGGGCGGGCTTTTCGCATGTCAGAGGGCTGCCGTAGAAGTTGTCCACAGCACAGTCCACAGCTGTGTCCACACCGGCGCGCAGAGGGCGCCCGGCAGCGGGGGAAAACCGCCCGATCGGCGGCCAGGACGACCAACGGACCGGGTGCCGGCTCGCATCACCGTCGAGAAAACGGAAGAAACGGATATCTTTCGCGTATCTGAAACATCGACACGCGCGGCCAACCAGGCAGCGTTTGTGTGACCTTCGTCTCACCAGGCCCCGAAGAGCCGAGTTTTCCACGGATCGGCCCGAATTTCGCCGTCCACACCGTGGGGAACACTGGGGACCACCCCGGTTACCCACAGGGGCTGGGTATGGCCGGATCGAACAGCCTGGTCAACTGCCTGGGGAACTGTGCATCCCGACTGTCCACACTCTGTGGACAACTTTCCGGGCCCGGTCGTCCACCGCTCCGCTCCCCCGGTTGTCCACCGGCTGTCCACCGGATCGGCCGGGTTGTCCCCAAGTTGTCCACGGATCTGTCCACAGAAGAGGCCCTTTCACCCGATCCAGTGAATGCAAAGTTCGCGGGACTCGGAAAACTCTGGGGACAAGGCCGGGGAAACCTGGGGATTGCGTGGGGACAAGTGGGGGTAAGACTGGGGACGGCCTGTGGAGCGGTTTCCGGCATCCACAGCGGAACGGGGTTTGTCCACCGGTCACCCACAGCCCCGAAGTGGACAAAAAATCCCTGCTGACCTGCGCATACAGGGGTTATCCACGGTATCCACACCCCCTACTACTACGACTACCTAGATAACCCTGGGATTGATCGTCTAAAGGTGGGGTGGGCGCCGAGCTGTGGATCGCGGCATCGAGAGGGGTGCGAGCGGGCTGTCGGCGCGGTGCGTCAGACTGTGTGGCGGCAGCAGGGCCGACCGGGCCCCGAGAGCCGATCGAAGCTCCGGCCCCGGCGGCCGGACAGCAGTGCCCACAGATGCCACACAAGTGCCACACACCAGGCAGCAGCAGGAGGCGGTGACCGGTGAAGTTCCGGGTCGAGCGTGACGTTCTGGCGGACGCGGTGGCGTGGACCGCCCGGAGCCTCCCGGCCAGGCCCGCCGTCCCCGTCCTGGCCGGCCTGCTCCTGGAGGCCGCCGAGGGGACCCTGACGCTGTCGAGCTTCGACTACGAAGTCTCGGCACGCGTGGGCATCGACGCCGAGATCGAGGACGCGGGCCGCATCCTCGTCTCCGGCCGCCTGCTCGCCGACATCTGCCGCAGCCTGCCGAACCGGCCGGTCGAGGTTTCCACAGACGGTGCAAAGGTCGCGGTCGTGTGCGGCAGTGCCCGCTTCACGCTGCCGACCCTGCCGGTGGAGGACTACCCGGCGCTGCCCGAGATGCCCACCGCGGCGGGCTCCGTCGCCGGCGACGTCTTCGCAGCTGCGGTCGCCCAGGTCGCCATCGCGGCCGGCCGCGACGACACCCTGCCGATGCTCACGGGTGTGCGCATCGAGATCGAGGGCGACACCGTCACGCTTGCCGCGACCGACCGCTACCGGCTGGCCGTCCGCGAGTTCCTGTGGAAGCCGGACCAGCCCGGCCTGTCCTCGATCGCGCTCGTCCCGGCGAAGACCCTGAACGACACCGCCAAGGCGCTCACCAGCGGCGACAGCATCCAGATCGCGCTGGCCGGCGACAAGCTCGGCGAGGGCATGATCGGCTTCGAGGGCTCCGGGCGCCGCACCACCACCCGCCTGCTCGAAGGCGAATTCCCCAAGTACCGCGCGCTGTTCCCCGGCGAGTCGGCCACCGTCGCGACCGTCGAGACCGCGCCCTTCGTGGACGCCGTGAAGCGCGTGTCGCTGGTCGCCGAGCGCAACACCCCGGTGCGGCTCAGCTTCAGCGACGGCCGCCTGGTTTTGGAAGCCGGCTCCGGCGACGAGGCGCAGGCCTCCGAGGCGCTGGAAGCCAACCTGCAGGGCGACGAGATCTCCATCGCCTTCAACCCGGCGTTCCTGCTGGACGGCCTCAGCGCGATCGACTCCCCGGTCGCGCAGCTGTCCTTCACGACCTCCACCAAGCCCGCGGTGATGACCGGCAAGCCCGACATGGATGCCGAGGCCACCGACGAGTACCGCTACTTGATCATGCCGGTCCGGCTTTCCGGCTGAGCGCTGACGTGATCCGAGAGGACGCGCCCACGGACCGCGGCGGGAATGCCGCGGTCTGCGGGGCGCGTTCTGGCCCGTCCGGGGACCTCTCCGGCGGCCACCCCGGCACACCGATGTCTGAAGTCCCCCACAAGGGGCACCAGAACACGGTGCCGTAACCCATCGGCATCAGGGCAGCGAACGTAAGGATGCAGGTCATGGAGCTTGGGCTTGTCGGTCTCGGCAAGATGGGCGGCAACATGCGCGAGCGGATCCGCCGCGCAGGCCACACGGTCGTCGGGTACGACCGCAACCCGGATGTCGCGGATGTGGACAGCCTCAAGGCGCTTGTGGACACCCTCGCCGCCCCGCGCGTCGTGTGGGTGATGGTGCCGGCCGGCGCTGCCACCGCCTCGACCATCGACGAGCTGGCCGACCTCCTCTCCCCCGGCGATGTCGTGGTGGACGGCGGCAACTCCCGCTGGACGGACGACATCGCGCACGGCAAGAAGCTCGGCGAGAAGGGCATCGGCTTCGTCGACTGCGGTGTCAGCGGCGGCGTGTGGGGTCTGCAGAACGGCTACGCGCTCATGTGCGGCGGTGCCGAGGCGGACGTCGCCAAGGTCCAGCCGGTCTTCGACGCGCTCAAGCCCGAGGGCGACTTCGGCTTCGTGCACGCCGGCAAGATCGGCGCGGGGCACTTCGCCAAGATGGTCCACAACGGCATCGAGTACGCGATGATGCAGGCCTTCGCCGAAGGCTGGGAGCTGCTCGAGGCGTCCGACGAGGTCACCGACGTCCGTGAGGTCTTCCGCAGCTGGCAGGAGGGCACCGTCATCAAGTCGTGGCTGCTCGACCTCGCGGTCCGGGCCCTCGACGACGACGAGCACCTCGACAAGCTCAAGGGTTATGCACAGGACTCCGGCGAGGGCCGGTGGACGGTGGAGGCGGCGATCGACCTGGCGGTGCCGCTGCCCGCGATCACCGCATCGCTGTTCGCCCGGTTCGCCTCGCGCCAGGACGACTCGCCCTCGATGAAGATGGTGGCCGCGCTGCGCAACCAGTTCGGCGGCCACGCGGTCGAGTCGAAGTAGCAAGCGGCTCCGGAGATATCCACAGGTCCACAGGCAAGTCCACAGCGAGGGGAGGACGGCGCGCCGCGCGCCGCATCGCCAGCCATGCACGTCGCGCACCTTTCGCTCGCGGACTTCCGGTCGTACGCCGGGGTCGAGGTTCCGCTCGACCCCGGCGTCACCGCTTTCGTGGGACCGAACGGACAGGGCAAGACCAACCTGGTCGAAGCGGTCGGCTACCTGGCCACGCTGAGCAGCCACCGGGTCGCCAACGACGCCCCGCTGGTGCGCCTCGGTGCCGAACGCGCTTATGTGCGCGGCAGCATCGTGCGCGACGGCCGGGCCACGCTGGCCGAGTTGGAGATCAACCCGGGCAAGGCGAACCGCGCCCGCATCAACCGCTCCCCCGTCCCGCGGCCGCGCGAAATCCTCGGCCTGCTGCGGACCGTGCTGTTCGCCCCCGAGGACCTGGCGCTGGTCAAGGGCGACCCGGGCGAGCGGCGGCGCTTCCTCGACGAACTCCTCACCGCGCGGGCGCCGCGCATGCTCGGCGTGCGGCAGGACTACGACCGCGTCCTCAAGCAGCGCAACACGCTCCTGCGCACCGCGGCGATGGCCCGGCGCGCAGGCGGCCGCAACGCCTCGCTGGCGACGCTGGACGTATGGGACTCGCATCTCGCGGTGGCGGGAGCGGAGTTGACCGCGGCGCGCCTGGAACTGACCGGCGCGCTGCAGCCGTTGGTGGACAAGGCGTACGACGAGCTGTCCTCGGGCGGCGGCCCCACGCAGCTCGAGTACCGCAGTTCGATCGGCGACGAACCGCTGCCCGCGGACCGCCGCGCGATCCACGACGCCCTGATGGCCGCCATCGAGCAGCAGCGCCCGAGCGAGATCGAGCGCGGGGTGACGCTGGTCGGCCCGCACCGCGACGACGTCCTGCTCAAGCTGGGCCCGCTGCCCGCGAAGGGCTATGCCAGCCACGGCGAATCGTGGTCGTACGCGCTGGCGCTGCGGCTGGCGTCGTACGAACTGCTCCGGGCGGACGGCGGCGAACCGGTGCTCATCCTCGACGACGTCTTCGCCGAGTTGGACGCGCGCCGCCGCGAACGCCTGGCCGAACTGGTCGCGCCCGGCGAGCAGGTGCTGGTGACCGCGGCGGTCGCCGAGGACGTGCCGGGTGCGCTGGCCGGTGCGCGGTACGCCGTGTCGGCCGGCGAGGTGCGGAGGACGGCATGACCGACCGGCCGGCCGAAAGCGGGCCGCCCGCCGCCGAGTTGTCCACAGGCGGGGGCGCCGGTGGGGAGAAGAAGGGCATCGACCTCGCGCGCGCTGCGCTGATGCAGGCGCGCGCGCAGGCCCGCAACAACTTCGAGAAGCAGCAGGAGCGCCGCGACGGGCGGCGCGGCCTGCGGCGCAGCGGTTCGGGCCCCGACGACCGCGACCCGCAGCCGCTGCGGCGGGTCATGGGCCGCATGATCGCGGAACGCGGCTGGCAGACCCCGGCCGCGGTGCACGGCGTGATGGGCCGGTGGACCGACATCGTGGGCCCCGGCATCGCGGCGCACTGCACGCCGGAGAAGTTCGACGAGGGGCGTCTGATCGTGCGCACCGACTCGGACAACTACGCGACGCACGTGCGCTGGCTGGCACCGAAGCTGCTGGCCCGCATCAACCAGGAGCTGGGCGACGGCACCGTCACCTATATCGAGGTGCGCGGGCCGGCCGGCGAACGCAAGCGCGGCCGGTGGAGCGCGGGCTCCTGAACCGCGCGGCACCGCGGAGGACAGGGAGCGCGGCGACGCCGACGGCGGTCGTCGCACGGCCTGCCCGCCCGGTCCGGTGCGACCCCGCCGCCTCGCGGCCGTCCGCCGGCCGGGCCGCGCCCCTCGACATAGGTGCCTCCCCCGGGTGCGCGTCCAGTGGGCTTGTACGGCCGCCTCGCACACAGGGGCGGACGGGTCACGACCGACTGTCGCACCGGCCTGACACCCTGTCATGACGGATGCCTCTCCGCGCGCGTCAGCGGCCATGAGAACCCCGAAAACCCCCCTCTCCCATGGGGGGACTTGTGGAAAGGTCCGCCAGTCCGCCACACGCGAACTCAGGGGCCTTGGTAACCGGTCTTTGTGTCGCTCGGACCGGTAGACTATGGAGGCAATCCCGCTTCGGCGGATCCAGTGTCGACTTCCGCGGCTCCGTGCCCGGGGTGACTCCGACCCGGCCATGTGCCGGGTCGCATGGTCCCTCCGACCGTGCTCCCAGGGCAGGGAGCCGTGCTGTGCCAGAAAGGGCGCTTCGTGGCCGACCCCGGCAACCCCAAGGAGAATGACGTGGCCGAGCAGTCCGGCAGCGGGGCGCCCTCATCGAACGGCAACTCGTACGACGCGAGCAACATCCAGGTGCTGGAGGGGCTCGACGCGGTCCGGAAGCGCCCGGGCATGTACATCGGCTCCACGGGCGAGCGCGGTCTGCACCACCTTGTCCAGGAAGTCGTGGACAACGCGGTCGACGAGGCGATGGCCGGCTACAACGACAAGATCGAGATCACCCTCCTCCCCGACGGCGGCGTCGCGGTGAAGGACTTCGGCCGCGGCATCCCGGTCGACATCCACCCGGTGGAGAAGCGCCCCGCGGTCGAGGTCGTGCTCACCGTCCTGCACGCGGGCGGCAAGTTCGGCGGCGGCGGCTACTCGGTCTCCGGCGGTCTGCACGGCGTCGGCGTCTCGGTCGTCAACGCGCTGTCCACGCGGCTCTCGGTGGAGATCCGCCGGGACGGCTACCGCTGGACCCAGGACTACAAGCTCGGCGTCCCGGTCGAGCCGCTGGCCAAGCACGAGGCGACCGAGGAGACCGGCACGGTCGTCACGTTCTGGGCCGACCCGGACGTCTTCGAGACCACCACGTACTCCTTCGAGACGCTGGCCCGCCGCTTCCAGGAGATGGCGTTCCTCAACAAGGGCCTGACCATCGTCCTCACCGACGAGCGGCCGGACCACCTGGACGAGGACGAGAAGCAGCGTTCCATCACGTACCACTACGAAGGCGGCATCTCGGACTTCGTCCGGTACCTCAACTCGCGCAAGGGCGAGCCGATCCACAAGTCGGTCATCGACTTCGAGGCCGAGGACACCGAGCGCAAGATCTCCGTCGAGATCGCGATGCAGTGGAACTCGCAGTACACCGAGGGCGTGTACAGCTTCGCCAACACCATCCACACGCACGGCGGCGGCACCCACGAAGAGGGCTTCCGCTCTGCGCTGACCTCGTGGGTCAACCGCTACGCGCGCGACAAGAAGCTGCTCAAGGAGAAGGACGACAACCTCTCCGGCGAGGACATCCGCGAGGGTCTGACCGCGATCATCTCGGTCAAGCTCGCCGAGCCGCAGTTCGAGGGCCAGACCAAGGACAAGCTCGGCAACACCGAGGCGAAGACGTTCGTCCAGAAGGTGACCAACGAGCAGCTCCAGGACTGGTTCGACCGCAACCCGGTCGAGGCCGCGGACATCGTGCGCAAGTCGATCCAGGCCGCCACCGCGCGCGTCGCGGCCCGCAAGGCCCGCGACCTGACCCGGCGCAAGGGCCTCCTGGAGACCGCGTCGCTGCCCGGCAAGCTGTCCGACTGCCAGAGCAACGACCCGACCAAGTGCGAGATCTTCATCGTCGAGGGCGACTCGGCGGGCGGCTCCGCCAAGTCCGGCCGCAACCCGATGTTCCAGGCCATCCTGCCGATCCGCGGCAAGATCCTGAACGTCGAGAAGGCGCGCATCGACCGGGTGCTGCAGAACACCGAGGTGCAGGCGCTGATCTCGGCGTTCGGCACCGGCATCCACGACGACTTCGACATCGAGAAGCTGCGGTACCACAAGATCGTGCTGATGGCCGACGCCGACGTCGACGGCCAGCACATCCGCACCCTGCTGCTCACCCTGCTGTTCCGCTTCATGCGCCCGCTGGTCGAGGCCGGCCACGTGTACCTCGCGCAGCCCCCGCTGTACAAGATCAAGTGGGGCAAGGACGACATCCAGTACGCCTACTCCGACCGCGAGCGCGACGCGTTCCTGCAGATCGGCCGCGAAGCCGGCCGCAAGCTGCCCAAGGACGACGCGATCCAGCGCTTCAAGGGCCTCGGCGAGATGAACGCCGAGGAGCTGCGGGTTACCACCATGGACACCGAGCACCGTGTGCTGCTGCAGGTGACCCTCGAAGACGCAGCCCGTGCCGACGACCTCTTCTCGACCCTGATGGGCGAGGACGTCGAGGCCCGCCGCTCGTTCATCCAGCGCAATGCCAAGGACGTGCGCTTCCTGGACATCTGACCCGGTCTGCGCCGGCAATTCCGGCCGGCGTGCAACCGGTTCGTCCTCCGCATCCGTCTGACGCCTCGACAGGTCACGCGGCGTACCCACCCTTGAACATCCGAACGCGGCACGCCGCAGTGCGAAAGGAACCGGACCAGAGATGGTCGACGCGACTCCCCCTCCCACGACCGACCGCATCGAGGAGGTCGAACTCGAGACGGAGATGCAGCGCTCGTACCTCGACTACGCGATGAGCGTGATCGTCGGGCGCGCACTCCCCGAGGTCCGCGACGGCCTCAAGCCGGTGCACCGCCGCGTGCTGTACGCGATGTACGACGGCGGCTACCGCCCTGAGAAGGGCTACTACAAGTGCGCCCGCGTCGTCGGCGACGTGATGGGCTCGTACCACCCGCACGGCGACACCTCGATCTACGACACCGTCGTGCGCCTCGCGCAGACCTGGTCGCTGCGCATGCCGCTGGTCGACGGCAACGGCAACTTCGGCTCGCCGGGCAACGACCCCGCGGCCGCGATGCGCTACACCGAGTGCCGCATGGCCCCGCTGGCCATGGAGATGATGCGGGACATCGACGAGGACACCGTCGATTTCGGCCCGAACTACGACGGCCGCCAGCAGGAGCCCGAGGTCCTGCCCGCGCGCTTCCCGAACCTCCTGGTCAACGGCTCCGCGGGCATCGCGGTCGGCATGGCCACCAACATCCCGCCGCACAACCTGCGCGAGGTCGCGTCGGGCGTGCAGTGGTACCTGGAGAACCCCGAGGTCTCGCACGAGGAGCTCCTCGAAGCCCTCATCGAGCGCATCAAGGGCCCGGACTTCCCGACCGGCGCGGTCATCGTCGGCCGGCGCGGCATCGAGGACGCGTACCGCACCGGCCGCGGCTCGATCACCATGCGCGCGGTGGTCGAGGTCGAGGAGATCAACAACCGGCAGTGCCTGGTCGTCACGGAACTCCCGTACCAGGTCAACCCGGACAACCTGGCGCTCAAGATCGCCGAGCTGGTCAAGGACGGCCGCATCCAGGGCATCGCCGACGTGCGCGACGAGACCAGCTCGCGCACCGGCCAGCGCCTGGTCATCGTGCTCAAGCGCGATGCGGTCGCCAAGGTCGTGCTGAACAACCTGTACAAGCACACCCAGCTGCAGGACACCTTCGGCGCGAACATGCTCGCGCTGGTCGACGGCGTGCCGCGCACCCTCTCGCTCGACGCGTTCATCCGCTACTGGGTCGAGCACCAGGTCGAGGTCATCGTCCGGCGCACGCGCTTCCGGCTGCGCAAGGCCGAGGAGCGCGCCCACATCCTCACCGCGCTGCTCAAGGCGCTCGACGCGATCGACGAGGTCATCGCGCTCATCCGGGCCTCGGCCACGGTCGAGGAGGCGCGCAGCGGCCTCATGGGCCTGCTGGAGATCGACGAGATCCAGGCCAACGCGATCCTCGAGATGCAGCTCCGCCGCCTCGCGGCCCTGGAGCGGCAGAAGATCACCGCCGAGTACGACGAGCTGATGGCGAAGATCGCGGAGTACAACGCGATCCTGGCCTCGCCCGAGCGGCAGCGGCAGATCATCAGCGAGGAACTCGCCGCGATCGTCGAGAAGTACGGCGACGACCGGCGCAGCCAGCTCATCCCGTTCGACGGCGACATGTCCATCGAGGACCTCATCGCCGAAGAGGACATCGTCGTCACCATCACGCGCGGCGGGTACGTCAAGCGCACCCGCACCGACCTGTACCGCTCGCAGAAGCGCGGCGGCAAGGGCGTGCGCGGCGCGCAGCTGAAGCAGGACGACATCGTCGACCACTTCTTCGTGACGACCACCCACCACTGGATCCTGTTCTTCACGAACAAGGGCCGGGTGTACCGCGCCAAGGCGTACGAGCTGCCCGACACCGGCCGGGACGCGCGCGGCCAGCACGTCGCCAACCTGCTCGCCTTCCAGCCGGACGAGAAGATCGCCCAGGTCCTCGACCTGCGCGACTACGAGGTGGCGCCGTACCTGATCCTGGCCACCAAGGCCGGCCTGGTGAAGAAGACCGCGCTCAAGGAGTACGACACCAACCGCAGCGCGGGCGTCATCGCCATCAACCTGCGGGCCGACGAGGCCGGTGCCGACGACGAGCTGATCGCCGCCGAACTGGTCTCCGCCGAGGACGACCTGCTGCTGGTCAGCCGCAAGGCGCAGTCGATCCGCTTCACCGCGACCGACGAGGCGCTGCGGCCGATGGGCCGGGCCACCTCCGGGGTGAAGGGCATGAGCTTCCGCGAGGGCGACGAGCTCCTGTCGATGAGCGTGGTCCGGGAAGGAACGTTCGTCTTCACCGCGACCGACGGCGGCTACGCCAAGCGGACCAGCGTGGACGAGTACCGCGTTCAGGGCCGCGGCGGTCTGGGCATCAAGGCAGCCAAGATCGTCGAGGACCGCGGTTCGCTGGTCGGCGCCCTGGTGGTGGACGTAACGGATGAAATCCTGGCCATCACGCTCGGCGGCGGTGTGATCCGCACCCGCGTATCCGAGGTTCGCGACACCGGGCGTGACACGATGGGCGTGCAACTGATCAACCTGGGTAAGGGCGATGCGGTCGTCGGCATCGCGCGCAACGCCGAGCCGGAGCCCGAGGGCGAC
>NZ_JAKFHA010000066.1:0-5510 GCF_021502675.1 Yinghuangia soli
CCACCGCAGCCCGCGCATCCGCCTGCGTCGCCCCCGCAAACGACCCCAACACCGCACCATGCCGATGCGGCTGCACCACATCGACCCTGGCACCGCCACCCGCGGACTGCACACCGCCGATGGTCTGCGTCAGCTCGACCGGCTCGGACGCCTGGCGCTTCAGCTCGGCTTCCAGCCGGGCCCGCTCCGGGCTGCCGGGGGCGTAGGAGTGGATCGGCTCGTTGACCGGGGCGGGAACCTGAGTGACAGCATCCATGCCCCACGCAGTGCCCGATTTCCTCCGCTTTGACGCATCGGATTCCGGGTTGTGCCCCGCTCAGCCCGCGGCGAGAGCCACGGCCTCCGCGAGGGTGTCGACGACGGGGACGCCGACCCGCTCCAGACTGGTCCGCGAGTGGGATCCGCCGGTGTACAGGACCGCGGAGGCACCCAGCTCGCGTGCCGCGTACGCGTCGTCCGCGGCGTCGCCGATGACCACGACCCCGGCCGGGTCGGCGTCCAGCGCCTTGAGGTGCCGGGCCAGGTGCTCGGCCTTGCCGCCGCCGGGCGGGCCGATCCGGCCGTCCACGCGCAGGAACATGTCGGCGATCGCGAAGCGGTCCACGAAGGGCATGAGGTCGTCGTGCGCGGTCAGCGACAGCAGCGACTGCGTACGGCCTGCGGCCAGCCAGCCGGCGAGCAGGTCGTCCACCCCGGGGGTCAGCGCGCAGGCGACGGCGTGCCGGGCGTACGAGCGCTGGAAGGTCGCATCGAGCATCGCCCACTCTTGGGGCTCGGGCACCCGGCCGGTGATCTTCTCGTAGAACCGCGGCACCGGCACCGTGTACAGCTCGCGGTAGCGCTCCAGGGTGATGGGCGGGAGCCCGTAGGCCGCGAACGAGTCATTGGTCGCGGCCATGACCGCGTCGATGTCGTGGAACAGCGTGCTGTTCCAGTCCCACACGATGTGGCGTGCCGGCGACCCGCCGTGCACACCGGACTCCTGCGACGTTCCCATCGGGGAATTGTGCACCCTCGGGCGCCTTGATGCGGGCCCGGGTCAGTCGACCAGGTCGCGCAGCTCCTGTGTCGCGAACCACAGAAGCTCGTGCTCCTCGACCGCCTCGACCAGGGCCTCCGCGGCGGCGTCGCCGGCCTCGGCCGCATCCAGGACCCCCAGCGCGGCCCGCACGTCGGCCTCCGCGTCCTCGGCGTCCATGAGCACCGCCGCGATGCGCTTCACCGGGATCGTGCCGTCCACCAGGACCGCCCCCGGACCGCCGTCCGGGACTGCGGACACGATGCCGTCCGGCACCTCGGCGGCCAGCACCACGCGGCGGGCCTTGCCGCCGCCCTCCTGCACCGCGGCCCGCAGCGACATGCGGCCGGCCAGCACGGTCGCGGCGTACTCCAGCTCCTCGGCGTCGTCCGTCCCGCACCACTCGGCCAAGCCGCCGAACACCGCGTACGCCCGCACCGGCGCGGGCCCCAGACCACCCTCCCGATGCACGCCGGCCAGGGCAGTCGGCGTCGAGGGGACGTACACGCGCATCGGGACTCCAACGGGACGAGGGCAGCGGACCCCCATGCGCGTGAATCCACCGGGGACCCACGGGAGGCGCCGCACTGCATCGTACGAGCTGGGCCGCGGAGGCGCCGGACGGGCAACGCCGTGATTGCCCTGTTTTGTCCCGGCGCACGCCCAGGCGATTCCCACCTTGGGACCGCGCGCCGTGCGCCAACGCCCTGTTTGACTCCCGGATTCCGCCCGACTACCAAGAGCCCCCGAACGCGGCACCGGGGGGACGGCCGCCGAGGGGGAACCACAGTCGCCGCCCTACCCCGGACCTACGGCCAACGGACCATTCGGGGAGCGCAACATGGCCCAGCCACACCGCACGACAGCCCACGACCACACCCCACCGGCAAGCCCGCCGGACCGGCCCCGCAAGGGGCCTGGATGCGCCGATCTTCCGGCCTCGGGCCCCGAGCACGAATCGATCGACGCCAAGGCGGCAAATCGCGAGCCGATGCGGGCGCCGGGTGCGCCCGATCGACCACTCGGCGCGGGCAACCCGCACGGGGGCCCAGTCCCTGCACCGCTCGTGGCCCCGGCGGCTGCGACTGCGGCTGCGGCTGCGGCTGCGGCTGACCATCCGGCGTTTTCCGGCACCCAGTGCGCCCAGAGGCCCACGACCCCGGACATCGCAGCGGCCGCGGGGGCCGCTCCGCATCCGGACGTCGAAGCCCATGCGGCGGCGAGCGTCCCGACGCCCGCTGTCATCGACCTCGACGCGGTTCGGAAGGAGTTCCGCGCTGCGGCCACGGACTGGCGACGCCACCGCATGTCCGGTCCGGTCGAGGCCGACCCGCGGAGCACGACGCAGCCGCATCCGCCGACACCAGTCGCGGCCCCCAGCCAAGAGCTGTACAGCGCCGGGACAGCGCATCGCGAGCCGATGACCAGGCCGGACGCGCCGGGTCGGCCAGTCGGCGCAGGCAGCCCAAGCACCGCACCGTCCCCGGCCCGGGCAGCCGCCACTGGGGCCGCTCCGCACCGAGAGTCGGGATCCCACGCGGAGCCGAGAATCCCGATGCCCGCTGTCATCGACCTCGCTGCGGTTCGGCGCACGCGGCGTCCCGGCGGAGCGCCCGAGCGGGAGCCGTACGTCGAGTTCGAGGGCCTGGCCAACAACGCGCCCTCCCCGCGGGGATGCGACTCGTGGCAGGGCGACCAGCCCGCGTCCACCCTGCACCAGCTGCGCGTTCTGCGGCCGCCTGCCTGGGAGCCGCCGTACGAGGGCGAACCCGGCGGCGGGCTTGTCATCCCGTTCCCGCCGCGCCCGCTGCCGACGCCCGACCTGCGGCTGGTCGGCGCACCGCTCGCGGAGCCCGACCCCGCCGAAGCCCGGCGGCGCGTACGCCGGTTCGCCATGCTGCTCGCCGAGGTACTGTCCGGCTGCCGCGCGCCGCGCCAACTCGACGCACACACCACCACCGAGGTCCGCGCCCGCGTCGACCGCCTGCGCCGCACCCTCGCCGAACGCCGCATCACCGGCGTGACACTCGCCGCGGCCAACGCCACCGCCCCCACGCCGGACACCGCCGAGGGCTTCCTCCGCCTGCGCCTGGCCGGCCCGGAGCGCTTCCAGGCCGTCGCGGTACGCCTCGACCGCACCCGCCCGCGCAGCCGGGCACCCCACACACCCACGTGGATCTGCACCGCACTCCGCTACCGCTGACCCCCTGAGGCCGGGAACCCACTCCCCGACCCTGCCTGCGCCCCTCCCCGACCCCGGGCCGAGGGGCGCAGCCATGCCACCCACAGACGGCCGTACGGGGGCTTCTGCAGCCCGAGTAGTCCGCAGCGGCCCCACCCGGCCGCAGACACGGCCACGAGACGCCTACGCCGACTGCGCCCCTCGCCCACCCCGGTCGAGGGGCGCAGCGCTGCGGAACGGCGCCCTGACGTGCCAGCCCCTCCGGCGTACGCGCACGGTTTTCGCGGGTCCCCGAAGCCGCAATTTCGCGACGTCCCACATCCTCACGCCGCCGCTCACCGCACCGCGCATCTACGCCGAACAGCCGAGCACACAAAGGTTTTTCTCCGGCGCACGCCCACACCGCGCGCCGCCGCGCGCTCCGCATGGGGAGTGAATGGCCGATAAGCCCCAATTTGCCCCTGACTCCAGCCGGCCACCCAGGACGCGCCGAGCGCCACCCTCAAGGGCGAAATTCACAGGCACTGCGTCATGCCCAGCCAGTGGCACACACGCACCGCGCCGGACGCGCAGCCGCGCATATCTGGGCGCACCACCGAAGCTCTTGAGAGCCGGCAAGGCTGCCGTACCCACGCCTCGCCGGCACCCTCACCGGTCCGGTGGTCGTCGTGACGGCCCCTCCCGCCCGGAAACGCCGCGGCACGGCCGGCGGCGTGTGGCGGTGAGGCTCTTTGGATTTCGCCACCCGATACTCACGGTCCGGCCAGGCATGCTCGCGTTGATTCCCCACCCTTGCGGGCTTGCATCCGGTACCCGGGTACAGGTTTACCGTCGAAGGACAGCGCCCTCCGGGGCGTCCATCGAGGGGAAGGAGTACGGCCGTGACCTGGGTGCCGCCGTCCTGCACGCTGGCGACCGTGGAGCAGCCGCTGCGCATCGCCGAGTTCGACACGCTGTTCGCCGACGCGCTCATCAAGGTGGAGCGGCCCGCGCCGGTCCGGGCCCGGCTGGTCCTGGACGCCGCAGCCGAGCCCGCCGCGCGGGACCTGGCCGAGCGGGAGACGGGCTGCTGCTCGTTCTTCGCCTTCGCCTTCGACCGCGACGCGGCCGGCCGCCTGCTGATGGACGTCTCCGTGCCCGAGGCGCACATCGGCGTGCTGGACGCCCTAGTGGAGCGTGCCTCCGGAGCCCGCGCATGACCACCCGGTCCGATGGGCTGCGGTCGGGCGAGCTGGCCGACGCCGCCGGGGTCAACCAGCAGACCCTGCGCTACTACGAGCGCCGCGGCCTGCTCGCCGAGCCCGACCGCACCCTCGGCGGGCACCGCGTCTACCCGCCCGAGTCCGTTGCGCTGCTGCGGGTGATCAAGGCCGCGCAGCGGCTCGGGTTCACCCTGGACGAGGTCGCCGAACTGCTGGAGGCCAGCACCCACCGGCACGGCGCAGGACGCCGCGCGAAGGCCGGGCTGCAAGAGCTCGCTGCCGCCAAGCTCGTCGAGGTCGACGCGCGGATCGCCGACCTGCACACCATCCGCACCGCCCTCGTCGACGCCATGGACGCCGGCTGCGACGACCTGGCGGTGTGCGCGAAAAGCGCCTGCTGCCCGCTTCCGTTCGCCGACCTCGCCGAGGAGGACCGGCATGCCGGACCGTGCTGCTGACCCCGCTCCCGACAGCCCCGACACAACCGAGGGGCCGCCGCCGCACCGTGCGGCCGGTCGCCTGGCCTGGCTCGCCGGAGCCGCATGCGTGGCGTGCTGCGCGCTGCCCGTGCTGGTCGCCGCCGGGCTGCTCGGCGGCGGCGCGCTCGCGGTCGCCGCGTGGCTGCCGTCGCCGCCGTCGCCCTGTTCGTAGCCGCCGTCCTGGACGACGCGAACTTCGGCCGCGAACGGGTCAGGCCGGCGGCGGGAAGCGGGTCGTCAGTGCGGAGTCCCAGTCACTGTCGCCCAGACCGGACCACATCAAGAGATCCCTCCAGTCGCCGACCGCTCGTTCCGCGGCCTCTTCGATGGGCATTTCGTCGAGGACCAGGATGATGACCGCCGCAGCAATGCGGTCCGAGCCGGCGTCGCTGTGGGTGGGCCCGTACAGGCTCGAAAGCGCCTGGGCCAGCTCGGTCCGCTGCGGCTCGGGGACCTCACGAGCCAGGATCCCGGTAATGCGGGACGACAGGATCATCTGCCTTGCTCCATCCACCGCGAAGCAGGCGCCTGCCGCAGCCGGCGAGACGCGCCATAGTGCGTGGCACAAACGCCGGAGGGGCCGACCGCCACCAGGCGGGCGGCCCCGCCCGGGTGCGCCGCGCGGCGTC
>NZ_JAKFHA010000066.1:5520-10429 GCF_021502675.1 Yinghuangia soli
GGCGGCGCGCGGGCGCCCCCCCCCCCGCGGCGCCCCCCCCCCCCGGGGGGGGCCCCCCCCCCCCCCGCCGGCCCCCCCCCCCTCCGGGTTGCTCAGCGCTTCTTCTTGTTGCGGGCTCGCTGGGCGCGGCGGCGCTCCGCCCGGGTGCCGCCCTGCTCGGGGATGACGTCGTCCACGTCGAGGTCTTCCTCGGTGGTGACCACGCCGCCCTCGCCGTCGACGCTCGGGGCGCTGTACGAGAGGTGGGTCGGGCGCTGCGGGGTTTCCAGGCCCTTGGCGTGGATCTCCGGCATGGCCTGGACCTTGTCCATCGAGATGCTGGGCGCCTCGGGGACCTGCTCGATCTGGACCTCGACGTTGAAGAGGTAGCCGACCGACTCTTCCTTGATGCCTTCCATCATGGCGTTGAACATGTCGAAGCCCTCGCGCTGGTACTCGACCAGCGGGTCGCGCTGCGCCATCGCCCGCAGGCCGATGCCCTCCTGCAGGTAGTCCATCTCGTAGAGGTGCTCGCGCCAGCGGCGGTCGAGGACGGAGAGGACCACGCGGCGCTCGAGCTCGCGCATGACCTCGGCGCCGAGCTTCTCCTCGCGCTCCTCGTACGAGGCCTGCGCGTCGGCCTGCAGCTGCTCGACCAGGGTGTCGACATCGAGGCCGGAGCGGTCGCCCGCCTCCTCCTCGACCTCCTCGATCGTGATGCTGACCGGGTAGAGCTGCTTGAGGTTGGTCCAGAGCTTCTCGAGGTCCCACTCTTCGGCGAAGCCCTCGGTGGCGCCGGTGACGTACGCCGAGATGGTGTCGTCGATGAAGTGCTCGACCTGCTCGTGCAGGTCCTCGCCGTCCAGGACGCGGCGGCGCTCGCCGTAGATGACCTCGCGCTGCCGGTTGAGGACCTCGTCGTACTTGAGGACGTTCTTGCGGATCTCGAAGTTCTGCTGCTCGACCTGGCTCTGCGCCGACTTGATCGCGTTCGAGACCATCTTGGACTCGATCGGGACGTCCTCGGGGATGCCCGCGCGGTTGAGCACGGCCTCGACGATGTTGGCCTTGAACAGGCGCATCAGGTCGTCGCCCAGCGACAGGTAGAAGCGGGACTCGCCCGGGTCGCCCTGGCGGCCGGAGCGGCCGCGGAGCTGGTTGTCGATGCGGCGCGACTCGTGGCGCTCGGTGCCCAGCACGTACAGGCCGCCGAGCTCGGTGACCTCTTCGTGCTCGGCCTTGACCGCCTTCTTGGCGTTCTCCAGCGCGTCCGGCCAGGCCGCCTCGTAGTCCTCGGGGGTCTCGACCGCGCTGAGGCCGCGCTGCGCGAGGGCCGCGGAGGCCAGGTGGTCGGGGTTGCCGCCGAGCATGATGTCGGTGCCGCGGCCGGCCATGTTGGTGGCGACCGTGACCGCGCCCTTGCGGCCCGCCTGCGCGACGATCTGCGCCTCGCGCTCGTGGTGCTTCGCGTTGAGGACCTCGTGCGGGACGCCGCGCTTGCGCAGCTGGTTCGAGAGGTACTCGGACTTCTCGACGCTGGTGGTGCCGACGAGGACCGGCTGGCCCTTCTCGTGCTTCTCCACGATGTCGTCGACGACCGCGGCGAACTTCGCCTCTTCGGTCTTGTAGACGAGGTCGGCCTGGTCGAGGCGCTGCACGTTGCGGTGCGTGGGGATCGGCACCACGCCGAGCTTGTAGATCTGGTGGAACTCGGCCGCCTCGGTCATCGCCGTACCGGTCATGCCGCCGAGCTTGTCGTACAGGCGGAAGAAGTTCTGCAGGGTGATCGTGGCGAGGGTCTGGTTCTCGTCCTTGATCTCCACCCCTTCCTTCGCCTCGATCGCCTGGTGCATGCCCTCGTTGTAGCGGCGGCCCGCGAGGATGCGGCCGGTGTGCTCGTCGACGATCAGGACCTCGCCGTCGACGACGACGTACTCCTTGTCGCGCTTGTAGAGCTCCTTGGCCTTGATGGCGTTGTTCAGGTAGCCCACCAGCGGGGTGTTGACCGCCTCGTAGAGGTTGTCGATGCCCAGGTAGTCCTCGACGCGGTTCACGCCCGCCTCGAGGATGCCGACGGTGCGCTTCTTCTCGTCGACCTCGTAGTCGCCGACCGGCGTCTCCAGCGGGTCCTTGACCGGCTCGGCGCGCTTGAGGCGCGTCACGAGCTTCGCGAAGTCGGCGTACCACTTGGTGGCCTGGTCCGCGGGGCCGGAGATGATCAGCGGGGTACGGGCCTCGTCGATGAGGATCGAGTCGACCTCGTCGACGACCGCGAAGAAGTGGCCGCGCTGGACGAGCTCGTCCTGGCTCCACGCCATGTTGTCGCGCAGGTAGTCGAAGCCGAACTCGTTGTTGGTGCCGTACGTGATGTCGCAGTTGTAGGCCTTGCGGCGCTCGTGCGGCGGCATGTTGGCGAGGATGCAGCCGACCGTCAGCCCGAGGAACCGGTGCACGCGGCCCATCCACTCCGAGTCGCGCTCGGCGAGGTAGTCGTTGACCGTGACGACGTGCACGCCCTTGCCGGCGATCGCGTTGAGGTACGCGGGCAGCGTGGAGACCAGGGTCTTGCCCTCACCGGTGCGCATCTCGGCGATGTTGCCCAGGTGCAGCGCGGCGCCGCCCATGAGCTGCACCTTGTAGTGGCGCTGGCCGAGCGTGCGGCGGGCGGCCTCGCGGACCGTCGCGAACGCCTCGGGGAGCAGGTCGTCGAGGCTCTCGCCGTCGGCGTACCGCTCCTTGTACTCGTCGGTGAGGGCGCGCAGCTCGGCATCCGAGAGGTTGGTGAAGTCCTCTTCGATCGAGTCGACCTGATCCGCGATGCGGGTGAGCTTGCGCAGGATCTTGCCCTCGCCGGCGCGCAGGACCTTGTCGAAGATGGACACGCTGTGTGAGCTCCTTGCCGAGCGGCGACCGTCCCGCGTGGCTGCGGGACGGCACGGCGGGGCCCGTCCCGCCGATGGGGCCATGGTATGCGAGGACGCAAGCCTCGGGGAGGCACGCAGGTGCGGGGGCAGAATGAGCGCTATGGAACCCGTGGAGATCGCCGCCGGCAAATACCAGCTCCGGCCGTGGAACATGCAGGACGTGGAGGCGGCCCGGGTGGCCCTGGAGGACCCGGACATCCAGCGCTGGCGGGCCCCGCGCCCGCCCGGCGACGACGACGGCACCTGGCGCGACCCGAAGGCCTGGCTGGCCAAGCGCGTCGGCTTCTGGGCCGAGGGCAAGCACGCCTGCTTCATCATCATGGACGCGGTCACCGGCGCGGTGCTGGGCGACGTGAGCATCCAGCACATCGACACGCACCTGCGCACCGCCGAGGTCGGCTACTGGCTCATGCCCGAGGCGCGCGGCGCCGGAGTGGCCACGCACGGGGTGGCGACCGCGTCCCGCTGGGCTTTCGGGGCCCTGGGCATCCACCGGCTGACGCTGATCCACGCGGCGCCGAACACGGCGTCCTGCGCGGTCGCAAATCGCACGGGTTTTGCACTCGAAGGCGTGATGCGCGACGGGTCCGTCGGGCCGGACGGGCGACACCACGACGAGCACCTGCACGCCCGGCTGGCCACCGACCCGCCCGTCCCGGCCGCCTGACCCATCGGGCGGCCGCCCCGATCGCGTGAATCCGGCGCGAAACGCCCGCCCTGATGCGAACGCATGTTCTAAGGTGCAGTCCATGAGCACACCCGCCGCCCCCGCGCTCACCCTCACCGCCGACGAGGCCCGCCGCATGGTGCTGCGCGCCCAGGGAGTGCTCGGCGTGCCCGAGCGGCGCGGCGGCGTCCGCGCGGTCCTCGGGCGCCTCGGCGCGGTGCAGCTCGACACCATCTCGACGCTGGCCCGCTCGCACGAGCTGGTGCCCTACTCGCGGCTCGGGGCGCTCGGCCGCGCAGCCGTCGAGGACGCCTACTGGTCGGGCGACGGCGCGTTCGAGTACTGGTCGCACGCCGCATGCGTGCTCCCCGTGCACTCCTGGCCGGACTTCGCGTTCCGCCGCCGGCACTACCGGAACCGCGGACACCTGTGGGGCCAGGAGGTCTCCGCCGAGGCGTACAAGACCGTCCTGGACCGGCTGCGCGCCGAAGGCCCGATGACCGCGACCGACCTGGGCGGCGCCAAGAACAAGGGCGAGTGGTGGGACTGGTCGGAGACCAAGGTCGCGGTGGAGCGCGCGCTGTCCTTCGGCGACGTGGTGTGCGTACGCCGGCGCAGCTGGAAGCGCGTCTACGACCTGCCCGAGCGGACCATCCCCGCGCAGTACGCGGAGGTCGAGCAGGACGACGCCGCCTGCATCCGCAACCTCGTCGCCGAGGCCGGCCGCCAGCTCGGCGTCGCGACCACCGCCGACCTGATGGACCAGTACCGCCTCACCCGCGCGCAGGTCGAGGCCGTACTGCCGGACACCGGGCTGGTGCCCGTCGCGGTCGAGGGCTGGAGCACCGCGAACGGAAGCGCCGGCCCCGCGGCCGCGTGGGCGCACCCGGACGAGCTGGCCGCCCCGCCCAAGGGCCGGCACCGCACGACGCTGCTGTCGCCGTTCGACTCGCTGGTGTGGGACCGCCCGCGGACCGCGCGCGTGTTCGGCTTCAACCACCGCCTGGAGGCGTACACCCCCAAGGACAAGCGGGTGCACGGCTACTTCGTGATGCCGCTGCTGGCCGGCGGCAAGCTGCTCGGCCGCGTGGACCCGGCCCGCGAGGGCCGCACGCTGGTCGCCCGGCAGCTGTCTTTCGAGTCGCCGCGGGTCGCCGAGAAGTCCCTGGACGCGATGGCGACCGCGCTGCGCGAGGCCGCGACGTGGGTGGGCTGCGACAGCGTCCGCCTGGAGAGGGTCACCCCCGAGGCGGCCCGGGCCCCGCTGGCCGCACTGCTCGCCTGAGCCGCGCAGACAAGAAGGGCCCGCAGAACACGGAAGCCGGGGCGGGACGCGGCA
>NZ_JAKFHA010000066.1:10439-20936 GCF_021502675.1 Yinghuangia soli
CCCACCCCCCCCCCCCCCCCCCGCCCCGGGGGGGGGGGGGGGCCGGGCCCCCCCCCCCCCCCCCCCCCCGGCTTCCGCGCATCCGCTAGTGGATCTCCAGGATCTTCTCGCGCACCGCGTACACCACGGCCTCCATCCGGGAGTGCAGCTGCAGCTTCTCCAGGATGTTGCGCACGTGGTTCTTCACGGTGTTCTCGCTGATGAACAGGATCTTGGCGATGTCCCGGTTGTTCTTGCCGGTGGCGACCAGGCGCAGGACCTCGATCTCGCGCTCGGTCAGCCGCGGCGCGGGCACCAGGCGGCGCTCGTCGTCGCGCTGGATCATCGACTTGAACTCGGTCAGCAGCTTGGCCGCCATCGACGGGCTGATCTGCGACTGGCCGTCGGCGACCGCGCGGATGGCGGTGGCCACCTCGTCGGTCGATATCTCCTTGAGCAGGTAGCCGGTCGCGCCCGCCTTGATGGCCTCGTACAGGTCGGCCTCGTCGTCGCTCATCGTCAGCATGATGATGCGGGCGCTCGGCGCGACCTCCTTGATCGCCGTGCACGCCTCGATGCCGCCGCGGCGCGGCATGCGCACGTCCAGCAGCACGATGTCCGGCAGCAGATCCTGGGCGGCCTCGACGGCCTCCGCGCCGTCGCCCGCCTCGCCGACCACCTCGATGTCCGGCTCCGCGGCGAGGACGATCTCCAGCCCGCGCCGGAACAGCGCATGGTCGTCCACCACCAGGACCCGGATCGGCTCGTCCCGCGGGTCCGGCGCCCCGGACTGCGCGGGGACCTGGCGTCCTCCCACCGTGACTGCCCCCTCGGTAGGCCCGGTGCCGGTGATGCCTCGGTCAGGGCCCATCGGCACGCTCCGTATCCGAACCAGCATCGCATGTCATCGGCACGACGTACTGCCCCCTCGCGTCGTTTGCCCGGATCACTACCCAAAACAGCTGCGAAAAGAGTTGCGGAACCGCCCCCGCCGCGGGCACAAGCGGGCCCGCCGCCTCGATCCGATCGAGGCGGCGGGCCGTGCCGAGCGCGTCAGCGCGCGACCACAGGGGTCACGGCGTCACGCTTCGTCCATCTCCATGGCCACGTCCGAGCCCTCCGGGCTCAGGTGGATCACGCCGTAGTTGTAGCCACGGCGGCGGTACACGACGCTCGGGAGCGCGGAGTCCTTGTCGACGAACAGGTAGAAGTCGTGCCCCACGAGCTCCATCTCGTAGAGCGCCTGGTCCAGGGTCATCGGCGGACCCTGGTGGACCTTCTCCCGGACGACCAGCGGGCCGTCCCCGTCGACCTGGATGGAGCCCTCCATGCGCTTGGCGGGCATCATGTCGAGCTCGTCCAGGGCTTCCAGCTCCTCGGCAGTGGCCACGGTGGCCCCGCCGATGCGGTCGCGCCCGTTGATTTCTGCGGTTGCCGCTCCCACGGACATGGGGGCGTGGTGCCCCCGGTGGACGCGACGCCGGTCGGCTGCCTTGCGCAACTGTGCCTCCAGCTTTGACATCGCGAGGTCGAGCGCGGCGTACGGGTCCGTGGCAGCAGCCTCGGCCCGGACCACCGGCCCCTTGCTCCGCAGCGTGATCTCCACGCGGTCCGAACGGTCCGCGAGCCGGGGGTTGCGTTCCTTGGACACCTCAAGGTCGACGCTGATCACCTTGTCGTCGAGCTTGCGGATCTTGTCCAGCTTCTCGACGCTGTGTTTGCGGAACCGCTCGGGCACCTCGGTCTTGCGGCCCTTGACGACAATGTCCACGCAGAACTCCATCCATTGCGCCATGCCGGTGGGGCTGTCCGCCCGTCCGGCCGAGCTGGTCGTCCACCTCGTACGCGACCGCCGCTGGATCCCGGGTCCGGTCGCCCGGACCCGTCCTGGAGCGCCGGGGAGTCGCGGCCACCACAGCCGCTCCGCTCACCCTTCCGCCCGCCGCCGCGACCGCACGGGCCGCCTCGGCGAGACTCGCTCCGGTGGTCACGAGATCGTCGACGATCACCACACTAATGCCCCTAAATAGGGGTGCCAACCTGCAGGAAACACGGAGTGCTCCGGTGACGTTCACCGCGCGTTCCCGGGCCGGTAGTCCCGCTTGGTCGGCAACCGGACGGGTATGCCGCAAGGCCGGTGCGACGGCCGCCCGGATCCCCTGCGCACGCAGCACGGATGCGGCCTGCCGGGCCAGCGCACGTGTCGTGTCCCGGCCCCGGGCCCGTACCGCGCGGCGGCCGGACGGCACCGGCACGAGGAGGGGTCCCCGGCCCCGGTCCGCGCCGGCGGCCGGCAGGGCCGCCCGCACCGCAGCGGCGAGGGCGGCCCCGAGCGGGCCGGTGGCCGCGTGGGCGCCGTACTCCTTGTGGGCGATCAGGACCGCCCGTACCGGACCTTCGTACGGCGCCGCCGCGAACACCGCCGGCAGCCCGGCAGGCACCGGGTCCGGACGCACCTCCCGCGGCTGCTGCCGCAGGTGTGCCCGGCATGCGGGGCATACGGCGGTGCCGGGACCGCCGCAGCCCGCACAGCGGGCGGGCAGCACGAGATCGGCCCACGTGGTGGCGAGTCGGCGCAGCGGGTGGCCCCGCGGTCGCCGCTCGGTGTGGTCGTCGTGCCGCATGCTCCAACGGTGCGGCACGCGAGGCCGGCTATCCGGCTTTTCCGCGATTCGCCACTCCGGGGCAATTCCATCGGGTATACGGCCCCGCCTCGATGCCGCGGGCGCTCCGGCGCACCGCGGCGCGGCACCCGGGTGAGCGCGGGTCGGCGCGGGTCGGCCCGGATCAGCCCGGATCAGCCCGGATAGACCGGGTGCGTGGCGTCGTCGACCACCCGGGTCCAGTTGGCGCCGGGCTCCAGGCGGTAGACCCAGCCGTCGCTGGAGTCCGCGAGGAGAGCCTGCTCCGTCCCGTTCGGGGCGGCGATGTTGCCGATGCCGGACAGTGCGGCGATCAACCTGACGTTGGAGCCGTCCACGTCGACGTACTTGGGCTGCAGCTGCGCGGACTGCTCGATGGCCAGCACCACCAGCCGCGACGAGCCGTTCCAGGAGAGCGAGTTGACCTGCTGGAGGTCGGTCATCACGCGGCGCGGCGCACTGATGGTCACCACGGGGTTGTTGGTGGCCCGGTCGAGTCCGCGGTCGATGCGGCCGACGACCACGCGGCTGGCCCCGTCTTCGCGCCCGTCTTCGCCCTTGTCCCGCACGACCATCACGGCGCGCGTGCCGTCCGGCGAGACGCGCAGCTGCTCGATGCGGCCGTCGTCCAGGCCCTCGACCGTCACGGGGATCCGCGCCGAGCGGTCCACCCACAGCACCGTGGTCTTGACCTCGCCAGGCCTGGTGTTGTCGCGGTCGAGCACCCACAGCCCCCCGCGGCCGTCCCAGGTCAGGCTGTGGAACGTGTGCCCTTCGGCCGCCTCGGCCCAGACCTTGGGGGCGTCCGCGGTGTCCAGCTCGGTGACGTACAGCTTGCGTTCCTGCTGGTCCAGGGCGGCGATCTGGCGGTTCCTGCGAGCCACGGCGAGCTGCGAGAGGCTCATCGAGCCGTCGCCGAACGGACCGGCCAGCGGCTGGCCGTCCTGCCCCGTGCTGAGCAGCCGGTTGGCGACCCGCTTGGTGCGGCCCTTGAGGAAGTAGCCGATCGGCGGGTCCACCGGGTGCGCGGGATCGTACTTGTCGACCATGTGCTGGTTGACCTGGCACAGCGCGGCCCGGTGGGTGGTCAGTTCGACCGCGTCGACCTTGACGACCTGCCGCAGCGTGTACAGCATCTGCGCGGCCATCTCGTTGCACCGCTGGCTGCCCGCCGCAACCCCGGCCTCGGCGCTCAGCTGCAGCGTCGCCTGGCCGTTGTCGTCGACCGAGATGCTGCGCCCGGACAGCCGCGTGCCGGCCGGGAAGCGCGTCTCCACCGCCGGGGCCAGCCACGGCGTGGGGCCGCCGAGCAGCCGGTCGACCAGGGTCACCGTAAGTGCGTCGCGGCTGCGCAAATAGATCGGGTCGGGCACCAGCATCAGGTCGGCGGCCGAGGCCGCGAACCAGTACATCGAGACCGGCTTGTAGATGCGCCGGAAGTCCGCGTGCGACAGCACCAGGCCGTTCGGGAGGCGGTTGATGCGCCACTGGCCGTTGGCGTCCTTGACCAGGTCGAACGGCGCTTCGAGCGGGGTCGGCCGGCCCTTCGCGATGTCGGCGGCCGGCTCGTACGAATTCTTCGCGTCGACGGTGGCCACGAGGTCGCCGCCCACGATCACCTGGGTGGTGGTCGCGTTCGGCGAGGCGGTCCCGTCGACCACCGGGAGCCGCGTGGTCGGGGTGCCCTCGACGATCGTGATGCCGCTCCTGAAGTCCCAGCGGCCCGCGGCTTCCGCGGTCAGGTACTTGAAGGCGGTCTGGTAGCCGGACTCGTCGCTGGTGATCGCCTCCAGGAAGCCCTCGACCAGGCTGGTCGGCGTCTCGTCGGGCTGCGGCGGCTCGCCGAACACGCGGACCTGCTGGTCGTCGGCGACGCTCTTGCCCTCCTCGCGCTCGACGTCCTGCACCTTGCCGCTGCTGGGCATCGAGGCGCACGCGGTACCGAGCAGGAGCAGCGCGGCGGCTGCGGCCGCGGCACGCAGGGCGCGGACGGGGCGGCCCGCGGAGCGGATGCGCATCAGCGGCCACCGCCTTCCTTGGTCTGGTACGTCTTGTAGCCCCCGGGCAGGCTGCTCGGGCCGTTCTGTCCGCCCGGCCCGCCCGGGCCGCTCTGGCCGCCCGTATGGCCGGCTGCCGGGGTGCCTGAGGCGGGCGCCCCCGCGTCGGGGCTGCGGTCCGGTGCTGTGCCGGGCTCGGCGGTCCGCCCGGTGCGGCGGTACGGCGTGCCGGCCAGGTCGAGCCCGCGATTGGCCCGCGAGTCGGGCGGCTCCAGCGGCAGCGGCGAGCGCACCAGGTCGGCCCCGGCCACCCGCGGCAGCGCGAGCCGGAACTGCGAGCCCCCGCCCGGTTCGCCCCAGGCCTGCAGCCAGCCGCCGTGCAGGTGGGCGTCCTCCAGCGCGATGGACAGGCCGAGGCCGGTGCCGCCGGTGGTGCGCGCCCGGGCCGGGTCGGCACGCCAGAAGCGGTTGAAGACCAGCGAGGACTCGCCGGGCTTCAGGCCGACGCCGTAGTCCCGCACGGTCACCGCGACCGCCCCGTCGTCGACGCCGACGGTGACCACGACATCGCGGCCCTCGCCGTGCTCGACCGCGTTGACGACCAGGTTGCGCAGCACCCGGTCGATCCGCCGGGGGTCGACCTCGGCGACGCACGGCCGGCCGGGTTCGGCGACCACGATGCGGCCGCCACGGCGCTCCGCGATCGGCTCGGCAGCGTCCACCACGCGCCCGACCAGATCGCGCAGGTCGACCGACTCGGCGTCCAGCACCGCGGCCCCCGCATCGAAGCGGCTGATCTCCAGCAGGTCGGACAGCAGCGCCTCGAACCGGTCCAGCTGGGTCTGCAGCAGCTCGGCGGACCGCGACACGGCCGGGTCGAAGCCCTCGCGGGCCTCGTGCAGCACGTCGGCGGCCATCCGCACGGTGGTCAGCGGGGTGCGCAGCTCGTGCGAGACGTCCGAGACGAAGCGCCGCTGCATGCGCGACAGGTCTTCCAGCTGGCGGATCTTGTTCTGCAGGTTGGAGGCCATCTTGTTGAACGACGAGCCCAGCCGCGCGAGGTCGTCCTCGCCGGTCAGGCGCATGCGCTCCTCGAGGCGCCCGGCCGCGAGCCGCTCGGCGATCCGCGCGGCCATCCGCACCGGCGTGACCACCTGCCGGGTGACCAGCGCGGCGATCGCGACCAGCAGCAGCACGAGGAAGACGCCGGCGGTGGCGAGCGTGCCGCGCACCAGGCTGAGCGTCTCCTCCTCGGGGGTGAACGGGAAGAAGTAGTAGAGCTGGTACTTCGCGCCCTGCGGGTCGGTCAGCTGGGCGCCGACCACCACGCCGGGCGTGCTGGTCAGGGTGCCGCGGTTCTCCGCGGACTCCCGGACGATCTTGGTGAACTGGTACGCCGCCCCGGACCGGTTCGCGATCTCCTTGCGCAGTTCGTCGGGCACGCTCCGGTCGGCGAGCACGTTGCCGGACGACCGCGGCCCCCAGCGCGACGCCCCCGACGGGTTGGTCTCGGGGCTGAGCACGGCCACGTCGTACTGCCCGGTGCCGCCGCTGGAGAGCCCGTCGACCAGGGTGGTCAGCCAGTCCTTCGCATCGAACCCGCGCTCGACGGGAGCGCCCGTCCCGGTGTTCTGCACGGGTAGGCCGACCCCGTCGGTGGCCTGCGCGGCGGCGTTCGCCCGGGCCACCTGGAAACCGCCCTGCGCCTGCGCGGTGGCACTGGCCACCTTGGCGTCCAGCAGGCCGCCCTGGACCTGCCCGACCACCACGATGCCGAGCAGCAGCATGACCGCGGCGGACAGCACCAGCGTGGTGGAGACGACCCGGAACTGGATCGACCGCCGCCATATGGTGATGCCGTGCCCGACCGCGGACCGGACGCGCCGCAGCGCGAGGGCCCACGTGGACCAGTTGCGCCGCCCCGGCGCCTGCTGCGGGCGGCTGCCGCCGGGCAGCCCGGACTGCATCGCCGCGCCCGGACCGCCGACCGGTCCCGGGCCCGGTCCGCCCGACACGCCCGGCGGGACAGAGGCTCCGGACCCGCCGTCCGCACCGCCCGGCGGGGCGAGCCCGGGCCCGCCGCCGGAAGCCGTGCCGGGCACCGAAGTGGCCCCGCCCGACCCCCGCGAGGGCGTGCGGAACCCACCGCGGGCGGTGTCGCGCGCGGATCTTCGGTACGCGCCGAACCGGTCCGGGAGCCGTCCCGAGGCCCCCTGGCCCGGTTCGGGACGGCGGTCGTTCACCACGTCAGGCGGGGCCGGCCTTGTAGCCGACGCCGCGTACGGTCACCACGATCTCGGGACGCTCGGGGTCCCGCTCGATCTTCGACCGCAGCCGCTGCACGTGCACGTTGACCAGGCGCGTGTCGGCGGCGTGCCGGTAGCCCCAGACCTGCTCCAGCAGGACTTCGCGGGTGAAGACCTGCCAGGGCTTGCGGGCCAGGGCGACCAGCAGATCGAACTCGAGCGGGGTGAGGGCGATGTTGCGCCCGTCCCGCTTGACCGAGTGCCCGGCCACGTCGATGACGAGGTCGCCGATGACCAACTGCTCGGGGGTCGGCTCCTCGGCCCGGCGCAGCCGTGCGCGCACCCGCGCCACGAGCTCCTTGGGCTTGAACGGCTTGATCACGTAGTCGTCCGCGCCGGACTCCAGGCCGACGACCACGTCGACCGTGTCGCTCTTCGCGGTGAGCATGACGATGGGCACGCCTGACTCGGCGCGAATCTGCCGGCATACGTCGATGCCGTCCCGGCCTGGCAGCATCAGGTCGAGCAGCACCAGGTCCGGTTTCACCTCCCGGAACATCTGGAGAGCTTTGTCGCCGTCCGCCACGAACGACGGCTCGAACCCTTCGCCGCGCAGCACGATGCCAAGCATCTCGGACAGCGCGGTGTCGTCGTCGACGATGAGGACACGTCCCTTCATAGACATCATCGTCGCATTACCGGATCGTGACCTGCACTCATCCGAGCAATCGCGATCGCACTTACCGGGGACAAAACGCCCGATTCTGTGACAATCGCGGTGATCAGCGCGGGCGGCGTCACATCAAAAGCCGGGTTGTACGCGGTGCTGCCGGGCGGCGTGAGCGGCGTTCCGGCCATTTCGGTGACCTCGCCGCCGTCCCGCTGCTCGACGACGATCGCTGCGCCGTCCGGGGTATCGCGGTCCACGGTGCTCATCGGGGCCACCACGACGAACGGCACCCCATGATGGCGGGCCAGCACCGCCAGCGGGTACGTACCGACCTTGTTGGCGGTCGCCCCGTCCGCGGCGATCCGGTCCGCGCCGACGACGACAAGGTCCACCTCGCCCGCTGCGAAGAGCGATCCGGCGGCGTTGTCGGACAGCACCGTGTACGGCATGCCGGTGCGGGCCGCCTCGTACGCGGTCAGCCGGGCGCCCTGCAGCAGCGGCCGCGTCTCGTCCACCCACAGCCGCCCGAGCCGCCCGGCCCGGTGCAGCTCGCGCACCACGGCCAGCGCGGTGCCCTCTCCGCCGGACACCAGCGCGCCCGTGTTGCAGTGCGTCAGCACCTGCAGCGGCCGCTCGGCGGGCAGCCCGGCCGCGAAGCGCGCCCCGTGCCCGGCCATCGCGGCACTCGCCGCCGCGTCCTCCTCGTGGATCACGCGCGCCTCGCGCAGCGCGGCCTCCGCCGAACCGCCCGCGGCCTGCCAGGCGGCCAGCGCCCGCCGCGCGCCCCAGGCCAGATTGACCGCGGTCGGCCGGGCCCGCGCGATGTCGTCGGCGGCCGCTTTCACGTCCTCGCCGCGGGCCGCCGCCAACGCGACGCCGTACGCCCCGACGATGCCCAGCACCGGAGCACCGCGGACCACGAGCCGGCGCACCGCGTCGACCACGGTGGCCACATCGCTGCACACCAGCCGCACCTCCTCGGCGGGCAGCCGGGTCTGGTCCAGCAGCACGACCGCGGGGCCGTGCCCGTACGCGGTCGGGACGTCGTCGAGCCAGTACGCGGGGCGAGGCGACCAGGCCTCGGCGGCAGGTGCGGGGGCGGTGTCCATGCCATGAGTGTGCCCGCAGCAGGGCCGCCGGGACCCGGCCCCGCGTCCTTCCGGTTGGCCTGGGTACGGCATATACCGACAACCCGTACGCCACCGCAGGGCCGGACGGGAGCCGATCATCAAGCGCGGGCAAAAACATGCCACGATTGACCGCCACCCCACAGGAAAGAGGAGCGACTTCGATGACGGACTCTCCGGGCAGGGCCGCACCGGATGCACCGGGGCCCGACGACCCGCGTCGGTCCCCGCAGTCGCCCGCCGAGGACGCTCCCGCGCCGGACGTCCAGGGCACTACGCCGGACAGCGCATCGGACAGCACAGCGGGCAACGCCCCGGACAGTGCCGCGGAGAGTGCGCCCAGCGAGGCGACGGACGCCGCACCGGACACCGCGCCCAGCGCGACGGGAGACGCGACGGGCGACCCGGCCGACGCCGATGCGGCAGCCGAGGGTGACGCCGCCCCGGCACCCGACGCGTCCGGCGGTGCCAAGGAGGGTGCAGCCCCCGCGCAGCCGGCCGCGCCCGACGCCCCCACCGCACCCGAGTCCCCGGCCACTCCTGCCGCACCCGCCGACGCCCCCGCGGCGCCCGGCTGGTCCGCCCAGCAGCCCCCCGCCGCGCCCGGCGGCTGGGGCGCGCCCGGCGGCCCGGTGCCGCCCAACGCCCCCGGCTGGTCCCCGCAGCAGCCCCCGGCCGGCCCGCCGCCGGGCTGGGGAGCCCCGGGCGGCCCGCCGCCGCAGCAGACCCCGATGCACGGCTGGGGCGCCCCCGGCGGACCCGGCTGGGGCGCTCCCCCGCAGGGCGGTCCCGGCTGGGGTCCGCCGCGCGGCTGGCAGGGCCCGTACCTCCCGGCCGCCAAGCCCGGCATCATCCCGCTGCGCCCGCTGGGCGTCGGCGAGTTGCTGGACGGCGCGGTCGCCGCGATGCGCCGGCACTGGAAGGTCATGATCGGCCTGTCGCTGGTGATCGCGGTCATCACGCAGGCGATCACCGTCCCGCTCCAGTGGGCGATGCTGAACGGCGTCGACACCTCGGTGCTGGAAGAGGACGACCCGGACCCCGACGAACTCCTCGACGTGCTCGGCCCGGTCGTCGGCTTCACCGCGATCGACGGCGTCGTGCTGATGCTCGGCCAGCTGATCATCACCGGCCTGCTGACCCTCGTGGTCAGCCGCGCGGTGCTCGGCAAGTCCCTGACCCTCGGTCAGGCCTGGTCCGGCGCCCGCCCGCTGCTGCTCCGGCTGCTCGGCGTCTCGCTCATGACGTTCCTGATCGTGCTCGGCCTGATCTTCGCCTGCATGCTGCCCGGCCTGCTGATCCTGACGGTGTCGGACGCCGGCGCCGCCCTCATGGTGCTCG
Source organism: Yinghuangia soli (assembly GCF_021502675.1). GTDB lineage: Bacteria > Actinomycetota > Actinomycetes > Streptomycetales > Streptomycetaceae > Yinghuangia > Yinghuangia soli. The sequence goes on from NZ_JAKFHA010000066.1 coordinate 20,442, forward strand.
GCGCCCTCGGCGGCATGGTCCTCGCGTTCTACGCCTTCATCCTGCTGCAACTGGCCGCGCCCGCCCTGATCCTGGAGAAGCAGACGGTACGCAAGGCGCTGCTGCGCTCCCGCAAGCTGGTGACCGGCAGCTGGTGGCGCGTCTGCGGCATCACGCTGCTCATCATGCTGCTCGTGCTGCTGATCGGCGGAGTCATCCAGGCCCCGTTCGCGGCCGTCACCGGCCTGTCGGAGTTCGGCGACATGGTGCCCGACTCGTTCACCGACTCGGTGATCCTGGGCGTCGGCAGCGTGCTGGCCGCCGCCGTGACCTACCCGCTGGCCGCCGGCGCGACCGCGCTGCTCTACATCGACCAGCGGATGCGCCGCGAGGCCCTCGACCTCGAACTCGGCCGCGCCGCGGGCCTCGTCCCCGACGACGCCACCCCGGCGGCCCCGTGACCGCTGCCCCCGGCACGGCGCTCGCGGCGGCGCTGCCCCGATGGCACGCCGCCGC
>NZ_JAKFHA010000067.1 GCF_021502675.1 Yinghuangia soli
GGCCTCGGCGGTGCCGCCGCCGTCGGCCGCCCCGGAGCCGCCGCGGGATGCGGTGCCCGGGCCCGCGCAGTCGGACGGGCCGCAAACACCGCCGACCGCGGTCCGGGTCCCCGCACTCGGCCTGTCGGCCCCCGTGGTCGCCGTGGGCGTGGCCCCGGACGGGCAGACCGAAGTCCCGCCCGACGGCCGCACCGTGGGCTGGTACCGGTTCGGACCGCAGCCCGGGGCGCCGGCGGGCTCCGCGGTGCTCGTGGGGCACGTCGACACGGCCGACGGACGGCTGGGGGAGTTCGCGAAACTGGACGGCATCAAGACCGGCGACCGCGTCCTCGTGCAGCGCGCCGGCGACGCAGCGCCGCTGGCGTACCGGGTCACCCGTGCCGAGACGACCGCCAAGAGCGGCTTCCCGGCCGCCGACATCTTCCGCCGCGCCGGACCGCCGCAGCTCGTGCTGGTCACCTGCGGGGGCAGCTACGACCGGCAAGCGGGCGGCTACCAGGCCAATTTCGTGGTCACGGCCGTGCCGGAGGCGCCATGAACACCGGAACATCCTTTCCGGGGTCCGCGGTCCTCGGCAGTCCCGGCAGTAGGGTGGCGCCCGTGGACCACCTCGACGACGTCGACGTCGCCAAAGCCTTCGCGGCCGGCGACAAAGCGGCGTTCGCGGAGGTCTACCGGCGCTGGGGAGCACTCGTCTACACGGTGTGCGTACGCTCGCTCGGCGACCCCGCCGAGGCCGAGGACGTCGCCCAGCAGGTCTTCGTCTCCGCTTGGCGCGGGCGCGCCACCTACCGGCCCGAGGCCGGCACCCCGGCCGGATGGCTGGTCGGCATCGCCCGGCACCGCATCGCGGACGCGCACGCCGCCCGGGCCCGGCGCGCCGACCCGACCGACGCGGAACCGGTCGCGAACGCGGAACTCCCGCACGACGCCGACGTCGTGGACCGCGTGGTGGTCGCGGACGCGCTGGCCCGGCTCGGGCAGCCGCAGCGCCGGATCCTGCAGATGGCCTTCTTCGGGGACCTGACGCACACCCAGATCGCGGAACGCCTCGGCCTGCCGCTCGGCACGGTCAAGAGCCACATCAGACGCGGCCTCGGCCGCCTACGGGGCCGATTGGAGGAGGTGGACGATGAGTCACCCTGACCCGGCGACGCTTGCGCTCGCGGCACTCGGCGAGGAGATCCCCGGCGCGGACCGCGACCACATCGCCGCCTGCCCCGAATGCGGGGCGGAACTCGCCGAGCTCCGCGGCGTCGTCCGACTCGGCCGCGGCATCCACCCCGAGGACGAACCGTCCGCCCCGCCGCCCGGCCTGTGGCAGCGCATCACCGGCGAACTCGGCCTGGACGCCGCCGATCCGCAACCAGCCGCCGCGCCGTCCGAGAACGGGCAGTCCGAGAACGGACGCACGGCGGCAGGCACCACGACCACGGCCAGGCCCGATCGGGACGCCCATCCTCGGACCCGCCGGTTTCGGGTACGGACGGCACTGGCGCTGGCCGCCTCCGCCGCCCTGATCGGGGCCGGCATCGGCGTCGGCGGCACGCTGTGGGCCACCGGCGACGACACCCCGCGCCCGCGCATCGAGGCCCAGACCCGGCTCGATCCGCTGCCCGCGCACCAGGCCGTCGGCGCCGCGTTCGTCGACGCCCCGTCCGGCGGCGAGTCCGCGCGGCGGCTCATCGTCCGGGTGTCCGGCCTGGCCCCGCAGCCCGGCTTCTACGAAGTGTGGCTGCTGGACCGCGATGCGAAGAAGATGATCGCCCTGGGCATCCTGCCCGTCGACGGCGAAGCGTCCTTCGACCTGCCCGCCAACCTCGACCTGGACGGCTACCCGGTCGTGGACGTCTCCGTGCAGGCGTACAACGGCTCGCCCGAGCACTCCGGCAACAGCGTGGTACGCGGGACCCTGCCCGGCTGACGCCGCACCCGGCCCCGCGTACCCGTCGGCTCGCCCGGTCAGTCCCGCGCAGCCGCCACCGCGAGCGGCATGGTCACGACCAGCTCGTCGCCCAGGCGCTCGAACTCGCGGCGCAGGAAAGGGTCCGCGAGCCGGGCCAGGCCATGGAAGCGGACATGGGCCCGATAGGTGACCTCCGTCGCCGCACCGTCGTCGCCGCACGGCGCGAACGTGAGATCGTCGGTCGAGGTCGCCGTCTTGTTGGTGCCCACGAAGGTCAGCCGGCGCGGCTCCCAGCGGGTCAGCTCGTACACGAGCTCGGTGCGCCGCCCGCGGAACACCGAGACGTTGCGCCACCGCGAGCCCTCGCGGACCGGTCCTGTGCTGGTGCGCGTGCATTGCAGTGTCCCCGGGTCCCAGTGCACCGCGTGTGCGAAGTCCTTCAGGTAGTCGACGACTTCGTCGACCGGGCGGGGGATGGTGAAGGTGCGTGCGACGTCGACCATGGGGTCGCCTCCTGGCGAGAGCAGCCGCGCGGGACCACCGGGACACGGCGCAGCCACAGGGCGATGCCGTGCCGGCGGATGCCCGCGGTGACCTGGTGGGGCATGAGCGGGTGCCGGACCAGCACGCGCAGGAACTGGCCCGTGTTCGCGGGGCGCCGCCGGCCGCGCCACAGCGCGGTGAAGGCGACGCGCCCGCCGCGGCGCAGCGTCACGGCGATGTCGAGCCGCGCGCCGGGCTCGGGGACGCGCATGTCGTAGTCCCCGTCGACCTCGAGGAACGGCGACACGTAGAACGCCTTCGCGGTACGTGCCCGTCCCAGCGGGTCCGGGTGCAGCAGGTAGGGGTGGTGCTCCCCGTAGGTGTTGTGGACCTCGGCGATCACGCAGGCCAAAGTGCCGTCCCGGTGGTGGCACCAGTACAGCGTCAGCGGATTGAACACGTAGCCCAGGACCCGCGCATTGGCCAGCATGAGGATCCGACCGCCGGCCACGTCGATGCCGCGGGCGGCCAGCCACGCCTCGACGTTGGCCCGGATCGGCAGCGCCGGGTCGCCCATGTGGTCGCGCGCCTCGAACCGCGCGAACGGCCGGAGCCACCGGGGGAGCTCCGGAGGGTGGTCCAGGTCGACCAGCCAGGTGTAGCCGCGCGCTCGGAAGGCCCGATGGAAGCGCTCCTTGCGGACGTGCACGACCTCGGTGTCGAACAGCGCGCTGCCTGCGGTCACCACACCACCCCCAGCGAGGCGGCCGCGCGTACGCCCGACGCGCACCCGTCCTCGTGGAATCCCCAGCCGTGGTAGGCGCCCGCGAAGGCGGTGCGCCCGTCGGCGAGCCCCGGCAGGTCGCGCTGCGCGGCCACCGACTCCGGCGTGAACACCGGATGCCGGTAGACCATGCGGGCGACGACCGAGTCCGGGCGCGGGCGGTCGGTCGCGCCGAGCGTGGTGATGTACCCGGTGGACTCGTCGAGGCGCATGAGCCGGTCGAGGTCGTAGCTCACCAGCACCCGGTCCCGGTCGGTGCCGTCGCGGCACGCGGTCTTGAGGTAGTTCCACGACGCGCGGGCGGCCGGGGCGCGGGGCAGCAGCGCGGCGTCGGTGTGCAGGCAGGCGTCGTTCCTGGCGTACCGGAACGCGCCGAGCACCGCCTGCTCCTGCGGGGTCGGATCGGCGAGCAGCCGCAGGGAATCGTCGGCGTGCGCGGCCAGGACCACCGCGTCGAACCGGTACGGCCGGTCCGCGTCGTCGCGCACCTCGACACCGTCCGGTCCGCGCCGGACCGCGCGCACCGGGGTGGCGACGTGGACCGCGGACAGGCTCTTGACCGCCAACTCGACGTACGTCCGGGACCCGCCGACCACCGTCTTCCACACGGGCGAGCCGCTGACCCCGAGCATGCCGTGGTTGTCGAGGAACGCGAACAGGTAGGCGGCCGGGTACCTGCGGCTGTCCTGGGTGCCGGTCGACCATACGGCCGAGACCAGCGGCATCGCGAAGTGGTCGACGAAGTAGTCCGAGTAGCCGCCGTCGTCGAGGAACCGGCCCAGCGTGACCGGCTCTCCGCCGCGGTCGCCGCCGGGCGCGGCGAGCAGGGCGCGGGCGGCGCGGTGGAACCGCACGACCTCGCCGAGCATGCGCAGGTAGCGCGGATTGACGCAGTTGGCGCGCTGCGCGAACAGCCCGCCCGCGCGGCGCGCCCCGGCGTACTCCAGTCCGCAGCCCTCGCACCGGACGCTCATCGACATCTCGGTGTCCTGCGTGCGCACCCCCAACTCCCGGAAGAGCCTGATGAGATGCGGGTACGTGCGCTCGTTGTGCACGAGGAACCCGGTGTCCACGGGCACGGTCCCGCCCGACCGCGCGGGGACGTCGTGCGTGTGCGCGTGCCCGCCGAGCCGGTCGTCGGACTCGAAGAGCACCACGTCGTACGCGCGCTGCAGCAGGTACGCCGCGGTGAGGCCGGAGACCCCCGAGCCGACCACCGCGACTCGCGGCCGCGCTCCGAGGGCGTGTCGTCGTCGCATGTCAGCCGGTTCGGTGCCGGAAGCCTTGCGGATTGCCCGGCTTCCGCCCGGGGGACGGCGCTTGCGTGCGGTGCATGGCCATCGGCTTGCCTCTTCCGGTGCGTGCCCGAGCCTTCACTTCCTCTTCCGGCCGGGCACGGCATCCGGATGCACCCGGCGGGACTCAGGCTTCCTTTTCTCGGTCTCGTTCTCCGTCTCGTTCTCCGTCTTGTGCCTCGTCTTGTGCCTCGTCTTGGCCCGGGCCCGGCAGCGGCGCGCCGTCGAACCGGTCGAACGTCACGAACTCCTCGACCGGGCGGCGGGTCAGCCGCCGCGGATGCCGCTCCGGGACGCCGATCGCGAGCATCGCCGCGACCGCGTACGGCGCCGGCAGCCCGAGCAGTTCCTTGACCTCCGCCTCGCGCCGGCACAGGAACGTCGTCATGACTCCGCCGAGCCCCTCGCTGCGCGCCGCCAGCAGCACGTTCTGCGCGAACGGGTAGACGGACCCGCCGCCGACGATGCTCTGGCGCGGCAGGTCCCCGTCGGTGACCGCGAGCTTCCGCAGGTCGACGGCGAGGACGGCGACCACCGGGGCCCTTTCGAGCTGCTCGATGAACCTGTTGTCCGGTACGGGGGCGGCGAAGTCGACGTCGGCCGGCGGCCCTTGCCAGTGCCCGTCCTCGCCCGGGGCGAACGGCACGCGTCCGGCGATCGCATACGCCGCGTACTCTTCCCAGCCTGCCCGGGACAGTTCGCGCAGCCGCTGCCGCACCTCGGCCGAGCGCGCCAGGACGACGTGCCAGCCCTGCCGGTTGCCTCCGCTCGGTGCGAAACGGGCGAGGTCGAATACCCGCGCCAGCGTCGCATCGGGCACCGGCCGGTCCGTGAAGCGGCGGACCGCACCGGTGGTGCGGACGACATCCGCGAACTCCATACCGCCTCCTGGCATCTTGCGCGTGGCCCTGTGCCGCCGGCGTTCATTTGCCGTGAATCACCGGATCCGTCCCTGGTCGGGCCTAGTCTGGGACACCAGGTGACCGGTCCGGAGGAGACACGATGCCACAGCCCGAAGGCACCGAATTGGAGCGCGTCCGCGCCCGGCGCGACGAGCTGCGGGACCGCTACCTGCTCCCGCCCGGGCAGCGCGCCGCGCCGGTGACCCGCGGGGTCCACCATGCGGCGTTCATCTGCCGGGACGTCGAGGAGACCATCCGCTTCTACCAGGAGTTCCTCGGCTTCCCGCTGGTCGAGATCGTGGAGAACCGCGACTACGCGGGGTCCAGCCACTTCTTCTTCGACCTGGGCCGCGGCAATCTGCTGGGCTTCTTCGACTTCCCCGGCCACGACCACCCGCCGTTCGGCGAGACCATCGGCGGCATCCAGCACTTGGCGCTGTCGGTGGACGCGGACGCATTCACCCGGCTGAAGGATGCCCTCGACGCCGCCGGTCTGGCCTACCTGGGGCCGGACCGGGGCGTCGACGACAGCCTCTACATCGAGGACCCCAACGGCTTGCGCGTCGAGTTCTACCGCGAGGAGCCCGGGGTCTTCCTCGGGGAGCGCCTCGTCGAGTAGCGGACGCTTGCCGTTGTCCACCTTGTGGCTCACTGCGTCAGGGACGGGCGCGGGCGACGTGCGGCGCGGGCCTCGGCGGCGGCCTGCTCGGGGTGCCGGGCCTGCCAGTACGGGTTGTCGTGCGGCAGGTTGCCGCTGACACGCCCGTAGAGCCCGAACGTCAGGACCATCAGGCCGACCAGGAAGCTAAAGATCACGTTCGGCATCCGGAAGGCCAGGAAGTTCGTGTCCTTGCCCAGCAGGGCGAGGTTGACGAACCCGCTGACGATGAACAGGACGCCGACCGCGGTGTTGACGGTCGACGCCGTATTGCCGCCGATCACCGCGCCCGCGATCAGGATCACGCCGAACACCACGGAGACCGTGCTGAGCGCGCCGTTGGTGTTCAGGCCCGCCACCGTGTCGCCCTGCGTGTCGAAATACGCCAGCTGGTCCGCGAAGCCCAGGCACCCGAAGACGAGCAGCACCAGGCCGGTCAGACCCCCGCCGAAGCGGTACACCCGGCTGAGCTTGTGGTCGGTCGGGAGTTCGTCGGAGAGCTTCATGGGGATCCTCCGTTGTCCGGGGCCGCGGCTGCGGCGGATGCGGTTCGGCTCTCCCCTCCAGCATCCGCGGGTGTACGCTTGATGCAAGTTGAACAGGTAATGCACTGATTTGTTCGGTGCGCTGGGAGCAGGACCGTGGGCAGCCGTACGACAGCGGCGGGCGCTGCGGAGCCGGGCGGCTCGTTCGGCATCGGCGCGGCGTCCCGGCGCCTCGGCGTGGCGGTGGCGACGCTGCGCAGCTGGGACCGCAGGTACCGGATCGGGGCCACCGGGCTGAGCCCGGGCGGGCACCGCCGGTACACCGAGGACGACCTCGCCCGGTTGGCGCACATGTGCCGGCTGATCGATACGGGCGTGCCGCCGGCGGAGGCGGCCGCGCTGGCGGTGGCCGGGGACGCGCCGGCCCCAGCCCCCGCTTCCTCCTCCTCCGTGCCGGTGCCGGAAGCCGCGGCGGTGTCGCCGACGGCCCGCGCGGGCGGCGGCGCGACGCTGCCGCTCGGCAGGCCGTCCCCCGGACGCGCGGGGCAGGGGCTGGCCAAGGCCGCGATGCGCCTCGACCCGGTCGCGATCGGCGGCCTGCTGGACCAGGCCCTCGCCGCCGACGGCGTGATCGCCACCTGGGAAGACCTGGTCGTCCCGGTGCTGTTCGGGATGGGCCGCAAGTGGGAGTCGGCCAACGCCGCGCCCGGCGGACGCGGCGGCGGTGGCAGCGGCCACGGCATCAGGTACGTCGAGGTGGAGCACCTGCTGACCTGCTGCGTCTCCGCGGCACTGCAGCGGGCCGCGTCCCGGACGCCCCCGCACCCCGAACCCGGCGCCCGCTTGGCGCGCGGCGTCCTGCTGGCCTGCACGCCGGACGAGCACCACACCCTCGCCCTGGAGGCGCTGGCCGCCGCGCTCGGGGAACGCGGCGTTCCGGTAAGGATGTTCGGAGCATCACTGCCGCGCGCCGCCCTGCTGCAGGCGGTACGCCGCACCGGCCCGGCCGCCGTGGTCCTCTGGTCCCAGACCGCGCGCACGTGCGACCCCGAGAGCCTCGACGCGCTGCGCGAGATACCGCGGACCGCAGTGATGCCGCTCGGCCCGGGATGGCGTGCCGCGGGGACGGACCCGCTCCCGCCCGTCCCGAGGGACTTGCGCACGGCCGTCGCCACCCTGGCCGGCGGCCCCTGAGCCGGCGACGGCGAACCCGGCACAGAAGCCTTGCGGACTGCCCGCCCCCGAACCCCCGCGGAGGAAGCACCATGAACCCCACCGGCAGCGGAACCGGACCAGGGACGCCGAAGCCCGCCGCGGCGAAAGGCCCGGCCGAGGGCGGCCCGGCCAAGCGGCCGGACGCATCGGGCCCGGCCGAGCAGCCGGACACGTCCGGCCCACCCGAGCAGTCAGACGTGCTCGGCCCGGCCCACCTGTCCGACGCGTCCGATGTATCCGGCGGAGTCGGCCCCCTATGCCTGGTCACCGGCGCGACCGGCTACATCGGCGGCCGCCTCGTCCGCGAACTCCTCGCCGCCGGATACCGCGTCCGCTGCCTCGCCCGCGACCCCGGGCGGCTCCGGGACCTCCCGTGGCGCGACCGCGTCGAGGTCGTCCGCGGCGACGTCACGCGGTCCGAGACCCTCCCCGCGGCACTCGAAGGCGTCGACGTGGCCTACTACCTCGTCCACGCCCTGGGCACCGGATCGGACTTCGAGAAGACCGACCGCGCCGCCGCCGAGGCGTTCGGCGCGGCCAGCCGCACCGCGGGCGTCGGGCGCATCATCTACCTCGGCGGCCTGGCACCCGCCGGGATCCCGGCCGCGGAACTCTCGCCCCACCTGCGGTCCCGCGCCGAAGTCGGCGACATCCTGCTGGCCTGCGGCGTCCCCGCGGTCCACCTGCGTGCCGCGGTGATCATCGGCTCGGGATCCGCGTCGTTCGAGATGCTGCGCCACCTGACCGAGCGGCTCCCGGTCATGGTGACGCCGACCTGGGTGGGCACCCGCGTCCAGCCCATCGCGGTCCGCGACGTGCTGCGCTACCTCGTCGGCGCGGCCGCGCTGCCCCCTTCCGTGAACCGGGCGTTCGACATCGGCGGCCCGGAAGTCCTCACCTACCGGCGGATGATGGAGCGCTACGCCACCGTCGCACGCCTGCCGCGCCGCCTCGTCCTGCCGGTCCCCGTCCTCACCCCGTCGCTGTCGAGCCTGTGGGTCGGCCTGGTCACCCCCGTCCCGGCCGGCATCGCGCGGCCGCTCGTCGAGTCGCTCCGCCACGAGGTCGTGTGCCAGGAAAAGGACATCGCCGCCTACGTGCCCGACCCGCCGGGCGGCCTGACGCCGTTCGACGACGCGGTGCGCCTGGCCTTGCTGCGCATCCGCGACGCCGACGTCTCCACCCACTGGTCCTCCGCCGCACTGCCGGGCGCCCCCAGCGACCCGCTGCCCTCGGACCCCGACTGGTCGGGCGGCACCGTCTACCAGGACCGCCGCAGCCGCGCCGTCGCGGCACCCCCGGCCGCGCTGTGGCAGGTGATCGAAGGCGTCGGCGGCCGCAACGGCTGGTACTCCTTCAAGCTCGGCTGGGTGGTGCGCGGCGCCCTCGACCGGCTCTCCGGCGGCGTCGGCCTGCGCCGCGGCCGCCGCGACCCGCACCGCCTCCGCATCGGCGACGCCCTGGACTTCTGGCGCGTCGAGGACATCGAACCCGGCCGCACCCTGCGCCTGCGCGCCGAAATGCGGCTGCCCGGCGTCGCATGGCTCGAACTCCACTCCGACGGCGCCCCCGACGGCAGCTCCGTCTACCGGCAGCGTGCGATCTTCCACCCGCGCGGACTGCTCGGGCACCTCTATTGGTGGAGCGTCGCGCCTTTCCACGCCATGGTGTTCGGCTCGATGGCCCGCAACATCGCCGAACGCGCCGAACGCGCCGAAAATGCTGAGCGCGCCGAACAACCCGCCCCCGCCCGTGCGTCCACTGCGCCGTCCGGAGCGCCCTCGCCACCGCCGTCCGACCCGTCGCCCCCGGCCTGAGCCGCAGGCCCGCCGCAGCCGGACCGCGGCCCACGAGCTGCGGAAAATCCCCGGCGCTTGTCGGTCCTGGCTGGCACGCTCGGTGCGTGCCGGCGGCGAGGGACGTCCCGGTCGCAGCGGGACCGACGAGAAGGGCCGACCCCATATGACCGACGACATGGCCGTGGAGATGAACGGCGGCGAGGCCGTGACGCCGTGGGACGAGTTGGAGTGGGGGCCTTGGCCGGTGACGGCGGTGCTGTCGCAGACGCCGCCGGACCCTTCCCTGCTCGGCGGTGACGAGGGACTTCCGGTCACCCTCACGGTGATCCGCGGCGAGGGGATCCTGCAGCGGCCGGTGTTCGACCCGTCGCTGATGAGCTACTCCAAGGCGATGCGGGCCGGGGAGCCGCAGTTCGCGTCCCCGGAGCTGGCCGCGCGGTGGCATGAGGCGCGCTGCCAGGCGCTGGACGACGTCATAGCGGCGATCGCCGGCTCGCGCTGGGCCGGCAACCTGGTGCTGCGCGGCAGCATCCTGCTCAAGGCCTGGTACGGGGACGCTGCCCGCGAACCGGGCGACCTCGACTTCGTGGTGGTGCCGCAGACCTGGCTCATGACCGAGCCGCGCACCGGCCGCATGCTGGACGACATCGCGCAGGCGTCCGCCGCCGCGGCCGCCGAGCACGGCGTCGTGCGGATCGATGCGGAGAACGCGATGCGCGACGAGATCTGGACGTACAGCCGCGTCCCGGGGATGCGGCTCGTCCTGCCGTGGCATGCCGAGGGGCTGCCGTCGGGGACCGTCCAGCTCGACTTCGTCTTCAACGAGCGCCTGCCCGAGGAGCCGGAGTTCACCTCCGTCCCGGCGCGCGCCACGGACGAGACGGGGCAGCGGATCCTGGCCGCCACCCCGGCGCTGTCGCTGGCCTGGAAGCTGCTGTGGCTGCTGTCCGACCGGTACCCGCAGGGCAAGGACCTGTACGACGCCGTCCTGCTCGCCGAGGCCGCGCCACTGCCGCTCGGGCTGCTCATGCGGACCCTGGTCGCGGCCGAGCCGGAATGGGCCGGGCGCCGCTTCACGCCGGACGCGCTCGACGAACTCGACATCGACGAGGACGAACTCCGCAAGGACTACCCGGAGATCGCCGATGCCGTGGAGCCGCTGCGGCAGCGCCTGATCGCCGCCCTGGCCCCCACCTTCGCGGAGAGCGCCGCGCTGCCGGCCGCCGACGGCTACACCTGGCGGCTCGGCCACCTCGCCCCGCGGATCGCGCAGGCGCGCGAACTGCTGCAGAGCGAGGACGTGGACGCCGTGCTCACCTATGTGAGCGAGGAGTCCCTGGGGATGACGGAGTGCATCGTGGTGTTCCGGGAGGCGCTCGGTGCGGAGCGGTGCAGCCTCGAGGACGCCGCGGCGACGCTGCTCGAATTCCGGCTGCGGGGGATGAGCTCCGAGTCCTACTACCGGAGCCGGTTCACCACCTTCATCCAGCGGGCCGTCACCGAGCTCGGCGAGAACGTCTGACGGACGGCCTGACGGCCTGACGGCCTGACGGCCTGACGGCCTGACGGCCTGACGGCCTGACGGCCTGACGGCCTGACGGCCTGACGGCCTGACGGCCTGACGGCCTGACGGCGGGACGGATAGGCGGATAGGCGCGCGGACCGGCCAGGGGAGCGGCCGGTCCGCCCGGATCTGCCGTACTCGGATCATCGGATCATCGGTATGTGGACCGGCGGGGACGGCGGTCCTTCGAGGAGCGACGCGTGACCACCGAACTACCCACCCCGGCCGACCTCGTGCTGGCGCTCGCCGGGCCGGACCTCGCCGCGGCGGTGTCCGCCCGCCTGGCGGACCCGAACGCGGGCGCGGGCGAGGCGGACGACTCGTGCGCGAACTGCGGTTCGCCGACCTGCGGCAGGGGCACCGGCTACCGCCCCCAGCACGACCTGCGGTCGGCTGCGCAGATCGTCGCGGACATCTGGGGTGCGTCGGCCGAGGAAGAAGAGGGCCGGCAGGATGCCGCGGCGATGACGGCTGCCGGGATGCGCCGCACCGAGCCGGTGCGGGTACGCCCGCAGGTGCTCCGCGGCACGTTCGCATCCGAGTCTGAGCAGCGCACCGCGTCGCTCACGCCCGCCGAACTCGCGCTCCGGTCCGACCTGGGACCGGACGAACTGGCTTCCCTGCTCGCCCTGGACGACCCCGAGGTCGACGCCCGCTTGTTCGGCCGCTCGTTGCTGGACGACACCGAGCGCCGCCGCCTGCTCGACGGCATCCGGTCGGATGGCACCGCAGGCCCGGTGGGCACGCCGATCGTCGACTTGCTCTGGCGCCTCGACACCCTGCGCTTCCGGCGCCTCCTGCCGCTCGCCATCCGCTCCGGAGACCCCGCGGTCGCCGAGGTGGTCGTCGGCCGTGTCGAACTGCAGACCGAGTCCGGACGGTTGCGGCCGATCGTCGCCGTGTGGGCGCGGCACGGCGCCGAGGCGGCCCGCCGCATCCTGGAGTCCTCGTCGTATCCGGCCGCGCACGCCAAGGAGATCGCCCAGGCGCTGGCGGATCCGGACGGACTCGACGTGCTGCGGGCCCGCATCGAGGTGCTGGCGGATCCTGCGTCCATGATCCAGGCGATGCGCGGAGTCGAAGCCGACCGGCAGGCCGGGCACGTCGAGCAAATCGCTGCGGAAGGCGGTGAGTTCCCTTGGCCTGAGCTGGTGCGCGCGCATGCCGAAAAGCCGCTGCCCGCCACGTTGCACGGTGCTTTGGCCGCCGTGCCCGGTTGTCCGAAGGAGATGCTGCTCCTGTCCTTGCGGGCCGGGAGCGCGGACGACGACGGACGTGCACCTTGGCTGGACTCCGCTCTGGAGCAAGGGGTCCTGTCGCCTCGCGATCTGGTGGAGCACATGAGCCCGGCCGCCTCCGCGCTGGAGATCCTCGAAGGCCCGGCCGGCCACGACCGCCGGGCCCGCTGGGATGCGGCCACCGCGCGTGCCGACCTCGGCGTCCTGTTCCCGGCGGTGCTCGGCGAGCAGGCGGACGCTTGGGTGGTCGCGGTCCGCATGGTCGGCCAGTTCGCGGGGAACATCTGCGAGCTGCTCGACACCGCAGTGGCGATGACGCACGTCCCGACCGCGTAGCGGTACGGGACGCGACCGGTCGCCGGTGCCGCACTTCCCCGCGGGTGCTTAGCTTGCCGTCGATTGCCGGTTCACACGGAGGGTGGCTGGGTGATGAGGGCTTTGCGCTGCGAGGAAACGACCGTCCGGGATGAATCGGGCGGCCTCGACGGCCCGAATGGTCCCGACCGGTCGGACGGGTTGGCCGGCCTGGCGGTCCGGGAGGTCGCCGACCCGGTGCCGGGGGCGGGCCAGGTGCTGGTCGAGGTGAAGGCGGCCTCCGTCGACTTCGTCGACACGCTGATCGCCGCCGGGCGCTACCAGATCCGCGTACCGCCGCCCTTCACCCCGGGCAACAACCTGGCCGGGGTGGTGCGCGAGGTGGGGCCGGACTGCACGCGCTTCGCGGTCGGCGACCGGGTCCACGGGCTGGCTTTCGTGGGTGCCTTCGCCGAGTTGGCCGTGGTGCGCGAGCAGCAGCTGCGGGCCACCCCGGACGACTTGCCGTTCGAGTACGCCTGCCTGGCCGGCGTCCCGTACCGCACCGCGTACGACGCCCTGGTCGGCACCGCTGCCCTGCGTGCCGGGGAGAACCTGGTGGTCCTGGGGGCCTCCGGGGCGGTCGGCAGTGCGGCCGTCGCGATCGGCAAGGCGCTCGGCGCGCGTGTGATCGCCTGCGGATCGTCCCCGGCCAAGCTGGAGTTCTGCCGCAAGATGGGCGCCGACGAGGTCGTCTCGTATGCCGAGCCCGGCTTCAAGGAGGCGCTCAAGGCGGTGACCGGCGGGGGCGCCGACGTCGTCCTCGACATGGTCGGCGGCGAGTACTCCGAACCGGCGCTGCGCGCCACCGGCTACGGCGGCCGCTTCGTCGTCGTCGGCTTCGCGGCCGGCTCGGTGCCGCGCATCCCGCTCAACCTCGTCCTGCTCAAGGGCTCGATCATCCGCGGCTACGAGTTCGGCGACTTCGAGCGCCGCCACCCCGAGGAGGCCGCCGCCAACCGCGACGCCCTGGAGCGCATGCTCGCGGACGGCCGGATCGTCCCGCCCATCACCGGCCGCTACCCCCTCGAGCAGGCCGCCGAGGCCATGCGCACGGTCGCCGGCCGCGACAAGTACGGCGTGACCATCCTCCAGATGCCCTGACCGAACCGCCGTGCCGCCCGTCCGGCCATTTTTTCGCCTGACCGGCTATCCGAGGGTCCGGCGGGCGCCGCGGCGGAGGCGGGCGGCCTTGCCGAGTGCGGCGACGGCGGTGGCGGACAGGGCCGCGCGCACGATGTTCAGGGTGTTCCAGGTGTCCTCGAACTCGGCGCGTACGCCCACGGGGTCGGCGTCGCCGCGGGTGGCGAGGCTCGTGTTGAGGGGGACGTGGACGGCCAGGGTGATGACCAGGCCGACCGTGTACAGCGCGCCGCCGGCGACGATCCAGCGCAGTGCCGGGCCGCCGCCGGCGGTCTTCTGCTGCTTCCACGCGGCAGCGGCCGGCAGCGCGGTGGCGCCGATCAGCGCGGCGAGGAAGACCGGTGTCTCGACGATGCGGTTGGCCGTCTGCATCGCATCGATGAAGCCCGGGTCGTCCTTGCGTCCGAGCCGGGGCATCACGACGGCCGCGAACAGCGTGTAGACCCCGGCGACGACCGCGGTGCAGGCGATGCCGCCCAGGAGCATCCGGTCGACTGCGTCGCGGCGCGGACGCAGGGCAGGGGCGGCATCCGGCAGCGGCAGCGTGTGCTTGTTCGTCGTCATGCGACCAGCTTCGGAGCCGCGGGCTGGATGTCCCATGGCCGAGAAGCCGGAATGCATGTCCGATCGTCCGTCGGCCGTCGAAAGCCGGTGGTCAAAGCCGGTGGTCAAAGCCGGTGGTCAAAGCCGGTGGTTCAGTTGCGGGTGAACGCCGGGCTGTTGCTGTCCGCGGGGACGGAGTCCAGAGGCACGGCCAGTTCGGCGTGCGTGGGGCCGTACTGCGCGCCGAGGGTGTCGAGGTACGCGAGGTCGAAGCCGTACACCTCGGCCGCGTTCCCGGCCAGGATCCGCCGCATCTCGGCGGCGCCGGTCCCCGGGAACGAGCGGCGCAGCGATTCGCGCGTGTACGGATAGGTCGCCTCGTCGTGCGGGTAGTCCGAGCCCCACATGAAGCGGTCCAGGCCGATCTCGTGGCGGGCCTCGGCCTCGCTCGGGCTGGGGAAACTCGCGCCGACCCAGACGTTCCGCGCGAAGTACGCGCTCGGGGGCAGCGGCAGGCGGTCCTCCGGGTCGTACTTGAGCTCGCCGATCCGGCCGCTCGCCATCTGGGCGTGGTATTCGTCCAATTGGCGCAGCAGTGGCGGGATCCACGCGGCGCCCTGCTCGGTGATGACGAACTTCAGCCGCGGGAACCGGTGGAACGCGCCGGAGGCGAGCATCAGCGTCAGCGTCCGCCGGAAGAAGGTGGTGGCCTCGGCGATCCACAGGAACTTGGCCGCCGGGTAAGGGCCGTAGTCGGGGGAGCCCGAGCCGCCGTGGTTGACCACGACCAGGTCGAGGTCCTGGCAGACCGCCCAGAGCCTGTCCCATTCAGGCGCGTAGATGGGCAGGATGCCTGCGACGTCCGGCGGCGTGGTGGGGACGAGGATGCCGGCCAGGCCGTTCTCCTTGGCCCAGCGGGCCTCCGCGACCGCGTCGTCGACGTCGTTGAGGAAGACCTGCGCCAAGCCCGCGCGGCGCCCCCTGGCCGGGCCGCCGCACCAGTCGGCGAGCCAGCGGTTGTGCGCGCGGATGCCGGCCAGGCGCCGGGCGTACGAGCGGGCCGACGGCGGGCGCGAGACGAGCTGGCCGGTGGGGAAGAACGGCGGCACGGTGTTGGGGAAGACGACCTCGGCGACGATCCCGTCCGCCTCCAGCTCGGCGAGCCGCCGGGCGTCGTCCCAGTTGCGGGTCCGGCCGTCGCCCTGCAGGTCCCGGAACGGATTGGAGTACTTGCCGCGCCACGCGTCGAACTCCTCGTGCCAGGAGGAATCGAGGTAGCCGCGGTAGGTGTCCAGGCTCGCGCCGGCGTGGCCGTCGGCGGAGATGATCGTGTAGCGCTCGTCCATGCGTGCCCACCTCGTCGGTCCGGGTCGTCCGGGGTCATTTAGTGGACTGAGTCCACCATATTTTGTGGACTTAATCAAATAACTGGGAAGCGGGCGGAAGTCGGAGCGCTGCGGTGCTTCACCCCGTTGGCCGCGGCTGCCCGGGGCCCGTTCCGGGAACAAGGGAGGCGCCGACTCCGCACCGCGGGGCCGGCGGATGCGACGGGAGACACGCCGATGGTCACGGAGCGGTACGCGAGCGGGGTGAGCGCGACGCTGATCGCCGAGGGCAGACTGCCGCTGACCCTGGCGTTCGCCGCCTTCCTCGCGACGTTCCTGATCACCCGCCTGGTGACGCGCATGATCCGAGCCGGCCGCGGGCCGTTCCGCAACGTCAGCGCGGGCGGCACGCACATCCACCACGTCGTCCCCGGCATCATCCTGACGATGGTCGGCGGCTTCCTCGCGGTGGCGGCCGGCGCCCACACGGTGTCGCGGTGCATCGCGGCGGTCCTGTTCGGGATCGGCGCGGGACTTGTGCTCGACGAGTTCGCGATGATCGTCCACCTCGACGACGTCTACTGGTCGGAGCAGGGCCGCGCGTCCGTCGAGGTGACCGTGCTGGCCGCGGCCGCCGTGGGCCTGGCCATCACCGGATTCGTCCCGTTCGACGCCACCGGCCCGGACGGCACGGGCCCGGCCGACTACGCGTTCTGGGCGGTGTGGACGCTGATCATCGTCGGCGTCTCCGCGATCACCTTCGCCAAGGGCAAGTTCCGGCTGGGCGTGATCGGCATCCTGGTGCTGCCGGTCAGCCTGACCGGGGCGATCCGCCTCGCCCGGCCGAACTCGCCCTGGGCGCGGCGCTTCTACCGCGGTAAACCGCGCAAGCAGCAGCGGGCCGCCGTCCGCGCCCAGCGGCACGACGCCCGCTGGGCACCGCTACGCCGCCGGTTCGGGGACCTGGTCGCCGGAGCACCCGCCGAGGCCCCGGCTCCAGAGCCGAGCACGTGGCGGACGCGCCGGCCCTCGCACGCGGGCGGGGCGCACCGCTTGCGGCGCACGAAGGCGGCACCGCAGGGCAGCTGACGCGCGGCGGATGTGTCAGCCGGTCCAGGACTCCAGCGCCCCGCTGCTGTGACCTTTCCGCTCGTCGACCTCACCCGCTCGCTTGCCCCAAGCGGTGCAATACCGGCCTTTCGCCTAACGTAGGGGGGACGACTCGGGGCAGGAGCGAGGAGCCGCCATGCCCAGTCCCGAGGCTGCACAAAAGCGCCGTGCCCGCAAGGGGAACCTGGCGCACGGGGCCCGGCGCGGCGGGTCGTCCCTGCACGGCTTCGCGGTCGTGGACGAGGGCGGCCACGACGATCCGATGCTGCTGCACCCGGACGGCAGCCCGGTCCGGACCTGGCGCGAGGACTATCCGTACGACCGGCGCATGAAGCGCATCGAGTACGAGGCGGCCAAGCGCGTCCTGCAGATCGAACTCCTCAAACTGCAGTCCTGGGTCAAGGCGACCGGCCAGCGCGTGGTGATCGTCTTCGAGGGCCGCGACGCAGCCGGCAAGGGCGGCACCATCAAGCGCTTCACCGAACACCTCAACCCCCGCGGCGCGCGCGTGGTGGCCCTCGAGAAGCCGACCGACCGCGAGAGCACCCAGTGGTACTTCCAGCGCTACGTCGAACACCTGCCCTCCGCGGGCGAGATCGTGATGTTCGACCGCTCCTGGTACAACCGGGCCGGAGTCGAGCGGGTCATGGGCTTCTGCACACCCCGCGAGTACGTCGAATTCCTCTACCAGGCACCCGTGTTCGAACGCCTGCTGGTCCGCGACGGCATCCACCTCGTCAAGTTCTGGTTCTCCGTCTCCCGCTCGGAGCAGCGCCGCCGGTTCGCGGTACGCCAGATCGACCCCGTCCGGCAGTGGAAGCTCTCGCCGATCGACCTCGCGTCCCTCGACAAGTGGGACGCGTACACCGAGGCGAAGGAACTGATGTTCTTCCACACCGACACGTCCGAGACGCCGTGGACCGTGGTCAAGAGCAACGACAAAAAGCGCGCTCGCGTCGAGGCCATGCGGCACGTGCTGCACCGCTTCGACTACGACGACAAGGACACCGCGGCCGTCGGCAAGCCGGACAAGAAGATCGCCGGCCCCGCGTCCAAGCTTTTCGAATCAGGCGAACGCGAGGCCCGCATCCTCACCAAGAAGTCCGGCGGAGCCGCCGCCCCGAAGCGCCGCCGCTGACCCGCCGCCCCCAAGCGCCGCAACTGACCCGCCGCCCCGAAGCGCCGCCGATGACTCACCGCCTCCGGCAAACACCCGCGACCCTGCAAGCCTCTGCTCCCTCGCCCCGCTCCGGCCCAGAGACCACCTCACCCGCCACCACCCATCACCGGCTGCACACACCTCGAGAACACCGACGCCACGAAGTTCCCCATGTCCCCGGACCGGTAGAACGCCGCGCTCAGCTGGATCCGCGTATCCGGCTCGATGAAGCGCACCTCCGCCACATTGGGCCCCACCGGCTCCGCCGGCGTCACATCCCGCAACCCCGCCGCGGCCCACGCCCCGCGCAGCTCATCCAGATTCCGCTGCGCAGTCGCCTGATCGGTGAGGAACGGCCCATGCTGCCAACGCACATGGACCCTCCCGGTGGCCTCCCCCTTCCCGTCCACACACCCAGCCTCCCCGACCTCATCCCGCCGCACCCCCGCCCCATCCCCCCGAACCAACGGCGCCGACACCCCCATCAACCGCGCCACCCGCTCCCGAGTCTTCCCATAGGGAATCTCGGAAGTCTCCTCCGCACTCCCGGTCTTGCACCCCGCCACCACCAGAACCACAGCCACGCCCACCCACCCCAACTCCCGCCACGGCTTGGCCACTTGTCCCACCCCCGCCTGCCCGTCCGGCACCGCCTCCAAGGCCCCGCACGCTAGCGCTCCGAGACCCCGCGAGCTCGACTCGCGGGGTCTTTTCGTGCCCGGCGGCGCGTCGGGGCCGATGGGCGGGTGCGCTGGATCCCAAGGATTCCTGCGCCCGAGGCCAACGACCGATACCCGGCTCCACACGCACAGTTGGTGTGCCCGGCGGCCGGAGGTCGCCGCCGGGCTATGGACACGTCGGCTTTCGCATCGAGGAGACGCCATGATCGAGGCAACCAGCACCTCCCTACGCCGCGCCGGCGCGCGGGTCGGCAGCGCCGTCCGCGTCAGGCGGGCCGTCATCGCCGCGGCGGCGGTCGTCGCCGGCGCGGCCACGGTGCTTGCGCCCACCAGCGCATCGGCCGTGAACGTGGCGGATCGGTCCGAGGTGATCAGTAAGGAGAACGGCGGCCTGTTCACGTTCCTGAACAACGGCACCAACGCGAACGGCACCATCAACTGGGGCCCCAAGACCCAGAACGGCTGGGGCTGGAACGGCGCCGACGACAGCGTCTACTTCGCCGATCTGGACGGCAACGGCTGGTCGGAGGTGATCAGTAAGGAGAACGGCGGCCTGTTCTCGTTCAAGAACAACGGCGTGAACGCGAACGGCACCGTCAGCTGGGGCCCCAAGACCCAGAACGGCTGGGGCTGGAACGGCGCCGACGACAGCGTCTACTTCGCCGATCTGGACGGCAACGGCTGGTCGGAGGTGATCAGTAAGGAGAACGGCGGCCTGTTCTCGTTCAAGAACAACGGCGTGAACGCGAACGGCACGGTCAACTGGGGCACCAAGACCCAGGTCGGCTGGGGCTGGAACGGCGCGAACAGCAGCGTCTACTTCGCCGACCTCAACCTCGACAACCGGTCGGAGGTCATCAGCAAGGAGAACGGCGGCCTCTTCTCGTTCAAGAACAACGGCACCAACGCGAACGGCACCGTCAACTGGGGCACCAAGACGCAGATCGGCTGGGGCTGGAACGGCGCGAACAGCAGCGTCTACTTCGCCGACCTCCTGCCGTGACCCGCAGCGGGACCGCGCACTGAGAATCATGCACGAGGCGGGGGGGGGGC
>NZ_JAKFHA010000068.1 GCF_021502675.1 Yinghuangia soli
CGTGAGACACCGGGCGGCCAGGTGATCTGAACCATCGAGGGCAACCGACTGAAAGCCACACCCGGTGTCTCTGGGCCCCATGACCATACGACTGGCCATGATCAACCCACACAACAACGTAGGACCGACTGAGTTCATGAAAGTGATCGCCGCTACGGCAGCATGACCATCCGTGCTGCTCCGACTCGCCTACCTCGCCATGGCGAACGCGTTCGCCGCGTTGCGGCTGCTACCCATGAGCGACCGCGACAAGGACGCCGAGATCCTGGCCCTGCGCCACCAGACCACCGTCCTCGAAAGGCAACTCGGAGACCGGCGACCGAGCTTCACAGCGCCCGACAGGGCCCTACTCGCGGCGCTGCTGCACCCACTGCCCCGCGGCGTGCTGCGCCGGCTGCGGCTCATCGTGCACCCGGACACGGTGCTGCGGTGGCACCGCGACCTCGTCAGCCGCCGCCACGCGGCCGCATCCCGCCGAAAGCGGCCCGGACGCCCGCCGACGATCCGCTCCATCCGCATCCTGGTACAACGTCTCGCGCGCGAGAACCCGGCCTGGGGCTACCGCCGCATCCACGGCGAACTCGCCGCGCTCGGCACCCGCGTCGCCGCGTCCACGGTCTGGGAGATCCTCAAGGACGCGGGCATCGACCCCGCACCCGAACGCGGAACAACAACCTGGGCCGACTTCCTGCGCTCACAGGCCGAGGCACTCCTCGCATGCGACTTCATCGAGACGGTCACACTGAACGGGCAACGCCAGTACATCCTCGCCCTCATCGAGCACACCACCCGCCGCATCCGCATCCTCGGCGCCAACCACCCGACCGCCGCGTGGGTGGCCCAAGCCGCCCGGAACCTGGTCGCCGACCTCGAAGAGGAGGGCACCAGGGCCACGTTCCCGATCCGCGACCGGGACGGCAGGTTCCCTGCAGTGTTCGACGAGATCCTCGCCGACGTAGGGATCCGCACCGTCCTCACAGCGGTTCGGACGCCACGCATGAACGCGGTCATGGAGCGGTGGGTCCGCACCTGCCGCCACGAACTCCTCGACCGCACACTCATCTGGAACCAGCGCCACCTGCTCCACGCGCTACGCGAGTTCGAGCAGCACTACAACCAACACCGGCCGCATCGCACGCTCCACCAAGCCGCGCCGCAACGCGCGCTACCCGAACCGATCGCCGATTCCGACGAAGTCCAACGGCTGCGCATACGCCGACACGACCGACTCGGGGGCACCATCCACGAATACCGACATGTCGCCTGACCTGCGCGGATGGAGTTTTCGGCACCCGCAGCGCCGTCCGATCCACGCCAGACTTGGGGGGCATCGTGCCGCCAGAGCCGGCCTCTGTTGACGCAGCCAGCCTCCGGAAGCACTGCGATATCCCGCCCGGACCTAACGCACTCCGCGCGTGGAAGTGTCCCCATGACAACCAGTCTGGCGCGCTTGATCACTTCTGTTGGCGAAAGGGCGTACAAGACGTGCGTCCGACCGCGAGAATCACGCCGTGACTGAACCACTCATCCACGAGAGCCTGCTGCGGCACTTCGTGCCGCCCTGGGGCGGACGCGTCGACGGGCACAAGCCGACATGCACCCGGCGGACAGCGAAGGGCGTACCTTGCCAGCGCCAAGCCGCTGAGTGGCCGGAGGGATTCGTCCGCTACCCGAACCCGATCGCCTGCTGGTCCCACCTCGACGATGCAGAACGAGCCTGGGCCCTGGAAGCCCGCGAGCGGTATGGAGCCGCGTTCCAAGAAGCACGGCGCCAACATCTCGCCACACACCCGGGTTTCCAGTTTTGCGCGGTATGCGTCCACCCGGCCTACAGAGTCGAGCCGGGGGCCAAGGCCTGGGGGGAGCTCCAAGACTAAGGTCACCGTCGCTGCCGAAAGTCCCTACGCCTGGTCGCTGTCAAGTGTCGACGTTCGCGGCTGCGCGCGGACTTCCGCGCACCTCAGGCAAACCTCCCGACGCAGTTTCTTGTCGTCGGCCAGGCGAGCAACCGCCACGAGTGAGCGGGTGCCACAGGCGAAACAGTCTCCGGGCCGCTCATCGAACTTGCGGAGGATCACTCCGGTGTAGTCCAGCACGAGCGAAACCGTGTGGTCCCAGTCGTAACCGCAGAACCTGCACTCAGGGCGCGCATCACCGAGAACGAGCGCCCATTGGCCGCACCACGGGCATTCGATCGTCCGGGCTTCCAGGCCTTTCAGGTCCGTGTCCACGAGGTAGGCCATGCGCCCGTTCACGAACTCGGTGATGTCCATGATGTGCTCCCAGACGGCAGCATTCATCTCCCGGATGGTCCCGCCGTCATCGCCTTCAAGGTTCGGAATCAGCTCGTCCTTGATGAAGGCGAAGAGGAACATCAGGACATTGACCGCGCGAGCCTCCACGGCTTCGGCTGTGTCCGTAAGCCCGTAGTGCAGCAAGGCGTTGCGGCTCTTGGTCAGCTCGTCCAGTGCCTGCTCGTCGGCGATTTCGATCTTGATCCCCACGACGTCCCTGAGTCGCCTGACGGTCTCACGAGGCGTGCAGCTCGCGAAGTCTCCTGACTGGAACTTGGTGTAGCTCGTTTTCTTGGACTCCTCAACCACCAAGGTCCAGTGCTCCAAGGTCAACCTGGCCTTGAGCAGGACTTCTGCGGCGACCTGGAGGTGCAGGACCGCATCTTTCAGGGCTCCAGGGGTGGGAAGAACGATCTTGTTCTGGTACGTCTCGGGAGCCAACGCCTGGGCTGCCTTGACGAGCGAATCCATGCCGTTGACGACGGGCGGGAAGTGGACCGGAGGCCGCACGTGACCCGCGGTTGACGACGTGCTGTTGCTCATGTGCCTGCCCCCTAGCGTCCAAGCGGCTTGCCCCTGCGCTGACTTGGGAGAACTGAGCGTAGCCACGGGCGCGGGTCTTCCGCCAAGCGTTTGCTGCTGGGATGTGAAGCCCCGTCGGGGACGGCCGATCGTATCCGCCCCCGACGGGTTCCCTTGCAGCCCCGGCTACAGCCCGAACCAGGTGGCGACCCGACGTAGCCATCCGGACGCCGGAGGTGGCTCGTCAACCGCCGGGGGCGTACTGGCGGTTCCGGCAGCGCCGACGGCACCGCCATAGTTGTTGATCACTATGTCTCGGCCTGCGTGCATGACCTGAGGGCCGCTCGGCCGATCCACGGCAGACTCCTCGTCCCGCCGGCGGGGCGTTTCGTAGGCATCCGGGGTTCTCTCGGTGGTGCTCATGGTCCTCCTGCAACGTCGAGGCTGGGGTGCCCCTGCCCTGACGTCGAGGACAGGACGGCTGTGCATCAGCGCCGCTGTAGAGCCCCAAACGATGCACCCTCTCAGGACTGTACGCAAGTTGATCAAACAGGCTCTGACCTGCGAAAACAACAAGGAAGGGGTTGGTCAGGGGGGTCGGGAGGGGGCTCGGCAGGGGGGTCCGGAAGGGGGTCGGCAGGGGGCTCGGGAAGGGGGTCAGAAGGGGACTCCGGAAGGGGTTGGCGTGCAGGCCAGGACCGCCGCCTGTCCGGGAGCGAAACCGCCAGCTCGTTTGCGTGCTCGCTTGATTGGACGCCTAATTGGCAGCTTGCAAGCAGGCATGCATGCACGTGCGCAATCACTGAGGCTCTGTTCGGTCGCCCACCCAGCGCCGTAGACGCACGACACCGAGCTTCAGGAGCCAACGGGCCGAGCGAGCAAATACCGCAAATGACACAGCTGGCATGTGAATCTGCGGACTTTGAGCACCGCCGGGGTCCGTTGTTGCTCGATGGACGGCATGCCGGACCCCATCAGCGCGGCAACGGCCGCCGCCGCAAAGATCGCTTCTTCAGCCATGGCCCCAAAGTTCGGCGTGTCGTCGGTCATTCGGGTTGGTCGTCCTGAGGAGCGCCGTGATGCCTATCTCCACCTCGGAGAGAGCGTGTTGATCTACGCGTTCGAGCAGTCCCTCAAGAACTCGGTCACCGACGCGGAATACAACCAACGTTCCATCCAGTCGTCGCGAGACATCCTCGGGGCTCTGGTCCGTATCCGCTTGGTCGGGAGTCCCCCGGTCGTTCAAGCAGCCGACAATCTCCTGCACGAGACCACGGCTGACGGTCCGGGGGCCGACGCCGGGATGCATCAGGCCATGACGGAGTACCTGGAAGCCTGTCGCCAGGACCTCGCCTATGACAAGTCCCCTTGGAAGCCATGGCATTGGTGGGCGATCCGTCAACATCGGCGTCGCCTACAGGCACAATCAGCGCGCACCGCGGCCCTTCCGGCTCCGCGTTCGTAGCTGACTCAACTGCCGATCCGCCGGCCATACGCCGCTGCCATTCCTGTGGTGGTCGGAAATGGGGATCCTCGCGGACGCCGACATCCGCACCATCCTGACCGCGGTGCGCACCCCACGGATGAACGCGATCATGGAGCGCTGGGTCCGCACCTGCCGCCACGAACTCCTCGACCGCACACTCATCCGGAACCAACGCCACCTGCTCCACGCACTGCACCAGTTCGAACAGCACTACAACGAACACCGGCCGCACCGGGCACTCCACCAGGCGGCGCCACTACGCGAGGCACCCCAGCCGATCACCGATCCTGACGAACTCCAGCGACTGCGCATACACCGGCACCTCCGACTCGGCGGCACCATCCACGAATACCGACGTGCCGCTTGACCTGCACGGATGGAGCTTCCGGCACCCACAGGGCACCGTAACGTCCGATTCGCCGGATCGAAGATCCTGTGCTGTCGGGGCAAACAGCGGTCATGGGGGCGTCGGTGCCGCGGTGGTGTGTGCCCGGAGGTCTCGGACGCGATCGTCGGCCAGGCGGATGAGCGGGCTGTTCGGGTCCACCAAGTGTCGGCCGATCAGCAGCATGCGTTCGCTGGCGCGCAGTGCCTCGGGCAGCCGTCCTGCTTGCCGGTAGGCCTCGGCGAGGGCCCGGACTGTCCGGAACGTGCTGGGATTGTTCTCGCCGAGAATACTTACGTGGCGGGCCGCCAGAACCTCCAACTCGCGGGTGGCGCCATCAAAGTCGGCTGCCAGACACAAGATTTCGCCGCGCCGCATGTGTGCCCATAGGGTGCCCGGGTCGTCGTCGCCCCAGACCCGGCGCGCTTGTTCGACGTCATGGATGCTCTCGGGCCCGGCAATGTCGAGGCGGCCCGCAAGAGCGTAGACCAGGGTGCGTGCGAGGCGTGAGGATGTCGTGACGGTCTCTGCTTCGCCGAGCTCTGCATCGCAGCGTGCGCTGACCTGGTCCGCGAGTTGGATAGCCTCGGTAAAGCGGCCGGCGCGGGCGTAGGCGAGGGCAAGGTTGAACTCGGTCCACGGACGGAGCAGGTAGTCGGGATCGCCCGCCCGATCCCAGCCCTGGAGTGCGAGTTCGTGCAGCCGGATCGAGGTCAGGTAGCGGCTGGGGTCGGCGAAGTCCTCGCCGGACTCCAGGTAGTTGTTGCCGAGAATGCTGCGTCGTAACAGGGTTTGGGGGTCGTCCCCGCCGTGGTGGTCGGCAAACCAGTCCACGACTGCGGTGTTCAGCGCGATGGCCTGGTCGTGGCGGAGCTGACCGCCGTACGCCAACGCCAGCGCGTAGCGGGCTTCGGTGGTCGCTTCGCAGTCGCTGCCGAGCAGGCGTTCGTGGTCCTCCACGACGATGCGTCCGGCGCGGACGGCACGGGAGGTGTCCACGACGGTCCACAGGTGGTGCACTGCCCAAACGCGCAGGGCCAGCAAGGGATCCTGTGCGGCCGTCCAGTCGGGATCGGGAGCGGTCTCCTGGAGGTGCGGTCGAGAAACTTCCCACAGGGTTTCGACCTGCGCGATCAGGTGTTCGCCCACGGTGTGTCGCGCTGTCCAACTCTGCCCGCCTAGAAGGCTGTCCCCGCGCATCGCCGTGCAGCGGGCCTGAAGAAGGCGGGCCGCGTGGTCGACGTAGCCCGGCAAGTCGCCGGTGCGCGCAGCACGGTCGCGCAGCACGCGTTGTGTGAACCGGTGCATCAGCAGGAACTGGCCGTCGACGGTGAAGGTGAGGAGTGATGCGTCGGCCAGGCGGCCGAGAGCGGCATCGACCTCCACGACTGACGGGGCATGCGGCAGGTGTCGTCCGAGTGGCCCGTCGACGAGTCCGTGCACCAGGTCGCGCGGCACTCCGCCCGGCGACAGCAGGGCCAGCAGGGTGGCGATCAATCCTGCGGTGGGGTCCGTGGCTTCGACGTTCTCGATGCTCGCCAGGGTGGCCTGTGCGGCTCCTCGGGGATACGGATCGCTGCCGTGCGGGAGCAGCAGGCGTTCGACCGGCGTCTCGCGGATTCGGGCGAGGACGGTCGCGTAGCTCAGCCCCGAGCTCCGGATCACGGCAGCGGCCTGCGCAAGAGCCAAGGGGAGGTGGCCGAGCTCCTCCGCGAGTTCGCGTGCCGCAGTCGGGTCGGCGTTTCCGGCGCGGGCACGGAGGAAATCCGTGGCTTCGGCGGGGGTGAAGACGTCGACCCTTACGGGAGTTCCGAGGTGCTCGCAGGAGCGGTCCGTGCTGGTGACGATGATGTGGGCGGCACCTGTCGACGGGAGCCAGGGGCGGACGATCTCCGGGGCGGGCACGTTGTCGAAGACCAGCAGCGTGCGCTCGTCGGCTTGTGTCTCCAGCCAGGCCCGGGCAGCAGCAGCTGCGGTGGCTGCGTCCTCGCGGTCGGTGGCCGCCCCGACGGCTCGGGCCAGGCGCTGCATGCCGGCCACGGCTTGGTCAGCGTCCTCGGCGACGATCCAGGCGACCAGCGGCCATCCGTCGGCGATGCGCCGACGGGCAACTGCCGCGGCCAGCTGGGTCTTTCCCGCGCCTCGGGCACCGGTGACCGCGCCCACCACGGCCACGCCGTCCAGTCGCTCCAGCTGCTCGCGCATGACCGTACGCGCCTGGTACCCGGGCGGCTCCCGCGGAATCTCGCCCAGCACGATCCGCTGCGCCGCGGTCAGTGGCGGCGGCGCCGGAAGGGCGGGCCGGCTTGCCCACATGACCAGGCCAGGCGATGCGATCGACGTGCCCAGGCCGGCCAGCGCCAGGGTCACGTCCAGGTCCAAGGCAGCATCGCCGGCTCGGCACAGACCCCAGATGGCGAAGAACAGCGCGATCAAGGCGGTACTGGCGACCGCCCAACGCAAGGCACTACGCAACGTGACCCTCCCGCCCCTGCGGACCCGCCGTCACGGTCACAGTCTGCCCGGGGACCCGGTCGCGCGTCTCGGGAACTTCCCTCCACAGCATCCTGGCCGGTAGGTGCAGCGCCGCGGGCCTTCGGTTCGGCACCCGATGCCGTGGCGTGTCTCGCGGATCTCGCCGCGAACGCCGAGCCGGCCGGATCGACCCGCCGCAACCTGGCTCCCGCACCCAAGAGCGGTCCGGAGTCCACCGACTGGCTGCAGCACAACCCTGCCGTGCACAGCCGACTCGTGCGATCTCTGAGCCCCACGACACTGGACGCGATCAGCCGGACAGCCGGAGCCACCCGACGTACGTGAGGGACCTCGCCGAGCAACGGCCCCTGGCGGTCGGAACAACCTGCGCTTCACAAGCCGGTGCTCGATGGCCTCACCGACGTGCTCTGCCTTCCAAGATGCACTTGTCATCCTGACAAGGGGAACTCCGCAGGTCAAAGCCGGTGGCCTCGGGTTGGTGGTCGCATCGGGGTGGACACTGGGAGTGCCCGGGGATCCTGCTCCACCGGAGGCGATCACCATGCGCTCCTCATCCACCCGGGGACGCGTCTACCGGCGCTGCGGATGCCGCGATGCCGACCGGCACCAGCGCGGAGCCCACTGCTCCCGACTCGCCGCTGACCCGATGCACGGGTCGTGGGCGTTCGCCGTCGACGTCCCCGCACCCCGCGGCGTACGCACCACGGTGCGGCGCAGCGGATTCGCCGGCGAAACTACCGCCCGCAACGCTCTGCGGCGCCTCCTCGACGCGGAGGCATGCGGGTTCGACGCGGACCCGAACCAGACCGTCGCCGACTACCTCACCACCTGGCTCGCGGAGAAGGAACTTGCGCTCAAGCCCGCGACCTACGCCCGCTACCGGGACTACGTCCGCAACGACCTCGTGCCCGGACTCGGAGCGCTGCGGCTGGACGACCTCGGCCACCGGCAGATCCTCGCGTTCGTCCGCCGCCAGCTCGACGCCGGCCGCGGCCGCACCACCCTCTACCGGTGCCTCGCCACCCTCTCCAGCGCTCTGGGCGACGCCGTCCGCCACCACCGACTCGCATCGAACCCGGCCAGCCCGCCGGCCATCCCCCGACCCTCCAGCCCCGAACGAACCGTGTGGACCGCCGAGGAAGCCGCGCGGTTCCTCGACTACGCCCGCGACCACGATCCGCTCATCGCCGACCTGTGCGAGGTCCTGATCGGCACCGGCATGCGCAAAGGCGAAGCCCTCGGACTGCACTGGGACGACGTCCACCTGGAGGACCGGGTCCTCTATGTCCGCTGGACCCTGTCCGCCGTCGACAACACCCGCCTGGTCATCACCACACCCAAGACCCGCAGCAGCCGCAACTGGGTCGCCATCTCCAGCCGCGTCGACCAGGCACTCCGACACCGCGCCACGCAGCAACGGCTCCGACCGGCCGGCCCGCAGACCGGGCCGCTCGCAGGGCTCGTGTTCACCCGCACGGACGGGCAGCCGCTGCGGCCGCAGAACGTCCTGTCCCGCTTCCGGCGCCTCGCCGGCGAAGCCGGGCTTCCCAGGATCACCGTCCACGACCTGCGGCACCTCGCCGCCACCCTCACCATCACCGCGGGCGTACCGCTGGTCATCGTGTCCAAGACACTGCGGCACTCGACCCTGTCGACCACCGCCAACATCTACGCCCATCTCACCCGCCCAGCCGCAAAAGCCGCCGTCACCACCATCCAGCGAGTCCTCGCCCAGGCAGAAGAACGCCTGAACACAGCGCACGGGCTCCGGCCAAGCGGACACGGCCCGACACCACCCGAAGACCGCACCTGGCTCCAGCAAGTCACCGACCTGCTCCCCCACGAACCCGCCCCAGGCCGGACACCGCCGCCGGCGCATCTCGAGCACGAGACCACCCTGCGACCACCACACGGTGAAAACAAAGCCGTCAGGGATGTCGAACTACCCGCACTCGAAAGCGACTTCAGAAGTGTCTTTCGGCAGCTCGGCAAGGCATGCGACCACCTTGCGACCACCAGGACCCCAGACGCCGGAAAGGCCGCCCTCTCCCTACGGAGAGAACGGCCTGCGACCTGCGTAAACGCTGGTCGGGACGACAGGATTTGAACCTGCGACCCCTTGACCCCCAGCCGACCCGACAACGCACTTACTCTCCGTCAAACAGACGCATCCAACGAATCCGCTTGAGCAAGCACCCCGAACTCGGCCAAGAACCCCCGCCGACGAGAGCCTCCAAGCACAAGCACCACAGACCGCAAAGACATCCGAGTCGCCTCGCCCTGCGGACGCGAGGTTGATGTGCACGGCACCTCGCCGAAACGCCCAGCGGCCACGGCCTTCGGCTGGTACCTCTACTAGCGCACCACCAGCCTGGTCGCGCAGTTGCTTCGCTCCAACGGGCAGCTCTTCCTTCGTTGGCGACCTCAACCCGCGCGTCCACCGTCCCGCTTCTCCGGAGGGTCACATGATCCAGGTGCACATCAAGGCTCGACACCGCGCCGCCGACAACGACGGGCTCGGCCGCACTTGGTGCGGATGGTCGGACGGCCTCAAGCCGGAGGACATCTACGAGGCAGCCCGCGGCTGCTGGAAGTTGGACGCCGAACGTGCCAGCTACGAGAAGTTCATGCTCGCGGTCCACGGCGGCATCGTGCGCTGCGTGATCGAAATCGACCGCGTCGTCGACACAACCGAAGAGGGCCGCCGTGCCGTCGAAGGCCGCCCGGTCGGCAAGGGACATCCCTTCCACGACCGGTGGTTCGGACAGCCTGCCCCGGGCCCGCTGGGGCAGAATCCAGTGGCCTACGTCGACGACACGACGCTGCCGGACTGAATCGCACACAGGCTCGGCACCGGGGACATTCCCCAGCGCTCATGCGGTGGTCTCGTGGTGCCGTGCCCTTGTCGTTCGACCGCCCCTTCTCCCCTACGATCCATCGGCAATAGTGACTCGCCCGACAGGGAGACATCGTGACCACCCGTCCCTCGCCCCCGCTTCCTGGAGACCCGAAGCGCGTGGGTCCCTATCGGACGTTGGGGCGACTGGGCAGTGGAGGGATGGGTACCGTCTTCGCTGCCGTGGACAGGAACGGGCGCCAGGTGGCGGTGAAAGTCATCCACCCCGGATACGCCGGCGATCATGAGTTCCGTGCCCGCTTCAGGCGAGAGGTGGCCTTGACGAGCCGGGTCACCGGGCCCTGTCTCGTGCCTGTCCTGGCTGCCGACTGCGACGCCGAACGCCCTTGGCTCGCCACTCCGTACATACCCGGTCCCACGATCCAACGGCACATCGCCGAACATGGCCCCCTTGCCGGCGCCATGCTGTTTGCCCTGGCCTCGGGCGTTGCGGCGGCACTGGCTTCGATCCATGCTGCGGGCGTCATCCACCGTGACATCAAACCGGGGAACGTCATCCTTTCGCCGGACGGGCCACGCCTGCTGGACTTCGGCATCTCCCACGCCCTCGACGGAACATCCGTCACGCACACCGGGATCCTGACCGGAACCCCTGGCTGGATCAGCCCCGAGCAGTACCAAAGCGGCACCTCAGGCACAGCATCGGATGTCTTCGCCTGGGGTGCCCTGCTCGCCTATGCCGGAACCGGAAGGCACCCCTTCGGCACCGGAGCCCCCGACGCCGTCGCGTTCCGTGTGCTGACCGACGAACCAGACCTCAGCGGCCTCCCCGAAGATCTCTACAACGTCGCCGCAGCCGCATTGGCAAAGGACCCGGCCTGCAGGCCTGCGGCAAGCGCGCTGCACGCAGTCTGTGTCACGATGCTCAGCAATCAACTCACCGCTGTGCCGGGCCCGCAGCTGGCTGCTTCCACGCTCGTCGACGCCCCAGCGACCCACCACTTCTGGAGCGTGCCGGCTCCAGACGACGTGTGGCCAGCACCTCGGCGCCCGAGTCGCGCCCGCGCACTATGGGCTGCTGCCGCAGTCGCCGCAGCAACTGTCGCTGTTGCCGGTACCGCTGTTGTGCTGGCCGCCGCGCTCGATGGGCACCAAGAGCCCCAAGCAGAGCCGCCCAGCAGTACCTCTTCCACGACCGCTTCCCCTGTGGCGGCAGCGCCAGGCGAAGGCGTCACCACACTCACGCCTACGTCCCCGGCGCCGTCCGCCACGACAACCGAGCCCGCAGCCCGACCAGCCACCACGGCAGCCACCCCCCGTGAGCCAGCCGAACCGCAACCGGCGTACACACGTTCGGACCCCGCCGAACCCACAACCGAGGAATGGGCAGCCGCTCGCGACACCATGACCGCCTCCGAACGTGCGATCGCCGCCACTATCAACGAGGACCTCGCCACGTTCCTCCGCGACGACTGGGACCTGCCCGAAGGTGTACGGGTCACGTTCAACCCCAAAGCACAGACGATGTTCCTGACCGTGGGCCCTTCACCAGTCGTGTGGAACAACGGCGGGGACTACACCGAACTACGCCGCGCCCTCATGTTCTCCGGCTGCTCCTACGGCAACGAAAAGATCCGGGCCGACAGCAACTGGCCGTACGGACGTGTCGTCGTGGTCTACCGAGAGTCCATGGCGACGGCCGTGATTGCGGACTACCGCGAGGTCACCCGTGGGATGAGCTGCCGCGTCTGACGACGTGTACCGCGGCGCATGCGGACACCGCATCCTGCAATCCGCGCCGGGACCGGCTTCAACGCCAGATCGACCACATGCGAGCGCCAACGCCGATCCGGCCGAGCCCAGCTGCGGTCGCCGCTTCCTGACGATCTGCGGCTCGAACGTGCCGGCCACATCCCTGGGCACCCGCACGTCGACCGGGCCGACATCGGTCAGCACCGTCTTGCCGCGGGTGCCGTTGAGGCTGTTGCCACTGCCCCGCCGCGTCGTGCCTTTCGTAGCCGACGTGGTCGGTGATCTCGCGCTACAGCGCGGACTCCAGCACACGCTTGGCCAGCTGCTGCAAGAACCCACCCTGACCAGTGAGTTGCAGACCCTTTAAGCGAGCGCGGTCGACCAACATCGCGATCAATTGCTCGTCCGACACCGCACGCTCCGACGGCTCATCAATCGTCTACTCAGGGGGCGTCTCGGTCGTCATCTCTGGCGTCTCCTTGATCATCAGATCCGCCGTTGATTAGGTACCCTTTTTCCGGTCAGCCTGGCGACCGGCGCAGCTCGTAACACCAGGTTCTCCACGCAGTGGCCCCGGAGCGGTTACTAGGATTTCCACTGCGCCAAGACCCAGGGGGAGTCGTGCAGCCACGACTGAGCGAGTCCGAGCAACGGCATCAGCTCGAACGCCGTGCCACGGCCAGGCATCGCTTCTTTCAGCGGGTCTTCGATACGACACGGCCGCGGACACGCGACGACAACACCATCGGGATCAAGGAGACGCTGCCCGACGGCGAATTGCTGCTGATGTTCGTGGACAAGGCGGTCGCGGTGGAGTTCCGGCTGCGGTCGCGGTGCTCGCCGCAGGCACGTGAGTTGTTCGACCGCATGTATGCAGACCACAGGACGACCTTGTCCCAGCGGGTTCCCCGACTAGCGCTGGTATGGGACGCCGAACGCCGGGCGGTGTCATGCAGCTTCGCGAGCAGAGTCCGCATACACACTCCGGTCAGTGCGATCGGTCAGCGGCGCCCTCCCAAGCCGCGGAGCATCCAGTGGAAGGTCGATGCCACGCACAGCTGGACCGACAACAGAGCGCAGCGGGACGAGGTGGCCGCTTGGGCGTCCGGGGCTCTCGCGGCGTTCGGCCATCACATCGTCCAGGCATTCCGGTCCCTGCCGGCCCCACCCAAACCAGCCACGCCAAGGCCAGCCGTGCCGGAGTCAGCTGCGCCGGAGCGCACCCCAAAGGTGAGGGAGGGACTGGCCCCCGCCGACGCTGCCGCCATGGTGGTGTTCGAGCTGGCCGCGGCGCAGCGCCCGCGCCGCTTGGACCTACCCGTGGACGTGGTCGAACACGCCGAGCGAGGTGACGTGATCATGACCTACCACCCCGGATCAGGCCTGGTGGCCGTCGAATTCGTGGCGAAGGACCCTGGCGTCTTCGCTCGTGGCCACGCCGTCGTGCCGGAGCTGGGGTCAGAATTCCCCCTGGAGTGGATTCCTGCCGAGCGCACGGTGCGGACGCTCTATCCGAAGCGGCTG
This sequence comes from Yinghuangia soli, assembly GCF_021502675.1. Taxonomy (GTDB): domain Bacteria; phylum Actinomycetota; class Actinomycetes; order Streptomycetales; family Streptomycetaceae; genus Yinghuangia; species Yinghuangia soli. The sequence continues at coordinate 13,317 of NZ_JAKFHA010000068.1, forward strand.
CCGCTTCCTGCATCGACGAGCCAGGCTGCCACCCCGGGCAAGCGATGGCGCACGGAGGTTGGCTTGGCAGCCGAGTGGATGACCCTGGCGATGGGGCTGTTCCGGGAGCGGGTTGTGCCGGCGTTCGCGTCCCATAGGGACGACGAGGACGTCTCGATGCCGGTGCCAGTTCGTGCAGCAAGCGGCATCCTCGTCGCGGGGGTTCGGGCCCCGGGGCCGGCGTTGCCGCCGATACCGCCGCGCCGGGCCGGGCTTCCCCAAGGACCTTCCATGATCGCGCCAGCGGCAGCTGCCGTGCATGGTGCTGAACCTGCGGTTGACTCGCCGGGGCCCCTCGATGAGGAAGCGCCTGTCGAAGAAGTCTCTGTCGAGACCGCCCCGGCCGATTTGCTCATTGGCGAGGAGTCTGTCCGCGTCCAAACCGCTCTAGTGGACGGTCCTTCGGACGAGCCCCACGTTCCGGTGCTGCCCCCCGTAGAGCACCCTGTTAGGGCTCCCCGCGACTACCGGGCCCGCGTGCTGGCCCTGGCCACAGCTCCCCGGCCAGCGAAGGAGTCCTACCGGGCGTCGGGCGGCCAGCGGCAGCGCTCCGCCGAGGCGCGGGCGTTGGTCATCGCGCGGTCCGGCGGCCGGTGTGAGAGCCCGCTGTGCGCGTTCCCGGGCTTCCGCGAGGTGACCGCGGCCGGCGCCCCGGTCCTCGACGTCGACCACGTGCAGGATCTCGCCCTCGACGGCGAGGACGACCCGGCCAACATGATCGCGGTGTGCCCGAACTGCCACGCGACCAAGACGCGCGGCCGGCAAGCCGAATTGCTGCGCGAGGCCTTCCGGGAGACCGCAAGGCGTCGGCACGAGGCGGCTATGGCGCAGGGCCGCGACTGACGGGGGTATCTCGCATCTGGGCTTCCCCCCGATCTATGGAGACTCTTGAGAGGACGTTCGTGTCATCTACGTGTTGGTTTGGGATAGTTCATTCCTGTCGGGATTAGCGCCATGCAGGCGAAACAGGCAGTATGCGTCCGCGCTCTCGGAAGACTCGGTCTCACCCTTTGCTCTGGTTCAGGACGATAGCTCCTGTCCGGTTCGAAAAGCCTTCTAAAGGTGGCTTTTGCCTCACCCGATCGAGTGATATGCCGGGATGGGGGCCTCGTGCATGAGTATTCCCATGGCCACCCCGCAGCAGCGCCAGCCGTACCCGAGCGATCTCTCCGATGCCCGTTGGGCGCTAATGGAGCCGACCTTGACGGCCTGGCGCGCCGAGCGACAGAAGACCTCGCTCAACCTCGGCGGCAAGGTCACCGACCTGCGAGAAGTCATGAACGCGATCCTCTTCCTCAACCGGACCGGCGTCCCGTGGCGCTACCTGCCGCACGACTTCCCGCCGCACACCACCGTGTTCGGCTACTTCAGCGACTGGACCGCCGACGGCACCATCGAGAGACTCGGCGTCCACCTGCACCGGATGGTCCGTGAACAGGCAGGACGCACCGCCGAGCCCACCGCCTGCGTGATCGACGCCCAGAGCGTCAAGACCGCCCACAGCGTCCCCACCGACACCCAGGGCACCGACGCCGGCAAGAAGATCGTGGGCCGCAAACGAAGCATCGTCGTCGACACCCTCGGCCTCTTGCTGCTGGTCATCGTGACGGCCGCAAGCGTCTCCGACAACGAAGCCGGCAAGAAGCTCCTCACCCAACTTGCCGCCGACCACCCGACGATCACCAAGGCATGGGTCGACACCGGCTACAAGAACCAGGCCATCGAGCACGGAGCCGCCCTCGGCATCGACGTCGACGTCGTCCCGCGGAACACGCAGGCCAAAGGCTTCTCTGTGGCACCGAGGCGCTGGGTCGTGGAACGAAGTTTCGGATGGATCATGATGCACCGCCGCCTCGCCCGCGACTACGAGGCCAAACCCACGCACTCCGAAAGCATGATCCGCCTCGCGATGATCTCGAACCTCGCGAAACGAGCAACCGGCGAAACGCCCATAACTTGGCACAATCCATGAACTATCCCGTCTTCAACCGGAACGTCCTCTGAGTCCACGTCCCACGGGCGGGGTCGCGTCGAAGCATCTTGCGCGGCCGAGACGGTCGTTCCCCTCCTTGTGGCATCGTCGTGAAAGTCGACGCGTCCCTTGGCACCTGCAGTCGCCGACGCATGGGCGATCGCCCCGACACCGGGCGCACGTGGTGATCCGCGGGTCGGTCGGTCAGTCGGTGGGGCTCGTCCGCTGTTCGCGGAGGTCGCGCTTGAGAATCTTGCCGGCGCCGGAAGTAGGCAGGGATTCGACGAATTCCACCGAACGCGGGGCCTTGTAGCCCGCGATGCGGTCCCGCACATGGTTGCGGATCTCGTCTTCGGTAGCGCGGGCACCCGTTTGGAGAACCACCACCGCGTGAACGCGTTCACCCCACTTGTCGTCCGGAAGGCCGATGACAGCGCACGCCGCGACGGCGGGGTGTCCAGCGAGGACATTCTCCACTTCTGCGGAGTACACGTTTTCCCCACCAGAGATGATCATGTCCTTGACGCGGTCGACGACGTACAGGTACCCGTCCTCGTCGAGGTATCCGGCGTCGCCGGTGTGCATCCAGCCGTCCCGTACCGTCGCGGCGGTCTCGTCTGGTTGATTCCAGTAGCCGAGCATGATGGTGTCACCGCGGACGACGATTTCGCCGGTCGCCCCGGGCGGCAGGTCGCAACCATCAGCTCCGATGACACGTACCTCGCACTGCGCGGTGCTGCGGCCGGCAGATCGGAGCAGTCGGCCGCCGGTTCGATGGTCCTCCCGGCCGAGGCTTGAGATCAGGGCCGTTTCGGTCATGCCGTAGCCCTGGACCAGTCCCCCGTTGGGAAATGCTTCCAACGCGCGCGTGAGAACCGCTTCCGGGATCACGGAGCCTCCGTAGCCTGCCGTCCACACGCTGCTCAGGTCGTAGTCGCGACGGGTGGGGTGATCCACGACCATCTGGAGCATGGTCGGGACGAGCGTCAGCGTGGTGACCCGGTGCTTGTGGATCGCCTCCAGCACGCTCTCCGGAGAGAAGGACGGGAGGAAGACATGGACTCCGCCCATGAGGTTCTGCCCCAACCAGCCATAGATGGCAGCGATGTGAAACAACGGCGCAGCAACAAGATTGACCCCGTCCGCAACCGCCGACCCCGTACACATCTGCCCACCGATTGCGGCGGTCATGAGCCCTTGGTGGCTCACCATGACGCCCTTGGGGCGGCCCGTGGTTCCCCCGGTGTAGAGCAGTGCGGCGACGGCATCGCCACCGCGACGGATGTCATCAACTGGTTCGGCATCCGCGATCAGTGCTTCATAACCGACCATCCCAGGCGGAGGGACGGTGTCACCGCAGTGGACGACGACCCGCAGCTTCGGACATGCCGCGCGCAAGTCAGGCACGTGGGCGAGGAACGCGTCGTCCACGAAGAGCACAGTGGCACCGGCGTCGTCGAGCGCGTAGGAGATCTCGGCGGGGCTCCACCGGATGTTCACCGGGTTGACGGCGGCACCGATCCACCATGCCGCGTAGAAGGTCTCGTGATAGCGATCCGAGTTGAGAGCGAGAACCGCGACCCGATCATCGGGGGCAACGCCAAGGGCGCGCATGCCTCCCGCGAGCCGCGCGACCCGGTCAGCGACCTCTCGAGTCGTACGCATGCGATCACCGCAGATGGCCATGGGCTTGTCTGCACGCTGCTGGAGGGCCCGGTGCAGCGACTGAGTCAGGTACATGCGTTCACTCCATGAGGGTGGGCAGGCGATTGCGGAGGCCTGGTGGGCGACGACGTGAGTGCGGGGGCGGCCAGTTCGGCAGGTTGTGACGGGTAATGCCGTCCGGCTCGCTCAGCGCAGCTTGTAGTCCTCGAGGAGGCGGCGGCCGATGATCATCTTCTGGATCTCGGCGGTGCCTTCGCCGATCAGCAGCATCGGCGCTTCGCGGTAGAGCCGCTCGATCTCGTATTCCTTGGAGAAGCCGTAGCCGCCGTGGATGCGGAAGGAGTCCTCGACGACCTCCTTGCAGTACTCCGAGGCCAGGTACTTCGCCATGCCGGCCTCGAGGTCGTTGCGCTCCCCCGCGTCCTTCTTGCGCGCGGCCATGACCATCATCTGGTGCGCGGCCTCGACCTTGGTGGCCATCTCGGCGAGCTTGAACTGGATCGCCTGATGCTCGGCGAGCGGCTTGCCGAACGTCTCGCGCTGCTGCGCGTACTTCACGCCCAGTTCGAACGCGCGCTGCGCGACGCCGCAGCCGCGCGAGGCGACGTTGACGCGGCCGACCTCGACGCCGTCCATCATCTGGTAGAAGCCCTTGCCCGGGACTCCGCCGAGGATGCGGTCGGCCGGCACGCGCACGCCGTCGAGCACCAGCTCGGTCGTGTCGACGCCCTTGTAGCCCATCTTCTCGATCTTGCCCGGCACGGTCAGACCCGGTCGGGTCTCGCCGAAGCCCGGCTCCTTCTCGATCAGGAAGGTGGTCATGTTCTTGTAGACCGAGTCGGCGCCCTCGTCGGTCTTGGTCAGCACCGCGACCAGGTTCGACGTGCCGCCGTTGGTCAGCCACATCTTCTGGCCGTTGATGACGTAGAACTCGCCGTCCTTGACCGCCTTGGTGCGGATCGCGGACACGTCGGACCCGCAGTGCGGCTCGGACATCGAGAAGGCGCCGCGGATCTCGCCCTCGGCCATCTTCGGCAGGAAGTAGTTCTTCTGCTCTTCGGTGCCGTGCTGCTTGATCATGTACGCGACGATGAAGTGCGTGTTGATGATGCCGGACACGCTCATCCAGCCGCGCGCGATCTCCTCGACCACGAGGGCGTAGGTGAGCAGCGACTCGCCGAGGCCGCCGTACTCCTCCGGGATCATGAGGCCGAAGAGCCCCATCTTCTTCATGCCCTCGACGATCTCCGTCGGGTACTCGTCCCGGTGCTCGAGCTCGGTCGCGACGGGGATGATCTGCTTGTCCACGAAGGTGCGGACGGTGGAGAGGATCTCCCGCTGGACGTCGGTCAGCCCGTCGGTCTGCGCAAGGCGGCCCATGTTCACATTCCTTCTTGGAGTTCGGGGCGGCCGGGCTGTTCGCCGCCGCGCGCCTCGCCGTAGGAGGTCTTGGGGACCATGACCTTGCGGCGGAAGATGCAGACCATGGTGCCGTCCTGCTTGTAGCCCTTGGTCTCGACGTAGACCACGCCGCGGTCGTCCTTGGACTTGGACTCCCACTTGTCCAGGACCTCGGTCTGGCCGTAGATCGTGTCGCCGTGGAAGGTCGGCGCCA
>NZ_JAKFHA010000069.1 GCF_021502675.1 Yinghuangia soli
ACACGGTGGTGTGGAAGCCGTCGCCGACGCAGACGGTGGCGGCGTGGCATCTGATGCGGTTGCTGGAGGAGGCGGGGCTGCCGCCGGGGGTGATCAACATGCTTCCGGGCGACGGCATCGCCGTCTCCGAAGTGGTTCTCGCCGACCCCTACTTCGCGGGCCTGCACTTCACCGGCTCGACCCGCACGTTCCAGAGCCTGTGGTCGACCATCGGCGCCAACATCACCGGCTACAAGACCTACCCGCGGATCGTGGGGGAGACGGGCGGCAAGGACTTCATCGTCGCGCACCCGTCGGCCGACCCGGCGGTGCTCAAGACCGCGATGGTGCGCGGCGCGTTCGAATACCAAGGGCAGAAGTGCTCCGCGGCCTCGCGCGCGTACGTCCCCCGCTCGATCTGGGAGAACGGCTTCCGCGACGAGCTCGTCGCCGATGTCGAGTCCCTCACCATGGGCGACGTGGCCGACCTGGCGAACTTCATGGGCGCGGTCATCGACGACCGCTCCTTCGCCAAGAACAAGGCGGCCATCGACCGCGCCCAGGCGGCCGGCAACATCGAGGTCCTGGCCGGCGGCACCTACGACGACAGCGTCGGGTACTTCATCCGCCCGACCCTGCTGGTCTGCGACGACCCGGACGACGAGATCTTCACGACCGAGTACTTCGGCCCGATCCTCGCCGTCCACGTCTACGACGACGCCGACTACGACGCGATGCTGCGCCAGATGGAGTCGGCCGCGCCGTACGCCCTGACCGGCTCGGTCATCGCCCAGGACCGGGCCGCGCTCGCGCACGCCACCGAGTTCCTGCGGTTCGCGGCGGGCAATTTCTACCTCAACGACAAGCCGACCGGTGCGGTGGTCGGGCAGCAGCCGTTCGGCGGCGGGCGGGCGTCCGGCACCAACGACAAGGCCGGGGCCGCGCAGAACCTGATGCGCTGGACCAGCACGCGCACCATCAAGGAGACCTTCGTCCCGCCCACCGACTACCGCTACCCGCACATGGAGAAGGACCTGATGGGCCAGGTCTCGCAGTTCGCCAACGACGTACGCGACGTCTTCAAAGGCCGCTGAACCCGCGCAATTCCGCTGACCTCGCAGGTCCCGCCTGATCCCCGCTGATCCGCACCACCCCGCCGCAGCAAGCCCGGGGCCCGGCCCGCCGGCCGGGCCCCGCGCGCGTCAGCCCGCCGGCGCCTTGCTGCGCAGCACCTGCACGAACTCGCGCATCCACCCCGGGTGGTCCACCCAGGTACGCCCGGACACCAGCATCCCGTCCACGACCGCCTCGCCGTCCACGAATGTGCCGCCTGCGGCCCGCACGTCCGGTGCGATCGCCGGGTAGGCCGAGGTCCGCCGCCCCTCCAGCACACCCGCGGCCGCGGCGATCAGCGGCCCGTGGCACAGGTGCGCGACCGGCTTGTCGTTCTCGAAGAAGTGCCGGACCAGGCGCTGCACGACGGGGTTGTTGCGGATGTACTCCGGCGCCCGCCCGCCCGGCAGCACCAGCGCCACGTAGTTCTCCGGCCGCACCTCGACGAAGGCGAAGTCCGCGGGCCACGTGTAGCCCGGCTTCTCGGTGAAGGTGTCGAAGCCGTCCACGAAGTCGTGCACGACGAACTGGAGCTTCTTGCGCGACGGCCCGGCGATATGGACGTCGTACCCCTCTTCGCGCAGCCGCTGGTACGGGTAGAGCACCTCGAGCGACTCCGCCGCGTCTCCGGTGATGATCAGGACCTTGCGTGCCATGACGATCGCCTCCCCGAGCGATCCGAGCGACGCCCCGATCTGGTGGCGTCTGTCCACGGTGCCCGGCAAGGGCCGATTCGGCAATGGGCGCAAATTGGCTAGCGCCGAACGGCGCCGCGTGACGGGTGGCCGACAGGGGGTGACGGAACCGGAATCCTGCAATACGTTCGGCACTGGGCGGCCGGGCACGCCGGTCGCACGAGGGGGCAACGTGATCAGCACAGCCAAGAACAACGGAGCCACCCGGGTCACCTTCAGCCTGCCGGCCGACGAGCCGGCCGGCCCGGTGAGCGTGGTGGGCGACTTCAACGAGTGGCAGCCCGGCCGCCACGTGCTGGTGCGGCGCAGCAACGGGAGGCGGTCGGTCGCGGTGACGCTCGCCCCCGGCGAGACGGTGCGCTTCCGGTACCTCGGCGAGAACGGCGTCTGGTTCGACGACGACACCGCCGAACACGACGGCGAGAACGGCGTGGTCACGGTGTGACTTGACGCACTGTCAGTCGGACCTCGGGACGGCTGACACGCTGCGGAGCAGATGAGGGCAAGGGTCCCCTCACCGCGGAGATACGGCGCAGGTAGCCTGGCGGGCGTGGGTTTCCCTCGACCCGCGCGCAGGGCGAGCACGGTCGTGCCGCCGGGACAACGGTGTCCCGGGGGCCGGAGCCGGTCCGGCAAAGACGCCGGAAAGGTCCCGCCGTGGCACTTCGCCGCGTCGTCGCCGTTCGGGGAGACTCGCATTTCAGGAGACAGCAGAGTCGGTCACGCAACGGCGCGCGACAGGAGCAACGGCATCATGCAGAGCAAGCTGGACGAGGCGAAAGCAGTTCTGCTGACCCGGGCGGCGGATGCCGCCCGGCAGGCATCGTCACAGCACGGAGGCGGCGACAAGGGCGCGGGGCACATCGACCTCGACGTCCTGCTGCGCCGCTACTACCGGCACACCGCCCCCGACGACCTGGTCGACCGCGACCCGGTGGACGTGTACGGGGCGGCCATCTCGCACTGCCGCCTGGCGGCCTCGCGGCCGCAGGGCACGGCCAAGGTGCGGGTCTACACGCCGTCCGTCGAGGAGAACGGCTGGGCGTCCGGGCACACGGTCATCGAGATCGTCACCGACGACATGCCCTTCCTGGTGGACTCGGTCACCAACGAGCTGTCCCGCCAGGACCGCGCCATCCACGTGGTGATCCACCCGCAGCTCGTGGTCCGCCGCGACATCACGGGCACGCTCACCGAGATCCTGGACACCTCGGACGCCGGCACCGTGCCGGACGACGCCGTGGTCGAGTCCTGGATGCACGTGGAGATCGACCGGGAGAGCGACCGGGACGACATCCGCGCCATCGAGGCCGGTCTCCAGCAGGTCATGGGCGACGTCCGCGAGGTGGTCGAGGACTGGGCCAAGATGCGCGACACCGCGGTGCGGCTCGCCGACGAGCTGGCCGCCGAGCCGCCCGCCGAGCTGGCCGCCGAGGAGATCGGCGAGGCCTGGGAGCTGCTCCGCTGGCTCGCCGAGGACCACTTCACGTTCCTGGGCTACCGCGAGTACGACCTGGTCGAGGCGGACGGCGAGGACCAGCTCCGCGCGGTGCCCGGCACCGGCCTGGGCCTGCTGCGCCCGGACCAGGACATGTCGACGTCCTTCAGCCGCCTCTCACCCGAGGCCCGCGCCAAGGCGCGCGAGAAGAAGCTGCTGATCCTCACCAAGGCCAACTCGCGCTCGACCGTGCACCGGCCCGCGTACCTGGACTACGTCGGCGTCAAGAAGTTCGACGCGGACGGCAACGTGATCGGCGAGCGCCGCTTCCTGGGCCTGTTCGGGTCCTCGATGTACACCGAGAGCGTCACCCGCATCCCGGTGGTGCGCCGCAAGGTCGAACAGGTCCTGGAGATGGCCGGCTTCCCGCCCATCAGCCACGACGGCCGCGACCTCCTGCAGATCCTGGAGACCTACCCGCGCGACGACCTGTTCCAGATCCAGGTCCCCGAGCTGTACGACATCGTCATCTCGGTGCTGTACCTGCAGGAGCGCCGCCGGCTGCGGCTGTTCCTGCGCAAGGACGAGTACGGCCGCTTCTTCTCCGCGCTGGTCTACCTGCCGCGGGACCGCTACACCACCGAGATCCGCCTCAAGATGCAGGACATCCTGACGCGCGAACTGGGCGGTTCGGCGATCGACTTCACCGCCCGCAACACCGAGTCGGTGCTGGCCCGCCTGCACTTCACGGTGCGCGTGCCGACCGGCGCGCCGCTGGGCGACCCGGACGTCGAGCACATCGAGAAGCTGCTCGCCGCGGCCACCCGCTCGTGGGCCGACGACTTCGCCGAGGCGCTGGTCAGCGAGTGCGGCGAGGAGCCGGCCGCGGAGCTGTCGCGGCGCTACGCCACCGCGTTCAGCGAGGGCTACAAGTCGGACTTCACGCCGCGTACCGCGGTGGCCGACCTGCGCCGCATCGAGGCGCTCGACCCGGACCCGGCGGTCGCCGACTTCTGCCTCAACCTGTACCAGCCGATAGGAGCACTGCCCGGCGAGCGCCGCTTCAAGGTCTACCGGACCGGCGGGCCGCTGTCGCTCTCCGAGGTGCTGCCGATCCTGCAGCACATGGGCCTGGAGGTCGTCGACGAGCGGCCGTACGAGCTGCGCCGCACCGACGGCCGGATCGCCTGGGTCTACGACTTCGGGGTGCGCCACGACCCGTCGCTGGAGACCGGCGACGACGTCAAGGAGCTGTTCCAGCAGGCGTTCGCCGCGGTGTGGACCGGCAAGGCCGAGTCCGACCGCTTCAACGCCCTCGTGCTGCGCGCCGGGCTGAACTGGCGCCAGGCGATGGTGCTGCGCGCCTACGCCAAGTACCTGCGGCAGGCCGGCGCCACGTTCAGCCAGGACTACATCGAGGACGCCCTGGTCGGGAACGTGCACATCGCACGCCTGCTGGTGAACCTCTTCGAGGCCCGCTTCTCGCCCGGCCACCAGGGCGCCGGCCTGGAGCTGGTGGAGGGCATGCTCGAGGAGCTGGACGGCGCGCTCGACCAGGTCGCGAGCCTGGACGAGGACCGCATCCTGCGCTCCTTCCTGGCGCTGGTCCGGGCCACGCTGCGCACGAACTTCTTCCAGAAGCGCGGCGACGGCGACCCGCACGAGTACATCTCGCTCAAGTTCGACCCGCAGGCCATCCCCGACCTGCCCGCGCCCCGCCCGAAGTTCGAGATCTTCGTGTACTCGCCGCGGGTCGAGGGCGTGCACCTGCGCTTCGGCGCGGTCGCGCGCGGCGGCCTGCGCTGGTCGGACCGGCGCGAGGACTTCCGCACCGAGATCCTGGGCCTGGTCAAGGCGCAGATGGTGAAGAACACCGTCATCGTGCCGGTGGGCGCCAAGGGCGGGTTCGTGTGCAAGCACCTGCCCGACCCGCAGGCGAACCGCGAGGCGTGGCTGGCCGAGGGCGTGGCCTGCTACAAGACGTTCATCTCCGGGCTGCTCGACATCACCGACAACCTGGTGAACGGCGAGGTCGTGCCGCCGTCGAACGTGGTGCGGCACGACCCGGACGACACCTACCTGGTGGTCGCCGCGGACAAGGGCACCGCGACGTTCTCGGACATCGCCAACGAGGTGGCCGGGGCGTACAAGTTCTGGCTGGGCGACGCGTTCGCGTCCGGCGGCTCGGCGGGCTACGACCATAAGGGCATGGGCATCACCGCCCGCGGCGCGTGGGAGTCGGTCAAGCGGCACTTCCGCGAGCTGGGCCACGACACCCAGACCGAGGACTTCACGGTCGTCGGCATCGGCGACATGTCCGGCGACGTGTTCGGCAACGGCATGCTGCTGTCCGAGCACATCCGGCTGGTCGCGGCGTTCGACCACCGGCACATCTTCCTGGACCCGGAGCCGGACGCGGCGGTCTCGTTCGCCGAGCGGCGCCGCCTGTTCGACCTGCCGCGCAGCTCGTGGGCGGACTACGACACTGCGCTGATCTCGGCGGGCGGCGGCGTGTTCCCGCGCTCCGCCAAGTCGATCGCGATCACTCCGCAGGTGCGCGAGCGCCTCGGCCTTCCGGACGGCGTGACGCGCCTGGCTCCGGCCGAGCTGATGAAGGCGATCCTGCAGGCGCCCGTCGACCTGTTCTGGAACGGCGGCATCGGCACCTACATCAAGGCGTCCGGCGAGTCGAACGCGGACGTCGGCGACAAGTCGAACGACGCGATCCGGGTCAACGGCGGCGACCTGCGCGTCAAGGTGGTCGGCGAGGGCGGCAACCTGGGCTGCACGCAGCTCGGGCGCGTCGAGTTCGCGCTGGCCGGCGGCCGGATCAACACCGACGCGATCGACAACTCGGCGGGTGTGGACACCTCGGACCACGAGGTCAACATCAAGATCCTGCTGAACCAGATCGTGGCCGCGGGCGACATGACCGGCAAGCAGCGCAACACGCTGCTCGCCGAGATGACCGACGAGGTCGGCCGGCTGGTCCTGGAGAACAACTACGAGCAGAACTACGCGCTGTCCAACGCGGTCGCGCAGGCGCCCGCGCTGCTCCACGTGCACATGCGGTACCTGCGCAAGCTGGTCCGCGACGGGCACCTGGACCGCGAGATCGAGTTCCTGCCCACCGACCGGCAGCTGCGCGACCGCCAGTCGTCCGGCCTCGGGCTGACCCAGCCCGAACTGGCCGTGGTGCTCGCGTACACCAAGATCGTGCTGGCCCAGGAGCTGCTCGCCTCCGACCTGCCGGACGACGAGTTCCTGCGCGGCGAGCTGCACCGGTACTTCCCGACCGCGCTGCAGGACCGGTTCGCGACGCAGATCGACGCGCACGCGCTGCGCCGCGAGATCATCACCACCCGGGTGGTCAACGACCTGGTCAACCTGGCCGGCATCTCGTTCATGTTCCGCATGCGCGAGGAGTCGGGCGCGTCCGCCGACGAGGTGGCCCGCGCGCACCTGACCGCGCGTCAGGTCTTCGGGGCGGACGAGGTCCTGGACCGCATCAAGGCGCTCGACAACCAGGTCGCGGCCTCGGTGCAGACCAAGATGCGGCTGCACATGCGGCGGCTGGTCGAGCGGTCCACGCGCTGGATGCTCACCAACCGGCGCGAGATCGACATCGCCGCGCAGATCGCGTTCTTCGAGGCCGGTGTCGCGGACGTGGCCGCCCATCTCCCCAAGCTGCTGCGCGGCAGCGACCTGGAGTGGATGGACGGGCTCTACCAGGAGTTCACCGAGGCCGGGGTGCCGCACGACCTGGCCACCGTGGTCGCCGGGTTCTCCTCGGCGTACGCCGCCCTCGACATCGTCGAGGTGGCGCGCGACTCCGGGCACGGCGTCGTCGAGGTCGCCGAGGTCTACTTCGACCTGGTCGACCGGCTGCCGATCGCGCACATCCTGGACCGCATCATCGAGCTGCCGCGCGACGACCGGTGGAAGTCGATGGCCCGCGCGTCGCTGCGCGAGGACCTGTACTCGGCGCAGGCCGGGCTCACCTTCGACGTGCTGTCGTCGGGCGGCCCGGAGGACACCCCGGAACTGCGGTTCAAGGCGTGGGAGGCGAAGAACATCTCGGTGATCAACCGGGCCCGCACCACGCTGGAGGAACTGCAGGAGGCCGAGTCGTACGACCTGGCCACACTGTCCGTCGCGATGCGCGTGATCCGGACGCTTCTGCGCAGTGGAAGCATGACCTGACAGAGCGTCAAGATCGGTCAAAAGATGCCCGATCGGGACGTCCGGGTACTTGTGCGGGGCCGCAGGGAGGTGTTCTCCTTGCGGCCCCGCCGCCGTTGCGGCAGGTGTGCGGCAAATGTCGATGTGCGGCCGAAAACCTGGCCTTGTCCGACGTCCGGACCGGGTCATCCCTTGATGAACGCGGGTCAATAGTCGAAAGTTGGCTCCGCGCAAACGCCCCCGCCCGCTGTTGTTCGCGTATCGGTCCGCCCCCGTTCGTGTTTCGGAGGCAATACATGTACGACAGACCGGACCCGGAAGGGGCCGAACCGACCCCGTACCTGCCGGCCTGGCTCGACGGGACCCCGGCATACGGGCAGCGCCTCGACGCGCAGTACGGGCAGGAGCCGTACGGTCAGCAGGCGCAGGGGCAGCAGGCGTACGGACAACAGGCGTACGGCCAGCAGCAGGCCTACGGGCAGCAGCAGTACCAGCCGCAGCAGTACGGGCAACAGCAATACCCCCAGCAGCAGTACGGCCAGCAGCAGTACGGCCAGCAGGCCTACGCCCAGCCCGCGCCCACCGCGCCCGCCACGCCCACCTACGACCACGGCTTCGACCAGCAGTACGCTCAGTACGGGCAGTACGAGCAGTACGAGCCGTACGCGGCCCATGACCAGGTCGCCGGCTACGACCGCCAGGACCGCGCGCCGGCGCGCGACCGGGCCCCGGCCGACGAGCCGCCGCCGTACGAGCGGGTCGACAGGTACCTGCCCGCGGTCCCCGCGCAGCGCACCGAGGTGGTCCGCCGGGCCGCCGAGCCGGACGCCGAAGAGCGCCGGCCCCGCGGCCGGAGCGGACGCAGCGGCGCACGCCGCCTCGGCCCGGCGATGCGGGCCGTGCTGATGCTGGCCACGCTGGCCTGCCTGGGCGTGTTCGGGTACTGGGGCTGGACCTACTACGAGGGCTCGCCGAAGACGGTGGAGGAAGGCGACTGCATCGCGGCGCTGACCGGCGACGACGTCAAGCCGCTGGACTGCAAGGCGGCGGAGGCGAAGTTCATGGTGCATGAGATCTTCAAGGGCACGACGGACACCAAGATGTGCACGGTCGTGCTCGGCGCCACGAACCCGCTGGTGGTCGACCGCGAAGGACGCAGCGACGTGTGGTGCGTCGGCCCCAAGTAGCCCAAGCAGGGAGCCGGGCCCGGAGCGGGGCCGGGATCAGAGCTGCGAGGCGCCTTCGGCTTCCGGGCGGCGCGGCTTCGGCACCTCGGCCTCCAGGAGCAGCAGGTCGTCGCGGCGGCGCTCCTTGAGCAGCCACCAGGCCCCGAGGTAGAACGCGGCGGGTACGCCGGTGGGGGCGAGCAGCCACAGCGGGCCGCGCAGGGTGACCGCGAGGATCGCGGTCCACAGGTGGATCATGCCGAGGGTCGCGGCCCGGCCGAGCGCGCCGTACCCGTGCCGGAGCGTGTCCCGCACGCCCAGGATGCCGCCCACGCACAGCGCGGCCAGGCCGGCGGCGAGCAGGGCGGCGACTATCAGCAGTTTGTCGAGGCCGGCGAGTTCGTCGCCTTCCCGGCGCACCGCGGCGGCCATGACCCCCAAGGAGCCGGCGCCGAGCACGAAGGCCACGCCTTCGACGGCCAGCACGGCCAACAGCACGCGCAACAGCGCTGTGCGGCGGCTGCCCTTCATGAACTCCCCCGTTTCCCCGGCCCCCTGAGCGGTCGTCGGGAAGTGGGGCACACTTCCCGGAGGCCGCTTGGCCCCAGGTAGTCCGTGGTCCAACCGGTCGTTCCTGGGGAGTCCCCGTGTGTTCGTGGAGCACGTTACGCCTGTGGACCTTGCCAGACGCACCTGCCCCCCTGGGTGGCGGATCTGTAACAATCCTGGCCCGGCTCCCGGCCTGTGTCGCGGGAATTGCCGTGCTGCGCCGCGAAATATCCGGCATTGCCGGACTAATTGCCCGCACTTTGGCCGATGCCCGCGGTTATTTTCCGCGCTTTCTGTCGTCGCCGTGCCGTAGCGTTGCCGGTGCCGCGACTGGCGTAGACGTGGAACCGACCACGAGGAAGCGGCAGCGAGCAGTCGCGCGCGGTGCCGTCCGCCTGGGCACCCGGGTCCCGACCTTGAAGGCCGACCCGGGAGGAAAACCCGTGGCATTGACGCATCCGAACCCCGCATCCGCCCCTGAGTCCGCACCCGCCTCGGACACGGCAGCCGCACCCGTACGTGCGGACGCCCCGTCCCCGCTGGCCGCCGCCGACCCGGAGATCGCCCGTCTGGTCCGCGCCGAGGAGCGGCTGCAGGCCGAGACCCTGCGGCTCATCCCGAGCGAGAACTACGTCTCGGCCGCCGTGCTCGCGGCCACCGGCACCGTCCTCACCAACAAGTACTCCGAGGGCTACCCCGGCCGCCGCTACTACGAGGGCCAGCAGAACATCGACCCGATCGAGGAACTGGCCCGGGACCGCGCCCGGGCACTGTTCCGGGCCGAGCACGCCAACGTCCAGCCGTACTCCGGCTCGCCCGCGAACCTCGCGCTCTACCTCGCCTTCGCCAAGCCCGGCGACACCGTGATGGGCATGTCCCTGCCGATGGGCGGCCACCTCACGCACGGCTGGGAGGTCTCCGCGACCGGCCGCTGGTTCCGCCCGGTCTCCTACGGGGTGCGCCGCGAGACCGGCCGGGTCGACATGGACGAAGTGCGCTCCGCCGCGCTCTTCCACCGGCCCAAGCTCATCTTCTGCGGCGGCACCGCCGTACCCCGCACCGTGGACTTCGCGGCGTTCGCCTCGATCGCCGAAGAGGTCGGCGCGGTCCTGGTCGCGGACATCTCGCACATCGCCGGCCTGGTGGCCGCGGGTGTGCACCCGTCCCCGGTGGGCCACGCCGACGTCGTGTCCACCACCACGCACAAGACGCTGCGCGGCCCGCGCGGCGCGATGATCCTGTGCGGGGCCGAGCACGCCAAGGCCGTCGACCACGCGGTCTTCCCGGGCCTCCAGGGCGGCCCGCACAACCACACCACCGCCGCGATCGCGGTCGCGCTGCGCGAGGCGTCCGGCGAGGACTTCCGCGCGTACGCCCGGGCCGTGGTCCGCAACGCCGCCCGCCTGGCCGACGAACTCCTCGCCCGCGGCTACGACCTGGCCTCCGGCGGCACCGACAACCACCTCATCCTGGTCGACCTGACCGGGCGCGGGGTGGCCGGGAAGCCGGCCGCCAAGGCCCTCGACCGGGCGGGCATCGTGGTCAACCACAACACCGTCCCGTACGACACGCGCCGCCCGTTCGACCCCTCCGGCATCCGCATCGGCACCCCGGCGCTCACCTCCCGCGGGCTCACCGAGGAGCACATGCCCCAGGTCGCCGCGTGGATCGACCGCGTCGTCGAGTCGGTGCGCACCGGCAACGACCTCGTGGAGCACCAAGTGCGCGCCGAGGTCGCCGAGTTGATGGCCGCCTACCCCGCCCCGGGGCTGCCCGTGGACTGATCCGGACCCGGGGCGCCCGTCACCACAGCCGGGCGGGCGCCTCGGTGCCGGACTGATCCGCGGCCCGGCGCAGCGTGCCGACCAGCAGCGCCAGGTCGGTCGGCCCGATCGGGGCGCGGCCCGGTGCGGCCGGTGCGGTGCGCCGGCCCGCGGGCCCGCCCATGTCGGTCCAGTCCTGGCGTACCGCGGTCGGCCGCAGCGTCGCGGTGCGCGGCATGCGGCCGGTGACCCGCCCGGTCTGGAACATGTGCACCGCGCCGTCCGCACCGCGGATCAGCGCCCGGCCCGGGTACTCGTCGTCCAGCGTGCTCGCGTCCTCGATGTGGATCAGCGCCCGCGACGCCGCGTCGTCGTCCACCCGCAGCGCCACCCGCAGATCGGCCTCGGCGGTCGCCTCGACCGCCGAGGCGAGCGACGGCTGCCCGGTGGCCACCGCGAGGTGCACGCCCAACGGCCCGCCGCGGTGCACCAGATCGGCCAGTCCCTTCGCGAACCCCGGGAATTCCCGGGCCAGTCGGTCTATGTCGTCGACCGCGACCAGGATGCGCGGCATCGGCATGCGCTGCGCATCGCGGTACGCGGCGAACGTCGTGCCGTGCAACAGCTCTTCGCGGCGCGCCAGTTCGGCGTGCAGGGCGGTCATCGCGTCGGCCGTGCGCGGCGCGTCCGGCTCGTCGAGGTAGCCGATGGTGTGCGGGAGTTCGGCGCAGCCGGCCAGCCCGTCGGGGGCCGCCTCCGGGTCCAGCGGGAGGCCCCGCAGCAGCACCACGCCCAGCTGGTCCGGACGGTTCGCCACCGCCAGCGAGGTGATCAGTGCGGTGAGCATCTCGGTCTTGCCGGCCCCGGCCGCACCGCCGATGACCATGTGCGGCCCGTCGGTGTCCAGGTCGACGGTCACCGCGCCGCGGACGTCGGCACCCAGCACCCCGCGGGCGCTGCGCCCCGCCTCGCGCCACGAGCCCAGCACCTTGGCGGGGGTCATCAGGTCGAAGCCCAGCAGGTCGAGCAGCCGGACCGACTCGGGCAGCGGCGACACGGTCCGCGTCACCGCTTCGCGCAGCGGTGCCACGGCGCGGGCGAAGCGGTCCGCCCAGGCCGGGGAGACGGCGTCCGCGACGATGTCCTCGATCCGCGCGGTGCCCGGGCCGACCAGCGAAAGGCGCGTGCCCACCTCGCCGGTGACCCGCCCGATCACCGCGCACTGCAAAGGGAGTTCCTCGGCGCGGTCGTCCAGGCACAGGGCATGCACGCCGGCCGCGGGACCCTCGGCGAGCAGCCGGACCAGCTCCGGGCGGGCGGTCAGGGAGCCCGCGCCGTCCATGACCACCACGGTCCGGCGGCGGATCCGGGCGGGCCGCTCGGACTTGTCGAACCGGTCGACCCGGTCCAGGAGTTCACCGGTACGGGCGAGGACCTGGTCGCGGGTGAGGCCGACCAGCAGCCGGCAGTCCTGGCCGTCCGCGGGCCGCAGGTGCGGCAGCCAGCGCAGCCACGCCCAGTCCGGCGCGGCCGCCGGATCGGCGCACAGCAGGACCAGTTCCAGATCGTGCGGCCCGTGCAGCGCGGCCAGTTGCGCGACCACCGAGCGGGCCAGGCCGAGCAGCCGCGGCCGCGGACCGGCCAGGCCCAGCACCGCGTCGCGCAGCGGAACGGTCACCGGGGCGTCGAATGCGGTCAGCCGCCGGACGCCTTCCTGGTCCGCCACGGTCACCTCGGACGGGATGTCCCCGGTGCCCAGGCGTACCGCGAGCCGGTCGCCCGGATCGCCGTGCCGCTCCCACATCCGCACCGGGACGGCCGGCCGGCCGCGCTCGGCCGCACCCGCGTCCAGTGCGGCCAGCAGCAGCGCGGCCAGGTCCGGGCTCTGCACCCGGCGGCGGCGTACTTCCTCGACCACCGCGAGCCGCGCCTGGTCCTCCAGCGCGGCGCGCTCGGCCGCCACCGCGCGGCGCCGCCCGGCGAACCCGAGCCGCCGGGCCGCCGGTTCGTCGGGCAGGTCGATGCGCACCGGTTCCACCGGCGCGGACGGCTGCCGCGGCTGCCGCGGCAGGACCACGTGCCCGAGCCCGTCCGGACGCGGCGCATCCGGCGCGGCGGGCGGATCGGCGTCGTACGGCAGCGGCAGCACCGCCGCCACGGTGGTCTCGCCGAGCCGCAGCAGCGAACCGGGCGCGAGCCGCACCGCGTCCCGGCCGACCGGCATGCCGTCCAGCGAAGTCCCGTTCGTGGAACCGAGATCCGCGACCGCGAGCCGGCCGCCGGCGCCCGGCGTTATGGTCAGCTCCGCGTGCAGCCGGGACAAGTCCGGGTCGCCGAGCCGGATCTCCGCCTCCGGGGCGCGCCCGATGCGCACGGTGCCCTGCCGCAGCAGGTGCACGCCGCCTGCGTCCGGGCCGCCCACCACGCGCAGTTCGGGGGAGCCGATCGCGGGCGAGGCGGGCCCGGGCCCGCCGACCGTCACCAGTGCGCCGTCCACCAGCGGGGGGCGGCCCAGCGGGGTGTTGTCGGCAAGGCGTGTGTCGCCCACCCAGAACCGCTGCCCGTCGGTGCCCGACGTCGAGCGCAACGCGCCCGCGACGGCTCCGAAAGTCGTGCCGGTGGGAGCGGTCACGAGCACGTCCGCCCCCGGCCCCTCTCCGCGGGACCCGAGCACGGTGAGCCGGATCTGCATGCTCCTCCGTCCGCCCTGCCACAGCCTTGCCTGCCAGCCGCATCGCCTGCGCAGCGCCCGCGCCGCCGGCGCACGCGCATGTCGCGCGCGTCATGCGACGTGCACGGTACGCATCCTTGCATCCGCCACGAGGATGGCACTCCCGGAGCGCGGATGGGAATGATCTTGCGGGGTGCGCGGGTGCGCACAACCCGTGGCGAACCGGTTCAGCATTGCGCGCGTCCCCCCTCGCGAGGGGCGCTGTGCGGGCCCCGGTGCGCGCCATATGGTGTGCGCAGGTGTCAGTACGTCTGGGGAGCGCAGTGGACCGGCCGGTCGGAAGCAAGTACCTGCTCGAGGAAACCCTGGGACGGGGTGCCAGCGGGACGGTGTGGCGTGCCCGGGTCCGGGACACCGGCGAGATCGTCGCAGTGAAGGTGCTGCGCGAGGAGCTGGCCGGCGACCCCGACGTCGTCACCCGGTTCCTGCGCGAGCGCTCCCTGCTGCTGCGCCTGGCGCACCCCAATCTGGTGCGGGTCCGCGACCTGGTCGTCGAGGGCGAGGTGCTGGCCCTGGTCATGGACCTGATCGACGGTCCGGACCTGCGCACGTACCTGCGCGACAACGGCCCGCTGCCGCCTGCCGCAGCCGCCCTGACGATGGCTCAGATCTGCGACGCGCTCCAGGTGACGCATGCCGACGGGGTCATCCACCGGGACCTCAAGCCGGCCAACATCATGCTCAACCGCAACGGCGACTCGCTCTACCCGATGCTCACCGACTTCGGCATCGCCCGGCTCGCCGAGTCGCCTGCGCTCACCCGCACCCACGAACTCGTGGGGACGCCCAGCTATGTGGCGCCGGAATCCGCCGAAGGCCGCCCGCTGACGCCGTCGGTGGACATCTACGCGGCAGGCGTCGTGCTGTACGAGCTGGCCGCCGGGCATCCGCCGTTCACCGACTCCAACCCGATCGCGCTGCTGCACCGGCACCTCGCAGACACCCCGGTGCGCCCGGCCGGCATGCCCGACCTGTACTGGCTGATCACCGAGCGCTGCCTCGCCAAGCAGCCGGAGCGCCGCCCGGACGCCGAGGGCCTGGCCCGCGCGCTGCGCGCGGCCGCCGACATCATGCAGGGCAGCCGCGCCGACGACGGCTCGGTGGCGCGGCTGCTGGACGCC
>NZ_JAKFHA010000007.1:0-37188 GCF_021502675.1 Yinghuangia soli
GCCAGGGGCCGTATCTGGCAGGCACGTCGCGCCATGCGGCACCCGCGCGGATCTTCCACACGATCCCGTTCAGCACCCTGCGGTCGTCCAGCCGCGGCCGCCCCTTCGGCGGCCGCGGCAACCACGGCTCCATCAACGCCCACTCTTCGTCGCTCAGTTCATAACGCCGGATCACAAACCACATGATCCCGCGTCAGCGATTTGAAGACAGGACCTAGACCGAACCGGCGGTTCCGATGCCGTGACACGGTCGCCGCGCTGCTTGAGCGGTGTCACCAGTACGCCGTGGCATCGTGGCGCCATGACCATCGAAGTCCGCCCGGCTACCGCCTTCGGCGACGTCCGTACCCTGGTCGGTCCGAAGTCGCCTGAGTCCAACGTCTGCTGGTGCCTGAGCTACCGGATCCCGAGCAAGCTCAACAACGAGCTTCGCGGACCGGACCGCGGCGCCTACGTGGCCGAGTTGTGCCGTGCGGATCCCCCGCCGGGAGTCATCGCGTACGACGGCGACGAGCCGGTCGGCTGGGCCGCCGTGGCGCCGCGCTCGGACACCTCGTTCGCGCGCAACCGCAAGATCCCGCATGTCGACGACCTGCCGGTCTGGTCGCTGTGGTGCATCCGCGTACGCCCGGGTCACCGCAAGAAGGGGATCTCGCACGCGCTGATCGCCGGTGCCGTCGAGTTCGCCCGCGAGCAGGGCGCACCGGCGATCGAGGCGTACCCGCTCGACAGCGGTGACGCCAGGGTCGACATGACGATGGCGTACGCCGGTATCCGGAAGAACTTCGAGCGGGCCGGATTCTCGTATGCCGCCGACACCACTTCGGTGCTGGCCGGTCATCCTCGCGTCCTGATGCGGCTCGACCTCACACCTCCGCGGCGGGCTCCCAAGTGAAGCCGTCCAGGTCGGTGAAGGCGTCGCCGGTGCTGCCCAGCACCACGCGGTGCGAGCCGGAGCCGTCATTCGGGACACCCAGGTCCTTGGCCAGGCCGCGCCGCTTGTACAGCGCGAACTTGACCACGCTGGACGGGTCCGCGGTGAACTCCGCGTACTTCCCGCCGAAGCTCTTGTGCACCGACATGCCCCGCTCCACATAGAACGCCCGCGTGGCCTTCACGTCCTCGACGCCGATCAGCAGCACGATCTCGTCGACCACACCCGTCGCCGGACCCGAGTCCTTCTTCTGCGACGTCGCGATCTTCCAGATGGCCCCGTCCGGCGCCTGCACCACACCGCCGTACCCCCACAGCGACTTCGCCGCCGCCTTCACCACCACAGCCCCCGCACCCACCGCCGCCGCGATGAACGCATCCACGTTCGCCGGCCCGGTCACCGTCAAGCCCAGCGTGAACCCGCGGAACCCCTCCGACACGGCCTGCGACTCCCGCAGACGCACATGAGCGTCCACACCGAACGCGGCATAGAAACGGCGAGCCGCCTCGAGATCGGCCACCTCGAGAGTGACGGAAGCAAGGGACTTGGTGGCTGCGGTGAGCGTCGTGTTCGTCATGACCACAACGCTAAAAGCGACCCCATGCCCCACGCTTCTCGATTCCTGACCGGTCCCGAGGCCCGCCGGATCCGCCCCTGCGCGAGGCCCTACGCGGGGCTCTGCGCAGGGCCCGACGACGCGTCCGCCGGCAGCCGCTCCGGCAGCCCGAGCTGCGCGAACCGGCTGTCGTCGAACACCACGATCTCGGTGATCAGCCCATCGCTGACCCGCAGGACGTCGATGGTCATCGGCAGGAACGCACCCTCCTGCTCCTGCCACACGTAGAAAGCGACCGCAGGCTGCCGGTTCAGGGACAGGGGCAGGCCGCGCAGCATGCCCTTCATGTTCTCGAAGCCGTGCTCCACCCAGTCGCCCACCACCGTGTCGCGGCCGATCTGGATGCCGGGCGTGGGCGGCATCGCGAAGCGGATGTCGTCGCGCAGCATCGCGGCGAGCACGGGGACGTCCGCGGCCACGCTGGCCTCCGTGTAGCGGCGCACCAGGTCGCGCGTCCCGGCGTCCTGCTCGCCGCCCGTCCAGTCCTGCCGCTCGGCGGGCAGGTGCTCCCGCATCCCCGCGCGGGCCCGCTGGAGCGCACTGTTCACCGAGTTGACGGAGTCCCCCAGCAGCTCCGCGACGTCCTTCGCACGCCAGCCGAGCACGTCCCGCAGGATCAGCACCGCCCGCGGCCGCGGCGCGAGGTGCTGGACGGCGACCAGGTACGCCAGCTCGATCGTCTCCCGCGCGACGGCCGCGGTCTCCGGGTCGTCCGCACCGCCCGCGGGCAGCTCGTCGAGGAGCCGGTCCGGATACGGCTGCAGCCAGAGCACCTCGCCCCCGGCGGCCGGCGCCGGGCGGGACTTGGCGAGCATGTCCAGGCAGGCGTTGGTGGCGATCCGGTACAGCCAGGCCCGGAACGTCGACCGCCCTTCGAAGGTCTCCCGGCGCCGCCAGGCCCGCAGGAAGGTCTCCTGCACGGTGTCCTCGGCGTCCTCGAACGACCCGAGCATCCGGTAGCAGTGCACGTGCAGCTCGCGCCGATACTTCTCGGTCAGCCTGGAGAACTCCGCCTCTTCGACCTCCGCCAGTCCGCTCACACCCAGAGTCTCCAGCAGCTGCTTGTCCGCACCCATCACGTCGTCCTTCCGCATCGCCGTGTCGTCCCGTCGCAGGTATGACAGGCCCGGCTGCCAAAACTCATCACCGGAGTCGAAAGCCCCGGCCGCCTGCCGGGCGGTCGGACCGGGCTGGCACACTCACCGGTTGGTCCCCACCACCGAACGGAGCCCTGATGAGCCGCGACACGCTTGCCCTGGTCACCCAGGCCGGGGAGGCCTGGGACGAGCAGGACTGGCCGCGCGCCGCGGAGCTCTACGAGGAGCTGCTGACTGCGGAACCGCACCACGAGCGCTCGGAGCAGTGGGCCTTCGACGCCGCACTCGCCCACAAGTTCCTGCGGGACTGGCCGAAGGCGTACGCGCTGGGCAAAGAGGCCGCCGCCCGCGCCGAACCGGGTACCGGCGATCCCGCGTTCTGGAACCTGGGCATCGCCGCGACCGCGCTCGGCGTCTGGGACGTCGCCCGGGAATCGTGGCAGGCCTACGGCATCGACCTGAAGCCCGGCGTCGGCGAGATCACGGAGGACTTCGGCCTGACCTGCGTACGCCTGGCGACGCCCGACGGCCGCGAGATCGTCTGGGCCAAGCGGATCTGCCCCGCGCGCGCGATCGTGGTCAATGTGCCGCTGTCCTCGGCACACCGTTTCGGCGACATCGTCCTCCACGACGGGGTGCCCAACGGCGAGCGGGTCGTCGAGGGCAATGCCTTCCCGGTCTTCGACGAGCTGATGGTCTGGCGAACCTCCGGGTTGCCGACCTGGACCGTCGACGTCACCGCCCCCACCGCCGACGACTTCGCGGCTCTGGAGATGTCCTTCGCCGGCCGGAACCTCGGCGTCGAGGCGGCCAGTGCGGTGCGCACGCTGTGCGCCTGCTGCGATGAGGGCAGCGTCGAGCAGGTCATCGGCAGCGGCCACGGCGTGGGGGTCCAGGTCCGGATCGCCGCGCCCGAAGCGGACGCGGCGCTGCTGCTGGCCTCCTGGCAGCGCGAATCCGAAGGCCGGTCCTGGGAGAATCTGGCCCCGGTCACCGCCGCCGGCTGACGCCCGGCCATCTCCTCAGGCGAACGCCGCCGCCTGCTTGCGGAACATGCGGGCGTAGCTCCCGGGGCGGCCGATCAGGTCGTCGTGGGAGCCGACGTCCTCGATGCCGCCCGCGTTCAGGACCACGATCAGGTCGGCCATCCGCACCGACGAGAAGCGGTGCGAGACGAGGAGCACGATGCCGCCGTTCTCGCGCACTCGGGCGGCGGCTCCGACATAGCGCTCGTACAAAGCATGTTCGGCGATCGGGTCGAGGGCCGCGGTGGGCTCGTCGAGTACGAGGAGCAGCGGCTGGGGATGCATCATCGCGCGGGCCACGGCGACCTTCTGCCATTGGCCGCCGGAGAGTTCCTCGCCTTCCCGGTATGTCCGGCCCAGCGGCGTGGCCAGGCCGTCCGGCCAGCGGGCGAGGAGGTGTTCGGCGTCCGCGCGGGCCAGTGCCTCGCCGACCTCGGCCGCGTCGTCCATGACTGCCGGACGACCGGCGCCCACGCTGTGCTGCGCGGTCGCCTCCAGGCGCAGGAAGCCCTGGAAGGTGCCGGACAGCCGGGCCCGCCACGCGGCGATGCCGAGGTCGGCCAGGTCGGTACCGTCCACCTCGATGCGGCCCGCGTCCGGCCGGTGGAATCCGCACAGCAGCTTGACCAGCGTGGTCTTGCCGGCGCCGTTGACCCCGACGATCGCGACAGTACGCCCGGCGGGGAGGTGCAGGTCCACACCGTCCAAGGTGGGCTGCGGCGCACCCGGGTAGGTGAAGTGCACGCCGGACAGCCGGATGCCGTCGCGCAGGACGTCCGGCGGCTCGGCGGTGCCCGCGTACTGGGCCTTCGCGGCTTCGGCGCGGTCGGCGAGCCATGCGTACCGGTCGGCCATCCGCAGGCCCGCACCGACCTGGCGGGTGGTCGCGGCCATCGCCGAGACGTTGCCGCGCAGTTGGATGAGGACTTGGGCGGCCATCAGGATGTCGCCGGCGGACGCCCGCCCGGCGCGGGCCTCGGCCACGACCAGGAGCAGGCCGCCGGTGTAGCCGCCGACCAGGAGGACCCAGCCTGCGGCGCCGACGGCCGCGGCCCGGACCGCGCCGCGCAATTTGAGTGCGGCCGCGTCGCGCCACGCCTCGTCGGAACGCCGGTCCAGGGCGTCCGCACAGTCGAAGATGCGCATCTCCATCGCGGCGGTCGGGTGGGTGAACAGGCCGTGCAAGTGGTCGGCGGTACGGACGCGTTCGGCGGACGTGACGGCGGCATCCTCGATGTGCGACTGGGCCTTCCCGGCCAGCAGCACGGCCGGGACCGCGAGCAGCGGCACGATCATGAGCAGCGGGTGCACCCAGCCCAGCAGGGCCACCGCGATGAGGATGCGGAACGCCAGCGAAGCCAGGTCGGCGATCGAGAACGCGGCCCGCACGAGCGGCCCTCCGCCGGTGCGCAGCAGCGCGATCTGGTCGGCGTACTCGGGGCGTTCGAGGTGGTCGGTACCGGGCATCTCGTTGGTGAGGCGGACCGTGTCGGTGTTGATCCGGGCGCCGACGGTTGCGGCGAGCGCGTCGTGGGCGTCGTTGTAGACGCGCCCGCAGGCGGCGTTCACGCCGAACGCGAAGGCCGCGATGCCCGCGGCGGTGAGCGCGTAGCCCCACGAGCCGTCCGCGGCGCCGTCCACCATGCCCTTGACCGCCAGGCTGATGGCCGCCCCGGCCAGGGTGACCAGCACGATCATCAGCACTGCGGTACGCATCCGGCCGGGGCGGCCGCCGCGCAGCACGGCGGCGCGCAGGATCGCGAGGCGGCGGCGCAGCGGGACCTGCGGGACGGGGTCTCCGTCCGGGATGAGCTGGTGTTTGTCGACCATCAGCGGCCCGCCTCCTCGGAATCGGCCTGCGCACAACCGCCGGCTGCGGAACCGTCGGCTGCGGCTGCGGCATCGGCGTCGACGTCCGTCTCGGCTTGCCGGAAGCGCTCGGCCTGGAGTTCGTGCAAGGTGCGGTACATCCCGCCGAGTTCCATGAGGGCGGCGTGGCTGCCGTCCTCGGCGACCTTGCCGTCCGCGACGACGACGATCCGGGCCGCTCTGCGGACCGTGGAAAACCGGTGCGAGACCACGATGTTGGTGAGGTCGTGCGCGGTGTCCATGAGCCGGTCGAACAGCTCGGTCTCGGCCGTGACGTCGAGTGCGGCGGTCGGTTCGTCGAGGACGAGGACGCCCGCGCCTTCGTCGGCCGCGTACAGCGCCCTGGCCAGGGCGATGCGCTGCCACTGGCCGCCGGACAGGTCGCCGCCGCCCTTGTAGGCGGGCGAGAGCACACTGTCCCAGCCACGCGGCAGGGCCTCGATGCGCTCCAGGATGCCGACCGCCCCCGCGGCTTCGCGCAGCGCCGCCTCGTCCGGAGCGCCGCGGCCGAGCGCGGCCAGGCCGATGTTGTCGCGCGCGCTCAGCTCGAGCCGGGCGAAGTCCTGGAAGACCACGGCGATGCGGTCGCGCCAGTGCGCCGGGGGCACGGTGCCGATGTCGGCACCGTCGATCAGGATCCGTCCCCGGGTAGGGGTGAAGAACCCGCACAGCAGCTTGAGCAGGGTGGTCTTGCCGACGCCGTTCTCGCCCACGATGGCGACCGAGTCCCCGGCTGGGATGTGCAGGTCGAGGCCGCGCAGCACGTCGCGTTCGGTGCCCGGGTAGCGGAACCACACGTCCTCGAACGTGATGGACGCCCCGACCCTGCCGAGATCCTTGCGCCGCACGACCGCAGCGGGCGCATAAAAAGCAGCCGAGACGGGCGGAGCGGCCAAAGCCCCCGGAACGGTCGGACCACCCGGACCACCCGGACCATCCTGACCAGCCGGACCAGCCCCATCGTCCAGCAGCCCGTCGACCGTGCGCAGCGCCGCGAGCTGCCGCAGTGCCGCCGCGATGTAGATGGCCTCGAAGCCCATCACGCCCATCGAGGACAGGCCCAGGACGCCGCCGATCGTGGTGGCGAGCCGGGCCGGGGTCAGGTCGCCGTCCAGGGCCGAGGCGGTGACGAGGCCGAAGGCGAGCCCGGCGCTTCCCGCGGACAGCCCGAAGACCGCCCAGTGCATGCCCTTTCCGCGGTTCATGACCCGCTGCATGACGTCCGCGCGCGCGTCCGCATGCCGGCCGAACTCGGCGGTGGCCCACGGCCCGAAGCCGAAGATGCGGGACTCCTGGGCGCCCGCGGTGCCGCCCGCGACCTGCTCCCAGTAGTCGGCGCCGCGCCCTGCCCGGTGCATCTGCGGGAGTTCGCGGACGATCGTGCTGTACTGCTTCACCAGGATCCGGCGCTGCACGAGCATGCAGCCCAGCACCGCCGCCGCGACCCACGGCGAGTACAGCGCGACCAGCCCCGCGGACGCAGCTGCGCCGGCGAACCTGGCGAGCAGCCACAACTGCCCCTGGGCGCCCGTACCGATGTTGATCGAGGCGGTGTCCACCGCGGGGAGCCCGGCGGCTTCGCGCATCGCCTGGTCCTCGACGTGCGCGATGCCGGCCGGTGAGGACAGGGCCCGGCGGACGCGCTTGCGGACCTCGCCGTTGACGCGCAGCGCGGTCCAGTCGCGGAAGGCCTGGACCAGGTCGGGGGCCAGCAGGTCGAGGAAGAGGACGACCGCGACCAGCAGCAGCGGGGCGGTCAGTGTGCCGAGGCCGGCGCCGTCCCGGGCCACCACCACCGCGCGGGCGACCAGCCAGCCCAGCGAACCGGCGGTGAGGGCGGGCAGCAGCGTGACCAGAAGCATCGCGGCCGCCAGTCCCGCGACGACGCGCGGGCCCAGCGGCCGCAGAAGAGAGAGCAGGGCAAGCCGATCGCGCACGTGTCCCCCGTCGCGTTGACGCCGATCATGGCACCGGCAAGTTGGCAGGTTTCCATGGGCGTTGCAAGGGAGTCACGGTCCGGCAACCGGTTACTTGACCAGTCTTTTGATCATCCGGGGATTGGCCGGTCAGTCCTCCGGAGCCATCAGGATGTACTCCAACTTGCCGACCGAGTGCACGAATTCGGCGGGCGTGAAGACCGCCCCGTCGTACACGAAAGCCGGTTCTATCGCGGTCTCGACGGTGCCGTCCGCGGTGGTGTCGGCGACCACCACTGCCCACCCGATGACCGGGCAGATGGCGGACTCCGCGCCGGGCCTGATCAACTCGAGATCCCAGCCCGGCTCGGCCGGGGTGAGGCTGACGACGCTGCGGCGGGTGTAGCGCATGGCGGGGGCTCCTCGGGCTGCATGGTGCGCGAGCGGTGGCACTGTACGGCGACGCGGGACGCAGGGGAATACGTGGGGACGGGTGCCGGACAGTGCGGCCGGGCGGGAAGTCGGCGTCGGCACAGCCTATGGGGCTCAAGTGACAGGCGGGATGGCACGGGGCTGCCGAGACGGGCCCTTGCCGCATCCTTGCGCCGGTAGCGGGCACGATGGAGGGCAGGTGCGGAGCCGGGCATCCGGAATGCGCGGCATCTCCGCATCGTTCCCATGCATGTCGGCTGCCACCGGTCGACACGGACGCAGGACGGAGAGGCACATGGCCACGGTCGAACTGACCAAGGAGAACTTCGACGAGGTCGTCTCGGGCGACGGCCTGACCGTCATCGACTTCTGGGCGGCCTGGTGCGGTCCGTGCCGGCAGTTCGCACCCACCTTCGAGCGGGTCTCCGAGACCGAGCCGGAGGTGGTGTTCGCCAAGGTGGACACCGAGGCGCAGCCCGAGCTGGCGGCCGCGTTCTCGATCAGCTCGATCCCGACGATCATGCTGGTCCGGGACAACGTGATGGTCTACGCGCAGCCGGGCGCGCTGCCCGAGTCGGCGCTGGTGGACCTCATCGCGCAGGCCAAGGGCCTGGACATGGAAGAGGTGAAGGCCAAGGTCGCGGCCGCACAGGCCGGCACCCAGGCGCCTTCGGTGAACGGCAGCGGGCCCGACGAGGCCTGACCGCACGCCGCCCGGCACCCCGCCCGGCAGACCGGCTGCGCGACGCCTTTGCGCTTCGCCCGCAAGAGAGTTCTACTGGAAGCACCGGGAGAAGCCCGCAAGAGAAAGACGCGGAGTAGCGGTCCTCCGTTGGCCGTGCACCGCGCAATCCGGGTCCGCGAGAAGTGGGCGGGGCTTCTCCCGCTCAGACGCACCGACGGCCCGCCCCCTGCAGGGGGCGGGCCGTCGGCATGTGCGGCACGTGCAGAAGGCGCCGAAGGTGCGGCGCCCTGCAGTTTTCGTGCCCTGCGCGGGTCCTGACGGGCCGTCCGGCCGGTGATGCCATCAATAAATAGGGCGTAACGGACAAAACGGGTCTACGTTGGGAGCAACGGAGGTCTGCCGGACGTGTCCGGCCGTACTTGGGAGGACGCCATGGCAAGGAAATCGAGCGGATTCAACGCCTGGTCGGGTTGGGTGGCGTTCGCGGCGTTCACGCTGCTGACGCTCGGCATCCTCAACCTCATGATGGGCATCACCGCCCTGGTCCGGGACGGCTACTTCCTGACCGCGTCCGGTGACCTGCTGGTGTGGGACTACACCACGTGGGGCGCCATCATGATCTGCTTCGCCGCGCTTCAACTGGCGGTCGGCATGGGTCTGTTGACCGGCGCGTCGTGGGCCCGCTGGACCGCCGTGGCGCTGGCGATCCTGAACATCATCGGGCAGGTCGGCTTCCTGGACGCACACCCGGTGTGGTCGATCATCGTGGTCGCGCTGGACGTCGTGGTGCTCTACGCGCTGACCGCGCGCTGGGACGATGCGCAAGGCATCGACGAGCCGATCCAGCGGTCCGACGCGGCCGAGTGGGAGGCCGCGGAGAGCAGCGGGCGGCATGCCGCGGGCAGCTCGTCGATGCGCACCGAGGACGGCGGCACGCACCAGATGGGTGCCTCGTAGCCTCGTAGCCCCCAAAGCCCCGTAGTACCGATCCGCAGAACCACCAGGCGGCCCCGCCCCTGCGCCGAACGGCGCGGGGGCGGGGCCGTCAGCCGTTGGGCCGGGTGATGTAGTGCGGCTGCACGACTCCCACCGGGAGGAGCGTGTCGGCGGCCTCCAGGGGGTGCCGGGCGCCGAAGACGGTCCGCTCCACGACGGTGACCAGCGCGCTGCGGGCGATGTTGAGCACGCGGGCCTCCTGGGTGGTCACCGCGCGCGGGATCAGGTCCTCGTTGACCCGGATCGCAGGCAGCCCGATCGCGGCGAACCGGGCCAGCACGCCCTGGCCGGCGAAGGGGCCCTGCTCGGGGAAGGCGATCGGGGTGCCGGCCGTGAGGTAGAGCGGCTCCCAGCTGGTCACCAGCGCATACGTGCGGCCGCCCGCGGTGCATTCGTACGTGGTGCGCATGACGTCCGCACCGATGTCCACGGCCAGCCGCTGCGCGATGTGCCGGTCCGCGACCATGGTCGTGGTCTGGTGCGTGTAGGCGGTCTCGCGCAGGTCCTCGAAGACCGGGGCGACGGTGCCGCCGCCCGGCTGCATGACGCGCGTGACCGCGCGGCGGGTCAGGCCGGTGACGTACGTGCCCGACCCCAGGCGGCCCTCGACGATCCCCTCGACGGCCAGCTCGCGCAGCGCGACCTGCACGATCCCGACGCTGTAGCCGGTCTCCCGGGCCAGGTCCTTGTGCGACGGCAGGGCCGCGCCGGGCTTCCACTCCCCCGCCAGGATCCGCTGCCGGATCTCGTCCGCGAGCTGCCGATATTGCGCAAGACCGGCCGATGCCATGTGCGTTCCCCCTGTCGCCGCGCTGCTCCGACGGCCGGTCAGGGTACCCACGGGCCGAGGCCCCCACAAGAGCGGCCGGCGCCGTCCGACAATCGCACTAGTTGAACATTCAACAGGAAAGAGCTACTGTCGTTCTTGTCAGGTTGAACCTTCAACCAAATCTCACGGACAAGGAACCGTCATGGGCCTCTTCTCCCGCTCCCGCAAGCCGTCCGACGCCGTCTCGAACGGTGCCGTCGCCGTGGCCGACGCCCCGCAGGCCGACCTGTCGCACCTCACCGGCGACTACGTGATCGACACCACGCACAGCGCCATCGGCTTCTCGGTCCGCCACGCGATGGTCACCAACGTGCGCGGTGCGTTCACCGAGTACGAGGGCCTCCTGCGCCTGGATGGCGCCGACCCGGCGGCCTCGTCCGCGGCCATCACCATCAAGGTGGCGAGCATCGACACCAACCAGGAGCAGCGCGACGAGCACCTGCGCAACAGCGACTTCTTCGCGGTCGAGGCGCACCCGGAGATCGTCTTCCGGAGCACCTCGGCGCAGCGCATCGGTGCGGACGACTACCGCATGACCGGCGACCTGACCATCAAGGGCACCACGCGCCCGGTCGTCCTCGACCTGGAGTACACCGGCACCGCCACCGACGCGTACGGCATCGACCGGGTCGGCTTCGAGGGCGGCACCACCATCGACCGCACCGACTGGGGCCTGTCCTACAACGCGGCGCTGGAGACCGGCGGCGTGCTCATCGGCGAGAAGGTCAAGCTCACCTTCGACATCTCGGCCGTCAAGAAGGCCTGAGGCATCCGGACGCGGCGTGCGCCCGGCCGCGTGCTCACGCGGCCGGGGCCGCATCCCGGACCAGGAAGCCGCCGACCGGCGACACCATCAGCGCGACGTCCGGGTTGTGGCTGAGCTTGGCGATCTCGATGTGCTCGGCGTGCGGCAGCACCGCCGTCGCCGCCTTGGCCGCGATGCGCAGCAGCGCGTCGCTGCGGCCGCCGGACAGGACGAGCACCGGCACCTGTACACCCGCCCAGTCGGCGGGGTCGAGCGGCTCGGCGCGCATGTAGTCCCCCATGACCGCCCAGTCGTGCGCGGTCGAGGGGGCCAGCGCGGTGAGCTTGGACCACATCGGCGTGATCCGCATCAGGCCCACGAACGGGGCCGGGATGCCGATCGCCTTGGTCATGAAGTACCGCACGGTCCGACTGTGTTGCCCGGTCGCCACCAGGCGGTGGAGGTTCTCGCCGAGGTCCGCGGGCGGCACGTGCCGCGTGCGGTCCACGACGAAGGGCGGCTCGAAGGCCACCACGCGCGTGATGCCCGGGATCTGCCCGGAGCGCGCGGCCCGCAGGGCCAGGACCGCACCGGACGACCAGCCCACGAGTGCGGCCGTACCGCCCTCGGCGGCCACCACCGCGGCGAGGTCGGCGATCTCCTGCGCGGCGTCGTACCGGCCCGGCGTGTCACCGCTGCCGCCGCGGCCGCGGCGGTCGTAGTTCACCACGGCCACCCCGTGGTCCGCCGCCAACTGCTCGGCGAACTGCACCATCTTCGGGAACTTGCGGTGGCTGAACGCGCCGCCGACCAGCACGACGGTCCCGCGGCTGCGGCCGCCGGCCGGCACATGGCGGTCGTAGGCGATCACGGTGCCGTCCGCGGACGTGGCGACGGACTCGGTGACGGTCGGCTTGGCGGCGACATCGGCAGCAGTGCTCATGGGACTCGCTCCTCTTCGCGGATCTCGTCGCGGATCCCTCCGCGGATCGGGCCCGGCCGGGCGGCCGGACTCGGTGCTCGCGAATACGTCGCCTCGCCGATGCGACAGGGAATGCACCTGTTCCCTGCTGCTGTTGCGATCCCCCGATCGGACTCAGTCGGCGGCGTTCCCGGCGCCGGCGCCCGCGCGGAACCCGGCGAGCGTCACGCCGATGCCGTCCAGGACGTCCTGCAGGCCCTGCTCGAACAGCCGCTCCAATTCCTCCGGGTAGGGCCGGTGGTCGGCGAAGACCGCGGTGAGCCGCGGGTAGTCGGCCAGCCGCGAGTGCCACGGCTCGCGGACGAACTCCTCCGCGTACCACTGCTCCCCGGACGTGCCGGTGCGCCGCGTCAGTTCGACGTCGTTGACGTGGATCAGCGCCAGGCCCTGGGTGAACGCGATGACCAGGAACAGCAGCCGCAGTTGCTCGTCGGCGGTCAGCCCCAGCCCGTCGAACGCGGCGAACGCCCGCTCGCCGTCGGCCGCCGCGGCCTCGCTCCAGCGCATCCGCGACCCGACCATCGCGTACCGCAGGATCCACGGGTGCCGCCGGTACAGCCCCCAGTCGCGGCGCGCGGTGTACTCCAGCCCGGCCCGCCAGCCGCCGGGCGCCGGGTCCGGCTGCGGCTCCTCGCCGAGCGCGGCGGCGACCATCAGGTCGATCAGCTCCTCGCGGCCGCCGACGTGCCGGTACAGCGACATGGTCCCCGCGCCGAGGTGCGCGGCCAGCCGGCGCATGTGCAGGTTCTCCAGCCCGTCGGCATCCGCAAGGTCGATGGCCGCGGCCACGATGCGCTCGACGGACAGGTGGCTGCCCGGGGCTACGGCCCCGGGGGTTTCCGGGGCGAGCGCGAACTCGGCCTCGCCGCGCGCCGATCCGGCGCCGCCCACCTCCCTGCGGTCCGCCGCGGCCTCGCGCTGCCGGGCGCGGTACGCCTTCGCCTGGCAGGCGCGCGAGCAGTAGTCGCGCGGCCGGCCCCGGCCCGGCGCGCTCTCCACGGGCGCCTCACACCACACGCACCGGTCCATCGCTGCCTCCGCCGCCCGTATTTTCGTCACACATCGTGCGTGTCGAAATAATACTCGGGAAGCCTATCCAGTTGCTGCTCCTCTTTGGTAAGGGCTGTTCAAATATCCGTTGAGTAATCGTCACGGCCATGCATATCGTGTACGCGCTATTGCGTACGACGTACCCACGCACTCAAGGGGACTCCATGGCCACGCCAGACCTGACCACCGGCGCGCCCGCGCGGGCCGGCACCAAGGAATGGATCGGGCTGGCCGTGCTGGTCCTGCCCGGCATGCTCGTGTCGATGGACATGTCGGTGCTGTTCATGGCCCTGCCGTTCCTGAGCGCCGACCTCGAACCGAGCAGCTCCGAACTGCTGTGGATCATGGACGCGTACGGCTTCCTGCTGGCCGGCCTGCTCATCACCATGGGCACCCTCGGCGACCGCATCGGCCGCCGCAGGCTGCTGCTGACCGGAGCGGTCGGCTTCGGCGTCGCGTCCGTGCTGGCCGCGTACGCCAGTTCCTCGGAAGGCCTGATCGCGGCCCGCGCGCTGCTCGGCATCGCGGGCGCCACGCTCGCCCCCTCGACGCTGTCCCTGATCCGCAACATGTTCCACGACCCGGCCCAGCGCACCACCGCGATCGGCATATGGACCGCGGGCTTCGCGGGCGGCGGCATCCTCGGCCCGGTCCTCGGCGGCGTCCTGCTCGAACACTTCTGGTGGGGCTCGGTCTTCCTGATCAACGTGCCCGTCATGGTGCTGCTGCTGGTCCTCGGGCCGATGCTCCTGCCGGAGTTCCGCGACCCGCAGCCCGGCCGCTTCGACGTGCCCGGCGCCGCGCTGTCGCTGGTCTCGGTCATCGGCATCGTCTACGGCGTCAAGAAGATCGCCGAGAACGGCTTCTCCGCGAGCTACCTCGGGATCAGCCTGGCCGGCCTCGCGGTCGGCGCGGTCTTCCTGCGCCGCCAGCAGGTGATCGACCACCCGATGCTGGACGTCGGGCTGTTCCGGTCCCGCCGCTTCAGCGTCTCGCTGGCCACCAACTGGCTGCTGATGCTCGGCCTGGTCGGATTCGGGCTCTTCTCCTCGCAGTTCCTGCAGATCATGCTCGGCATGGGCCCGCTGGAGTCGGCGATGTGGTCGCTGCCCACCTTCTTCGTGATGCCGGTCGGCATCGCGATCGGCACCGCGCTGGCGCCGCGTATCGGCAAGCCCAACGTCGTCGTGCTGGGCCTGGCCATCGCGGTCGTCGGCTACATCGTGCTGGCCCGGATCGACGCCGACTCGTCGGCCTGGGATCTGCTGATCCCCAACGTCATCACCGCGCTGGGCATGGGCGCGGTCTTCGCCCTGGTCACCGACATGATCCTGGCCGCGGCCCCGCCGGAGCGGGCCGGCTCGGCCTCCGCGATGTCGGAGACCGCGGCGGAGTTCGGCGGCGCGCTGGGCATCGCCGTCCTCGGCAGCATCGGCACCGCCATCTACCGCGGCCAGGTGCAGGACCACGCCCCGCAGGGCCTGTCCGGCGGGCAGTTGGACGCCGCCCAGGACACGCTCGGCGGCGCGGTCGAGACCGCCGCGACCCTGTCGCCGGAGACCGGACGGCAGCTGCTGGACGTCGCATTCGAGGCGTTCGCCCGCGAGATGCGCGTGATCGCCCTGGTCGGGGCAGGCCTCATGGCCTTCACCGCGATCATGGTCAAGATCGCCCTTCGCAACGACCGCGGCGACGAGGTCGCGGCGGAGGGGCCGCGCGCGGACGAGAAGGCGGCGGTCGCGGCGGACTCCGCACCTGAGGCGGCCGCCGCGCACTGAGCCGGCTGCAGTGCACAGGTGCACCGATCGGGCTGCGGTCCAAGGTGCCGACGGGCCCCGCGCAACGCCACGGAGGAGTGGCCGCGCGGGGCCTGGGCAACCTGCCGAGGACAGCCGGACGCATCGGCGGCGCGCCCTCGCGGGCCCCAGCCGCCCGCGAGGAGGTGCCGTACGTGCCTGCGACGCCCGACGGGCGGACGATCCCGCCCTTTGCCGCCGACGAACGCACCATGCTGGAAGCCTGGCTGGACTTCCACCGCGAGACCCTGCTGGCCAAGTGCGCGGGGCTGGACGACGAACAGCTGCGCACCGCCTCCGCGAAGCCGTCGCCGCTGACGCTGCTCGGCCTGGTCCAGCACATGAGCGAGGTCGAACGCAACTGGTTCCAGAGGGTGTTCGCCGGACGGAACGTGCCGCACGTCTACCCGGATGCCGACGGCGCAGGGTTCATCGTCGTACCGCAGCGCGGTCTCGCCGAGGCCGCGGAGACGTGGCGCGCCGAGATCGCGCTGGGCCGCGAACTGGCCGAGGGGGCCGACCTGGACGCCACCCGGCCGGCCCGCGGCACCGACGGCGCATCCGGGCGGCGGCCCGCAGAGGAACAGGTGTTCACGCTGCGCTGGATCCTGGTGCACCTCATCGAGGAGTACGCGCGCCACAACGGGCATGCGGACCTGCTGCGCGAGCGCCTGGACGGCACCTCGGGGGTGTGATCCCGCCCGGCTCGCCGCAGGCGGGCGGCCCTTGCCGGGCGCCGCGGACAACGGACCTCGGCGGGCGCTGCGGACGGGCGGGCGTCACCAGGCGACGGCGTCGTCCCACTGGTCGAGGAGGTCGTCGACCGAGTCGCCGGGGACGGGCGGCAGGGCGTCGTGCAGGGACAGTTCGGCCCAGATGACCTTTCCGCGCACGTTGTAGCGGGTGCCCCAGCGCTCGGCGAACTGCGCCACCAAGAACAGCCCGCGGCCGCCCTCGTCGGTGGTGGCCGCGCGGCGCAGGTGCGGCGATGTGCTGCTGCCGTCCGACACTTCGCAGGTCAGCATGCGGTCGAACAGCAGCCGCACCTGGATGGGCTGGGTGCCGTAGCGGATCGCGTTCGTGATGAGCTCGCTCAGGATGAGCTCCGCGGTGAAGGTGAGCCCGGGCAGCCCCCACGCCTCCAACTGGCGCGTGCACGCGGCGCGGAGCGGAGCGACCGCCTCGGGGTCGGAGCGTACGTCCCAGACGGCCACCCGCTCGGGGGCGAGCCGGCGGGTACGCGCGACCAGCAGCGCGACGTCGTCGCTCGGGCGGGCCGGCAGGAGCGCCTCCAGCACCGCCGCACACATCCCGTCGGGCGTGCGCCCGGGGCCGCCGGCCGCCAGGACGCTGCGCAGTTGCTGCAGGCTGGTGTCCGGATCGCGCAGCCGGTCCTCGATCAGGCCGTCGGTGAACAGCACCAGCGAGGCGCCCTCCGGCAGGTCCAGCTCCGCGTTCTCCACCGGCAGCCGGCCGGCCAGGCCCAGCGGCGGCGCGACCGGGACGTCCGGGAACTCCACGGTGCCGTCCGGGAGGACCAGCGCGGGCCCGGGGTGGCCGGCCCGGGCCATCGCGACCCGGCCCGACACCGGGTCGTAGACCGCGCACAGGCAGGTCGCGCCGGTGATCTGCGAACCGTCGTCGCCGCCGTGTTCCAGGTCGATCATGGTCACCAACTCGTCCATGTGCCCGAGGACTTCCTCGGGCGGCAGGTCGAGTGCGGTGAAGTTCTGGGCGGCGGTCCGCAGCCGTCCCATGGTCGCCGCGGCGTGCAGGCCGTGGCCGACGACGTCGCCGACGATGAGCGCGACCCGGGCGCCGGGCAGCGGGATCACGTCGAACCAGTCGCCGCCCACGCCGGCCTGCGCGGGCAGGTAGCGGTACGCGACGTCCAGGGCGCTCTGCTCGGGCAGTTCGTGCGGCAGCAGGCTGCGCTGCAGGGTGACGGCCAAGGCGTGCTCGCGCGTGTAGCGGCGGGCGTTGTCGACGGACAGCGAGGCGCGGGCGGCGAGTTCCTCGGCGAAGGACAGATCCTCGCCGTCGAACGGCTCGGCGGTCTCGCGGCGCCAGAAGTTCGCCAGCCCGAGGACCACACCGCGCGCCCGCAGCGGCACGGTGACCAGCGAGTGGACGCCGGACGCCAGGATGCGGCGGGCCCGCTCCGGGTCGGCGGCCCAGCCGCCGCCCGCGGCCAGGTCGGCGTGCAACTCGGCGCGGCCGCCCGCCGCGGCGGCCGCGACGGGCACGTCCGGGTCCGCGCTGACCAGGCCGCCCACCGGGTGCAGCGGCACATCCTGGCCGACGCCGCGCGCGGCGGCGCGCACGATGTCCGCCCCGGCCGGCTCGCCGCCGCTCAGCACCGGGTCGAGCAGCTCGACGGTGGCCAGGTCGGCAAAGCGCGGCACGGCCACGTCGGCCAGCTCCTCCGCGGTGCGGGCCACGTCCAGCGTGGTGCCGATCCGGACGCCCGCGTCGTACAGCAGCTGGAGCCGCTCGCGGGCCACCTCGGCCCGTCCGGCGAGCGCACGCAGTTCGGTGGTGTCGCGCAGCGTCACCACGCTGCCCGCCGGGCCGCCGTGCGCGGCGGTCGACCGCTTGTTGACCGCGAGGAGGATGTCGCCGGCCCGGACCAGCTCGTCGGTCGCCGGCCGGTCGGCGGCCAGCAGCTCGGCCAGCCCGGCGTCCACCCCGAGGCCGCCGACCTGCCGCCCCTCCGCGTCCGCGGGCAGCCCGAGCAGCCGCCGCGCCTCGTCGTTGGCCAGCACCAGCCGCCCGTCCGCGCCGACGATCAGCACGCCTTCGCGGACCGCATGCAGCACCGCGTCGTGGTGCTCGTACATCCGGGTCATCTCGGCAGGGCCGAGGCCGCGGGTCTGGCGCTGCAGGCGGCGGCTGACCAGGGCGGTCCCGGCCGCGGTCAGCGCGAGGGCGGCGATGGCGCCGCCGATCACCACGGGCATCTGCCGGTCCACCGCACCGCCCACCCGCTCGGTGGTGATGCCGGCCGCGACCACGCCCAGGTAGGTCCCGTCCGGGGAGAACACCGGCACGGCCGTGGTCACCGCGCGGCCCGCCGACGTGGGGACGGTGGCGGTCTGGGTCTCGCCGCGCAGCAACGCCTGCTCGGTCGGCTCGGTCACCGGCAGCCCGATCCGGCGCGGGTCCGTGTGCGCGACGCGGATCCCCTCCCGGTCGATCACGATGACGAACGCGACCCCGGTGCCCTCCCGGATGTCCGCCACCGCGGGCTGCAGCGCCGCGGTCGGATCCGGCCCGGCCAGCGCCTCCGCGGTCCCCGGCGCGTGCGCGAGCGCCTCCGCGACGGCCAGCGAGCGGTGCCGGGCCTCGCGCAGGCTGTCCCGCTGCGCCTGCAGCACCAGGGCCACGCTCGCCGCCACCACCAGCAGCAGCACGACCGCCACCTGCAGCCAGAACACCTGCCCGGCCACACTGCGCAGACTCAGCAGCGCCCGGAGCCGCCCCGTGCGCCTCCCCTCGCGCGCTTCCGCCGGGGCATCGCCCGACCCCGGCCCCTCACCCGCCGCACCCGGCGCCGACGAGGGAACCGATTGGCCCTTACGCCCTGACATGTCCCATTTCTAGCACTTCCCCTCCCGCAAAGTGGGCCGCCCGCCCCGACCCCACCCGGACGGCACAGCCGGACACCCACCGGGACGCAAGTGACACCCCCGCACCACCGCTCCGCCCCAAGCCTTGCCCCGCCGGGAAGCCGCCGCCGACCTGCCCCGACCACCGCTCAGGCCGACCCGCGAGACCGCGCGTCCGCGCGGAGCTACAGGCATCGAGCCTGCCGACGGGCCCGATTCGCCGGCACAGCAGATGGCCCGCGGTCGGCGGCAGGTGACGGCGGGCTGCAACAAGCAGCGGCAGGCGGTCGGGCGGCGGCGGGTGGGCTGCGAAGAGCGGCAGGAGGCGGGTCGGCGGGGGTGGGCGACAGGGGTGGGTGGCGGCTGCGCGGTCAGCCCTCGGCGGGCGGCAACAAGCGACGGCAGGCGGGCGACGGCGGGTGGGTGGCGGTGGGTGGGTGGCGGGGCGGGTGAGCGGTCAGACCTAAGCGGGCGGCAGGCGGTAGGCGTAAGCGGTCGGCCCCGAGCGGGTGGTGGGTCACTGTTCGAGGTCGGCGAGTGCCTTGCGGCTTGCCGTGATGCGGTCGGGGTCCCAGCCGGGGCCTGGTACCGAGTCGATGAGGAGGCGGGTGTACGGGTGTTCCGGGGCGGCCAGGACCCGCGCGGTGGGGCCGGACTCGACGATGCGGCCGTGGCGCATCACCACGATGTCGTCGGTGATGTGCCGGACCACCGCCAGGTCGTGGCTCACGAAGAGGTAGCCGATGTCCTGGGTGGCCCGGATGGCGGCCAGCAGGTCCAGGATCTGGGCCTGGATGGACACGTCGAGCGCGGCGACCGCTTCGTCGAGGATGAGCACCTGCGGGCGGGCCGCCAGTGCGCGGGCGATGGCGACGCGCTGGCGCTGGCCGCCGGAGAGCCGCCGCGGCAGGGCCGCCGCCTCGCGGGTCCCCAGGCCGACCTGGTCGAGGAGTTCCTCGACGCGGGCCTCGCGCGCGGCCTTGCCGAGGCCGCCGTGCAGCCGCAGGACCTCGTCGATGCAGCCCCGTACCGTGATGCGCGGGTCCAGCGACAGGTAAGGGTCCTGGAACACCATCTGGATCTCGCGGGCCCGCGCCAGGCGTTCGGCGCGGTTGCGGGGCTTCCGGGTGCGGTCGCGACCGCCGAGGCGGATGCTGCCCGCGTCCGGCACCTCCAGGCCCACGACCATGCGGATCGTGGTGGTCTTGCCGGACCCGGACTCGCCGACGATGCCCAGCGAGCCGCCCGGCGGCAGCGTGAAGCCGACCCCGTCGACAGCCTTGTGGGCGCCGAACGCACGGCAGAGCCCGCGCACTTCGAGGCCGGGGCCGGCCGCGGTGCCGGGCGGGACGTCGGGCGAGGCGGCGGACGGGGCGTCGGTCAGCACGTGAGGATCCCTTCGTCGGCGCGCAGGCAGGCGACCGCCCCGCCGTCGTCCGCGGCCAAGCGCGGAGTCTCGGTACGGCAGCGGTCGGTGGCGTACCCGCACCGGACGGCGAACGCGCAGCCCGGCGGGTTCTCCGCCAGCGACACCGGGCGGCCCGGGATCGGCCGCGGCGGGGTCGCATCCGGTTCCAGGCTCGGCGCGGCGGCCAGCAGGCCCGCGGTGTACGGGTGCCGGGGCGCGTCGAACAGCTCGCGGGCGCCGCGGGTCTCCACCACGCGCCCGGCGTACATGACGTAGATGCGGTCGCAGATCGCCGCGGCCAGTTCGAGGTCGTGGGTGACGAACAGCATGCCGGTGCCGTGCTGCGCCTGGGTGCGGCGCAGGATGCCGATCACTTCGGCCTGCGTGGTGACGTCCAGCGCCGTGGTCGGCTCGTCGGCGAGCAGCAGTGCGGGGCCGCCGGCCAGCGCGGCCGCGATGACCACGCGCTGCAGCATGCCGCCGGAGAACTCGTGCGGATAGCGCCGCAGCGCACCGCGCGGGTCCCGGATGCCGACCTCGGCGAGGAGTTCCCCGGCCCGCTCCAGGGCGCGGTCCCTGGGGACGCCGGCGGCGCGCAGGCCCTCGGTGAGGAAATCGCCGATCCGGCGCACCGGGTTGACCGAGGCGCGCGGGTCCTGGAAGACCATCGCGACCTCGCCGGACCGCAGCGCCTTGAGCGCGCCGCGGTTCATGGCGAGCACGTCGCGGCCGGACACCCGGACCTCGCCGGAGGTCCGGGCGCCCGCGGGCCGCAGTCCGAGCACCGTGCGGCAGGCGACCGACTTGCCGGAGCCGGACTCGCCCACGAGGCCGACCACTTCGCCGGTCTCCACGGTGAGTGAGACGCCGTCCAGGATGGGCCGCGCCGCGGCGCCGGACGGGAGGACGACGCTGAGGCCGTCGATGTCGAGCAGGGCCATGGTCTACCGCTCCCGCTTCGCGATCCGGTCGGAGATGCCCTCGCCGACGATGCCGAAGGCGACGACGGCGACGACGATGGCGGCGCAGGGGGCGAGCGCGGGCATGAACGCGTCCTTGAGGATGGCGCCTTGGCCTTCGTTGACCATGGTCCCCCAGTCCGCGGTGGGCGGCTGGACGCCGAAGCCGAGGAAGGACAGGCCGGCCAGCTCCATGAGCGCGTACCCGAAGCTCACCGTGGACTGCGCCACGATGTTCGGAGTGATGTTCGGCAGCAGGTGCCGGGTGGTCACGCTCCATGCGGACCAGCCCTGCACCCGGTACGACTCGATGTATGGGCGGGCCTTCTCCTGGACCGCGACGCTGCGCACGTACCGCCCGACGTAGGGCGTGTACGCGACCGTCATCGCGATCACCGGAGCGGTCAGCCCGGCCTCGAACACCGCGACGCACAGGATCGCGAGCAGCATCGCCGGGAACGCGAACAGCGCGTCCATGGTGCGCGACAGCAAGCTGTCCACCCAGCCGCCG
The DNA here is from genome assembly GCF_021502675.1 of Yinghuangia soli. Taxonomy (GTDB): domain Bacteria; phylum Actinomycetota; class Actinomycetes; order Streptomycetales; family Streptomycetaceae; genus Yinghuangia; species Yinghuangia soli. The sequence goes on from NZ_JAKFHA010000007.1 coordinate 21,459, forward strand.
CGCCACGCGGCGACGAGGCCGAGCGCCGTCCCGAGGACGGTGGACACCGCGACGACCAGCAGCGGGCCGAGCAGCCCGGTACGGGCCCCGTGGATCAGGCGGCTGAGCACGTCGCGGCCGGACTGGTCGGTGCCGAGCCAGTGGTCGGCATCGGAGCCGGCGAGCGAGTTGCCCAGGTCGATCGTCTCGGGGTCGTGCGGCGCGACGAACGGAGCGAAGACCGCGCACAGCGCGAGCAGCACCAGGGTGGCGACCGCTGCGGTGAACAGCGGTCCCTGCGCGGCGAGTCCGCGCATCCAGGCGGTCCCGCGCCGCGGCGGGGCGGCGACCTTTGCCGCCGGGGCGGCGGAGGGGACCCGGGAAGCCGGGGCGGCGGTCATCGCGCACCTCGCCCGGTCAGGCTCAGCCGCGGGTCGATCAGCGGCTGGAGCAGGTCGACGACGAGGTTCACCACCACGAACGTCGCGACGATGAGCAGCGTGAGGGCTTGGACCACGGGGAAGTCCTTGTTGGTCACCGACTTGATGAGCAGGCTGCCGATCCCGTCGACGCTGAAGACGATCTCCACCATGGTGGTCGACACCAGGAGTCCGGCGACCATCGTGCCGATCACCGTGACGACCGGGCCGAGGGCGTTGCGGAGCACGTGCCGGCGCACCACGGCAGCCCCGGCGATGCCGCGCGACCGGGCCGCCTCGACGTGCTCGCGGCCGAGTTCGTCGCGGACCGCGGCGCGGGTCACGCGTGCGACCAGCCCGCCGAAGGCCAGCGCAAGGGCGATCGCGGGCAGGGTCAGGTGCTTCAGGTGGCCGCCGAAGCCCTCGCCGCCGCCGTACGTGGGCCATCCCGCGGTACGGGCCAGCGCGGTGAGCGCGATGGCCGACGCGAATGCCGGCGTCGCGGTGCCGATACCGGTGCCCACGAGCACGGCCCGGTCGGCGAAGCCCGGCTTGAGGCCGGCGAGGATGCCGAGTCCGATGCCGGCCGCGCAGATCAGCAGCGCCGCGTAGCCGACCAGGATCGCGGTCACCGGGAGCTTCTCGGCCACCAGCGTGCCGACGTGCTGGCGGAACTGCACGGAGCGGCCGAAGTCGCCGGTGAGGACTCCGCCCAGCCAGTGGAAGTACTGCGCGAGGAGCGGCTCGTCGAGGCGGTACTGCTCGGTGAGCGCGGCCCGCGCCTCCGGGGTGATCGGCCGGCCCCGCATGAGGAAGGACACCGGGTCGCCCGGGGCCAGGTGCACCGCGCCGAAGACCACGAAGGACGTGGCGAGCAGCACGAGCACCAGGCCCAGGACGCGACCGCCGATGAAGCGGATCATCAGCTCGCGGACCCCAACTGTGCGGCCCACGGGTACGACAGCATCACGGAGAGGACCGGCGTGGCCCCGCTGATCCGCTTGCCCAGGAAGACCGTGTACGGGGTGTCGAACAGCGGGATGGCGGGGAGTTCGCGCACCGCGATCTCCTGCAGCTTCACCGTGAGCGCGGCCCGGGTGATCGGGTCCTGGGCGGCATTCGCCTGCTCGACGAGCTTGTCGTACTCCTCGTTCTTCCAGTCGCCATAATTCGGGAACTGGCCGGACTGCAGGGTCCCGTAGTACTCGAGCGGGTCCGGCGTCATGTTGTAGCCGCTGGTGATCAGGAGGTCGATGCCGGCCCGGGCGGACGGGTCCGTGAACAGCGCGGTGTACGCGTCCGGGGCGATGGCCTTGAGTTCGACGTCGAGGCCGATGTCCTTCCCGGCCTGCCGCAGGGCGTTGGCGCCGATGCTGATCTCGGGCGACACGCTGATGGTCGCCACCACGATCTTCTTGCCCGCCGCACCGGCCTCCTGGACCAGCTTCTTCGCCGCGTCGATGTCGCGGGTCATCGGGGGCAGCGCATCGTGCGCCGCCTTGCCGGTGGTGGGGGCGATGCCCCACGCCTCGGCGGGGGCCGGGGCCTTCGCCGGGACGCCGTAGCCGTTGAGGGCCGCATCCACGACGCCCTTGCGGTCGACCGCCAGCGAAAGCGCCCGGCGGACGCGGACGTCGCCCAGAGCACCGCCGAGGTTGGCGACGTGCGCGTTGTACGTCCCGGAGTTGCCGCCGAAGTACAGCTTCCCCGAGCCGGATGCGGCGAGCTTGTCGTACGAGGTGGCGGGCAGCATGTAGCCGCCGTCGACCTCGCCGGACAGCAGCGCGTTGACGCGTGCGGACGGGTCCTGGATGAAGACCAACTTGAGCTTGTCGACGGCAGGGGTCAGGTTCTTGTCCCAGTAGCCGTCGAACTTCTTGAGGTTGATGGAGTCGCCGGTGCTCCAGCTGTCCAGCGTGTATGGACCGGTGCAGTTGACCTTGCCGGTGGGGTTGCCGTAGTCCTTGCCGGCCTTGGCCAGGTACGCCGCGCTCTCGACGGTGCCCGGGGACGCGGCGAGTTGCTGGTTGAAGAGCACGTTGGGCTTGGTCAGCTTGACGGTCAGCTGCATGGGGCCGGTCTTCGTGACGGAGGCGACGTCCTTGAACGCGCCGACCCAGGCCGAGGCGTTCGCCGGGTCGAGGTGCCGCTGCAGGCTCGCCACCGCGTCGTCGGCGGTCATGGTGGTGCCGTCGTGGAACTTCACGCCCTCGCGCAGCGTGTAGACCCAGGTCAGCGGGTCGGGGTTCTCGAACTTGGCGGCCAGGCCGGGCTGGATGCTGAAGTCCGGGGTGATGCGGAGCAGTTGCTCGCAGACGTTGGCCAGCACGGTGTTGGGCGGGAAGTCGTAGGCGTAGAGGTAGTCGAGCGACTGCGGTTCGGCGAACAGCGCCCAGGTGGCGTCCGCGACCGGCCCCTTGCCGGCCGGAGTGTCGGACGACATCTGGTATTTCCCGGCGCCCGCGCCGGAATCGCCGTTGTCGGAACTCCCCGAGCATGCTGCCGCGGTCATGGCCACGGCCGCGGTGAGCGCGGCTGTTCGAAGCAAACGCACAGGAACCACCTCTTCTGGGGGAAGACGGAGAGAGGGAACGGGAAGGCAGGAGAGCGGGAAGACAGGAGAGCGGTGGAGCGGGAATCGCGGCGGCTCAGGCCGTGAAGACTTCTTCGCCCTGGACGAAAGTGCGGACCACTGCCGTGTCGCCGATCTCCTCGGGCGCGCCGGCGAAGGGATCGCGGTCGAGCACCGCCAGGTCGGCGTACTTGCCGGCCTCGATCGAGCCGGTGACGTCGTCCATGTGGTTCACCCAGGCGGTGCCGAGGGTGTAGGCGCGGAGGACTTCGGCAAGGGTGAGCGCCTGCTCCGGGTAGAACGGCTTGCCGGCCGCGCCGGCCACCGCAAGGTCGCCGCCCGGCGGCAGGCGGTTGACCGCGACGTGCATGCCCCACAGCGGGTTCGGGCTGCTGACCGGCCAATCGCTGCCCGCGACCAGGCGGGCGCCGGCCCGGCGGAGGTCGCCGAACGGGTACTGCTGCGCCGCGCGTTCGGGGCCGAGGAACGGAATGGTGAGCTCGTCCATCTGCGCCTCGTGGACGGCCCACAGCGGCTGGATGTTCGCGGTCGCGCCGAGTCGGGCGAACCGGGGCACGTCGTCGGGGTGGACGACCTGCAGGTGGGCCAGGTGGTGCCGGTTGTCGCGGGGGCCGTTGGCCTCGCCGGCGGCCTGGACGGCGTCGAGGGCCTCGCGGACCGCGCGGTCGCCGAGCGCGTGGAAGTGGATCTGGAAGCCGAGCCGGTCGAGTTCGGCCACCGCCTTCGCGAGCAGGCCGGGGTCGACGAAGCTGAGCCCGGAGTTGGCCGTCGCGCAGCCGCACCGGTCCAGGTAGGGGCTGAGCATGGCGGCGGTGAAGTTCTCCGCGATGCCGTCCTGCATGATCTTGACGGAGGTCGCCGCGAAGCGCCCGGCGCGGCCGTGCAGCCGGCGCTCTTCGAGGTCGGGGATCTGTTCGAGGCCGCGCTCGCGGTCCCACCACAGCGCGCCGACCACCCGCGCGGTCAGCGCCTCCTCCCGGGCGGCGCGCAGGTACACCGGGAGGTTGTCGCAGTTCCCGGCGAACGCGCCGATGATCGCGTCCTGCCAGCCGGTGATGCCGAGCGCGTGCAGGTGCTCCTGGGCGCGCAGCAGCCCCTGGTAGGCCTCGTCGTCACCGGTGGTGGGGACATGCCGGGCGACCAGGTCGACGGCGCCCTCCTGGAGCATGCCGGACGGATGGCCGCCGGGCTCCCGCTCGATCCGGCCGTCCGCGGGGTCGGGCGTGCCGCGGCCGAGGCCGGCGGCCTCCAGCGCCCGGGTATTGACCCAGGCGCCGTGCCCGTCCCGGTTGCGCAGCATCACGGGACGGTCGGGTACGACCGCGTCCAGCGCGTGCCGGCTCGGGACGCCGCCGGGGAAGGCCTCCATCGACCAGCCGCCGCCGAGGATCCACGCGGCCTCGGGGTTGCTCCGTGCATAGGAGCCGATGGCCTCCTGGTACGCGGCCAGGCCGGGCGCCTCCGACAGATCGCAGCGCAGCAGCTGGACGCCGGCCTCCACCGGGTGCATGTGCGAGTCCTGGAAGCCGGGCACCAGCAGCCCGCCGGCCAGGTCGACGACGCGTGTCCCCGGCCCGGCGAGCCCGCGGATCTCCCGGGCGCCGCCGACCGCGGCGATGCGCCCGCCGGCCACCGCCACCGCGGCGTCGACCGGCTCCGCCGCATCGCCGGTGAAGACCCGGCCGCCGGAGAAGACGGTGTCCACCCGCCCCGCTGAACTGCTCATCGCCGCTCCCATGTACCGGCGAGCCGGCCCGGTGCGGCGGCTCGTGCCGGGGAGTCAAACAGCGGCGCAACAGTGATGTCAACAGTGATGCGCAATGTCCTGGCGCGATGGGTAGACTGGCCCCACCATGTCGAGCTCCCCCGCGTCGAACCCGCCCGCGGCCCCCGTGCGCACCAAGCGCGTCGGCCGCCAGCTCACCCCGGACCAGATCGTCGAGGCCAGCCTGCGCATCGCCGCCCGCGGCAGCGCGGACGCCTTCACGATCCGCCGCCTCGGCGACGAACTGGGCAGCGACCCGACGGCGATCTACCGCCACTTCCGGGACAAGGACGAGCTGATGCTCACGGTCGCCGACCGCATGCACGGCGAGGTCCTCGACAACGTCCCCGACGGCCTCGACTGGCGCGACCGCCTCCGCGCGCTCGCCGCCGCCGCGCACGCCGCCGCGGTGAAGTACCCGATCGTCGCGTCGAGTACCGCCAGCCGCACCACGCGCCGCGTCAACGAGTTCCGCATCGTCGAACTCATCCTCGGCGCCCTCGCCGAGGCCGGCCTCGACGGCGCCGACGCCGCGCTGTACTACCGCGTGGTCGGCGACTCGATGCTCGCGTACACCGGCCAGTACGCCGCGTACCTGCTCGTCGAACCGGGCGTGCGCGCATCGGACGAGGCCTCCTGGTCAGGCGAGTACCGACTCGCCGACACGGCCCGCTTCCCGCACATCACCCGGCTCGGCGACGAACTCCCCGCCATCACCCACGAAGCCATCTACGAGGCCCGCTTCGAGGCGCTGATCATCGCGATCGAGCACCTCGCCGCCGAACGCCGCGCCGCCGCCGGGGACGCCGGCACCGCATCCTGACCGGCCCGCGGCCTACGGCCCCACCTGCAGGAACTCCGCCGGCGGCCGGCCGACGGCCCACAAGTCGTTGAACCGGTGGATGCACTGCGCCACCCGCTCGCTGCGCCACACCATCCGCGTCGTGTCGATCACCGGCTGCGCGCTCAGCTCGGGCCGCACCTCGTAGGTCGCCTCGCCGTCGAACACGATGAAGTCGATCATCGTGTCGATGCGGGCCGTCTCCGGGAACGTCGACGTGGTGGCGACCCGTACCTCCACCCCGAGTTCGGCATGCCGGCGGCAGCGCTCCTGGACGCTCGCGTCCTGCGCCTCGGCGTCGTCCGCGACGATGAAGAGCCGGCGCACCCGCACCCCGCGCAGGATCGCCTTGCGCTGCGCGACCAGGTAGCGGCGCCCCAGCTCCGTCGTCCAGAACTCGTAGTCCACCGACGTGCTCGTCGCATCGATCGTGGCACGCGTGACATCAGTCAGCGTCAGCAGCCAGTCGTGGTCCTCGCCCGCATAGTCCACGTGATCCGTCTTCAGGTCCCGCAACAACTGCGTGACGCGCCGGAGTTCGGCCTCCGCGAAGGCATAGATGATGTCCGGCTCGTCGCCCCCGATAGCGGTCGCAGAACGCACCAGATCCGTCAGCGCCTCGGTGGGCAGCGCAGAACCCGATACTTCCCCGAAGAACTTGGTGGCCTCGCTCACCCGCGCGAAACCCGTCTCGACCAGGATTTCCATCCCCGCCGTGTGATGGCCCCACGACGTCGTCATCCCGTCGGCATGCTGCTCCACCGCCAACCCGACCTCACCGAGCCGCCGTTCGAAATCCACCATGTACTGCACGATGAGCGTGGCACCGCCTATGAAGATCGTGATGGTCAGCTGCCACACCTCTTCCTGACCGGTCAGCTCGGTCACCGAATAGGCGATGCCGCCGAACACCACGGCCAGGACGGCCTTCAAGAGAAAGGGCGGTATTGCAGGTGTCTGGCGCATGTCTCCCCCGATGGGATCGCGTGGCGTCGGCCGCCTAATGTCGAGTCAGGTCGTCTCGCAGCAAAGGGATGGCCTGCAAGGCCAGTTGGTCGCGAATACGCTGCACGAGGATGCGCCACTGCGCGGAAAATCCCGGCGTACGCTCCAGCACCTCCCACAGCGGGACGAGCGGCGCCGCCACCCGGACCATGGGCATCCACAAATGCAGCAGATGGTCGACGGCCGGACGCAGCGCCGCGACCGCCTCGGGGCCCGGCACGGACCCCAGCCGGCTGCGCTCGACCATGTGCACCAGAGTCGTCAGCAGCCAGTCGTGCAAGGCAAGGTCCTCGCACAGACCCAGCACGCCCTCGTCGTCGGGATCGGGCACCCGGAGCAGCACCGTACGCAGCCCGTCATCCGCCAACGTGAACCGCTCGATCACCGGCGCGGCCCCCGGATCGCCCCGCAGCGCCGACCAACGCAGCCGCGTACGCCGCGACTTGAACGGCGCCCGCCGGTCCAGCAGCGCATGCGCATGCAGATCGCCGATCAGGCGCTCCGCAACCGCCCCCGGGTCCAACGTCTGCACCCCGCCGGCCCGTCCGTCCAGGAAGCCCGCGGCCGCGTCCCCCTCCTCCAGCCGCCCCGCAGGCTCCACGATGCCCGGCCGCACCAGGTAATGCCCCCACGGCTGCCGGTGCTCCGGCCCCCGCGCGGGCGCCCTGAAGCACGCCGTGGCCTGCAGCACCCGGCCCTCGGTCAGCACCGCCCGCGCCCGCACCGTCCCGACCCCGCGCACCTTCGCCCCCGACTTCGCCGGGAACAAGCAGTCCACACCGGTCAGCAACTCCGGCGAGACCACATGCAGATTCGGCCGGGCCGACAGCGACACCCCCGAATCCGGCCGCAACTGCAGCAACTGCGCAGCCGACGCCGCCGGCAGCGAAGCCGACGTCTGCAGCAGGCAGGTCCGCACCTCCCCGCAGGAGAGCACCCGGACGCCGTCCCCCGTGGCGTCCATCAGGAACCCGAATACAGGACGTAGGCCGCCCGGTCGGCCACCTCCGCAGGGAGCGGAAAGCCCTCCTGCGCGGCACGTTCCGAGACCTGCTCCAGCGCCCTCGGCTCCACCTGCACCCGGCCGAGGACGATGCGCACCGCATGCTCCACGTCCAAGAACCGGTTCGGCAGCACCGAGCACGTCTGGTACGCGGCGAACGGCGCCGCTTCCTCCCGCAGTTGCACCACCGCCGGAAGCGCGTCCCAGTCCCCCGGGAAACCGCCCGCCCACCGCACCGGCGACATCACCGGATCGCCGCGATGCCGCAGCAGCCCGAGCCGCGCCAACTGCCACACCGCGGCCAGGAACGCACACGACCAGGTCCGGCGCTGCCCCCGGTCGTCCCACAACTCGACGTCGGTGAACACCGAATGGCGCCGCGCACCGACCTCGGACGGCGGGCTCCAGGCCGGCACGCCGCTCATCGCCTCCAGGGCGTCGACGGCCGGGGTGCGCTCGCCGTTGCACATCCAGCCCACCTCGCGCACCGGCGGCCGCGAACCGTTGCTGCCCGGCGGCGGCGCCTCGACGAGCCGGGCCAGAACCGACGCGGCCAGCTCGACACCGTCCGCCCGCGCGCACCCCGACTCGCGGGCCAGATAGTCGATGCGCAGGCCGGCCGCCTCGGCCTCGGCCAGCACCATCGGGACCAACTCGGCCGGCGAGGAGTACCGGGTGAAGTAGTCGTCCACGAGAAAGCACGTGCTGATCCGCGGCCGGCCCCGCGGCAGCTGCGCCGCGGTCATCGCGGTGACCGCGTCCGCCCACGGCCGGACCCGGCCGAAATGGGCGCGCAGCCGCTCCGGGCCGGCCGCGAAGTCGTCCATGTACAGATGGCCGAGTTCGAGGGAGACATGCGCGAGGGGCACCGCCGCGACCCGCGGCTCGGCCGTCGTCTCGTGGAACACGGTCTCCACTACGGCGACCTCCACATCTCGTCGTCGAACAGCGCCTTCGACAATTCCTCGAGAGCAAGCCAGGTCTCGATGTTGGCGACGCCGCTGCCCGGCGTGACGTCGTCTATGGTGATCAGCTGCTCGCGCCACTGCAGCACCGGTTCGAGCGGCACCGCCCCCAGCTTGCGGGTGTTGCCGATCCCGTGCTCCGCGGCCAGCTCCCGCAGTTGCTCGTTGCACGCCCGCATCCACGACGCCTGCTCCAGCGGCACGGACGCCCACAGCGCCCCATCGGGATCCGGCACCGCGGCCCGCACCGGGCGTATCGCCGCGGCGAGTTCATCCTTGTCGTGCCCCCGCGCGGCACCCGCCTCCAGGATCCCGCGCGCACCGAACATCAGGCCCGCAGCGGCGATCACATGCTGGCGCGTCCAGCGGTGGAACACCATCCACCGGCTGGTCACCTGCTTCAACTCGGGCCGGGCGGTGACCTCCAGGACCATGTCCATCGCATACGAACGGCCCGCGCTGAGATCGACCAGCACCACGTCGAACTCCTCCTCCAGCCGCAGGAAGAGGGTCACGCAGCGGCGCACCGTCTCGCGCCCGATCACGAACTCGCCGCCGCCGCGGTCGCCCGGGAACAGCGCCAGACGCCCCGCATTGACCGGCTGATTGCGCAGCACGCGGTGCTCGGTCTCCGCCCATACGTCGATCCGGCGCGGCTCCGTCACCCCGCCCTGCAAATACGAGTGCAGGCCGTTCCCGTCGATACCGCGCAACGCACTGGGGACGTCGAAGACCGCCGCCGCGGTGGGCGAGCCGAAGTCGAAGTCCAGGTAGCAGACGTCGCGTCCGTTGACCGCGCACTGGTACGCGATGTTGGCACTGGTCACCGAACGGCCGGTGCCGCCTTTGTCCGACGCAGCGAAGACGAGCACCGGTCACACCCCCCGGGACGCGACCTGCCGACCCACCGCCAGCTTGTCCAGATCACCGAGGACCAGCAGCGCCAATGCGCAGGCGGTGCCCGGCTGTTCGTCGACGATCGTCTGGGCCCGGCGCAGCCGCACCTCGACCTGCTTGAGCGCCAGGTGCCGCGTGCTGTCCTCGACCGAGGTCGGCTCCATCAGCTCGTTGCCGTACAACTGCCCGGCCTCGCTCAGCAGCGCATCGGCCATGCCGGTCAACTCCGCGCTGCGGATGGGACTCTGCCCGTACAGCTGGCGAGCCGCGACCATGCTCTCGACCACGCGCTCGGTGGTGCTCCACGACAACTTGCGGTCCAGCTTGGGCGAGACCGGGAAGCTCACGTGCACGTCGTCCCACAGTCGCGTGCCCACACCGTCCTTGATGCGGCGGGCCCACAAGTGGTCGAGGGTCCGCTCGGCCAACTGCATGAGCCGCTCGCGCGACGCGAGGTTCCGGGACAGCCCGCACAGCTGGATGGTCCGCTTCAGCAACTGCGCGGAGAAGTCGGTCAGTGCCCACTGCATCGGCGGACCGAGCGTCTCGCTGCCGAGCAGGTTCAACCGGACCCCGGGATTGTGCAGCGCCACCACCGGGTCGTTGTCCATGGGACGGCTGGTCACCCGGCCGCGCTCGGCCAGCCGCTCCATGATCGCCACGGTTCTGGTCAGGTCGTCGTCGGTGGCTTTGCGGCGGACCAGGTCCTGGATCACGATCGCGGCGACCGAGAGACTGAAGTACTCCGACTCCAACTGCTGGCCGGTCGTCCGCCAGGGGATGTCCTCCAGCGGCCACGTGCCCTCGCCGAAGCGCGCCACGATCGACCAGTACTGCTGGGTGATCTCCCAGCGCAGGCGCAGCGCCTCCGCCAGCCGCTGCTGCTCCGCGTTGAGCAGACCGAGGATGAGCGTGCGCTCCGAATACAGGTCGGCGATGCCGTCCAGCGCCACCACCGAGAAGTACAGGTACGGAGTCGCCAGCGCCACGCCCTTGGGCTGGCCGCCGATCGCCTCCTCGGTGTCCACCTCGGGCGCGTCCGCCACCACGCTCCACGACCAGCCGCACTCGAACAGCTGGTTGTCGTCCTCCAGCACCCCGGCCACGTCCAGACCGAGGACCAGGCGGTCCCGGATGGTGGCGCGCAGCGGGCGCAGGCGGCGCTGGAACTGCTGCATCAGCAGCCGGTCCCCTGGCCGACCCCGGGTGACGAGACCGCTCAGCGCCTTGCCCTGCGGCGACTCCGACTCGAACACGTTCACCGTGAAACTGCGCAGCAGGCTCACCATCGCCGCGGTCAGGCGCAGCGAGATGGCCTCCCGTAACGCCTCGGCCTTCTCCTGGACCTCGGTCCGCCGCGGCTTCGCCAGGTACACCTTGAGGAAGCCGAGCGTGGCGAGCCCCAGCGTGATGGCCATGGAATAGGCGTCCGTCACGCCCAGTTCGCGCTGCGCCTCGGTCAGCGAGTCGGCCTTCTTCTCGGGCGAGAAGTAGTAACCGCCGGAGAAGGTCGGGACGCCGTCCTCGTCGGTGTGCTGCTCGACGTACTCGCTGAGCGCGTCGATGAGCTTGAGCGGGATCTCGCTGCGCCCGCCGAGGACGCGCACCGCTTCCAGGACGTCCCGGTCGGTGGTGTCCGGATCGTCCAGCCGGAACGCGGGGACCTCGGTGGCGGGATACATGATGCAGAGCAGGCGCTCGGCGTCCGCGACGCTGCTCGGCGTGGCGTTGTCGTCCCACAGCCATTCGCCGCCGACGTACGACTGCCGGGCGACCGCCTGCCAAATCTCCAACAGCTGCTGGCGCGGCTGGATCCGCATCCCGTTCCCCTTATGAAGATGTCCTGCCGTGGTCAGGAATTGGACGCGCTCCGCCCGCAGGCCAACAGCATTCCCGTATATCCGGTGCGCAACCGCCGTCCCGGAATGGGAATCTCGATGATCGTGGTGGCCGTCGGATCGACGTACTTGACGAGGCTCTCCCCGACCTGATTCCGGTCCACCGGATAGGCGGGGAACTTCTGGCCGGCCACCTCATAGCCGCTGGAGTTCTCCATGAACGCCGCGGCAAACGGCGCGCCGGGATTCAGGCAGCCCAGGAATTTCGCGACGGCTTCCTCGAATTCGTGGCGGACCGTGGACATCGACTCGGCGACGAAGAACATCGTCCCGATGTCCCAGCGCTCCGCCGCGGCGCCGCCGCGCTCCTCGGCCAGGTCGAACAGGTCGCCCTGCCGGACCTCGGCGCGCTCCCGGAAGCAGGCCCGGGGGTCGCCGACCGCCTGGTACCCGGCATCGGCGGACAGGACCGACCAGAACTGGTCCCAGCCCGCGCCGTATTCGGCGATCTGGCCGCGCAGCCACGTGACGTTGGTCTGCGCCCGCTCGTACAGCAGGATCTCGTCGCACCACGGCAGCATCGACAGCGCCGGGTAGAGGTTGGCCCCGGCCCCGACGTCGATGCCCTTGAGCCCGGCCGGCCGGCCCCCCGGGAAACACGCGGCGAAGTGATCGCGGACCGCGGCAATGATCTGCCGGTCGTCTTCGCGCAGAGTCCGATAATTATGATCAAGATATGATCGCGAATCGAACCTGTCCCAGGGTGCTTCCCGGTTGAGGGTCCGCGTTTTTCCGGCAGCCGAGTGCAGCATCTTCTCATGCTAGCGCGGAAGCACTTCACCAGCCGATGGAAGTGCCTCGCCACGGCGCGCCCGCCGAACGGAAGATCGAATTCCGTATCACCACCGTTCCGGCAATCCGGACCAGCCGGATCACCCATGCCCTTCTGGACATGGCGACATTCACCGCGTAGACCTTTAACCCACGGGTTGTTGCACGATGCACCCGATTGCACCGGTGCCCGCGACTCCGAGGGAGAGGCATGAACCCCCTTGCCGACGATCGTTTCCGCAAGGCGGGCACGTCCCGCTCCTTCACCGCGGCCGCCCGCACCCGCGCCGGCCTGCGCACCGTCGAGGAGCACGAACTCCCCGACCTGGCCGGCCTGGACATGGAGATATTCGCCGGCGACGCCTACCCGTACTTCGTCCTGCGCCAGCTCTTCGACGTGCACGGCGACCGCCTCAAGGTCGTCGACGACGGCTCCGAACTGTGCGGCTACGTCCTCGTCGCGACCCGCCAGGGCGGCAACCGCAGTTGGATCCTCGGCCTCGGCACCCGCAAACGCTGCCGCGGCCTCGGCTACGGCCGCCGCCTCATGGCCGAGGCCGTCCGCATGTGCGCCGCCGACGGCGTCCACGAGGTCCGCCTCACCGTCGACCCCGCCAACACCGCGGCCGTCCAGCTCTACGAGTCCTTCGGCTTCGCCCGCGACCACCACCGCGACGACTACTTCGGCCCCGGCGAATCCCGCCTGATCATGACCCTCACCCTGGCCCGCCCCACCCCGGACCGGCAGCCCCCCTGATCCGCTCCCGCTCATCCGCCCCGCCCGACGCGCCGCCCCCGAATCCCGCGACATCGTCAAGCAAAGGCCTGTTAGCGATCAGAACCGATCACCGAATCCGCCAAGAACACAAGCAACTTGCCCCCGCAAGATCACCTCTGACCCCACTCCGCCCACGCTCCGCGCCGACACGGCGCACCGACCCGGGCGGCCCGCTCCCGCGCACGCCCCCGGCACGCAAAAGCCCCCGCCCGGGAAATCCCAGGTCGGGGGCTGTTCGGCGGTGGGCACGATCGGACTCGAACCGATGACCCCTGCTTTGTAAGAGCAGTGCTCTAACCAACTGAGCTACGCGCCCGCTTACGGACAGTGTCTGCCGCGCGAGGGGGACAGCCTACCGAATCGGTGTGCGTGCCTGCGCACCTGTTTCACGGGAGCCGGGGCGGTGCCCTCCCGCGGGGGTGGGGGCGGACCTGGGAGGATGGGGGCGGCAGTCCGCGGGCGGCGACGGGAGCGGGAGTGGCACTCGGGTCGGTACGGCACCGGTTCGGTTACGGGGCCGCTTTGCTCTGGCCCTGCGTCGTGTTGCTTCCGGTGCTGCTGCCCGCGGCGTTCGCGGGTGGCGAGACGCGGCCGTGGCGGCGGCGCCGGGAGGCGGCGCGGGCGGCGGCGACCGGGGCGCGCGAGGCGGCCGGGGAGGCGTTCCTGCGGCTCGACACCGCGCAGCGGGATCTGCGGATCTCGCTGGAGACCGTGCGGGCGGTGGAGCCGTCCGAGGCGAGCGAGGCCGCGCTGGGCCGGTTCGCGGCGCTGAGCGATGCGGTGGACGAGGCCAGTGCGGCGTATATCGCGCAGATGGACCGGCACCCGCTCGACGGCGAGGGCCTGGAGACCGACGACTACGAGGCGGCCCGGCGCGATCTGGACGCGGTGGCGCGGCGGCTCGACGACGTGGGCAAGGAGCTGGAGCGGTTCGCCGGTTCGCTCGGGCCGATGATCGCGCGGGCCGATGCGGCGCTTGCGCAGCTGCCGCCGAAGACCGAGCACGCCCGGCAGACCGTGCGCGCCGCGGAGGCGGCGGTGCACGCCGCGGTACGCGAGGGCCTGGCGCCCGCGGCGTACGCGGCGCGGCTAGGGGCGGTGCAGGCCGAGCTGGCCGAGTTGGACAAAGGGGCCGCGGTGCACGGCGTGGCCGGCACGCTCGCGCTGGCGGCCCGGGTGGGCGAGGCCGCGCAGGCGCTGTACGAGGAGGCCGACCGGCTGCCCCGGCTGCGCGACGACGTCACCAAGCGGCTGTCCTCGCTGCGTACGCGCGCCCAGGCGGTGACGTCGCGCGCGGAGAATCTGGAGCCCGCGCTCAGCCGTCTGCGGCAGGGGTACAGCGCGGCCTGCTGGACGGACCTGACCGGCGCGGAGGCCGCGGTGGCGCGGGCCGTGCAGGTCGCGCAGGCGCGGATCGACGAGGCCGGCACCGCGGCGGCGGACCGCGAGTGGGCGGACGCGGTCAGCCGGTTGGGCACCGCGCGCGCCGAGCTCAACCATGCGGACGAGGCGATGGCCTCGGTGCACGACCGGCTGCGCGACCTCGACGATGTGGCCCGCGACCCGGCCGCGGAGATCGAGCGCACCCGGTTCGCGCTGCGCGACGCCCAGCGGCTCGCGGTGGCCGGCCGGGCGAACGCCGAGGCGAAGTACGCGCGCAGCCTGGACGCCCTGGTCTTCCGCCTGGAGGCGGCCGGCGAGCGGCTCGACGCCCCGCACCCGGACTGGTGGCATTTCCTGTCCGAGACGCGGGCGATCCGTGCCGAAGTGGCGCGCGTGGTGCAGCAGATCCGGGACGACCGGGCGGGCGGGAGCGGCAGCCGGCCCTGACGGGGAGCGGGTCCGGGGCCGGGTCTTCAGACGGGCTCGGGCGGGCTCGGGCGGGCCCGCGCAGGTGGCGTGATCTCCACCACAAGCCAAAGAACAAATGTGGACATTTGCCGCAGAGTTCTCGACAGCCGGTCAGCCGTCGGCAACCCGGGGCGACGATTCCGACAATCCGCCGAAGACCCCCTGCCAAATACCGCGATCCGACGTTTAAGGTTTCCAGACCGCGGTACGGCAGGGCCTTTGGTCCCGTCGTAGGGGACCCCCGTCCCTATGCCGCGGATGCCGCTCCTCGTCGGCGCGCCGGCGCCCCGCCGCCCCCGCAGCTGGGCCGTCCCCCGCCCGACGTCACCTCTTGTGCCGCCCCGCGCCACCGGGACGGCCCGCGACACCTCGGGGACGTGTAATGCCCGTGATGCTGATTCCGATGCTCGCCTTCGTCGCGCTCGCCGCCGCGCCCTGCGTGGCCGCCCTGCGCCGCACCCCGAAGGTCGCCGGCACCCACAAGATGCCGCTGCACACCTCGGATCTGCACGATGTACGGCGCATGCTGCACACCGCCTACGAGGAGGAGCGCGACCTGCTCCACGAGCAGGCCGTCCGCTGGCTCAACTCGCTCGGCCGCGGTCCGCTGCGGGTGACCGACGCCCACCCGGCCCCGCGCGGCCGCGGCGGCGACACCGTCATCCTGAGCGACGGCACCGTGCTGTGCCTGTCCGCGACCGGTGTGATCCACGAACTCACCGGTGCCCTGGACCGGTTCACCGAAGTCGCGCTCACCCGGGTGCGGGCCGCCCGGGACGGCTTCGAGCTGACCTTCGACATCGAGGGCCGCCCGGTGCACGCCGCCGCCGAGCTCCTCACCGTGCGCGGCGCCGACGTCTGACCGCGCCGCTCCGACCGCGCCGCAACGCGAAGGGCCGGATCCGACACTGTCGGATCCGGCCCCTCGCGGTGGGCGGTGCCGCCGGCCCCGACGGGGCGGGGGC
>NZ_JAKFHA010000007.1:37198-54340 GCF_021502675.1 Yinghuangia soli
CCCCCCCCCCCCGGCGGCGGGGCGCCCCCCCTGGGCCCGCCCCCGCCCCTTCGCGTTGCGCGGTGCCGCCTGCCCGGACGGCTCGGGTCACGGGCTCAGCGGCTCAGAGCGCGCCGGCCTCGTCGACCCGGGCGAGCATCCAGGCCAGGATCTCCTCGCCGGCCCGGACTCCTGCGTGTCCGGTCTCGATGACGTGCGGCGCGGTCCAGCCGGTGTCGGCCAGCTCGCCGTGCGCCGGCCTGATGCCCGCGTCCGCCGACTCGAGCAGGTCGATGTCCAGCAGCGAGTCGCCCGCGCCCAGCACGAGGCCCGCACCGGTGCGCCGCCGCACCTCGTCGACCGCGGCGCCCTTGGTGAGCGCCTCCGGGACGAAGTACAGCTTGCGGCCCTGCAGCGACACGCCCCAGCCGCGCTCCGCGGCCCACCCGGTCAGGTCCGCGACGATCCCGGCCGGCAGCTTCTCGCGCTCCAGCACCAGGTAGGTGAACAGCTCCTCGGCGACCCGCAGTTTGCGGGTCCACGCGGGGTCCGTCACCGCCTCCAGGTGCGCGACCACTTCGGTCAGCGGCGCCGACTCCTCGGCCAGCCGCTTGCGCACGCCCGCGTTCCAGTCCTCGTCGGTCTCCCCGTCCACGAGGATGTGCCCGCCGTTGGCGCAGATCGCGTACGCCGGGGTGCGGCCCGGCAGCGTGATGCGCCGGTACTGCTTGCGGGTACGCGTCGTGGTCGGGACGAGCAGGGCCCGCGCGCCGAGTTCGACGATTATCCGGGCGGAGGCCCGGGTCAGGAACGAGATCGACTTGCCGTCGTGGATCTCGACGCACTCGAGCTCCGGCGTCTCCTCGCCCGGGCCGAGGCCCAGGCGCGCGGCCGCCCGCGAGTAGATGAGCGTGCGGTCCAGGTCGGATGCGGCGACCACCGGACCGCCGCCGGTCCGGATCCGGTCCCCAGTGCTGTCGTGCTTGGCCTTCGTCACGTGACTCCAATGTCGCGGCGGAATCCGGGCTTGACCAGACCCACGCAGGAGTACGGCAGTCCGTCGACCTCGACGACCTCCACCCCCCGCTGGTCCGCGAGCATGCGGACGTGGTCGAGCTCGGTGCCGACCCCGCGCCGGGCAAGAATCATCCACGGCACACGGCGCAGCAGAACCCGCGTGGTCTCGCCCACGCCGGGTTTGATCAGATTGACGTTGTCGATCCCGTATTCGGTTCCGATGCGCTCCACCGCGCGCCACCCGTCCCAGGCGGGCGTGCGGTCCGAGGCGGCCAGCACCGGCCAGTCGCGGGCGACGTCGTCGGCGACCGCGGCGAAGCGCGCGGCCACGGTGTCGAGGAACAGGTTGGACACGTCGGCGTCCAGCAGGTCGCGGTAGAACTTCGCGCCGTGGAAGTCGTCCGGGCCGATCAGGCCGTCGCGCAGCACGGTCCGCGAGACCAGTCCGGACACCGTGGAGTTCAGGCAGGCGGACGGGATGAGGAAGTCGTCGCGGGTGCCGTACGTGGTCACGCAGGACCCCGGGTCGGCCAGCACCGCCAGCTCGTCGGAGAACCGCAGGCCGGTCGCGTCGTGCAGCTCGTCCAGCGCGGCGGTCAGCTCGCGCGTGATGGCGCCCTTGCCGGTCCAGCCGTCCACGAACATGATCCGCGACGGGTCGTACTCGCGGCCCAGCCAGCGCAGCGCCACCGGGTCGATGCCGCGCGCCCGGACGATCGAGACCGAGTAGTGCGGCAGTTCGAGGCCGTGCGCGTACGCCGCCCACCGGCGCATCAGGATGCCCACCGGGCTGCCGGCCCGGGCCAGCGACACCAGCACGGCGTCCCGGCCGCGTTCGGCCAGCACGATCTCGGTGACCACGCCGACCGCGTGCGCGAGGCGGTCCGCGGACTGCGCCAGCGCGGTGTGGAAGAGCGCCTGGTACTCCGGCGAGGGCTGGTACTCGATCGGCAGCGACTCGGCGTAGTGCGCGTCGCCCTGCTGGATCGCCTCCTCGCGCTCTTCGAGCGGCGCCTCCAGCTCGACGTCCGACAGGTCCTTCAGCAGCCAGGCGACCTCATCCGCGGCATAGGAGGAGAACCCGGGGCCGACGAGCGGCTCGGGGAGTTTTCCGGTGTCGCGAACGGTCATACGGCTGCCTCGGGTCGGGGAGTGCGGGCGGAAGCGGGGACATAACCGGGCAGTACGGCCAGGGCGGTCCGGTCCGAGACGCGGGACAGCGCGTCCAGGAGGCCGCCCGGCGCGTGCAGCGCCGGAGTGTCGGCGACGTCGTCGACGACCAGGACAATCGTGTCGAACCGGCGGGCGTGATCGGTACCCGGGTCGACGTTGTACGCGTAGCGCTCGCCGGGCCCGTCCGCCGGGTCGTCGTGCGCGGGGAAGGCCAGCCGGGTGCGGATGGCGTAGCCGGGGTCGTCGACGGCGAGCACCGGGGAGCGGGTGGTGGTCGAGTAGCGCACCTCGACGCCCGCATCCGCGCCCGTACCCGTGCCGCTGCCCGGGTCCGCCTCGGCGAATGCGTCGGCCAGCGCCCGGGCCAGCCGCAGCGGGGCGTACATGAGCTCTTCGAAGCCCAGCACCAACACCCGGCGCGCACCGGCAAGTTGCCCGGCCAGCTCGGAACCGAGCCGCGGCAGTGCGGCGTCCAGCAGGGACTGGTGCCACGCGGTGAAGCCGTGCCGGCCGCCGTCGGGAAGGCCCGGCGGCCACGCGAGCGCAAGCCGGACGATCTCCCCGGCGCCCGCGCTCGGCACCCCGGTCCCGGTACCGGCTCCGGTCGGGGCCGAGGGTACGGCGGTGGTACGCCGGGCCTCCTCGGCCGCCACCAGCTCCGCGCCGCGCCGCAAGGCGTCGTCCGGCAGTTCGACCACGCCGCCGGCCAGCGCCACCACGTCCACGCGCACCCCCAGCCGCGCCGCGAACGCCTCCATGTCGCGCCGGTCGCCGGGCCTCCGGACGTCGATGAGCGAGGCGATGACGTACCGCGTGCGCGGTGCGACCCGGTGCAGGGCCTCGATGGTGTTCAGCACCGTGCGGCCGGTCGACAGTTCGTCGTCCACGAGAACCAGCGGAGCACCGCCGGTCAGCCAATCGGGGTCCTCGGGCAGCAGCAGGTGCGAGGTCGCGTGCGAGTGCTCCTCCTCGAACCCGCCCAGCGGCGCGACGCCGTCCACCGGGCGCCGCGTCGAGTGCAGGTACGTGGCACCGGGCAGCGATTCCGCGACGCAGTGCCCGAGCCCGGTCGCCGTCTCGGCATAGCCGAGCACGACGGGCGCGGCCCCGTACTCCACGAACGCCGAGACCTTCGGCGGCCTGCCGGTGTCGAGCAGGCCGGCCGTACCCGAGCAGCCGTCCTCGTCCTCGAGCACGCCGCGGACGAGTGCGCCCAGCGCGCGGCCCGCGTCGTGCACGACGTGCGGCAGCTGCGGCACGTGCTTGCCGAGCACCGTCGACACCAGCAGGTGCGCGCGGCGCGGATTGCGGCGCAGCGCGAGCCCGACCAGCGCCCGCAGCCGGGCCGCGTCGGCGGCCTCCGCCAGCACATCCATCGAGAACCGCGGGCCGACCGAATCGGCCGCTGCCTCCATCCGCAGGCCGAGCCGCCGGGCGACCCAGCTGCCGGGCCATTCCCCGGCGGCGTCCGCCGCGGTCAGCG
Source organism: Yinghuangia soli (assembly GCF_021502675.1). Taxonomy (GTDB): domain Bacteria; phylum Actinomycetota; class Actinomycetes; order Streptomycetales; family Streptomycetaceae; genus Yinghuangia; species Yinghuangia soli. The sequence continues at coordinate 40,851 of NZ_JAKFHA010000007.1, forward strand.
CAGCGACCTGGGCCGGCGTCGCGAACACGCCACCGGACACCGCAACGGCGCGGATTCCCGCGACCGCCGACCTGACCGTCACGTTCTGCGTGCTCACATGTCCCCGTTCCCGGGCACGTCCCCCTCGGAGACGCCTCCCTCGCCAGGCGCGTCGGCATCCCCGGCATGCGCGTGCTCCTCGCGGTGCCGCGGCGCGACGACCGCGCGCACCGGCCCGGTGTGCCGCGGCACGCCGCCGTCCGCCGTACCGGCCTGCGCCGATGCGGTCGCAGCGAGCAGGTCGACGAAGCTGACGTCCTCGTTGGCCACCCCGAATGCGCCCGCGCGGCGCATGACCGCCTCGGCCCACGCCCGGTGCGGCTTCACCTCGTTCATCTTGTTCGTGTACGCCGAGCGCAGCACGCCGCCGCCCGCGGCACTCTCCGCGAGGATGTCCGTCGCGTCGCTGAACTCCTCGTGCGTCACCACCGACATCGCGTGGATGACCGCGACGTGGCTCGGGTGGATCGCGGTCTTGCCGAGCAGCCCGTTGGCCTTGTCCAGCTCCAACTCGCGGATCAGGCCGTCCAGGTCCGCGGAGATCAGCCGGGCGCGCAGCGCGACCGCCTCGGCCGGGTCCTCGGCCTCGGCGAACGGCGAGCGGCGCAGCTGCGGCTTGAACAGCCGCTCGCCCTGCGGGAAGTACTCCCAGACCGGCCCGGAGATGACGAAGCCGGTGCCGTCCGACCGCCCGAAGACGTTCACGATGTCCGCGATCAGGCCCGCGACCAAGTGCACGTCGTACGCGGTCAGGTCGCGCGAGCGGCGCAGCGCGTAAGCCGACGAGAAGTCGGTGGCGCCTATCCGCACCGCCAGGATGTGCTCGCGGTGCGCGGCGATCAGCGCGGACAGCTCGGTGAGCATGCGCTGGCGGTACTCCAGGTACGCGATGCACGGCGACTCGAGCACCGGCATGCCGAGCAGCCGGCGGCCGCTGTCCAGGCTCGCCTCGACCAGCGCCTTGAGGTAGCGGGCGCCGCTGTCCGGCTCGAACTTGGGCATCACGAAGCCGGTGAGCGCGGACAGCGCCGGGCCGAGGCGCTCGGTCAGGTCGGTGATCTGCTCGGGGGCGCGGACCCGTACGAAAAGCAGCGGGCCGTCCGCGCCGGACTCGGCGTGCTCGGTGAGCTGGGCGACGAGGTTGTGCTCGCCCATCTCGACATCGCCGTCGTCGATGGCGTCCTCCAGGCACAGGACCATGGAGGTGACGCCGCGCGCGGCCTGCTTGGCGATGTCGGCGGCGAGCGTGGTGCGCGTGGCGGGACTGTAGAGCGTGGCGCCGAGAGCGGCGGCGAGCACTGCCGGCTCGGCGTCCCGGCGGAAATCCTGGGGAGGACGGTGGAACAGGTGCCTCAGTTCCTGGTCGTCCAGGAATGCGAAGTGGCGCATCTTGTTCCCCCTAGCTGTCGTGGTCCGGTCCAGGCGCGCCCCCCGCGCGCTGTGGCGATGCGGTTCGGGACTTATTTCGCGCCCCTCGGCGCGGTCGCGCCCGACCGGCTCCCCCGGCAGGCACACATACGGTAACCGAAAAGCAAAATGGCAGAAGATCCGTCCGGGCGCATGCGAAAGACGTTCACGGGCTTGTCACAGCCGCGTCACACACGGTCCGACCCAGAGACTTCCGGTCATCCGGGGTGCCGGGCGCGGCCCGGAAGCCGCTCCGGAGCAGCCGACACGCCGGGCAGGCCACACACCGTGACGGCTGAAAACGGCTGAGCCATCGGCGTGCCCCGGCCTTCCGTACGGAAGAACGGACGGCGGCGTTCCGTGGTTCCCTGCCGGTTCCCGGTCGGCTCCCCGATCAATCCCCCGATCAATCCCCCGATCCATTCCACGGCCGGTCCGCGGCCCGCGCCGCCGGGGCTCCGGTGCGGTGCGGCGCAGTGCCGATTGCGCGCCTGCGTTGAGCCGCGGCCGGAGAACCGGGCAGGATGGGCGCATGACGCAGGTGATGACCAAGGGCGCGAACACGGCTCTCGGCGCGGACTCGGTCCGGGTCGTCCTGGAATGGCGGACCGGGCCCGGAGTCCCCGACATCGACTGCTCGGCGCTGCTCCTCGGTGCCGACGGGCGCGTGCGCAGCGACGCCGACTTCGTGTTCTACAACCAGCCGCGGCATCCGTCCGGCGCCGTGGTGCACGGCGACAAGGTGGTGGCGCCGGCCGGCTGCTCGGACGCGTTCCGGGTGGACGTGAAGAGCCTGGAGCCGGGCATCGCCCGCGTCGTGGTGGCCGGTTCCGCGGACGGCGGCCGGGTGAGCGCGGTGCCGGGGCTGATCCTGCGGGTGTTCGACGCGGCGGGCGGGCGCGAGCTCCTCAACTTCCCGATCGCGGGCGCGACCTCGGAGACCGCGTTCGTCTTCGGCGAGATCTACCTGCGCAACGACCAGTGGAAGTTCCGCGCGGTCGGCCAGGGGTACGACTCCGGACTGGCCGGGCTGGCCACCGACTACGGCATCAACGTCGACGACGAGCCGGAGCCCGAGCCCGCTCCGGCCCCCGCGCCGGTGCCGGTCCGGGCGCCGAACACGCCGGGTACGCCGGGCGGTCAGCAGGGCGGCTCGGCCTGGCCCACGCCCGCGCCGACCACCGCCGAACCGGCCCCGCAGGCGACTCCCTCGCCCTCCCCGGCGCCCGCGCCCGCCCCGACGCCCATGCCGGCCGACGCCCTCGCGCCCACCGCGCTCATGCCGATGTCCCTGCCGCAGGACCCGGCACCGCTGCCCGCGTCGCCGCAGCGCCCGGGACAGACCGGTCAGCCCGGTCAGCCCGGTCAGCCCGGCCAGTCGGGTCCCGGTGCGGGGGCGCCCGGCGCCGCGACCGGCCCGCAGACGCCGTACGGCGGCCAGCCGATCCCGCCGCCGCCCGGCCCGCACACGCCGCTGGGCTCGTCGGGCTTCCCGCAGACCCCCTCGCAGGGCGCGCACGTGCCTCCGCCGCCCACGATGGCCTCCCCGAACCCGCCGCAGGGCGCAGCAGCCGCTGCTGCAGCCGCCTCGGGCGCCCCGGGCGCCGTGCAGACGCCGCCCGGTGTGATGGTGATGCCGCCCGGCGGACCGCAGTACACGCCGGGTTATCCAGGGCAGCACGGGCAGCACAGCCAGCCCGGACAGCACAGCCAGCCGGGTCAGCACGGGCAGCCGCACCAGAGCCACCCGGGGCAGCACGCGTCCGGTCCCGGCGGGATGGGTGCGTTCGGTCAGCAGCAGTCCGGTCCGGGCCACGCCCCGCAAGGCCACCTGCCGGCCGGCGGCCACGGACAGGCCCCGCAGCCGGGCCAGGCGCCGCAGACCCAGTGGCTCAACAACCCGCCGCAGGGCCCGCAGTTCCAGTAGTCCCGCAGCCCCGCGGGCACGCAGGCGAACGCCCGGTCAGGACCGCCCGGTCCAGGCCGGGCGTCCGGCCGTACGGACTCCGGGCCGCCCGACCCGCCTGCTCACCCGGGGCTGCCCGGCCTGCCTACCTGTAGCCGCGCGCCCGGACCAGGCCCCAGCCGAACGCGCCGTCCAACCGGATTCCGGGCCGCCTGGCCCGCCTGCTCACCCGGGGCCGCCCGGCCCGCCTACTTGTAGCCGCGCGCCCACACCAGGCCCCAGCCGAACGCGCGGTCCAGTTCGGCCTGGAACCCGTCGATGTAGCGCACCACGCGGCGCACCGTCATCTCGTCGCCCTGGTTCTCCACCAGCGCGACGGCGCAGGTGCGGGCGCCCGCGGAGCGCTCGTCGAGCCGCACCTCGATCGGCCGACCGGCGTTCGGGAACAGGCTGACCACACCGTTGGCCTGGTCGAATGCCGGGGTGCCGTCGTAGATGTAGACGAAGATCAGCAGCCGCTTGAGCAGCCTGGCCTGGTCGAGGTTGATGAACATCGTCTCGCCGGACGCCGACCCGGTGCGGTCGTCGTGGTCCAGGCGGACGTACGGGGCCTGATTGAAGTCCCCGTACAGGCTGCCCAGGGCCTGTACGACGCCCTTGGAGCCGTCCGACAGCTCCCACATGCAGCCCAGGTCGAGGTCGATCTTCTGGGGCAGCGGCGGCGAGTTCACCTGCAGCGGCCGGAACAGCCCGGCGCGCGGCTTCGGCGGCGGCTCCTCGTAGAACTGGTTCCAGTGCAGGTTGACCCGCAGGGTGCCGTTCGCCGACCCCTGCCGGGTCAGCGAGACCTCGGGTGCGCTCCGGGTCAACGTGACCTTGTGGCTGCCGGTGTCCGGCTCGCCGACGAGCCCCTGCTGCCGACCGAACAACGGCATTGCGCCTCCCCGCCTTTGCCATGCCCATGGCCCGCGGCCACCGCGTTCGGTGACCGCGCTGCCACAAAAATAGCCGTACCGCACGCCGCGCGGTGAGCGCTACGTGCGGTACGGCTTGCCGGTCGCCTGCGGACGGCGTTTCGGCCGCCCCGGTCAAGGCCGGGCAGGGCCCGTCGGACCAGGGCAGTGACCGGGCCGGTGACCGGGCCAGTGACCGGGCCAGTGACCGGATCAGACCTTGGCTTCGACTTCTTCCTGCGCGCTGTCGCCGTTCTTTCCTGGTTCGTGGCCGATCCGCTTGTTGCGGAGCACCGACGACCCGAATGCGGCCGCGATCAGGATGACGCCGATGAGGCCGGTGATGACCTCGTTCATGTGCTGGCCGATGGTGATGAGCAGGATGACGGCCAGCGCGCCGATCGCGTAGTGCGCGCCGTGCTCGAGGTAGACGTAGTCGTCCAGCGTGCCCTTGCGGACCAGGTAGACGGTCAGCGAACGCACGTACATGGCGCCGATGCCGAGACCCAGCGCCATCTCGAAGATGTCGTTGGTGATGGCGAACGCGCCGATGACGCCGTCGAACGAGAACGACGCGTCGAGGACCTCGAGGTAGAGGAACAGGAAGAACGCGGCCTTGCCGGCCAGGCCGACGACCTTGCCGTTCGCGCCGCGCTGCGGCTTCTCGCGCGCCTCGCCTTCCTCGCCGTCCTCGTCGTCGTCATCGTCGTCTTCGAGCTTGTCCTCGAAGTAGTCGGAGAGGCCGCCCACGATCAGGTACGTGATCAGACCCAGCAGACCGGAGATGAGCACGGTCGCGGTCTTGTCCGCGGTGTCGTGGTCGCCCACGAGGGCCTCGGAGCCGTAGGTGGTCGCGATGATCAGCAGGACGCCGAGCGCGACGAGCACCGAGAGCATGTCCAGCTTGCCGAGCTTGGCGAGCGGGCGCTCCAGCCACGCAAGCCACTTGTGCTCACGCTCCTCGAACACGAAGTCGAGGAAGATCATCAGCAGGAAGACGCCGCCGAAGGCCGCGATGGCCGGGTGCGCGGCGGTGACCAGGCGCTCGTACTCGTCCTGGTTGTTCATCGCCAGGTCGATGGTCTCGATCGGGCCCATCTTGGCGGTGACGCCGACGATGAGCAGCGGGAAGACCAGGCGCATGCCGAAGACGGCGATGAGGATGCCGATGGTGAGGAAGATCTTCTGCCAGAACTCGTTCATCTTCGCCAGCACGCTGGCGTTGACGACCGCGTTGTCGAAGGACAGCGAGATCTCCAGGATGGACAGGATCGCGACCACCGCGAAGCCCTCCCACCCCCACAACATGAAGGCTGCGGCCAAGCCGACCACCGTGACGGCGAACGACCAGCCAAAGGTACGGAGCACCACGGGACAGGGATCCCTTTCCATTCCAGGACTACCAGGACAACGCGACTACAGGACTGCAGGACTGCACGGGTGCGGAGCGACTCGCCGGAAAGTCGACAGGGCCATGTGGAGACAGCACGCTGCCGGCGGCGTCGGGGGTCCGGCCAAGGGCGCGGGGCGCAATGGACTTCGGGCCCGGAAGCGGCCCGGAAAACAGCAGAGGGCCGGTCACCGCGGCGACCGACCCCCGACCGGACCGATCACTGCACGCTGACTCCGAAGTCCAGGGCGATGCCCCGCAGCCCCGAAGCGTACCCCTGGCCTACTGCGCGGAACTTCCACTCCCCCTGGTATCGGTAAAGTTCTCCAAAGATCATGGCTGTCTCGCTTGACGCATCCTCGGTCAAGTCGTATCGCGCAAGCTCGTTTCCGTCCGCCTGGTTCACGATCCGGATGTACGCGTTGCGCACCTGCCCGAACGTCTGGCCCCGGGTCTCGGCGTCGTAGATCGACACCGGGAAGACCACCTTCTCGACGGTCTGCGGCACCAGCGTGAGGTCGACCATCAGGACCTCGTCGTCGCCGTCGCCCTCGCCGGTGAGGTTGTCGCCGGTGTGCTCCACCGAACCCTCGGGGCTCTTCAGGTTGTTGTAGAAGACGAAGTAGTCGTCGCCCAGTACCTTGCCCGCACCGCCGCACAGCAGCGCACTGGCGTCCAGGTCGAAAGACGCCCCCGTGGTGGCGCGTGCGTCCCAGCCCAGGCCCACCAGCACGGTGGTCAGGTTCGGCGCGGCCTTGGTCAGCGAGACGTTGCCGCCCTTGGCGAGGGTGACCCCCATGTGTTCCTCCTGCTTCGTAGTCCCCGGCCGAAGCCTATTCACCAGCCCCCGGCCGCGTCTCGGCCCGAGGCGCAGCTCAAGGGATTTCCCCCATCACGCGCGACGCCCGCCGGCACATGGCCGGCGGGCGCCTGGATCACGCTGGCGTCGGTCAGACGTTGACGCCGAAGTCCTGCGCGATGCCGCGCAGGCCCGAGGCGTAGCCCTGGCCGACCGCGCGGAACTTCCACTCCGCACCGTTGCGGTACAGCTCGCCGAAGACCATGGCGGTCTCGGTGGACGCGTCCTCGGTGAGGTCGTAGCGGGCGAGCTCGTTGTTGTCCGCCTGGTTCACGATGCGGATGAACGCGTTGCGGACCTGGCCGAACGACTGCTGGCGGGTCTCCGCGTCGTAGATCGACACGGGGAACACGATGCGCTCGACCTCGGCCGGCACGCCGGCCAGGTTGACCTTGAGCGCCTCGTCGTCGCCCTCGCCCTCACCGGTGGTGTTGTCACCGGTGTGCTCGACCGAGCCGTCCGGGCTCTTCAGGTTGTTGAAGAACACGAAGTGCTGGTCGGAGAGGGTCTTGCCGCCACCGTTGAGCAGGATCGCGCTCGCGTCGAGGTCGAAGTCCTGACCGGTGGTCGTGCGGACGTCCCAGCCCAGGCCGACCAGGACGGCCGTAAGGCCCGGGGCCTCCTTGGTCAGGGAGACGTTGCCGCCCTTGCTCAGGCTGACTCCCACGAGTCCTCCATAAGATCGTGGAGCCTGCCTCGGGGGCGCAGCTCCGGAATTTGCCGTGTACGGCTGGACAACGATCCGATCCTAGTCAGGAGTTCCTGACCACCGCGTGATCTGCGCAGTGTCGGAGTCGAGGTCGAGGGATATCCCGAATTCCCCGCCGTGCGCAAGAAGCGCGGAAGGGCGCCCGCGCGACCGCGGACGCCCTCCCGTTCGGAACGGTGTTCGGCAGGGTGCTCAGAGGGTGCCGAGCGCCTTCGCGTAGTCGTTCAGGTCACGCGCGTCCGGAAGGCCGTTGACGATGGTCCAGCGGACCGTGCCCTCCTTGTCGATGATGAAGGTGCCGCGGACCGCGCAGCCCTTCTCCTCGTTGAAGACGCCGTAGGCCTTGGCGACCTCGCCGTGCGGCCAGAAGTCGGAAAGGACCGGGTACTCCAGGCCCTCCTTCTCCGCGAAGACCTTCTGCGTGAACATCGAGTCGCACGACACCGCGAGCAGCTGGACGTCGTCGTTGACGAACGTCGGAAGCTCGTCGCGCAGCGCGCACAGCTCGCCGGTGCACACGCCGGTGAAAGAGAACGGGTAGAAGAGCAGCACGACATTCTTGCTGCCCTGGAAGTCGGACAGCTTGACGAGGCTCCCGTGCTGGTCCTTGAGCTCGAAGTCGGGGGCCTTGCTGCCGATCTCGACGGCCATGGTGCGTCCTTTCGACCAACTGCGGTGTGACGGTGTCGCGCCCCGGGCGGGGCTTCACGCCCCACAGTTTGGCACCCGCCTTCCGCGGTCTCTCCGGGCAGGCGCCCGGGTGCCGCCCGGACGCCCGCGCGGCTGTCCCTCGGGGCGGCCGCTTGGCGGCGATATGTGCAGGGAAAGATGGACGCCATGGCCCCGACCGCAGCGCAGCACGACGCGGCATCGGCCCCAGCACGCGGCGCGGCCACCACTCCGGTCGCCGACCAGCGCGCCCGGGCCCTGCTCGCCTGGGACGCCTTCCGCGACCTCGCGGCCGGCACCGACCCGGAGGCACCGTCCCGGCTGCCCGGCTGGACCGGCCGCGACGTGGTGGCGCACCTGGCGTCCTGGCCCGAGGAGCCGCTCCTGGCCCGGCTGCTGGCCGAGGCCCGCGGCGACCGCTCGGCCGCGCCGCGGCCGCTGGACCAGGACGCCGCCAACGCAGTGCTGGTCGCCGCGCACCGGGACGCCTCCCTCGACGACCTCCTCGCCGCACTCGACGACGGCCGGGCGCGGCTGGCCGCGGCGTACGCCGCGGGCGAGAGCGAGGGCATCGGCTTCGCGCCGACCGGATCCCAGGTCGGCCCGATCCCGCTGCTCACCCAGCTCGGCGCCATCGCGTACGAACTGGCCGTGCACGCCGCCGACCTGGGCCCCTGCGGCGCCGCCGAACCCGACCCCGACCTGGTGGACGCGGGGCTGCTGGCGCTGGCCGACATCACCGGCGCGCTCGCCGCCCGGCACGGCCTCACCGCCGGGACCGCACTGCTCGGCCCGGCCGGCGGCTGGGCCTTCGACGCGCACGACGGCGGCTGGACGGTCCGGCGGATCCGCACCGCGACCACCAAGGGCCCGGCGGTGCGCGCCGCCTCGGCGGGACTGCTCCTGGACGCCTCGGCGGGCCGCCGCTCGGTGCCGCCGCTGCTGGCCAAGCGCGACCTGAAGCTCGACAACGTGGCGGGGCTGCTCGCGCTCGCCCCGCTGCTCGACCACGTGCCAGGGCTGCCCGGCGGTCCCGCGCTGCGGGTCGCGGCGGGCTGGCTGGGCGGCATCGGCCGCGCGGTCAACCGCATCCAGCGCTGAGCACCGGCAAATCGAATACGCCGACTACGCCGAACGCGCCGGGCTCGCCAAAGCGCCGGAACGCACAAAGGACCGGGACGCCCGCCGACGCCGTCCGGGGCGAGCGGCATCCGGCTCTCGGCGGGGCTATCGGGCGCGCCGGGATTCCCGAACCGCCCGGACCCGGCTGAGCATCCGAGCCCCGCAAACGCCGACGGGGGCGCGAGCCCGGCAGGGCGGCGACGGCTCGCCGACCCTGATGCCGTTCTCACGCCCCCGAAGGGTGCTTGTGCGCCGTGCCCTACTTGCGGCCGCCGCTGCGGGCCGTCTTGGGGGCCACCAGCCGCGTCCCCGACCAGTCCTTGGCGACGGCGGTCGTGGTCGTCCCGGTGAGGCCGGCCGTGGGGGCCGCCTCGCCGATCTCGCTCGGCTCGACGTAGCCGTCACGGCCCGTCTTGGGGGTCAGCAGCCACACGGTGCCGCCGTCCGTGAGCGTGGTCAAGGCATCCACCAGGGAGTCGACGAGATCGCCGTCCCCGTCCCGGTACCAAAGGATGACGACGTCGGCGACGTCCTCGTCGTAGTCCTCGTCGACGAGTTCATTGCCGGTGATCTCCGCGATGGCATCGCGGAAGTCCTCGTCGCAGTCGTCGTCGTAACCGAGCTCCTGGACCACCTGTCCGGGCTGGAACCCAAGCCGCGCAAGCGGGTTGGCACGTTCCTCCGCGTGGTCCGCGGTCGCGCTCACGAAGTGACCTCCCATGTTCGGCCCCGCAGTGTTCCGGAGCTGTGGCCGTAGTCCACACGCGCCGGGCTGTTCGCGCAAGTACCCAGGTCACGCGGCCGCCCAAACACCTCCGGTGGGACGGAAACAGCGCGCACCCCGGCGCACTCCCCCGCGCGCGCCCGCGCCCGGCGCTACCAGCCCTGGCGCCGCCGCGGCATCGCGGCCGTTCCGGGCCCCGGGCGCGCGGCCCGTGCCTCGACCTCCGCATCCGGCCCCGGGAAGATCAGCCCGGTGTGCCCGTCGTCGAACCGCACGACGTAGGGCGGCTCCCCGTCCGGTCCGCGGACCTCGAGGATTTCGCCGGTGCGGTCGGCGCGGCCGACCGCGTTCCCGTGGACATGGAGCCGGTCGCCGATCGTCGCGTGCATCGGATCTCCTTCCGCCGAGCTTTCCGCCGATGATGCCCCGCTGTGTCCCCCATCACGGCATCCGTACATCTCCCAGACAACTACGCCGGTGCGGTCCGCGAAAGAGCCCCGGCGTAATCTTCTGAGTGGTTCACGGTTGCGGATACCCCGCTCCCGCGAGCCGCCGCGTGTGGCGTCCGGCGACAGCCGGGGTCAGGGCAACGGCGCCCTCGTCGCGGTAGCCGGAGAAAGAGTGATACGGATCCACGAGGTCGATACGGCAGTTATGGGCACGTCCGGGCGCTTCACCAGCACCCGCCGGGTTCATTACCGATCGGTAGAGATGACGGATACCACGTCCGGGTACCACGATGGAGGCGGCGCGACACCGCTCAGTGGCGGCCGACGCACGGCACGACCGGAGAAATCCGGACGCACCGGGCCCGGCCGATGATCGCAACATCTACCGATATGCGAAGGAACAGCGTGGCATCCGGACGAGAGCGCTTCTCGATCATCAGTGACGGCCTGCCGAGCCAGCTCCCGGACATCGACCCCAGCGAGACCGGGGAATGGCTCGAGTCGCTCGATTCCGTCATCAACGAGCAGGGGCGGCAGCGCGCCCGCTACATCATGCTCAAGCTGCTCGAACGCGCCCGCGAGCGGCAGGTCGGCGTGCCTGCGCTCCGCAGCACCGACTACATCAACACGATCCCGCCGGAGAGCGAGCCTTGGTTCCCCGGTGACGAGGACATCGAGCGCCGCATCCGCGCGTTCGTCCGCTGGAACGCGGCCATCATGGTGTCCCGGGCCAACCGCCCCGGCCTCGGCGTCGGCGGCCACATCGCGACGTACGCGTCGTCGGCGAGCCTGTACGAGGTGGGCTTCAACCACTTCTTCCGCGGCAAGGAGCACGGCGAGAGCGGCGACCAGATCTTCTTCCAGGGCCACGCCGCCCCGGGCATCTACGCCCGCGCCTTCCTCGAGGGCCGGCTGACCGAGCAGCACCTGGACGGCTTCCGCCAGGAGCACTCGCAGGCGCCGTACGGCCTGTCGTCGTACCCGCACCCGCGGCTCATGCCGGACTTCTGGGAGTTCCCGACCGTCTCGATGGGCCTCGGCCCCCTCGGCGCGATCTACCAGGCGCGGTTCAACCGCTACCTGCACAACCGCAACATCAAGGACACCTCGCGCAGCCACGTGTGGGCGTTCCTGGGCGACGGCGAGATGGACGAGCCGGAGTCGCTGGGCAACATCGGCCTGGCGGCCCGTGAGGAGCTGGACAACCTCACCTTCGTCATCAACTGCAACCTGCAGCGCCTCGACGGCCCGGTGCGCGGCAACGGCAAGATCATCCAGGAGCTGGAGTCGTACTTCCGCGGCGCCGGCTGGAACGTGATCAAGGTCGTCTGGGACCGCTCGTGGGACTCCCTGCTCGCGCAGGACACCGACGGCGTGCTCGTCAACAAGATGAACACGACCCCGGACGGGCAGTTCCAGACGTACGCCGTCGAGTCGGGCGCCTACGCCCGCGAGCACTTCTTCGGCGACGACGCGCGGCTGCGCAAGATGGTCGCGCACATGACCGACGACGAGCTGGTCAAGCTCGGCCGCGGCGGGCACGACTACCGCAAGGTGTACGCGGCGTTCAAGGCGGCCCGCGAGCACACCGGCCAGCCGACGGTGATCCTGGCGCAGACGGTGAAGGGCTGGACCCTGGGTCCGAACTTCGAGAGCCGCAACGCCACGCACCAGATGAAGAAGCTGACCAAGGCCGACCTCAAGATGTTCCGCGACCGGCTCTACCTGCCGATCTCGGACAAGGACCTCGAGGCCGACATCCCGCCGTACTACCACCCGGGCGACAAGTCCGAGGAGATGGAGTACATGAAGGAGCGCCGTGCGGCGCTCGGCGGGTCGATGCCGGCGCGCGTGCTGCGCGCCAAGCCGGTCAAGCTGCCCGGCGACGCGGTCTACGCGCCGATCAAGAAGGGCGCGCGGCAGCCGATGGCCACCACGATGGCCTTCGTGCGGCTGCTCAAGGACCTCATGCGCGACCCGGAGATCGGCAAGCGCTTCGTGCCCATCGCGCCCGACGAGTACCGCACGTTCGGTATGGACGCGATGTTCCCGACCGCCAAGATCTACAACCCGCACGGCCAGAACTACGAGGCGGTCGACCGCGAGCTCCTGCTGTCCTACAAGGAGTCGCCGACCGGCCAGATGCTGCACGAGGGCATCTCGGAGGCGGGCTGCACGGCGTCGCTGATCGCGGCGGGCTCGGCGTACTCCACGCACGGCGAGCCGATGATCCCGGTGTACGTCTTCTACTCGATGTTCGGGTTCCAGCGCACCGGCGACCAGTTCTGGCAGATGTCCGACCAGCTGGCGCGCGGCTTCGTGCTGGGCGCCACCGCGGGCCGCACCACGCTGACCGGCGAGGGCCTGCAGCACGCGGACGGCCACTCGCACCTGCTGGCCTCGACGAACCCGGCGGTCGTCGCGTACGACCCGGCCTACGCGTTCGAGATCGCGCACATCGTGCAGGACGGCCTCCGCCGCATGTACGGGTCCTCCGAGGAGCACCCGCACGGCGAGGACGTCTTCTACTACGTCACGGTCTACAACGAGCCGATCGACCAGCCGGCCGAGCCGGAGAACGTCGACGTGCAGGGCATCCTCAAGGGCCTGTACCGGTTCAAGGAGGGCGAGCCGAAGGACGGCGCCCTGCGCGCCCAGATCCTCGCCTCCGGCGTCGGCATGCCGTGGGCGCTGGCCGCCCAGAAGATGCTGGCCGAGGACTGGAACGTGGTCGCGGACGTATGGTCGGCGACCTCGTGGAACGAGCTGCGCCGCGAGGCCGTCGAGTGCGAGGAGCACAACCTCCTGCACCCGGAGGAGGAGCCGCGCATCCCGTACGTGCAGCAGGTCCTGGACGGCAAGCCGGGCCCGGTCATCGCGGTCTCCGACTGGATGCGCTCGGTGCCGGACCAGATCGCCCGCTGGGTGCCCAGCGACTACGCGTCGCTCGGCACCGACGGCTTCGGCTTCGCGGACACCCGCGGAGCGGCCCGCCGGTACTTCCACGTGGACGCCGAGTCCGTCGTGGTCGGCGTGCTGTCCGAGCTGGCGCGGCGCGGCGAGGTGGACGCGGCGACGGTCAAGAAGGCCATCGACACGTACCAGATCCTCGACGTGAAGGCCGCGGGCGTGGGCACGGTCGGCGGCGACGCGTAACACCTGCACACACCTGGACGACCCCGTCGGAGGGCCCGGAACGCTGCTCAGCGTTCCGGGGCCAACCCACGTTTACACCCCGAGGAGAGGCGGCCGTTTGTCGGGTA
>NZ_JAKFHA010000007.1:54350-291166 GCF_021502675.1 Yinghuangia soli
GGGGCCCCCCCCGGGGGGGGCCCGGTCCGGCTGCCCCGGGGCCGGGCCCCTCCGACGTTTGCCACCCGGAGGCGATGCGCCGTTTGAGCGGTACAGGGGGTTCTGACAGCGGGTCAGCTGCGGAACGGGGTACTACCGGACGGTAGGCTTCCGGTCCGCTCGCCCTGCGACGGGGCCGCTACGCGCGTCAGACGTTATGTGAAATTGACATGACGGGCATCCCCCGATCGGTCCACATGATGGGAAACTGCCACGTGATCTCGGTGCGGGCGAACAAATGTCCGTGTCGACATCTCGTGCCACCAGTCCCAGGTCGGCCGATCCGCTTCACCATGGAGGACCCTCGATGACTGCACTCTCGGCGCGTCGCCGTACTCTCGCGGCCGGCGCCGTGCTTGTGGCCGGAGCGCTCCTGCTCACCGGTTGCGGTGACGACGACAAGAAGGACGAGGGCACGACGCCGTCGGCCGGCACCCAGACCTCGGCCGGCCAGCAGTCGCCGAGCACCGCCGCCGCGCCGCTGTACGCGAAGGTCCCGCAGAAGTACAAGGACGCCAAGGTCATCAACGTCGGCTCCGACGTCGCGTACGCGCCGATGGAGTACTACGACAAGGACGGCAAGACGATCATCGGTGTCGACCCGGACATCGCGGCCGCCATCAGCAAGCAGCTGGGCGTCGAGCTGAAGTTCCAGAACCAGGCCTTCGACGACCTGATCATCTCGCTGAACACCAAGCGCATCGACCTGATCATGTCGTCGATGAGCGACAACAAGAAGCGCCAGGAAGGCCTGGACAAGGACGGCAAGAAGGCCGGCGAAGGTGTCGACTTCGTCGACTACATGACGGCCGGCACCTCGATCCTGGTCCAGAAGGGCAACCCGAAGAACATCAAGACCCTCGACGACCTGTGCGGTCAGACGGTCGCGCTGCAGAAGGCCACCGTCAACGAGGACCTCGCGATCGCCCAGCAGGACAAGTGCAAGGCGGCCGGCAAGCCGGAGATCAAGATCCTCACGTTCGAGAAGGACACCGAGGCGCTGCTCCAGCTCAAGCAGGGCCGCAGCGTCGCGGACCTCAACGACTTCCCGGTCGCCGCGTACAACGCCCAGGTCTCCGGTGACGGCAAGGACTTCGAGGTCGTCGGCGAGCAGATCGACGCCGGCCCGTACGGCATCGCGGTCCGCAAGGACGACCAGGCGCTGCGCGACGTGATCAAGGAAGCCGTCGACGCCATCATCAAGAATGGCGAGTACGGCAAGATCCTCGAGGCCCGCAACGTCAAGCAGGGCGCCGTCACCGAGGCCAAGATCAACGGCGGATCCTGACTCCCCGCGCCCGAAGGCAAGCTCCTGTGACTCCTCCCATAGACAAGGGCCCGGCCGGCGGCACGCCGGCCGGGCCTGCCGGCCACGACGCGATTCCCGTGGCCGCGGGCCCTGTCCCGATCAAGGCGATCCCGGTCCGGCACTACGGCCGCTGGATCAGCGCCGTCATCGTGCTCGCGGTGGTCGGTCTCATCGGCTTGGCGTTCTCCGACGCCAAGGTGAACTGGGACGTCACCTTCGATTACCTCGACGACGACCTGATCCTCAAGGGCGCTTGGAACACGGTGAAGATCACCGTGTTGTCGATGCTGCTGGGCCTCGCGCTGGGCACTCTCGCCGCGGTGATGCGGGTGTCCCGGAACCCCGTGATGCAGACCGTGTCCTGGTTCTACATCTGGTTCTTCCGCGGCACGCCGGTCTACGTCCAGCTCGTCATCTGGTACAACCTGGCGCTGATCTTCCCGAACTTCAACGTCGGCTTCTACGAAGAGCCGATGGTGACGTTCATGACGCCGTTCCTCGCGGCGCTGCTCGGCCTCGGCATCAACCAGGGCGCCTACATGGCGGAGATCATCCGCGCGGGCATCCAGTCCGTCGACGAGGGCCAGACCGAGGCGTCCCATGCGCTGGGCATGTCGCGCGCCAAGACGATGCAGCGCGTGGTGCTTCCGCAGGCCATGCGGGTCATCATCCCGCCGACCGGCAACCAGTTCATCGACCTGCTCAAGACGTCGTCGCTGGTGTCGGCCGTGCAGTACTCGGAGCTGTTCTTCAACCAGGGCGTCCGCTCCCAGGACAGCCTGGCCACCGCCGAACTGCTCTTCACCGCGTCGATCTGGTACCTGGCGCTGACCACCGTGTTCAGCATCGGGCAGTACTACCTGGAGCGTCACTACGCGAAGGGGTCGCAGCGCAGCCTGCCGGCCACCCCGTTCCAGAGGGTCCGCCAGCTCGTGTTCTCGCTGCGCCGCTCGGAGGTGCCCCGCTCATGAAGTCGTCGCAGCCAATGGTGCTGGCCGAGAGCGTGCACAAGTCGTTCGGCCTCGTAGAGGTTCTGAAGGGCATCGACCTGCAAGTCCTCCCCCAGGAGGTCTTCTGCCTGGTCGGTCCCTCCGGGTCCGGCAAGTCGACCTTCCTGCGGTGCATCAACCACCTGGAGAAGATCAACGCCGGGCGTCTGTGGGTGGACGGCCATCTGGTCGGCTACCGGCAGAAGGGCGACAAGCTCTACGAGCTCAAGGACTCCGAAGTCGCGCTGCAGCGCCGGGACATCGGCATGGTGTTCCAGCGCTTCAACCTGTTCCCGCACATGACGGCCATCGGCAACGTCATGGAAGCGCCGATGCAGGTCCGCAAGGAGTCCAAGGCGGTCGCGTACGAGCGGGCCAAGCGTCTGCTCGACCGGGTCGGCCTGGCCGACAAGATAAACGCGTACCCGTCGCAGCTCTCCGGCGGCCAGCAGCAGCGCGTGGCGATCGCCCGCGCGCTGGCCATGGAGCCGAAGCTGATGCTGTTCGACGAGCCCACCTCGGCGCTCGACCCCGAACTCGTCGGCGAGGTGCTGGACGTGATGCGCGGCCTCGCCGAGGACGGCATGACGATGATCGTCGTGACGCACGAGATGGGCTTCGCCCGCGAGGTCGGCGACGCCCTGGTGTTCATGGACGGCGGCGTGGTGGTCGAGTCCGGCCACCCGCGCGACGTCCTGACCAACCCGCAGCACGACCGCACCAAGGCATTCCTGTCCAAGGTGCTGTAAGCACGAAAACGCAGTGAAGCGAAGGGCGCCCCGGCCGCACCGCCGGGGCGCCCTTCGCGGGTTCGGGGACCCCCCGCGGCTCAGGCCTGAACCACTTCGGGCTTTTGTACACGATGTCGTGCTTGTCGCGGTCGGGGGCGGCGAAGGACATGAGCTTGGCGGCTTCGGCCTCGATGGCGGCGCGGTGGGCCTTGAGGGCGTTCTTGGGTTCGGGGCCGGAGGAGATGAGGAGCGTCGCGGTGTCCTTGGTGCGTTCGATGCGCCAGGCCGCGCGGCCGGCGCCGTCGACCAGGAGGCCGCCCCACAGCATGTTGCCCTGGTCGAGGCCCCACTGCTGCCACTCGCGGGTGACCACCCGGGAGCGGTCCTCGTGGGACAGGAAGATGTTGTCGAAGTCGGCCAGGAAGCGGACCGGAGCCGGGGTGTCGGCGTCCGGGCGCGGGGCTTCGGGGAGGTCGAAGAGTTCGCGGCCGTTCTCGTCGCGGAACACCGCCAGCTGCGGGCGCAGGCGTTCGAAGACCGGCTTGGTGCGGGTGAGGCCGGACCAGACCTGGAAGTCCTTGACGGACGCCGGGCCGAGGGCGGCGAGGTAGCGCAGGACGACGTCGTCGAGGGACGGATCGGCGGCCTGCTCGCGGCCGAGCCAGTGTTCGGCGGTGGTGTGCGCGACCGCGCCGCTGCGGCCCCACAGGCCGCGCGGGGTGACCTGGACGAGCGGGACCCACGCGCGCAGGGCCTGCGCGAGCGCACTGGGCTGCGCGTCCGGCCAGCGGGCCCCGAGGAAGGCGCCGACCTCGGCGAAGGTGCGCGGCTTCTCATCCACGAACTCCCGGCCGATGCGGATGAGTTCGTCCTTGTCGGCGGATCCGTAGCCCTTGCCGTGCGAGGTCTTGGTCATACGGTCGATGACCGGGGTGATGAGCGGGCGCCAGGTGAGGCAGTCGTCGGCAGTAAGGGTGTGGATGGTGGAGCGCATCATGGCGATGCGGACGACGTCGCGGTCGGTCATGAGGGTGACCAGTTCCTGCGGGTCGAAGTCGGCGATGCGGGTCCACAGCGTGTAGTACGACGACATCGGGTGCTGCGCCTGCAGGCCGGCGAGGTGCGCGACCATGTCGCGGGCGGGCATGGCGACGCGCTCCAGCAGGTGCTGGCGGGCGAGCGTGGCGCGGTTGAGCTCGCGGAGGCTGAGGACGCGCATGCTTTCGGTCGTCATGCGGACGACTCTACGAGCCAATCAGGAACGCCACGCTCCTATATGGCCGGGGTGCGGGCCGGTGTTTCCTATTTGACGGCGCCCGCCATGACGCCCTGCACGAAGTGCCGCTGGAAGGCGAAGAAGACCAGCAGCGGGACGATGAGGGAGAGGAACGCGCCGGGGGCCAGGACTTCGATGTTGGCGCCGAAGGCCCGGGACTGCGATTGCAGGGCGACGGTCAGCGGGGCCGAGTCGTTGTCGGCGTAGATGAGGGCGATGAGCATGTCGTTCCAGACCCACAGGAACTGGAAGATGGCCAACGAGGCGATCGCCGGTCGGCCGAGCGGCAGGATGACCCGGAAGAAGATGGTCAGGTCGGTGCCGCCGTCCATGCGGGCGGCCTCCAGCAGGTCCTTGGGGATGCCCGCGAAGTAGTTGCGCAGCAGGAAGACCGCGAACGGCAGCCCGAACGCGACGTGGAATAGGACCACGCCCGCGATGGTGCCGAACAGGCCTACGTCGCCGTACAACTGGGAGACCGGGATCAGCGCGACCTGCACCGGCACCACAAGGAGGCCGACGACGATCAGGAAGAGCCAGTCGCGGCCCGGGAATTCGAGCCAGGCGAAGGCGTACGCGGCGAGTGCGCCGATGAGGATCACGAGGACCGTGCTGGGCACGGTGATCCAGATCGTGTTGAAGAACGCCCGCATCATGTCGTCGTCGGACAGCAGCCGGTCGTAGTTGTCCCACGTCATCTGGCCGGGTTCGGTGAAGACCTTCCACCATCCGGACGTCCCGGTCTCCTGCGGCGAGCGCAGCGACGAGACCAGGAGTCCGAAGGTGGGCATCATCCAGAACAGCGCGACCAGGACCAGCCCGACCGCGACCGCCCCGCCGCCGGTGCGTCCGGCGATGCGGGAGGCGAGGGACCGGTGGATGCCGCCGTCGCCGCGCTTCCCGGGCCCGGGTCCGGGTTCGGGCGCGGCCTCGGGGGCGGGCAGCGGTGCGGACGCCGCCGGTGCGGCTCCCCCGGTCATTTGCTCTCCCTTCGGAAGCGGCGGATGTTGAAGAGCATCGCGGGCAGGACGAGCAGGAACAGGACGATGCCGATGGCACTGCCGAGGCCCTGGTTGTCGCCGCCGCCGAAGGACGCCAGGTACATCTGCAGGGCGAGCACGTTGGCCTCCTTCTGCGAGGAGCCGAGCGAGATGATGTAGACGAGGTCGAAGACCTTCAGGACGTTGATGACCAGGGTCACCAGCACCACGACCAGCACCGGGGAGAGCAGCGGGACGGTGACGCGGCGGAAGACCTGCCACTCGGTGGCGCCGTCGACCCGGGCCGCTTCCAGGGCGTCGCGCGGGATCGCGGCGAGGCCCGCGGCGATGAGGACCATCGCGAAGCCGGCCCACATCCATACGTACGCGCCGATGATGGCGGGCGTGATGAGGTTGGGCCCGAGCCAGTCGTAGCCGCGGAACGCCTGCTCGAAGTTGGCTGCGGCAAGCCGGAGTTGCACTGGTCCGGCGGCGGCGGCGCGCTCCGGGAGCGTGAAGGAGCCGTCTGCGGCGGTGGTGGCGCTCGCCACCGTGCGGCCGCCGCGTACCGCCTCGACCTTGACGCCGGGCAGTCCGCGTTCGCCGGGATCGATCACGCCGGGGCGGCCGGTGTTGCCGCGGCCGAAGTCGACCCAGACGACGCCGGTCACCTGGCCGGGTGCGGCGGGCGGGGCGGCGGCCGGGCGGGCGCGGCCCGGCACTTTGTCGTCGGCCAGGGCGACCAGGGGGAGCATGACGACGCTTCCGCCGGGGGATTCGGCGGCGGTCGCGAAGCCGCCGCCGGCCGGTTCCAGGCCGGAGCCCGGGCGCGGCCGGGCGCCGGGGTAGGGAGCGGCCTCGGCGAAGGCGTCGTGGACGCTGACGAGTGCGGCGTTGGCCGCGCCCTTCTCGGGTTCGCGGTCGTAGACCAGCCGGAAGGTGATGCCGGCGGCGAGCATCGAGACCGCCATCGGCATGAACACGATCATCTTGAACGCGGTGGCGAAGCGCACGCGCTCGGTCAGCACCGCGAAGACCAGGCCGATCGCGGTGACCAGGGCCGGCACCACGAGGACCCAGATCAGGTTGTTCTTGAGTGCCGTGAAGGTGTCGTCGTCGGTGAACAGGTCCTGGTAGTTGGCCAGTCCGCTGAAGTCCGACCAGCCGCGGGCGCCGAACAGGCTGCGCACGAACGTCCAGCCGATCGGATAGGCGACCAGCACGCCGAGCACGAGCAGAGCGGGCAGCAGGAACAGCCAGCCCAGCAGCCGGCCGGCCCCGGGCCCGCGGGAATCCCCGCCCGCGGACCCGGGCCGCCCCGTACCGGCGCCGGCGCGGGGTGGTCCGCCGGTCTTCTCCCCCATCGCGTCCCCGCCCGCCCTCAGGTCCCGGCGTACGCCTTGACGGCGTCCGCTTCCAACTTGGCCTGGGCGCCGGCGACATCGGACGGGTTGCGCAGGAAGTCCTGCAGGTCGCGCCACATGCCCTCGCCCTTCGTGCCGCCGAACGCCGACGGGGCGGTGTCGGACAGGTCGAAGCGGAACTCGTCGCCGGCCGCGATGAGCTTCTGGGCGATGCCGCGGGTGACGTCGTCGCGGTAGGCGGCGGGGTCGAGGTTCTTGTTGGGCGAGAGGTAACCGCCTTGCCCCGCCCACACCTTCGCGGCGTCGGGAGAGGCGAGGTAGGCGAGCAGGGCCTGCGCGCCGGGGGTGTCCTTCATGGCCACCGCGACGTCGCCGCCGGTGACCACGGGGGCCTTGCCGGGTTCGACGGCCGGGAACGCGAAGAACTTCGCGTCCGTGCCGATCTTGGCCTTGGTGTCCTTGATGATGTTGGTGCCGACGAAGTCCGCGCCGGGCAGCATGCCGGCCGCCGGGGTGGAGCCGAAGACCTGGCTCACCGACGCGGGGAACTCGGTCTGCAGCGCACCTCCGGTGCCGCCCGGGAAGCCGCCGGGCAGGCTCCAGGCCTGCGCGAGGGTCTGCAGCGCCTTGGCCACCGAGGGGTCGGTCCACGGGATTTCGTGCTTGGCGAGCTTGTCGTACATCTCCGGGCCGGACTGGCTGAGGTAGACGTTCTCGAACCAGTCGGTGAGCACCCAGCCGTCCGCACCGCCGGTCGCGAAGGGCGGCGTGCCGGAGTCGGAGACGAGGTTGGCGGTGGCCAGCAGTTCGGACCAGGTCTTGGGCTCGGTGGCGCCGGCCGTGTCGAAGACCTTGGTGTTGTACCAGACCAGGGACTTGTTGGCGGCCTTGTAGTAGACGCCGTAGAGCTTGTTCTCGTACGACCCGAGCTTGTGCCACTGCGGCGAGAAGTTGGCCTGCACGGCCTGCTGCGCCTCGGGGCCGAGCGGCTTGACCCAGCCCTTCTGGGCGAACTGCTGGAGGGCGCCGGGCTGGGCGAGGAACGCCACGTCGGGGGGTGCGTTGCCGGCGACCTTCTGGCCGAGGAAGGTGGCGGCGCTGTCGCCGGTCGGGATGAACTCGGTCTTGGCGCCGGTGCGTTTCTCGAAATCGGCGAGGACCTTCTTGAAGGCGTCCTGCTCGTCGGCGGTCCAGACGCCGGCGACGCTGACCGTGGTGCCGTCCAGTCGGGGCAGCGCGGGCGCCGAGGCTCCGGAACTCGGGCCTCCTGGTTCCTTCTTGTCGCCGTCGTCGTCGCCGCAGCCGGCCAGTCCGACGACGAGCAGTGCCGCCGCCAGGGTTCCCGCGAAACGCCTCACGATTTCTCCTTCGGGTTTTGCACGTGGTCCTGCGCGTGGTCCGCAACGGAGAGGCCGGTGCCCGGATCGAAGAAGTGCATGCGCTCGACGGCGACCCGCAGTGCGGCGGTGTCGCCCTCCCGGACCCGGGTGCGCGGGCCGAAGCGGGCGACCACCTCGGTCTGCGCGGTGCCGGGGTCGGGCACTTGGTCGGCGGCGCCCGCGTCCTCGGCGAGTTCGCGTACGTCGTCGGTGACCGCCGGGGGCACGTCGAGGCGTACGTGGACGTGCACCTCGGAGCCCATGGACTCGACCAGGTCGGCGTCGGCGCGCAGCAGGGTGCCGGCGGGCGGCTCGCCGGACTCGTCGGCGGCGTCGTACAAATCCTCGGGGCGGATGCCGACGATCACCTGGCGGTCGGCGTACGCGCGCAAGGCCGGCCGGCGGTCGAGGAGTTCGGCGGGTACGGCGAGGTGCTGGCCGCCCAGGTGCACGGTCAGGCCGCCGTCCTCGGCCTGCTCCAGGCGGCCGGTGAGCAGGTTCATCGCCGGCGAGCCGATGAAGCCGGCCACGAAGAGGTTCACCGGGTGGTCGTACAGCTCCTGCGGCGGCGCGACCTGCTGCAGCACGCCTTTGCGCATCACCGCGACGCGGTCGCCGAGGGTCATGGCCTCGACCTGGTCGTGGGTCACGTACAGCGTGGTGACGCCGAGTTCGCGGGTGAGCCGGGCGATCTGGGCGCGCATCTGGACGCGGAGTTTGGCGTCCAGGTTGGACAGCGGCTCGTCCATGAGGAACGCCTGCGGCTCGCGCACGATCGCCCGGCCCATGGCCACGCGCTGGCGCTGGCCGCCGGAAAGCTGCCGGGGTTTGCGGGCGAGGTGCTCCTCCAGGCCGAGGGTGCGGGCTGCCTCGTCGACGCGCCTGCGGATCTCGGCCTTGGGCAACTTGCGCAGGCGCAGGCCGAATCCGATGTTGTCGCGGACATTGAGGTGCGGGTAGAGCGCGTAGCTCTGGAAGACCATCGCGACGTCGCGGTCGCGCGAGGGCACCTGGTTGACGACGCGGTCGCCGATGCTGATGGTGCCCTCGCTGACGTCCTCCAGGCCCGCGACCATGCGCAGCGCGGTGGTCTTGCCGCACCCGGACGGCCCGACGAGGACCAGGAACTCGCCGTGCGCGACTGCCAGATCGAGGGATTCGACGGCCCGGGTGCCGTCCGCGTACACCTTGCCTACCCCGTTCAGAACCACTTCCGCCACAAGACCCCCAAGGGGTGCGCCGGTCCCGGCCGGACCGCCCGCAGGCTTCCCGTGCTACGCCTGGTGACGGGGAGGTCACAACCCCTCGGGTGGCGACCGAAGCCTATTCGTGACCTAAGGGGTACGCAGAGTGATCAATTTCGGGGTGCGCGTCGCCCTCTGTGTCCGATTCCTGTGGTTGTGCGACTTGAAACCGGCGGGCGACGCGCGTGGAATCACCCCCTTTTGCCACTCGCTTTTGTCACTCGCGGCCCGGTCCGACGTACGTGTGCGTCATGACGTGGTAGCGCTCGCCCGCGACCTGAGCCGAGATCGGGTCCAGCAAAGCGAGTTCGTCGTCGGTCAGGACGATGTCGACGGCCGCAGCATTCTCGTCCAGCCGGGTCCGCTTGGTCGTGCCCGGGATCGGGACGACCGGCATGTCCCAGACCTCGGCGCGCTGCTGGATCCAGGCGAGCGCGATCTGCGCGGGCGTCGCACCGCGCTTGCCGGCCACCTCACGCAGCGGGACCAGCAGGGTCGCGTTCGCCTCGGCGTTCTCGCCGTTGAAGCGCGGCTGCAGGCGGCGGGTGTCGTCCTCGGGCAGCTCGGCGAAGCTCGCGTACCGAGCGCTCAGGAAGCCTCGCCCCAGCGGCGAGTACGGCACCACCGCCGCGCCGACCTCGCGCGCCGCCGGAACGACCGACTCCTCGATGTCCCGTGCGAACAACGACCATTCGGCCTGGATCGCGGCGATCGGGTGCACCGCGGCAGCCGCGTGGATCTCCTTGGCGGTCACCTCGGACAGCCCCAGGTGCCGCACCTTGCCGGCCGCGACCAGCTCGGCCATCGCGCCGACGGTTTCCTCGATCGGCACCTCGGTGTCGCGGCGGTGCATGTAGTAGAGGTCGATCGTCTCCACCCCGAGCCGGGCCAGGCTCGCGTCGCACGCCCGCCGCACGTACTCGGCGTCGCCGCGGATCCCCCGCGCACCCTCCTCCGGGTTGCGGTCGATGCCGAACTTGGTGGCCAGCAGCACCTCGTCACGGCGGCCGCCGCGGAAGAACGCGCCGAGCAGCCGCTCGTTCTCGCCCGTCCCGTACATGTCCGAGGTGTCCCAGTGCGTGACCCCGATGTCGAGGGCGTGCCCGAGCGTGGCCAGTGACTCGGTCCGGTCCGCGCCCGCCCCCACGTAGAAGTCGCTCATGCCCATGCAGCCGAGCCCTTGGACCGAACTGACCGGTCCGCCGGTGCCAAGTGCCGTCGTACGCATCATCTGCCGTCTCCGCATTCTGCGCGTACGAGAACGTCCTCCGCCCCCGCGGCGCGCGTCGTCTCGAACACCCCGCACAACTGCTCGTAGTGCTCGACCTTGTAGTCCAGGACCAGCAGGCAGGCGGTCAGATCCGCGATCCGCTCGCGCACCTCGGCGCGGTGGTCCACCAGGATCTGCCGCCGCTCGTCGATCGTGCCCTCGCCGGCGCGGGCCAGCTCGGCGTACCGGATCATGTCCGCGACCGGCATCCCGGTCAGCCGCAGCTTGCCCACGAACTCCAGGAACGCCAGATCCCGCTCGCTGTACCGCCGCCGCCCGGCCTGCCCGCCCCCGCTCCGCGGCGCCTCCCGCCCGACCTGCGGCATCAGCCCGATCCGCTCGTACCAGCGCAGCGTGTGCGCGGTCAGGCCGGTCTTCTCCACGACCTCGCTGATCGTGAAGCGACCGACTTCCTCGTCCGGGACCGGCTGCGACGCATGAGCCAGCGACATGAAGCCTCCTGGGGCGGTGCGCGGCCACCGCATGGGGCCGCGGCTAAGACGCTACGTACTTAGAGCCCACTCTAAGCAAGCCCCGAAGTAGCCCGTCCCACCCCCGCGCAGTTGGGTTCAACGCGGCCGGTCCAGGAATTCGCGGATTCCCTTCAGGGGTGGCCCGAGGTCGGGGTGGTCCAAGGCGGCGCCTTCGAGGTGGATGAGGATCTTGGCGTCCTCCCGGGACTCCGGAAATTCGCGCAGGAACTCGGCGACGCAGGCGTCGAGGATGCGGAGCGCCTGGTCCTCGACGTCGGAATCGGCGGGCCCGTAGGACGAAGCCTGCGGCGGCGGTGTGGCCAGGATGAAGCCCGGTGCTCCGTCCCCTCGTTCGTTCACCAGGACCTGCGCCGCACCGGCCTTCGGGAACCCGCCGTAGCGGTCATGTGCCGGCGGCCAGGACACGATCGCCGCGTCGCAGTCGGCTCCGGTCTCCGGGGCGGAGCCGACGCGGAACTCGACGTCGGGACGCTCGCCCAGGGCATGGCGGCAGGCGTCGACGGTCGGTGCCTTGGCTGCGGCGACGACGTACTTCACGGCATCCCGATTCGGTCAGGGGCGCAGCGGTGCGACTGGGGCGCGTTGCTACGGCTTGGGCGGTTCGGCGGGTTCCAGGCGGCGGAATTCGATGCCGGCTGCCTGGAGGCGAGTGGTGAGGGCATCGCCCATGGCGGTGGCGGTGGTGACCTGGCCGGAGGTGGTGGGGAGGTCGTCGTAGGCGAGGCAGAGGGCGGCTTCGGCGAGCATTTTGGAGGTCTCGGTGTAGCCGGGGTCGCCGCCGCGGACTTCGGTGACGACGCGTTCACCGCCGCCGGTGCCGACGAAGCGGACGGCGAACCAGGCCTTGGCGCGGCGTTCGGGGCTGGGGCCGTCGCCGGGGGCGAGGCGGGACTGGAGGGCGCGGCGGGCGGGCGGGATGTGGGCGAGGAGGACGAGGGCGGCGACGCCCGCGGCGCCGGCGACGGCGATGGGGAGGCGGCGTACCGAGGCGTAGTGGGAGTAGGTGAAGTCGGGGCCGTAGCGGTCCAGGGCGCGGGCCGAGCGGGCGATGACCTGCGGGTCGATGGTGGGGAGCGGCATCAGCCAGTCGCCGGTGTCGGGGTCGCGGCGGGGGCGGCCGTCGATGGCGCGGGCGGAGCGGGCGGCGGGGGCGTCGGGCTCGGCCTTGTGCGCGAGTTGCTTTTCGAGGCGGCGGCGGGCCTGGACGGCTTCGCGGGAGGCGCGCAGGCGGGAGAAGGAGGTCAGGGCGGAGGCGAAGGTGCCGCCGGAGATGGTGCCGCCGGCCCGGACCTGGCCTTCGACGCGGATCGGTACGCCTTCGGGCAGTTGCGCGACGGTGAAGGCGACGCCGAGGTCGTGCGGGATCGAGTCGAAGCCGCAGGCGTGCACGAGGCGGGCACCGGTGCGGACCGCGGTCTCATGGTGCGCGACGTACATGCGGTCCACGAACTCCGGTTCGCCGGTGAGGTCGAGGTAGTCGGTGCCGGCCTCGGCGCAGGCGGCGACCAGGGGTTCGCCGTGCGTGATGTACGGACCGACGGTGGTGGCGAGGACGCGCGTGCTCTCGGCGAGGGTGCGGAGCGACGCCGGGTCGGAGGAGTCCGCGACGAGGAGGGGCAGGTCGGCGTAGCCGGGGTTGCGGTCCACGAGGCGGTCGCGGACCGCGGTGAGCTTCGCGAGGTCGCGGCCGGCTAGGGCCCAGCGGCAGCCGTCGGGGGCGTGGTCCGCGAGGTACTCGGCGGTGAGCCCGCCGGTGAAGCCGGTGGCTCCGAACAGCACAAGGTCGTAGGCGCGTTCGTCGGCGGACATGGCTCCCTCTCGGCGGGGCGGAACTTCGCGGACGCGCCCATCGTGCCGTGTGCGCGTCCGCGCGTCGACGCCCCACGCGGGGGTCAGGCCCGGCGGGTCGCGGAGAGGGCGGCGATGCGGGCGGCGGCCTCGGCGGGCTCCTCGTGTTCCCAGACGCGGACGGAGAGCCAGCCGGCGGCGGCGAGCTTGGCGTCGGTGTCGCGGTCGCGGGCCTGGTTGCGTTCGATCTTGGTACGCCAGAACTCGGCGTTGTTGCGCGGCCAGGTGGCGTGCTCGGGGCAGCCGTGCCAGAAGCAGCCGTCGACGAAGACGGCGATGCGGGCGGGCCCGAGGATGACGTCGGCCTCGCGGCGCACGCCCTTCAGCGGCCGCCGGTGGATGCGGAAGCGCAGCCCCAACCGGTGGAGCTGCCTGCGCAGTTCGACCTCGACCTTGGTGTCGCGGCTGCGCTGGCGGCTCATCCGGTCGCGGGTGGCTTGGGTGGTCTCCAGACGGGTGCGTTCGGCCGGGGTGGACGGCTTGGGCGCAGCAGCCTCGGGGTCCGGGGACGTCTCGTGGGTGGGCACGGGACCACGATGCCGGCGCGGGACGACAGCGGGACGACAGCAGGACGGCATCGGACGACAGTGTGTCGGCAGCGCCCCGGTCGCGGCGCGGCAGCGAAGGCGGTGCGTCAGGCGCCCGCAATGGCGGCGTGCATTTCCCAGACGAGGACTTCGGCAGGCGCGGTGGCGGTGAGGTGCTGGCCCTGCGCGCCCGTGATGCGGACCGCGTCGCCCTCGGCCAGCGGCCCGGCGCCTTCGAGGTCGACGCTGCCCTTGGCGACGAAGACGTGCGCGTACGGGGCGGTCGGGAGCGCCGCGGACTCGCCGGGGGCGAGGCGGGCGACGTGCAGCGCGGCGTCCTTCTGGTGGATACGGATCGCCGCGTCGTGGCCGGGGCGGCCGGACGCGACGGTGACCAGGCCGCCGCGGTCGAGCTCGGCGGAGACGTCGAGCTGCTCGTATCCGGGGGTGATGCCGGCCTCGTCGGGCAGCACCCACATCTGCACGAAGTGCACGGGTTCGGGGGCGGCCGCGGCTCCGGTGTCGTTCTTCTCCGAGTGCAGGATCCCGGCGCCGGCCGACATGCGCTGCGCGAGGCCGGGCTGGATGACGCCGTTGTGGCCCTCGGAGTCCTGGTGCACGAGCGAGCCGGACAGCACCCAGGTGACGATCTCCATGTCGCGGTGCGGGTGGGTGTCGAAGCCGGTGCCGGGGGCGACGATGTCGTCGTTGCTGACCAGGAGCAGCCCGAAGTGGGTGTTGGCCGGGTCGTAGTGCCGGCTGAACGAGAAGCTGTGGTGGGAGTCCAGCCAGCCCGCCTCGGTGTGGAAGCGGTCGGTGGCGCGGCGTACGTCGTAGGGGGTCATGCCACTCTCCGGGTCGTGCGGTGCGGGCGCGGGTACGCGCCGGCGGGGGCGGAACGAAGCGGGCGGGCGCGCGGCGGTCTTGCCCCGGCCGTCCCCGCAACGGTAGGGCCGATGCCCGGTTGGTATCGTCGTGAATCCGGCGGAACCGTTCGCCGAGACGCAGTGTGCAGCGAAGTCCGGTGCGATTCCGGCGCTGTCCCGCAACTGAGATGCCCTCCCGCCCCGGCGGCCGGGGGACGAGCCAGGTCGCCTCGCCTGCGTCGACGACGTCAGCCCTCGTAGGAAGGGCGAACCGTCCACGGGTCCTGCGTCCCCTCCCCCGTGGGTAGCACGTGGGAGAACCCTCATGAAGCTCGGCACGATACTGCGGCCTGCCGCCGCGGTGGTCCTGGGCGCGCTCGTCCTGACCGGCTGCGGCGACGACAAGAAGGACGACAAGGGCAACGCCGCACCGGCCGGCTCGGCGGCCCCCGGCGGCAGCTCCGCGCCCGCCGCGGACGCGCCGAAGAAGATCGTCTCGCTGACCCCGTCGGCCACCGAGATGCTGTACGCGATCGGCGCCGGCAAGCAGGTCGTGGCCGTCGACGACCAGTCGAACTTCCCGGCCGAGGCGCCCAAGACCGAGCTGTCCGGCTTCAAGCCGAACGTCGAGGCGATCGCCAAGTACACCCCGGACATGGTCGTCATCTCGGACGACATCGACGGCGTGAAGGCCAAGCTCGAGACCCTGAAGATCAAGGTCGTCGAGGTGCCCGCCGCGAAGAACTTCACCGAGATGTACGCGCAGTTCGACAAGCTCGGCGCGGCCACCGGGCACGCCGGCGAGGCCGCCGCGGTCACCGCCAAGATGAAGAAGGACATCGAGGAGATCGTCGCCAAGGCCAAGAAGCCGGCGGCGCCCTTGAACTACTTCCACGAGCTGGACAACTCCGGCTACAGCGTCACGTCCAAGACGTTCATCGGCGAGGTCTACGGGCTGTTCGGCCTGAAGAACATCGCGGACGCGGCGGACAAGAGCGGCTCCGGCTACCCGCAGGTCTCCACCGAGCACATCGTGCAGGCCGACCCGGACCTGATCTTCCTGGCCGACACCAAGTGCTGCCAGCAGAACCTGGACACCGTGTCGAAGCGCCCGGGCTGGGACAAGATCAAGGCCGTGCAGACCGGCAACGTGGTCGCCCTCGACGACGACATCGCGTCCCGCTGGGGCCCGCGCGTGGTCGACCTGGTGAAGGCCGTCGCGCAGGCGGTCGACAAGGCCGGCGCCGGCGCGTGATATCCCGTCCTGCGATCCGGCGCCGGCCGGCAGCCGAAGGCCGCGCGTACGTCGCGTACGCGGTCGGCACCGTGCTGCTGGTCGGCGCCGTGATCGCAGGCCTGCTGGTCGGCGCGGCCGACCTGCCGGTCCGCGGCGTGCTCCTCGCGCTCATGGACCTGCTGCCGGGGGTGAGCGTCGACCACGGGCTGACCCCCGTGGAGTACGCGCTGCTCATGGAGATCCGCATGCCGCGCGTGGTCGGCGCGGTGCTGGTCGGCGGCCTGCTGGCGGTCGCGGGGGCGGGCTACCAAGGGGTGTTCCGCAACCCGATGGCCGATCCGTACCTGCTCGGTGCGGCGGCCGGCGCGGGGCTCGGCGCGACCCTGGTGATCGGCTACTGGGACGTCGAATCGGTGGCCGGCATCGGCGTGGTGCCGCTGGCCGCCTTCGTCGGCGCGATCGCGGGCGTGCTCATGGCGTACGCGCTGGGCGCCACCGCGGGACGCGTGGAGGGCACCGTCACGCTGGTGCTCGCCGGGGTCGCGGTCTCCGCATTCCTGTCCGCGGTGCAGACGTTCGTCATGCAGGACAAGGTCGACGAACTGCGCCGCATCTACAGCTGGATCCTCGGCAGCCTGACCTCGGTCGGCTGGACCGAAGTGCAACTGGCGCTCCCGTACGCCGCGGTCAGCGTCTTCGTGCTGCTGCTGCACGGCCGGCTCCTCGACGTCATGACGGTCGGCGACGAGGAGGCCGCGGTACTCGGCGTCGACGCCGCGAAGGTGCGCTTCCTCGTGCTGCTCGCCGCCTCGCTGGCCACCGCGACCGCGGTGGCGATCAGCGGCCTGATCGGCTTCCTCGGCATCGTCGTGCCGCATGCGGTACGCCGCCTCGCGGGCGGCAGCTACCGCCGCATCCTGCCGCTGTCGGTGCTGGCCGGCGGCGCGTTCCTGGTGGTCGCGGACATCATCGCGCGCACCGTCACGGCACCCGGCGAACTGCCGATCGGCGTCGTCACCGCGTTCATCGGCGCCCCGTTCTTCGTGGTCGTGCTGCGCGCCACGCGGCGGGTGGACCTGTGACCGGCCTGGAGATCGCCGGCCTCGACGTGGCCCGCGACCGCTGCCCGGTCCTGCAGGGCATCGACGCGCAGGTCGGACAGGGCGGCTGGCTGGCCGTCATCGGCCCCAACGGGGCCGGCAAGTCGACGCTGCTCAAGGCCGTCGCCGGGCTCCTCCCCTATACCGGCACGGTAACCGCGGCCGGGGTCCCGCTGCGCGGCCTGGCGGCCCGCAAGCTGGCCCGGACCATCGCGTACACGCCGCAGGACCCGGTGGTCCCGGCGCAGATGTCGGTGCGCGAGTACGTCCTCCTGGGCCGCACCCCCTATCTGGGCTACCTCGCGGTGCCCGGGCGCAGCGACCGGGCGATCGTCGACGGCGTGCTGGAGCGCCTCGACCTCGGCTCTTTCGCGGAGCGCGAGGTCGGCCGGCTGTCCGGCGGCGAACGCCAGCGCGCCGTCCTGGCCCGGGCGCTCGCCCAGCAGGCCCCGGTGCTGCTGCTCGACGAGCCGACCACCGCGCTGGACCTCGGCCACCAGCAGCAGGTGCTCGAACTCGTCGACCGGCTGCGCCGCGACGACGGCCTCACGGTGGTGACCACGCTGCACGACCTCGGGGTCGCCGCGCAGTACGCGGACCGCTTGCTGCTCCTGGTCGAGGGCCGCGCGGTGGCGTCCGGGACGGCCGCCGAAGTACTGACCCCGGAGAGCATCGCCCGGCACTACAACGCGCACGTCGAGGTCACGACGGGCACGGACGGGCGGCCGCAGGTGCACTTGGTGCGGCCGGGTCGCGACACCGCGGTCCCGGTGCGAAAGGCGGATGCGTGACATGACCACGCTGCCTGCGCCGTCCGGCGGTTCCCGGTACGAGGCGCCCGTCACGCGGCCCTTCCCCTCGCCCGGACTCGTCCGCCACGACGGGTGGCCGACCCTGGTCTGGCGTCTCGGTCCGGGCTGGCGGACGGTCTCCAGCGCGATCCTCGGCGGCGGCCTCGGCGACCGCGAGTGGCTGGTGAACATGCAGGTGCAGCCCGGGTATTCGCGGATGGACCCGGCCCGGCACCTGACCGAGGCGGCCGCCGCGCAGGGCCTCGACCCGGCGGCCCCCGGGGTCGGGCTCATGACCGCCGCCCAGGTCGACGCGTACACGTCCGGCGAGGACCAGGGCGTGCGCGCGTGGGCGACCACCGGCATCGGCATCCCCGTCTGGGCCGCCGCCCCGGAGCCAGGTGCGGCCGGGATCCCGGCCCCCGGCACGATCAACATCGTGGCCGCGCTACCGGTCCCGATGAGCGACGCGGCCCTGGTGAACGCGGTCGCCACGGCCACCGAGGCCAAAGTTCAGGCCCTGATCGAGACCGGCTACGCCTGCACCGGCACCCCCTCGGACGCGATCTGCATCGCCGCCCCCGTCGCAGGTCCGGCCGACGAGCCCGAGCTTTTCGGCGGCCCCCGCTCGGTCTGGGGCGCCCGGCTCGCCCGCGCGGTCCACGCGGCCGTCGCGCAGGGCGCCCGGGACGACCGCGTACGCCGATCGGCCCGCGAGGGGTCATGATGGTCCCCGTGACCTCCCGATCTTCCGGATCCGACGCCGCCAAGCGGGCCGCGACCGTACGCCGGCTCGAGAAGTCCGCGGGCACGCTGGCCGGCGCCGCCGCGGCCCGGATGGACGAGACCCTCAAGTGGTACCGCAACATGCCGGCCGACAACCGGTCGTGGATCGGCCTCGTCGCGCAGGCCGGCATCGCCGCGTTCACCGAGTGGTTCCGGCACCCCGAGGCCCCGTACGCGGTCAGCGCCGACGTCTTCGGGACCGCGCCGCGCGAGCTGACCCGGGCCATCACGCTGCCGCAGACCGTCGAACTCGTCCGGGTGACCATCGAGGTCGTCGAGGCGCAGATCGAGGAACTCGCCGCCCCCGGCTACGCCCAGGTGCTGCGCGAGGCGCTGCTGCTCTACTCCCGCGAGATCGCCTTCGCGACCGCGCAGGTCTACGCGCACGCCGCCGAGGCGCGCGGCGCGTGGGACGCCCGCCTGGAGGCGCTGGTCGTGCACTCGCTGCTGCGCGGCGAGGCCGACGAGGGCATCCTGTCCCGGGCCGCGGCGCTGGGCTGGGGCTCGCCGGAATCCGTCATGGTGGTGGTCGGCAACGCCCCGGACGGCGACACCCAGGCCGTGGTGGACAGCATCCACCGGGCCGGCCGCAACGCCCGCCTCAACGTGCTGACCGGCGTGCAGGGCGGCCGCCTCGTGGTGATCCTGGGCGGCGCGGAGGACCCGCTGCGCGCCACGCGCTCGCTGATCGGCCAGTTCGGGCCGGGCCCGGTGGTCGTGGGGCCGAGCGTGCCCGATCTGCTGGCGGCTGTAGGGTCGGCACAGTCGGCGACCGCCGGCCACCGCGCCTGCGCGGCCTGGCCGGACGCCCCGCGGCCGGTGCTCTCCGACGACCTGCTGCCCGAACGCGCGCTGGCCGGCGACGAGGAAGCCCGGCGGCAGCTGGTGGAGGAGATCTACATACCGCTGCACGCGGCGGGTTCCGCGTTGCTGGAGACACTGTCGGTGTACCTGGAGCAGGCCTCTTCCCTGGAAGGCGCGGCACGCATGCTTTTCGTGCACCCGAATACCGTGCGTTACCGGCTGCGACGCGTCATGGACGTCACCGGCCTGGTACCGACGGAGGCCCGTTCCGCTTTCACGCTGCAGGTGTCGCTGATCCTCGGGCGGCTGGCCGCCGCGGACGGCGTTTTGTAGAAGTCCTACAAAACCCCCTTCTGATCTTCGTCAGCGCCGACACGGGGTGCACCCCCCTCTCTCGCGGGAGGGTTGATACGTGCTCGTACTCGTCGCGCCCGGACAGGGTGCCCAGACTCCCGGTTTCCTCACGCCCTGGCTCGACCTGCCCGGGGTGGCCGACCGCCTCACGTGGTGGTCCGCGGTCACCGGGCTCGACCTCATCCACTACGGAACCCAGGCCGACGCCGAGCAGATCCGGGACACCGCGATCGCCCAGCCGCTGCTGGTCGCGTCCGGCCTGGTGGCCGCCCTCGCGCTGTTCCCGCACCCGTCGGACGCGTACCGCGTGGTGGGCGCCGCGGCCGGGCACAGCGTCGGCGAGCTGACCGCGGCGGCCGGCACCGGCGTCATCACCGCGGAGTCCGCGATGGTCCTGGTCCGCGAGCGCGGCAAGGCGATGGCCGCCGCCGCGGCGGTCACCGAGACCGGCATGTCCGCGGTTCTGGGCGGCGACCCCGACGCGGTGGTCGCCAAGATCACCGAGCACGGCCTGACCCCGGCCAACATGAACGGCGCCGGGCAGATCGTGGCGGCCGGCACCCTCCCGCAGCTGGAGGCGTTCGCCGCCGACCCGCCCGAGAAGGCCCGGGTGCGGCCGCTGCCGGTGGCCGGCGCGTTCCACACCCACCACATGGCGCCCGCGGTGGCCCGGCTCGCCGAGCTGGTCCCCGGCGTGACCGTGCGCGACCCGCGCACCCCGTACATCTCCAACACCGACGGCGCGGTGCTGCACGACGGCCGCGAGATCGTCGCGCGCCTGGTCAGCCAGGTCTCCAACCCGGTCCGCTGGGACCTGTGCATGGAGACCATGCGCGACCTGGGCGTCACCGCGATGATCGAGGTCACCCCGGCGGGCACGCTGACCGGGCTGGCCAAGCGCGCGCTGCCCGGCATCGAGACCGTCGCCCTCAAGACCCCCGACGACCTGGACGCCGCCCGCGCCCTGGTCGAAAAGCACGGCACCCCCAGCCAGATCGACGCGTCGCCGACGTGGCGCCTGGTGGTGGCACCGTTCAAGGGCATCGTGCACCAGGCGGGCATCCGCCCCGGCGACGACCTGGCGCCCGGCGCCGAGGTCGGCGTCGTCCGTTCGCACCGCGACGAGCAGGCGATCACCGTGCCGCACGGCGGCACCGTGGTCGAGTGGCTGGTCGAGGACGGCGACCCGGTGGCACCCGGCATGCCGCTGCTCCGCATCCACCCCAGGGGTGCCGTGTGACAAGCGCAGCACAGCCGACTTTTGCGCTGAACCATCTCGACCGGGAGGACCTCGCGTGACCGCTTCCATCCGTCCCGCCGTCGGAGCACCGCACGCCCGCATCTGGGGCGTCGGCGGCTACCGGCCGGTCCGGGTCGTACCGAACTCCGAGCTGATCGAGCGCATCGACTCGTCCGACGAGTGGATCCAGTCGCGGTCCGGCATCAAGACCCGCCGCTGGGCCAACGACGAAGAGACCGTCGCCGAGATGTCGATCGCGGCGGCCGGCAAGGCGCTCGCGCACGCCGGCATCTCCGCCGACCAGGTCGGCTGCGTCATCGTCTCGACGGTCACGCACCTCAAGCAGACCCCGGCCATCGCCACCGAGATCGCCTACCGGCTCGGCGCCGGCGGCGGCCGCGCGGCGGCGTTCGACGTCTCCGCGGCGTGCGCCGGCTTCTGCTACGGCCTCACCCTCGCCAACGACCTGATCCGCGGCGGCAGCGCCGAGTACGTGCTGGTCATCGGCGTCGAGCGGCTGTCCGACCTGACCAACCCGGACGACCGCGGCACCGCGTTCATCTTCGGCGACGGTGCGGGCGCGGTCGTGGTCGGCCCGTCCGACGTGCCCGGCATCGGCCCGGTCGTGTGGGGCTCGGACGGCTCCAACTCCGAGGCGATCGAGCAGACCGAGTCGTGGGAAGAGCTGCGCGACAACGCCGAGGCGACCTTCCCGACGCTGCGCATGGAAGGCCAGAAGGTCTTCCGCTGGGCGGTCTGGGAGATGGCCAAGGTGTGCAAGGAGGCCCTCGACGCGGCCGGCGTGGCCGTCGGCGAGCTCGACGCCTTCATCCCGCACCAGGCCAACATGCGCATCACCGACGCGATGATCAAGGCGCTGCAGCTGCCCGCCGAGGTCCCCGTCGCGCGCGACATCGCCGAGTCCGGCAACACCTCCGCGGCCTCCATCCCGCTGGCCATGGAGCGCATGCTCGAGACCGGCGAGGCGCCCAGCGGCGGCACCGCTCTGGTCATGGGTTTCGGGGCCGGTCTCGTCTACGCGGGACAGGTCATTACGCTTCCCTGAGTCCGCCGCGCGAGGCTCTTACCGAACTCCCTGCAGCATCGGCCCGGCATCCGTGCCGCGGCCGTGGACACCACACCGGCAACACCGACGATTCAAGGAGCACCATGGCAAGCCAGGAGGAGATCCTCGCGGGTCTCGCCGAGATCGTGAACGAGATCGCGGGCACGGAGGTCGAAGACGTCCAGCTCGACAAGTCGTTCACCGAGGACCTGGACATCGACTCGCTGTCGATGGTCGAGGTCGTGGTGGCCGCCGAGGAGAAGTTCGACGTCAAGATCCCGGACGACGACGTCAAGGGTCTGCGCACGGTCGGCGACGCGGTCAACTACATCTTGAACGCCTCCGGCAAGTGACGGATCTCGGGCCCCGGGGGTTGTATACCCGGGGCCCGAGCCGCGTTCCGGACGCAGCACGCAGCACCGCACAGGCAATACCCGCAGAACCGGCAGTACGCAGTACCAGCGGACGCAATACCCGCAGACGCAGTACCGGCAAGACCCGCAGTACGAGCACAGCACCGCCCGCGGCCGCCGCACCCCCGGCCGGCCGCCCCTGAACCACCTTCCGTACCGAACTTCGTGGGAGTGATCTTCCAGTGAGCCCGACCAAGCGCACCGAGACCCCGCGCACCGTGGTCGTCACCGGTCTGGGCGCGACCACGCCGGTCGGCGGCGACGTCCCGTCGACCTGGTCCGCACTGCTGGCCGGCAAGTCCGGCATCCGCACGCTGACCGAGGAATGGGCCGAGCAGATCCCCGTGCAGTTCGCCGGCCGGGTCGCCGTCGAACCGCTCGAGGTCATGCCGAAGGTCGAGGCCCGCAAGCTCGACCGGTCCGGCCAGTTCGCCATGATCGCGGCCCGCGAGGCATGGGCCGACGCCGGCTTCGCGGCCAAGAACACCCCTGCCGAGGACGGCTCCGGCGAGACCGTCGACGAACTGCGCCTCGGCGTGGTCATCGCCTCCGGCATCGGCGGCGTCACCACGCTGCTGGACGCCTGGGACGTCTTCAAGGAGAAGGGCCCGCGCCGCGTCGGCCCGCTCACCGTCCCGATGCTCATGCCCAACAGCCCGGCCGCCAACGTCGGCATCGAGCTGCGCGCCCGGGCCGGTGTGCACACCCCGGTCAGCGCCTGCGCCTCCGGTGCCGAAGCCGTCGCGTACGCCCTGGAGATGATCCGCTCGGGCCGCGCCGACGTGGTGCTCTGCGGCGGCACCGAGGCCGCGATCCACCCGCTGCCGATGGCCGCGTTCGCCAACATGATGGCGATGTCCAAGCGCAACGACGAGCCGCAGCGCGCCTCGCGCCCCTACGACAAGAGCCGCGACGGCTTCGTCATGGGCGAGGGCGCCGGCTGCCTGGTCCTGGAGAGCGCCGAGTACGCCGCCGCCCGCGGTGCCCGCGTGTACGCCGA
The DNA here is from genome assembly GCF_021502675.1 of Yinghuangia soli. Classification (GTDB taxonomy): domain Bacteria; phylum Actinomycetota; class Actinomycetes; order Streptomycetales; family Streptomycetaceae; genus Yinghuangia; species Yinghuangia soli. Next base: position 77,458 of record NZ_JAKFHA010000007.1, read on the forward strand.
GGTGGCCGGCGCCGGCATGACCTCGGACGGCCACCACATCGCGCAGCCCGAGCCCGAAGGCCGCGACATCGCCCGCGCGATGGCGCTGGCCATCGAGGACGCCGGCGCGAGCGTCGACCAGGTCGTGCACGTCAACGCGCACGGCACCTCGACCCCGGCGGGCGACATCACCGAGCTCAAGGCGATCCGCTCGGTGCTCGGCGACGAAGCCGCCGACAAGGTCTGCGTGACCTCCACCAAGTCGATGACCGGGCACCTGCTCGGCGGCACCGGCGCGGTCGAGTCGGTCGCGACCGTGCTGGCGGTCTACCACCGCATGGCCCCGCCGACCATCAATGTCGACGACCCGGACGACGACGTCTGCCTGGACATCGTCCGCAACGACCCGCGGCCGCTGCCGGAGGGCGAGATCGTCGCGCTCAACGACTCGTTCGGGTTCGGCGGGCACGATGTGGTCGTCGCCTTCCGCAGCGTGGGCTGACGCCCGCCGAGGACGGAGCACACCGACATGACCGTCATCGAGAACCGCCCGGCGGCCGCCGCACCCGGCCGGCCCGCCCGGGACAGCGACCCGCGCAACCCGCGGCTGCGCCTGCAGCGGCTCGTCGACGAGGGCAGCTACGAGGAGATCTCGCCGTACGACCGCTCCGGCATGCTCGCGTGCGTCGGCACGGTCGGCGGCACCCGCGTGGTGGCGTACGCCTCCGACCCGACCGTGCAGGGCGGCGCCATGGGCGTCGAGGGCTGCCAGGTCGTGGTCGACGCGTACGAGCGCGCGCTGGCCGAGGACTGCCCGATCATCGCGCTGTTCCACTCGGGCGGCGCGCGCCTGCAGGAAGGCGTGTCCTCGCTCGATGCGGTGGGCCGCATCTTCCACGCGATGACGCTGGCGTCCGGCCGGATCCCGCAGATCTCCGTGGTGCTCGGCGCCGCGGCGGGCGGCGCGGCGTACGGGCCGGCGCTGACCGACCTGGTCATCCTGGCCCCGGAAGGCCGCGTATTCGTCACCGGACCGGACGTGGTCCGCTCGGTGACCGGCGAGGACGTCGACGCGCTGCGGCTCGGCGGCCCCGAGCCGCACGGCCGGCGCAGCGGCGTCGTGCACGTCGTCGCGGAGTCCGAGCAGGACGCCCTGGACCGGGCCCGGCAGCTCGCGTCGCTGCTCGCCGACCAGGGCGAGATCGACCCGGCGAAGCTCGACCGCCGCGAACTCGCGGCGCTGCTGCCCGAGTCGCCCAAGCGGGCGTACGACGTGCACCCGGTGGTCGACGGCCTGCTCGACGAGCCGGGCCTGGAACTGCACCCCAAGTGGGCGCCGAACATCACCACGACGCTCGGCCGGCTCGGCGGCCGGACGGTCGGCGTGGTCGCCAACAACCCGCTGCGGCTGGGCGGCTGCCTGGACTCGGCGTCGGCCGAGAAAGCGGCGCGCTTCGTGCGGATGTGCGACGCGTTCGGGGTACCGCTGGTCGTGGTCGTGGACGTGCCCGGCTACCTGCCCGGCGTGGGCCAGGAGTGGGACGGCGTGGTGCGCCGCGGCGCGAAGCTGCTGCACGCATTCGGCGAATGCGTGGTGCCGCGCGTGACGCTGGTGACCCGGAAGGCGTACGGCGGCGCGTACATCGCGATGAACGCCGCCTCGCTGGGCGCCACCCGGGTCCTGGCCTGGCCGACCGCCGAGGTCGCGGTCATGGGCGCGGTCGCGGCGGTGCGCATCCTGCACCGGCGGCGCCTCGCCGAGGTGCCGGACGAGCTCAAGGCGCAGGTCGAGCTGGAGCTCGCGGCCGAGCACGAGAAGGTCGCGGGCGGCCTGGCCCGGGCCGTCGAGATCGGCGTCGTGCACGAGGTCGTCGATCCGGCGGAGAGCCGGATCGCGCTGGCGAAGGCCATCGCCGCGGCACCGCAGCAGCGCGGGCGGCACGGCAACATCCCGCTGTAGGCGCTGCCGCTGCGGACACTGCCGCACGGGAACGGACGACGCCGAGGCCGGCCGGAGAATTCTCCGGCCGGCCTCGGCGTTTTCGTCGGCGGGTCGTCAGACGACCTGGTGGAGCCAGCGGACCGGGGCGCCCTCGCCCGCGTAGCGGAAGGGCTCCAGTTCGTCGTCCCACGGCTTGCCGAGCAGCTTCTCGATCTCGCCCTGCAGGTCGCACTCGCCGCGGGCGGCGCGGCCCAGGACCGCGCGCAACCGGTCCTCGGGGATGAGGATGTCGCCATGCGCCCCCGTGACCGCATGGAAGATGCCCAGGTCGGGGGTGTTGCTGTAGCGCTCGCCCTCGGCGCCCGGGGAGGGCTCCTCGGTCACCTCGAAGCGCAGCAGATGCCACCCGCGCAGCGCCGACGCCAGCTTGGCCGCGGTGCCGGGGCGGCCGTGCCACGACATCTCGGCACGCAGCATCCCGGGCGCGGCCGGCTGACGGACCCAGTCCAGGCTCAAGCGCACGCCAAGAACGCCCTGTGCGGCCCACTCGACGTGGGGGCACAGCGCGCGCGGCGCGGAGTGCACGTACAAGACTCCACGTGTCGTCACTGGGACCTCCAGGCTAAGGACGAGGTTCGCCTTCCCCAGCGGCCTCGGGACCTGCCTTGATCTCCCTGCTCCGACTCACGTGTCCTACCGTGCGTCCGTTTTCTGCTGTCTCGCTGCTCCTCGGGTGTTTGCGCCTTTCATTGTGCCTCACGCATCACGGAAGCACCACGCGAAACAATCACTCTCCGTATGCGCAATAAGGAATACACCGGATCCCGGCGTTCCAAACGTCACTCACAGTCTCGACGCTGTGAGTCACTGCACTCACCCTGCCCCGCTGAACAGCCCCCCATCCCCACGCAGTCCGGCATTCACTCGAAGGGATGACATACCGTCTACAGCAGACAGATACGGCAACCCCCGCCGACACCACGTCACTTCGAGAGTAGGGGCCGAAGGGCGCGCATGTGGGGGTATTGCCGGGGCGGGCAGCAAGGCGGCGGCAAGGGCCGCGGCAGGGGGCGGGGATGCACGAGGGACGGTGGGGGCTGCGTCGGACGGCGCCGCGGCGGTACAGGCGCGCGGCGGGTCTGCTCGCCGCGCTCGCGCTGGCCGCCACGGCCGCCTGCGCCACGGGCAGCGGCGGCGACCGGGGCACGCTGCCGGGCGCGGAGGACGGCCTCCAGGCCCGGGTCCAGCCGACCGGCACCGCGTCCGCGGCACCGCCGGCACCCTCCTCGGCGGCGCCCGCGAAGGCGCCCTCGTCGGCCGCCCCTTCCTCGTTCGCCCCTTCCTCGTCCGCACCGGCGGCCGGGCCGTTCCCCAGGCCGCGGTCGATGGCCGCCCTCGGCGACTCCATAACCCGCGGGTTCGACGCCTGCTCGATCCCGCTCAAGGACTGCCCCTCGAAGTCCTGGGCCACCGGCGACGACGTGGACAGCATCGCCCGCCGCCTCGGACTTCCCTCCTCGGCCGTCTTCAACGACGCCCGCACCGGCGCCCGCATGAACGACCTCGCCGGCCAGGCCCGGACGGCGGTCGGGCAGCACGTCGAATACGTCACCGTCCTGATGGGCGCGAACGACGCCTGCCGCGACCGCGAGGACCAGATGACCCCGGTCTCCGAGTTCGAGGCCCAACTCCGGGAAGGCCTGGGCGTGCTGCGGAACGGCCTGCCCGGCGTACGCGTCCTACTGGTGAGCGTGCCGGACGTGATCCGGCTCTGGGAGGTCGCCCATGGCGAACGCCTGGCGCGGGCCGTGTGGTCGCGGGGGGTCTGCCAGACCGCGCTGTCCGACCCGGAGTCCACCAAGCGCGACGACGTCGACCGGCGCCAGCGGGTCCGCGACCGCGTCACCGCGTACAACGACGTGCTGCGCCGGGTCTGCGCGGAGTGGCCGGGCCAGTGCCGATACGACGGCGGGGCGGTCAACCGGCACAAGTTCACCAAGGGCGACCTGAGCGACTGGGACTGGTTCCACCCGAGCGGGCAGGGCCACGGCATCATCGCCAAGTTGGCTTCGGAGGCGGGTTTCCGCTGGCAGTAGGGGAAACGCACGCCACCCCAACGCCACGCACCCGTTCGAGTGAAACGCCGCAGATCATTGCGGACAGGGTTGCTAAGCTCGCGGGCGAAGCGCGACAGTAGCCGGGCAAACACAATCCGTGATCGCCATCAGCACCTGGTGCGTACGGTTCCCTCCGGAGATCCGAAGGAAACCCCGCAGCCCGGAGGGGCGTTCACGCGAAGGCGCCTGCGCGCACGCGCAATAACGAGTAGGGCGGGTGGGACTCGAACCCACGACCGAGGGATTATGAGTCCCTTGCTCTAACCGGCTGAGCTACCGCCCCGTGCCGACACCTGACCGGTATCGGCCCCGGCAGCATAGCCGTTCCGCGCGCGCCGCTGCTCGCCGGGTTTCGGCGGCCGGCATTCCGGCATTCGTGCGCCGGGCCGACGAGGCATGGCCTCGGGCCCTTCCGTTCGCCGTTTCGCCTCCGTGCAGTTTGCTCCGAGTGGCCCAACGGGCAGTGCCGGCGGCGTGGTTGGCCCGGGCACCCCCACCTGCCGGTTTCCGCTGCGCGGCCGCGGTGCGCTCGGGCACGCTGGGCGGTCATGGGGGAATCTCGTCGGCGGTCCTGCGTCGCGGCAACTGCTCGGGGACCACGACAAGGCCATCGACGTGGCGTTCGACTTCCGCCCGACACCGGCCCATGCGGCCGCGGGCGCGGACCGGGCGGGGACGTTGGGCGAGGGCGTCGCGTACTACCGGCGCCTGCGGCCCGGGCGGCTTGTCGTGACGGGCGCACCGGGCGCGGGCAAGACCGTGCTGGCCCTGCAGCTGATGCTGGGGCTGTTGGAGGAGCGCCGACCGGAGGACCCGGTGCCGGTGCGGCTACCGCTGGCGTCCGGAAACCGCATCCGCTGCGGACGCAGTTCATATTGATGGCCGCGATCGCCGCGGGCTTCGCAACCATTGCAGGGCTCCTCGAAGGCGCGGCCATGGCCGTCCTGGCACTCATCGGGGCCCGCTGTTCGCCGCGGTGGCATTCGGCGGCACGGGTGCGCTGCACCTCGCGCTCCTGCTTTGCACTCGAAAGTGGTCGCGGAACCCTCTCCCCTGGCGGTTGGAGCGGTTTCTCGACTGGGGGTGCGAGGCGGGGCTGCTGCGGGTGGCCGGGGTGGCTTACCAATTCCGGCATCGGGAGCTTCAGGAGTATCTGGCTCGCCACTGAGCGCAGCGGGGAAGCAAGAAGCCCCATGGCCGTCGACCATGGGGCTTGGTTCTGCTCCTCTGCTTGGGCTCCCCCGACTGGACTCGAACCAGTAACCTGCCGGTTAACAGCCGGCTGCTCTGCCAATTGAGCTACAGGGGATTGCGCTTCCCGCCTCTGCGGCGTTCGCTGCGTGGAATACATTAGCGCACTCCGCGGGGTGCCTCGTACACGGGTTTTCCGGCGGTGATCACCGGGCCGGTCGGCGAGGCGTCGCCGGCGCACCGGGCCGCGGCTGGCAGACTCGCAGGCGACCCGGTCCTTCCTGCCGTGCTCCGGGCTGCCCTCGGGGCGGTTGTACTGCCGTCCGCGCGGGTAGTCGTGGACCTGCAGCGAAACGGGACCGCACCACACGGAGGGACTCTCATGGGCACCCGCATCACCTTCGTCGCCGGCCTCGCCGTCGGGTACGTCCTGGGCGCCAAGGCCGGCCGCGACCGGTACGAGCAGATCCGCAAGGCCACCCGCGGCTTCGTGGAGAGCGCACCCGTGCAGAGCGCCGGGCACGCCGCCGCGGGGTTCAGCCGGGACGCGGGCGGCAAGGCCGTGCAGAAGATCGGCGAGCACCTGCCGGAGCGCGTCGGACGGCATCTGCCGGACCGGTTCGGCGGCACCGGCGTGCACGCGCACAACGGACACAACGCGGCGAACCGCCGCTACGACGACGGCCTGTAGGCCGTAAGGCACTGCGCGGTGGGCCCGGCGCCGGCCGCGGATCTGCCACGGGCCGGCGGCAGCCGCAGGTCGGCCGCGGCCAGGCTCGGCCGGGCTCGGTCAGCCGCGCCGGTGGCGGCCGGTGACCGAGGCTGCCGTGCGGGCCGCGAGGTCCGGGTACATGCGGTCCCGCACGTCCGCGAACTGCTCGCGGACCGCGGTGCCGACCGCCCGGTCGTCGTCGCCCGGCGGCACGAAGGCCGTCGCGGGGCGGGTCCAGGCCGGGACGTCCGGCTTGCCGGACAGCGCCCAGGCGGCCTGCCGGGCCACCCCGAGGGCGGCTGCGCGGGCCGCCTCGGCGGGTTCGGGGACGGTCACCGGCACGCCCAGGACCATCGGCGCGACCGCGCGGACCGCGGCGGAGCGGGCACCCACGCCGACCAGGAAGACGCGTTCGACCGGGACGCCGCAGGCGCGCAGCACGTCGAGTCCGTCGGCGAGCCCGCACATCATGCCCTCGACCGCCGCACGCGCGAACGCCTCGGGGGTCATGCTCTCCCGGTGCAGGCCGGTCAGCGTGCCGGCCGCGTGCGGCAGGTGCGGGACGCTCTCGCCGTCCAGGTACGGCAGCATCACCAGGCCGCACGCGCCGGGCGTCGAGCGCAGGGCGAGTTCGTCGAATCCGGCGGTGTCGACGCCCAGCATGGTGGCGGTGCCGCGCAGCACGCGGACCGCGTTGAGGGTCCGGACGACCGGCATGCGGCGGCCGGTGGCGTCGGCGAGGCAGGCCACGGACGGGTCCGCGACCATGCTGTCGTGCACCGCGAAGGCGGCCCCCGCGGCGCCGGCCGCGACGACCACGTCGCCGTGTTCGAGGCCGAGTCCGAAGGCGAGTGCCGCCTCGGCTCCGGCGCCGGCCGAGATCACCAGGCCTTCGGGGGTGCGTCCGGCGGCCTCGCCGGGGGCGACCAGGCGCGGCAGGCGTACCGGGCGGCGGAAGGCGGCCTCGGCGAGGTCCTCGCGCCAGCCGCCGGTCTCGGGCGACCAGTAGCCGGTCGTCGAGGCGTCCGACCGGTCGGTGGTCAATTCCGCCGGGCAGCCCAGGAGTTGCCAGGTCAGCCAGTCGTGCGGGAGGGCCGCGGCGACCACGCGGGCGGCCTCCTCGGGCTCGTAGTGGGCCAAGCGGCGCAGGTGCGCGACCGCGGTGGCGGCGTTGGGGACGAGTCCGGTGGCGCCCAGCCAGGCCTGCGGGCCGCCGAGTTCCTCGACGAGTTCGGCGGCCGGGCCGGACGCGCTGATGTCGTCGTGCGGGAGCGGCGGCGCGACCACCACGCCCTGCCCGTCGAGCGCTATCAGGCCGTGCCCCTGGGCGGTGACGCCGATCGCCTCGACGTCGTCCAGGGTGCCGCCGCCCGCGGCCTCGCCGAACGCCCGCAGCCACGAGACGGGGTCGCCGTGCGCACCGTCCGCGAACCGCACGACGGTCTGCCGGAGCACGTCGCCGCTGTCGCCGTCGCAGACGACGATCCGGGCGGCCCGGTGGGAGCAGTGGACCCCGGCGACGAGACGACCGCGCATGCTGACCATGGCCGCAGTTTAGGAGGCGGCGGACGCGGATCCGGAGGTACTGCCGAATCGGTCTGCGGTGCCGCGCATTCCGCCTCCGGCGGCCGCGGGGAGGCGCGGGCGCCGGGCCGGAGGTGTCACGTGTCGAGGTAGCCGCGCAGCTGGTCGGCGTACGTGCGGTCGCGCAGTTTGGACAGTGTGCGGGACTCGATCTGCCGGATGCGCTCGCGGGTGACGCCGAAGCGCCGGCCGATCTCCTCGAGCGTGTGCGGCTGCCCGTCGACGAGTCCGTAGCGCAGCCGCACGACGTTCTTCTCGCGGTCGCCGAGCGTGGACAGGACGGCTTCCAGGTGTTCGCGGAGCATCAGGTACGCCGCGGACTCAGCAGGCGAGGTGGCGTCGGCGTCCTCGACGATGTCGCCGAGCAGGACCTCGTCCTCGCCGACCGGGGTGTGCAGGGAGACCGGCTCCTGGGCCAGCCGCAGGACTTCGACGACGCGGCCGGGGTCGAGGTCGAGGACCGCGGCGAGGTCCTCGGCGGTCGGCTCCTCGCCGCGCTCCTGGAGGAGGCGGCGCTGCACGCGGACCACCCGGTTGATGAGTTCGACGACGTGGACCGGGACGCGGATGGTGCGGGCCTGGTCGGCGAGTGCGCGGCTCATCGACTGGCGGATCCACCACGTCGCGTACGTGGAGAACTTGTAGCCGCGCGTGTAGTCGAACTTCTCGACCGCGCGGATGAGTCCGAGGTTGCCCTCCTGGATCAGGTCGAGCAGGCTCAGGCCGCGGCCGACGTAGCGCTTGGCGACGGAGACGACCAGGCGCAGGTTGGCCTCGATGAGGCGGCGCTTGGCGGCGCAGCCCTGCTCGACCAGGTGCGCCAACTCGGCGCACAGGGCCGGGTCGTCCAGTAACGGGTCGCCGCGGGCGGCGGCGTGCGCGAGTCTCTCCTCGGCGAACAGCCCGGCCTCGACGCTGCGCGCGAGGTCGACCTCGTCGGCGGCGGTCAGCAGCGGGACGCGGCCGATCTCGCGCAGGTATTGGCGCAGGAGGTCGGCGGAGGGGCTCTGCGCGTCCTCGGGTGCGGTGGCACCGGACGCGTCCGTATCGGGCGCATCGGGCGCATCGGTGTCGTGCGGCTCGGCGGCGGGGACCGCCGCTTCGACCGGGGCGACGGGGACCGTCGATTCGGCCGGGGCGTCGGAGGCGTCCGTCCTCACGTCCTGCGGAGGCGGCCGGCCGGGCGCCTCCGCGCGCCTGTTGGTGTGCTGCGGCACGCTCCCCAGTCTGCGGCACCCACCACCCGCAAGCCGAGAGTACGGACCCGGCGAAAATGACGAAATTGTCGCTTCACCACGGCAGATCCGGCGGAATCGACGGAAAAGCTGCGCATTCCGCTCGTTGACGGGCCGTCAGATGCCGAACCGGGCCCCGATTCCCTCCAGCACGCTGTCCAGCCCGGACTCGAAACGCCACACGAAGTCGTCCTTGCGCTGCGCCTCCATGGCGAAGCGCAGCAGCGCGGGGTAGCGCCCGGTGCCCATCAGCCACATCATCTGCGGGCTGTACGCGTCGCGCAGATCGTCGCCGCTGGTCCATTCGTGCCGCTTCATGAGCTCCAGTTGGCCGACTTCGTCGGTCATGGCGCCGCGGATGTACGCCGTGACGGTGTGCTGTGCGGCGTAGCTTGTGTCGGCGTCGAGCCCGAGGCCGTCGAACGCGGCCAGCATGCGCTCCATGGTGGCCACCACGTTCGGTGTGAGCAACACGACCTGGCGGGTGGTGAGTTCGACGATCCACGGGTGCGCGAGGGAGATGGCCCGTACCTGGGCTGCGTGCACGCGTACGACGTCGCGCCAGGTCTCGCCCGGGACTTCGGGGTTGCGGTAGGCCCCGTAGATCTTGTCGAGCATCAGCTCGAACAGCTCGTCCTTGTTCACCACGTAGCGGTACAGGGCCATGGTGGTGACCCCCAGATGGCCGGACAGCTTGCGCATCGAGACGGCGTCCAGCCCCTCGGCGTCCGCGACCTCGACGGCGGCGGCGGCGATGGCGTCGTGGCTGAGGGTGGTGCGCTGCGCCTTGGCGGGCCGCTCGATGCGCTCCCAGATCGACTGCCGCTCTGCGGACTGCTCGGCGGACTGCTCGGCGGCGGGGCTGGGCTCCTGGGGCATGGCCGGGGTTCCTTTCGGGCGAGTGCGTACACCGTATCAATGGCTGTACACCGTACACAGTGATGTGTACGGTGTACGCAAGAGCGATACGGCGTACACAGCGCGCCGGATCGCGCTCATTCCACGCTGCTCGGGAGGACCCCATGACCGCCGCCGACACCACCACTGCCACCGCCGGCACCGCTGCCCCGGCCGCCGAGGACCGCCTCCGGCTCGCGGTCATCGTGGCGAGCACCCGCGACGGCCGCTTCGGGCCGACCGTGGCCACCTGGTTCACCGGCCTCGCCGCGGAGCGCGCCGACCTCGCGGTCGACGTCGTCGACCTGGTCGCGACCCCGCTGCCCGCGGCGATGCCCGGCTGGGAAGGCGCCGCCCCCGAGGACGCCGAACTGCTCGCCGCGGTGACCCCGCGGCTCGCCGCCGCCGACGCGTTCGTGGTGGTCACGCCGGAGTACAACCACAGCTTCCCGGCGCCGCTGAAGAACCTGATCGACCTGCACTACGGCGAGTGGCAGGCCAAGCCGATCGGGTTCGTGGCGTACGGCGGACTGTCCGGCGGCCTGCGGGCCGTGGAGCACCTGCGGCAGGTCTTCGCCGAGCTGCACGCCGTGACGGTCCGCGACACGGTCAGTTTCCACGGTGCGGCCGGCACGTTCGACGGGCCGCTGCCCAAGGACCCGGACGGCTGCGGGGCCGCCGCCAAGACGATGCTCGACCAGGTCGTGTGGTGGGCGCGGGCCCTGCGGGAGGCGAAGGCGGTGCGGCCGTACGGGAGTTGATCCGGCGGTGCGCCGCGCCTCGGCCGGCCGCCCCGTCGTCCGGCCGCTCCGCCGTACGCCTGCCCGCCGTACGTCTCCCCGAACAACCGCCCAGACGTCTGCCTGTACGCCCCCTCGTACGTCCGCCACCTCGCCGCGAAGAGGACAGGTCCTGCCATGCGCACGAAGACTCCCCCGCTCCCGCCCGCCGCCGCGTCGGCCGCCCCGCCGGTCCCGCCCGCCTCGCCGCCGGACGCCGCGAAGGGCGCGCCCGCCCCGCCCCGGGAACCGCTCGGCCGCGAACTGATGGGCGTCGCCCTGGTCGTCGTGCTCGGCATGGCGATGGCCGGGCTCGACATGACGGCCGTGAACGTCTCGCTCAACCGCCTCTCCGGGGAGTTCGGGACGCCGCTGACCACCGTGCAGTGGGTGGCGACGGCGTACACCCTCGCCCTCGCCGCGGCGATCCCGGTGGCCGCGTGGGCCATTGCGCGCTTCGGGACGCGCCGGGTCTACATGGTGTCCGTCGGGGTGTTCCTGCTCGGCTCGATGCTGTGCGGGGCGGCCTGGTCGGTCGAGTCGCTGATCGCCTTCCGCGTCCTGCAGGGCCTGGGCGGCGGCATGATCATGCCGGTCGGCATGACGATCATGACGCGCCGGGCCGGTGCGAAGATGCCGCAGGTCATGGCCATCGCGGGCATCCCGATGCAGCTCATCCCGATGACCGGGCCCCTGGTCGGCGGATGGCTGGTGGACGCGGCGTCATGGCGCTGGATCTTCTACCTCAACCTGCCGATCGCCGTCGTGGCGCTGCTGCTGGCCTCGCGCCTGCTGACGCCGGACGCGTCCGGGCCGGGTCAGCCGCTCGACGTGCGAGGACTGCTGCTCGTCTCCCCCGGCCTGTCCGCGCTCATCTTCGGCCTGACCACCGGGGCGCACCACGGGAGTTTCGCCGGCGCGGCCGCAGCGCTGCCGACCGCCGCGGGCGTCCTGCTGCTGGCCGGGTTCGCGCTGCACGCGCGGCGGGCCGAGCACCCGCTCATCGACCTGCGGCTGCTGGCGCAGAAGTCGATGGCCTCGTCGTCCACCGCGATGGTGCTGTTCATGTCCGGGTTCTTCGGGCTGATGCTGCTCGTGCCGCTGTACTTCCAGTCGGTCCGCGGCGAAAGCGCCACCGCCACCGGGCTGCTGCTCATCCCGCAGGGCCTGGGCACCGCGCTGTCGATGCCGCTCGGCGCGCGGCTGATCACCCGGGTCGGGCCGCGGAACCTGCTGCTCGCCGGCCTGGCGCTGGCGGTGACCGGACTGACCGCGTTCGCCGTGCTGGTGGGGTTCGCGCCGCCGTACGCGGCCCTGTGCGCGGCGCTCTTCGCCGCCGGGGCGGGCATGGGCATGGTGATGATGCCGACGATGGCCTCCGCGATGCAGCCGCTGTCCCCCGAGCAGGTGCCGGCCGCGAGCACGCTGCTCAACATCGTGCAGCAGACGGGTGCTTCGGCCGGTACGGCGCTCATGTCGCTGGTCCTCGCCGAGTCCCTGGCCGGGCGCGGCGAAGGCGGCGCCCCGGGGGCGTACCAGACGGCGTTCGCGGTCGGCATCGTGCTGCTCGCCCTGGCGCTGCTGCCCGCGGCGCGGGTGGCGCGGCGGATGCTGCTGCCGGACGACGCGGCCGGGGCCGCGGTACCGGCGGCTTCGGGGGCGGCGGCCGGGCACGCGTGACGCGTGTGGCGGGCCCGCGTACCCGCGCGGGGAATCAGCGGGAATCGGGGGTGCGGTCGTGCGTCAGAGCGCGGCCGCACCCCCGTCGATGAGCGAGCGCCGGTACTTCTCCAGGTCCAGCAGCTCCTGGAAGGTGGCGGCGTACTCCTCGGCCTGTGCGGCCGGGTCGAGCCGCTGCAGCCGCGACTTCACGTCCAGGATGCGGCGGTCCGCGGAGAACGTGCGCAGCCGGACCAGGCACTCCCCCGCATACGCCTCGTCCGGGGCGCCGGCCGTGCGCACCGACTCCACGGCGAGCTCGGTCACCAGGGCGCGGACCGCGTCGTCGGCCGCGCTCTCGCGTACCGCGGGGATCCACCCGGTCTGCACCGCAGGGCAGTTCATGCCGCCGGCGGAGTCGATCGCGGTACGCACGGAGGCGTAGGGCGGGAGCGTGAACTCGTCGACGCCGTAACTGTCGAAGACCCGGGCCACCAGGGCCGGGTACTGCAGCGCCAGCTTGAGCACCTCGCGCTGCACCATGTGCCGCGGGTCGCGGGTGTCGGGCCGGCCGCCGCGCTGCCCCGGCCCCGCCTGGCCGGCGCCGCCCTGGCCGCCGGGGCCTTGCTGCGGACCGCCCTGCGCCGGGCCGCCGTCGCGGCCGCGCTGATCGCCGCGCGCCGCGCGCTCGCGCTTCCAGCGGGCGAGCTGGCCGACCCGGCCCACGACGAAGCGCTCGTCGAGGAAGCCGAGCCACGAGTCGAGGCGTACTGCGTAGGTGTGGCGCAGGGCCTGGTCCTTGATGTCCGCCACGATCGGGGCGGCGGCGTCCAGGGCGGCCACGCGGCCCTCGGCGGTGCCCAGGTCGTAGCCCATGATCCGGCTGCGGATCGCGAACTCGAAGAGCGGCACGCGCGCGTCGACCAGGTCGCGTACCGCTTGGTCGCCGCGGGCCTGGCGCAGGTCGCACGGGTCCATGCCGTTCGGCTCGACCGCGACGAAGGTGCGGGTGACGAATTTCTGGTCCTCCTCGAAGGCGCGCAGGGCGGCCTTCTGGCCCGCGGCGTCGCCGTCGAAGGTGTAGATGACCTCGCCGCGGAATTCGCCGCTGTCCATGAGGAGCCGGCGCAGGATCTTGATGTGGTCCTCGCCGAACGACGTGCCGCAGGTGGCGATGGCCCCGGTCACCCCGGCGAGGTGGCAGGCCATCACGTCGGTGTAGCCCTCGACCACGACGGCCCGGCCGGACTTGGCGATGTCCTTCTTCGCGAGGTCCAGGCCGTACAGCACCTGGGACTTCTTGTAGATCGGCGTCTCGGGGGTGTTCAGGTACTTCGGGCCGTTGTCGTCGTCGCGCAGGCGGCGCGCGCCGAAGCCGATGACGTCGCCGCTGATGTCCCGGATCGGCCACATGAGCCGGCCCCGGAAGCGGTCCATCGGCCCCTTGCGGCCTTCACTGGCCAGACCGCTGGTGAGCAGTTCCTCAGGGGTGTAGCCGCGGCCGCGCAGGAAGCGCACGAGGTGCTCCCAGCCGGCCGGTGCGTACCCGATCCCGAAGTGCTCGGCGTCGGCCTGCGTGAAGCCGCGGTCGGCGAGGAACTGCCGCGCGACCATGGCCTCCGCGGACCCGAGCTGCTCGACGAAGTACTGCGCGGCGACCTTGTGCGCCTCCACGAGCCGGGTGCGCTGGCCCTGCTGGCGGCCGGGCGTGTAGCCGCCCTCTTCGTAGCGCAGCTCGATGTTGTACTGCGCGGCGAGCCGCTCGACGGTCTCGGAGAAGGTGAGGTGGTCGACCTTCATCACGAACTCGAGGACGTCACCGCCCTCTTGACACCCGAAGCAATGGTATAGACCTTTGGCGGGCGAGACATTGAAGGAAGGTGACTTTTCATCATGAAAGGGACATAGGCCCTTGAGATTGCCTCCGCCGGCGTTCCGCAATTGCAGATGCTCGCCGACCACGTCCTCGATGCGAGCCGCCTCGCGGACCCGCTTGACGTCTTCGTCCCGAATACGGCCCGCCATGCCCTGAAGTTTACGTGCCGTGCCCGACACCCTGGCAGCGCGCCCCGCCCGTCCGCTGGTAACGTCGCAATCTTCGGCCGCGACGCGCTCCGGCCGGAGTCCTGAGGGAGCCATCGTGCCCCACGACGAGACTCTTGCCGCGGCCCGTGATGCCGCCCCGCTGCCCCTGCTTCTGCCTCTGCCCGTGCTGTCGCCGGACGTCTCCGCGGCGGTGGACGCCGTCGAGCGGACGTTCGCGGGGTACGTCCCCGGCGACCGCGGCCACGAATGCCCGCTGTGCTTCGCCGGGTCCGAGCTCGACTTGATCGGCGCCCGGGATGCGCCGCTGCCGGACCACCTCGTGTATCGCGCGGCGTCGAAGGCGGACCGCTGGGACGACGTGCCCGGGATCGTCCGCCGCGTGCTTCCGCCGCTCGTCCGCGGCATCGCCACCGGCGCGGTCGACGACTACTGGCTGACCTTGCGCGGGCTCGGCCGGGTCGGGTGGCAGGACTGGCCGGAGGACCAGGTGCGGGTGCTGCGCGACTTCTTCCGTGTGTGGTTCGAGGACGCGCTGCGGCGGCCCGGCACGGAGTGCGACGCCGACAACGTCCTGGCCGGCTGCACGATCGCGACCGGGTCGGCGACCGAGTGGCTGCGCATATGGGCGCGTACCCGGACCGCCGCGGCGGACCGGCAACTCGCCCTTGCCGCGCGGTCGTGGTGCGAGGACCTCGTGGACCGGTGCCCGGGGAGCCTGGGCACACTGGGCATGTACGGCCACGAGGACGAGCTTGCGGCGTGGCTCGCAGGGTCGGCCGCGGATCGGCTGGGCGCGGCCGGGGCGCACCCGGAACTGGTCCGGCGCCTGCGGCTCCTGAGCGTGCCCTGTGTCCCGCGCGATGCTGCTGCGTGGCAGCAAGGTGTGGTGCCGCCGTGCGAGGGGCGGCACGACGACGCGCGGTGGGCGGACGCGGAGGAACTGCCGTGGCGGCTCGACCTGCTGCTTCCGGTGTAGGGGGCGTGCGACATGGGACGACGGGGGCGGGCGGATCGGGGGCAGGTCGGCCGGGGGCGGGTCGGCCGGGGATCGCAGGTTCCGGCGGGGTTGGCCGCGGCGGTCGCGGCGGTGGAGGCGCGCTTCCGGGGGATGGACTTTGCCGCTCGTGAGGCCGGCTGCCCGGTGTGCTTTTCGGACGAGGAATGCACCGTGCTCGCCGATCCGCGGGCGGACGTGCCGGACTGGCTGGTGGCGCGGGCCGTGGCGAAGCGCGATCACTGGTCGGAGCACACCGGGCTGATGCGGCGGCTCCTGCCGGACGTCGTCGGGCTGCTGGCACGTGGTGGGGAGGTCGACGCGCAGGCCGCGATGCGGGCCTTGGCGGCGGCGCGCTGGCAGGAGTGGCCGCCGAGCATGGCGCAGCCGGTCGCGGCGTTCCTCGACGCCTGGTTCCTGGACGCGTTGCGGCGACCGGCGGGCGAAGGGCGGGTGGGCGAGGTGTTCACCGCGTGTTCGGCGGCCGTCGGGTCGGCGTCGCCGTGGCTGCGGATGTGGGAGGCCGAGCGGACACCGGCGGCCGATGCCCATCTGAGCGACTGCTGCCGCTCGTGGGCCTGGTCGCTGCTCGACGGGGACCCGGCCCTTTTCGTCTTTCCGCCGTGGGATTCCGCGGCGGTGGAGGCCGAACTGGCCGACTGGATCGTGTCGTACGCCACGGACCGGCTCGCGGAGTCGGACGTCGCCGATGCGGAGACCGTACGGCTGCTGCGGCTGCTGCCGCTGCCGGAGGAGGAGCGCGAGGCGCGGCGCTGGGTGGTGGACGAGGGGTGATCAGGCCGGAGGGGCAGGAGCGCGTGCGGCGTGCTCCCGCCCGTTCGCCGGGTCGTCAGGCCTGCGGGACCTGGTACGTGAAGACGTAGTGCGGGACGTGGGTCGGCGGGGTCGTGAACTCCTCGCCGACCGCCTCGAAGCCGAGGTGCTCGTAGAAGCCGCGGGCCGAGGTGCGGCCGTTGCACCAGGCCAGCTTGCCGCCGCGGGCGGCGACCTCGGCGAGGCCGGCCTTGAGAACCGCGGCGCCGTAGCCCTGGCCGCGCACGTCGGGGGCGCTCGCCATGCCGCGGAAGCGGTACGCGGGGACGCCCGGGGCGCCCTCGAACTCCTCGGGGAAGAAGGTGACGCAGCCCGCGACCCGGTCGTCCGCGTCGTACGCGGCGATGTGGAACGTGTCGGCCGGCGCGTCCTCCGGATAGACGGCGGTCTCCTTGGGCAGTCCTTCGCGCAGGACCGACCAGCGCAGCTCGAAGATCTCCTCGACCGGGACGCGCTCGATGCGCACTTCCGCCTCCATGCAGTCCGTACCGTCCGCGCCGTCGGTACCGACCGCGCCGTGTGGGGGCCGCCGGAATAGCGGCTTCCGGTGATCAGCTTCGCAGGGGCGTCAAGCCGCCGCGGAAACCAGGCCGGAAAGCGCGGCGAAGTTCAGGCGTCGAGCGCGCGGTGCAGCTGGATCGCGGCCTCGTCGGTGAGGGAGGCGACCTGGTCCACGACCACCCGCAGGCGGGCGGCGTCGTCGGCGGCCGCCTCGAAGTCCGGGCGCAGCGCCGGGTCGAGCGCGGCCGGGGCGCCGGCTGCGAGCATCGCCACGAGGTCGGTGACGATGGCGCGCTGCCGGGTGCGGAGGTCTTCGAGGTCGGCGCGGCCCATGACGTAGTGCGCGGTGAGCGCCTTGAGGACCGCGCATTCGAGGCGGGCCTCGCGCGGGACGAGGAGGTCGGCGGCGTACCGGACGCCCGGGACCGGGCCGAAGAAGCCGCGGGTCTCGGTCTCCGCGGCCCGGCACAGGCGGCCGATGAGCTCGCTGGTGGTGTTCTTGAGGCGGGCCTGGGCGCGGCGCGAGGCGTCGAAGCCCTTGGGCCAGAACTCGGTGGCGAGCAGCCGGTCGAGGGCCTCGGCGAGCTCGTCCTCGGGGGCCAGCGCGTAACGGCGCGCGGCGAGGGCCAGCACCTCGGCGCGCTCGCCCGGGTCGCCGAGGCGGTCCAGGTCGAGACGGCCGGAGTACACCGCGTCCTCGAAGTCGTGGACGGAGTACGCGACGTCGTCGGACCAGTCCATGACCTGGGCCTCCAGGCTGCGGCGGCCCTCGGGGGCGTCGCGGCGGACCCAGGCGAAGACCGCGAGGTCGTCCGCGTACACGCCGTAGGTCCGCACGCCCTCGCGGCGCGGCCACGGGTACTTGAGCACCGCGTCCAGGCCGGCCCGGGTCAGGTTCAGGCCGACGCTGCGGCCGTGCGCGCCGCCGGGGCCGGTGCCCGCTTCGGCGAAGGTCTTCGGCTCCAGGCGGGTCAGCAGGCGCAGGCTCTGCGCGTTGCCCTCGAAGCCGCCGCAGGCCTGCGCGGCGAGGTCGAGGGCCTGTTCGCCGGTGTGGCCGAACGGCGGATGGCCGAGGTCGTGCGCGAGGCACGCGGCCTCGACGAGGTCCGGGTCACAGCCGAGGGCCTTGCCGAGTTCGCGGCCGATCTGGCCGCATTCGAGGGAGTGGGTCAGGCGCGTACGCGGCACCTGGCGGCCGTCGGGCGGGCTCTCGCCGGGCACCACGACCTGCGTCTTGCCGGCCAGCCTGCGCAGGGTGGCCGAGTGCAGCACTCGGGCGCGGTCGCGCTCGAACGCCGTGCGGCCGACGCGCTTGCCGGGCTCGGGGACCCAGCGCTCGCGGTCGTCCTCGCCGTACGCGGTCTGCGGCTGGGCGGGCATCCTTATCCGGTCGGCCATGGGTCAACAGTAGGGACGCGCGGCGACATCCGCGGTCAGACCACGCCGTGGCCGAAACCCGAGCTCCGGCGCAGGAGCCACCAGTGCAGCCAGGCGGCGGTCTCGCGGGCCACGTACTTGCCCTGCGTGGAACGGCTCCGCACCGCGGGGCCCTGGCGGGCCGGCGAGACCGAGGCGTTCAGGCCTTCGGCACGGGCCATCGAACGGGACCGCAGGGCGTGCCACGGGTCGGTGACGATCACCACGCTGCGCCACTGGTGGCGGCGCATCAGGTCGCGCACCGCGCGGACGCTCTGCAACGTGTCGCGCCCCTCGGGGACCGCCAGCACGCTGGTTTCGGCCACTTCGTGGGCGATCAGCCAGCGCCGCCCCGAATCGGCCTCGGTGAAGCGGTCGCCGGGCTGGTTGCCGCCGACCGTGATGATGCGCGGCGCCACGCCCTCCCGGTAGAGCGCGACGGCGTGTTCGAGACGGGCCCGGAGCACCGGCGACGGGCGGCCGTCGTACTGGCTGGCACCGAGGACGAGGATCGCATCGACGGTCGGACGGGCGTCCTGACGGGCCACCCACCACACACGCGCGGCGGTACCAGCGATCACCGCGAGGACGGCGCACAGCAGCAGGGCAACGAACCGGCGTACGCGCCGCAGGAACACACGCCCGCGCGAGCGACGTACGCCGGGAGCGGGTGCGCCGTCGGAGCGGTCCGCCGCACCGCCACCAATCTGGTCGCGACCGGCCGCCGCGGCCGGCTCGGACGCACTCGCGTCGCCGGCCGGGCGCGGGGTGGGGAACCGAAGATCCGTGCGCTGCATCGCCGCACACCCTAACCGGAGAGTGACCGAAAAGAAACCCTGTGTAGTCAGGCGAATACGAGGAGGGCCCCGGACGGCGCACTGCCTGCCTTCCCGCGGCCGACCGCACGGCGGTCGCCCATGCCGCGCCTCAATCGCACGCACTGCGCACCGGTCGCCCCAGACCCCGGAGCCCGGCTGCGGCTGCGGCCGCGGCTGCGACTGCGGCTGCGGGTGGCTCCTCCAGCCGTGACATGCCCTGCCGTCGCGCGAACCGGTCGACCCCGGCCCGGCGATCGGCGGCCCGAGCGCTCCGGCCGCCGCCGATCAGCGCAACGGCCGGAGCCGCTGGACTCGCAGCGGATTCCTCGCCTGCGACCCGCCGAACTGCCGCCGACCGCCCATGGCGGCCAAACCCGAACCCCTGGCGTCGGCGGCTCGCTGCCGGCACCCCACCGCAGTCGCGCCGTGCCGCGATCGACTGCGCTGCGGACTGGTGGGCCCTGGCCTCGGGAATCGGCCGCGGCTGGGGGCCACTCCACCGGCCGTGACGTGGCCCCGGCCATTGCGCAGGCCCGTCTGCCCAAGCCTTGGGCGTCGGCGGCGCGTTGCGGGCGCCGCCAAGTCAGGGGTGCGCGTGGGGCGGGCGAGGTGGAGTCGGACCGGGGAGTGCGGTAAGCGTTGCCGCGTGAGCGCGTGAGCGCGTGAGCGCGTGAGCGCGTCTTGGCGCTTCAGCGCATGTCGGCCAGCTTTCCTCGAAGCTGCAGGACCGCTTTCGTGTGGATCTGGCAGGTGCGGCTCTCGGTCACGCCGAGGACGTGGCCGATCTCGGCCAGCGTGAGGCCCTCGAAGTAATACAAGGTGACCACCGTCTTTTCCCGCTCTGGGAGCGCGTTGACGGCGCGGGCGAGCAAGTGCCGCATCTCGCGCGCCTCGGCGACCTCGACGGGGTTGTCGGCGGTGGTGTCCTCCAGCGTGTCGACCAGGCTCAGGCGGTCCCCGGTCTCCGAGCCGGCGTGCAGGAGTTCGTCCAGCGCCATGACGTTGACCAGCGACAACTGGCTGAAGATCGCATGCAGATCGTCCAGCGGGATGCCCATCTCGCCGGCCACCTCCGCATCCGTCGGCGTACGGGTGAGGCGGCCTTCGAGCGTGGCGTACGCCTGCTCGACACTGCGCGCCTTCTGCCGCACCGACCGCGGGATCCAGTCCAGCGCCCGGAGTTCGTCGATGATCGCGCCGCGGATCCGGCTGATCGCGTACGTCTCGAACTTGATCGCGCGGTCGAGGTCGAACTTCTCGATCGCATCGATCAGCCCGAAGATGCCGTACGAGACGAAGTCCGCCTGGTCGACGTTCGCGGGCAGGCCCACGCCGACGCGGCCCGCGACGTACTTCACCAGCGGCGAGTAGTGCAGGATCAGCCGCTCTCGCAGCCGCGAGTCCCCGGACAGCTTGAACTCGCGCCAGAGGGCGTCCAGCGCGCGGTTCGGGTCACCACCCCGCGCCCCACCCGGGACGGGCCCGGGCACGGTCGCGGTGGTGCCGTCACGCCCTGGGATGTGCTTGGGCATACGTGGCCTTGAGTCGTTCCACCGAGACGTGCGTGTAGATCTGCGTCGTCGCGAGCGTAGCGTGACCGAGCAACTCCTGAACGCTACGAAGGTCCGCGCCTCCTTCGATCAGGTGGGTCGCAGCGGTGTGCCGCAACCCGTGCGGACCGAGGTCAGGCGCGCCCGGGACCTGCGCGAGGCGGTCGTGCACGAGCGTGCGCACCGCGCGCTGGTCGAGCCTGCGGCCGCGGACGCCCAGCCACAGCGCCGCGCCGCTGCGCTCGCCCTGCAGGGCCGGGCGGCCCCGGTCCAGCCAGGCGGAGACCGCACGCACGGCCGGCACGCCGACCGGCACCATGCGCTCTTTGCCGCCCTTGCCGAGCACTCGTATGACGCGGCGTTCCAGGTCGAGGTCGTCGATGTCCAGCCCGACCGACTCGCCCACCCGGACACCGGTCGCGTACAGCACTTCGAGAATCGCCCGATCCCGCAGCCCGACGGGCGTGTCGGCTTCGTCGCCGGCGGATGCAGCGGCAGCCGCTCCGTCACCCCCGTCGGGTACGGCAATTCCGGCCGTTCCGGCTGCGCCTGCGGGCCTGCCTGCCTTGTCGGCTGCGGGTACGGCGGCTCCTGTAGGCGTACGGGTCTTGGCGGTTCCGTGCGGCTGCGGGCCCGGTGCGGCATCCTCGGCCGACGCCGACGCCGAGGTCGAGGCCGACCCTGCCTCGGCGCCCGGTTCGGCGGTCCGCCGCGCGCTGCGTCCCGGGCGGGTCTCCAGCAACTCGCGCGCCTGGTCTTGGCGCAGCTCCGGTGGCAGGGTGCGGTGGGCCTTGGGCGTGGCCGGCAGGGCGCCCGCGTCGTCGTCCACGATCCCGTTCGCGGCCGGCCATCCGGTGAACGCCCGTGCCGCGGCGGCCCGCCGGGCAATGCTGGTGCGGGCGCTCCCGGTACTGGTCAGCCGGGCCGGCCAACTCCGCAGCACGACAAGGTCGATCCCCCGCGGCGAGGTGACGCCCATGCGCCGTGCATGCTCCAGCAGCGCCGCGACGTCACCCGCGTAGGCCCGCACCGAATGCGCGGACAGGCCGCGCTCGGCCCGCAGGTGCCGGATGAAGCGCTCGGCGGCATCGGCCAGTTCGGCGGGCGTGGGAGGGCTTGAAGGGGCCGCGGGGCCCGGAGCAGGCCCGGATGCGGCGCCGGTACGTTCTGCTGGAGCCATGCCCCCACGGTGATCAGTCGGGTCGCCGGGGTCAAGTACCGCCACGACGAGTGGGCGCGGCCCTGCCACGGACGTGCCCCGCCGCACTGCCTGCGCACGGCCCGCAGCGGGCAATTGCCGCCTGCCGCGGACCGGGCGGTCTTCACAGGTCCCTCCGGCGCTGCCAATGGTCCTCGGGAGCAGTGGACGGGGCGTGGCGGACGAGGCCCAGGCGCAGCAGCTCTTCGAGGTGCCCGAGCGCGGCAGTGCGGCCGAGGCCCGCGTCGCGGGCGATGGCCTCGGTGCCGGCCGTGCCGCCCGGCGGGACGGCTTCGAGTACCCGGGCGGCCTCCGCGCCGAGGGTGTCCCAGACCGTGGCCGGACCGGATTGGCGCGGTGCGAGGTCCTCGCCGATGAGCCCGACGTTCTCGATCACCTCGGCGGCACCGGTGACCAGCATGGTGTCCTCCTCGCGCAGCAACTGGTGCACGCCTGCGGACTGCGGAGCGGTGACCGGCCCGGGAATCCCTATCACCATGCGTCCCAGCGCACGGGCCCGCCGGGCGGTGATCAGCGCCCCGCTGCGCAATGCCGCCTCCACGACGACCGTGCCGCGCGACAACGCGGCGATCACGCGGTTGCGCTCCACGAACCGCACGCGGCTCGGCGTGCCGCCCGGCGGCAACTCGCTGACCAGCGTGCCGGTCTCGCCGATCCGCGCCAGCAGCCGCTCATGGCCGCGCGGGTACGCGACGTCGACCCCGCAGGCCAGCACCGCGACGGTCGGCCCGCCTCCGGCGAGGCTGCCGCGGTGGGCGGCGCCATCGATGCCGTAGGCGCCGCCCGACACGACCGTCCAGCCCTGCTCGGCAAGGCCGATGGCCAACTCGTGCGTCACGTAGGTGCCGTAGTCGCTGCCCGCCCGCGCCCCGACCACCGCGACCGAACGCAGCGCGGCATGCCGCAGCGGCACCGGACCGCGCACCCACAGCCCGACGGG
This sequence comes from Yinghuangia soli, assembly GCF_021502675.1. Classification (GTDB taxonomy): domain Bacteria; phylum Actinomycetota; class Actinomycetes; order Streptomycetales; family Streptomycetaceae; genus Yinghuangia; species Yinghuangia soli. The sequence goes on from NZ_JAKFHA010000007.1 coordinate 99,871, forward strand.
ACGGGCATCGCCCAGATCGTCCAGTTGCGTGGGCCAATGCCGGTCGCCCGGCACGATGAACCGGCCGCCGAGCCGCGCCACGGTCGCGAGGTCGTCCGCCGCGGACGGCCCGCCGAGCCGGACCCGGTACCCCGCCGGATCCCGCTTGCGGAACTCGGTGGGCAACGGCCCGTCGTCCTGCAGCACGCGCAGCACCTCCTGCGGACCGTGCACCCGAAGTGCCGCCCCCAGCGCGGTATCCCCCGGCTCCGCCAGCCGCGCCAATGCGGCCCGAGCCACATGCTCTTCGTCCACGACGCCTCCCTTCCGATGATGGGACCGAGTTCGATTCGCACGCCGATTCCGATGCACACGCAGACTCCGCCTCAGGCCTGGAAGCGGATTCGGACGCAGACTCCGCCCCGCACCCAAGCTCCGGCCCGGACCACGGCCCGGACCGGCCTCGGGCTGCAGTGGGTGCGCAGCATCGACGAACTGCGCACCCGGTGCCCAGCCGCGGGCAGCGGGTCACCGGGGCGGACGTCGTCGAGGACGTTGCGCCCGGCGACGGCCTGGGGCAGGCAGCCACGTGTCACATCACGTCGCCGCTGTCGTCGTCGCCGTCCCGGGCATAGGCCATCTCCCTTCGCTCCCGGTCCAGATCGAGGGTGGCCAGGTGGGCCAGGACCTCCTGGGATGCGTCCACCGGCTTGTCCGGGACCGGTGGTCGCCGCCCTTGGCGGGTGCCGAGGGTGGTGCCTGCTCCGCGCACGACTCCGGTGCGGAGCTCCAGCGCGGTGCCGACGTCGTCGGAGGTCGGCCGGTCGTGGCCGCGGAGGTCGGCGACGGTCCAGGCGACGCGCAGCACGCGGTCCAGGCCGCGCGCGGTGAGGCGGCCGCGTTCCAGGTCGCGGGCGGCCATCGCCAGGGCGTCCGGGTCGGTGGCCCAGCAGCTGCGCAGCTCGCGGCCGGGGACCTCGGCGTTCACCGACCACGGGGTGTCCGCGAAGCGGTGCGCGGCGCGGGCGCGGGCCTCGCGGACCCGGGCGGCGACCACCGCCGTGGTCTCGCCGGTGCCGGACGGTTCGAGCAGTTCGGCGCGGGAGACCGGGTCCACGGTCACCCGGACGTCGATCCGGTCCAGCAGCGGCCCGGACAGCCGTGCGAGGTACTTGGCCCGCATGACCGCCGAGCACGTGCAGTCCAGCCCCTTGCCCGCGAACCGGCCGCACGGGCAGGGATTGGCCGCGAGCACGAGCAGGAAGCGGGCCGGGAAGCGCAGGGTCCCGGCGGACCTCGCGACGGTGACCATGCCGCCTTCCAGGGGCTGGCGCAGGGCGTCCAGAGCTCTTGTACTGAATTCGGGCGATTCATCCAAAAAGAGGACTCCGTGGTGGGCGAGCGAGACTGCTCCGGGGCGCGGGAGTCCGTTGCCGCCGCCGACCAGGCTCGGCATGGTCGCGGAGTGGTGCGGCGCGCAGAACGGCGGCTCGGTGACCAGCGGGCGGTCCGGCGGCAGGGTGCCGGCGACCGAGTGGACCGCGCTGACTTCGAGCGCCGCGGTGGGCTGCAGGGGCGGCAGCAGCCCGGGCAGGCGCTCGGCGAGCATCGTCTTGCCTGCGCCCGGCGGGCCGAGCAGGTAGAGGTGGTGGCCGCCGGCCGCGCAGATCTCCAGCGCGCGGCGGGCCCGGGCCTGGCCGGCCACGTCGGCGAGGTCCGGGGGCGGTTCGCCGGGCACCCCGGGGCCGCTCACCACCATCGGGCCGAGCAGGTCGGGATCGGGTCCCTGACCGCCGGTCTCGACCGGCTCCTCCGGAACCGGGAGCCCGCGCAGCACCGCGAAGAGGTGGCGCAGCGACCGGACGCCGAGCACCGCGACGTCGGGCACCAGGCGGGCCTCGACGGCCACCGACTCGGGCACCACGACCTTGCGGCAGCCGGCCGAGGCGGCCGCCATCACGGACGGCAGGATGCCGCGGACCGGCCGCACCCGGCCGTCCAGGCCGACCTCGCCGAGCATGATGCAGTCGGCCAGCCGGTCCGGGTCGAGCTTGCCGTTGGCGGCCACGATCGCGCAGGCCACCGCGAGGTCGAAGCCGCTGCCGGTCTTGGGCACGGTGGCCGGGGAGAGTCCGACGGTGATGCGCCGCGGCGGCCATTCCTCGTCCGAGTTGACCAGCGCGGCGCGCACCCGGTCGCGGGACTCGCTGACGCTCTTGTCGGGCAGCCCGACCAGGTTGAACACCGCGAGGCCGGGCTCGATGTCGGCCTGCACCTCGACCACCACGCCGTCCACCCCGAGGAGGGTCACCGAGCGGGTCCGGGCGAACGCCATGTCAGCACGCCCCCTTCACGTGCTCCACGCGCGCGGCACCGCGCGCCGAGGGGAGCACCGCGACCAGGTCGACCCGGACGTCGCAGCCGGGCCGCACCAGATGGGGATGGGCCGCGATCCACTGCTCGGCGAGCGCGCGCAGACGCTCGGCCTTATGGCGGCCGATCGCCTCGCACGGATGCTCGAAGCCGGGGCTCAGCCGGGTCTTGACCTCGCACACGACGAGGACGCCCGGACCGGACGGCGGGCCGAAGCAGTCGGCCTGGTCGGCACCGGGCGGCGGCAGGCCGCGCTCCAGCGCCACGAGATCGAGCTCACCCGCGGCGCAGCGCCAGTTGCGGTCCAGCACGACGAGCCCGGCCTCGACCAGATGCCGCTCCGCGACCCGCTCGCCGTACCCGCCCACCGCACCGTTCCGCCCACCGCGCGGGGGACGGCCGCCTGCCGGATCCGCACCCCCGACCGCCCGGCCACGGCGAACACCGCCGGCGCCCTGGGACGGGCTGTCTCCCGCGGCCATGCCCGCGCACGCCTGTGCGCTCGTGCCGCGGATTTCCTCTTCGCCCTTGCCGGTCATACGACCACCTCCGCCCCCGACCCTGACGGGTTCGGGGGCGGAGGCGCAGGTTCACGATCACCAGCCTGTGGACAACCGCGTCTGTGGACGGCGGGTGTCCGGCCCGCCCGGAATCGGGTATGGCCGGGCGGTGGACCAGGCGTCAGGCCGGTGGACCGGCAGGTTCTATCCTCCGAAGCCTTCGTTGCCCGAGGGCATCTCCAGATCGCTCTTCGTCAGCTCCTCGACGTTGACGTCCTTGAAGGTCAAAACTCGAACATTCTTCACGAATCGGGCGGGACGATACATGTCCCAGACCCATGCGTCCGCCATGGCGAGCTCGAAGAACACCTCGCCGTCGGCCGAGCGCACATGCAGCTCGTACTGGTTCGTGAGATAGAAGCGCCGCTCCGTCTCGATGACGTACTTGAAGAGGCCGACGACATCGCGGTACTCGCGGTAGAGCTGAAGCTCCATCTCGGTCTCGTACTTTTCGAGATCCTCCGCACTCATGCGCGCCCCTCGCTCCTGCGCTTCGCTGTCGTTCCCATTGTGTACCGCGGTCCGGTCCACACTCCCGCGGTACGGGTCAGTTCCACCACTCGAACGGCTCGTCCACCAGCTCACCCGCCAAAAACCCGGGCAGCAACTCGGGCAGCCGCCCCGGATAGAAGTGCTGCGGGCTGGAGACGATCTCCTCAAGGGTCCACCACCGGGCGCCGACGTACTCGTCGACCTCCTCCTCGGTCCACCCGTGGGCGTCGATCTCGGGGGCCTCCGCGGCCACCCGGGCCACCACCACGAACTCGTGCTGGACCCTCCGGTACTCCCCGCGGGTCCATGTGGAGCTGCGCCGCCATGTGGGTGCCCCGATGTCCTCCGGGGCCAGTTGCAGGCCGGTCTCCTCGGCGATCTCGCGCACCGCCGCGTCCACGTACGTCTCCCCGGGGTCCAGGCCGCCGCCGGGCAGGTCCCACCACTCGGAGGGGCGGCTGGCCGGCACGTTGTTGTTGAACAGCAGGATCCGGTCCGAGGCGTCCAGCAGGACCACCCGCACGGCCTTGCGGACCAGGTCGACGCGCAGGTCGGCGGGGTAATCGGGGACCGGATGCGGCAGCGCGTCGGGCCAGGGGCTGACGGATCCCGCGGGCGGCGGGGCGGCGGCGTTCGAAGTCATCTGCCGATTGTGCCCCTGCCGGGCATACGAAGGCCGGAACTCGCACTGGCGTACGAATTCCGGCCTCGTGTCGCGTCTCGTTCCGGCCTCGCGCCGCGCCGCTCCGGCGCGCGTGCGGGGTGTCCGGGGTGTCCGGGCCCGGCTCAGGCCGGCGGCGCCCCGGTGCCCGCGTCGCCGCGCTTCGGCTCGGTCCAGCGCCGCCGCCACAGCAGCAGCGGCACCGCGCCCGCCGCGCCGAACGCCAGCGGCGCGGCCGAGGACGACAGGCCCTTCTGGTCGAAGGTGTCCGGCACACCCAGCCAGTGCATGCGGCCGAGCGGCCAGATGACCGTGAACGCGCGCCCGATGACCTGGTCCTTGTCGACCGTGCCCGCCGCCGGGTCACCCGGTGCCACGTGGGCGCGCGAGTCCGCGGAGTTGGCGCGGTTGTCGCCCATCACCCACAGGCGCCCCTTGGGCACCGTGACCTTGAACGGCTTGTCCGACGGGGCGACCCCGGGCTTGAGGTACGTCTCGTTCAGCGGCACCCCGTTGACCAGGATGCGGCCCTCGGCGTCGCAGCACTCGACGGTGTCGCCGCCGACCCCGATGACCCGCTTGATCAGGTCCTTCTCGTTCGTCGACGGCATCAGGCCGACGAACGACAGGCCCTTCTGCAGGGCCCGCACCAGACCGTTGTCGGACTGCTGCGGCTCGCCCTCCAGCCAGCCGCCCGGGTCCTTGAACACGACGACCTCGCCGCGCTCCGGCTCCGCGCCGAACCACGGGGTGAGCTTGTCGACCAGCACCCGGTCGCCCACCTTGATGGTGTCCTCCATCGACTCCGACGGAATCGAGAAGGCCTGCACCAGGAACGTCTTGATGATCAGCGCGAGCACCAGCGCGATGCCCAGCAGCAGCGGGAGTTCCTTCCAGAAGGACCCCTTCTTCGCCGGCTTGCGCTGCTTCTTCTTGCGCCGGCCCGAGGTGTCCTCGGCATCCGACTCGGCCTCGGCGCCGGCCTCCGCGCCGCTGCCGGCACCGGCTGCGGCGGCGCCTTCACGGGGACGTTCCTGCGCGGGAACTCCGGTCCCCGCAGCGGGCGGACCCGGCGGGAGAGGCGGGACGGGCGGCACCGGGGGCGCCCCCGGACCGTCCGGCGAAGCCGCGTCGCCCGGGCCGACCGGCGGGAACGGCGAGTCCGCACCGCCCGGTTCCCCGGACTCCGGCTGCCGGTGCGGCTCCTCGGGCCGGCGGCCCGACTCGTCGTCTCCACCTGCGGACCGTGCTCCGACCACGACTTCCCCCACGGCGCCTCCTCGTACCTGTGACCATGACGGCGGCGCCCGGCACTTTGGCGCGCTGCCGTCCGTCCATCGTCATGCTTCGAATGTCGGCACGCATCACGTGCCCGGTGGGATCGCCTGGCAGCCCTGGTCCCGCGGGCGCGAGCGTACACGCCGACGGACCAGGATCACCGGAACGGCGCCCGCCACCCCCATAACGACCGGAACGGGCGAGAGAACCGCAGCCGCGTTGCCAGGATTGGCAAATTTTCCGGCACCCTCGAACGTCGACGGCACCGGCAGCCCCTTCCACCGGCTGACCGGCCAGGCCACCGTGAACGCCCGCCCCACCACGTCGTCTTCGGAGATCGTGCCCTGGTGGGGACTGTCCTGATGGGCGCGCGAGTCGGAGGAATCGCCGCGGTGGTCGCCCATCACCCACAGGCGGCCCTTGGGCACCTTGACCGAGAACGGCACGTTGGACGGCGCGTCGCCGGGATAGATGTACGGCTCGTCCAGCGGCACCCCGTTGACCGTGATCCGCCCGGTGTCGTCGCAGCACACGACGGTGTCGCCGCCCACCCCGATGACCCGCTTGATCAGGTCCTGCTCGTCGTCCGACGGCAGCAGTCCGACGTACACCAGACCCTGCTTGAGCTGCTTGATCACCGGCGGTGGATCGGATTTCGGCTTGCGCCCGAGCCAGCCGCCCGGGTCGCGGAACACCACGACCTCGCCGCGTTCCGGCTCGGCGCCGAACCACGGCGTGAGCTTGTCGACCAGCACCCGGTCGCCGATGCCGATCGTCTGCTGCATCGAACCCGAAGGGATGAAGAACGCCTGTACGAAGAAGGTCTTGATGAGCAGCGCGAGGACCACCGCGGTCACCACGAGGATCGGGATCTCGCGTATCAGCGAGAACGGTTTGTCCTTGCGCCGCCAGCGCCGCCGCGGCGTCCGCCCGCGCGCGGCGGCCCGACCGCCCGCCACCGGTACGCCCGTTGCCTCACCCGTGCCCGCGGGAGGTTCGGCCGCCGCGCCGCCGAGCGGTACGACGGCGCGCAGTTGCGCGGTGGCCTCCGGGTCCGGGAGCGCGGGCGGGCCTTCCGGCGCAGGCGGTCGCGCGCCCTCTGCGGCAGGCGGTCGCGGACTCTCCGCCGCGGACGGCCGCGCGCTCTCCCCCGAACTCCGTGATCCGCGGGGCTTGCCCCGCTTACCCACGGCCCGGGACCGCCGGCGGCTCCTGTCGGCCGATGCCGGGCTGCGAGAACGTCGACGGGCGGTCGATGCCGCCGATCCGGCCCACCGGCCAGATGATCCAGTCCACGCGCCCCACGACCCGGTCCTCCGGCACGAACCCGCCGCCGGGCTTGCCCATGTACTCGCGCGAGTCGGCGGAGTTCCCGCGGTGGTCGCCCATCACCCACAACTCGCCCTCGGGCACCCGGATGTCGAACGGCACCTTCGACGGCACGTCGCCGGGATAGAGGTAGCCGGACTCCTCCAGCGCGACACCGTTGACCGTGATGCGGCCGTGCGCATCGCAGCACACCACATGGTCGCCGCCGATCCCGATGACGCGCTTCACGAAGTCGGTCTCGCCGGAGTTCCCGAACCCGAACATCGACCCGACGCCTTCGACCGCGCGCCCTATCGGGTTCGACGAACCGCTGTCGCGCTTGCCGTCGAACGTGAACACGCCGGTCCCGTCGAACACCACGACGTCGCCGCGCTCGGGCTTGTCGCCGAATGTGTACGCAAGCTTGTTGACCAGGACGCGGTCGCCGATCTGCAGCGTGTTCTCCATAGAACCGCTGGGGATGACGAACGGCTGCGCAACGTACGAATGCAGCACCACGACGACCAGCAGCCCGAAGGCCAGCATCAACGGGAGTTCCACCCATGCGGGCAACCGGCGCCGGCGCGCGTACTCGTCCTCGCCGTCCTCGTCTTCGTCCGCGTCGCTGTCGACCTCGGCTTCGGTGACGGCGGTGGTGGCCGCGGCGGGCTGCGGCTTGGCCTCGGGCTTGGGCTTGGTCAGGACGACCGTCGCGGCGGTGGCGGCACCGCCCGCCGACGAGACCGGCGTCGCCGCGGGCAACGCAGGTGCCTCGGTCTCCGCCACGGGGGCCGGGGCCGGTACGGACGCGGCAGCCGGCGCCTTCAGTTGGGCGGTCACATCGCCGGACGAACTCCGCGGGCGGCCCGGGACGGCCAGTTGCGCCGTGGCGTCGCCGGCCGCGCCTTCGGTGCCTTCTGCACTGCCACGCTCGTCGGCGTCACCCGAAGCGTCGCCCTCGGCAGCCGGGCGGGCCGCGGCGGGGACGCGGAGCTGGGCAGTAGCCTCGGCAGCGGCCGGTACGGCCTCGGCTTCGCTGTCGGCTTCAGTTTCGGGTTCGGCCTCGGCCTCGGCCTCGGCGCCGTCGTCAGCGTCGTCTTTGGCGTCGTCTTTGGCGTCGGCCTCGCCATCGCCGTCGGTTTCCTCGGCCGAGGACTCCGACGTCTCCGAAGACTCCTCGGCGTCCGCGGCTTCCGAGTCGCCGTCGTCGTCCGGGCGCTCCGGCTGCTCGGACTCCGCGGACTCCTCCGCGGACTCCTCGGCGGTCTCCGAGCCCTCCGCGTCCTCCACGTCCTCCGAAGGCACCGCGTCCCCCGCGTCCTCCGGCGCCTCGGAGACCTCGGCGGCATCCGGACCCGCCTGCTCCCCGACCGGCTCTCCGACCGGTTGTCCGACCGGCTCTCCCACCGGTTTCTCACCCGCCGAATCGTCCTCCGCCGGGTCCGCCGAGCGTTCCTGGGCATGGGTCGGCCGCGGCTCCGTGCCCTCGCTTCGCGAGGAGCCGGTGGAGGTCTCCACCGTGGAGCCGCGGCCGTTGTCCGGTTCGGCGGGTCGCGGGGTCTCCCCCGTCTCGACCGTGCGCGCTGCGTCGTCCATTGCGGACGAGCCTAACGGGCCGGTCACCCCGACCTGATCGGAGGCGCTGCGTCAGACCGTGCGGCCCGAAGCGTCGCGCTTCTCCTTGATCTTCGCGGCCTTGCCGCGCAGGTCGCGCAGGTAGTACAGCTTCGCGCGGCGGACGTCGCCGCGGGTCACGACCTCGATCTTCTCGATGACCGGGGTGTGCACCGGGAAGGTGCGCTCCACGCCGACGTTGTAGCTGACCTTGCGGACCGTGAAGGTCTCGCGGACGCCCGCACCCTGGCGGCGCAGCACGAAGCCCTGGAAGACCTGGACGCGGGACTTGTTGCCTTCGATGACGCGCACGTGCACCTTGAGGGTGTCACCGGCGCGGAAGGCCGGAACGTCGTCGCGCAGGGAGGCTGCGTCGAGGCCGTCGATGATGTTGGCCATGATGGCGTCGCTTTCTCGCAGGTGCCACAGGTCACCCACGGCATGTCGTGGTGTCTACAGAAAGAGGGCCGCCGACCTCTGCAGTGGTGCTCCCCCTGTGGCAGGGGCACCTCCGGCGCCTGCGCCGAGCGCGGTTCCGGACCAGGTCGTACGACAACAGCTGTTCAGTCTGCCACAGGGGTGGCGTCCGGCGAAAACCGGCCGTCCCGCTCGCTCCAGCCGAGTGCGGCAAGGGTCGCCCTGTCCTTCTTGTCCGCTTCCCCTGCGGTCAGGCGTTCCAGCAGGTCAGGGCGGTTTTCCGCGGTCCGCGCGAGGGCCTGGTCGCGGCGCCAGCGGGCGATCGCGCCGTGGTTGCCGGAGAGCAGGACGGGCGGCACCTCGCGGCCGCGCCATTCGGCGGGCTTGGTGTAGACCGGGCCCTCCAGCAGGTTCGCCATCGCGCCCGGCGCGAACGAGTCGTCGCGCACCGATTCGGCGTTGCCGAGGACGCCGGGCAGCAGCCGGGCCACCGCCTCGACCATCACCAGCACCGCGACCTCGCCGCCGGCCAGCACGTAGTCGCCGATGGAGACCTCGTCGACGCGCATGCGCGTCGCGGCGTCCTCGATGACCCGCCGGTCGATGCCCTCATAGCGGGCCGGTGCGAACACCAGCCAGGGCTCGGCGGCCAGTTCGACGGCCAGTTCCTGGGTGAACGGCCGGCCGGACGGGGTCGGGACGATCAGCCGCGGCACGGACTCCCCGTCCAGGGGCGCCACTTCCTCCAGCGCCGCGGCCCACGGCTCGGGCTTCATGACCATGCCGGGGCCGCCGCCGTACGGCGTGTCGTCGACCGTGCGGTGCACGTCGTGCGCCTGGTCGCGCAGTTGGTGCAGGCGCACGTCCAGCAGGCCCTTGGCGCGGGCCTTGCCGACCAGCGAGACGTCGAGCGGGGCGAGGTACTCGGGGAAGATCGAGACGACGTCGATCCTCATTCCGTACCGCCCTCGGATTCCCCGCCGGCCTCGGCTCCGGCCTCGGCGTCCCGCGTGGACGCCACCTCCGCCTCCTCCGGGTCGATCAGCCCGGGCGGCGGCGTGATGACCATGCGCTGCTCCTCCAGGTCGATCTCCGGGACGATCTCCTCGACGAACGGCACCATGACCTCGCGGCCGTCCTCGGCACGCACGATCAGCAGGTCCTGGGACGGCAGGTGCGCGATCTCGCGGACCTCGCCGACCAGCGTGCCGTCGGCCAGCACGACGTCCAGCCCGACCAGCTGGTGGTCGTAGAACTCCTCGGGGTCCTCGGGCAGTTCGTCCGGGTCGACCTCGGCGATGAGCAGCACGTTGCGCAGCGCCTCGGCGCCGTTGCGGTCCGCCACGCCCTCGAAGGACAGCAGCAGCCGGCCGCTGTGCACCTTGCCGGCCGCGATGGTGAGCGGTCCGGCGGACGGGGGGTCGGTCATGAGCACCGCGCCGGGCGCCAGGCGCACCTCCGGCTCGTCGGTGCGTACCTCGACGCTGACCTGGCCGCGGATCCCGTGGGCCCGGCCGATCCGGGCGACGACCAGCTGCACTGTTCACTCCTCGACGGCGGCCGCGGCGCGGCCGGAAAGACAAAAAAGAGTGGCCTCCCGCATCGGCCGAGCCGATGGGGGAGGCCACCTTTGCGCTGCATGGTGCGCGCCAGGTCGTTCAGCGCACCTGGTCGACGTCGACGAGGTCGACGCGGACGCCGCGGCCGCCCAGGGCGGTCACGACGGTACGCAGGGCCCGGGCGGTGCGGCCGCCGCGCCCGATGACCTTGCCCAGGTCGTCAGGGTGCACGCGGACCTCGAGAATCCGCCCGCGACGCAGGTTCCGAGCCCGGACCTTCACGTCGTCGGGGTTCTCGACGATGCCCTTGACCAGATGCTCGAGGGCCTCCTCGAGCATGGTCAGCCCTCGCTCGGCGCAGACTCGGCGGCCTCGGCGGCGGGAGCTTCAGCCTCGGCCGCGGGGGCCTCCGCCTTCTTCTCCTTCTTCGCCTTCGGCGTGGTGGCGCCGTCCTTCGGCTCGTCCGCGGCTTCCTTGGCGGCGGCCTCGAAGAGCGACTTCTTGTCGGCCTTCGGCGCCTTGACCTGGAGGGCGTTCTCCGGAGCCGGGAGGCCCTTGTGCTTCTGCCAGTCGCCGGTGAGCTTCAGCAGAACGGCGACGGCGTCGGTCGGCTGCGCGCCGACACCCAGCCAGTACTGCGCACGCTCGGAGTCGACCTCGATGCGCGAGGGGTTCTCCATCGGGTGGTAGATACCGATCTCTTCGATCGCGCGGCCGTCACGCTTGGTGCGGGCGTCGGCGATGACGATGCGGTAGTGCGGGCTGCGGATCTTGCCCAGGCGCTTCAGCTTGATCTTGACTGCCACGAGAGTGGTGTCTCCTGCATCTTGACGTGGGTGAGCGACCGCGTCGACACGTGGGGACATGCGACCGGCCGGTCAGTGGACACGAAGTCATGCGGAGAGAGGGTCCGACGATGCTCCGGGTACTCAGCGGGCCATTCTGCCAGACGTACGCCCCGGATCCCAATCCACCGGGGATCCGGGGCGTACGGACTGCGGCAAAGACCGCGCTCCGACGGCGGGAGGCGCCAGTCAGTAGGCGCGGGCCACGATCGCGATGTTGCCGGGCTGGTCGTCGGCGTCCGGCACCTCGCCGTCGGCGGTGACCAGGCAGCGCACCGAGACGCCCTGCTCGGCCAGCTTGGCCTCGCCCTCGGGGCCGAGGTCGGCCCACGAGATGCGGCCCCAGCCGGTGGCCGCGGCCTCGACGGCCTCGCCGATCGAGGTGACGTCGACGGTACGGGCCGCACGGCGCTCGGCGGACTGCGCGAGCAGCAGCGCCTGGTCCTCTTCGAGGATCGCAGCGACCGTCTCGACGACGCCGTCCAGCTGGACCGGGCTCTTGCCGCCGGCGATCCGGCGGGCCAGCATCGCGGTGCCGGCCTCCAGGTCGCGCGGGCCGATCTCGAGGCGGATCGGCACGCCCTTGAGCTCCCAGTCGACCGCGCGGCGGCCGAAGGGGGTGTCGGTCTTGTCGTCCACGACCACCCGGACGCCGGCCGCCTTGAGGCGGTCGCCGAGCGCGCGCACGGCCTCGACCACCGCGTCGTCGCCCTTGATGGCCATGACCACGGCCTGCACCGGCGCGAGGCGCGGCGGGATGCGCAGGCCGTTGTCGTCGCCGTGGCTCATGATCAGGCCGCCGACCATGCGGGTGCTGACGCCCCACGAGGTCTGCCACACGTACTCGCGCTCGCCGCTGTCGGCCAGGAACTGGGTGTTGAATGCCTTGGCGAAGTTCTGGCCGAGCTCGTGCGAGGTGCCCATCTGCAGCGCCTTGCCGTCGCCCATCATGCCCTCGAGGGTGAGGGTGTTGATGGCGCCGGCGAAGCGCTCGCGCGCGGTCTTGCGGCCCAGCACGACGTCGATGCCGAGCACGTCGCGCATGAACTCGCCGTACACGTGGCGGTGGATGCGGGCCGCGTAGTCGCGGGCGTCCTCGTACGAGATGTGCGCGGTGTGGCCTTCCTGCCACAGGAACTCGGTGGTGCGCAGGAAGACGCGGGGCCGGAGCTCCCAGCGGACCACGTTGGCCCACTGGTTGATGAGCAGCGGCAGGTCGCGGTACGACTGCACCCACTTCGAGAAGTACTCGTTGATGATCGTCTCGGAGGTGGGGCGGACCACGACCGGCTCTTCGAGCTTCTTGCCGCCGCCGTGCGTGACGACCGCGAGCTCGGGGCTGAAGCCCTCGACGTGCTCGGCCTCGCGGGTCAGGTAGTTCTCCGGGATGAACATCGGGAAGTACGCGTTCTGCGCCCCGGCGTCCTTGATCCGCGCGTCGACCTCGGACTGCATCCGCTCCCACAGCGAGTAGCCGTACGGTCGGATGACCATGGTGCCGCGCACCGGTCCGTTGTCCGCCAGTTCGGCCTTGCCGATGAGGTCCTGGTACCAGCGCGGGAAGTCGTCCGCCTGGGGGGTGAGGATGGGAGCCTTTGCCATGAGGCCACATCGTACGGGCTCCGCGCCCGCCCTCGAACCGGGTTACCGGTCGGACGGGGCAGGCGGGCGCGGAGCATGCACGCCGGTCAGCGCAGCGTGATCTCGGTGGGCACCTCGGGCTTGATCGGTTCGAAGAGGCCCAGCAGCGACGCGGCCTCCTCGGCCGTGCCGCGCACGACCGAGGCGTTGCCTGCCGCGAGGGCGGCGGCCAGGTCGGTGGTGCCCAGGTGCAGGGCCTCCATCGAAGCCCGCGTCAGTTCGACGACCGGCTCCGCGGTGTCCGGCAGGGACGCGGCGAAGCGGGCCACGCCGCGCCGGATGTGCAGCGACACCTCTTCGGTGCCGTAGTGCTCACCGCCGGTGATGCGGAAGCCGAGGACGCGGTCGGTGTCCAGGGCGTCCTCGGCGCGCAGCCGGGTGGTGAAGAGCTCGACGAGCCAGGCGGCGCGGATGCGGGCCACGAGGTCGCGCGGCGCGAAGATCTGCGCGAAGTTGATGAAGGGCAGGATCGGCTGGATCCTCCCCTCCAGCTCATCGGCCGAACTCAGGTACCAGTTGCGCCAGTTGATGTTCATGTGCGCATAGCCCCGGCGCCGGAAGCAGGCGGCCTTGAGCTGCCGCGCCTCGGTGTCCTCGCGGTCGATGCGGGTGAGGTGGGTGGCGAGTTCCGCGGCCCACTGGAACTCGTCGGCCTCGTACGCGGTGCGCGCTGCCGCGAGGACGCGCTCGCGGCCGCCCATGAGCTCGACCGTGCGCCGGGCGCGCTCGGGGCGCGGCAGCGGGTCGAGGTCGACGGGGTCGCCGCCGAACCAGCCGAGGTAGCCGAAGAAGATCTGCCGCACGGTGTGCTTGACGGTGCCGTAGTACTCGCGGGCGTACGGCTTGGCGTCCGCGAGGTGCGCGGGCAGCCGGAGCTCGTCGGCGAGTTCGTCCGGGGTCAGGCCCTGGTTCATCAGGCGCACGGTCTGGTCGTGGATGTACTGGATGCAGTCGCGCTCCAAGCTCAGCACGTCCTCGACGGCGGCCGCGCCGGTGACCGGCTGCCCGTGGCTGGGCACCAGGTGCTCGGCGCGGCAGGCGCGCAGTGCGTCGATGCTGCGCACCCACTGCATGGGGTCGCGGTAGCGGCAGCCACGCAGGGTGTGGATGTTGGGCAGCGTCGGGCCCTGGATGGTGTCGCCGCAGAGCACCACCCCGAGTTCGGGGACGTGCACGCTGATCGCGTCGTCGGTCTCGCCGGGGTTGTGGAAGAGGCGCAGCCGCAGGCCCGCGACGGCGACCTCGAGTTCGTCGTCCACGAGGTGGGTGGGCATGACGAACGACGGCTGCCCGACGCCCGCGTGCGGTCCGACCGCGTCGTTCATGCCGGCCGTGTCGGCGGGGCCGAGCAGATTGCCGAGCGAGTAGACCGAGCGCAGGCCCATGATGTGCAGCGCGGGGCCGGACTGGTCGGTGAGGCTGTCCAGGAACGTGCGGTGCGCGTACACCGCGATCTCGCCGGACGCCGCGGCCTCCGGGGACACCCAGTGCCGCAGGCCGTTGACGTGGTCCGGGTGGTGGTGGGTGACGACGACCGCGCGGACCGGGGCGTCCGGGTCCTTGAGGTGCCGGCGCAGTTCGGGCTCGATGGCGGCGGCGAGGTCGGTCCCGCTGCCGGTGTCGACGACCACGATGCCGTCCGGGCCCTCGACGAAGACGGCGTTGGCGGACGACCAGCCCACCGCGACGTGCACGCGGTCCGCGACGGTGTGCACGCGCTTCTCGAAGTGCCCGGTGTGCGCGGCGAGCTCCGGGTGGATGCACGGCTCCACGAGGTACGGCGTCGGCTGGCTGTCTGTCACGACCTGCTCCCCTTCCGGTTGGACCGCGGGAAGCTTGTCACGGGCAAGCAAGGCGGCGGAAGAGGGGCGGCAGGCCGGTCCCGGAGCGGACTCAGCCCAGTCCGGGCCACTCCTCCGCGGTCATCGCGAACCGCTCGTGGTCGCGCCACGCGCCGTTGACGTGGATCATCCGCGGCGAGAAGCCCTCGTGCCGGAAGCCGAGCCGCTTGGCCAGCGCGATGGACCGCTGGTTGGCCGGCTGCACGTTGACCTCCAGCCGGTGCAGGTCCAGGCCGCCGCGGTCGGCGGGCGCGAACGCCCGGTCCACCACCAGCGCGAGGCCCTCGGTCATGCGGCCGGTCCCGGCGTACGGCAGGTAGGCGTCGTAGCCGACCGTGGCGTTGCGGAAGCCGCCGCGCACGATGTTGGCCACCGTGATCTTGCCGGCCAGGCCGCCGTCCGCGAGGTCGACGACCATGAACGTGCGCATCCCGGCGCCCTGCGCGGCCAGGATCTCGGCGAAGCCGTCCGGCCGCGCCGGGTTCCAGGCGGCGATGTGCTCCAGCGAGCGCAGCACCGCCTCGCGGTACGCCTGCGCGTCGTCCTCGCGGGCCGCGCGGATCCCGACCCGGTAGCCGGGCCGGGTGTACGCCGCGCTCACCGCGCCGGCGCGGCGGATGCCGCGCCGCCGCGGGACGCGCGGGACCCGCGGGAAACAGAGAACGGGGTGTGCTGGGCCATGAGCGCCGTGCCGAGGGCTACTTGAGGTAGTCCTCGAATCCCTTCGGCAGTTCGAACTTGCCCGCGTCGGCGCCGGCCGGGAGCTCGAAGCCGCCCGCGGCGCGCTCCTCGCGCCGCTGGGCCGCGGCGATCTCCTCCTGCTTGCGCTTCATCGGGTTGCCCGACTGGCGCTTGCCCTTGGCCTGCTTGGGCGCCTTGCCCTTCTTCTTGGCCCCGCCGCCCATGCCCGGCATGCCGGGGAAGCCGCCGCCGCGGGCCATCGACGTCATCATCTTGCGGGCCTCGAAGAACCGCTCGATGAGGTTGTTGACCTCGGTGACCGTGCACCCGGAGCCCTTGGCGATACGGGCCCGGCGCGAGCCGTTGATGATCTTCGGGTCGTCGCGCTCGCCGGGGGTCATCGACTTGATGATGGCCGCGACCCGGTCCAGGTCGCGGTCGTCGATGCTGTCGATCTGCTCCTTCATCTGCCCCATGCCGGGCAGCATGCCGAGAAGCTTGGAGATCGACCCCATCTTCTTGACCTGCTCCATCTGCTGGAGGAAGTCCTCCAGAGTGAAGTCCTTGCCGCCCTTCTGGATCTTCTCGGCGGCCTTGAGCGCGACGTCCGCGTCGTACTTCTGCTCGGCCATCTCGATGAGGCTGAGCATGTCGCCCATGCCGAGGATGCGGGACGCCATGCGGTCCGGGTGGAACGCGTCGAAGTCGTCCAGCTTCTCGCCGTTGGAGGCGAACATGACCTGCCGGCCGGTGACCTGCGCGACCGAGAGCGCGGCACCGCCGCGGGCGTCGCCGTCGAGCTTGGAGAGCACCACGCCGTCGAAGCCGACGCCGTCGAGGAAGGCCTGCGCGGTGGTCACCGCGTCCTGGCCGATCATCGCGTCGACCACGAAGAGGATCTCGTCCGGGTTGACGGCGTCGCGGATGTCCGCGGCCTGCTGCATCATCTCGGCGTCGATGCCGAGGCGGCCGGCGGTGTCGACGACGACCACGTCGTACTGCTTGGTGCGGGCGTACTCGATCGAGTCGCGGGCCACCCTGACCGGGTCGCCCACGCCGTTGCCCGGCTCGGGCGCGTAGACCGCGACGCCGGCGCGCTCGGCGACCACGCTGAGCTGGTTGACCGCATTGGGGCGCTGCAGGTCGCAGGCCACCAGCAGGGGCGAGTGCTTCTGCGACTTGAGCCACTGGCCGAGCTTGCCCGCGAGGGTCGTCTTGCCCGCGCCCTGGAGGCCGGCCAGCATGATCACGGTCGGGGCGGTCTTGGCGAACCGCAGGCGCCGCGTCTCGCCGCCGAGAATCCGGACGAGCTCCTCGTTGACGATCTTGACGATCTGCTGCGCCGGGTTCAGCGCCTGCGACACCTCCGCGCCGCGCGCCCGCTCCTTGACGTGCGCGACGAACTCGCGGACGACCGGCAGCGCGACGTCCGCCTCGAGCAGCGCCACCCGGATCTCCCGGGCGGTGGCGTCGATGTCGGCCTCGGAGAGCCGGCCCTTGCCGCGGAGGTTCTTGAAGGTCGCTGCGAGGCGGTCGGAAAGAGTGTCGAACACGTCGGCAGAGGTCCTTCGTATGCGGGATGGTCTACGGTCCCCGCCAGCCTACCCGGGCCGCGCGCGACCCGGCGGCGGTGCCGGGCCCCGCGGGCGGCCGCGGGGCGCCGGCCGGTCGGTCAGGACAGCGCCTTCTCCAGCGTCCTGGCCACTTGGCGGGCGGTGTCGGCGGCCAGCGGCTCGCCGTTGCCGTCCACCACGTAGAACGCGTCGACGGCCTCGGCGCCGTGCGTGCTGACGCGCGCCTGCCGCACGCTGACCTGCGCCTCCGCCAGCGCCTTGCCGATCCGGTGGAGCAGGCCCGGGCCGTCGTGGGCGCGCACTTCGAGGACCGTGGCGGTCTCCGAGACGCCCGGGACGACCTCCACGCGCGGCGGCGCGGGCGTCATCCCGCGCCGGGGCGCGTACGCGGCCTCGCGCCGCGCCAATTTGCCCGCGACGTCGAGCCCGCCGTCGAGCGCCCGGCGCACGTCCTCGCGTACCGCGGCCGGGTCGGGCAGCGCGCCGAACTCGGTCTCCACGGTCCACACGGTGATGCCGGTGCCGTCCACCACGTCGGCGACCGCGGAGCGCACGGTGAGCCGGTGCAGGGCCAGGACCCCGGCGGCCAGCGCCAGCAGGCCGACCCGGTCCGGGGCGGCCACGGTGACCTCGGCGCCGTACGACAGCGGCTCCAGGGTGACCGCGAAGCCGCCCTCGGCCTTGCCGGCCAGCCGCAGCCGGGCGGTGTCGATGGGCTGTGCGGCGGCTGCGGGCCGCCCGGCGAGCACGGCCCGGGCCCGGGCCACCAGGTCGCGGCACAGCGCGTCGCGGAACGCGCTCCACGCGGCCGGCCCGGTCGCGGCGGCGTCCGCCTCGGTGAGCGCGTGCAGGAGTTCGAGCGTCTCCAGGCCGCCGACCGCCTCGGCGAAGCCGGAGACCGTGAGCGGGTCGTCCAGGTCGCGGCGGGTGGCGGTGTCGACGAGCAGCAGGTGGTGCCGGACCAGTGTGGCGATGACGTCGACGTCGTCCTTTGCGAAGCCCATCCGGGTGGCGGCCTCGCGGGCGATGACCTCGCCGCTGAGGCTGTGGTCGCCCGGCCAGCCCTTGCCCACGTCGTGCAGCAGCGCGGCGACCAGCAGCAGGTCGGGGCGGGCCACCCGGCGGGTGTGCGCGGCGGCCTGCACTGCGGTCTCGACCAGGTGCCGGTCCACGGTGAAGCGGTGCACCGCGTTGCGCTGCGGGCGGCAGCGCACGCGTTCCCAGTCCGGCAGCAGCCGGGTGACCAGGCGGCGCGATTCGAGCGCCTCCCAGACCGGCAGGGCGCTGCGCCCGGCGCCGAGCAGCGCGACGAAGGACTCGCGGGCCGCGGGCGGCCAGGGGTCGGGCAGCGGCGGGCATTCGACCGCGAGCCGGTCCACCGCGTGCCGGGACAGCGGGAGTCCGGCCTGCGCGGCGGCGGCCGCGGCGCGGAGCAGCAGCCCGGGGTCGCGGGCCGGCTGGGCACCGTGCGCGAGGACCGCCTCGCCGCCGTGCTCGACCACGCCCTCGGCGAGCGGGCGACGCTCGGGTCCGGCGGTCCGGCCGCGCAGCACGCGCCGGACCGGTCCGGTGCGGGCCGCGAGCACCCGGTTGACCTCGCGCCAGGTGACGTCGGAGGCGTACGCGAGGGCCCGGGCGGACTCCGAGACGCGGCGCAGCAGGGTGTCGGCGTCCAGCAGGCCGAGGGTGCGGGCCACCGGGTCCTGCTCCTGGAGCAGCAGCCGGTCGCCGGCCCGTCCGGTGGTCAGGTGCAGCGCGTCGCGGACGTCGAGGAGGGTGGTGCGGGCCGCATCGACCTCCTCGTGCGGTGCGTCGGCCACCCAGGAGGCGGCCACCGCGCGCAGGGCGGCGGCGTCGCGCAGCCCGCCGCGGGCCTCCTTGAGGTCGGGTTCGAGGAGGAACGCCAGTTCGCCGTGCTTCTCGGCGCGTTCGGCGCCGGACTCCAGGAGCGCGGGCAGCTTCTTGGGAGCCTGGGTGCGCCACGCGGTGAGCGCGGCGGTGCGGACCTGGGCGGTGAGGGCGGCATCGCCGGCCACGTGCCGGGCGTCCAGGAGGCCGAGGTGCACGCGGAGGTCGTCGTCGGCGGCCCGGCGGGCCTCGTCCGGGGTGCGCACCGAGTGGTCGAGGGCGATGCCGGCGTCCCACACCGGGTACCACACGGAGTCGGCGAGGGCGGCGATGTCGCCGCGGCCGTCGTGCAGCAGCAGGACGTCGAGGTCGCTGCCCGGGGACAGTTCGCGGCGGCCGTAGCCGCCCACCGCGACCAGTGCGATCCCGGTGCGGTCGGCGCCGGCGTCCTCCAGCAGCCCGGTCAGCCAGCGGTCGGCGAGGGCGGCGAGGGCGCGGCGGCGTTCGGGGCCGCCGCCTGCGGGGTCGGCGAGGAGTTCCTCGCGGCTGCGGGTGAAGCGGACGGTCGACGGGTTCGGGTCCACCACGGGCGCCCCTCCTCGAGGTCGCGGGCGTCGGAACGCGGACGACGCAAGCCCGCCCGCCGGATGGCGGTGCGGGCCTGCGTCTGCCGCATGGTGCGTGTGCCGTTCTTGTTCCTTCGGATCCGGTGGACGCCGGCGGGGACCGGCGGTCCGGGGGATCCGGGCGGATCGGTGAGCGGCGGGGTGGCCTTAGAGCGCTTCCGGTCCACGTTCCCCGGTACGGACCCGGACCACACTTTCCACCGGAACCACCCAGGCCTTGCCGTCGCCGATCTTGCCGGTCCGGGCCGCCTTGACGATCACCTCGAGCAGCTCGTCCGCGTCGTCGTCGTCCGCGACGACCTCGATGCGGACCTTCGGCACCAGGTCGACCTGGTACTCCGCACCGCGGTAGACCTCGGTGTGGCCGCGCTGCCGGCCGTAGCCGCTGGCCTCGGTGACGGTGAGCCCGTGCACCCCGTAGGCCTGGAGGGCGTTCTTGACGTCGTCGAGCCGGTGCGGCTTGACGACCGCGGTGATCAGCTTCATGCGTCCACCTTCGTCTCCGCCGCGGGGGCAGCGGCAGCAGGCGCGCCCACGGTCGTGCTGGTACGGCCGACCGAGCCACCCAGGCCGGCGAAGTCGTAGCCGGTCTCGGCGTGCTCGACCTGGTCGATGCCGCTGACCTCGTCGTCCTCGCTGATGCGCCAGCCGATGGTGACCTTGATGAGCATGGCGATGACGAACGTGGCCACGAACGAGTAGCCGAGCACCGCGCCGACGCCGGTGAGCTGCTTGACCAGCTGGTCGGTGCCGCCGCCGTAGAAGAGGCCCTCGACGTCGCTCTGCACCTTGCCGGTGGCCAGGAGGCCCGGGGCGATGGAGCCGATGATGCCGCCGACCAGGTGGACGCCGACGACGTCGAGCGAGTCGTCGTAGCCCAGCTTGTACTTCAGGCCGACCGCGGCGGCGCAGACCGCACCGGCGACCAGGCCCAGGACGATCGAGCCGACCGGGCTGAGCGCACCACACGCGGGGGTGATGGCGACCAGGCCGGCGACCGCACCGGACGCGGCACCCAGCGTGGTGAAGTGCCCGTCCCGGATCTTCTCCAGGGTCAGCCAGCCGATGATCGCGGCGGCGGTGGCCACCTGGGTGTTGATCGCGGCCGCGGCGGTGACGCCGTCCGCACCGAGCCAGGAGCCGGCGTTGAAGCCGAACCAGCCGAACCACAGCAGGCCGCAGCCGAGCATGACGAACGGCAGGTTGTGCGGGCGCATCGGGTCGCGCTTGAAGCCGACGCGCTTGCCGACCACCAGGACCAGGGCGAGCGCCGCGATACCGGCGTTGATGTGGACCGCGGTACCGCCCGCGAAGTCGATCACGCCTTCCTTGAACAGCCAGCCGTCGGCCGCCCAGACCCAGTGCGCGACCGGGAAGTACACGATCGTGACCCAGAGGGCCACGAAGACCGCCCAGGACACGAACTTCACGCGGTCCGCGACCGCACCGCTGATCAGCGCGGGGGTGATGATGGCGAACATCAGCTGGAAGATCGCGAAGGCGACGATCGGGACGGTGTAGCCGTCCCACAGCTTCTCCTTGCCCAGGTCACCCATGCCCGCCCAGTCGAAGTTGCCGACCAGGCCGCCGAACGCGTCCGTGCTGAAGGCCATCGAGAACCCGTACAGCACCCACAGGATGGTCACGACCGCCAGGCAGATGAACGACATCATCAGCATGTTCAGGACGCTCTTCACGCGGACCATGCCGCCGTAGAAGAACGCCAGCCCGGGCGTCATGAGCATGACCAGTGCGGCGCACAGGAGTACGAAAGCGGTGTTACCCGTGTCCATACTCTGCCTCTCTTCTCCGTGTCCCCGGCCGACCTCCGGGGGCTCATGGGAAGAACCTTCGAGGCGTGAGGTTTCACGGCGTGTCGCGGCGTGTTTCGCACGGGTGACGGTTCCCGCACGAGTGTTTCGGGGACGTGAACGGCTCCGCATGGCCGGATGTCCGGGTCCCCGCAGGCCAGTTCGCGCCGCACATGGGCCGCACATGGCAGGCTCGGCGGCGTCCCGGGGCACTCCCGCCGCCGGGGTGCCGCCGCGGGCGGGCGGCTCTGTGACATGGCGCGCGCGTGGCGCGCCCGCGCGCGCGAGGGGCGCCGGCCGTGCGGCCGCCTCTCTCGGACCTACGCAGCCCTACGCAGCCGTATGGAATGACATTCCGTCAGATCCGCCGGGCACAGCCCAATCACCACTGGTCAGGAGGGATGCGAAAACTCCCACCGAACGGTTGGCAAAGCCTGGCGGGCACGGTGAGACGGATCACTCGAATGCATTGACATTGATCGCACTCACTGCCGTAATTAATCACCGCGCTTAACTGACGGACCGTCATGGCACGTGTCACCAGCCGGAATCGCTCCCGTCATCGCGCGCGTCCCATGTGTCCCAAATACCTGTCAGCCGACCAGACCTGCGAGAGGGGGTGACGCCGTCGTGTGGCGCCTGCTCGGTCGCAAGGTCCTCCATCTGATACCGGTGTTGTTCCTGGTCACGCTCGCCACCACCGCCATGCCGGACATGCTGAAACTCGGCGATCCGTCCGCGACCCCGGTGGGACCCAAGCTCAGTGCCGACATGACCCCTGAGGATGTCAAGCGGCTCGAAGCACAGTACGGATACGACGACCCGCTGTACGAGCGCTACGGAAGGTGGGTCGCAGACGCCGTCACCGGCGACTTCGGCACCTCGATGGCGACCGACACCCCGGTGGCGGACAGCATCAAGGAACGCTATCCGGTCACTCTCGAACTCGCCCTCGTGTCGCTCCTCCTGGCATTGGCGGTAGCCGTGCCGTTGGGCGTGTGGGCGGCGGCCAAGGCGGGCCGACTCCCGGACAAGTTCCTGGGTGGCCTGTCCTCCGGACTTCTGGCCATCCCGCCGTTCATCAGCTCGATCCTGCTGGTCTATCTCTTCGCCGCGCCGGGCAAACTCGGCCAGGTCTTCCCGAACCAGGGCTGGACCAAGGCCTCCGAGTCGCTCTCCGCGAACATCGAGACGCTGATGCTCCCGGCGATCGTGCTCGCTCTGGCGGAAATACCGCAGTTCCAGCGGTTGCTGCGCAGTGACATGCTCGGCACGCTGCAGGAGGACTACATCCTCACCGCGCGTTCCAAGGGCATGTCGGCACCGTATGTGCTCTTCCGGCACGCGCTTCGGCCGTCGTCGTTCTCGCTCATCACGATCTCCGGCCTGACCCTGGGCCGGCTCATCGGCGGCACGGTCATCGTCGAGTTCTACTTCGGCATCCCGGGCCTCGGGCAGAGCATCGTCGGTGCGATCACCAGCAACGACATCCCGACCGTGCAGGGCACCGTGGTCGTCATCGCGGTCGGCTACGTCCTGCTCAACACCCTGGTCGACGTCGCGTACATGCTGATCGACCCGAGAGTGAGGGCGCGATGAGCCTCGTCGAAACCGAGAACAGCCTCGGCCTGACCGAGTCCGGCGTCGAGACGCCCGCGGAAGCGGCCGCCGAGCGCAAGGGCAAGAAGAAGCGTGCCGGCCTGTTGTGGTGGCTGGCCGTCACGTGGCTGAGCCTCGTGCTCGCGATGGTGGTCTTCGCGGACCTGCTGCCTGCGGAGTACGACCGCCCGGTCGGCGACGCGCACCTGCCGCCGTTCCAGTCGTGGCCGGAGTTCCTCGGCACCGACTACCTCGGCCGCAGCACGCTGTCCCGTATCGCGGCCGGCGCGCGCACCTCGCTGATCGTCTCGACGATCCCGGTGGCCTTCGGCATCCTGCTCGGCGGCCTGCTCGGCCTGGTGTCCGCGTACTTCCGCGGCACCGCCGAGACGGTCATCGACATCTTCGCGGACGCGCTGCTCGCGTTCCCGCCGCTGCTGCTGCTCCTCATGCTCGCCTCGGTGCTCAAGCCGCCGAGCGTGTGGACCATCACGATCGGCCTCGCGGTCCTCACCGTCCCCGGCTTCTACCGGCTGACGAAGGCGAACGCGATCGCCCAGTCGAAGCGCGAATACGTGGTGGTGGCCAAGGCGATGGGTGCCAGGCCCGGCCGGATCATGTTCAAGGAGCTCATGCCGAACACCGTCGCGACGATCCTGTCGTACGCGGTCATCGTCATGGCCATCATGATCGTCGCGGAAGGCTCGCTGTCGTTCCTGGGCGTCGGCGTCCCGGACCCCGAGCCCAGCTGGGGCGGCATGGTCTACAAGGAGAAGGACAACCTGGAGACCTACCCGGGCCAGGTGTTCGTGCCTTGCGCCGTGCTCTTCCTGACGGTGTTCTCGCTGAACGTCATCGGCGACCGCCTGCGGTCCAAGTTCGACGTGCGCGACTCCAACCTTTAGTCGGCCAGACCCTAGTCTCGAAAGACGGGACCGTATTCATGGAACGGAAGAAGGACGAGGGCGCGTCGACCTCCGCTGTCACGGAACCGCCGCTGCTCGAGGTCGAGGACCTCAAAGTCCACCTGAACACCCCGCGGGGCGTGCTCAAAGCGGTCGACGGCGTGTCGTTCCGGATCGGCAACGGCGAGACCCTGGGCCTGGTCGGCGAGTCCGGCTCGGGCAAGTCGATGCTGGTGCGCTCGCTCATGGGCATCAGCCCGGCGATCGCCGAGATCAGCGGCAGCGTCAAGCTGAACGGCGCCGAACTGGTCGGGATCCCGCGCAAGAAGGCGCGGAGCATCTGGGGCAACCGCATCGCGATGGTGTTCCAGGACCCGATGACCTCGCTCAACCCGGTCGTGCGCATCGAGCGCCAGCTGACCGAGTCGATGCGCGAGCACACCTCCATATCCCGCGCGGACGCCAAGACCCGGGCCGTCGACCTGCTCAAGCTGGTCGGCATCCCGGAGCCGGAGAAGCGCGCCAAGCAGTACCCGCACCAGCTGTCCGGCGGCATGCGCCAGCGCGTCACCATCGCGATGGCGCTGGCCTGCGACCCGGACCTGCTGATCGCGGACGAGGCGACCACCGCACTGGACGTGACCGTGCAGCGGCAGATCCTGGACCTCTTGGAGGAGATCCAGGCGGACCGCGGCATGGGCATGATCCTGGTGAGCCACGACCTGGGCGTGGTGGCCGGGCGTACCGACGAGATCGCGGTCATGTACGCCGGGCGCATGGTGGAGAAGTCGCCCACCGAGGCGCTGTTCGCGCAGCGCAAGCACCAGTACACCGAGGCGCTGCTCGCCGCGGTGCCGCGTCTGGACGTGCCCAAGTCGCAGCGGCCGAAGCCCATCCCGGGCACCCCGCCGGACCTGGTGACGTTCAAGGGCGGCTGCGCGTTCGCGGGCCGCTGCGGGGCGGCGGACGACCTCTGCCGCACCGAGCAGCCGGCGATGATCTCGAACGGCGACGTCCTGCACCTGTTCGCGTGCCACCACCCGGTGGACGGCTCGGCCGCGGTGGACTCGGGCAAGACCGAAAAGGTCGAGACGGCCGAGAAGGCCGAGAAGACCGAAAAGGTCGAGAAGACCGAGAAGGCCGAGGCGGTCGAGAAGGTCGAGACGGCCGAGAAGGCGGAAAAGGCCGAGGCGGTCGAGAAGACCGACGACGCCGAGACTGCCGAGCCGGTCGAGGCTGCCGACGATGCTGACGAGGCCGAGACGGCCGAGAAGGCGGAAGCGGCCGGCAAGGCCGACGACGGCGAGGCCGAGGAGACGAGTCTGACGAAGGAGGTCTCGGCATGACCGCCAAGACCAAGGAGGACGCGGTCCCCGCGCCCGCGGCCGACGACGACGTCCTGCTCGACGTGGCCGGGCTGATCCAGAGCTTCCGGGTGCCCGGCGGCGTGATGAACGCGGTCGCCGGCGTGGACTTCCGGTTGCAGCGCGGCCGCACGCTCGGCCTGGTCGGCGAGTCCGGCTGCGGCAAGTCGACGCTGGCCCGGGCCATCCTGCAGCTCACCAAGCCCACCGCGGGCTCGGTGGTCTTCGACGGCCAGGACCTGACCAAGCTGTCCAAGGAAGGGCTGCGCGTCATGCGCCGCCGCATCCAGATGGTGTTCCAGGACCCGATCTCGGCGCTCAACCCGCGCCGCAAGATCAAGGACATCGTCGCCGAGGGCCTGGTCATCTCCGGTGTGCCGGAGAACGAGATCGGACCGCGTGTCGAGGCCATGCTGCGCAAGGTCGGTCTCGACCCGGCGCTGGTCTCGGAGCGCCGGCCGCACCAGTTCTCCGGCGGCCAGTGCCAGCGCATCGCGATCGCGCGGGCCATGGTCGTCAACCCGGACCTGCTCATCTGCGACGAGCCGGTGGCCTCGCTGGACGTGTCGGTGCAGGCCCAGGTGCTGGACCTGCTGGACGACATGAAGTCGTCCACCGGGGTCTCGATGATCTTCGTGGCGCACGACCTCGCGGTGGTCCGGAACATCAGCGACGACGTCGCGGTGATGTACCTGGGCACGATCTGCGAGACCGGCGACACGGACGCCATCTACGACAGCCCGGCGCACCCGTACACGCGGGCCCTCCTGGACGCGGTGCCGGCCCCGAACCCGGGTGCCGCGCACGCCGGTCCGGCGCTGAAGGGCGAGATCCCCTCGCCCATGAACCCGCCCAGCGGGTGCCGGTTCCGGACCCGCTGCCCGCTGGCCAGTGAGCGCTGCGAGACCGAGGTCCCGCAGCTCCGCGAGGTCGCCCCGGGGCACCGGGTGGCCTGCCACTTCCCGCTCGTCGGGGACAACGAGGAGCCGGTCGCCGCCGCGTCCTGACCGGCTCGCGGGCGCCGCCCGCACCGTACGGACCGCACGAATCGCACCTCGGTACACGCAGCACCGGCAATCAGCGCAGCACAACCGGTACACCGGCCGTCCGCCGGGCCGCGCAGCTCCAGGGCCGCGCGACCCGGCGGACGGCTTTCCCGGCGGGGGCGCCAAATCGCCGCCAACCGTCCGGAAGACGCACGCCTGCCCTGTAACGCCGTTATAGGACACGTGTCACTCCGGCACCCGTACACCGCCCTGCACCACGCGACACCCGGCATCACCGCAGGACGCCATCCCCGCAGCACCGCAGCACCCGCACCGCGCACCACCACAGCACGTCCCGCACGCCGCACGTCCGCACCTCCACCGGCACCACCGGTCGGCCCCGCCGACCGGGCAACGCGTTAGGACCCGTCAGCAGTGGTACACGCACGACCCCCGCACCGCCCGGCCCGCCGCACGTTCGGCAGGCTCCGCAAGCCGCTCCTCCTCCTCGCCGCCGCCGGCCTCGTCCTGACCGCGGGCTGCGGTTCGGACGGCGGCACGCCGCTGGCGGCCGGCACCCCCAGGCAGGGCGGCACGATGACCGTGCTGCTGCCCGGCGAGGCCCGCGGCCTCGACCCGTTCACGGCCAGCTACATCAACGTGACCGACGGAAACCGGATGGCCGCGCTGTACGACATGCTCGTGTGGACGAACCCGTCCACCGGCACCGTGCAGATGCAGCTCGCCGAGAACCTCGTGCCCACCGACGCCGTCGCCAAGACCTGGATGCTGACGCTGCGTCCGGACATCAGGTTCAGCGACGGCGAGCCGTTCGATGCACAAGCCGTCAAGACGAACTGGGACCGGCACGCGCAGCCGGAGTTCAAGTCGGAGCAGCTCGGCGCGGTGCTGGGCGTGACCACCGAGGTCGTGGACGCCCGCAACCTGCGGATCACCCTGCCCAAGCCCAATGCGAACTTCGACCGCATGGTGGCCCGGCACCTCACCTTCATCGCCTCGCCCAAGGCGATAGCGGGCGGCAAGTCGGCCGAAGAGCCGGTGGGCGCGGGGCCGTTCGTGATGGCGCCGGGCGGTTGGGTCAAGGGCCAGTCCCTGACGCTGGAACGCAACCCGCGCTACTGGAAGGCCAGTGCGCCGTACCTGGACCGGGTCGTCTTCAGGGTCGACCCGAACCCGGCGAACATGACGGCGGCCATCAAGAGCGGCGACGCGGACGTCTCGGTGACCGTGGACCCGCTGGTCGCCGCGGCTGCGCAGCGCGAGAACCTGGGCCGTGAGGCGGTCACCCTCTCGGGCGGCCAGATGCTCTCCTTCAACACCGCCAAGGGCCCGTTCGCGGACGCCGATGCGCGCCGCGCGACCGCCTACGCGCTCGACGGCGCGGCGATCAACCAGCAGATCTTCGACGGCACCGGCACGGTCGCCCGCGGCCTGTTCTCCGGCTCCAGCCAGCTGGCCAACGTGCAGTTGGCCGCGCCGGACAACAACCCCGCGGAAGCCGCCCGGCTGTTCGCGAAGGTGACCGCCGACGGCACCAAGCCGCTGACCGCCACGCTGGTCATCCCGAACACCCCGGCCACCGTCAAGATCGCGCAGTACGTGCAGACCACGCTCGCCAAGTACCCGGGCGTCAAGCTGACCGTCGAGGCGCTCGACCTTCCCGCGTTCATCTACCGGTCCAACGTGGAACGCCGGTTCGACGTCAAGGTCGACCAGATCTGGATCGACGACCCCGAGCCGCGGCTGTACGGCTTCCTCAAGGGCGGCGACCCGGGCAACTGCTGCTTCTACAACAACCCCCAGGTCGACGAAGCGCTGCAGCGCGGCCGCGTGGCGACCGACATCGGGACCCGGCGCGACGCCTACACGCAGGTGCAGCTGGCGCTCAACCGGGACATGCCGCTGTGGGTGTACCAAGAGGCCGTCGCCGTAGGGGTTTTCTCGTCGAAAGTCACCGGTGTGCAGATGTTCAACGACGGCGTTTTTCTCTTCGACCGAATCGGCATGAAGCGGTGACCGCATCGGATACCGCCCGGACCGAGATGGACCGCACCGACGACAAGCAGTAGAAAGGGGCAGCCCCGAGGACCGCAGAGAAGCCGGACGACGCATGCCGCGCGCCGCCCGGCCCCCTGTACCCGCGGAGCGGGGGGCCGGCCCACGGCGGGCACCGCGGCACGACCGGGCTCCTCCGTACCGTCCGTACCGGAGCCCGGCAGCACGAAGCACGGAACCAAGCACAGCCGAACCACGCACAATCCGGAGCCTCTTCGGCCGTCCATCCCCCCGACGGAAGTCCGCAGAGGCCTCGGCCCCGCGCACCACCGCCGCCCGCTGCAACGGACGGCCCGTCAGGTGAAGGTTGGCCCGTCAGTGACTCGTACTTCCCGCGACACCCGAATACCCCTTTTTCCCCGGCGGAATACCTCGTTCCGCCGGGGCCGTCTCCTCGCCGCCACCGCCGCCCTGGGCATCCTCCTTGCCGGGTGCGGCACGTCCGACGAATCGCCGCCTTCCCCCGCGGGGACCCCGCGCAAGGGCGGATCACTCACCATCACCCTGCCCGGCGACGCGGCGAGCTTCGACCCGGCGCAGACCTCGTTCGTCAACGTCGCGGACGGCAGCCGCATGTCGGCCGTCTACGACTCCCTGGTGTGGACCGACCCGGCCACCGGGACGGTCCAGCCGAAGATCGCCGAGAGCCTGGTCCCGGTCGGCGCGCTGGCCGACAAGTGGGAGCTGCGCATCCGGCCGGGCATCAAGTTCACCGACGGCACGCCGTACGACGCCGCCGCGGTCAAGGCGAACTGGGCCCGGCACGCCGACTTCACACTGAAGTCGTTCCAGTTCCCGGCGGCGTTCACCATCGACCACGGGCAGACCACGGTGGACCCCGCGGACCCGCTGCGGCTGCTCATCACGCTCAAGGGCCGGAACGCGAACTTCGACCGCCTGGTCGCGCGCAATCTGTCCTTCATCGTCTCCCCCGAGGCGCTCAAGCCGGAGAATGTGCAGAAGCTGCGCACCACTCCGGTGGGCGCCGGCCCGTTCCTGCTGACCGAGTGGAAGCAGGGCGAGTCCCAGCGCTACGTCCGGAACCAGAACTACTGGCAGAAGGACAAGGGGCTCCCCTACCTCGACGAGGTGGTCATCCGGGTCGACATCGACGTCAAGCGCAGCGTCGACGGGATCGGGAAGTCCTCCGACCTGATGCTCACCGTCGACCCGGAGAACATCAAGGCCGGCAAGGACCGCGGCCTGGGCGTCGAGGCGCTGCAGCTGAACGGCGGCGCGATGGTGCTGTTCAACACCAAGGTCGGGCCGTTCTCCGACGTGAAGGCGCGCCGCGCCATGGTGCTTTCGCTGAGCAGCGCGGAGATCAATGAGCGCTTCTACAACAGCACCGGTACACCTGCCAAGGGCATCTTCAGCTCGTCCTCGCCGCTCGCCAGCGTCCAGCTGTCGGCGCCCGAGAACGACCCCGAGACGGCCCGCAAGCTCTGGAACGAGATCACCGCGAACGGCACCAAGCCGTTCGAGTTCCGCTACATCAGCCCGTCCGCACCCACCACCGTGGACGTGGCCCGGTTCATCCAGCAGAAGCTGAGCGCCTACCCCGGCGTGAAGATGACCATCGAACAGGTGGACATCCCCACCTACATCAAGACCGTGCGCAAGGGCCTGCCCTGGGACGCGGCCGTCGGCCAGCAGTGGATCGACGACCCGGAGCCCGGTATCTGGGACACGATCCACAGCCAGAGCCTGGCCAACTCCTCCGGCTACGAAAGCCCGGAGGTCGACAAGTCCCTGGCCGCCGCGCGCCTGCAGACCGACACCGACGCCCGTCGGGACTACTACACGCAGGTGCAGATGCGGCTCAACCAGGACCTGCCCTTCTGGGTTTACCAGGAGGCCGCCGCGGCCGCCTTGTACACCTCGAAGGTCACCGGCCTCGAACTGTTCAACGACGGACTCATCCACTGGGACGTCATCGGACTGCGCCGGTAGTCCTGGGCGCACGGCTTCGCACCACCGCACCGCGAGCACTTCCTGCACGACGAGCACCAGACCCCGCGCGCCCGCAAGGGCGCGCGGGGCCGCAAGGCGCACATCCGCAGCAAGGCCACGACACAGGTGGAGGTCAGAAGTCCGTGATTCGGCACGACCGTAAATGGGGGACGCGCAGGCGAAGAAGCCTGCGGACGATGCGGATCGGCTGCCTCGCGGCCGTGCTCGCGGTCCTGGCCGCGTGTTCACCATCGACCGGAACAGCCCCCGACCCGAACGGAACACCGCGGAAGGGGGGGACGATGACCATGCTGCTGCCCGGCGACGCCCGCGGTCTCGACCCCTACACCGCAAGTGCGAGCAACGTCGCGGACGGCAGCCGCCTGTCCGCGCTGTACGACGTGCTGGTGTGGAGCGACCCGGCCACCGGGACCATCCAGCCCCAGATGGCGGAATCGCTGGCCCCCGAGGGGGATGCGAGCAACTGGCTGCTCACGCTGCGGCCGGGCATCAAGTTCACCGACGGCGCCGACCTGGACGCCCAGGCCGTGCAGCGCGCGTGGCAGAAGCACCTGGACGCGAAGCTGCGCTCGGTGGGCGCCACGGCCCTCATCGGCGTCACCCTCACGGTCGAGGACAAGCTCCGGCTGCGCATCAAGCTGCCCGCGCCGAACGCCAACTTCGACCGCATGGTCGCCCGGCTCCTCAACTTCATCCCGTCGCCGAACACCCTCGAACCGGCCGCGCTGGAAGCGTCGAAGCGCCAGCCGGTCGGCGCGGGACCGTACAAGTTGCGCGAGTGGGTCGCAGGTTCCCACATGACGCTGGACCGCAACCCCGGCTACTGGCAGGCCGGCGCGGGCAAGCCGCACCTGGACACGGTGGTCTTCAGGGTGAACGCCGACACTCCCGCGGCCACCCGGATGATCGATGCGGGCGATGCCGACATCACGGTGAGCACCGACATGCTGCTCATCGAGGAGGCCCGGGACCGCGGCCTGTCGGTGGGCGACATCCCGCTGAACGGCGGTCTCATGATC
This sequence comes from Yinghuangia soli, assembly GCF_021502675.1. Classification (GTDB taxonomy): domain Bacteria; phylum Actinomycetota; class Actinomycetes; order Streptomycetales; family Streptomycetaceae; genus Yinghuangia; species Yinghuangia soli. The sequence goes on from NZ_JAKFHA010000007.1 coordinate 130,902, forward strand.
GTCTTCAACATGCGGGCCGACGAGGCGTTCGCCAACCCGGACCTGCGGCGCGCCGTGGTGCTGTCGCTGAACTCGCTGGAGATCGACAAGCGCTTCTACAACGGCATCGGCGCACCCGCCAAGGGCATCTTCGACTCGTCCTCGCCGCTGGCCAACGTCCTTCTCGCCTCGCCGGAGAACGACCCGGTGGAAGCCGCCACGCTGTTCGCGAAGGCCACCCAGAACGGCCGCAAGCCGCTCAGCCTGACGTACGTCGTGCCGCGCAGCCCCAAGGCCGAGACCATCGCGGCGTACATCAAGAGCCGGGTCGAGGAGACGTCCAAGAACACCGTGACCATGAACGTCGCGGTCGAGGACATCCCGAACTTCATCAAGCGCACGTCGCTCGATGCGAACTTCGATGCCGCGGTCTTCCAGCTGTGGGCCGACGACCCGGAGCCCGGGCTCTACCAGTTCCTGCATTCCAAGGCCATGTACAGCAACGTCATGGGCTACAACAGCCCGCTCGTCGACCAGGCGCTGACCGAGGCGCGGAACACCAGCGACCAGGAGCAGCGCGCCCAGGCGTACACGAAGGTCCAGGTGCAGCTCAACAAGGACCTGCCGTTCTACGTGTACCAGGAAGCGGTCGCCGCGTACGTCTGCGCTCCGCGGGTCACCGGCCTGCAGCTGTTCAACGACGGCGTGCTGCTGTTCGACCGGATCGGGATGCGGAAGTGACCCGGCGGCGCGGTGTGCCCGCCCGCGGAAAGGACGAGGCCGTGACGTAGCCGGCCCCACGCGCCTGTGAGGCGCCCTTGTGCCGGCGGCCCGCCGGAACACCACCCGCTGCGCCGGATGCCCGGCCGGCGGGTGCCGTGCGGGCCGCCAGGGCGCCGGCCTGTCGGCCGGCGCAGTCCCTATGTGACCTGGAGGAGTCGCATGCGGAAGAACCACATGAAGAAGGCGGCCGCACTGGCCGCTGCCGGGGCCTTGGCCCTGGGACTGAGCGGCTGCGGCGACAGCGACGACGGCGGTTCGGGAGCGAAGGGCGGGGACAAGTCCCTGACCATCCTGGCCGTGTCGGACGCCCGTCAGTTCGAGCCGTTCCACGCCACCTACGCGGCGGTCACCGACCTCAACCGCATGCTGGCCGTGTACGACGCGCTGTTCTACACCGACAACGGCACCAACAAGATCGTCCCGCACATCGGCGAGAGCCTGACCACGGACGACGGCGGCGCCACCTGGACCCTGAAGATCAAGTCCGGGGTGAAGTTCAGCGACGGCACGGACTACAACGCCGAGGCCGTCAAGGCCAACTGGGACATGCACGCCAAGAAGGAGACCGGCAGCTACCACATAGCCGCCGCGGCGAGCCTGACCAGTGAGGTCGTCGACCCGCTGACCCTGCGCATCAAGCCGCTGGCGCCGAACGCCAATCTGGACCGGCTGATCGCGCTGGAGCTCACCTACATCGCCTCGCCCAAGTCGCTGGCCGAGGACCCGAAGGGCGAGAAGCCGGTGGGTGCGGGGCCGTTCCTGCTCAAGCAGTGGGACAAGGGCTCGCAGATGGTGTTCGAGAAGAACCCGACGTACTGGCAGGGCGCCGGCAAGCCGGCCCTGGACAAGCTGGTCATCAAGGTGCTGCCGGACATCGCCCAGCAGCTCAACACCGTCAAGGCGGGCGGCGCCGACGCGTTCTTCACCATCGACCCGGAGAAGACCGCGAACGCCAAGAAGGACGGCCTCGCGCTCACCCCGTTCACGCTGGACGGCGGCCAGATGATGGCCTTCAACAGCACGAAGCCGCCCTTCGACGACCCGCGGGCCCGCCAGGCGGTCGCACTGGCCCTGGACCCCGCGAACCTGAACGAGACGGTCTTCGGGGGCACCGCCGTGCCCGCGAAGGGCATCTTCAACTCCAAGGACCGCTTCTTCGACGCGTCCGCGGTGCAGCCGGCCCCCGACAAGGCGGCCGCGCAGCAGCTCTTCGACACGCTGGCGGCCGAGGGCAAGCCGGTGAAGTTCACCTACCTGGTGCCGGACAACCCGGCGTCCAACAAGACCGCCGAGTACACCATGACGGCGCTCAACGGGTTCAAGGGTGTCGAGGTCAAGCTCGAGAAGATCGACGTCAAGCAGTACACGAACAAGCTGAACATCCAGCGCGACTACCAGGCCGCGCTGTACCAGGTCTGGGCCAGCGACCCAGAGCCCATCATGTTCAAGCTGCTGATGTCGAAGAGCCCGGAGAACTTCATGGGCTACAAGAACGAGGTCGTGGACCAGGCGCTGCTGGCCGGCCGGGCGAGCGCCGACGAGGCGGTGCGCAAGACCGCGTACGCGCAGCTGCAGAAGGCGCTGGTCACCGACTTCCCGGTGGTCGCGTACCAGGAGGCGGTCACAGTCATCGTGGCCGGTCCGAAGGTCACCGGCATCGTCGGCGTCCAGGACGGCGGCATGCTGATGGACCGGGTCACCAAGTCCTGACCCACGGGTGCCGCGGAGCCCTCCGGCCGCTTGCCGCAGGGCTCCGCGGCACCACCCGCTACTGCGCGTGCCGTTGATCAGTGGCACATCCGAATCTGACGATGTAACAGATTCGCGTCGCGGCGTGTCTTCACCGCATCCGCCGCCTACGGTGGCCGGACATCACCACGCACCACCTGCACATCGGTACCTCTGCACACCCGCACGTTCGTACTTCCGCACGACCGCACTGCACACCCAGCACACCTTGCACACGCTCCATCCCCCAGGCCGCCCCGGCGGCCCGGGAACCGCACGGCAGCACGATCAGGCCGGCCCCTGTCCGGCCGCCACGTACTCGCCAGGAGGAGGCAAGAACGGTGTCAGCACGACGTACGGCACGACCCGGGTTCGGCAAGTCGGCCCGCCGCCGCGGCAGCGGTGTCGTCGCGGCCCTGGTGGCCTTGGGGCTCGCGGCCACCGCATGCAGCGAGGACAAGAAGGACAAGGAGCCCGCGCCCCCGAACCAGGGGGCCACCGCCGAGGCGAAGCCCGGCGGCACCTTGCGGATGCTCGCGGTGCAGGACTCCGCGCGGCTCGACCCCTTCGGCACGTCCAATGTCGCGGTCGCGGACGAGCCGCGCCTCGCGGCCTTGTACGACCCGCTGTTCTACATCGACGGGAAGAGCAAGAAGGTCGCGGCCCACCTGGGCGAATCGCTTGCCACCACCGACAACGGCGCCAGTTGGACCATGAAGCTGCGGCCGGGCGTGCAGTTCAGCGACGGCACGCCCTTCAATGCCGAAGCGGTCAAGAAGAACTACGACATGCACGCCAACTTCGCGACCAGGTCCGTGCACATCGGCGCGGCGGCCACGTTCAAGACCGAGGTCGTCGACCCGCTGACACTGAAGCTCACCCCGCAGGGCGCGCCCAACCCCAACCTGGACCGCGCCATCGCGATCGAACTGCCGTACATCGAGGCGCCGTCGGCGCTCGACAAGGGTGCGGAGACGTACCAGGGCAGCCCGGTCGGCGCCGGACCGTTCATGCTCAAGAGCTGGACGCGCGGCTCCGAGCAGGTCTTCGTCAAGAACCCGAACTACTGGCAGAAGGACAAGGGCCTGCCCAAGCTGGACGGGTTCTCGGTCAAGCTGCTGGCCGACATCCAGCAGCAGTTCGCGAGCGTTAAGTCCGGGCAGGCCGACCTGTTCGTCAGCTCGGACCAGAAGCTCCTGGAGAAGGCCCGCAAGGAGCTCAACGCGTCGGAGTTCAAGACCGACGGCGGCCAGATGATGCAGTTCAACATGAAGAAGCCGCCGTTCGACGACATCCGGGCGCGCAAGGCGGTCACGCTGGCGCTGAACCCCGCGGACATCCCGGCCACGCTCGACAACGGCTATGTGCCGGCCAAGGGATTCTTCAACGCGGCCGGCGTGTTCGCCGACCCGAACATCTCCCAGGCGGCGCAGAACACCGCCGAGGCGCAGCGGCTGTTCGACGAACTGGCGAACGAGGGCAAGAAGCTCGAATTCTCCTACCTGGTGCCGCTCAACCCGTCGTCGCAGAAGGTCGCCGAGTTCATGCAGAGCCGGCTGCGCACCTTCAAGAACGTCAACATGACGATCGACGCGGTGGAGATCGGCCAGTACATCCAGAAGTACGCGATCAGCCGCGAGTTCCAGGGCATGCTCTTCCAGCAGTGGGTGGTCGACCCCGAGCCGACCCTCTACAGCTCGCTGTACTCCAAGAGCATGTTCAACGTCATCGGCTGGAACAGCCCGGCCGCCGACGCCGCGCTCGACAAGGGCCGGCAGAGCTCGGACCCCGCGGTCCGCAAGCAGGCCTACTCCGAGCTGCAGAAGGCGCTCGTGGACGAGCTGCCCATGTGGGTGTACGCGGAGTCCTCGAACGGGCCGATCTTCAACGACAAGGTGACCGGCATCGAGCACTACAACTCGGGCGTCATGTTCATGGACCGGATCGGCTTCAAGTAGGCCGGCCCCGCCCCGCACCCCCGCGGCCCCGGCCGCACCGCGGGAACTGACGAGGCGTCACCTCGGGTGACCGCGCAGCGCCCCTCCGTCGAACGGAGGGGCGCTGCTGCATGTCCGGGAAACGACAAAGAAACTTGACTGTGTAACAGATCGGCTTCGGATGCGTGCATGTTGGGGCAACTGCTCTTACGGTGGCCCCCAGCGCACAAGATCCGTGATCTGTCGCACACGTGTGGGGGGCGGCGCTTCGCCGGCTCATGACCCGCTCGACCAGCACAATCTGCACGACCTGCACAACCTGCTCGACTGCTCGATCTGTACGACTGCTCGACCTGTACGACCTGCACGGCCAAGGCTCCACAAGCACGACAGCACAATCCGACCGGCCCCTGTCCGGTCGTCATGTTCTCGGCGGAGGTGGCAAGACGGTGTCAGCACGACGCACGGCAGCACGACGCACCATCAGCACGGCAATACCCGCGGCGAACGGCCGAACCGGCCTCGCCCGGCTGCGCGCCCGCGGCACCGTGGTGGCAGGCCTCGCGGCCGTCGCCCTGACCGCGACCGCCTGCGGCGGCGACAGCGACAAGAAGAGCGGCGGGAACAGCGAGACGGGGGGCACCCCCAAGAACGGCGGCAAGCTCACCATGCTCGCCGTCCAGGACTCCAAGAGCCTGGACGTGTTCCGCACCTCCTACGTCGCGGTCGCGGACGAGCCCCGCCTCGCCGCGCTCTACGACCCGATGTTCTACATCGACACCAAGACCGGCGCGGTCAAGCCGCACCTGGCCGAGTCGCTGTCGACCGCCGACAACGGCGCCACCTGGACCCTGAAGCTGCGCCCCGGCGTGCAGTTCAGCGACGGCACGCCGTTCAACGCCGAGGCCGTCAAGATCAACTACGAGGCGCACGGCAAGGCGGAGACCCAGTCCCTGCACCGCGCCGCGGCCATGATGATCAAGACCGAGGTGGTCGACGAGACCACCGTCAAGATCACCAACCTGACCGGCCCGAACCCGAACTTCGACCGCACCGTCGCCACCGAGCTGACGTACATCGAAGCGCCTTCGGCGATCAGCAAGGGCATCGACCAGGCCGGCCAGAACCCGGTCGGCGCCGGCCCGTTCATGCTGAAGAACTGGGTCCGCGGCAGCCACCAGGAGTTCGTGAAGAACCCGAACTACTGGCAGAAGGACAAGGGCCTGCCCAAGGTCGACGAAGTCGTCATCAAGAACGTCCCGGACATCAAGCAGCAGTACAACACCGTGAAGTCCGGCGGTGCGGACATCTTCCACAGCTCGGACGGCGCGCGCCTGGAAGAGGCCGCCAAGGAGCTGCAGGTCCAGAAGATGGCCGACCTCGGCGGCCAGATGATCCAGTTCAACATGAACAAGCCGCCGTTCGACGACATCCGGGCCCGCCAGGCGCTGTCGCTGGCCTTCGACCCGGCGGACATCCCGAAGCAGCTCAACAACGGGTACGTCCCGGCGAAGAGCTACTTCAACGAGTCGTCGCAGTTCTTCGACCCGACCGCGGTCCAGCCGGCGCAGAACAAGGAGAAGGCGCAGCAGCTGCTCGACGCGCTCGCCGCCGAGGGCAAGCCCCTCTCCTTCGACTTCCTCATCCCGCAGAACCCGTCCTCGCAGGCGGTGGCGGAGTACATGCAGAGCCGCCTGGCGCAGATGAAGAACGTCACCATGAAGATCCAGTCGCTGGAGATCGGCCAGTACATCCAGAAGTACGCGATCCAGCGCGACTTCACCGCGATGCTGTTCCAGCAGTGGAACGTGGACCCCGAGCCGGTCCTGTTCAACTCGTTCCACTCGAAGAGCCTGCTCAACTTCGTGGGCTGGCGCAGCCCGGCGGCGGACGCGGCCCTGGAGGCCGGCCGCGCCAGCACCGACCCGGCGGCCCGCAAGGCGGCCTACGCCGAGCTGCAGAAGGCGATGATCGCCGACCTGCCGGTCTGGGTGTACGCCGAGTCGCTGATCGGCCCGATCTACTCCAAGAAGGTCACCGGTGTCGAGCAGTACAACACCGGCGTCGTCTTCATGGACCGGATCGGCTTCAAGTAGGCCGGCCCGCGCTGCGCGGCACGGCCCGGCAGGGCGCGACGCAGCACAGCGCAGCCGCACCGCAGTTCCACGGCGCCCCTCCGCACCCGCGGAGGGGCGCCGCCCCTTTTGCGGCCGGTTCCGGACCGCCGCAGCAGGCTCAAGGCGACGGGAACGCCGCCTCGGGCAGCTCGCCGAGGAGCCGGTCGGCCAACCGGCGTACCGGCGGCAGCTCGCCGAACAGGTCCACCGCGCTCTTCGCGGTGCGCCGCAGCCGCGAGCTCAGCCGCTCCGAGCGCACCTTGCCGGCCAGCGCCAGCGCCCCGGACGCCGCCTCGCAGGCCGGCTCGGCCTCGCGCTCCAGGACGTACACCGCGGCCAGCCCGACCCGGGACAGCGCCAGCGACCTGCGGTACTCCGCGGTGCCCTCGAAGAGCCGCACCGCCTTCTCCAGCGGCTCGCGGGCGCGTTCGGCCGGTCCGGCCCCGCGGTACGCCAGGTCGCGGTACGCATGGCCGACCTCGGAGGAGAACTCGGCCTCGCCGAAGTACCGGATCCAGTCCGGCTCGTCTCCTTCCGGTGCGTCCGCGTGCAGCTGCTCGGCGACGCTGAGCGCGCGCCGGCACTTGTCCGCCTGCCCGAGCCCCGCGTGCGCCCGGCCCTCGACCGCGTACAGCATCGCCTGGGTCCGCGGCCCGGCACTGTCGCGGGAGCCGTACTGCGCAAGATGGATCAGCTCCAGGGCGTCGGACGGCCGGTCCAGATGGATCATCTGACGGCTCATCACGCCCAGCACGTTGGCGCCCAGCGGCCGGTCTCCGGCCTCCTTGGCGGCGTGCAGCGCGAGCACGAAGTACTTCTGCGCGCCCGGCTGCATGCCGACGTCGTACGACATCCACCCGGCCAGCAGCGCGAGTTCGGCGGTGAGCCGGAACAAGCGGTCGCGCACCGGTTCCGGATAGGCATCCTGCAGAAGGTCGGTCACCTCCTGCAGCTGGCCCACCACGGCCTTGCGCCGCAGCCCGCCGCCGCACTGCATGTCCCAGCTGCGGAACAGCCTTACGGTCTCCTCCAGTTGCTCCAGCTCGCCGAGCCCGAGGCGGCCGCGCGCCTGCGGACCGCGGGGCGGCAGCGGGGGCACCGGGACCGGCGCCAGCCAGCGCTGCATCGGCTCGACCAGCGCCGGGCCCGCGGACAGCGCGAGCGAGGCCCCCAGGAAGCCCCGGCGGCCCAGCATCAAGTCGCTGCGCGAGAACTCGCCGAGCAGGTCGACCACCGACTCCGGGGCCCACGGCAGGTCCACGCCCGACCCGGTGAACAGCGCCCCCGGCTCCTTGAAGCCGAGGTCCTCCACCGCGACCACGCAGCCGAAGTGCTCGCTGAACAACTCGGAGATGATGCGCGGTATCGGATCGCGCGGCTGCTCGCCGTCGAGCCAGCGCCGCACCCGCGAGGTGTCGGTGCTGACATGCAGCGCCCCGAGCCGCCGGGCCCGGCGGTTCACCTGGCGGGCGAACTCGCCCTTGGACCAGCCGGTGCGCTCGAACCACGACGCGAGCCGGTCGTTGGGCTGCTTGCCGCCGGATATGCGGGTCCCCGGGCCCAGGGCCGGCAGGGGCGGCTCGAAGCGCGCGCCGAAGCGGCCGTCGTCGGCGGGTCCGCCGGACGGGATGCCGTACGGCTCGCCGACTGCTTGGCCGTCGGCTTCGGTCTGTGCGATCGTCACCGGTCTCTCCCCCTGGGCACGCCGTACCGTCCACCCGGAAGATCCGCACGGACCGTGCGCAATGTCCCGTATGCCGAAAGTAGGCGGCAAGCCCGGCTCCCGGGGTGGGAACGGCAAAACGCCACTGTTCGCCACCCCTTGCGCCAGGGGTCCGCCCGGCGGGTTGGCGCTTGACTGGACGATGGCCGGTATCCGGCCGGGATCGTCCCGACGACGCGCGTGCGCAATCCGTCCCGGTGCCGCCCCGCAGGTCCGCCGCGGGGGCGCGGCGAGCAGGCCGCGGGGACGCCGCCGGGCCGTAACCAAAAGTGACGGGAGCCGTTGGGAGGTCATGGACATCATGCTCGGATCGCGCCGACGCACCCGGACTGCCTTGTGGCAGGCGGTGTCGGAGTATGTCGAGCAGCGGCGCTGGCCCGTCACGCAGGGTACCTACCTGGTGCGGGACGGCCGCAGCACCCGCTGTTCCTGCGGCCGGGTCGGCTGTGCCGCGCCCGGCATGCACCCCTCGGACCCGCAGTGGTCCGCCCACGCGACCAACACCCCCGCCGCGGCCCGCTATCTGTGGTCGCAGTGGCCGGACAGCACCGTGGTCCTCCCCACCGGCCACGCCTTCGACGCCATCAGCGTCCCGCGGCACGCCGGACAGCGCGCACTGGTCCGCCTCGAGCGCATGGGCACCCCGCTCGGCCCGGTGCTCGGCACCCCCACCGGCCGCCTGTTCTTCCTGGTGGCCCCCGGCGCGGCACCCGAACTCCCGCATCTGCTCTACCAGATGGGCTGGGACGACGCCGAGCTGGACCTGCGCTGCCACGGGGCCGGCGACTACATCTTCGCGCCGCCCTCGCCGCTGGGCATGCTGGGCACCGCGGAGTGGATCCGCCCGCCGGCCGACGACGAGACGACGCCGCTGCCCGAGGCCCGGCTGCTGCTCGGCACGCTCGCGTACGCGTGCCACCGCAACAGCGCCCGTACCGGCAGCGGGATGTGGCTGGCCTCCTGAGGCCCTCGCACCGCAGACGCAATGAGGGGCCGCCCGAACGCATCGGGCGGCCCCTCACCATTTGTCCCTCGGGTCAGTCCCCGATCAGCGCGTCCACGAATGCGGCCGGGTCGAACGGAGCCAGGTCGTCCGGGCCTTCGCCCAGCCCGATCAGCTTGACCGGGACGCCCAGCTCACGCTGCACCGCGACCACGATGCCGCCCTTGGCGGTGCCGTCCAGCTTGGTCAGCACGATGCCGGTGATCTGCACGACCTCGGCGAACACCCGGGCCTGCACCAGGCCGTTCTGGCCGGTGGTGGCGTCCAGCACGAGCAGCACCTCGTCCACCGGGCCGTGCTTCTCGACGACCCGCTTGACCTTGCCGAGCTCGTCCATGAGGCCGGTCTTGGTGTGCAGCCGGCCCGCGGTGTCGATCAGGACGGTGTCGACGCCCTCCGCGATGCCTTCCTTGACCGCGTCGAACGCGACGCTGGCCGGGTCGCCGCCCTCGGGGCCGCGCACGGTGTGCGCCCCGACGCGCTCGCCCCAGGTCTGCAGCTGGTCGGCGGCCGCGGCGCGGAAGGTGTCCGCGGCGCCCAGCACGACCGTGCGGCCGTCGGCGACGAGCACGCGGGCCAGCTTGCCGGTCGTGGTGGTCTTGCCGGTGCCGTTGACGCCGACGACCATCACGGTCGCGGGGCGGCCGTCGGTGCGCTTGGCGGTGTCCAGCGAGCGGTCGTAGTCCGTGCCGACCAGGGCGAGCAGCTCCTCCTGGAGCAGCCCGCGCAGTTCGGCCGGGGTGCGGGTGCCGAGCACCTTGACGCGGGTGCGCAGCCGCTCGACCAGCTCCTGGGTGGGGGCCACGCCGACGTCCGCGGTCAGCAGGGTGTCCTCGATCTCCTCCCAGGTGTCCTCGTCGAGGTGCTCGCGCGACAGCAGCGCGAGCAGCCCCTTGCCGAACGTGGTCTGGGAGCGGGCCAGCTTGGCGCGCAGCCGCACCAGGCGCCCGGCGGTCGGCTCGGGGACGTCGAGGGCGGGGGGCGCCTCCTCGACGGTGTCGGGGACGGCGGGCGCCTCGGCGGGCGGGGCCGCGGCATCCGGCAGGTCGACGGTCTCGACGCCGCGCCGCGGGGCCTCCGGCAGCGCTGCGGCATCCTCGCCGACGCCCGGCTCGACGGGGGTGCGGGGCGGGGGCGGGGCGACGGAGCCGCGGCGGCGGGAGCCGACGACGAGCCAGCCGGCGGCGCCCAGCACCACGACCGCGAGGACGATGGCAAGGATCAGAATCTCCATAGGAGCTTCAGTCTCCCAGACGGTCCCGATCCCGATCGAATCCGCCACCCGAAGCCGCACCTGCCGGATCAGCGGCAATCACAGTCTGTCAACCGTTGAATCCTGACGGCCTGTCAGATAGCTTGCCGGGGCCAAGCATGCGCCCAGGTCGGCCGCCGCGGGAGACGCACGGGTCGACGGGTTGATCGGAAGGTGTGCAGCCCCCATGGCAGTGACGAATCTGCGGTTCAACCAGGTGACGCCCGGACTGGACCGTGCCGACGTGGCGTCGCGCTACCAGGCCACCATCGAGATGGCGAAGTTCGCCGATGCGAACGGCTTCGACATGGTGACCCTCGAGGAGCACCACGGTGCGGAGAACGGGTGGAGCCCGTCCCCGCTCAGCACCGCGGGCGCCATCTTCGGAGCCACCGAGCGCATCGGCGTGATCATCTCGGCGCTGCTGGCCCCGCTGTACGACCCGATCCGGCTGGCCGAGGACATCGCCGTCCTCGACAACATCTCCGGCGGCCGCCTCTCCATCGTGGCCGGCCTCGGCTACCGGCCGGAGGAGTACGCGGCGATCGGCAAGGAGTGGAAGCGCCGCGGCAAGATCCAGGACGAGGTCCTGGAGACGCTGCTCAAGGCGTGGACCGGCGAGCCGTTCGAGTACCGCGGCGAGACCGTCCGGGTCACCCCGCGGCCGTTCACCGACCCGCACCCGATGCTGATGATCGGCGGCACCGCCAAGGCCTCGGTCCGCCGCGCGGTCCGCCTGCGCCTGCCGTTCTTCGCCGCGGCCCCGCTGCCCGAGCTCGAGCAGTACTACTACGAGCTGGCCGCCGAGGAAGGCTTCGAAGGCGGCTTCGCGATGCTGCCGTCCGCGGCCACCACGATGATCTACTGCACCGAGGACCCGGACAAGGCGTGGGCGGAGTACGGCTCGTACTTCCTGCACGAGGCCGAGACCTACGCGGCGTGGCAGACCCCCGACATCGCGTCGGTCATGGAGTCCGAGGCGCACACCGTCGAGGCGCTCCGCGAAGAGGGCATCTACGCGTGCCTCACCCCCGACGAGTGCATCGAGCGCGCGAAGACCGGCGGCCTGACCGACGCGCTGATCCTGCACCCGCTGGTCGGCGGCCTGCCGATCGACGCGGGCTGGGCCAGCCTGCAGCTGTTCAAGGACAAGGTCCTGCCGCACAACAAGCCCGAGTAGCAGCGCCGGTGCCGCCCCGGCACCGCGCCCGCACACCACGCCGAAGGGCACCCCGGAATCCCGGGGTGCCCTTCGCGTCGTCCGCTCCCCCGGCCCGGTGCCGGGCCGGCCGCTCTCCCGGTCGGAGCCCCCGCTCAGACCGCAGCGGTCACCGACTCCGAGCCCGTGATGGTCACCTTGTCGTCCTCGCGGGCCAGCCGCTGGCTGATCACCGTGGTGACGCCGTCGCCGCGCATCGACACGCCGTACAGCGCGTCGGCGACCTCCATGGTGCGCTTCTGGTGGGTGATGACGATGAGCTGCGAGCTCTCCCGCAGCTCGGAGAAGATCCGGATCAGCCGCTGCAGGTTGGTGTCGTCGAGCGCGGCCTCGACCTCGTCCATCACGTAGAACGGGCTGGGCCGCGCCTTGAAGATGGCCACCAGCAGGGCCACCGCGGTCAGCGAGCGCTCGCCGCCGGACAGCAGCGACAGCCGCTTGACCTTCTTGCCGGGCGGCCGGGCCTCGACCTCGATGCCGGTGGTCAGCATGTCGTCGGGGTTGGTGAGCACCAGGCGCCCGTCGCCGCCCGGGAACAGCCGGGAGAAGACGCCCTCGAACTCGCGTGCGGTGTCGTGGTACGCCGAGGTGAACACCTGCTCGACGCGCTCGTCGACCTCCTTGACCACGGTCAGCAGGTCGCGCCGGGTGTTCTTGAGGTCCTCCAGCTGCTCGGTGAGGAACTTGTGGCGCTCCTCCAGCGCCGCGAACTCCTCCAGCGCCAGCGGGTTGATCTTGCCCAGCTGCACGTACGCCTTTTCCGCGGCGGCCAGGCGCTTCTCCTGCTCGGGGCGCACGTACGGGCGCGGCTGGGCCTCCTTGGAGTCCGGGTCGCGCACCTCCCCCTCCGCGGGCGGCGTGGGCGGCACCAGCTGGTCGGGGCCGTACTCGGCGATGAGGCCGGCCGCGTCCATGCCGTGCTCTTCGAGCGCCTTGGCCTCCAACTGCTCGATGCGCAGCCGCTTCTCGGTGCGCAGCATCTCGTCGCGGTGCACCGAGTCGGTGAGCTTCTCCAGTTCGCCGGCCAGCTCGCGCACCCGGCTGCGCTCGCGGGCGAGCTCCTGCTCGCGCTCGGCGCGGGCCCGCTCGGCGCTGCTGCGCTCGGCCTCGGCGCGGGACAAAGAGGCCTCGGCGTACCGCAGCAGGGTCTGCGTGCCGGCCAGCACCGCGCCGGCCACCCGGGCCTCGACGGCCATCCGCTCGCGGCGCTCGGCGGCGCGGGCCCGCGCCTCGCGTTCCATGCGGGCCCCGCGGTCCAGCGAATCGGCGCGCCCGGACAGCGCCTTGACCTGCTCCTCGTGGGTGCGCAGCGAGAGGCGCGCCTCCATCTCGGCCTGCCGGGCGGCGGTGGCCTCGGCGGCCATCCGGTCCCGGTCGGCGGAGTCGGGCTCCTCCTCGTCGGGCATCTCCTCGGCGACTTCGAGGCGGGCGGACAGCTCTTCGTACGCCAGGGTGTCCTGCTCCTTGGCGGCCTCCGCCTTGGCCACGGCACTCGCCAGCCGCTCGGCCTCACCGACCGCGGCGCGGGCCTGGCCGCCGAGGCGCCCCAGTTCCTTGGCGGCCGCAGAACGCCGCTTCTCGGCCTCCCGGCGCTCCGCGGTGAGCTGTTCGACGGCGGCGGACGCGTCCTTGCGCGCCGCGGTGGCGGCGGCCAGCGCGTCCTTCGCGGCCGCGCAGCGCCCGACCAGGGCGGCGAGCCGCTCGGCGGCCTCGTCGACCGCGGCCTGCACCTCCAGGAGGCTGGCCGCGGAGGCCGAGCCGCCGGACGCGAAGTCGGCGCCGACGACGTCGCCGTCGCGGGTGACCGCACGTACTCCGGGCAGCGCGTGGACGAGGTCGGCGGCCGCGGCCAGGTCGTCGACCACGGCGACCTTGTCGAGCAGCCGGTGGACCGGCCCGGCGAGTTCGCCGGGCACGGTGAGCAGCCGCACCGCGTACGTCGCGGAGGCCGGCAGCGCGGGCCAATCGGCCGGGTCCGGTACGGCACTTCCGCCGCCCGGGCCGCCGCCGACCAGCAGTCCGGCGCGGCCGGCGTCGTCCTTGCGGAGCAGCCGCAGGGCATCGACCGCGGTGCCCACGTCGCCGACCGCGACCGCGTCGGAGGCGGCACCCAGCGCCGCCGCGACCGCCGCCTCGGCGCCGTGCTGCACGGTGACCAGGGCCGCGACGGTGCCCAGGACGCCGTTGAGCCGGTCCCCCGCGGCCAGCAGCGCACCGGCCCCGTCCTTGCGCGTCAGGCCGAGTTCCAGGGCTTCCTTGCGGGCCGTGACGGCGGCGCGTTCGCGCTCGGACTCCTTCTCCACCTCGCGGGCCTCGGCCAGGGCCTCTTCGGCGGCGGACAGCATCTCGCGGGCCGCCGCGAGCCGGGCCTCGACGTCGCCGCCGCCCTCCTCGCCTTCGTCGCCGCCGCCCACTTCGGCCTGCAGCGCGTCGTACTCCTGCTGGGCGGCCTCGGCGCGGCTGCGCGCCCCGGTCAGCGACTCGGTGAGGCGGCCGATCTCGGCGTCGGCGCCGGCCACCCGGCTGCGTGCGGCGCCGACCTGGCCGGCCAGCCGGGCCAGTCCCTCGCGGCGGTCCGCGATGGCCCGCGCGGCGGCCTTGAGGCGCTTCTCCTCCTCGCCGACCGCGCGTTCGAGGTCCGCACGCCGCTCGGCGGTCTCGGCGAGCTGGACCATCGCCTCTTCGAGGGCTTCCTTCAGCTCCGCCTCGGTCTCGCGGATCCGGGCGGCCTCGCGCTCCATGTCCTCGGGATCGCGGCCGCGGCGCTCGTCGGCGGGCGGCGCACTCGCATGCTTGACGCGCTGCTGGGCCAGGCCCGCGGTACCGCGCACGCGCTCGGCCAGCGAGGAGAGTTCGTACCAGGTCTCCTGGGCGCGGGCGAGGCGCGGCGTGAGCGCCTTCACCTCGGCTTCGAGGGCCGCCTCGCGGGCCTGCACCTCGCCCAGTTCGCGCTCCACCGCGGTACGCCGCTCGCGCAGCGCGGCCTCGTCGGCGATCTCCTCTTCGAGGTCGGTGCGCAGGATGACGAGGTCGTCGGCGAGCAGCCGCAGCCGGGCGTCGCGCAGGTCGGCCTGGATCGCCGCGGCGCGGCGGGCGACCTGGGCCTGCCGGCCGAGCGGCTTGAGCTGGCGGCGCAGTTCGTTGGTGAGGTCGGCGACGCGCGTGAGGTTGGCCTGCATCGCGTCCAGCTTGCGCAGCGCCTTTTCCTTGCGCTTGCGGTGCTTGAGGACGCCGGCCGCCTCCTCGATGAACGCGCGGCGGCCCATCGGGTCGGCCTGCAGCACCGAGTCGAGCTGGCCCTGGCCGACGATGACGTGCATCTCGCGGCCGATGCCGGAGTCGGAGAGCAGCTCCTGGATGTCGAGCAGCCGGCAGGTGTTGCCGTTGATCGCGTACTCGGAGCCGCCGTTGCGGAACATGGTCCGCGTGATGGTGACCTCGGTGTAGTCGATCGGCAGGGCGCCGTCGGTGTTGTCGATGGTCAGGCTGACCTCGGCGCGGCCCAGCGGCGGACGTCCCGCGGTGCCCGCGAAGATGACGTCCTCCATCTTGCCGCCGCGCAGCGACTTGGCGCCCTGCTCGCCCATGACCCAGCTCAGGGCGTCGACGACGTTGGATTTCCCGGAGCCGTTGGGACCGACCACACAGGTGATGCCCGGCTCGAACCGCAGCGTCGTCGCGGATGCGAAGGACTTGAATCCGCGGAGGGTGAGGCTCTTGAGGTGCACCCGCCGCAGCGTACCGGCCCGCCCCGCGCAGGGGGTCGCAGAACGGACATCCTGCCTGCGTGTCGGCCGGTGTGTGACATGGGATATGACGGGGTATCACATCAGCACGGCGGCCGACCGCGATTCGGCCCATGGTCATACCGGGGCCGGGACGGCACCAGCCGAGGGGGATTGCGAGGGGGCGGCGGGGGTAGCGCAGAGTCGAGAGGCCGAAGGCCTCGCGTGCGGGATACCGCGGAACATGCGGAGTGCGGTTGTCGCCTCCGGGCCGGGAGACCGGCCCCGGAAACGACAAAGGGACGCCGGAGGCGTCCCTGGTTTATCGGATCGAACTCACGCCCGGGAGAGCGCGGGTTCGACCGAGGTCACGTCGAACCGATCATCCGCGGCGGCGTAGAGCGCGTCGTTCTCGGCCTGGACACGGACAAGCTCCGTCTCCAGGTCACGGACACGCTGCTGAAGCCGTCGCATCTCGGAGACCAGCCGGGGGTCGGGGCCGCCGACGTAACCGAGAAGCGCCTTCGCCATTAGAGGGTCCTCCACGCTGAGTGACCGACCGGCATCTGCGGGTCGAAAGTACGCACCCGGCCACGTGGCTCCTGATAGGGTGCGCGGGCTTCCAGCGTCGCACCAAAAGCGCGGCAGGTCAATATGATCACGGCGCGATAACTGAACCGTCACCCGGTCGGCGGTGTGCTCACGCGGACGGGACGGCTCCTGTCTGGCTGTACGAGATCATCAATTCTCTTGCCAGTCAAGAACATATTCGAGACCCGCCAACCGTGCGGGGCTCTTTCCGCTGCCGAGTTGTCGATCTTGGTATCCCGCCCCGTGCGCCACCGCAGTCGCACCCGTTGCCGCCGGTCCCTCGGATCGCCCTGGCCACGGGCTTCCCAGGGGGTTCGGCACGTACCGGACACGCCCACCCGGCGATGGCGTATCAGCAGCCACACGACACGTGCCGTGCTCTAGAGTCGCCTGCGCAAGCTCACCCCTTCGAGTGAGCACGAGTGAGACCAGCGCCCCGCGCGGCGCGGCGTCCAGGGCCCTCCGCGGCCCGCGCGGCGCCCGCGCACTGCGTCCCCCGCAGAGGACCGAGGAGAGGCCGTGGCCCGGCACAGCCGTCGCTCCGCACCCGCACTCGCACCCGCACCGCCCCCCGCAGCGCCGCCCGCAGCGCCGCCCCGCGCCCGCCGCGGGCACCGGCGCAAGAAGCGCCGCAGCGGACCGCTGCGGGCCGCCGTGTTCGTGCTCGGCATCGGGCTGGCCGCGCTCGGCACGCACATCGGCATCGGCTTCGTCGACGACGGCCCGGGACGCACGCAGATCGCCGGCACGTCGGCCGGGGTCACGCCCACCGGCACCGCCACCGGTCTGCCCGACACCGGCGGCGCAGGCTCCGAGGCCGCCGCGGGCGGGCCCGGGGCCGCGGTCCAGGCCGACCCGGCGGCCGGGCAGGCGTCCGGTCCGGCGCAGTCCTCACCGCCGCCCGCACCCGCCGCGACCGAGACGCCCGCTGCGAGCACTCCCCCGGCGAGCACGCCGCCGGAGACCGCCGCGCCCAGCCCCCGCATGCCCGTGCCCGTCCCGTCCGCGAGTTCCTCGCCGCCGGCCGACGCCGGGGCCTACGAGGAGCAGGTCCTCGCCATCGTCAACAACGAGCGCGCCGCGGCCGGCTGCGGGCCGCTGCAGGCCGACACCGGGCTGCGCGACCTCGCCCGAGCGCACAGCGCGGACATGGCCGACCGTGCCTACTTCTCGCACAACACCCCCGAAGGCACGACGCCGTGGGAGCGGGCCTCCGCGGCCGGGGTCGGGTATCTGGCCGCCGAGAACATCGCCCGCGGGCAGAAGACGCCCGAGGCGGTCATGGCCGCGTGGATGGACAGCCCCGGGCACCGGCGCAACATCCTCGACTGCAGCTTCGACAAGCTGGGCGTGGGGGTGCGGACCGGCAGCGGAGGGCCGTGGTGGACCCAGGAGTTCGGCCGCTGACGCAGGCCGTGCCGCGGGGCCGTGTCCCCGCGGGCCGTGTCCCACGGTCGAGTCGCAGGGCCTTGTCTCGGGGCCGTGTCTCGGGGCCGGAAGCGGGGCTGCGCGGTTACTTGACCACGCGGCGCGGGCGCGGCACCGGCTGGCACTTCATGCAGAAGTAGCTGCTGCGGTTCATGAAGGTGATGCGCCGGATCGGCGTCGCGCAGCGGTTGCACGGCTCGCCCTCGCGCCCGTAGGCGTCCAGCGAGCGCGCGAAGTAGCCGCTCTCGCCGTTGACGTTCACGTACAGGCTGTCGAACGATGTGCCGCCCACCGCGAGTGCGTCGGTCATCACGTCGCGGACCGAGGCCAGCAGAAGCGTGGTCTGCGGCTTGGTGATGGTGGCCGTCGAGCGGTTGCCGTGCAGGCGCGAGCGCCACAGGGCCTCGTCGGCGTAGATGTTGCCGATACCGCTGACCAGGGACTGGTCGAGCAGCGCACGCTTGAGCTCGGAGTCGCGGCGGCGCAGCGCGGCGTGGAACGCGTCGTCGTCGAACTCCGGGTCCAGGACGTCGCGGGCGATGTGCCGGATGGACGGCGGCAGCTCGGCGCCGCCGCGTTCGACCGAGACGCCGCCGAAGGTGCGCTGGTCCACGAACCACAGCTCGTGGCCGCCGTCGGTGAAGGTGAAGCGCACGTGCAGGTGCTTCTCGCGCGGCGTCTCCGGGTCCTTGAGCAGCAGTTGGCCGCTCATGCCGAGGTGCGCGAGCATCGCGTCCTCGGGAGCCGACGCCTCGGGCGCGGTCAGCGGGAGCCAGAGGTATTTGCCGCGGCGCAGCGCACCGGATACCCGGGCACCGCGCAGCGCCGCGGCGAAGTCCTCGGCGCCGGCCGTGTGCCGGCGTACCGCGCGCGGGTGGCCGACCTCGACCTCGGCGATGGTGCGGCCGACGACCCAGCGCTCCAGTCCGCGGCGCACCACCTCGACCTCGGGCAGCTCGGGCACGGTCGACCTCCGGGGTACGGCGCTTCGAAGCGGTGTCGAATCGCGCTGTCGAAAGGCGGTGGGGCGCTCAGTTGGCCTTGGAGGCCTCGGCGGCAGTGCCGTTGACCGGCGTGGTGCCGTCGCCGTACTGCGCGCGGATGGCCCGCCAGGCGCTCTCCGCGGCCTGCTGCTCGGCTTCCTTCTTGCTGCGGCCGACGCCGGTGCCGTAGTCGACACCGCCGACGCGCGCGAGCGCGGTGAAGGTCTTCTCGTGGTCCGGTCCGGTCTCGGAGACCACGTATTCGGGCACGCCGATGCCGGTCGCGGCGGTCAGCTCCTGGAGGCTGGTCTTCCAGTCCAGGCCCGCGCCGAGTCCGGCGGACGCCTCGATCAGCGGGTCGAACAGGCGGTGCACCAGCTCGGAGGCGGCGTCCAGGCCCTGGTCGAGGTAGACCGCGCCGATGATCGCCTCGAGGGTGTCCGCGAGGATCGACGACTTGTCGCGCCCGCCGGTGCCCTGCTCGCCGCGGCCCAGCCGGATGAACCGGCCCAGGTCGAGCTTGCGGCCGACGCCCGCGAGGGCGCGCGAATTGACCACCGCGGCACGCAGCTTGGCGAGCTGCCCTTCGGGCAGCTCGGGGTGCGCGCGGTAGAGAGTGTCGGTGACCACGAGGCCGAGCACCGAGTCCCCGAGGAATTCGAGGCGTTCGTTGGTCGGCAGGCCACCGTGTTCGTACGCGTACGAACGATGTGTGAGTGCACGCTCCAGAAGAGCGGCGTCGACCGTCCAGCCGAGCCGCTCTTCCAGATCCGTGTACTTCGCAAGCGAGTCCGTCACCGGGACGACCTACCCGGGGTTCAGACCTCGAGGACCTGGCGGCGGTTGTAGGTGCCGCAGGTCGGGCAGGCGATGTGGGCCAGCTTGGGCTGACGGCAGCTGTCGCAGGTCACCAGGTTGGGCGCGACGGCCTTCCAGTTGCTGCGGCGGTGGCGGGTGTTGCTGCGCGACATCTTCCGCTTCGGAACAGCCACGGCTACTTCTCCTGGTTCTCATCGGCGCCACTGGCGCCGTTGTCGTCGGCTTCGGCAGTCGATCCGCCGAAGATGCCCTGCAAGGCCGCCCACCGGGGGTCGGCGCTGTCGTGGGAATGCCCCGGATGTTCGTCGAGCAGGACCCCGCACTGGAGGCACAACCCGCCGCAGTCCTCACGGCACACCGGCGCGAGCGGAAGTGCGAGCACCACCGCGTCGCGCAGCACCGGCTCCAGGTCGAACAAGTCGCCCACGAGCCGGGGAGCGTCGTCTTCCTCCGCTTCGCTGTCCGGGTAGACGTACAGCTCCTGGAACTCCACCGTGAGCTCTCGCTCGAGCGGCTCCAGACACCGTGCGCACTCACCGGCCAGCGGCACTTCGGCGACGCCGGAGACCAACACCCCTTCCATGACCGCTTCGAGCCGGAGGTCCAGCTCGAGCGGCGCACCTTCGGGGACGCCGATCACCTCGATCTTCATGTCCGCCGGGGCCGGCACGTCGAGGGACGCCTTGCGCATGGACCCAGGCCGACGGCCCAGCTCGCGTGTGTCCACGACGAGCGGGTTGCGGGGGTCCAAGCGGTCCAGAGCGTCCTACCTCATGCGGTGCCACCTCCCCCGGGAACGAAGGAGGTGCGGCGGTCATAATTGTCGGCCCCGGGGTCGCCTGTGTTTCTGGCATCCCGAGCAGGGCCGGTCCACAAGACTATCGCAACTACGGCCCGGGGCCCCAAACGGCCCCGGACCGCCCGGCCCCGCCCGTCCTCGTCTCCGAGGAACGTGCAGGTCAGGCCGGATGTCGCGGAGCTTGTCAGCCGCCTTGGCGGCCGTCCGGATTGAACTGCCGGACGTCGATCAGGCTGGTGTCGAAGAAGCTCGTCTCGTCGAGCGCCGCATCGTACCGCTGCTGCACGTGTCCACCCTGCTGCGGCACGCCGCCCTGGGTGTGCTGACCGGGCTGCCCGGGCTGGCCGTACGGGGCCTGCTGCTGGTACTGCGGGATCTCGTAGCCGCCGGACTCGTAGCCGCCCTGGTCGTAGACCGGCTGCTGCGGCTGGCCGTAGCCGTTGTCGTAGTAGCCCTGCTGCGGCTGCGGCACCTGCTGCGCGGCGGGCGCGTATCCGGGCTGCTCGGGGTAGCCCTGCTGGGCCGGGACCGCAGCGGCCTGGCCCAGGAAGGGCGCGTCGCCCTCCTCGGCGTCCAGCCGGGCCTGCAGGCTGCCGACCTGGTGCTGGCCGGTGCCCCCGGCCTCGTCCTGCGCCTTGAGGTACTCGCCCAGGTCGTCGATCGCCTTGCGGCCGCGCATCTTGTCGCGGCCGCGGCCGACCGCGGACAGGGTCTTGGTGAGGACGACCTCGAAGTTGGCGAGCTTCTGGTCGACGTAGTCGTCGGCCTCGCCGCGGATGCGCTCCGCCTCCAGGCGTGCCCCGGTCAGGATGCGCTCGGCCTCCGCGTACGCCTCGCGGGCCACGTCCGTGTCGGCGATGAGCGCACCGCGCTCCTCGCGCGCCCCGGAGACCACGCGCTCGGCCTCGCGGCGGCTCTCCTCGAGGACCGCGTCGCGGTCGCCGATGATGCGCCGCGCCTCGTTCATCTCCTCGGGCAGGAGGTTCTTGACCTCTTCCAGGCGGGCGACGACCTCGGCCCGGTTCACCACGCAGGAGGCCGACATCGGCATCGAGCGGGCGCTTTCGACCAGAGCGATCAGCTCGTCGAGTTTGGGCGATACGTCCACGGGCGTTGCTCTCTCTCCAGATGCCGGGGCCGACACCACAGCGTACGAGCAGAAACCGCGCTACTTGTCGGCCAACCGTTCGGTGAGACGGCGCAGCACGGTCGGCGGGACCAGTCCGGACACATCGCCGCCGTACGTCGCGACCTCCTTGATGAGGCTCGACGAGAGGAAGCTGTAAAGCGGGTTCGTGGCCACGAACAGAGTCTCGACCTCGGTCAGACCGTAGTTCATCTGGGCCATCTGGAGCTCGTAGTCGAAGTCGGTGACCGCACGAAGGCCCTTGATGATGGCCGGGATGTCGCGGCGCCGGCAGAAGTCGACCAGCAGGCCTTCGAAGGCCTCGACCTTGACGTTGCCGTAGTGCGCGGTGACTTCCTCGATCATCTCGACGCGCTCGTCGACGTCGAACAGGCCGGACCGCTTGGTGCGGTTGAAGCCGATCGCGACGTACACCTCGTCATACAGGGTGGACGCCCGGCCGATGATGTCCAGATGCCCGTTGGTGACCGGGTCGAACGACCCGGGGCAGACGACTCGACGCACGGGTTCTTCCCCTCGATCGCGGGTACTTGAGGCTCCCTCTGGGCTCGTGCCGAGCCACGTCATGAGCGCGCGGCGCGACCGTACCAGAGGGTCGCCTCGCCGTATTTACGGGACCTGATCTCCTCGAATCCGGGCGGCCAGGCGAACACGCCGCCGCGGGTGGCCCGCTCGGCGGTGACGAGTGCGTCCGCGGTCAGCCAGCCGTTCTCCCGGAGCGCGGTCAGCAGCGCGGCGACGTCGGCATCCGGCAGGACGTACGGCGGGTCGAGGAAGACCACGTCGTACGGCTCGGGCGGGGCCGGTTCGGCGGCCAGCCGCTCGGCGCGCGCGGCGCGCACCTCGGCACCGGGCAGCGCAAGCGCCGCCACGTTCGCCCGCACGACCTTCACCGCGCCCGCGTCCGCCTCGACCAGCAGGGCGTGCGCGGCGCCGCGCGACAGGGCCTCCAGGCCGACCGCGCCGGATCCGGCGAACAGGTCGAGCACGCGCGCGCCGTGCAGGCTGCGGCGCAGCGACACCAGGGTCGAGAACAGCCCTTCGCGGGCCCGGTCCGAGGTCGGCCGGGTGCCCTCGCCGGGCGGGACGGAAAGGCGGCGGCCGCCGGCCGCCCCGCCGATCACGCGCGTCATCGGCGGGCCCCGGGGCCGGGCGTCGGCTGTGCGTTCATGGGGACCACGCTACTTGCCGCGGGCCGGTCAGCCCTTGTCGAGGTACTCCGCACGGTCCTCGTCCAGGAGGCTCGCCAGCGCACTGCGCAGCTCGGGGTGCGCGGCCAACTCCGGGTCGCGGGCCACGATCTCGGCGGCCTCGTCGCGGGCCGCCACGATGACGTCCTCGTCCCGGACCACCGCGAGCATGCGCAGCGACGAGCGGCTGCCGGACTGCGCATCGCCCAGCACGTCGCCTTCGCGGCGCTGTTCGAGGTCGATGCGGGACAGCTCGAAGCCGTCGAGCGTGGCCGCGACCGCGTCCAGCCGCTCGCGCGCCGACGTCGCCGCGGGCATGTCGCTGACCAGCAGGCACAGCCCGGGCGCGCTGCCGCGGCCGACGCGGCCGCGCAGCTGGTGCAGCTGCGAGACGCCGAACCGCTCGGCGTCCATGATCACCATGACCGTGGCGTTCGGGACGTTGACGCCGACCTCGATGACCGTGGTCGCCACGAGGACGTCCACCTCGCCCGCTCCGAAGCGGCGCATGATGTCGTCCTTGGCGTCCGGCGCCATGCGGCCGTGCAGAATGCCGATGCGCAGCCCCTTGAGGGGCCCGGCCTGCAGCCCCGCGGCGACGTCGAGCACCGCCAGCGGCGGCCGCTTCTCCTCGCCGCCGCCTTCTGCGTCCGCCCCCATGTCGTCCGGGTCGTCCAAGTACGCCTCCGGCGGCAGATCGGCATCGTCCGCCGCCTTCTTCGCCTTGCCCTTCCCCTTTTTCTTCTTCGGATCGTCCTCTTCGTCCCCGATCCGCGGGCACACCACATAGGCCTGGTGGCCCTTGCCGACCTCCTCGCGCAGCCGCTCCCAGGCCCGGTCCAGGAAGTTCGGCTTCTCCCGCGCGGGCACCACATGCGTCGCGATCGGCGAGCGTCCGGACGGCAGTTGGTCCAGCACCGAGGTCTCCAGGTCGCCGAACACCGTCATCGCCACGGTCCGCGGGATCGGCGTCGCGGTCATGACCAGCAGGTGCGGCGGCCGCTCGGCCTTCCCGCGCAGCGCGTCCCGCTGCTCCACCCCGAACCGGTGCTGCTCGTCCACCACGACCAGCCCGAGGTCGTGGAACTTCACCTTGTCCTCGATCAGCGCATGCGTCCCGATGACGATCCCGGCCTCGCCGGTCACCAGGTCCAGCAGCGCAGCCCGCCGCGCCGGCACCCCCATCGACCCGGTCAGCAGCGTCACCTTGGTCCCCACCTCGGACCCGCCCAACATCCCCGGCCCCTCCGCCAGCGGCCCGAGCATCTCCACAATCGACCGATGATGCTGCTGGGCAAGCACCTCAGTAGGCGCCAACATCGCCGCCTGCCCCCCGGCATCCACCACCGTCAACATCGCCCGCAAGGCGATCATCGTCTTGCCCGATCCGACCTCGCCTTGGAGGAGGCGGTGCATGGGGTGGTCGGCGGCGAGGTCTTCGGCGATTTCGGCGCCTACCTTGACCTGGCCTTCGGTGAGGGTGAAGGGGAGGCGGGCGTCGAAGGCGGTGAGGAGGCCGTCGTCGGAGGCACGGCGGGGGACGGCGGTCTGGGATTCGGCGGCGCGGCGGCGCTGGGCGAGGGCGACCTGGAGGACGAAGGCCTCGTCCCATTTGAGGCGGTCCTTGGCGGCGGTGACCTCGCCCCAGGAGGACGGCCGGTGGATCCACTGCAGGGCCTGGCGCAGGCCTGGCATGCCGCGTTTTTCGAGGAGCTCCGGGGGGAGGGGGTCGCCCACTTCGCCGAGGGTGTCGAGGGCGACTTGGGCGCACTGGGCGAGCTTCCAGGACGGCATCGCGGCGGCGGCCGGGTAGACCGGGATGAGGGCGCCCGCGAACAGCTTGGCGACGCCGTCGCCGTCCTCGTCATCCTGGTCCATCAACTGGTAGTCGGGCTGGTTGAGTTGGAACTCGTCGCGGAAGCGGGCGACCTTGCCGGCGAAGAGGCCGCGCATACCGGGGCGCAGTTCGCGTTCGCGCCAGGCCTGGTTGAAGAAGGTCAGTTTGAGGTTGCCGCGGCCGTCGGTGATGACGACTTCGAGGAGGTTGCCGCGGCGGTTGCGGAACTGCCGGGCGGTGACCTTGGCGATCTCGGCCATGACGGTGATGTGCTCGTCGACTTCGAGGCGCGTGAGGTCGGTGAGGCGGCCGCGCTCCGCGTACCGGCGCGGGTAGTGCCGCAGCAAGTCCCCGACGGTGTCGAGGGAGAGGGACTTGGCCAGCACCTTCGCGGTCCGGTCCCCGACCAGTTTGGCCAGCGGTTCATCGAGGCGGGACATGGCGCGGACGTTCTCCCTGACTGGCCGGCGACGGAGATACCGCCGACGCTACCGGGCGGGGCGGACAGTGCGGCGCATTCGGGCCGGGAGGGCTGCCGGGGGAGCTATTCGACGCCGATGAGGAGCGGGTAGAGGGACTGGCCGCCGGTGTAGACGACCGCGTCGACCTCGGGGCGGCCCACGCGCATCGCGCCGACCAGGGAATCCGCGACGGTCTGGTCGAGCTGGGCGCCGGTGACCAGGGTGACGAGTTCGCCGCCGCCCGCGAGCATGCGGTCCAGGACGGTCTTGCCGGTCTCGGCGAGGTCCTGGCCGATGACCGCGATGTCGCCGTCGATGATGCCGAGCACGTCGCCGGCCTGGCAGACGCCGGCCATCGTCCACGCCTCGCGAGTGGCGGTGGTCAGCGCGCCGTAGCGGGTCGCACCGGCCGCCGAGGTCATGCCGACCACGTCCTGGTCGAAGCGGCGGCCGGGTTCGTGCACGGCCAGTGCCGCGATGCCCTGGACCGCGGCCTTGGTCGGGACGACCTGGACCCGGAGGCCGAAGGCGTGGGCCTGCTCGGCGGCGACCGCGGCGACCGCGTGGCCGTCCGCGTCGTTCGGCAGCAGGACGACCTCGCGGGCGCCGGTGGCCCGGATCGCCTCGACCAGGGCGCCGGTGGACGGGGCGCGGCCCGGCCCGGCCTCGATGATGTGCGCGCCCGCCTCGGTGAACAGTGCGGCCAGGCCGTCGCCTTGGACGACCGCGACGATCGCGCGGCCGGTCGCGGGCGGCTCGCGGTGCACGGCGTCCGCGACCGCGAGGTGGGTGATGCGGATGCGGTGCGGGCGCCCGGCCTCGACGCCGGCCTCGACCGCGGCGCCGGCGTCGTCGACGTGCACGTGGACGTTCCACAGGCCTTCGCCGCCGACCACCACGAGCGAGTCGCCGAGGACGTCGAGCCGGTCGCGCAGCGGCGGGATCGCCTCGTCGGGGGCGTCGAGGAGGTAGATGACCTCGAACGCGGGGGCCTGCGGCTCGTCGTCCGGCACGGTGTCCGGGACGAAGCGCAGCGGGACGGGGACATGCGTGCGCGGTGCGGACGCGGGGCGTTCGCCGGTGACGACGGAGACGAGCGCGTCGTAGAGCACGCACAGCCCGCGGCCGCCGGCGTCGACCACGCCGGCCCGGCGCAGGACGTCCAGCTGCTCGGGGGTGCGCGCAAGCGCCTCGCGGGCGGCGGCGGCCGCGGCCCGCACGACCGCGGTCAGGTCGTCGCCGGCCTCTTCGGTGCCGACCGCGGCGGCCCGGGCGACGGTGAGCATGGTGCCTTCGACGGGCCGGGAGACGGCTTCGTACGCGCCGTCCGCGGCCCGGCGCAGCGCGCGGCGCAGGACCGGGCCGCCGGCACGCTCGACGCCCTCGGCAACCGCTTCCTGGTACTCGGCCTCGATCTGGTCGGCCATGCCGCGCAGCAGCTGGCTGAGGATCACCCCGGAATTGCCGCGGGCGCCCATGAGCGCGCCGTGCGCGAGGGCGCGGATGGTCTCCGGCAGGCCGGGGCCCTCGGCGGTGTTCTCGCGCCCGAACAGCGCCTCGATCTCGGCGGTGCCGGCTTCGAGGGTGAGGAAGAGGTTGGTGCCGGTGTCGCCGTCGGGGACCGGGTACACGTTGAGGGCGTCGATCTCCTCGCGGGCGCGCCCCATCTGCTGTAGCCCGGCCCGGCACCAGCGGCGGACCGCCGGAGCGTCCAGCTCACCCAGCAACGCCCCACCTCGCCGTTCTCCGTAAGGGCGCTGCCGCCCTGCGCATCGTGCAGGCAGCGTATCCGGACCGGGGCCCCGGAGGACGTGCGTACCCATGCGCTACTCTGATGGTGAAGCGTGACGAGTTCAGCCGCCTGCCGTCGTTTTGGTCGGGTCGACTGTCGGACTTCAGGCTGCCAGGGATGCGTTCGCATCGCGGATTGGCATCCGGCCCTGCTCGTCGGTTACTCTTCCTCGGTTGCCTGGCACCTGCCGGCACGTGAACGTACGCGCAAATCCTTATCGTCTTTGGAGTGTCTCCCGTGGCTGCCAACTGCGACGTCTGCGGCAAGGGGCCGGGTTTCGGCAACAACATCTCGCACTCGCACCGCCGCACCCGCCGTCGCTGGAACCCGAACATCCAGACGGTTCGCACGGTGCAGGGCGGCACGCCGAAGCGCCTGAACGCTTGCACCTCGTGCATCAAGGCGGGCAAGGTTACCCGCTGACCTGAGCTTGATCGAACAGCCGGGCCACCGAAAGGCGGCCCGGCTGTTCGGCGTTCCTGGACGGACGTCGCCGGCGTTGCGAATGTCGCCGTGCAGGTTCCGTACCCGGCGTGAATATGGCGATGGCCCCTGCACTGCAGGGGCCCACGGCCAATTCGGCAGTAGGGGGGGGGTGAGACCCCGGACTGCCCCCCGTGGTCGACCGGGCCGATCCCGGCGCCGAGCGGGAAGCCCTCGCGGATCGCGCCGGTGACGTACTCCTTGGCCAGGCCCACCGCGCGCGGCACGTCCCGGCCCAGGGCCAGGTACGACGCGATCGCGCTGGCCAGCGTGCAGCCGGTGCCGTGGGTGTGCCGGTTGTCGTACCGCTCGCTGCGGAACCAGTACTCGCGCGAGCCGTCGAAGAGCAGGTCGGCGGCCTCGCCGGCGAGGTGGCCGCCCTTGACCAGCACCCACTCCGGGCCGAACGCGAGCATGGCGTCGGCGGCCTTGCGCATGTCGGCCTCTTCGCGGACCTCGAGCCCGGTGAGCTGCTGGACCTCGTAGAGGTTGGGGGTCACCACGGTCGCGGCCGGCAGGAGCTTGCCGCGCACTGCGTCGAGGGCCTCCTCGGCCAGCAGCGGGTCGCCGTGCTTGGACACCGAGACCGGGTCGACGACCACCGGCTGCGGCAGCGCGGCCAGGAGTTCGGCGACCGTCTCGACGAGCACCGGCGAGGCCAGCATGCCGGTCTTGACCGCCTGCACGCCGATGTCGTCGACGACGCTGCGGAACTGCGCGCGGACCGCGTCCGCGGGCAGCTCCCAGTAGCCCTGCACGCCGAGCGAGTTCTGCGCGGTGACGGCCGCCACGACGCTCATGCCGTGCACGCCGAGCGCGAGCATCGTCTTCAGGTCGGCCTGGATGCCGGCGCCGCCGCCGGAGTCGGAGCCGGCGATCGTGAGCACGCGGGCGGGAGTCTGCACCATGCTTGTCAGCTTATCGACCGGCTCGTACGGCATCGCGGCCCCGCCCCGGCAGCCACCCGTCCGGATCAGCCGAAGTGGTCCCAGCCGCCCGTGCCGGACCATTCCTCGCCGTCCACGGTCACCCCGCGCCCCTCCGTCACCCGCCCGACCACGCGCCAGCGCGCGGTCAGCGGCGTGCCGGCCGGGAAGGTCGCGACCAGCGCGTGGTCCTCGCCGCCGGTGAGCACCCACTGCAGGGGGTCGGCGCCGAGGGCGCGCCCGACGTCGCGCATCTGCGCGGGGATGTCGAACAGCTCGCCGGACAGCTCGACGCGGACTCCGGAGGCCCGGGCCAGGTGGCCGAGGTCGCTGATCAGGCCGTCGCTGACGTCGAGCATCGCGGTGGCGCCCAGCTTGGCGGCCGCCGGACCCGCG
This sequence comes from Yinghuangia soli, assembly GCF_021502675.1. Taxonomy (GTDB): domain Bacteria; phylum Actinomycetota; class Actinomycetes; order Streptomycetales; family Streptomycetaceae; genus Yinghuangia; species Yinghuangia soli. Next base: position 159,220 of record NZ_JAKFHA010000007.1, read on the forward strand.
GCATACGGGGGCTCGGGGCGCCGGTGCGCCTCGACGAACGCGCGCGGGTTGCGGTGCCCGTGGCTGAGGATCGCGAGCCCGGCCGCGGACCAGCCGAGCCAGCCGGCCACCGCCACGACGTCGCCGGGCCGCGCGCCGGAGCGGGTGACCGGGGGGCGGCCTTCGAGGTCGCCGAGTGCGGTGATGGAGATCATGATCGCGCTGCCGCGCACCACGTCGCCGCCCGCGACCCCGGCGTCCACCACGGCGCACTCGTCGCGCAGCCCGTCGTACAGTTCGAGCGCCCAGGCCACCGGGAGCTCCGCGGGGCCCACGAGGCCGATCAGGAGCGCCGTGGGGCGGGCGCCCATCGCGGCGACGTCGGCGAGGTTCTGGGCGGCCGCCTTGCGGCCCACGTCGTACGCGGTGGACCAGTCGCGGCGGAAGTGCCGGCCTTCGACCAGCAGGTCGGTGGTGGCCACCACGCGGCCGTCGGGCGCCGCGACCACGGCCGCGTCGTCGCCGGGACCGAGCGGCACGTGCGGGCCGACCGGCACGCGTTCGGTGAGCGCGCCGATGAGTCCGAACTCGCCGAGATCCCCCAGCGTCCCACTCATGCGGTGCGCCCCTGTTCTGTCGAATCCGTCGGGACTGTCGAGTCCGTCGAAACTGTCGAATGTGCCGGATCTGCCGACCGTGTCCAGTTTCCGGCGAATACCGGTCATGTTCCGGTCATGCATGTTGTCAGGATGATGCGGGCGCGGCAGCCATGTGGTCGTGCGCGGTCGCGCGGTCGACAATGGTTGCATCCGCCGCGTCCGTGCGCGCACGGTACGGTGGCGGCTCCGGAAGGTCCCCTCGATCCTGGCGTGCCGGGAGGCCCTGGTGGTACAGGCATACATCCTGATCCAGACCGAGGTCGGTCGGGCAGAGGCAGTGGCCCGGGCGATCGCGGAACTGCCCGGCATCACCGCAGCCGAGGACGTGACCGGGCCGTACGACGTGATCGTGCGCGCCGAGGCCGCCGACGTCGACGAACTGGGCCGTCTCGTGGTCGCCCAGGTCCAGCGCGTCGAAGGCATCACGCGGACCCTCACCTGCCCGGTGGTGCACCTCGCCTGACGCGTCCGGAGCGCTCGCCGCGCCCCGCCCCGATGCCCGGGCCGGCTCCCCCGGTCCCTAGGATCGGTCCGTGACCGACTCCGATTCCCCCGCCTCCGGTCCGGTGCGCGCGGCCGCGCCCGCCGAGGCGGCGGCGCCCGGCCCGGGCGCCCCGCGCAAGTCCCGCCTGCTGCGCTACGGCCTGCCGGCCGCGGTGGTCGCGGGCGGTCTGCTGCTGACCCTGGTGGCGGCCCTGGACGGCGACGACCCGGCCCGGGTCAAGCTGCCGCAGCCGCCCGAGGAGGTCCGCGGGAAGATCGAGGCGATGTGCCGCGAACTGGACCGGCAGCTGCCGTCCGACGTGCTGGGCAACAAGTCCCGCAAGACGGTGCCCGCCTCCGACCTGACCGCGGCGTGGGGCGACCCGGCCGTGGTGCTGCGCTGCGGGGTGCCCAAGCCGGTCTCGCTGCGGCCGGACGACCCGAACTACGATCCCGCGCAGAACACCGCCGGGGTGAACGGCGTCGACTGGACCTTCACGTTCCTCGGCGAGGGCAAGGGCGTCCGGTTCACCACGCTGCACCGCGAGGTCAACGTCGAGGTGACGGTCCCCGCGTCGTTCAACCAGGCGCCCGGCGTGCTGACCGCGTTCGCGGAGCCGCTCAAGCGCACCGTGCCGGCCACCATGGGCGAGGGCTGACCCCCGGCCCGCACCGGGCCGGGGGGCGAAAAGCCTCAGCGCAGCAGGCTGTTGGTACGGCCGAGCGCGGCCTGCACGAGGCGGTCGACCAGTGCGGGGTAGTCGACCCCGGTGGCCTTCCACATCTGCGGGTACATCGAGACCGGCGTGAAGCCCGGCATCGTGTTGACCTCGTTGATGACGTACGAGCCGTCCTCGAGCAGGAAGAAGTCCACCCGGGCCAGGCCTTCGCAGGACAGCGCCTCGAAGGCGGCCACCGCGAGGCGCTGCGCCTCGCCGGTCTCGGCGCCGGTCAGCTTGGCCGGCACGTCGAGCTCGGTGCCGTTGTCCGGCAGGTACTTCGCGGCGAAGTCGTAGAACTCGTGGCCGCCGCCGACCCGGATCTCGGCGGGCAGGCTGGCCCGCGGGCCGTCCTCGAACTCCAGCACGCCGCACTCGATCTCGCGGCCGCGCAGCATGCCCTCGACGATGACCTTGGGGTCGTGCGTGCGGGCTTCCTCGACCGCCGCGTCGAGGTCCTCGATGCGGTGCACCTTGGTGATGCCCATGCTCGAACCGGCCCGGGCGGGCTTGACGAACACCGGGAAGCCGAGCGCCGCGACGGCGTCGCGCGAGGTCTGCGGGTCGCGCTCCCAGTCGCGCGGCCGGATCGTCACGTACGGGCCCACCGGAAGGCCGAAGCCCTCGAAGACCCGCTTCATGTACTCCTTGTCCATGCTGACCGCGCTGGCCAGCACGCCGGATCCCACGTAGGGCACGCCGGCCAGTTCGAGGAGCCCCTGGATGGTGCCGTCCTCGCCGTACGGGCCGTGCAGCAGCGGGAAGACGACGTCGACCTCGCCGAGCAGCTTGGCCACCTCGCCCTGCGCCACGACGGTGATCTCGCGCTGCGTCGGGTCGGCGGCCAGCACCACCGAGCCGCCCGGCTCGGCGATGCCCTCGACGTCGGGCAGGTCGCCGGACGGGCCGATCGCGAGGCGCTCGGCGGCGTCCGCGACCAGGGCCCAGCGGCCGTCCTGGGTGATGCCGAGGGGCAGCACGTCGTACTTGGCGCGGTCGATCGCGGCCAGCACGCTGCCCGCGGTGACACAGGAGATCGCGTGCTCCGAGCTGCGCCCGCCGAAGACCACCGCGACGCGGGGCCGCGTGTCGGGGGCCGCGGGAGCGGCAGGGATGTGGTTCACGTCGTTCATTGCGTCGTCTGCGTCTTCCATGGTGTCGAAAACCCTATAGCCACACGTGTTCGATCGCGGGGATGCGGGCCGCGGGTCAGCCGTCGACGTCGTACCGCTCGGGCTTGGCGGAGCGCGACATGAGCTCCTTCATGCACAGGTACGGCGACTTCCCGTCCTGCACGATCGACACCACGGTGTCGACGATCGGCATCTCGACGCCGTGCCGCCGGGCCAGATCCTGCACGGCCACGCAGGACTTCACGCCCTCGGTGGTCTGCCGCACCGCCGCGGTGGCCTCGGCCATCGTCATGCCGCGGCCGAGGTTGACCCCGAAGGTGTGGTTGCGGGACAGCGTCGACGTGCAGGTCGCGACCAGGTCGCCGAGCCCGGCGAGGCCGGCGAACGTGTGCAGGTCGGCGCCCATCGCGGCGCCCAGCCGGGAAGTCTCGGCCAGGCCGCGGGTGATGAGCGAGGCCTTGGCGTTGTCGCCGAGTTCCATGCCGTCCGCGACGCCCGCGGCCAGTCCGATCACGTTCTTGACGGTGCCGCCCAACTCGCAGCCGACCACGTCGGTGTTGGTGTACGGGCGGAAGTACGGCGCCATGCAGGCGGCCTGGAGCCGCCGCGCGACGTCCTCGTCGGCGCACGCGACCACGCTGGCGGCGGGCAGCCGGGCGGCGATCTCGCGGGCCAGGTTGGGGCCGCTGACCACCGCGACGCGGTCCGCGCCGAGGCCGGCGACCTCGCCGATGACCTCGCTCATCCGCTTGGCGCTGCCCAGTTCGATGCCCTTCATGAGGCTGACCAGGACGGCGTCGGGCGGCAGCAGCGGGGCCCAGGCGGTGAGGTTGGCGCGCAGCGTCTGGGACGGCACCGCGAGCACCACGAAGTCGGCGCCCTCGGCGGCCTTGGCCGGGTCGGTGGTCGCCGAGATCGAGTCCGGCAGGCGTACGCCGGGGAAGTAGTCGGGGTTCTCGTGCCGGGCGTCGATCGCCTCGACGAGTTCGGGGCGGCGGCCCCACAACGTGACCTCGGAGCCGGCATCGGCCAGCACCATCGCGAACGCGGTCCCCCACGAGCCGGTGCCGAACACCGCGCAGCGCGTCATGCGGCGCCGTCCTCGACGGGCTTGCCGCCGTCCGCCGCGGCGCTGCCGCCGGTGGTGCCTTCGGTGCCGTTCTCGGTGCCGTTCGCAGCCGCGGCCTTGCCCTTGCGGCGCTGCTCGCGCGGCGGCGCGGGCTCGTCGCGCAGCTTGACGAGGAGTTCGGTGACCGCGTCCATGATGCGGTCGGTGGCGCCGCGCAGGACCTCGGCGGTCATCTCGCGGCCGCGGAACTCGTCGAGGTCGACCGGCGGTCCGGCGAGCACCTTGATCTTCTTGCGGGGCAGCAGCTTCGGGCGCTTGCCGTACGGCGGGAGGATGTCCTGCGCGCCCCACTGCGCGACCGGGATGACCGGGGCGCCGGTGCTGAGCGCGATGCGCGCCGCGCCGGTCTTGCCCGGCATCGGCCACATGGCCTTGTCGCGGGTGATCGTGCCCTCGGGGTAGACCGCCACGCAGTCGCCGCGTTCCACCGCCTCCACGGCCGCCCTGAAGGCCAGCGCGGCGTCCGCGGAGTCGCGGTACACGGGGATCTGGCCGGCGCCCTTGATGATGCGCCCGACGACGGGGATCTTGAACAGCGAGGACTTGGCCAGGAAGTGCGCCTCACGGCCCGAGTCGTACTGGAAATGCGCGTACGTCAGAGGATCGACGTAACTGATGTGGTTGACCGCGGTGACGAAACCGCCCTCGGCCGGGATGTGCTCCATGCCGCGCCATTCCCGCTTCGTGAACAGCAGGAGAAGGGGTTTGACCACCACGACCACGACGCGGTACCAGAAGCCGATCCTTCTGCGGGCCATCAGTAGCGAGCCTCCTGAGTCGTGTTGCGCCGTGTCCCTGCTCACACAATCGGCGCCCGGGCTGAGCGGATGCCGATTATGTACAAGGGAACACCATGGTGTGATCTCACCCGGGCGATACCCCCGGGCCCCGGTCGACCTCCGTAGTTTCCCGTGTGAATCGTCGCAATGTCGAGAAAGGCGCTCGTCCACCGGACCGGCGCACTCCGGATCACTGCCGGTGGGCGGCCCCGGGCAGGCGCCGCCGGAGCGCGGAAAGGGCAGGGAACGGCAATGCGGGAACCCCGTGTGATCCCCGGCCTCGCGGCCCGGCCCGGACTTCCCGTCGTCCCGCCCGCAGCGCGCCGCTGGCAGCTGGTCGTCCCGGTGAAGCCGCTGCCGCTGGCGAAGAGCCGGCTGGCGCCGGCCACCGGCGAGCACCGCGGAGAGCTCGCGCTCGCCTTCGCGGTCGACACCGTGAGCGCGGCGCTCGCCTGCTCCCGGGTGGACGGCGTGCTCGTGGTCACCGACGATGCGGCGGTCCGCGCCGCGGTGCGGGCCGCGGGTGCGGAGACCGTCGGCGATGTGGGCGGCGGCCTCAACCGGGCGCTGGAGCACGGCGCGGTGCATGCCGCGCGGCGCCGCCCCGGTGCCGGGATCGCCGCGCTGTCCGCCGACCTGCCGGCCCTGCGCCCCGAGGAGTTGGACCGGGTGCTGGCCGAAGCGGGCGCCCACCGCCGGGCGTTCCTCGCCGATGCGGCGGGCATCGGCACGACCCTCCTGGCCGCCGCGCCGGGCATCGCGCTGGCCCCGGGCTTCGGGGGCGCCTCGCGCGCCCGGCACCGCGCTTCGGGGGCGTATGAACTCGGGCCGGCCGACGTCGACTCGGTACGCCGCGACGTGGACACTGGTGCGGACCTGGCCCGGGCGGTCGAACTGGGCGTGGGTCCGCGCACCTGGGCGGTCCTGCCGCTGCTGACCGCAGGCTGCTGAGCGCCGGCGGCCGCCGCGGGCCGAGGACGCTGCGGGGGCGCTGCGGGGGCGCTGCGGGGCGGGTCTGCAGCCTGCGGCGGCTACGCTCGGGGCATGCAGGGAACCGTGCACACTTTCGACGCCGCGACGCGCTCCGGCACCGTGCTGCTCGACGACGGCACCGCGCTGGCCTATCCCGCTTCGGCGTTCGACGCGTCGGGGCTGCGGCTGCTGCGTCCGGGCCAACGCGTACGCCTCAAGGTCGAGGGCGAAGGACCGGAACGGGCCGCGGTCTTCCTGACCATCGCCACACTCTCCGACCCGTTCGTGTGAACACCCGTACGGCCTAAGCCTGCTCGGCGGCACCGGGACCGAACAGGCCCTGGCACGGGGAAAATCAGCGCGTGGACAACCGAAGTCGCCGCCTAGGCCGGTGGATCGGCGCCGCGCAGGGCGAACTCCGGTGCAGATACGGGAAACCGGCGGGTTCCGACGCCAGTTCCCTTGCCCCCGCGCAGGGTTCATTCCGACTGCGCGGGCCCTGCGCCGTACGAAAGAGCACCCGTACGGCCGCAACGCGCCTGAGGGGCCTGGCGGCCCCGCACGGCCCTGTGCGGCACCGCATGTGCGCCAGCAGACCATATCCGCCCGCACCGGGGCTCGTACGGCCGCTCCAGACCGGGAAATCGGCTCCCGGACCGGTGCGCGGCCCGGCCGGGCCGCGAACGCGCGGGTCCCGCACCGTGTCTCCGCGGAGCGCAAGCTTCACTCCTGCCGGGGCCCACGAACACCCATGTGGCGCAACCGGAGTAAGCCGTCGATCGGTGAACCCCTCGGTACCGGACCGGATCCGCGGGCCGGTCGAGCGACGAGCCGCACTGCGGGCCACCGGGTCCCGGTCGGGGTCTCGCGGTCGCCCCGGGTGGGCCGGAACCGCCTGCCGCGGCCGCCGCGGCCCCTGTGGCGGGCGTGGCGGGCGGCGGCGTGCCCTCGGCTTCCCGCAGGCCTGAAGCGGGAGTTCTCCCCCTCCCGGGCCGGAACGCGCGACGGGCCGGACCCTCGGGGAGGGTCCGGCCCGTCGCGCTTTGCCGCAGTTCCGGCTCGGGTCCGGTCCGTGCTTCGGACCGTCGCCGGGGACCGATGGGGATCCCGGTGCTGCAGGACCTCGGGTCGGGATCCGCGTCGGCTTTGGCGCGGTGGTGTTACTTGGCGGCGCGCTTGGTCGCCGTCTTCTTGGCCGTGGTCTTCTTCGCCACGGTCTTCTTGGCGGCGGGCTTCGCCGCGACCTTCTTGGCGGTGGCCGTGGCCTTCTTCGCCGGCGTCGCCTTCTTCGCGGCGGCCGTCTTGCGGGTCGCGGCCGGCTTGGCGGCAGCAGCCGTCTTGCGGGTCGCGGCCGGCTTCGCGGCGGCAGCCGTCGTCTTCTTCGCGGCAGCCGCGCGGGTGGTGGCCTTCGCCGCGGTCTTGCGGGCCGGCTTGGCGCTGCTGGGACGCGGGGTCGGGCTGGCCTTGGCGGCCGCGCTGCCCGACTTCGGCATCTTCTTGGTGCCCGAGGTCAGGTCCTTGAAGCCCTGGCCGGGACGGAAGCGCGGGATCGCGGTCTTCTTGACCCGGACGCGCTCACCGGTCTGCGGGTTGCGTGCGTAGCGGGCGGCGCGCTCGACCTTCTCGAACGAGCCGAACCCCGTGATGGACACGCGGTCTCCGCCCGCGACCGCGCGGATGATGGCGTCGAGGACGGCGTCCACCGCGTCTGCGGCGGCCGCACGGCCACCCAGTCGGTCCTGGACCGCCTCGACAAGCTGAGCCTTGTTCACGTCTTCCCCTTCGAAAACCGATGCCGTATCAGATAGTCCGGCATTGGGCACGCTAAGCGCCCAATTGTGCTGAAGCAATTACCGAACGGACGAATCACCCTTGTGTCGCAACGGATTACAGATCTCGGCGGTGTCCGCGGCTCCCGCGGCATCCTCGTCGAGCTCCTCCATGAGCTTGGTCAGACGCCGTGCGGCGTCCGCCAGATCGTGCTTTGCGGCATCGGTGACGACCAGGAGGCGGCGTACCAGCGCCACTTTCGCGCCGTCCGGTATGTCGAGCTTACGCACCCGTGCATGCGCCTCCTTCAACCGGGTGGCGAGTTCGGCGTATAGCCCGACTTCGTCAGGGCTGTCTGGATGCTGTGCTTGCTCCACACCGTGATTGTGACAGCTCATCCGACAATGAGCCTGTTGAGCCGGATCGGGGGAACCCTCTTGCCCCGTCCGGGAAAAGCCGGAAGCGGGGGGGGGGGGGGGGGGTCCGCCGCCGCCCGCACGCACCGGGGGCGCCAACCCGGGGGGGCCCGCCGGGGGTGGGCGGCCCCCCCCCCCCGCTTCCGCAAGGCAGTTGGCCTACCTCCGGGTTGCTCCCGCAGTGGCCGGATTTTGCGTGCCGGAAGGCCCGCCCGGCAGGGCTCGGACCTGCCCGAAGACCCGTCCGGAGAGCCGCTCGAAGGGGCTCAGACGCTCTGCGTGCGGGGCAGCCAGGACGGCCGGCCGGCCTCGAACGCGGTGACGTCTTCCTCGTGCCGCAGGGTCAGTCCGATGTCGTCCAGACCCTCCAGCAGCCGCCAGCGGGTGTAGTCGTCGATCTCGAAGTCGGCGACCACATCGCCCGCTCGGACCTGCCGCTCGACCAGGTCGACGGTGACCTCGACGGCCGGGTCGGCCTCGGTCAGCGCCCACAGGGCGTCCACGGTCTCCTGCGGGAGGACGACCGTCAGCAGGCCGCCCTTCAGCGAGTTGCCGCGGAAGATGTCCGCGAAGCGCGAGGAGATGACGGCCTTGAAGCCGTAGTTCTGCAGCGCCCAGACGGCGTGCTCGCGGGACGAGCCGGTGCCGAAGTCCGGTCCGGCGACCAGGACCGAGGCGCCCTGCCGGGCCGGCTCGTTGAAGACGAACTCCGGGTCCTTGCGCCAGGCCTCGAACAGCCCGTCCTCGAAGCCGGTCTTGGTGACCTTCTTGAGCCAGTGCGCCGGGATGATCTGGTCGGTGTCGACATTGCTGCGGCGCAGCGGGATGGCCGTACCGGTGTGCGTGGTGAACGGTTCCATGGCGATCAGACTCCTGCGGGCACGGCGGCGTCGAGGTCGGCGGGGGCGGCCAGGTGGCCCAGGACCGCCGTGGCGGCGGCCACCTGGGGCGAGACGAGGTGGGTGCGCCCGCCCTTGCCCTGCCGGCCTTCGAAGTTGCGGTTGGACGTCGAGGCGCTGCGCTCGCCCGGGGCCAGCTGGTCCGGGTTCATGCCCAGGCACATCGAGCAGCCCGCGTAACGCCATTCGGCGCCGGCGTCGGTGAACACCTTGTCCAGGCCTTCGCTGACGGCCTCGATGGAGACCCGGACCGAGCCCGGGACGACCAGCATGCGCACGCCGTCGGCGACCTTGCGGCCGCGCAGGATGTCGGCGACCGCACGCAGGTCCTCCATGCGGCCGTTCGTGCACGAGCCGATGAAGACGGTGTCGACCTTGATGTCGCGCAGCGGCTGGCCGGCGGTCAGGCCCATGTACTCCAGGGCCTTTTCGGCGGCGTTGCGCTCGGACGGGTCGGCGAACGAGGCCGGGTCCGGCACCTTCGCGGAGAGCGGCGCGCCCTGGCCCGGGTTGGTGCCCCAGGTGACGAACGGCGTGAGCTCGGCGGCCTCGATGACCACCTCGTGGTCGAACGCGGCGTCCTCGTCGGTCTTCAGCGAGGACCAGTACTCGACCGCGGCGTCCCAGTCGGCGCCCTGGGGCGCGTGGTCGCGGCCCTTCAGGTACGCGAACGTCGTGTCGTCCGGGGCGATCATGCCGGCCCGGGCGCCCGCCTCGATGGACATGTTGCAGACGGTCATCCGGCCCTCCATCGAGAGGTTCCGGATCGCTTCGCCGCGGTACTCGATGACGTAGCCCTGGCCGCCGCCGGTGCCGATCTTGGCGATGACGGCGAGGATCAGGTCCTTGGCCGTGACCGCGGCGGGCAGTTCGCCGTTGACCGTGATCGCCATGGTCTTGAACGGCGCCAGGGGCAGCGTCTGGGTGGCCAGCACGTGCTCGACCTGGCTGGTGCCGATGCCGAACGCCAGCGCGCCGAACGCGCCGTGCGTCGAGGTGTGGCTGTCGCCGCACACCACGGTCATGCCGGGCTGGGTCAGGCCCAACTGCGGTCCGACGACGTGCACGACGCCCTGCTCGACGTCGCCGAGCGAGTGGATGCGCACGCCGAACTCCGCGGCGTTGCGCCGCAGGGTCTCCAGCTGCACACGGGACACCGGGTCCGCGATGGGCTTGTCGATGTCGAGGGTGGGGGTGTTGTGGTCCTCGGTCGCGATCGTGAGATCGGTCCGGCGGACCGGGCGGCCGGCCTGGCGGAGGCCGTCGAAGGCCTGCGGGCTGGTCACCTCGTGCAGCAGGTGCAGGTCGATGTAGAGCAGGTCGGGCTCACCTTCAGCACGACGCACGACGTGTGCGTCCCAGACCTTCTCTGCGAGTGTCCGTCCCATCGCTGTCCCTCCGGTCGGCGTCGTTGCCGACTTTCCTGTGTCGTATTCCGCGGGAGCTCTGCGCGCTGCCCACCCGCAGCACCTGGCCCCGCGGTTCGAACTCTGCCACCAAGACCGTCCGATACGGACTTGCGTCTCGTCATCTGAGACGGCAATATCAGAGCATGGACAACTCTAGCGGAGTCGGCGTGCTCGACAAGGCCGCTGTCGTGCTGGCCGCGCTCGAAGCGGGGCCCGCGACGCTGGCGGGGCTTGTCGCCACGACCGGACTGGCCCGACCCACTGCCCACCGCCTCGCCGTGGCGCTGGAACACCACCGCCTGGTGGCCCGCGACATGCAGGGGCGCTTCGTCCTCGGACCGCGCCTGGCCGAGCTCGCCGCGGCCGCGGGCGAGGACCGCCTGCTGGCCGCCGCGCACCCGGTCCTCGCGCATCTGCGCGACGTCACCGGCGAGAGCGCGCAGCTCTACCGCCGCCAGGGCGACATGCGCGTCTGCGTGGCGGCCGCCGAGCGCCTCTCCGGCCTCCGGGACACCGTGCCGGTGGGCAGCACGCTGCCCATGAAGGCCGGCTCGGCCGCCCAGTGCCTGCTGGCCTGGGAGGAGCCCGAGCGGCTGCACCGCGGCCTGCAGGGCGCCCGGTTCACCGCCACCACGCTGTCCGGCGTGCGCCGGCGCGGCTGGGCGCAGAGCATCGGCGAGCGCGAGCCGGGCGTGGCCTCGGTCTCCGCGGCGGTCCGCGGCCCGAGCAACCGCGTGGTGGCCGCGGTGTCCGTCTCCGGGCCGATCGAGCGCCTGACCCGGCACCCGGGCCGCCTGCACGCGCAGGCCGTCATGGAAGCCGCGGCCAAGCTGTCCGACGCGCTGCGCAAGGCGCAGGTCGACGTCTGAGAACGCCACCGGCGCGCGTCCTCCGCGGAGGGCGCGCGCCGGGTAACGAGATGGTCACGTAGCGGTCAAGTGACCGCTCAGCCGCCGGGGCGGAAGGTCTTCCAGCCGTCGCCCCACTGCTCGTCGGCAGCCTCCGGCGCGGACTTCGCGGGCGGCTTGGCGGCGCCCTTGCGGACCGGCTTCGCGGGCCGCTCGCCGGCCGGGCGGCGGGCCGCCGGAATGCTCTTCGCCGCGTCCTTCGCGGGCTTGCGCGACTCGCCTGCGGCGGCCGGCGCCGGCTTGTTCACGACCGGGTTCCCGACCGGCGCGGTGGGCAGCGGACTCGGCGCGGTCATGGGGTTGGGCGGGACCGCCGGAAGCGGTGCTTCCGCTCCGGCTCGGCCTTGTTCGATTCCGTGGACGAAGCTGTCGAGCCGGCTCCGCACGTCCTTCGGATCGCGCGACAAGCCCATGGGAAGACCGGGGACGAGCCCCGGTACGGCGTCGACGGCGGCACCCGGGACCAGATTCGCCTGCGGCATGCGCCGCGGCAGCCCCGTGTGGGTCATGCCCTCAACCACCGGCTCACGCGAGGCCTGCGCCGCGCGCCGCCTGTTGTCGTCCACCGAACCCCCATCTCGGTCCGCCATGCCCGCGGCCGCGCCCATGATCGGCCGCATCTCGATTGGGCAACGGAATCTGTCGACCCGACAGTAGCAACGCCCGGGTTCGCATGGGGGTTCCGGGGTCGGCCACCGCGGACGTTGTCACCAAGCTGTGAAACTTGTCCCTCTGACAACATCCCGGCGCCGCCCGGACGAGACCCGGAACGGCGTGCGCAGCAGGCCCAGCGGCCGGGAATTCCACCGCAAATGCCGTCGGCGGAACGGTCCGGACACCCCGGAAAGCCCAGAAAACGGAAATCGGGCGGACTCCGGAGAGTCCGCCCGATCCACTGTCTCCGCCGATTACCGCAGGCGGGCCATCAGCGCGTGCTCGACGAGCGTGATGAGCGTCGACTTGGCCGATTCGCGGCGCCGCGCGTCGCAGCTGACGATCGGCGTCTCGGGACCGATCTGCAGCGCCTCGCGGACGTCGTCCGCGTGGTGCGTCTGCACACCGTCCCAGCAGTTCAGCGCGATGATGAACGGCAATCCGCTGTTCTCGAAGTAATCGATAGCGGGGAAGCAGTCCGCCAGGCGCCGCGTGTCCACGATGACCACCGCGCCGATGGCGCCGCGCACCAGGTCGTCCCACATGAACCAGAACCGGTGCTGACCCGGCGTACCGAACAGGTACAGGATCAGGTCCTCGTCCAAGGTGATACGGCCGAAGTCCATCGCGACCGTCGTGGTCCCCTTGTCGGGGGTTGCCGCGATGTCGTCGATGCCCTGGCTCGCGGAGGTCATGACCGCCTCCGTGCGCAGCGGGGCGATCTCGGAGACCGCTCCCACCAGCGTCGTCTTGCCCACGCCGAAGCCGCCGGCGACGACGATCTTCGCGGAGGTCGTGGAGGACCGCGGCGCCGGGACCGGTCCCGGGCTAGAGCTTGCGAAGTCCACTGAGCACCCTTTCGAGCAGCGTCACGTCCGGCTGCCCCTGGTCGTTCCCCGGCTGATGAATGACCACGAGTCCGGCCTCGGCGAGGTCCGCGACCAGTACGCGGGCCACGCCGAGGGGGATGGAGATCAGGGCCGAAATCTCGGCGACCGACTTGACCTGCCGGCACAGATCGCAGATGCGCTGGTGCTCGGGCAGCAGGCCAGGTGGGTTCGCCACCTGGGGCGTGGTGGTGACCAGCGCCTCCAGCGCAAGCTGGTAGCGCGGCCTGGTCCGTCCACCCGTCATGGCATACGGGCGTACCAGGGTCTCGTGGAAGTCCTGGTCCCCGTGATCGGACATCTCCGGATGCGTCATCGCGGCAAGGCACCTTGGAGTTCTGCGCGCAGGGCCGGGGTCAGCACGGTGCCGGCCCGGTCGACCAGCAGCGCCATCTCGTAGCCGATGAGGCCGATGTCGCACTCCGGCGAGGCCAGTACGGCCAGCGAGGACCCGTCGGAGATCGACATGATGAACAGGAAGCCCCGTTCCATCTCGACCACCGTCTGGGTGACGTGCCCGCCCTCGAAGATCCGGGACGCACCCTGGGTCAGGCTGGTCAGCCCGGACGCCACCGCGGCGAGCTGGTCCGCGCGGTCCCGGGGGAACCCCTCGGACAGGGCGAGCAGCAGGCCGTCCGCGGAGACCACGACCGTGTGGGAGACACCGGGGGTGTTGTCCACGAAGTTCGTGATCAGCCAGTTCAGGTTCTGCGCGGCCTGGCTCAACTCAGTCATGCCTGCTCCTGGTTGTTCTCGTCACGAGGCTGGGGGGCCATTCCCCCGGCAGTGCGACCCTGCTGAATGCCCCGGCGGAAGTTGGTCAGTCGGCCGCGGACGTCGTCGGGGGTACGCGACAGTCCGGGAGCGCCCGGCGGCGGAACCGGCGCCGCGCCACCGGGGGTGCCCGGTGCGGACGGTGCGGCGGGCCCGCCGGTGCGGGCACCCGGGACCGGTCCGGCGGCCTGGGGCGCGTTGCCCCCGACCCCGCCCGGCACCAGGTTGGCGCGCGGGACGCGGCGCGGCAGACCCGCACCGGTCGTTCCGCCCGAGGCGGGCTCGCGTGCGGCCTCGGCCGCCCGCCAGCCCTCGTCGCCGGCCGAGTACCAGCCGGACGGGGCCTGCTCCGCGGCCGGCCGACCCGGCTGCGCGGCAGGCTGCGTCAGCGGCTCCGCCGGGGCGGCGTGCGCCGCCTGGCGCAGCGGCTGCTGCGGGATGCCCTGCGTCTCGGCCGGTGCGGCCGGACCGGCGTGCGAGCGGCGGGGCAGCGACGCCTGCTGGGGCGCCTGCTCCGGAGCGCGCTGCGGAAGCGGCGGGTTGGTGGCCGCCGGCGACCGCCGGTCGAGGGTCTGCGGGTCGGGCGCGGCGGGCGACGCGAGGGCGTCGGGCGCCTCCGCGTAGTCCTCGGCACCCGGCCGCGAGGTGCGGACCTGGGCGGCGCGCATGCGGCCGCCGCGGCCGGTCCGGCGGTGGAACCAGTCGGACTCGAGCGTCTCGAAGATCGGCGAGCGCTCGTCCTCGGCCGCCATCGGCAGCGCGGGGGCGTCGAGCGCGTCGACCGGCTCGGGCTGCGCGGCCAACTGGCGTGCCTGGGGCAGCTGCTGGGGCGCCTGGCGGAGCGGCTGCGGTGCCTGCGGCGCGGCCGGCAGGCCCTGGGCACGCACCGGCTGCGCCTGGCCGAACTGGCCCTGCGGCGCCGGGCGGCCCTGGTCGGGCCGGGCGAACTGGCCGGTCTGGCCCTGCTGGCCGGGCTGGCCCGCCTGACCCGGCTGGCCGCCGTCGCGGTACAGGGCCCGGGGGTCCTGCTGCGCGGCGCGGCCGTCCGCGGGCTGCCGGCGCTCCGGCATGCCCGGCTGGCGCAGCGCGGGCAGCGCGTCGCCGGACTGCGGGCGGACGCCGCCGTTGTCGCCCGGCTCGGGGCGGCGCTGCGGGGCCTCGTAGGCGGGCACCTGCGCGGGCGGGGCGACCGGCGACAGGCTGTCGTACTCCGGCCCCGACCACGCGGTGGCGCGCTGCGGGTCGACGGCCGGCTGGGCGCCGGTGTCACCACCGCGACGGGGCAGGCCGGCGCCGCGGTCGTTGCCGCTGTGCTCGGCCGGCTCCTGGTCGAAGCGCGGCTGCTGGTACGGCTGTTCGTAGTCCGGCCGGCCGAAGCCGCCGGTCTGCGGCGCGGCGTAGTCGGCCTGGACCGGCTGCACCTGCGTCTGGTCGTACTGCGGCCGGTCGTAGAGCGGCTGCTCCGGCTGCGGCTCCGGGGCGCCGAACGGCGACGGGAACTGCGCGGTGCCGCCGCCCGCCGGGCGGGCGTCGTCCAGTCCGCGGGGGGACTGCGGGGACACCGGCGCGAACGGGTTGTCGGCGTCCGACTGGGCCGGGAACGGCGTGCCGGGGAACGGGGTGTCGTGCGTCGCGGGCCCCTCGGCGAAGGCCGAGGCGGGCTCGTACGCGCCGGGCTGCGCGGGCACCTGCGGGGCGCCGCGCTGCGGCAGCGGGCGCGGGGGCTCGCTGCGGCCCGCGTCCGGACCCGGCCGCTGCGGACCGGCCGCGGCGGCGGGCAGCGCCTGCATCTCCTGGGACGAGGTCAGCGCGTCGGGCTCCCAGCCCGGCGCCACGGCCGGACGGCCGCTGTTCTTGTCCCAGTTGCCGCCCGGGCGGTCGCCCTGGATCAGCTCGATGGGCAGCATGACCAGTGCGGTCGTGCCGCCGCCGTCGCCGGGGCGGAGCTGGACGCGGATGCCGTGCCGGGTCGACAGGCGGCCGACCACGAAGAGGCCCATGCGCCGGGATATGGAGACGTCGACGACGGGCGGCCTGGCCAGGCGCTGGTTGGCGTCCGCCAGGTCGTCACCGGTCAGGCCGATGCCGTTGTCGTGGATCTCGATCAGCGCGCGGCCGTCCGGGAGGATGTGGCCGGTGACGCGGACCTTGGTGTGCGGGCTGGAGAACGTCGTGGAGTTCTCCAGCAGCTCGGCCAGCAGGTGGACGAGGTCGTTGACCGCGCGGCCGGCGATGTCCGTGGTGGGCAGCGCGCCGAGCTCGACGCGCTCGTACTGCTCCACCTCGGACGCCGCGGCGCGGAGGACGTCGACCAGCGGGACCGGGCGGGTCCAGCGGCGGCCCGGCTCCTCGCCGGCGAGGACCAGGAGGTTCTCGCCGTTGCGGCGCATGCGGGTCGCGAGGTGGTCCAGCTTGAACAGGTTCGCCAGCTGGTCCGGGTCGGCCTCGCGGTTCTCCAGGTCGGAGATGAGCGCGAGCTGGCGCTGGATCAGGCTCTGGCTGCGGCGCGACAGGTTGACGAACATCGAGTTGACGTTGCCGCGCAGGAGGGCCTGTTCGGCCGCGAGGCGGACCGCTTCGGCGTGCACCGCGTCGAACGCGCGGGCCACCTGGCCGACCTCGTCGCGGGAGTGCACCGAGATGGGTTCGACGGTGAGGTCGACGTCTCCCGGTTCGGATTCGGAGAGGCGGCGGACCGTCTCGGGCAGCCGCTGCTCGGCGATCTCCAGGGCGCTGCGGCGCAGCGTGTTCAGCGAGCGCACCAGCGAACGCGCCACGATGACACCGAGGATGATGGTGAAGAGCAGCGCCGCGACGACGAGGATCGTGTTGATCAAGGCTTCCTTGCGGGCCTCGTCGCGCAGTTCGTCGGCCTTGCCGAGGAGCAGGTCGCCCATGGTGGTCTCGAGCGACATCAGCGCCACGAGCTTGCCGGACGACATCTTCCACCAGGCTTCGGCGCTGAAGTCCGGCATGCCCTTCGCCAGCGGGCTGTTGCTGCTCTTGCCGGCGGCGTCGGTGGTGACCATGGCGTCGCGCATCTGGAGGAAGTACGCCGCGACGTCGCCGCTCTTGCTGACCCGGGTGGCTTCCTCGTACGCCTTGACGAGTTCCTCGGGCGCGATGCTCTTGAACGCGCGGATCGCGTCGCCCTCGCCGGCGTTGAGGGCCTTGAAGCCCTCGGGAGCGTCCGGGAAGACGTCGGCCGACCTGGAGCCGTAGGCCGCACCGGCCGCGCGCTGCGCGGAGGCGTACGCCTTGAGCTCACCGAACAGGCCGAGTGCGCGGGCCCCCTGGATCAGGTTGGGGTCGCGGGTGATCTCGGGCGCCTGGCGATTGATCGCCAGCAGGTTCTCGATGATGTCCTGGTACTGCTTGATCGTGATGAACGGCATGCTCGAGTACGCGTCCTTGCGGACCGACCCGAGCGCGGCCATCCGGCTCTCGATCGTGTTGACCGTCGCCTTGATGAGCGGCAGGTCTTCCAGGTCCATCTTGGCGACCGCGGCGCGGAAGCGCTCGTACTGGTCGTTCGTGCGCTTGTAGTAGTCCTGGACCGTCTGGTTCCCCTTGGCACCGGGTTCCTTGGTCAGGATCGGCGCGGTGTTGTCGCGCTCCTCCTCGAGGACGGCCACGAGCGTCGTCGACTGGTCGATGACGTCGCCGGCCTTCTGCACGACGTCCATCTCCCGGGTCTTGTCGACCGAGGACTGGATGCGCAGGCCGCCGAGCAGCGCTGCGACGACGACCGGCAGCAGCAGCAGCGCGGTGATGCGCGTGCGGATGCGCCAGTTCTTGATGGAGAACAGCAGTTTCAACCGCGAAGGAGCCGCGGGGGCTCGACTGGCGGTGAGTTCCTGGGGTGGGCGCATGTCTGCGGGCCCGACAGCGGCCGGGGCTTCCGCGGAGTCCTGCTGCCTCTTCCGACGTCCCTGCACTAGCTTCGCAACCTCTTGTGACCAGTCGTTGACCCGCCAGGATCGGCGAGGCTTGTGTGCGGAGATCCCGGACGGGACCGCGCTTGGGAACCACCCCCGTGGTCGCAGGCATTTCAGCACAGCCCAAGGGCCGCAACAAGATAGCGGGGTCCGGAAAAATGCTGATAGCGGAGAACTGGGCGAGACAATCCGTTCGCCCGATCTTGACCCGTTATTACCGGTCGTATTCGGACAAAAGGACCCAGGTTTGACGGGAATCCATAGAGGTGAACATCACAGGTTCGCCTGGGAACCCGATTACTCCGTGCACCTGCAACAGTACCGTGCGTATAACTTCGGCAATCCTCGGCATCGAAGGCCGGGAACTGCGGATACCGACGCACGTAACCATCAGTAACCTTGATATTCAAGTGGACGCGCAGATTGCCCGCGCAGTTCCGATCGAATTCGAAGGGGCGGACGAGTCCGACATGAGCCTGAGCACCCACCGTACGAACACTGCGAACCCGCGTCGTACGCAGCTCGACACCGTGCCGGTCCGCCCCGAGGGGCTCGACGAGGACACCACGCCGGCCCCGCTGGAGACCGGCCCGACCGCCAACCCGCGGCGCACCAACCTGATGGAGCTGCAGGGCTGAAACCGCGGCGCTCCGCGCACGGGGGCCGGGATAGCCTGGGAGCGGCCATCCGCTCCCCGAGGAATCCCGAGGTCCCGGTCCCGTGCGCATCGTCAGGTTCTCCACCGGTGACGAGTCACCGCAGTTCGGCGTGCTGGCCAGCCGGCGCGACCAACCGAGCGAACTCGTGGTCGCCGAACTGGACGGCGGGCCGTACGACGGCATCGCGCTGAACGGCCGGACCCACGCCTTCGCGGACGTGCGCCTGCTGGCTCCCACGCTGCCCACCAAGGTCGTGGCGATCGGCAAGAACTACGCCGACCACGCCGCCGAGATGGGCGGCGACGTCCCCGCGGTGCCGATCGTCTTCCTGAAGCCGTCCACTTCGGTGACCGGCCCGGGCCAGGACATCGAGTACCCGGGCATCTCCGACGAGGTGGGGTACGAGGGCGAGCTGGCCGTCGTGATCGGCCGCATGTGCCGCGACGTACCGGCCGAACGGGTGCCCGAGGTGATCTTCGGCTACACGTGCGCCAACGACGTCACGGCCCGCGACCTGCAGCGCAGCGAGGGCCAGTGGGGCCGGGCCAAGGGCATGGACACGTTCTGCCCGCTGGGTCCGTGGATCGAGACCGAGCTGGACCCGTCCGACCTCGCCCTGACCACCACGGTCAACGGCGAGCTCCGGCAGTCCGGCCGCACCTCGCAGATGGTCCGCGGCATCACCGAACTGGTCGTCCACGTGACGGCCGCGATGACGCTGCTCCCCGGTGACGTGATCCTCACCGGGACCCCCGCGGGCGTCGGCCCGCTCCAGGTGGGCGACGAGGTCGCCGTCACCGTCGAAGGCATCGGAACTCTCACCAACAGGGTGATCAAGCGTGGCTAGCGAGCCCCAGGGCGCCGATGTGCGCGTCCGTTTCTGTCCGTCCCCAACCGGCAACCCGCATGTCGGGCTGGTCCGCACGTGCCTGTTCAACTGGGCCTTCGCGCGGCACCACGGCGGCACTTTCGTCTTCCGCATCGAGGACACCGACGCCGCGCGCGACTCGGAGGAGTCGTACGAGCAGCTGCTCGACGCGCTCAAGTGGCTCGGCTTCACGTGGGACGAGGGCCCCGAGGTCGGCGGCCCGCACGCCCCCTACCGGCAGTCGCAGCGCATGGACATCTACGCGGACGTCGCCAAGCGCCTGCACGAGGCCGGCCACGCGTACGAGTGCTTCTGCACCGCCGAGGAGCTGGAGGCGCGCCGCGAGGCCGCCCGCGCGGCCGGCAAGCCGTCCGGGTACGACGGCGCGTGCCGCGACCTGAGCGCCGAGCAGGTGGCCGCCTACCGCGCCGAGGGGCGCGAGGCGATCCTGCGCTTCCGGATGCCGGACCGCACCATCACGTTCACCGACCTGGTGCGCGGCGAGCTGTCCTTCGAGCCGGAGCACGTGCCGGACTACGGCATCGTGCGCGCGAACGGCAAGCCGCTCTACACGCTGGTGAACCCGGTCGACGACGCGCTCATGGAGATCACCCACGTGCTGCGCGGCGAGGACCTGCTGTCCTCGACGCCGCGGCAGATCGCGCTGTACGCGGCGCTCGCCGACATCGGCGTGGGCAACGGCACGACGCCGCAGTTCGGGCACCTGCCGTACGTCATGGGCGAGGGCAACAAGAAGCTCTCCAAGCGCGACCCGCAGTCGTCGCTGAACCTGTACCGCGAGCGCGGGTTCATCCCCGAGGGCCTGCTCAACTACCTGTCGCTGCTGGGCTGGTCGCTGTCCGCGGACCGCGACATCTTCTCCATCGAGGAGATGGTGGCGGCGTTCGACATCAAGGACGTCAACGCCAACCCGGCGCGCTTCGACCTCAAGAAGTGCGAGGCGGTCAACGCCGACCACGTGCGCGCGCTGGACCCGGCGGACTTCCGGGACCGCCTGGTGCCGTTCCTGCAGGGCGCCGGGCTGCTGCCCGCGCAGCCGTCCGCCGAGCAGCTCGAACTCCTCGGCAGCGCAGCGCCGCTCACCCAGGAGCGCATGGTCGTGCTGCGCGAGGCGGTCGGGATGCTCGGCTTCCTGTTCGTCGCGGACGCCGACTTCACGCGCGACGAGGCCGACGTGGCCAAGGTGCTGACCGCGGACGCCGCGCCGGTGCTGGAGGCCTCCGTCACCGCGCTCGAGTCCGTCGAGTGGGCCACCGACCCGATCCAGGCCGTGCTGCGCGAGGCGCTCGTGGACGGGCTCGGTATCAAGCCGAAGAACGCCTTCACGCCGCTGCGCGTCGCGGTGACCGGCCGGCGCGTGTCGCCGCCGCTCTTCGAGTCGATGGAACTCCTGGGCCGCGAGAAGACGTTGGCCCGGCTGCGCAGCGCGCTCGCGGTGACCGCCGCGGGCTGACGCCCGAGCAGCATCCCGGGAACACCCCGGGAACACCCCGGGAACACCCGAGGAACACCCCTGCAGGCCGGCGGGGCCGCGGCACGACCGCGGCGCCGCCGGCCTGCGGCGTTCTCCGGGACCGGCGGCCGGTGCGGACGTACGGGCGGACGCGCGCGGCACCGCTGCGGCGCACGCCTGCACCAGCCCCGCACACCTCGGTGTACGACCGTTCTGTCCGCTTAGATCCCGGTGTGCGGGCACCCTTGAGGGGCCTTCCGGAACCCGTTTTGGTCCGGCCCGCCTGATCGGGTAAAGTTCTACTCGTTCCGCCCCGCAGGGGGCCGGGACAAGCCAGCAAGATCCCCCGCAAGGGGTTCTGCATTGGGGTATGGGGTAATTGGCAGCCCGACTGGTTCTGGCCCAGTTAGTCTAGGTTCGAGTCCTGGTACCCCAGCTGTGTCACCGCAAGGACGACACGGCTGACGATCACCGCCAAGTGATCATCAGTTTCCGAGTATGGCCCCGTTGTGTAGCGGCCTAGCACGCCGCCCTCTCAAGGCGGTAGCGCGGGTTCGAATCCCGTCGGGGCTACTCAGGAAATACGTAGCAGTACCCGTCCCCCTCGGGGACGGCGCTAGGGCCCCGTTGTGTAGCGGCCTAGCACGCCGCCCTCTCAAGGCGGTAGCGCGGGTTCGAATCCCGTCGGGGCTACAGAGAAATCCCTTCACCATCAGGTGCGGGGATTTTTTGGTTTCCGGGTGTTCTCGGGGTACCGGGCCTGGAACGGCGCGGGGCCGCCCCGTTCGCACGGGACGGCCCCAGGGGGCTTGCTGCGGGTTTCTCAGGCCTCCGGGGAGGGCGTGAGTCCGGCCTTGAGGAGTCCGTAGGTGTAGGCGTCCTCCAGGGCCTGCCAGGAGGCTCCGATGACGTTCTCGGCGACGCCGACGGTGCTCCACTCGGTCTTGCCGTCGCTGGTCTCCACGAGGACGCGCGTGATGGCGTCGGTGCCGTGCCGGCCTTCGAGGAGGCGGACCTTGTAGTCGGTCAGCTCGAAGCCGGCCAGTTCGGGGAAGATCCGCTCCAGCGCGGTGCGCAGCGCGCGGTCGAGCGCGTTGACGGGGCCGTTGCCCTCGCCGGTGGCGACGATGCGCTCGCCCTTGGCGTGCAGCTTCACGGTCGCCTCGTTGACCTGCTCTCCGCCGCCGCGCTGCTCGCTGATCGCGCGCCACGACTCGAGCGTGAAGAACCGCTCGCGGGCGCCCACGACCTCGTCGCGCAGCAGGAGTTCGAAGGACGCGTCGGCGGCCTCGTAGGTGTAGCCGTTGGCCTCGCGGGCCTTGACCTGGTCCACCACGCGGCCGACCAGGTCGCGGTCGCCGGACAGGTCGTAGCCCAGTTCCTTGCCCTTGAGTTCGATCGAGGCGCGGCCGGCCATGTCGGAGACCAGCATGCGCATGCTGTTGCCGACCAGCTCGGGGTCGATGTGCTGGTACAGGTCCGGGTCCACCTTGATGGCGGAGGCGTGCAGGCCGGCCTTGTGCGCGAAGGCGGAGACGCCGACGTACGGCAGGTGCGTGGACGGGGCCAGGTTCACGACCTCGGCGATGGCGTGCGAGATGCGCGTCATCTCGCGCAGCTTGCCCTCGGGCAGGACCTGCATGCCCTTCTTGAGTTCGAGGGCCGCGACGACCGGGAACAGGTTGGCGTTGCCGACGCGTTCGCCGTAGCCGTTCGCGGTGCACTGCACGTGCGTGGCGCCGCCCTCGACCGCGGCGAGGGAGTTGGCCACCGCGCAGCCGGTGTCGTCCTGCGCGTGGATGCCGAGCCGGGCCCCGGTCTCGGCCTTGACGCGCGCCACGGTCCACTGGACCTGGCTGGGCAGCATGCCGCCGTTGGTGTCGCACAGCACGACCACCTCGGCACCCGCCTCGTGCGCGGTGCGTACGACCTGGGCGGCGTACTTGGGGTTGGCCTTGTAGCCGTCGAAGAAGTGCTCGCAGTCGACGAACACGCGGCGGCCCTGGGCGCGCAGGTGCTCGACGGTGTCCCGGACCATGGCCAGGTTCTCGTCGAGCGTGGTGCGCAGCGCGAGGTCGACGTGCTTGTCGTGCGACTTGGCGACCAGGCAGACCACCGGGGCCCCGCTGTCGAGGAGGGCCTGCACCTGCGGGTCCTCGGCGGCGGTGGTGCCGGCCTTGCGGGTCGCGCCGAAGGCGACCAGGACGGCGTTCTGCAGGTCGAGTTCGGTGCGGGCGCGGCGGAAGAACTCGGTGTCCCGCGGCACCGCGCCGGGCCAGCCGCCCTCGATGAAGCCGACGCCGAACTCGTCCAGATACCGCGCGATGGCGAGCTTGTCCGCAACCGTGAGGTTGATGCCCTCACGCTGGGATCCGTCGCGCAGGGTGGTGTCGAAGACGTGGAAACTGTCGTCGGTCATGTCCGTGGGTCTCCTGATGCGTTTTCAGGGCGGCTTGCAAGTGGTGGAACGTCGGCGGGGCCCGCGCGCGCTGCCTGGCCGAGGGGTGTCCGGCCAAAACAAAAGACCCCTCGCGGTCGCGAGAGGTCTGCGTGCGGGCGGTGGGCTGTTAACGCTTGCCCCTTGTAGGGGTTCAGCCCGATGCCGGCACGCCGCGGCTAATAATGAGCCACTGCTGCATAGTGGGCAGTCTGCCATACGATCCGGCGGCTGGTACGCAGGTCTCACCATTTGGGCGGGCGCACGCCCCTACGAGTGCGCACGCCCCCGCCGGGCGACCGCCCGCGCCGGGCCGGAAAAGAACCGCCCGTACCGCCCCCCACCTGGGGGAACGGTACGGGCGGAGGACCCTCGGCGGCGGGGTCAGACGATCTTGTGCAGCCAGTCGTGGGTGTCCGCGGCGTTGCCGGTCTGGATGTCGGTGAGCGCCTTGCGGAGCTCCATGGTGACCGGGCCGGCGCCGCCGTCGCCCACGGTCCAGGAGGCGTCGGTGGACTTCACCGAGCCGACCGGGGTGATGACCGCGGCGGTGCCGCACGCGAAGACCTCGGTGATCGAGCCGTCCGCGGTGCCGGCCTGCCAGTCCTCGACCGAGATCTTGCCTTCCTCGACGGCGTAGCCGCGGTCCTCGGCGAGCCGCAGCAGCGAGGCGCGCGTGATACCGGGCAGCAGCGAGCCGGTCAGCGACGGGGTGAGGATGCGCGCGCCGGGGCCCGAGCCCTGCACGAAGTACAGGTTCATGCCGCCCATCTCCTCGATCCAGCGGCGCTCGTTGGCGTCCAGCCAGACCACCTGGTCGCAGCCCTGCTCGGCGGCCTGGGCCTGGGCGACCAGCGAAGCGGCGTAGTTGCCCGCGCACTTGGCGGCGCCGGTGCCGCCGGGGGCGGCGCGCACGTACTCCTTGGACAGCCACACCGAGACCGGCTTGACGCCGCCCGCGAAGTAGGCGCCCGCGGGCGAGGCGATGACCATGAAAAGGAACTCGTTCGAGGGACGCACGCCGAGGCCGACCTCGGTGGCGAACATGAACGGGCGCAGGTACAGGCTCTGCTCCTCGGCGCCCGGCACCCACGCGCGGTCCTGCTTCACCAGCGCGTCGCAGGCCTCGACGAACAGCTCGACCGGGATCTCGGGCATCGCCAGGCGGCGGGCCGAGGCCTGGAAGCGCTTGGCGTTCTCCTCGGGGCGGAAGGTGACGATCGAACCGTCCGCGTGCCGGTACGCCTTGAGCCCCTCGAAGATCGACTGCCCGTAGTGCAGCGTCATGTTCGCGGGGTCGATGTCCAGCGACGCGTACGGGGTCAGCTGCGCGTCGTGCCAGCCGCGGCCCTCGCTCCAGCGGATCGTCACCATGTGCTCGGTGAACACCCGGCCGAAGCCCGGGTTCGTCATGCGAGCGGCGCGCTCGTCGTCCGACAGCGGGGTCGCGGTCGGCTTGAGGTCGATCGTCATGGAGGTCGTCATGGTTCCAGTGTCCTTCACCGAGGTTTTTGACGGGGGCATCAAGGCGCCGCCTATCGGTTGCAGACGTTAACGCAGTCCGACCGGGTACCGACAGCGCGGGCTCAGCCGGTGACAGCGAACTGAATCGCCGGTCCGGCTGGGGTCTCGCGCCGACGGTCCCGGTCGGCGTGCGGACTTCTACCGGCGATTCAGCCGGCTACTCGCTTGGCGAGGGCGTCGCCGATCTCGCTGGTGGAGCGGGCCCCGAGCGAGGCGCGCTCGGCCAGGTCCGCGTCCACCGCGGCCTCGACGGCGCGGGCCGCGTCGGTGTGGCCCAGGTGCTCCAGGAGCATCGCGACGGACAGCACGGTGGCGGTCGGGTCGGCCTTGCCCTGGCCGGCGATGTCGGGGGCCGAGCCGTGCACCGGCTCGAACATCGACGGGAATTCGCCGGACGGGTTGATGTTGCCGCTCGCGGCCAGGCCGATGCCGCCCGCGATCGCCGCGGCCAGGTCGGTGATGATGTCGCCGAACAGGTTGTCGGTGACGATCACGTCGAAGCGCTCGGGCTGCGTGACCATGAAGATGGTCGCCGCGTCCACGTGCAGGTAGTCCGTGGTGACCTCGGGGAACTCCGCGGCGACCTCGTTGAAGATCCGGGTCCACAGGTGGCCGGCGTACACCAGCACGTTGTTCTTGTGCACCAGCGTGAGCTTCTTGCGGGGGCGGGCCTGCGCGCGGGCGAAGGCGTCGCGGACCACGCGCTCGATGCCGAACGCGGTGTTGACGCTGACCTCGGTGGCGACCTCGTGCTGGGTGCCGGCGCGCAGCGTGCCGCCGTTGCCGACGTACGGGCCTTCGGTGCCCTCGCGGACCACCACGAAGTCGATCTGCGCGTCCTTGCCGAGCGGCGAGACGACGCCCGGGCCGAGCTTGGCCGGGCGCAGGTTCACGTGGTGGTCGAACGCGAAGCGCAGCTTCAGCAGCAGACCGCGCTCGAGGACGCCGGACGGCACCGACGGGTCGCCGATGGCGCCGAGCAGGATGGCGTCGGCTCCGCGCAGCTCGTCGAGGACGCTGTCCGGCAGCGTCTCGCCGGTGCGGTGGTACAGCCGGGCGCCGAGGTCGTACTCGGTGGTCTCCAGGGCGACGTCGGCGGGCAGCGCCGCGGCGAGGACCTTCAGGCCCTCGGCGACGACCTCTTGGCCGATCCCGTCGCCGGGAACCACTGCGAGACGGATGCTGTTGGCGTTGCGAGACATGAGCCGGACCTTACTCCTCGTCCCAGTTGTCGACATACGCGTTCCGGATGCTGGGACGGGCACGGGATGCCGGCGGGGGCAGGCCCGCCTGCGGTCGGGGGGCGGGGGTCAGCGGCGGTCGCCGTCGACGTCCCCGCCGTTGTCGCGGCGGTCCAGTGCGCGCTGCAGCGCCTGGGCGGCGTTCTTGCGGGTGGTCTCGTCCATGGTGCACTCCACGAGGTCTGGCCGGGGGCGGCCGGGGTTTCCGGGGGCGGCACGACGCGGGCCGCACGGATACGGCGGCGTGACGGGTCGTGCATCGCGGACGGGGCCTCGTGGGCGCGAATGTCCAGACGTGCCTACCTGAACCGGGAGATTTCGGAAGGTAGGACGTGCTACTTGTTTCACGGTAAGCGACAGGGTGGGCCGCTGTCCGCAATTTAGTCGGAGTTCCTACTATCTGAGATGGCGGGTACGCCAACGGAGTCGGATGAACACACGGACGGCCCCGGAGGCGATGCCTCCGGGGCCGTTCGGTGAGCTGGATGAAGCGGTGTGCAGATGGATGGAGCCGTGCTGCCCCGGGGTGCGGGGCCGCGGATCAGTCCGCGAGGTTGACCGGGCGGACGATGTCGGCACCGATCTCGGCGCCGATCTCGGCCAGCACCGCGGCCGGGATGACCGAGTCGACGGTCAGCGCGACCAGCGCCTCGCCGCCCTTGGCGGCCCGGCTGACCTGCATGCCGGCGATGTTGACGCCCGCCTCGCCGAGCAGCCGGCCGATCACGCCGACCACGCCCGGGCGGTCGCCGTAGCGCAGGAAGACCATGTGCTCGGTGAGCTGCAGGTCGACGTCGAAGCCGTGCACCTCGACGATCTTCTCGATGCGCTTCGGGCCGGCCAGCGTGCCGGACACCGAGATGGCGCTGCCGTCGTTGAGGGTGCCGCGGACGGTGACCAGGTTGCGGTGGTCCGGGCTCTCCGAGCTGGTGGTCAGGCGCACCTCGACACCGCGCTCCTGGGCGAGCAGCGGGGCGTTGACGTACGAGACCGACTCCTCGACGACGTCCGCGAAGACGCCCTTGAGGGCGGCCAGCTCCAGGACCTTCACGTCGTGCTGGGTGATCTCGCCGCGCACCTCGACGTCGAGGCGCTGCGCGACGCCGCCGGCCAGCGAGGTGAAGATGCGGCCGAGCTTCTCGGCGAGCGGCAGGCCGGGGCGCACGTCCGCGGCGATCTCGCCGCCCTGCACGTTGACCGCGTCCGGGACCAGTTCGCCGGCCAGCGCCAGGCGCACCGACTTGGCGACCGCGATGCCGGCCTTCTCCTGCGCCTCGTCGGTGCTCGCGCCCAGGTGCGGGGTGGCCACCACGTTGTCGAACTCGAACAGCGGGCTGTCCGTGCACGGCTCCTTGCTGAACACGTCCAGGCCGGCGCCCGCGACGCGGCCCTCCTTGAGGGCTGCGGCCAGCGCCTCCTCGTCCACGATCCCGCCGCGGGCGGCGTTGACGATGCGCACCGTCGGCTTGACCTTGTGCAGCGCCTCGTCGCCGATCAGGCCGATGGTCTCCGGCGTCTTGGGCAGGTGCACGGTGAGGAAGTCGGACTGCGCGAGGACCTCGTCCAGCGGCAGCACGCGGACGCCGACCTGGGCGGCGCGGGCCGGCTGCACGTAGGGGTCGTACGCGATGACGTTCATGCCGAACGCCGACATGCGCTGCGCGACCAGCACGCCGATGCGGCCGAAGCCGACCACGCCGAGGGTCTTCTCGGCCAGTTCGACGCCGGTGTACTTGGCGCGCTTCCACTCGCCGTTCTTGAGCGCGGCGTTGGCCGGCGCGATGTTGCGGGCCACCGAGATGATCAGACCGCAGGCGAGCTCGGCGGCCGTGACGATGTTGGAGGTCGGCGCGTTGACGACCATCACGCCGGCCTTGGTGGCGGCCGGCACGTCGACGTTGTCGAGGCCGACGCCGGCGCGCGCGATGACCTTCAGGCGCGAAGCTGCGGCGATCGCCTCGGCGTCCACCTTGGTCGCGCTGCGCACCAGGATGGCGTCGACGTCGGCGATCGCGGGCAGCAGCTCGGCGCGGTTCGCGCCGTCGCAGTGCCGGATCTCGAAGTCGGGACCGAGCGCGTCGACCGTGGCCGGCGACAGTTCTTCAGCGATGAGGACGACGGGCTTGCTCACTGCGATCCTTTGCTTTGGCGGCGGCGGTGACGGCGCGCCCCGGTACGCGCAGACGCGCGGGGGCGGGTGGGTCTGACGCGTCGCCGAGTCTAGTGCCGGGTTGTGAATGCCTTCACAGTCGTCCGGGGACTGGACGGGCGCGCGGCGGCTCCGCCCCGGCGCACGCCGGGCGCACCGCTGCTGCGGACCGGCTGCTCAGTCGGTGGCGAGGAACCAGCCGACGGTGACCCGGCGGGCCCCGCCGCGGTCCGCTATCACGACCTCGCCGGAACCGGGCCGGGGCAGCGGGAGCGTGCCGCCGTACGGCAGCGGGCGGCGCTCGCCGTCGTCCAGGAACACCTCGGCGACCGGGGCGTCCTGCGAGCCGCGCAGCCAGCCGACCTGCCAGCCGCCGGACTGGTCGCAGCGGAACTCCAGGTGCACGCGCGACACGAACAGCCAGTCGGCAGGGGTGACCAGGTGGCAGCGGGCCGCATCGCGGCCGACCGCGAGCACGGCGCCCGGGCGGCTCGGCGCACTCGCCATGAGCATGGCGACGGTCGCCGCGTCGTCGTCCCCCGAGGTGGAGGCCATATTCAGATCGAGCACCGGTTTCTTCCCCTCCCGGACAACCCCGAGCGATCCTGCGTGATCCCGAGTGATCTTGCGTGATCCTGCCTGATCCTGCGTGGTCCTGATGCCGCGGCGGGTCAGGACCCGTTGCTGCGGCGCGGCGGCTGCCCGCCGCAGGGGCAGCTCCCCTGCCCCGCTATGCCGTGCGTGACGGCGGTCTGCGCAATGAGGTCCCAGCCGCCGTGCACGTGGCGCACGGTGTCCAGGTAGTTCGGGCCGAGGAGTTCGTTGAGCTCGGGGCACAGGCCCGAGCTGTAGAACTCCCGGCGCAGCTTCGTCTTGCAGCGCTCCACGGTGGCCGCGGACAGGTGCAGCAGGTCGCACAGTTCGCGGGTGGACTTGGCGCGCTTGACCTGGCGGCCGTGGATCCAGTCGCAGGACATCGCGGTCAGCACCTCGACCTCGGTGTCGGACAACCGGTTCTGCAGGACGAACGGCGCGACGTCCTGGGTGGGCGGCACGCCGACGTCCGGCTCGGTGGGCTCGTCGCCGACCAGCCGCGGCAGCGACAGGCTCCAGGCCACGATCACCCGGCGCCGCCGGGCCAGGTCGCTGATCACGATGCGGCCGGCCCGCTGCCCGCCGAGCGGCAGCGTGGCGCCGTACGGCACCGGTTCCGAGACGCCCTCGCGGTCGATCTGCACGAGCGCGACCGGGCGCGTGTGCGAGCCCTGCAGCCACTCGACGGTCCAGCGCCGCTCGTCGGTGAACACGAATTCCAGGTGGATGCGCGAGACGAAACGCCAGTCCTTGGGGGTGGCCAGCGCGCAGCGCGACGGGTCCCGGCCCACCCCGAGCCGTTGTCCCGGCTCGCTGGGCATCTTCACCGTGCGCGACCTGGGCAGGTCGACGTCGCGCTGGTCAGCGTCGTCCGACGTCGCCGCGGTGAGGATCAGTTCGAGCATCGCCATCCGTCCGGTATCGGCCCCTTGTGGGGGCGCCTCGTGCGCAAGGTCGCGGTCCGACCGTACGACCTAGTGGGTCGCGGGGGAATCCTCGGGTCCCTCGCCGGTCCTCGCGCGCGGTGGCGCGGCCGCCGCGTTGGCGACCGGCAGCGCCTCGCATTCGATGACCACCGCGGTGGCATCGTCGTCGCCGCTCTGGACCGCGGTGACGGTCAGCGTGGTGGCGGCGTGGAACGGGTCCCCGTGGATCAGGTCGGCGACGGTCTCGTCGGCGAGGTGCCCCACGCCGTCCGTCGCCAGGACCACCCGGTCGCCCGGGTGGAGTTCGATGCGCTGCAGTTCCGGGTCGGGCTGCTGCGAGCCGCCGAGCGGCGTCGAGGTGAGCAGCCATGGGCGGCCGAGGTCCGCGGCGTTGCCCTGCTCGGTGAGCCGGAACGCGGCACCGCCGCGGACCAGCCAGCACACGCTGTCGCCGCAGCCGGCCAGGTGCAGCCGGCCTTCCTGGACCACCGCGGCGACCACGGTGGTGCGCATGCCTTCGTACGTCTGGCCGTGGCCGTGCCGGCGGACCGCGAGGTCGGCGACCGCGATCGCGGCGCGCAGCCGGTCGCTCCAGCCCGCGGAGAGGTCCGCGGCGGCCAGGTCGGCGACCAGGGTGCGGCACGCGACGTCGGCGGCGTACCAGCCCGAGGGGTGGCCGCCGAGGCCGTCGGCGACCACGAAGACGCTGCCCGTGGCGGCGTACCGGTCGTCGTTGTCCCGGGCGGTCAACTCGGTTCCGAGCCCCAGGCGTTCGCGGCGCACCGCGCGGCGGCGGCCGGGATGCGAGGCGGCCGACCAGGCGGACGCCTGGACTTCGACGTCCGCGCCGCCGGGGCGGGCGTCCTGGTCGCGGCGGCGCGCGACGCTGTCGGTGCGCGAGGTGGCCTCGATGTCGCCCTCCGGTTCGGCAGCAGGGGGTGCGGGTGGTGCGGCAGGCGGTGCGACGGGGGGCGCGGCGGGAGGTGCGGCCGCGGGCGGCGCGGGCGGCGCCGCGACGGGTTCGGGCGGCGGCGGGACGGCCGGCGGGTCCGCGGGCAGGGCCCGGACGGACGGCACCGTCGCGTCGTACTCGGGGGGCGGCGGCGGGGCGGGCGCCGCCGGGGTGGCGCGCGGTGCGGGCTCGTGCGCGTGCGCGGCGGCGGGTGCACCCGGCGCGTCGGCCAGGTCGTCGAAGTCGAGATACAGGTCGGCGAACATGTCGTCGCCCGCACCGGGTCCGGGATCGGCGGCCGCTGCCGCCGGCGGCCGGCGGTGCGGGTCGCCGGGCTGCGCGTCGTCCGGCGCGCCGCGGCCGTCGGCCCGCAACTCGTCCTGCCGGAGGGTGCGTTCGAACCCGGCGGGGGTGGGCGTGTCGTACCGCTCCCCCGGCAGGGACGCACGCCCGGGCGCACGGTCACCGGACGGTGATCCGCCGCGGGCCGACACGGCCCCCTCCCGGCGGATGGAGTCCCCTCTGCCCCTCATCTGCCTCACGCTCCACGAGGTCGGCCCGGAACGGCTTCCGGTGCGCCGGTCGAAACGGTGCCACCAGCATCGCGCCTGCGGGCGAAGCTTGGCACGGATCCACCCCTGCGAGTTCGATTGTTCCGCATGCGGCCGGTCTCCGGCACCGTGATCAAGTACTGCCGGTGGCAAACCCGTGAGCGGCGCCGGACCTTCCCGATTCGGGAATTCACCCGAGAATGTCGCGGATGTCACCCCCGGGCTCGGGTCCGGGCTTTGGCTCCGGCGCCGGCGCCGGCTCTGGCGTGTAGACCGGCTCCGGGGCCGGCACGGCGGTCGGCGGCGTGTTGACCAGCACCGCGAACGCCGTGGGCGGCTTCGTCGAGTTGACCGCCAACTCGAATCCGGTCCGCGGGTCGACGCAGACCAAGGCCGCCGTACCGGTGTCCTGGTGCGCAGCGAAGTACGTAACGTCCCAATGCAGTTCGGCGACCCGGTCGTGCAGCCGGGTGAGCAGCCCGATGTGTTCGCGGACCGGGACGCCCATGACCTGGGCGCCCGCGGTGTAAGCCCGCACGTCCGGATCGCTGGTCCCGTCCGGCCGGGTACAGGGCGCGCCGACCATGCCGCGCCAGACCGGTTCGCGGCCCGGCCCGAGCACTTCGCCGACGAAGTCGACCAGGGGCCGCGCGTCGGCGGCTATTTCCTCCTCGCTCATGGTCCGCATGGCGCAATCCCTCCTCGGTGTTCCGTCGGGCGGGGCCTCATCGTGCACCCGCGGGTGCCGTGCCGTGGTTCAAGGTGACGTCCTGGTAGTTTCCGACCGTGATGGCGCCGATGTTCCGGACGCTTTCGCTGCCCGGGTCCCAGTAGTTGCTGTGTCCGCTCGTGTCGACGTCGAACCGGTTGGCGCCGTAATCGACGTCCTGCGGGGCCGCACCCATCGGATACGCGCCCGGGATGGCCGGGGCGCCCGGGATGGGAGCGTAGGCGGCGGCCTCGGCGGCCTGCGGCAGGCGGGCCACGTAGTCGTCCGACGCGGCACCGGACCAGACATGCCCGTTCTGCATGTTCATCTGCGAGACGTGCGAGGTGTTGGTACCGGGCGAGCCGACCACCACGATGTCGTCGGCGTCCAGCGTGTGCTGCGAGGCGGCGCTGCCGACGACGGCCGAGCCGTAGCTGTGCCCGACCACGGTGAGCCGGTCCCGGTCGCCTTCGTGGGTGGTCCGGAGGGTGTCCACGAACTGGTCGAGTGCGGGGGCGCCGGCCTCGGCGCGGCCGGTGCCCATGACGCTGGTGTTGGGCTGCTCCAGGGCCAGTTCGGGCGCGTCGTAGCCGAGCCAGGTCACCACGGCCACGTCGTCCGCGGCCGGGGTCTGCATGTCGGCGGCGAACTGCAGGCGGCGGGCCTTGTCGATCTCGCCGCTGATCTCCTCGATGTCGGTGTTGAGGCCGGGGACTTGCACGGCGGTGTTCGCCGCGGTGTCCGGATTGCCCACGGCCACCGCCCACTTGCCGTCGCCGCTGGTGTCGATGTCGATCAGGTAGATGGGCTTCGCATCGCCTTCGCGGTCCGACGCCTGGTCCGTCAGTTGGGTATCCAGTTTCCGCAGCGCGGCGAGAGTCCGCCGCTCCTGCGGGTCGAGCGTGGCCTCCCGGCGCTGCAGGTCGGCGAGTTCGAGCGCCATGGTGGTCCGGTTGGCCTCGTCGCGGGCCACCACGGGGACGCCGTTGAGGCCGCCGACCCGGTCCGGGTACGCCTGGAGATAAGCGAGTTGGACGTTGGGCGACTGGGCCCGCCACCACGCGGAGACCGCTTTCGGGTCGCTGCCCGCGGGCGGGATGTCGCTCGCGTCCAGGCCGCCGGCCAGGTCGACGGCGAGTTTGCCGTCCGCCTGGATCCGGGCCAGCCGCGCGGCCCCGTCGGGTCCGCTGACGTCGAGCGCGGTGGCCTGCGCGAACACCCGCAGGGCCTGCGCCGCGGAGGTGTCCGCGTTGGTGGCCCGCACGAGTGCGCCGAGGATCTCGAAGCTGATCGCCGTGCCGCGGTCGGATTTGCGGGTCTCGGCGGCCTCGGCCTCGGCCGGGTCGGTGCCCGCCGGGGTTTGCTCCGGGGGCCAGCTGACCGATCCGTCGTCGCCGATGACGAAGCCCTCGGACTTGGCCGCGGTCAGCGTGGCGCGCAACTGGTTCTGGGCGGCCACGAACTCTTCGGTGGCCGAGTCGACCGCCACCACCATGTTGCGGACCTCGGCCGAGGCGACTTCCATCAGGCGTCCGGCGGTGTCGATGGCCGGCTTCGAGGCGGCGTTCGCGGTGCCTTCCCAGTACGACCGCGACGCCGTGGTCACGACGGTGGTCCGGTACTGGCCTTCCAGGGCTTCGAGTTTCTGCGCGAGGCGGCCGAGCGATGCCGACGCCTCACGCAGACCGCCGAAGGACGCATCGCGCAATTGCGGAACCGTGACCATGCGCTATCCCCCGAATTCCTCGGCTATCCGGATGTCCTGCTGCGCATATCCCGAGGAGTTGGCGGCCAAGGTGTCGGAGATCCGGCGGACTTCCGCGGTGACCTTGTCCAGCTGCGTGCCCCACGTCTCGGTGCAGCCGGTGAGCGCGCCGGCGACTTCCCAGCCGGGCAGGCCGGGGGCGGTGCCCGCTTCCCGCATCGTTCCTGCCGTGGGCCGCAGTTCCTCGGCGACGGTGCCCGCGGCTCCGGAGATCGCCCGCAGGTCCTCCGGGGACACCTTGAAGGAGTCCGAGGCCCCGCCCGGATTGGGCGCCGAGAGGTCCGGCTGCTTCTGGTACGACGGCGTCGAAGGCCCCGGCGTGACCGCTTCCTTGATCTCGTCGTACGGGTCGCGGATCGCGTCCCAGGTGTCGGCGGCCTTGTCCGCCAGGTATTCGCCGGCCTCGGTGGCCTTGTCGGCGATGTACTCCCCCGCGTCCGTGGCTTTGTCGGCGATGTACTCGCCGGCGTCGACGGCCTTGTCGGCCAGGTACTCGCCGGCCTCCACGGTCTTGTCGGCGATGTACTCCCCCGCCTCGACGGCCTTGTCCGCGACGTACTCGCCGGCATCCGCGGCCTTGTCGGCCAGGTACTCCCCCGCGGCAACGGTCTGGTCGACCGCCTCGTCCACTTTTCCGGCGACGTATTCGCCGGCATCGGTGACCCCGTCGACCACCGCGTCCCGCGCATCGCCCAATGCGTCCAACGGATTGGGCAGGTCGATATCGAATCCCAAGGCTGCTCCCCGTGGCGCCGATCGGATTTCGCGTCACCGTAGCAGCGCATTTCCGGCGCCGGAAAGAGCCGGAAAACACAAAGCGCCCCGGACCGGTGAGGTCCGGGGCGCTTCGGGGAAGCTGCGGCGCGGGGCCGGCGGGCGGCTCAGCGCTCGTCGTTCACCCAGCTCATCATCTTGCGGAGCTTCTTGCCGGTGACCTCGAGCGAGTGCTCGGCGTCGGCCTTGACGTACTCCTTGTACTTCGGCAGGCCGGACTTGTACTCGGCCATCCAGGCGTTGGCGAAGGTGCCGTCCTGGATCTCGGCGAGCACCCGCTTCATCTCCGCCTTGGTGTCGGCGGTGATGATGCGCGGGCCGGTGACGTAGTCGCCCCACTCGGCGGTCTCGGAGATCGACCAGCGCATCTTCTCCAGGCCGCCCTCGTACATGAGGTCGACGATGAGCTTCAGCTCGTGCAGGCACTCGAAGTAGGCGATCTCCGGCTGGTAGCCGGCCTCGACCAGGGTCTCGAAGCCCGCCTTGACCAGCGCCGCGGTGCCGCCGCAGAGCACGGCCTGCTCGCCGAACAGGTCGGTCTCGGTCTCCTCGGTGAAGGTCGTCTTGATGACGCCGGCGCGGGTGCCGCCGATGCCCTTCGCGTACGAGAGCGCCAGGTCGAAGGCCTTGCCCGAGGCGTCCTGCTCGACCGCCACGATGCACGGCACGCCGCGGCCCTCTTCGTACTGGCGGCGGACCAGGTGGCCCGGGCCCTTCGGCGCGACGAGCGCGACGTCGACGTTCGCCGGCGGCTTGATGAAGCCGAAGCGGATGTTGAAGCCGTGCCCGAAGAACAGCGCGTCGCCGTCCTTGAGGTTCGGCTCGATCGCCGAGGCGTAGACGTCGGCCTGGACCGGGTCCGGGGTGAGGATCATGATGACGTCGGCCTCGGCCGCGGCCACCTCGGGGGTGACGACCCGCAGGCCGGCCTCCTCCGCCTTGGCGCGGCTCTTGGAGCCCTCGAGCAGACCGACGCGCACGTCGACGCCGGAGTCGCGCAGCGACAGCGCGTGGGCGTGGCCCTGGCTGCCGTAGCCGATCACCGCGACCTTGCGGTTCTGGATGATGGACAGGTCGGCATCGTCGTCGTAGAACAGCTCGGCCACTTCGGGTTTCTCCTTAAGACACGAATTGCGGGTCGCGACCCCCGGACATCCTTGCAAATTGTCCGCGGGACGGTTCCGGTGGTTTGAAGTGTGAGACTGACCGGCTCGGAGAGTGACCGCGAGATCCTCGCCGGGCCGGTCAGGCGCAGTACGGCAGGGTCAGGCGCTGCGCTCGACCGGGCGCAGCGAGCGGTCCGTGATGGACCGTGCGCCGCGGCCGATCGCGACCACGCCGGACTGCACGAGCTCCTTGATGCCGAACGGCTCCAGCATGCGCAGCATGGCGTCCAGCTTGTCGGCGCCGCCGGTGGCCTCGATGGTCACCGCGTCCGGCGAGACGTCGACCGTCTTCGCGCGGAACAGCTGGACGATCTCGACGATCTGCGAGCGGGTCTCGTGGTCCGCGCGGACCTTGACCAGCAGGAGTTCGCGCTGCACCGACTGGGACGGGTCGAGCTCGACGATCTTGAGCACGTTGACCAGCTTGTTGAGCTGCTTGGTCACCTGCTCGAGCGGCAGGTCCTCGACCGCCACGACGATCGTGATGCGCGAGATGTCCGGGTGCTCGGTGGTCCCGACCGCAAGCGAGTCGATGTTGAAACCGCGGCGCGAGAACAGCGCGGTGATGCGCGCCAGGACACCGGGCTTGTTCTCGACGAGGACCGAGAGAGTGTGCTTCGACATGGTGGTTACGCCTTCCCTTGGTCCTCGGTCACTCTTCGCCGTCGCCGAAGTCCGGGCGCTGGTCCCGGGCGGCCAGGATCTCGTCGTTGGACGTACCGGCCGCGACCATCGGCCAGACCATCGCGTCCTGGTGCACGACGAAGTCGACGACGACCGGGCGGTCGTTGATCTCCATCGCCTGCTTGATGGTGGCGTCCAGGTCGTCCGGGTTGTCGCAGCGCAGGCCGACGCAGCCCATCGCGTCCGCGAGCTTGACGAAGTCCGGGATGTGCTTGCTGTGCAGGTCGGTGTTGGAGTAGCGCTGGTTGTAGAACAGCGTCTGCCACTGCCGGACCATGCCCAGGCTGCCGTTGTTGATGATGGCGACCTTGATCGGGATGTTGTTCAGCGCGCAGGTGACCAGCTCCTGGTTGGTCATCTGGAAGCAGCCGTCGCCGTCGATCGCCCAGACCGTGGTCTCCGGCATGCCGACCTTGGCGCCCATCGCGGCCGGGACCGAGTAGCCCATGGTGCCCGCGCCGCCCGAGTTGAGCCAGGTGTACGGGC
This sequence comes from Yinghuangia soli, assembly GCF_021502675.1. Lineage (GTDB taxonomy): Bacteria > Actinomycetota > Actinomycetes > Streptomycetales > Streptomycetaceae > Yinghuangia > Yinghuangia soli. Next base: position 195,687 of record NZ_JAKFHA010000007.1, read on the forward strand.
GCTCGTGCTTGATGAAGTGCGCGGCCCACATCTGGTGCTGGCCGACGCCCGCCGCGAAGATCGTCTCCGGGCCGCTGATCGCGCTGAGGCGCTCGATGACCAGCTGCGGGGACAGCGTGCCGTCGTCCGGCAGGTCGTAGCCCAGCGGGTAGCGGTCGCGCCAGTCGTTCAGCTGCGTCCACCAGCCGGTGTAGTCGCCGCGGCGGCCGGCTTCCTGCTCGGCCTGGACCGCGACCACCAGGTCCGCGATGACCTCGCGGGCGTCGCCGACGATCGGGACGTCCGCGGTGCGGTTCTTGGAGATCTCGGCCGGGTCGATGTCCGCGTGCACGATGGTGGCGTGCGGCGCGAAGGTGTCCAGCTTGCCGGTGACGCGGTCGTCGAAGCGGGCACCCAGCGAGACGATCAGGTCGGCGCGCTGCAGTGCGGTGACCGCGGCGACGGTGCCGTGCATGCCGGGCATGCCCAGGTGCTGCGGGTGGCTGTCCGGGAACGCGCCGCGGGCCATCAGCGTGGTGACGACGGGGGCACCGGTCAGCTCGGCGAGCACCTTCAGCTCGGCGGACGCGTGCGCCTTGAGGACGCCGCCGCCGACGTACAGGACCGGCTGCTTGGCCTCGGTCAGCAGGCGCGCGGCCTCGCGGATCTGCTTGGCGTGCGGGCGCGTGACGGGCCGGTAGCCGGGCAGCTCGGGGGTGCCGCTCCAGACGAACTCGACCTGGGCCTGCAGCGCGTCCTTGGAGATGTCGACCAGGACCGGGCCGGGGCGGCCGGTCGAGGCGATGTGGAACGCCGCGGCGATCGTCGGGGCGATGTCCGCCGGGTCGGTGACCAGGAAGTTGTGCTTGGTGATCGGCATCGTGATGCCGCAGATGTCCGCCTCCTGGAAGGCGTCCGTGCCGATCGCCGCGCTGGGCACCTGGCCGGTGATCGCGACCATCGGGACGGAGTCCATGTGGGCGTCCGCGATGGGGGTCACCAGGTTGGTCGCGCCCGGGCCCGAGGTGGCCATGCAGACGCCGACCTTGCCGGTGGCCTGGGCGTAGCCCTCGGCGGCGTGCCCGGCGCCCTGCTCGTGGCGGACGAGGATGTGCCGGACCTTGGTCGAGTCGAGCAGCGGGTCGTACGCGGGGAGGATCGCCCCTCCCGGGATGCCGAAGACGGTGTCTACACCGGCGGCCTCCAGGGAGCGGATCAGCGCCTGTGCTCCGGTCACCTGCTCAGTCATGGCATTTCTCTTCTCGATCGCGGTCGGCAGCCGGGCCTGACGGCCCTCCTCGTGGCAAGGGTTGCGGGTGCGGCTTCCGCCGGTTCCGCTGCAACAAAAAACCCCTCGTGCCGTCAGGCATGCGAGGGGAGGCGCGTGGGCTGTCGGGTGCTCAGCTCACGCGCGCCGTTACTACGAGAATGCGGGTCTGCATGCGTCGACCTTTCCTCCGACCCAGGGTACGTGTCAAGCAGCGACCATTCGGGTCTCAACATTCGGACAATCTGTCCGGCAATGCTCCGGGACTGCGTCGTGCGGGTCACATCTGCGGCCGTTGCACGGGCACCGCGGGCGGGCGCTCTTCGACCGGCTCGGCGGGGCCGAGGGCCGGCTGCTCGGGCTCGCCGCCCAGTCTGCCGCGGTCCAGGACCTGCAGGACACCGTCCTCCTCCAGCGGGCCGGAGTAGAGGAAGCCCTGGCCGCGCTGGCAGCCCATGTCGCGCAGGATCACCGCCTGGTTCGGGGTCTCCACGCCGGCCGCGACCAGGGTCAGGCCGAGGTCGAGGCCGAGGCGCACGATGGTCGAGGTGAGCGCGGTCAGGTGCGGGCACGAGCCGACCTCGGCGACGAACGAGCGGTCGATCTTGAGGGTGTCGATCGGCATGCGCCGCAGGTAAGCCAGCGACGACTGGCCGGTGCCGAAGTCGTCGACGGACAGCCGCACGCCGAGGCGCTTGAGCGCCACGATGGAGTCGATCAGCGCGTCCGCGTTCTCGCCGCGCACGTTCTCGGTGATCTCCAGGGTGAGCGCCTGCGGGGGCAGCGCGGAGCGGCGCAGCACCGAGTCGACGACGTCCACGAAGCCCGGCCCGGTCACCTGCCGGGCGGGCAGGCTGAGGCCCGCGCCGATCTCGTGCCCGGCGGCCCGCCAGCGGACCGCCTGGTCGACGACCTCTTCGAGCACCCAGCGGCCGAGCGGCGGCATGGGGGCGTCGGCGCCGCCGGACAGCCGGATGAACTCGGCCGCGCCGACCAGGGCCCCGCGGTCGTCGCGGCGCCGCAGCAGCGCCTCGACCTCGCGGACCCGACCGGTGGCCAGGTCGACGACCGGCTGGTAGAGCACGGTGAGGCGCTTCTCGTGCAGCGCGCGGCGCTGCCGGGCGGCGCGCTCGACGCGGCGGACCGCGTCCACGTGCATCTGCGGCGCGTACACCTCGACGCGGCCCTTGCCGCCGGACTTCGCGCGGTACATCGCGAGGTCGGCGTTGCGCATCAGGTCGGCCGGCTCGATGTCGGGGGCGGAGAACGCGATGCCGATCGAGGCGGCGACCCGCACCTCCTGCCCGTTGATCCGGTACGGCGCGGACAGCGTGGCCAGCAGGCGCTCGGCGACCTCCCGGATGGCCCGCGGCGAGGCGTCGCCGACCAGCAGCGCGGCGAACTCGTCGCCACCGAACCGCGCCACCGTGTCGCCGACCCGGACCGCGTTCTCCAGCCGGCGGGCGGCCTGCACGAGGAGTTCGTCGCCGACCGCGTGGCCGCCCGCGTCGTTGACCGCCTTGAAGCCGTCCAGGTCGAGGAAGAGCACCGCGATGGTGGGGGTGACGCCGCGGCGCTGCGCCAGCGCGTGCTGGATGCGGTCCTCGAACAGCGCCCGGTTGGGCAGGTCGGTCAACCGGTCGTGGAACGCGTCGTGTTCGAGCTGGGTCTGCAGCTTGACCCGGTCGGTGACGTCCCGGCTGTTGAGGATGATGCCGTCGCCGTAGCGGTTGACCGCGGACTCGGTGTGCAGCCACGCGCCGGCCGCGGAGCGGATCCGGCATTCGATCCGGGTCATCGCCGGGCTGCCCGCCTCGTCCAGGAAGCGGCGCAGGTCGCGCTGCACGCGCGAGCCGTCCTCGGGGTGGATGAGCAGGTCGAGCCGGGTGCCGACGAGCTCCTCGGGCTCGAAGCCGTAGACCCGGCGGACGGCATGGCTGACGTACTGCAGCACGCCGTCCTTGGCGGCGATCATGATGACGTCGCTGGAGCCCTGCACGACGGACCGGAAGTGGCTCTCCTTGACCGCCAGTTCCTGGGCCATGAAGACGTTGTCGACGAGCGTGATGCCCTGCCGCAGGACGAGGACCACCAGCACCGAGCCGCCCGCCACCAGGACCACCGGGTCGACCGCGCGCCCGGCGACCGCGTCGCCGAGCACGCCCGCGGTGCACACCGCGGCGGCGATGTACGGGGTGAGCGCGGACAGCATCGAGAAGGTGCGGTGCCCGCCGCCGGGCTGCGCGGGCGGGGTGCCGTCCGCATCGCCCATCCAGGGCGCGGCGGCGAGCAGGATGCTGCCCGCGAACCAGCCGGCGTCCAGGAGTTCACCGGAGCGGTAGCCGCCGTGCAGGCCGGGGGTGGTCCACAGCGCGTCGCTGACCACCGTGACGGCGAGCGCGACCAGCGCGACGTTGAGCGCCGCGCGGTCCGCGCTGCCGGCCCGGAAGCGCAGGCCGAGGACCATGCTGACCAGCAGGATGTCCATGACCGGGTAGGCCAGTGTGAGGGCGATCTTCAGGGCGTCCGAGCGGTCCCCGGTGGCCGAGCGGGCCAGCGCCATGCTCCAGCCGAGGGTGAACAGCGAGCCGGCGATGAGCCAGCCGTCCAGCACCATGCAGGCCCAGGCCGCGGCGTTCTTCGGGCGCTGTGCGATGAGCAGCAGGCCGATGATCGCGGGCGGCGCGAAGAAGAGGAAGAACCAGTCGGCGGGGCCGGGGGTGGGCACGTCCTGGCCGAGGACGACCTCGTACCAGCCCCAGATGCCGTTGCCGACCGCGACCATGCAGGCGGAAAGGCCGAGCAGCGCCCAGGACAGCCCGGCGCGGCCGCGCAGTTGCGCGGCCCGGACGAGGCAGGACACCGCCGCGGCCGCGGCCGCCGCGGCCAGCCCGAAGTCGCCCATCGTGAGCGACACCGTGGGACTGCCCCACCCCAGGAGCGCGCCGATGGTGTAGGCGACGCACAGCGGGACGGCGGCGGACAGGACACGCCGCCTGGTACGGAATCCGGACAAGATCAGCGGTCACGCCCGCTCGGAGCGCCCGCCAGGGGCCGCTCTCTTCGGGTGGGTCCAGCGGGCATCGGCGCGGTAGTCCCCCGGCATTGACGACTCCCCTCCTCGCCGGGACCGGTGAACGGCCGGCCCCCGGCGCAGAACTGACGGCCTGCCCCACCCGGGCCCCGATCGCGCACGCCTCAGGCGTTCCACGATTCGGACGATACACCAGTTCCGTCACTGTGCGCTCGCTTCTCAGAACCCAGAGTAACCAACTTTCCCCATGTGCACGTCCCGTTCCAGGGAACTTGTGCCGAAGTGCGCAGGAAATGCGCGGCAATTACCCGCCCGGGACGTACCGGGGTGGCGAATGCACCGCCCCGGCCGAGGTGGTCGGGGTGGCGCGGAAAAGCGGGGGTTATCCGATCATCGCCGTGCGCTGCAAAATGACCACGCCCTTGCCGGAGGCCACGCGGGTGAATCCCTGGCCTTCCAAGTGGGCGATCCAGGTGCGCGCCCACTCTTCCTTGCCGTCCCAATCGTCGATCGCGATCCAGCCGGGACCGGGCAGCACGGTCGGGAAGTTCGTGACCCGGGCCCGCGAGGTGAGCCGGGGCGCGAGCCGCTCGGTGCTGCTCACGTTGGCGTCGTCCGGGATCTTGCCGACCAGTTGCTCGGCCCGCTTCACCTTCTCGTCGACCGTCCAGGTCGGCTTGTGCAGCAGGTCCATGAGCGGGAAGTCGCGGCACAGCGCGAGCGAGACGGCGAGCGGCACGATCACCGCCTTGGCGGCGTACCGGCGCAGCCAGTCCACCTTGGACGTGCGCAACTTGACCACCGCGTCCACGAAAGCCGCGAAGACGATGGGCATCAGCACCGCGCTGTAGTGGAAGAAGACGCCCCAGTAGAACTCGTTGCTCGACGTGAACCGCCACAGCAGCGTGGGCAGCACCATGATCAGGATCGGCGAGCGCAGGGCGAGGAACCCGGTCGGCACCAGGAGCGTGAACAGCGTCATCCACTTCACGCTCGGGAAGAGCATGTCGGCGGGCAGGCCGAGGACCAGCTTGGTGAGCGGCACCTTGTCCGCTCCGGTGCCGGGCACCGCGTTGCCCGCGCGCGTGGTGCCGTCCAGGTTGCCCCAGAAGGGGTACGTGCCGGTCGGGTTGATGGCCGGCAGGATCACGAACACCACGACCACGAAGGCGACGATGCCGACTCCGACGGCGATCGCGGCCCACTTCCACTGCCGCCGGACGGCCAGGTACACGCCGGCCGCCGCGATGGTCAGCGACAGGTCCTCCTTGACCAGGACCAGCGGCAGCAGCCACAGCAGACCGGTGCCGTACTTGCCGAGCAGGAAGCGCTCCAGGCCGAAGGCGATCATCGGCACCGCGAAGCAGATCTCGTGGAACTCGAAGGCCACCGCGCTCTGCAGGCCCCAGGCCAGGCCGTACGCGATGCCGAACGCGGCGCCGCCCAGGTTGCCGAACGCCCGCATGCCGATGCGCGTCATCGGGATCACCGACAGCGCGATCAGCAGCGATTGCGCGACGAGCAGCGTGCCCGGCCCCGGGAAGACCCGGTAGACCGGGCCGAGCAGCGCGAGGATCGGGTGGAAGTGCTCGCCAAGCACGTTGAAGCCGGGGTCGCGGATGTCCGAGACCGGCGCCTGGAAGTGCGCGTAGTTGCGGACCACCTGCTCGAACAGGCCCAGGTCGTACGCGTGCGTCTCCATGCGCCGGTGCTTGAGCAGCGCGTATGTGGCGTAGACGGCGAAGAACGCCGCGGCGAACAGGTACGGCACCGCGGCCGGGCCGAGCCGGACCTCGCGCCAGGAGCGCCACTCGCGCCACCGGGGTTCCGCCCGCCGGCCGGCCTTCCCCGGCTCCGCCGCACCGACGGCCGCGCGGCCGTCCTGCGCGGGGATCTCCGTGTGCCGGGCCGACTCGACTGCGCCGGGGGTGTCGGCACCGGCGGCAGCCTCGGTGTCCTCGACCCGGCTCACCGGATTGTTCATGGTTCTCCGCTTCACCCACCGGCCGCGAGGCCGCCGGGGCGGCCCCCGGAACGTCGGCCCCAGACCCTACCAATCTGATACGTGCGGGCCTGCCCTGCCGGTTGCGTGGAAAAGCGGATTCACTCTCCCGAAGCGGCCGCCCCGGTCGCGCCCGGTCCGGCCACGATGTTCGCGAGCGGTTCGCCGGCCGCCCACGCGGTCACCTGACGGCGGATCAATTGCAGTGCCCGGGGCAGGAATGCCGACGAGCTGCCGCCCACGTGCGGGCTGATGAGCACCCCGGGCGCGTATCGCAGCGGGTGGTCGGCGGGCAGCGGCTCCGGGTCGGTGACGTCCAGCGCCGCGGTGATCCGGCCGCTCGCCAGCTCGGCGAGCAGGGCCTTGGTGTCGACGACCGGTCCGCGCGAGACGTTGACCAGCAGCGCGCCGTCCCTCATGCGGGCCAGGAACGCGGCGTCCACCAGGCCGCGGGTGTCGTCGGTGAGCGGCGTGGTCAGGATGACGACGTCGGCGGCGGGCAGCAGCCCGGGCAGCTCGGCGAGACCCCGGACCGGAGCGCCGTCCGCGGTGGTGCGCGCGGTGCGGGCGACGCGCACGACCTCGGCCTCGAAGCCGGCCAGGCGCCGGTCGACGGCCTCGCCGATCGCGCCGTACCCCAGGATCAGCACGGTCTTGTCGGCGAGCGCCGGATAGAAGCCGGCGAGCCACTCCCCGGAGTCCTGGCCGCGCACGAAGGCGGGGACGCCGCGCAGCGACGCCAGGGTGAGCGCTATCGCCAGCTCTGCGGTGCTCGCCTCGTGGATCCCGCGGCCGTTGGCCAGCACCGCACCCGGCGGCAGGTACGGCAGCACGTGCTCGAAGCCCGCGGTCAGCGTCTGCACCACGCGCACCTGCGGCATCTCGGCGAGCACCCGCAGCGGGGTGGGGTCGAAGGTGTACGGCAGCACGTAGAAGTCGACGCCGTCGTGCTCGGTCGGCGGTGCGCCGACCCCGTCGTACACCTCGATGCCGAGGCCGCCGGGCAGGCCGCCGACCTGGTCGGGCGGGTACGGGATGCGCACGCGGCCGCGCTTCGTGGGCGCGGAGGCGGCGGGCGAGGGAGTGGAGGTGGCCATGCGGGGAACTCTATTTGCGCTGCGGACGTCCTCGGGGCAGGTGGGCTGCGCGTACCGCGGAACACCGCGACTGTGCGGCGGATTTACGGCGGATCAGTGAGGCGGTGGACCGTGGTCCCGAGAGGACGCAGGCGTGGCAGCGGGCGCAGACCCGGACAGGCCGCGGCGCTCGTGGTGGTGGCCGCCGTGCTGGCGGCCGCGGGATGCTCGTCGGACGACGGCGGCGGTGGCGGTGGCGGTGGCGGCACGCCGGCTCCGGTCGGCAGTGCGCCCACGGCGCTTCCGCCCGGCCCGACCGCGACCGGAGTGCCCGCCGCCGCGGTGACCGGCGACGTCGCGACCGGCCTCGACAGCCCGTGGGGCGTGGCGCCGCTGCCGGAGGGCGGGGCGCTGGTGGCCTCGCGCGACACCGGCAAGGTCTTCCAGATCCCGCCGGGCGGCGGGCCGGCCGTCGCCGTCGGCCAGGTGCCCGGTTCGGTGCACCGCGGCGAGGGCGGCCTCCTCGGGCTGGCCCTGTCGCCCGACTTCGCGAACGACAGCTGGGTGTACCTCTACACCACGACGGCCGAGGACAACCGCATCCTGCGCATGAAGTACGGCCGGGACGTCGGCCTGACCGCGGCGGAGACGGTCTTCACCGGCATCCCCAAGGGCGGGAACCACAACGGCGGCCGGATCGCCTTCGGCCCGGACGGCATGCTGTACGCCGGGACCGGCGAGGCGGGCGACAAGCCGCTGTCCCAGGACCTGTCCTCGACGGGCGGCAAGATCCTGCGCATGACGCCGGACGGCAAGCCGGCCCCCGGCAACCCGTTCCCCGGTTCGGTGGTCTACAGCCTCGGGCACCGCAACGTGCAGGGCCTGGCCTGGGATTCGGCCGGGCGGCTGTGGGCGGCGGAGTTCGGCCAGAACACCTGGGACGAGCTCAACCTCGTGGTGCCCGGGGCCAACTACGGCTGGCCGGCGGTCGAGGGCAAGTCCGAGGACCCGCGGTTCGTGCCGCCGCTGGCGCAGTGGCAGACCTCCGAGGCGTCGCCGAGCGGCATCGCGATCGTGGACGACGTGGTCTACATGGCCGGCCTGCGCGGCGAGCGCCTGTGGCAGGTGCCGCTGCGCGGCGACGCGGTCGGCACGCCGGTCGCGCTGTTCACCGAGAAGTACGGCCGGCTGCGCACGGTGCTGGCCGCGCCGGGCGGCCTGTGGGTGACCACGAGCAACACCGACGGCCGCGGGGACGTGCGGGGCGGCGACGACCGGATCCTGGCGGTCAAGCTGGGCTGAACCGCGGTCGGGCTGCCGCCCGGCCGCAGCCGCCTGACGCCTGCCGCAGGCGTCAGGCGGAGTCCACCAGTTGCAGGCGGTGGGCGAGCGCCGCCGCCTCGCCGCGGCTGGACACCTCGAGCTTCCCGAGGATGTTCGAGACGTGCACGCTCGCCGTCTTGACGCTGATGAACAGCTCCTCGGCGATCTGCCGGTTGCTGCGCCCGTCCACGACCAGCCGCAGCACGTCGCGCTCGCGCGGGGTGAGCGCCGGACCGTCCTGCGGCTCCCCGGTCGGCACCGCCTCGGCACGCCCGGCGGCGGCCGGAGCACCGGAACCGCCGGGTGCCGGCGTCCCCCCGTCGATCACCAGGCGGGCGCGCCGGGCCAGGAGTTCGGTCTCCTCGGTGAGCGGCCGCGCGCCGAGCGCGACCGCGGCGGCGTGCGCGAGCGACAGCTGCTCGGCGGCCCGGGGGCGGTCGCCGGCCGCGATGAGCGCGGTGGCGAGCCTGCTGCGGACCCGGGCCAGGGCGTACGGCTTGCTGGTCAGCTCCCAGGCGGCCACCGCCTCTTCCCAGTGCTCGACGGTCGCTTCGCCCTCGGCGCGGGCCAGTTCGGCGCGCAGGTTCACGGCGTGCGCGGTGTCCAGGTCGCAGTCCTGGGCCAGGGCGAGCGCCGCGGTGCGCATGCGCTTGAGCACTTCCTGGCGTGCCTTGAGCTCCGCGCCGCCGCGCGGGTAGCCGGCCAGTTCGGTGGCGTCGCCCTCGGCCCGGGCTGCCTCCAGGAGCAGCGGCCAGACGTACCGCTGGTGGCCGGCCGGGAAGGCCCCGCGCAGTTCGAGGCGGATCAGTTCGCGGACGTCCGCGAGGCGGCCGACGCGGCGCGCCACGGACACTTCGAGCATGCGCAGCGGGATGAGGAACTGCGGTTCGATGTACGTCGATCCGGCGATCTCGCGGGCCCGTTCCAGGGCCGCGTTGGCGGCCGCGATGTCGCCGCGGGCGAGGGCGATCTCGACGACCAGCCGGTAGGCGTGCCCGACCGTCTCGGGCTTGGGGTCGTAGTCGAAGACCTCGTCGAGGACGGCCGCGGCCTCGGTCCACTCGCCCAGCGAGACCAGGGCCTCGGCCAGGTTGCCGATGGAGAACGACCCGAGCCCGCGGACCAGTCCGCGCTCGCGGGCGATGGCCAGCGACTCGCGCCCGGCTTCGACCGCCTCGCGGTGCCGGCCGAGGCCTTCGAGCACCGAGGCCAGGTTGCTGAGCACCAGGCACATGATGTCCGGCTCGGACGCGCGGGCCGCGATCGCGCGGGCTTCCTCGAAGTAGGCCAGGCCCTCTTCGGGGCGCCCGAGCGAGACGACCAGGCAGCCGAGCGTCTTGAGGATGGTGGCCTCGTCGGCCGGGTGGCGGCCGACGCTCTTGGCGATCGCGAGGGCTTCGCGGGCGGTGGCGATGGACTGCTCGGTCGGGTGGTCGAGCATCTCGTCGCGGGCGATCTGGCCGAGCACGCGGGCGTGTTCGATGGACGGCGGCAGGCCGACCAGCAGCGCCTCGGCCTTCTGCAGCTCGACCAGGCCGCTGGCCCGGTTGCTGTTGCGCAGCAGGCCGGCCCGGATCGCCCACAGGCTCGCCGCGCGGCGCGGGTCCTGCTCGGGGTCCACCAGGTCGAGGGCCTGGCGGCAGAACGCCAGCGCGCGGTCGTACGCGGTGTCGAAACGGGCCGGGGCGATGGCCGCGGTGAGCAGGTCGAGCAGGGTCATACCGGTGAGGAGTTCCGGCTCGGGGACCTGCTCCCACAGTTCGAGGGCGCGTTCCAGGAGGCGGAACTGCTCGCCGAAGGCGTAGCGGGAGCGCGCGGTCTCGGCGGCGGCGAGCACCGCGGGAAGCGCCTCGGTGGCACGGCCCGCGTGGTACCAGTACATCGCCAGGCGGCTGGAGTACTCGTCGCAGGGCACGAGGTCGGGGCGCTTCTCCAGGCCCTCGGCGTACCGGACGTACATGCGCATGCGCTCGCCGGGCAGCAGGTCGTCGCGGACCGCCTCGCGGACCAGCGCGTGCCGGAACTGGTAGCCCTCGCCGTCCTTGGTGGGGACCAGGACGTGCATGGAGACCGCGCTGCGCAGCGCGTCGTCGAGTTGCGTGTTGTCCATGCCGGCCACTTCGGCGAGCAGCGGGTGCCCGACGGTGGAGCCGCCGACCGCGGCCACCCGGACCACGCTCTGCGTCGCGTCGGGCAGGTCCTCGACGCGGATCAGGAGCAGGTCGCGCAGGGTGTCGGAGAGCTCGGTGAGGCGGCCGCAGCGCACGCTGCAGGCCAGTTCCTCGACGAAGAAGGCGTTGCCCTCGGATTTCTGGAAGATCTGCCGGACCAGCCGGCGCGACGGCTCCTCGCCGAGGATGCCGCGCAGCTGGTCGCCGACCTGGGCGCGGGTGAGGCGGCCGAGGTCGAGGCGGCGGACCGTGCGTATGCGGTCCAGCTCGACGAGCAGCGGGCGGAGCGGATGGCGCCGGTCGATGGCGTCGGCGCGGTAGGTGCCGACGATGAGGATCCGGCCCCGGCGCATCGAGCGGATCAGGAAGGAGAGGAGTTCGCGGGTGGACGCGTCGGCCCAGTGCAGGTCCTCGAACGCGACCACCAGGGTGCGGTCCTCGCCGAGGCGTTCCAGCACGCGCAGCATGAGTTCGAAGAGCCGGGCCCGGTCGTAGTCGCCCGAGGCGCCGCCGGACGGTACGGGAGCCAGGTGCGGCATGACCCAGGCGAGATCCTGCTCGCGTCCCGCGACCGCCTCGGCCAGCTCGGGGCCGAGAACGTCGGTGAGGGCGCGCATGGCGGCCGAGACGGGGGCGAACGGCAGGCCTTCGGCACCCAGCTCCAGGCAGCCGCCGACCGCGGTGACCGCGCCGGTGCCCTCGGCCTGGTCGAAGAACTCCTGCAGCAGGCGGGTCTTGCCCACGCCGGCCTCGCCGGCGATCAGCACCACGCCCGGGGTGCCCGCGTCCGCGGCGCGGAGGGCGTCCGCGAGATGCGACAACTCGGGGAGCCGGCCGACGAACACAGGACTGACCGCAGCAGTGGACACGAGGTCGAGCATGCCATGCGGAACCGGCACGAAGCGCCTCCTTTTCTCCCATGGCGAACGAGTTGCCGCAGGTCACAGCCGATTTGCCCGGCAGGCACACCGCCCGCGTGACGCGCGGCACGCCGCCCGGCGCGGCCCCGCGGCGCGAATCGGCTCACGCGGCGCGCCCTCCGGTCCCGCGGCGCGGACCGGGTCTGCGGATCCGGCGCCGCCGCCCCGCGGCTGCCCGGGTCGGGCCCGCCGGGGAACGCGGAAGGGTCCAGGGCACCCCCGACGGTGTCCTGGACCCTTCCGGGGCCGCGGCCGTTCCCTCTGTCCAGGGACCGCCCTCGGCCGGCCTTGCCTTGCGCGCCTGCCCGCTGTTCACCGTTGTGCGGTACGGGCCGGCGCGCCGCGTCGGGGCCGCCGGTGCGTCCGGCCGGCCTCGGCGCGCGCTCACATCGCGGGCCGGACGGATCCGGCGATGCCTCCGCTGCTGCTTACCCTGGAACTCGCCCCGGCGGCGGCGCGCTCCTGGCGCCGCGCCTCGCGGCGGTTCCGGAGGGCGAAGCGCACCCGGCGCTCCTGGGCGGCAGCCGCGTGGAGCTCCTGCGCACGGGCCTGGAACATTTCGTACTCGAGCATTGCGTTCTCCTTATGAGGATCCCGTCGCGGACCTTTTCCGCTCCGGGGCCTCCCGGTCTCCCGGGGGCATGTCATAAGGTTCGCGTCCCAGTCGGGGGGCGGGCATCGGGCGGATGCCCGATCTTGATGCCCCGGACTGCCTTAGGCGCCGCCTAGGCACTGCCTAAGTACCTAGGGCCCTCCGGCCCGGCCGCCTTGTGAAGGACTCGGGGATACCTAGGGCATGCCGAAAAGGCCGTAGCGGCTTGCGGACGCCCCTGTCATGATCGACTCCCGCACGCGGCCAACCATTTAGTGGTTTGTGGTCTGTTGCCGCGGCCATCCCCTTTTGTCCGGAGTAGATGTGTCCTCGTTGTCCGGAAGACCGGCGGGCGAAAGCCCCCCGGCTCCCGAAGCTGTGCCCTCGGCGGCATCCGACGTCGTACTCGAAGCCTCCAGTCCTGGTGCGGGTGTCCCGGGCCCGGACGACGCGACCGGCGCTCCGCGCCCGCACCGCAAGGTGTTCACCGGCCCGCTGTTCGCCTGGGCTGTGCTGCTCGGCGTTCTGGCCGGCGCCGGAACCGGCTACGGGATCCAGGCGTCCCGCGCCGAGGCAGCCCTCCCGCCGCTGGTCGCCAAGGGGCCGGGCATCTCCTACGCCCCCGCCGGCACCGCCCCGCTCGTCCTGCCCGCCGAGCAGGACGACCAGGTCCGCCGCGCCGGCGACCTGCGCGACCTGCTCCTTCCGGCCCCGGACGGCAGCCGCCCATGGCCGCGGCCGGCCGGCGTCGACGAGTGGCTCTCGCTCAGCGAGCAGGCCTCCGCCTACGACAGCCCGGCGGATGCGCTCTCGTCCGCGCACAAATCGGGGTGGCGGCGCACCGCCATCCGGTGCTGGACCGAGAACGGCCGCACCGACGTGCAGATCCAGCTCATGCAGTTCACCAGCGCCAAGGCCGCGGCCCGCAAGGAACTGGAAGAGGACGGCTACTGGACGAGCTCCGGGGAGCACAGGCTCGGCGTCAACGTCGACATCCCCGGCACCGACACCGGCGTGGTGCGGATCTGGACGGACGAGGTGCGGAACGAGAGATCCGCGCCCTATCTCGCCCGGGCACTCGCCTGGCGCGGCGACATCTACATGTTCATCTGGGTGATGTCGAAGGACCCCATCGACCAGGCCCACGTCGTGGACCTGGCCCGGCGCCAGGCGGCGAGGCTGTGACGGAGACCAAGAGCTCGCGGACCTTCCAATGGGCCGCGGCGGGCACCGCCTGGGGCCTGCTCGTCCTGGCCGGCGGCCTCGGATACGTCGGCTACACGATCCTCCACGACGACGGCCCGGCCGCCGCGCGGCCGGGGGTGGCCGCGGCCGCACCCGGCGGCCGACCGAGCCCGCCGCCGCAACCCGGCCTGGCGGCCGCCGCGGACGGCACGCACGAAGGTGATCTGCCGGCCGGCCTGCTGCCGCCGCCGTCCGGCTGGGTGCTCGGTGCGGACCGCGCCCAACACGGCCGGCAGGGCCTGCTGCCCCGCAACGTGGTCGAGGCCTCGCTGCAGAGGTCGCTGGACTTCGCCGCCATGGCCACCGGCAAGCGGGGCCGCAGCGCCGCCGAAGTCCTGGACGCACAGGGCTGGTCGGGCACAGCGTTCCGGACATACCGCTCGGTGACGAACTCGATGGACGTGCAGATCGAACTGACCCGGATGTCCCCCTCCGCGGTCCGCGAGAACGGCGAATCGATGCGGCGGGTCGCCGAACTCGCCAAGGTCGAGCTGCTCGACCCCGGAGTCCTGGACGCCGACGCCTGGTGCATGGCCGGGCCGGGCAGCGTCCTGGCCGGAACCGGAACCGGTTCCGGCGAAGGCGGCCTGGGCGAACTCGCCTGCAATGCCTCGGTGGGCGACATCCAGGTCAAGGTGTACGCGACCGGCACCGAACCGCTGCGCCAGAACGCCGTGTTCGACCTTCTCAAGGCGCAGGTCGACAGATTGCGGAAGGGAGGGCCGACCGCATGATCCCCGACGAGACCGTGCCGCCGCCCGCAGCGCCGGATGCCGCGGGATCCGTGGCGCCTTCGGCACGCGCGACACCCGAAGGGCCCGAGGCACCGTCCGCTGTGACTGCTGTGCAGGCAGCACCCGCAGCCGATACACCGGATACGCCGGCCGCGCCCGGCGCCCGCGACCGCCGGAAGCTGCGCAACGCCCTGCGGTGGACAGCCGCCGTGGCCGTGTTCGCCGCGGTGGCCGGCGGCGTGACCGCCCTCACCACGCTGCCCGACCGCGAGAAGCTCCCCGGGCTGGGCACGTCGCCGGACGGTCGGCACTTGTATCCGGCCTTGGCGCTGCCGCCGATCCCGGACTCTCCGCCCGGCGCACCCGAAGACCCGGGACGGCGCGACTACGACATCCGGGCGCTGCTGCTGCCCAAGCCGCAGGGCGCCGTCCCCGACCCGGCCTTCCCCGGCCGCGGCGGGTGGCTGCCGACCGAGAAGTTCACCGCGCTGTACCAGGCTCGGACGACCGTGACGGCGCAGCTGCGCGACCACGGGCTGCGGCATATCGCGGCGAGCGCCTGGACGACGTCCGACGGCATGCGGACCGAGGTCTACCTGCTGCACTTCGACAACTCCGGCATAGCCGAGGCGCTCTTCGACGAACTGTCGTCGTCGCGCCCTCAGGCCGTGGACGGCACACTCACCGACTACGAGCTGCCGCCGGAGACCGACCCGGCCGCCGACCTGGCGTTCGAAGGCCGAATGGCCGCACCGGATGCTGCGGGCCGCGCGAGCCGCTACGTCCTGATGCAGAACGGCGACGTCGTGGCCTTGGTGCTCTCCTCGGCGCCGGCCGGGGTCACGCGGGTGCCGTTCGACCAGGCCGTGGCGCTGCAGGGGCAGTTGCTGCGCTGAGCGGCGGTCCGGACGGACGGAGAGATGGCGAAGGGGCCCGCACCGTACGGTGCGGGCCCCTTCGTGTCCGTGCACGGCGTGCCCGGGTCAGGAGACGCCGAGCTTCTCCAGGATCAGTTCGCGGACGCGGGCTGCGTCCGCCTGGCCGCGGGTGGTCTTCATGACCGCGCCGATCAGGGCGCCGACCGGGCCGAGGTTGCCGGCCTGGATCTTGGCGACGGCGTCCGCCTGGGCGGCGATGGCCTGGTCGATCGCGGCGCCGAGGGCGCCCTCGTCGGAGACCACCTTGAGGCCGCGCTTCTCGACGACCTGGTCCGGGTCGCCCTCGCCGGCCAGGACGCCCTCGATGACCTGGCGGGCCAGCTTGTCGTTCAGCTCGCCGGCCTTGACCAGCGCGGCGACCCGGGCGACCTGGGCCGGGGTGATGGGCAGTGCGGTGACCTCGACGCCGCGCTCGTTGGCGCTGCGGGCGAGCTCGCCCAGCCACCACTTGCGGGCCGCATCGGAGTCGGCGCCGGCCGCGACGGTGTCCACGATCGCGTCCACCGCACCGGCGTTGACCAGCGACTGCATGTCGAAGTCGCTGATGCCCCACTCGGCCTGCAGGCGCTTGCGGCGCACCGACGGGACCTCGGGCAGCGTGCCGCGCAGTTCCTCGACCCAGTCGCGGGACGGGGCCACCGGGACCAGGTCGGGCTCCGGGAAGTACCGGTAGTCCTCGGCCTCTTCCTTGACGCGGCCGGCGGTCGTGGTGCCGTCGTCCTCGTGGAAGTGCCGGGTCTCCTGCACGATCGTGCCGCCGTCGGTGAGGACCGTGGCGTGCCGCTGGATCTCGAAGCGGATGGCCCGCTCGACCGAGCGCAGCGAGTTGACGTTCTTCGTCTCCGAGCGGGTGCCGAACTTCTCCTGGCCGTGCGGGCGCAGCGAGAGGTTGGCGTCGCAGCGCATCTGGCCGAGCTCCATGCGGGCCTCGGAGACGCCGAGCGCCTTGATGAGGTCGCGCAGTTCGGCCACGTACGCCTTGGCGATCTCGGGGGCCAGCTCGCCGGCGCCCTCGATCGGCTTGGTGACGATCTCGATGAGCGGGATGCCGCACCGGTTGTAGTCGAGCAGCGAGTAGTCCGCGCCGTGGATGCGGCCGGTGGCGCCGCCCACGTGGGTCGACTTGCCGGTGTCCTCTTCCATGTGCGCGCGCTCGATGCCGACGCGGTACGTCTTGCCCTGGACCTCGACGTCGAGGTACCCGTCGAAGGCGATGGGCTCGTCGTACTGCGAAGTCTGGAAGTTCTTCGGCATGTCCGGATAGAAGTAGTTCTTCCGGGCGAAGCGGCACCACTCGGCGATGTTGCAGTTGAGCGCGAGGCCGATGCGGATCGCCGACTCGACGGCGGTCCGGTTGACCACCGGCAGGGCGCCGGGCAGGCCCAGGCAGGTCGGGCAGACCTGGCTGTTGGGCTCGCCGCCGAACTCGGTGGCGCAGCCGCAGAACATCTTGGTCGCGGTGCCGAGCTCGACGTGTACCTCGAGGCCCATGACCGGGTCGAACGAGGACAGCGCGTCCTCGTACGACATCAGGTTGGCAGTGCTGGTCACAGTCCCTCGATCTCCGTCAGTTCGTCCTGCTCCTCGCGCAGCGAGCGGATCAGCAGGGCGAAGCCGGTGATCACGGCCGCGGCCGAGATGATCGCGTCGGTCATCTCCAGCTTGTCGTGCTTGCCCTTGGCTTCCTTGATCTGCTTCATGACGCCGATCGCGCCGAACACCTGCATGCCGAGGCCGATGAACTTGCCGGCCTTGCTCTTGGGGGCCTTCTTCTTGGCCATCTGGATCCGTCTCCTGGGAAAGCGTCGGAAGGGCTACTCGGAAGGGCTGCTCGGACGGGCTACAGCGCCGGGGCCTGGTCGAGCAGCGGGGCGCCCCACCGGTCGAGGAACGCGGCCTCGACCGCGGCACCGACCTTGTAGAGGCGGTCGTCGGCCATGGTCGGGGCGATGATCTGCAGGCCGACCGGCAGGCCGTCCTCGGGCGCCAGCCCGCACGGCAGCGACATCGCGGCGTTCCCGGCCAGGTTCGACGGGATCGTGCACAGGTCGGCCAGGTACATCGCCATCGGGTCGTCGGCGCGCTCGCCGATCGGGAAGGCGGTGGTCGGCGTGGTGGGCGAGATCAGGACGTCGACCTGGGCGAACGCGGCGTCGAAGTCGCGGGCGATGAGGGTGCGCACCTTCTGCGCCTGCCCGTAGTAGGCGTCGTAGTAACCCGACGACAGGGCGTAGGTGCCGAGCATGATGCGGCGCTTCACCTCGGGGCCGAAGCCGGCCTCGCGGGTGAGCGACATGACCTCTTCGGCCGAGCGGTCGCCGTTGTCGCCGACCCGCAGGCCGTAGCGCATCGCGTCGAAGCGCGCGAGGTTGGACGACGCCTCGGAGGGGGCGATGAGGTAGTACGCGGGCATCGCGTAGTCGAAGTGCGGGCAGGAGATCTCGACGACCTCGGCACCGAGCTCGCGGAGCAGCTCGACCGACTCGTTGAAGCGCTCCAGCACGCCGGCCTGGTAGCCGTCGCCGCCGAACTCCTTGACCACGCCGATGCGCATGCCGCGCACATCGCCGTTGCGGGCCGCGCCGACGACGTCCGGGACGGGCGCGTCGATCGAGGTGGAGTCGAGCGGGTCGTGCCCGGCGATGGCGGCGTGCAGCAGGGCCGCGTCCAGCACGGTCCGGGCGCACGGGCCGCCCTGGTCGAGCGACGAGGAGAACGCGACGAGGCCGTAGCGCGAGACGCTGCCGTAGGTCGGCTTGACGCCGACCGTGCCGGTGACCGCGCCGGGCTGGCGGATCGAGCCGCCGGTGTCGGTGCCGATCGCGAGCGGGGCCTCGAAGGCGGCGAGCGCGGCCGCGCTGCCGCCGCCGGAGCCGCCCGGGATGCGGGTGAGGTCCCACGGGTTGCCGGTCGGGCCGTACGCGGAGTTCTCGGTGGAGGACCCCATGGCGAATTCGTCCATGTTGGTCTTGCCGAGGATGACGACGCCGGCCTCCTTGAGGCGGCGCGTCACGGTGGCGTCGTACGGCGGGATCCAGCCTTCGAGGATCTTCGAGCCGCAGGTGGTCGGCACGCCCTGGGTGACGAAGACGTCCTTGAGGGCGAGCGGCACGCCGGCCAGCGGGCCGAGCGCGTCGCCCTTGGCGCGGCGCTCGTCGACCGCCTTGGCGGCGTTCAGTGCGCCTTCGGTGTCGACGTGCAGGAAGGCGTGGACCTTCGCGTCCACTTCGGTGATCCGGTCGAGGTGCGCCTGCGCGACCTCGACGGCGGACACCTCGCCCGCGGCGATGCGCGCGGCGGTCTCGGCTGCGGTGAGCCGGGTCAGGTCGGCCATGTCTACTGCTCCTCCCCGAGGATCCGCGGGACGCGGAAACGCTGGTCCTCGGCGGCCGGCGCACCGGAGAGGGCCTGCTCGGGAGTCAGTCCCGGGCGGATCTCGTCGGGCCGCATGACGTTCGTCAGCGGCAGCGGGTGCGACGTCGGCGGAATGTCGTCGGCGGCGACCTCGCCGACGCGGGCTACCGCGCCGATGATGTCGTCGAGCTGGGTGGCGAGGTGGTCGAGCTCCTCGGCCCCGAGCTCCAGCCGCGACAGCCGGGCGAGGTGGGCGACCTCCTCGCGCGTGATGCCAGGCATGCAGCGTTCCTTCTAGGAGTGGCTGGGAAGGGATTCAGACTGTCGCCATCCTAGTTGCCGCGGCTTGCCGGGCCGCTCGGATATGCCCCGGGCCTGTGGACAACCGCAGGACAACCGCAGGAGGACCGCGGGACGACCGCCCGCACGGGTGGGGCCGTACGGGGTCAGCCGGTCACCCGGGTGGTCCGGTGCGGCGGCCGGGCTCGGTCCTGGCGGACCGCGGGCGGCGGTTCGGCGGCGCGGCGCTGCGGGGCCATCCGGGCGCCGACGCCGTGCCGGACCAGCCACGCGGTGGCCTCGTCGCGCGGCAGGGCGCGGGCGATGAGCCAGCCCTGCGCGCTGTCGCAGCCCAGGTCGCGCAGGCGCTCCCAGGTCGCGTCGTCCTCGACGCCTTCGGCGACCACCCGCAGGCCGAGCGAGTGGGCCAGGTCGACGGTGGAGCGGACGATGGCGGCGTCCTCCTCGTCGACGGTCAGGCGGGCCACGAAGGACCGGTCGATCTTTATCTCGCTCACCGGTATGTGGCGCAGGTGCACGAAGGACGAGTAGCCGGTGCCGAAGTCGTCCAGCGAGAGCCGTACGCCGAGCTTGCGCAGCGCGTCGAGGCTGTCCGCGGCGCGCTGCGGCTCCTCCAGGAGGACGCGTTCGGTGATCTCCAGGTGCAGGGCGCCGGCCGGTACGCCGTAGCGCTGCAGTCCGGCCGCGACGGTGTCGGCGAAGGCCGGGGCGTGGATGTCGCGGGCCGAGACGTTGACCGCGACCGGCACGTCGATGCCCTCGCGGTGCCAGCGGGCGACCTGGGAGAGCGCCTCGTCCACGACGTAGCGGGTGAGCCGGGGCATGAGCCCGGTCTCCTCGGCGAGCCGCACGAATTCCTCGGGCGAGACGTATCCGCGCTCCGGATGGCACCAGCGCACCAGGGCCTCGCAGCCGTCGACGCGGCCCGTGGTGAAGGAGACTTTCGGCTGGTAGTGCAGCTCGACCTGGTGCATGTCCAGCGCGCGGCGCAGGTCGCCGAGCAGCAGGAGCTTCTCGCGGGTGTTGACGTCGCGGGCCGGGTCGTAGAGCTCGACGCCGCTGCGCAGCCGCTTGGCGAGGTACATGGCGACGTCGGCGTACTGCAGCAGCCCGGCCATGTCGGCGGCGTGGTCGGGGAACACCGCGACGCCGACGCTGACCTCGATGTCCAGGGCCAAGTCGTCGAGTTCGAACGGCTCGCCGAGCACCTCGACGACCTGCCGGGCCAGCGACTGGGCGATCTTCTCGGGCGCGGGCGCGGCGGAGTCGTGGTCGGAGCGGTAGAGGTCGGGTACGAGGACCGCGAACTCGTCGCCGCCCAGCCGGGCCACGGTGTCGTCCGGGCCGACCACGCTGAGCAGCCGGCGGCCGACCTGGTGCAGCAGCCGGTCGCCGGCAAGATGGCCGAGGGTGTCGTTGACTTCGTGGAAGCGGTGCAGGTCGAGCAGGAAGAGCGCGACTTTGCCGCAGTCCGCGGTGTCGCGCAGCGCGCGTTCGCCGCGTTCCAGGAGCAGGCGGCGGTTGGGCAGCCCGGTCAGGGCGTCGTGCCGGACCTCCTGCTCGCGGTCGAACGTCACGCGGGTGGTCTGGTAGAGGCTGTAGAGCGGCACCGCGAAGAGCGGCAGCACCCACGGGTTGGCGTAGGCGACCACCGCGATGAGCGGGGCCAGCCCGATGAGGGCGCCGTGCGCCACGAAGCGGGAGCGGACCTCCTCGCGGGCCAGGCTGCGGGCCCGGACGCCGCGCCAACTCGCCCGCAGCAGCCAGCCGATGCCCTGGGAGACGAGCACCAGGACGCAGCCCGCGGCCAGGACCGCGGGCACGTGCTGGGCGTCCAGGGCATGCGCCTGCGCGCGTTCCGGGAAGACGCCGCACATCTGCAGGAAGAGGTCGGCGGCGCCGAACGCTAGGACGTAATGCCCGACCGTGTATGCCACACGCCACAGCGAATCACGCCGCGCAAGGCTGGAGATGAGTACGGGCACCGCCTGCATGAGCGCGGCGAGCAGCCAGCCGTGCACGATGAGGAGGCCGTACGTGATGGCCACCGACGGCATGGCGCCCGGCACGTACAGGCCGCGGCGGGTCACTCCGGTGTGCACGCCGTCGGCGACGACCAGGGCCAGCATGATCCAGACGGCCGGGTCGTCGGCCGGGAAGGGCGAGGCGCCGCCCGCGACCACGCGGACGGTGGCGACGATGAGGAGAAGGTTGCCGACGCCGCCGACGATGAGCGTGTTCGCGACGAATTGGCCGGGGCGCGCGACTCGCGACAGATCCGTTCGGCCGATCCGACGCATGCACATGCTCCCTGCGGCTCTTCCGGGCGGTTCCCCGTCCGGCGGGCCGGACTGCCCGGCCGCGGCAAGGGGTACGCAAGACGTTCCGCGACCGGGCGGCAAGCCCGGCGCGAACCGGGTTCCCGATCAGGGTAGGCCGCGGATCGGCGAGTAGGGAGCTTTATCGCCAAGGTCGAATCGGAAGTCGGGATTCCGTTCGCCTTGCCGCACAAGGCGCCTGACGATGCGTCAGGCGCCTTGTGTGCACCGGTTCGGGACCTCTTGCGCATGCCTGGAGCACACGCGTTTCATGCCGGAATGGCGGGTATCAGTTCCCGGCGGTGTCCTCGGGGGCCGTATCGGCGCCCTCTCCGGCGCCCTCTGCGGTGCCGTCGCCGGTCCGGGCCGCCACCCACGCGCGCGCCGCGTCCGCCCCGTCGGCGAGGAGGACCGCGAAGCCCTCGTCGTCCAGGATCGGCACGCCGAGCGAGACGGCCTTGTCGTACTTGGAGCCGGGGTTGTCGCCGACGACCACGAAATCGGTCTTCTTGGAGACCGACCCGGTGACCTTCGCGCCCGCCTCCTCCAGCGCCTCCTTCGCGCCGTCGCGCGTGTAGCCGGCCAGCGTGCCGGTCACCACGGTGGTCAGCCCGGTGAGCGCGCCGGGGACCTTCTCGGCACCGCCTTCCTCGACGAACCGCACGCCGGCCGCCCGCCACTTCTCGAGGATCTCGCGGTGCCAGTCCTCGGCGAACCAGGCGACCAGCGACTCGGCGATGATCGGGCCGACCCCCTCGACCGCCGCGATGTCCTCGACGGTCGCATCCGCCAGCCGGTCCAGGTCGCGGAACTCGCCGGTGATGGCCCGGGCGGTGGTGTCGCTGACGTGCCGGATCGACAGCGCGGTCAGAATGCGCCACAGCGGCTGCTGCTTGGCGGCCTCCAGGCCGGCCAGCAGCGTGTGCGCGATCTTCTTCGGCTCGCTCGGCTTCTTCGCGGTGGCCTTGGTGGCGAAGAAGTCCATCTCCTTCTCCGCGCCGGTCTTCGGGTCCAGCTTGGGCAGCCCGGTGTCCTGGTCGCGGACCACGACCCGGATCGGCATGAGCTGCTCCAGCGTCAGGCCGAACAGGTCGCCCTCGTTCTTGACCGGCGGCTCCGCGGGCTCCAGCGGCTGGGTCAGCGCGGTCGCCGCGACATAGCCGAGGCCGTCGATGTCCAGCGCCTTGCGGCCCGCCAGGTACGCCACGCGCTCGCGGATCTGCGCGGGGCAGAACTGCGCGTTCGGGCAGCGCAGGTCGACGTCGCCCTCCTTCATCGGGCGCAGCTCGGTGCCGCACTCGGGGCAGTGGCTCGGCATCACGAACTCGGTCTCGGTGCCGTCCCGCAGGTCGACGACCGGGCCGAGGATCTCGGGGATGACGTCGCCCGCCTTGCGCAGCACGACGGTGTCGCCGATCAGCACGCCCTTGGCCTTGACCACGTCCTGGTTGTGCAGCGTCGCGTACTCGACGGTCGAACCGGCCACCACCACCGGGTCCATGACGGCGTACGGCGTCACCCGTCCGGTACGCCCGACGCCGACCCGCACGCCGAGCAGCTTGGTGTTGACCTCCTGCGGCGGGTACTTGAACGCGATCGCCCAGCGCGGCGCCTTGGACGTCGCGCCCAGGCGGCCCTGCAGCGGGATCTCGTCGACCTTGACCACGACGCCGTCGATCTCGTGCTCGACCGAGTTGCGGTGCTCGCCGAAGTAGCGGATGAACTTCTTGACCTCGTCGGCGCTCTTGACGACCTTGTTGTGCCGCGCGGTCGGCAGGCCCCACGCACGCAGCCGGTCGTACGCATGCGACTGGCAGTCGATGGTGAAGCCGCGGCGCGCGCCGATGCCGTGCACGACCATGTGCAGCGGCCGCGTGGCGACCACGCTCGCGTCCTTCATGCGCAGCGATCCGGCGGCCGCGTTGCGCGGGTTGGCGAACGGCTTGTCGCCGGCCTCGACCAGCTTGGCGTTGAGCTCGTCGAACGCCTCGACCGGGAAGTAGACCTCGCCGCGGATCTCGACCAGCTCGGGGATGTCGTGGCCGCCGTCGTCGCGCAGCCGGTGCGGGATCTCGGCGATGGTCTTCACGTTGACCGTGATGTCCTCGCCGGTGCGGCCGTCGCCGCGGGTGAGCGCGCGGACCAGCTCGCCGTTCTCGTAGAGCAGGTTGACCGCGAGGCCGTCCACCTTGAGCTCGCACAGGAAGTGGAACTCGGCACCGGCGAGGTCCTTGACCAGCCGCTCGACCCACTCGTCGAACTCGTCCTCGTTCATCGCGTTGTCGAGGCTGAGCATGCGCTCGAGGTGGTCGACCTTGGCGAAGGTCGAGGTGGCCGAGCCGCCCACGGTCTGGGTGGGCGAGTCGGGCGTGCGCAGCGCCGGGTAGCGCTCCTCGATGCCCTCCAGCTCGCGCATCAGCGCGTCGAACTCGCCGTCGCTGATGGTCGGCGCGTCGTTGTCGTAGTACCGGACCCGGTGCTCTTGCAGCTCCTTCGCCAATTCCACCGCCCGGTGGCGCACCTCGGTCGGGATGTCCTCGGCGTCCGTCAGGTCAGCAGCCACGTCGTCAACCTCCAGCTTGTACCGGTGGTCCGGCGAAAATGTCCGTTACGTTCTATCTCATCCCTCGGGTGCCTCGTGCAGCACCCGGGCGGCCTCGACGCTGTGCTTCAACACCCGGCGCGCCCACACCGGATCCGCTCCGGCCAGACCGCACGTCGGGGTGACGACCACGGCCCCGCCCAGGAGTTCCGGGCCGAAACCGAGCCGCCGCCACAGCGCCTTGACACCCCTGACGGTACCGCTCGGGTCCGACAGCGGACGAGCTCCCGCGCCGGTGTTTCCCCTGGTCGTGGCGCGGTTGGCCACCCGGTTGGACGGGGTGGGCGGGGGCAGCGCAGGAACCACTCCGAAGAGGAATCCGGTGCCCGCCTCGACCGCTTCGCCGAGGTCGTCCTCGGCGCGCGCGTCGAGCAGCGAGAAGTCCAGCGAGATGCCCCGCACTCCGGCCTCGCGCAGCAGCCGGATCGGCACCCCGGGCGCGCAGCTGTGCACCACGACCGGCGCGTCCGCGGCATCGACGACCGTACGCAGGTTCTCGCGTACCACCGCCTTGTCGACCGCGCGGAGCTTGCCGAACCCGCTCGCGGTCGGCACGTTCCCGGCCAGCACGCCCGGCAGCGCGGGCTCGTCGAACTGCACCACCAGCTCGGCCCCGGGGATCCGCCGGCGCAGCTCGGCGACATGGCCGCGCAGCCCTTCGGCAAGCGAACCCGCCAGGTCCCGGCAGGCCCCGGGGTCGGCCAACGCCTTGTCCCCGTGCGTGAGTTCGATGGTCGCGGCGAGCGTCCACGGCCCGGCGACCTGGATCTTGAGCGGCCCGGTGTAGCCCTGCGTGAACTCCTCCAGCGCATCGAGGTCCTCGCGCAGCCAGGACACCGCGCGCCGGTGGTCGCGTCCCGGCCGGTCGACGAACCGCCAGCCGGAGGGCTGCACGTCCGCGAACAGGTCGACGAGCAGTCCCGCCGACCGCCCGGTGAGGTCCGCCCCCACGCCGCGGCCCGGCAGCTCGGGCAGGTGCGGGAACTCGGGCAGCTCCCCCACCACCAGGCGCACCGCCTCCCGGATGTCCTCCCCGGGCAGCGAGCCGACACCGGTGGCGGTGCCGGGGGCCCAGGGGTACGTCTGCGCGGTGCTCGTCTCGGTGCTGGTCACGACGACGAGGGTACTGACCGCCGGCGGGCTTCCGGACAAACCGTTTGCCGTGGCATCCGTGGCGCGCGGTACGTGGCCGCGGCCGACCGGGCGGGGTGGCGGCGTCCGCGGATCGCGCCGATCGGCGAGAGTGGCCGACACACTGCGGGCCCGTACCGGAACTCCGGTACGGGCCCGCAGTGTTCGCATGTGCGGTCAGGCGGCGAACGCCTGCCCGACGCTCCGGCCGATCTCGCGGCGCATCAGGTAGAAGTCCGGATTGTGCGGCGCGGCGCCGTGCTCCAGCGTGTAGCCGCTGCGGAGTTCGGGACCGCCGTCCACATGGCGGCCGGGGAAGAGCCGGGCGAGGACGGGGTCCGCGGCGATGAGGTCGTCGCGGTCCGCGAGGTTGATCCAGCGTTCCACGTAGGACGGGGGCTGCGGCGGCTGGGGGCGGACCCAGTCGTCGATCACGGTGTCCGGGCCGAGCGGCGATCCGAGGGTGATCAGCAGCGGGAGCGGACGGCGCAGCCGGTGGGCGACCTCGTACGCGATCACCGCGCCGAGGGAGTGGCCGATGACCACGCGGGTGTCGAAGCCGATGTCCGCGGCGACCCGGTCCAGCACGCGGGCCCGGGTCTGGTCGTCGGTGAGGTAGCGGGTCAGCTGGGCGAGGGCCTTGGTGACGAATCCGCCCGCGGAACCGGGGCCGTCGGCGGCGAACCACTTGAGCCCGGAAAGGCCGCAGGTCGGGGACAGGACGACGGTGCGGCCGGTCTGGTCCGGACCGCCTTCCAGCCGGGCTATCTCACGCGCGGCCCGCTGCCGCTCGGGCGGAGCGGAACTGCGCGCGGCGGCCCGGTCGAGCCATTCGCGCCCTATGCGGTCGGCCATCTCGTGGCGCAGCTCGTCGACGTCGGGGGCGTCGGGCTGCGACGGGTGGCGGCGCATCACATCGCCGTAGAACGCCATCCGCGCATCGATCCCGCGGCGCGTCTGACGGTACTTCCACAGCCGGTCGGCGGTCTCCGGGTAGCCGGCGGCTTTCACACCGCGGGCCAGCCGGGGCAGCCACTCGTCCTCCAGGCTGCGGGCCGACCTGAACTCCTGTGCGATCCCGTGGACCAGCACGATTGCGGCCATCGCTCCCCTCCCAAGCCCCCGAGTCACGAAGAGTGCACGCTGCGAAAGACCCGGTCAGCGCGGGGACCGCGGGCCGGAAAGTCGTTTCGCTACCTACTCTTACCCAGCCAGTCACCGAAGTTGCCTTCTCGGTAACGGAAGATGTGCGGAGATCCTCGCCGGATCGAAACACCGTTCCGCACCCATCCCCTGCGGGGCGCGACGCACGAACGAAACGGCGGGCGAACGGACGCAGAGGCTGAGACCCCCGCCGGTCCCGCAGATCGCGTGGGGATGGCCGACGCCGACCACAGCCGCTTCGCGGCGCCCGCGGAGAGGCACTTCAGGCTGCCCGCGACCTTGGCGCGCTCCGGTGTCGACTACGCACGCCCGGCGAGCGGGCGCCATGCGCCGGGTCGGGACGACGCCGCGCGACGCGCAGGTGGGCCCAGCACTCGGGTGCAGGGGTCCGCAGGCTTCGGTGCCCGCCGTACGTGGCGTGTGGGCGCGGCGGAGCCCGCGCCGCGCGCAGGCCCGCCAAGGACGCGCAGGAGCACGCCGCAGCCGATCGCCGGGCACCGCCTCAACCAGGCACACGCCCTGGCGACGTGCGGGGCGGAACCGGGCTGCGCGACGCGCAGGTGGGCGCGGCGTACGGGTGCAGGTCCGGCACGGACCTGAGGGGCTTGGGTGTCCGCCGTCCGCCGTGCGTGCCGTGGGGGCGTGGCTGAGCCCACGCCGCGCCGCGCAACCCCACGGGGGCGCTGGGTGGGTAAGCGGTCTGCCGCAGGGTGGCCGTGGCGCTGCAGCGCGGCAACGGGCGACCGCCGGACCGCACGCAGGTGCGAGTCCGTCACGGACCCGGCCTGCTCTGGAGCTCGCCCGGACATGCTGGGGGCGGACGCGGCGAAATCCACGCTGCGGCCCGCGCAGGCGGCGACCCTGTCAGAGGTCAGGTTGCGGCGGGGGCCTCGGTGCGTGCTGTGGCGTCGATGGTGGCGGAGCCGATGACCCGGGGGCCGTCGTACAGGACTACGGCCTGGCCTCGGGCTACGCCGCGCATGGGCTTGTGGAGGCGTACGTGCACGGTGTCGCCGGTGACCTCGGCCTCGGCGGGGTACTCGTCGCCGTGCGCGCGGACCTGGGCGGTGCAGGGGAAGGTGCCCGCCGGAGGCGCCCCGCACCAGCGGGGGCGGATGCCGGTGAGGGCGTCGACGTCGAGGGCCTCGGCGGGGCCGACGGTGACGGTGTTGGCGACCGGCGAGATGTCCAGGACGTAGCGCGGCTTGCCGTCCGGGGCCGGGGTGCCGATCCGCAGGCCCTTGCGCTGGCCGACGGTGTAGCCGTACGCGCCGTCGTGCTCGCCGAGCTTGGTGCCGTCGGCGTCGACGATGTCGCCGGGGATCCGGCCCAGCCGGGTGGCGAGGAACGCCTGGGTGTCGCCGTCCGCGATGAAGCAGATGTCGTGGCTGTCCGGCTTCCGGGCGACGGCGAGCCCGCGGCGCTCGGCCTCCAGGCGCACGTCGTCCTTGGTGTCCGCGCCGAGCGGGAACAGCGCGTGGGCAAGCTGGTCGGCGTCGAGCACGCCCAGCACGTACGACTGGTCCTTGGCCTGGTCGGACGACCGGTGCAGCTCGCGGCCCGCGGCGCCGTCGACGATCACCGCGTAGTGCCCGGTGCACACCGCGTCGAAGCCCAGCGCCAGCGCCCGGTCCAGCAGCGCCGCGAACTTGATCTTCTCGTTGCAGCGCAGGCACGGGTTGGGGGTGCGGCCCGCCTCGTACTCGGCGAAGAAGTCCTCGATGACGTCCTCGCGGAAGCGCTCGGCGAGGTCCCACACGTAGAACGGGATGCCGATGACGTCCGCGGCCCGGCGGGCGTCGCGCGCGTCCTCCAGCGTGCAGCAGCCGCGCGCGCCGGTGCGGAACGACTTGGGGTTCTCGGACAGCGCCAGGTGCACGCCGGTCACCTCGTGCCCCGCCTCGTGGGCGCGGGCCGCGGCGACCGCGGAGTCGACGCCGCCGGACATCGCGGCGAGCACCCGCAGCGGGCGCCCGGCCGCAGGCGCGGCAGGGCGGGCCTCGGCGGCGGTATCGGCCGGCTCGGGCAGGGCCGGGATGAGCTCGCACGCGTCGGACGGCAGGGGGGTGGCGTGATCAGTCATGGCCTGTCCAGGGTACGGGGTCGCGGGCCGCGTCCCTTCGGGATATCCGGGGATATCCACAGCGCACGGGACCAGGGAGCGCACGGGGCCCCCAGAGCGCACGGGACCCGGCGACGGACGACGCCCGGCGAGCCCGGCGCGGGTCGCCGGCGCGGGTCAGCGGCGCTGGGCGGTGAGCCCGGCCATCCGGGCGCGGGCCACGACCGGGCCGATCGCCTCGACCAGCTCGTCCACCTCGGCCGCGGTCGAGGTGTGCCCGAGGCTGAAGCGCAGCGAGCCGCGGGCCCGGGCCGCGTCGGCGCCCATGGCGAGCAGCACGTGGCTGGGCTGCGCGACGCCGGCCGAGCAGGCCGAGCCGGTGGAGCACTCGATGCCGCGGGCGTCGAGGAGCAGCAGCAGCGAGTCGCCCTCGCAGCCGGGGAAGGAGAAGTGCGCGTTGCCGGGCAGCCGGTGCGCGACGTCGAGGCGCGGGTCGCCGTTCAGGGCGGCGTCCGGGATCTCCGCGAGGATGCGGCCGATCAGCTGGTCGCGCAGCGCGCCGACGCGCAGGGCGTACTCGGGCTGCTCGCGGACCGCGATCTCGGCGGCCGCGGCGAAGGCGGCGATCGAGGGGGTGTCCAGGGTGCCGGAGCGCACGTCGCGCTCCTGGCCGCCGCCGTGCAGCACGGGCACCGGGGTCATGTGCCGGGCCAGGAGCAGGGCGCCGCAGCCGAGCGGGCCGCCCAGTTTGTGGCCGCTGACTGTCATGGCGTCCAGCCCGGACGCGGCGAAGTCGACCGGCACCTGGCCGACCGCCTGGACCGCGTCGGAGTGGATCGGGATGCCGAACTCGTGGGCCGCGGCGACCAGCTCGGCGACCGGCTGCACGGTGCCCACTTCGTTGTTCGCCCACATGACGCTGACCAGCGCGACGCTGTCCGGGTCGCGGGCGATCGCGGCGCGCAGCACGTCGGGGCGGACCCGGCCGTCGGCGTCCACGTCGAGCCACTCGACGTCGGCGCCCTCGTGCTCGGCGAGCCACACGATGGGGTCGACCACGGCATGGTGCTCGACCGGGGAGGCGAGGATGCGGCGGCGGCCCGGCTCGGCGCCGACCCGGGCCCAGTAGATGCCCTTGACCGCGAGGTTGTCGGCCTCGGTGCCGCCCGCGGTGTAGACGACCTCGCTGGGCCGCGCCCCGACCGCCTCGGCGAGGACCTCGCGGGACTCCTCGACCACGCGCCTTGCGCGGCGTCCGGACGCGTGCAGGGAGGACGGGTTGCCGAGGACGCTGAGCTGCCCGGTCATGGCCCGGACCGCCTCGGGGCGCATCGGTGTCGTCGCCGCATGATCGAAGTAGGCCATCGCAAGGGGAATTCTAAGCGTCCTCCCCGTTGGTGCGGGGCCTGGGGATGCGGGGCCGGTGCGGCCTGCCGTAGCGGGGGCCGCCGGGCAGGGCCTTGTCGAGGGCCTCGCGCAGGGCCTGCCGGCAGGCCGCGAGGAAGCCGCGGGGCGGCGGGGGCGGGCCGGTGAGGTCGTACGTCAGAGGTTGCTGGATCTCCCACACACCGCATGCAACGCCGGGCAGGCCGTTTGGGGTACGCCGAACGGGAACAGTCACCCTGCCCGGGCTGCATGGGCCTGTATGGGGCGGCATGGGGCGGCACCGCGCCGCACCCGGCGGGTGCGGCTCAGTCGAAGTCGCCGCGCACCTCGGAGTTGCGGCGCCAGGCGCGCGGCGCCCGCCAGCCCTTGTGCAAGGCCAGCACCCGGAAGGCGAACGCGAAGATTGCGGCGGCAGTCGCCGTATACGCATTGAACTGGCCCGTCTCCACCAGCACCGCGACCGCCGCGGCACCGACAAGCGCGGGCACCGTGTAGATCTCCCGGTCCCAGCGCAGCAGCACCGGCACCTCGCGGGCCAGCACGTCGCGGATGGCACCACCGCCGACCGCGGTCGTGATGCCGAGCGCGGTGGCCTGCACCGGCCCGAGCCCGTACGCGAAGGCCTTGGCGGTGCCGGTCACGCAGAACAGGCCCAGCCCGGCCGCGTCGAAGATGTCGATCGTGCGGCTGATCCGCTCGACCTGGGGATGCAGGAAGAAGACCAGCCCGGCGGCGAACAGCGGGGTGCTGAAGTACCCGAGGTCGCGGAACGCGGCCGGCGGCACGTCGCCGATGATCAGGTCGCGGATCACACCGCCGCCGAGTGCGGTGACCTCGGCGAGCAGCACGATCCCGATGACGTCGAAGTTCTTGCGCACCGCCATGAGCGCGCCCGCGACGGCGAAGACGAAGATGCCGGTCAGGTCGAGCACCTGCTGGACGTTGTGGTTGTAGATCTCCTGGATCTCCTGAGGCGGCATGGCCGAAATTGTGCCCTGTCCCGGCAAACCGCCCCGGTAGCCTCACGGCATGGATGCCCGACTGCGTGCTCTTTGCGATCTGTCCGTGGCCGCCTCCCGGGAAGGGGCCGGCCTCCACGAGTACGACGGGAGAATCCAGGACCTCTCCCCCGACGGCGTGCGCGGCGGGCTCGCGCGGCTCGGCGGCGGATCCGAGGGGGAGCCTCTGGAGGACGCGCACGACGAGGCGCATCTCGCGGCGTTCGAGGAGCACACCCGGGTCGTCTACGGCGAGCTGGAGATGCACCGCCGCGACCCCCGGCCGCACCTGGACAACCTCGAACTCGCCTTCTACGACAAGGGATACGCCCCCGCCGAGGAGCGCGCCGCGGCCCGCACCGCGCATCTCGCGCTTTGGCCGGACGCGGTCGACATGGCCATCGCCTCGCTCGACCGGGTGACCGCGCCGGTAGCCGCCGCGCTGCTCGGCGCCGCACGCGGGCAGCGGGCCGCCGTGAAGCCGTCCGACGGCGAGGTCGGCGAACGCGGGCTGGCCGCACTGGAGCGCCTGGTCGCGCACCTCGAGGACGCCGCGGCGAACGGCGACCCCGACCCGGCGCTCGGCGCCGCCGCGCTCACCCGGCTGGTCGGGTCGAGCGAGGCGCTGGACGTGGACCTGGGCCGGCTCGCGACGCGCGCGGACGCCGAACGCGACCGGCTGCGCGGCATGTTGGCCGAGGCCTGCAAGGCGTACGACCCGGCACGCACGCCCGCCGAACTGGTCCCGGAACTGCTCGCCGACCACCCGGACGCGGACGGCGTGCTCGCCGAGGCCCGGGCGCAGACCGCCGAGGTCATCGCGTTCAGCAAGGCCAAGAAGCTCGCCCCGTACCTGGACGGGGTCTGCGAGGTGGGCCCGGCGCCCGAGTCGATGCGCTGGGCGATGGCGATGATGTCGTGGAACGCACCGTACGAAGCCGAGGCGCCGTCCTGGTACTTCGTGACCCCGCCGGAGCCGACGTGGCCGGCCGAGGAGATCGAGGAGTGGCTCTCGATCTTCAGCCGTACGACACTTCCGGCCATCACGGTGCACGAGGTGGCGCCCGGCCACTTCGCGCACGGGCGCGCGCTCCGGCGTGCTCCCTCGGAGGTGCGCCGGGTGCTGCACTCCTCGTCGTTCGCCGAGGGCTGGGCGCACTACATCGAAGAGGTCTGCCTGGAGGAGGGCTTCCGGGCCGGCGACCCGCGGTACGCCATCGGCATGTGCCTGGAAGCGCTGATCCGGGTCACCCGGCTGGCGTCCGCGATCGGCCTGCACACCGGGGCGATGGACGTCGAGGAGTCGACCCGGCGCTTCATGGCCGACGCGCACCTGGCGCGCGCGGGCGCGGCGAGCGAGGCCAGGCGCGGCACCTTCGATGCGAACTACGGCTGCTACACGTGGGGCAAGCTCGCGCTGATGGACCTGCGCGAGGAGGCCAAGGCGGCGTGGGGAACGGGCTTCACCCTGGAGCGCTTCCACACCGCACTGCTGGACCTCGGCAGCCCGCCGCTGGGCCTGGTCGGCACCGCGGTCGAACGCGGCTGAGCCAGGGACCGAAACGACGTCGCCCCGACCGGTCCCTACCGGTCGGGGCGACGTGTGCGTGCGTGGCTCAGTGTCCGTACGGCGGCTGACCGGCGCCCGGGTTCTGCGGCCATTGCGGAGCCGCGCCCTGCTGCGGGTAGGCCGGCGGATAGGGCTGCGCATACGGCTGGCCTTGGTGAGGCTGGCCCGGGTACGGCTGCGGCTGCACCTGTCCGGGGTATTGCTGGGCCGGAGCCTGCTGCCCCTGCGGATAGGCGTACGGCTGCTGCACCGGCCAGCCCTGCTGCGGGACCTGCCCGTACGGCTGTCCGTGGCCGGTCATTTGGCCCTGGCCGGTGGCGCCTGCCCACCACTGCCAGATCGTGGCGACCTTGGCGTCGAACGCATGGTCGCGCTGCCACAGCCCGGTCACCGGCACCCGCAGCCGCTTCTTCTTGCCGCCTGCCAGCGTGAGCCGCACATAGCGGCTGCCCAGCATCTTCTTCGCCTCGATCTGCGCGATCTCCCCCCAGGCCCACTGCTGAGTGGTGAGGCCGACGGCGACAAGTCCCTGCGGGGTCAAAACCGTGGCGAAGCGGCCCGAGGTGAAGTACAACGCGATCAGCGCCGGGCCGGTGACGATGCCTGCTTGGAAGTAGCCCAACGCGATGCTCACGACACCGAGGACGAACAAGACGGCGCCGGCCACCAGAAACAGCGCACGCTGGCGGGGTTCGAGCGTCAGCCTCACTTCATTCATGCCGGGCACTCTCGCACGGCCCCCGTTCCTACAGGAAGGGCCGGGTCTGCTCCCGCATCCACTTGGCAACCGGATCGTAGGGATCGTCCAGCGCCACCGAGGACATGTCGATGCCTTGCAGCATCGCGGACGCCCGCGACATCGCGTGCTTCATGCGGTCCACGGTCGCCGGGTCGTTGTCCGCGAGGCGGGTGCCGATCACGAGCCGGGGCGGGCCGATGGCCGGCTCGACATATGCCCGGTGCGCGGCGCGGACGACGCCCGAGCCGCCCAGCTCGGCGGTGAGCACCGACCAGAACGCCGAGTCGTCCAGCAGCGGCTCGCCGACCCGGACCGGTCCGGGCATCAGCTTGTCCAGGCCGCCGACGATGCGGCGCAGGTCGAGGTACGGGACACCGACGCCGCCGCCCTGCATGTGCGGGTTGAGCCACAGGCCCCACTGGTCGGGGTAGAGGGTCGCGGCGATCTCGACGACCGCGTGGACCTCCCAGCCGCGGTCCCAGCGGCTCTCGCGCAGCTGGTCCTCGGAGGTGAAGGCGGGCGCGTAGCGCTGGCCGTGCACCTCCATGTTCCCGTACTGGGCCTCCGGGCTGCCCGGCTCGCCCTGCCACAGGAGCATCCACACGTGGCCGCGGGCCAGCGCCTCCAGCAGGCGCTCGTACGGCTCGTAGCCCTGCGGCCGTACCTGCCGCAGAGCGTGTTCGACCTCATTGGCCGGAAACGCCACGGTATTTCCCCCTCCTTGCCGTCCCGGTGCGGAGAGTGACGACGTGCACATCGTAGAGGGGCGCTGTTCCGAACGGGTGATCGCCGATCGGCCCGGGGCGTGGCAACCGGACAATCTGCTAAAAGTGCCGGAGCCTGCAGGTATGGCTAGGAGGATCCCGGCGGTGCTGGCGGCCGTCCTCCTCGGCGTCTTCATCCCGGCGGGTGACGCAGGCGCCGGAGACGGCGGACGTGATGTGCTCGCCTTCACCGTGACCACCGACAATCGCGCGGACACCGGCACGCGAGTACGTGCGGGCAGCTCGGTCCGCCGCGTCTACACCGTCGTCAACAAAGCCGAATACCCGGTCGCGGACTTGCTGCTGACCGACCCTCAGGTGCCCGGCGGGGCGATCCGCTGCCCGGACGGCGGGGCGCGGACCGCGTCGCTGGCCGGCCGCGGCCGGGTGGTGTGCACCGCCGAGTTCCCCGCCGAGCCGGGGCCTCGGATCGGCCCGGTGACCGCATCGGGGCGGACGCTGCCGCGCGGCTCGGATCCCAGCAGCACAGTGAGCGCGGGGTACCACGGCATCGCGTCCGGACTCGCGCTGGCCCGGACGGCAGGCGGCGACGGCGGCCCGGTGCCGGTCGGCGGCCCGCTCGAACTGGGCTACACCGTGACCGTGTCGGGCGATGTGCCGGTCGACGTGGCCCGGCTCGCCGACCCGCTGCTCGGCGGCGGGACTCCGCGCTGCGCGCGGTCCCTTCCGGTCCGGCTGGCCCCGGGGACGTCGCTGGCCTGCACGGGCCGCGCGAAGGCCGCGGCCGGTCCGCGCAGCGGCACGGCGCGCGTGACCGGGTCGGCAGCAGACGGAACGGTGGACGCGGAGGGGCGCGCGGTGCCTCCCCTGGCCCTGACCGCGGAGGCGCCAGGTGCATACACCGGAGTGGTGGCAGGCGCTTCAGGTGCGCCCGGCGGCGCGGCCGGGTCCGCCCCCGGCGGTGACGCAGCCGGGCCGGGCCCAGGCGGCGCGGTCGGTTCGGTGCCGGGCGGGGTCGCCAGGCGCTTTCTGCCCCCTCCCCCGGTGCCGCCCCTCGGGGCGACCGGGAGGCCCGGCGGCACCGCCGCGCCCGGCAGCCCGGGCAGCGCCGCCGAAGTCCCGGACAAGCAGCCCGGGTTGCCCGCCGGCCACGACGAAGCGTCGGTGTCCCTGGGTGCCTGGGAATGGGGCGGGCTCCTCTTCCTGGTCGCCTTGGTGCCGGTCGCGGTCGCCGCGGCGACCCGTGCGGGGCGCGACAAGAAGACCGGCTGACCGTACGCGTCGGCCGCGGCCCGGCCGGATGGCAAGACCCGGCCGGGCCGCGGCGGCAGTCAGGCGCAGTCGGCCCCGCGGCGGCGGTCAGGCGCGGCCGTTGACCTCCAGCGCGGCGCGTACCGCCGACTCCAGCGAGCCCTCGATCCACGCGTGCTTGAGCGAGGTGTGCTCGCCCGCGAAGTGCACCGGTCCTTCCACCGTGGTGGTGGCCGGGTGCAGCGTGGTCCACTGCCCCGGCGTGAACACCGCGGCCTCGCCGCACGCGTACCGGTTGCGCAGCCAGCTCTGGGTGGCCCCGTGGCCGGTGAAGAAGACCTCGATGCGGCGGCCGTACACCTCCTGCAGGCCGCGCAGCGCGTAGGCGTAGCGCTCGTCGTCGTCGAGCGAGTCCCAGCGCAGCGCGTCGTCCGCCCAGGTGTAGCTGGCCAGCACCACGCCGCCCGCGCTGCCGCCCGCGGTCGGGTGCGACGGGTGGTACATGAAGCGGTTGGCGTTGTCGCTGACCGAGCCGCCGCCGATCGCCTGGACGGCAGGCGGCTGGTCGACGGCCGCGTCGGGTGCGGAGGCGTACCGGTCGGCCAGGCCCGGGCTCATGCTCTTGCGGTCCACGGAGCTGTGCGCGCCGAGGAGTTCGGCGCCCTTGCCGGCCCGGTTGGTGCGGTAGAGCTCGTACAGGCCCGGGCGGATCGACTCGAGTTCCTTCTTCCACTGGTCCTCGTCGAACTCCCACCAGCGGCGCGAGAATTCGAGGAGGACCTTGGTGGCGGCGTCGTAGTGCAGCTCGGCGATCGCCCGGCGCTTCGGATAGGAGAAGGCCGGTTCGACCTGGACGTGGCGCAGGGCGGAGAAGGGGATGGTCACGATGGCGACGTCGGCCTCGTAGACCTGGCCGCCCGGGAGTTCGGTGCCGGAGTCCTGGTCGTCGCCGCCGGCTTCGCGCACGGTGTGCACCCACACACCCTTGCCGCCCGCCGGAAGGTGGGTGGTCCGGGACCCGGGTACGGCCGTGTCGCGGTATTCGAGCCGCGTGACGCGGCGGTTCATGACGATGTCGTCCTCGAGCTCGGGCAGGAGCGCGTACGGGAGTTCGGCGGTGCCGCCGGCGATCTCCCAGTACGTGGCCGACGGGTTGATGTCGGTGTGCCCGAGGAAGCTGTGCAGGAACGACAGCGGGAGCCGCGAGGTGAGGTTCTCCAGGGTGCCGAGCGCCTCGATCGTCGCCGTGTCGAAGCCCGCGACCTCGGCCATGAAGCGGCGCAGCGAGAACTCGTCGTAGTCGTTGATGAGCCGGGCCCAGCCCTCGATGCGCTGCGGCAGGGGCAGCGGTTCGCGGGTGCCGTCCGGGTTCGTCTTGGCGATCTTCGCGTAGCAGGGCGTAAGGGCGTTCGCCCAGCGGGACGCCATGGTGCCGCCGCCCGCGGGCAGCCCGAAGCCGGCGTGCATGGCGTCGGGTGCGGCGGCGTACTCGGCCTTGCGCATGCGGACGCCGTTGGCCCGGATCCAGGTGTTGTTGCGCTTGTCGGGGGCCCGGAAGTCGGTCTGCGCCGGGCCGTACCGCCAGGTCTCGCCGGTGAAGGCCTTGTACTCGACGGCGGGCGGGGTGCCGCCCGGGTTGCCGGTGCCCGGCGCCACGTCGACGAGGTGGAACGGGCGGCGCTTCAGGCCGAGTTTGTCGATGAGTGCGAGGGTCATCGGGTGGAAGCTGGGCAGTCGCATCGCGCCGGCTTCGGCGGTCGCCTTGGGGTCGGCCCAGCGGCGTGCGGAGTCCTGGCCGCCGGGGCCGGACCGGAAGGTCTTGATGCGGCCCCCGATGCGGTTCGCGTTGGCCTCCACGATGGTGACCTTGTGGCCGGCGCGCTTGAGGAGCAGTCCGGCGACGAGTCCGGCGATGCCGGCGCCGACGATCAGCACGTGCTTGGGGGCCGTGGTCTTGGGCAGCCCGTCGTCGATCAGGATCCTGAGGTACTTGAGCTTGAGGTCCTCGTCCGCGGGTCCGACCAGCAGGAGTTGGCGGGCCACCGCGACGCAGGTCTTCCAGCGCTCCGGGTCGGGTTCGCGGACCGGGGTCGTGGCAGCCGCGGTGCCGGGCGCGAACAGCGCGCCGACGGCGGGTAATGCGGCCGCGGCGCCGGCGGAGGTGAGGAACGCCCGGCGCGAGGCGACCGCAAAGGGGCTCTCGCCGTGCGGGAGTTCACGGGACTGCCCGGTTTCGTGCGTGGTTCGGTACGTGGTTTCGGGCATGGATCCGTGTTCGGTGTCGTAAGCCATGCGCACACGATGATGGGCCGACCGGGTGTCATCCGAATGGCCGGGCCGTACCAACGGCCAAGTTCATCCGAAGGCTCGAACTGCACCAACGGAACGTTACTTTGGCTCAGATCGGCCGTTCGTAGAACGGCTGCACGGACGCCAACATCCAGTCCGCCACCGGGTCTTGCGCCAGGTCGATGAGCACGAGGCTGACCGGCCACGGCGAACCCGCCCGGCCCACCGCGCGTTCGAGGGCGCCGATGGCGTCGCGGCGGTCCTCCTCCTGCCAGCGGTCGAGTTCGAGCCCGATGAACAGGCATGGGGCGTCCGACTCGACGACGCCGAGTCCGCGACGCGCGGTCAGCACCACGGGAGTCCGTGCGAACTCCTCGGCAGCCGCGGCGAGCAGCACGTACGGCTCCTCGGCCGGGGTCGGCTCGGCGAGCGTGACGCGGGCGCCCATCGAGCCGGCGCCCGGCACGCGGGCCACCTCCAGGACGCCCTGCGGCGGGATCGGGATGCCCACTTCGCCGCCCGGGTTGACCGCGATGCCGATGTGCGGCGGCAGGCCGCGGGCGAACTCCCGGACCGGGGCGACGGTGAACGCCATCGGGCCGGCGATGCGGCGGAACTGCTCCTCGGAACTGAACACCGGGACGTACGGCAGGCCGCCTATCTCCGTGGTGGGCAGCGTCAGTTCGTCGTCCTGCGGACCGCCGCCCTCGGGCAGCGGCACCCAGATCTCGGCGTCCGCGAGGGCGTCGATGAGCTCGCCGGTGCGCGCGGGGTCCTGCATCGCGGCCACGAGGCAGCGTTCGACGTGGTTCGCCGGGAACGGCACGGCCGCCTCCTGTCTCGTTGCGCGGTCGCCTTGCATGATCCAGGTTCCAGCCTAGGCGGTGCCGCGCCCGGACATGCGGGCGGCGGGGACCCCGGTCCGGGATCCCCGCCGCGTGCCGCTTGCGCGGGTCAGACCAGCAGCTCGGCGACGAGCGTGATGCTCGGCACGCTCGCGAGCGCCTTGCTCACCGGGCAGTTCTCCTTGGCGGTCTGCGCGGCCGCGGCGAAGTCCTCCGCGGAGATGCCCGGCACGCGCGCCTTGACGGTCAGCACGATGCCGGTGATGCCCTCGCCCGGCTGGAAGGTGACGTCCGCCTGGGTCTCCACCGACTCCGGCGGCGTGCCCGCGCCGGCCAGGCCGTGCGACAGGGCCATCGAGAAGCAGGACGAGTGCGCGGCCGCGATCAGCTCCTCCGGGCTGGTCTTGCCGTTCGCCGCCTCGGCGCGCGACGGCCACGACACGTCGTACGTGCCCACGCCGGACGAGTCCAGCGACACGGTCCCGGCGCCGCCGATGAGCGCGCCCTTCCAGTAGGTCGTGGCAGTGCGCGTGGTCGCCATGGGCGAACCTCCCGGTACGTACGGTTGTTGGTCGCCGCCCACGCTAGCAACGAGGCGGTATCGGCGGGCATGGGAGATTCCTCCGACACGCCCGACACAATGCGCGCCGGGACCGGTAGCATGCGCCCACAACTTCACACCGGCCCTCGACCCCATGCGGGAGAGTCCCGGACGGCCCGCCCCCGCGGCGCGCCCGGCGGGACGCCGAAGGAGCAATTCCTCCCCGGAAACTCTCAGGCCCACGTACCGCATGGGTGAGGCGACTCTGGAAAGCAGTCCCGTGCCGTTCCGGCGGGGCTCACCCACGGTGCAAGCCGCCGCACCCGCATATGCCGGTGCCGGCGCGTGAAGCTCTCAGGTCCATGACAGAGGGGGAGGCGACCCACCCGCCGGTGCGGGCTGCACGCATGCGTGCCCGCACACCGCCCAGGGAGCCCCCCAGTTGGACCGCCTGTTCCATCCCGCGACCCCGTCGCGTCCTGCCGTGCGCCCGGCGCCGCGCCCGTACCCGGGCGCGGTATGCCCGCGCGTGCGGACGCTGCCGGACGAACCGGTACGAAATCATGGGGACCGGGACCATCACACCCGCGAGGAGTCCAGCCGATGACGTCCACTGAAGAACGCCGTACTCCGCTCGACGCGGTCCACGATGCGCTCGGCGCGACGATGACCGACTTCGCGGGGTGGCGCATGCCGCTGCGCTACGGCAGCGAGACCGCCGAGCACCGCGCGGTGCGCGAGGCGGCCGGGCTGTTCGACCTGACCCACATGGGCGAGATCACCGTGACCGGCCCGGAGGCCGCACGGGCGCTGGACCACGCACTGGTCGGCTTCGTCTCCAAGATCGGCGTGGACCGGGCCCGGTACTCGATGATCTGCGATGCGGACGGCGGCATCCTGGACGACCTGATCGTCTACCGGCTCGGCGAGGACGACTTCCTGGTCGTCGCGAACGCCTCGAACGCCGCCGTGGTGGCCGGCGAACTCCTGGCCCGTGCGGCCGGGTTCGACGCGGTCGTGACGGACCGCTCGGAGGAGTACGCGCTGCTCGCGGTGCAGGGCCCGCACGCGGTGGCGATCCTGGCCCCGCTCGCGGACCTGGACCTGGACAAGGTGAAGTACTACGCGGCGGACCGCGCCACGGTGGCCGGCGTCGACGTGCTGCTGGCCCGTACCGGCTACACCGGCGAGGACGGCTTCGAGCTGTTCTGCGCCCCCGCGGACGCGGTGCGCCTGTGGACCTCGCTCGCCGAGGCCGGCGCCGGGCACGGGCTGATCCCGGCCGGGCTGTCCTGCCGCGACACGCTGCGCCTGGAGGCCGGCATGCCGCTGTACGGGCACGAGCTGACCACCTCGGTCACCCCGTACGAGGCGAACCTGGGCCGCGTGGTCCGGCTGGACAAGCCGGAGGACTTCGTGGGCCGCGACGCGCTGGCCGCGCGCGAGAAGGAGGGCCCGCGCGCGACGCTGGTCGGCCTGCGCTCGCCGGGCCGCCGCGTACCGCGGGCCGGGTACGCGGTGCTCGACCCGGAGACCAAGGCGCCGATCGGCGAGATCACCTCGGGCGCCCCCTCCCCCACGCTGGGCGCACCCATCGCGATGGCATACGTACCGCTGGACCGGGCCGAGCCGGGCACGGTGCTCGCGGTCGACATCCGGGGCGCGGCCGAGCCGGTCGAGGTCGTCGCGCTGCCGTTCTACAAGCGCGCATGACCCCCGACGTACTTCGTACGTCGCAAACTGCTACAAACCCCAGCAAAATCCCCTGAGGATCAGGGACCCCGCACCGAATAGGAGAATGGACCTGTGAGCGCACCCCAGAACCTGCTCTACAGCAAGGACCACGAGTGGCTGACGACGGACGGGAACCCGGCCGTCATCGGCATCTCGCAGCATGCTGCCGACGCCCTCGGCGACGTGGTCTTCGTCCAGCTTCCCGAGGTCGGCGCGCGGGTCACCGCCGGTGAGCCGTGCGGCGAGCTGGAGTCGACGAAGTCCGTGAGCGACATCTTCGCCCCCGCCGACGGCGAGGTCGTCGAGGTCAACACCGCGGTGGTCGACGACCCGAGCCTGGTCAACTCCGACCCGTTCGGCGAGGGCTGGCTGATCAAGGTGCAACTCGACACCCCGGCCGCCGACGTGGACGGCCTGATGTCCGAAGCCGAGTACAACGCCTTCACCGGCGCCTGAGCCCCGATCGAGGAGCTGACCGAACGTGACGATCCTGGACCGTCCGCTGGCCGAGGTGGACCCTGAGGTCGCCGCGGCCGTCGCCGACGAGCTGCACCGCCAGCAGTCGACCCTGGAGATGATCGCCTCCGAGAACTTCGCGCCCGTCGCGGTCCTCGAGGCCCAGGGCTCGGTGCTGACCAACAAGTACGCCGAGGGCTACCCGGGCCGCCGCTACTACGGCGGCTGCGAGTACGTCGACGTGGTCGAGAACCTCGCCATCGAGCGCCTCAAGGCGCTCTTCGGCGCGGAGGCCGCGAACGTGCAGCCGCACTCCGGCGCGCAGGCCAACGCCGCCGTCTACTTCGGTCTGCTCCAGACCGGCGACACCGTCCTCGGCCTCGACCTGGCCAACGGCGGGCACCTGACGCACGGCATGAAGCTCAACTTCTCCGGCAAGCAGTACAACGTCGTCTCCTACAAGGTCGACGCCGCCGGACTGGTCGACATGACCGAGGTCGAGCGCCTGGCCAAGGAGCACCGGCCGAAGATGATCGTCGCGGGCTGGTCGGCGTACCCGCGCCAGCTGGACTTCGCCGCGTTCCGCCGGATCGCGGACGAGGTCGGCGCGTACCTCTGGGTCGACATGGCGCACTTCGCCGGCCTGGTGGCCGCGGGGCTGCACCCCAACCCGGTGCCGCACGCGCACATCGTGACCACCACCACCCACAAGACCCTGGGCGGGCCGCGCGGCGGCGCGATCATGGCCACCGAGGACCTGATCAAGAAGATCAACTCGGCGGTCTTCCCGGGTCTGCAGGGCGGCCCCCTCGAGCACGTCATCGCCGCGAAGGCGGTGGCCTTCAAGGTCGCCGCGGGCGACGAGTTCAAGGACCGCCAGACCCGCACCCTCGCCGGTGCGAAGCTCCTCGCCGCGCGCCTCCTCCAGCAGGACGCCGCGGACGCGGGCATCAAGGTCCTCTCCGGCGGCACCGACGTCCACCTGGTCCTCGTCGACCTGGTCGACAACCACCTCAACGGCCGCGAGGCCGAGGACCGCCTCCACGAGGTCGGCATCACCGTCAACCGCAACGCGGTCCCCAACGACCCGCTGCCCCCGATGAAGACCTCGGGCCTGCGCATCGGCACCCCCGCGCTGGCCACCCGCGGCTTCACCGACGCCGACTTCACCGAGGTCGCGGACGTCATCGTCGAGGCCCTCAAGCCCGACTACGACGAGGCCAAGCGCGACGCGCTCCGCGCCCGCACCGCCACGCTGGCCGCGAAGCACCCGCTGTACCCGAACCTCTGACCGGTTCACCCCGATGGGCCCTGCCGCACCGCGGCAGGGCCCATCGGCCGTTTCCGGCCCAGGCGGCAGCGCGTGCGCTCCGGACTGCCCCGATCGTATGAAGATCGCAGCGTGTCACGGCCGAGCGCGTCCGCCCGCCGCCGGTCTGGGATTTGCTGAGGTCCGGAGCCTCCCGTCCCCCGGCGGCAGCCGGACGGTACGGGTCCGCACTGCACCCTAGGAGCCCCGGTGTCCGCTGACCTGCCCCCGGCCGTGAAGGCCCGCGGCCGCGCATTCTCGCTCTGGTTCCGCAGGGGCGCGGCGGTGGCCGCGGCGCTGGCGGTGGGCACCGCCGCCCTCCCCGCGGAAGCCGCTGTGCCCGCCGCCGCACCCGGCGGCGCACTCACCTTCGCGGGCGCCGCCGACTGGGACGGCGACGGCCGCACCGACCTGATCGCCCGCCGCGACGCGACCGGCGACCTGCTGCTGTTCCCCGGCGACGGCAAGAGCACCCCGGGCGCGGCATCCGGAACCGTGATCGGCACCGGCTGGAACGGCTACACGTTCGCCGGCGTCGCCGACTGGGCCGCCGCCGGGCACCCCGGCATCATCGCCCGCAACGACGGCACCGGCGATCTGTGGCTCTACCCCGGCGAGGGCACCCGCGCGCCCAGTTCCCTGCCGCCGGTGCTGATCGGCTCGGGCTGGAACGGCTACACCTTCGCCGGCGTCGCCGACGGCACCGGCGACCGCCTCCCCGACATCACCGCGCGCGAGGACAGCGGCGCCCGCACCCTGTGGCTGTATCCGGGCGAGGGCAAGCCCGCCCCCAGCAGCAAACCGCGCCTCAGCCTGGGCACCGGCTACGGCGACACCACGCTCGCCGGGGTCGCCGACTGGGGCCGGTTCGGCCACGCCAGCCCCATCGTCCGCGACGACCTCTCCGGCGACCTGCGCTACGACCCGGGCCGAGGCGGGCCCTCCGTGATCGGCACCGGCTGGGGCGGCTACACCTTCGCCGACACCGCCGACTGGGACGGCGACGGCAACGCCGACCTGATCGCCCGCGCCGACGACACCACCGAGCTGTGGGTATACCCGGGCGAAGGCAAGCCCGCCCCCAGCACCAAACCGCGCATCAGCCTGGGCACCGGCTGGTGAGTACGACGTAGCGCGCCTCCTCGGGTGGCGTAACCATGGCGCTACTCACTCGTTTGGCTCAGCATGAAGACGATTAGTACAGAACCCAGAGTTGTTCCGTACAATTTGGATATG
Source organism: Yinghuangia soli (assembly GCF_021502675.1). GTDB lineage: Bacteria > Actinomycetota > Actinomycetes > Streptomycetales > Streptomycetaceae > Yinghuangia > Yinghuangia soli. The sequence continues at coordinate 238,978 of NZ_JAKFHA010000007.1, forward strand.
ACTCACGAGCCGCTGCCCACGCCCCACGAGGTTCCCGTCAGTGAAGCGCGCCCGAGGCTCGCCGAGCTGGTCGACGAAGCAGCCGGCGGCTCCGTCGTCTACCTGACCAAGCACGGCCGCCGGGTCGCCGCCATCGTGCCGGCCGACCTGCCGGAGAAGGCCGGAGACGTGCAGGTGCGCGCGCTCGCACGCCAATTCGCGGAGCGCCACCCGGCGCTGCTGGAACGGCTGCGTGACGCATGAGCGAGTCGCTCTACCTGCTGACCGCGGCCGATGTCATCGCGGTTGCCGAGGAGATCACCGGGAATCCGGGGGTGCGCGACATCGGGCTCATCGAGTCCGCTGTGGCGCGTCCGGGCGCGTCGGCTTTCGGGCAGGACGCCTACCCCGACCTGTGGACGAAGGCTGCGGCGCTGCTGCATTCGCTGGTCGGGAACCACGCGTTCATCGACGGCAACAAGCGCACGGGGCTGGTGTGCGCGGTCGTCTTCCTCGCCCGCAACGGTGTCGATGTCGAGCGGTTGGACGAGAACGCAGCGTTCGATCTGGTGGTGAGCGTGGCGAAGGGGCTCCTCGACGAGGTCGACGCCATCGCCGCAGCGCTGCGTGAAGCCCTGGGACACGACTGAGCACTGGTACACAAACACCTCCGCCCCGGTCCGCAGTAATTGCGGGCCGGGGCGGAGGCGCGTTCAGGGGTGGGTCAGCGGGCCACGAACTTGGCCTTGCCCGGGCCGCTCTCCACGAAGCTCTTCATGCCGATCGCCCGGTCCTCGGTGGCGAAGAGGCCGGTGAACTGCATGCGTTCGATCTCCAGGCCGGAGTCGAGGTCGGTCTCCAGGCCGCGGTCGATCGCCTCCTTGGCGGCGCGCAGGGCGTACGCCGGGCCGTTGGCGAACTGCGCGGCCCAGGCCAGGGCCGCCTCGTAGACCTCGCCCGGGGCGACGACGCGGTCGACCAGGCCGATGGCCGCGGCTTCCTGGGCGTCGACGAAGCGGCCGGAGTAGATGAGGTCCTTGGCCTTGGCCGGACCGATGAGGCGCGGCAGGCGCTGCGAGCCGCCCGCGCCCGGGATGACGCCGAGGAGGATCTCCGGCTGGCCGAGCTTGGCGTTCTCGCCGCACACCCGGAAGTCCGCGCAGAGCGCCAGCTCGCAGCCGCCGCCGAGGGCGTAGCCGGTGATGGCGGCGATGACCGGCTTGGGGATGCGGGCCACGGCGGTGAACGCCGACTGGAGGGCGGCGCCGCGGTCGACCATGTCGGTGTACGTCATGGCCTCCATCTCCTTGATGTCGGCGCCGGCCGCGAAGACCTTCTCGCCGCCGTAGATGACCACCGCGCGGACGTCGGCGCGCTCGGTGGCCTCCGCGGCGGCGGCCCGCAGCTCCTCCTGGAGCTGGACGCTCAGCGCGTTCATCGGCGGCCGCGCCAGCCGGATGGTGCCGATCCCGTCGGCCACCTCAAGGTTCACGAACTCGCCCACGTCTGGCTCCTTCTTCGTCGCACGGCTCGACACGGCTGCTGGGATGTTGCCTGCCAGGAGCCGACAATACGGCCACCGACGCGGAAGGGCGGGGCCGGGCCGCCCCGGCGGCCGCCGACCCCGCCCTTCCGGCGGATCGTCCGTGGTGCCCGGTCAGCCCTTGGCGGCGCTGCCCGCGACCCAGGCCTCCCAGGTGAGGTTCCAGTCGCCGTAGCCGTTGTCCGCCGAGACGGTGCGCTCCTTGGCGTTCTTGACCTCGACGACGTCGCCCGGCATGGCGGCGTTGTCGTAGAACCACTTGGCGTTGTCGGGCGTCATGCTGACGCAGCCGTGGCTGGTGTTCTGGCTGCCGAAGACGGACGGCGCGGCCCAGTAGTTGCCGTGCACGAAGGTGCCCGAGGTGGTGATGCGGACCGCCCACGGCACGTCGTCGATGTCGTACTCGGCGCCGTAGCCGACGGTCTGCGAGTTCATCCGGGTCTTGGTGTACTTCTCCTGGACGACCATCTTGCCGCCCCAGGTGGCGTACTTGGGCAGCTCGCCGGTGGTGACCGGGATGGTCTTGACCAGCGCGTCGTTCTTGTAGACCTTCATGGTCTTGGTGTCGACGTCGACGACGCTGACCGTCTTCGACGAGCTGATCTTGAACTCGAAGCTCTTGAACTGCTCGAACTTCGCGCCGTTCCCTGCGTCTATTCCGCGCAGGTTCAGGTCGACCTTCACCGTGGTGCCGGTCGCCCAGTAGTCCTTGGGCCGGTAGTCGACGCGCTGGTTGCCGAACCAGTGCCAGGAGCCCTCGACCGCGGGGCTGGCGGTGACGGTGAGCGCCTTCTCGACCTCGGCGCGGTTCTTGACCGGGGCGGTGAAGGTGACCGAGACCGGCTGGCCGACGCCGACCGTCGAGCCGTTCTCGGGCGTGAAGTTGGCGGTGACCTTCTTGTCGTTGGTCACCGTGGTGAAGGAGGCCTTGGCGGTGGTCTCCTTGCCTTCCTTGTTGGTGGCGATCGCGGTGACGGTGTACTTGGAGCCGAAGGTGAAGGGCACCTTGGGCTTCCAGGTCTTGCCGTCGGCGTCGAGCGCGCCGTCGACGTTCTCGTTGCGCGCGTTGGTGACCTTGACGGTGCCGAGCTTGTCCTCGGCGCCGACCGCGATGGTCACGTTGCCGGTGACGTCGACGCCGACCGCGTTGTCGACGGGCGTGATGGTGACCTGGGCCGGGTCGGCCGCGGCCGGCGCGCTGCTGCCGCCGGTGCCGCCCCCGGTGCCGCCGCCCGCGGAACTGCCGCTGCTGGAGCCGCCGGACGAGCCGCCGCTGCCGGACTTCTTGCCGCCGCCGGAGCAGGCGCTGACCAGGAGAAGCGCTCCGAGTATCAGCGCCGCGATCCGGCGCCAGTGGGGGGCTGGGCGCGACTGTGGTACTCGGGACATGTTTCGCGGTTCCCTTCGAACAAGTGCTGCCGGGCGGGGAGTGCCAGGCAGGTGCAGAGGCGGGGGAGCACCGTCCTGCGGCCGTACGTTTCTTAGACGCGGCGAACACACCTTCGGTTGCTGTCCACGGGAGGACGTGATCGACCCGCAACACTGGGCGGCGTGCGCGGGCTAGCGCCGCCCGTCCGCGGCGACCAGTCGGGCGACCAGCGCGGCATCGGGCGTACCGGTCGCCCCGCGGATCTCCCCGGGCAGGAAAACCGTGTCGTACAGGGAGATTTCGGGCACCAGAGCTCCGTACGGAACGACCGTGACGATGCGGCGCAGCCCGGTGTCCTCGGCCGCATCCAGCAGCCACTCCCAGGTGTCGAGCGGACTGCCCGCACCGTCCGGGCCGGTATCGAGGTGCACGACGGTGTACGCGCCTTCCAGCACCGCACCCAGGCGCAGCGGATCGGACAGGTCGCCGACCGATACGCGGACGCCCGAGGCACGCAGCGCGGCCGCGTCCGCGCGGTCGCGCACCACGGCCCGGAGGTCGGGTACGCCCGGTCCGGCGAGCGCGGCCTGGTCGGCGAGGGCGGCGAGGAGGGCGCGGCCGAGCGGAAGGCCGGCTCCGGTCACGACGACGGGCATGGAGCAACCGTACCCGCCGGGGCATTCGTGAAGATTCCGCACAGATAGGGGCGCACGTCCTGGAGCGCGCGCCGGGTCGCGCACCCCTGCGCCGTGTCGGCCGACTTGAAGCACATTTGCGCGCTCCGCCAACCGTGACGATCGGCCATGACTTGTCTACAAAGTGATGCAACCCCGCAGAATGGGGGATCTCCTCGGGAATCAGGGCATCGCGCACGTCCCGAACACCGCGAATCCGCCGGCGGGCCGGGGCTTCCAGATCACTCGCGAGGGCGAACACCGCCTGTGGAGTTGGATTTTCGGTCACTGCTTGCGACAAGTTGGTCACACGACGTCGCAAGGCCGGTGCGGGAAGGCCACCCGAACCGGAACACGAAGCCAACTCCCGGGCCCTGCTTGAAAAGCGGGCTCGAGTTCGTCCCACGGAGGACCCACATGAAGCGCACTCTCGGCACCCTCGCGGTCGCGCCCCTCGCGGCCGGCCTGCTGATCTTCGGGGCCGGAGCCGCCGCAGCGGACAACGGTTCGGACGCCAACAACGGGTCCACCTCGACCGCGACGACCACCACGTCGACGTCGACCACCTCCAACACCGGCAGCGGCAACGTCAACGGCGGCGTGGACGGCAACTACAACGCCACCCAGCAGAGCGCCAACGGCGCCGGCGCCAGCAACCAGAACAACACGGCCGGCGTGAAGGACAACGGCGGCGTCGTGGTGATCGAGCAGGGCAACAACAGCAACGGCCAGTCGCACCAGGGTTCCTGGGGCGGCTGGTTCCCCTTCTGGTTCTAAGCGGCGAGTCGCCTAAGGATCCGGCTGCGCTTTGATCACGTCGGCCCGGTGGTGTCCTGGACACCACCGGGCCTCCCCTTGTCCGGAACGTTTCCGACGATTTTGACCCTGTTCCCGAACGGGAACACCCTGGCTAATGACCAGGGCCGGGAGGGGTACCGCCATGGCAGCACGCAAGTCGAGGGGTCTGCGGAACGGATCGTCGGACCGGGCGCCGGACCAGGCACCGGGCCGGGCGTCCGACGGACCGGCCCTGCCCGCACCGCCGCTGCCGTCCCACCCGCCGCCGCAGCCGTCGGGCGCACCGCCCGGGAGGGCGCCTGGTTCGTCCCCGGGGTCGCCCCCTGGTGTGCCGTCTCCGCCGGGCTCCGCGGCCGCGGTAAGCGCATCCGCACCGCCCGGGCGTGCGTATGCGAACGGCCGTGCCGAGCAGCCCTGGCCGGGCCGCCGCCTGCCGCTCGGCGCCCGCTACGACGGCGCCGGCACCAATTTCGCGCTGTGGGCCGGCGGTGCGGAGGCCGTCGAGCTGTGCCTGTTCGAGGACGCCCCCGACGGCAGCCTGCGCGAGACCCGCCTCCCGCTGGCCGACCAGACGTTCCACGTGTGGCACGGCTACGTCCCGGGCGTCGGCCCGGGCCAGCGCTACGGGTTCCGCGTGCACGGCCCGTGGGAGCCCTGGCGCGGCGCGCGCTGGAACCCCGCCAAGCTGCTGCTCGACCCGTACGCGCGGGCCGTGGACGGGCTGTTCGTGCTCGACGACGCCGTCTACGGGCACACCCGCGGCGGCCCCGACGACATCGCCGACCCGCGCGACTCGGCGCCCTTCGTCCCGAAGTCCGTGGTGGTGCACGAGGACTCCGACTGGTCGGACGACCGGCGGCCGAAGATCCCGTGGGCCGAGACGGTCATCTACGAAATGCACGTCAAGGGCTTCACGGCCCGGCACCCGGGCATCCCCGAGCACCTGCGCGGGACTTACGCAGGGCTGGCGCACCCGGCCGCGATCGACCACCTGGTACGCCTTGGCGTCACCGCGGTCGAACTGCTGCCCGTCCACCAGTTCGTCTCCGAGGAGCACTTGCTGCGCGCGCACGGCAGCAACTACTGGGGCTACAACTCGATCGGCTACTTCGCTCCGCACGCGGGCTACTCGGCGTCGGGCGGACGCGGCGGCCAGGTCCACGAGTTCCGGCACATGGTCCATGCGCTGCACGAGGCCGGCATCGAAGTGATCCTCGACGTCGTCTACAACCACACCGGCGAGGGCGGCCCGGGCGGGCCGACGCTGTGCTTCCGCGGCATCGACAACGCGGGCTACTACCGGCTGCGCGACGGCGGCCGCAACTACACGGACTACACGGGCTGCGGCAACACCCTCAACGTCGTGCAGCCGCAGGTACTGCAGCTGATCACCGACTCGCTGCGCTACTGGGTCACCGAGATGGGCGTGGACGGCTTCCGCTTCGACCTCGCCGCCGCGCTCGCGCGCTCCATGCACGACGTCGACAAGCTCTCGTCGTTCCTGACCGTCATCGGCCAGGATCCGGTCCTGTCCCGCGTGAAGCTGATCGCCGAGCCGTGGGACATAGGGGAAGGCGGCTACCAGGTCGGGGAGTTCCCGCCGCTGTGGACCGAGTGGAACGACAAGTACCGCGACACCGTGCGCGACTTCTGGCGCGGGGCGCGGCCCGACGTACGGGATCTCGCGTACCGGCTGTCCGGGTCGTCCGACCTCTACCAGGACGACGGGCGGCACCCGTACGCGTCGATCAACTTCGTGACCGCGCACGACGGTTTCACGCTCCGCGACCTGGCCTCGTACGAGCGCAAGCACAACGAGGCGAACGGCGAGGACAACCGCGACGGGACGAACGACAACCGCTCCTGGAACTGCGGCTACGAAGGCGAGACGACCGACCCCGCGGTCAACCTCCTGCGCCGCCGGCAACTGCGCAACATGGTGACCACCCTGCTGCTGTCCACCGGCGTCCCGATGCTGGTGGCCGGCGACGAGATGGGCCGCACGCAACGCGGCAACAACAACGCGTACTGCCAGGACAACGAGATCAGTTGGATGGACTGGTCGGCCCTCGACGACCCGCAGTGGCGGCCGCTCCTCGACCTGACCTCGCGCCTGATCCGCCTGCGGCGCTCCCATCCCGTCCTGTGCCGCCGCGCCTTCTTCTCCGGCCGCCCGTCCTTCCCCGACGGCCTGCGCGACCTGGCGTGGTTCACCCCGACCGGCCGCGAGATGACGGAGAAGGACTGGTTCTCCCCCACCGCGACACTGGGCATGTACCTCTCCGGCCTGGACATCCGCCAACGCGGCCCGCGCGGCGAACGCATCATGGACGACAGCTTCTTGCTGATCCTGCACGCGTCATCCCAACCGATGCGCTTCATGCTGCCGGGCGAACCCTGGGCCCACTCGTACGAAATCGTCCTGGACACCGCCCTGGACACCGACCCCATGGCCCGCTTCAACGAACCGGTCCCCGGCGGAACCGCCCTCACCCTGACCGGCCGCTCCGCGATGCTCCTCCGCGTGGAACACGCCGTATGGGCCCCCACCTGACCCTTTCGGGGCGCATCGCAATCACCCCGAACTCCGAATTGCACATTACCGATTCACTCTCGCGAGCGGTCGAGCGTTCGAGCGCCGTGAAGCCGGACCGCTGCGCGTTTTCCGTTCTGTCCATCACGACGCCCCTTGCAGTGGCCTGCACCGGTACCGAGCGATTCCGGCGGCATGCCACCCAGGGGGCATCTCGTTCTTGTCCTGCCGGAGTCCGGGGACGAGAGCACCGTACGAAATAGACGAGGTGGCGTCGGCGTTGCGACAACGGTGCCCCGCCAGGAGCCGTCTTTCCGACGGGCCGGCGATCACGTGACGATCCCCCGGGCGGGGCCACAGCTTCACGGATCAAGGAGACTTGGTGATGGTCAGTGTGAGTGTGGAGACTGCAGAGCAGACAGAGCAGCGGCTACGTCGTGTGATCGCCCAAGCTGATCTCGTCGTGCACGACGGTATCTGGTGTTTCGAAGAGTCTCCGGCCGACCAGCCGCCGGCACTCACCCGCGAGACGCTTGCGGTCGTCCGGGACAGCGAGAGTTGGAGCCACCTGGTCCCGTTCCGCCAGCAGGACGGCGGAGTCGAACGCTTCGGAATCTTCTCCTTCCATTTCACCGACCAGATGGACAACAGCGGTTTCGTCGGCTGGCTGGCGACCCGCCTCAAGGTCGAACTGGGGACCGGCGTATTGGTTGTGTGCGGCAGCAATCGCACCCGCGGCGGCATCTATGACTACTGGGGTTGCCCCATCGACCTGGTGGACAAGGCCATCGCGGTCGTCGAGGCGCTGCGCGCCGGCTGACGGGCATTGGTGACGGTGCCGACAAGGTCAGCTCGGTAGATAGTGGCGTCGCGACGTCCACTTGGCGGCAGGCGACCGCCGCAGCGCCCGGACCGGACTGCCGCTCGTCACACCGGGGCCCCTCCCTCGGGGCGGCCAAACCCTGCGCACAGCGTGGGTAGCCGACTCCGAGAGTGCGCTGCGATCACCGAAAAACCGCAGTGTACAAGCAAGTTGACTCCTACACTTGACTGGTCCCAACAATGCTCGCGCGGGGGTGTGGCATGTCCGGAGATGCGGAGACGGCCGGGAGGCCCTGGGAACCGACGCCCGAGGAAGCGCTTGAAGCGACCGCGGCGGTGGCGGAGCTGGTGGTTTCCGTCGAATTGATCGCAGGGCTGCTGCACCACCTCGGCGGCAAGGTGGTGCGCTGGGCCAAGGTGCCGCGACCGGCACGCCTGGACGTGCTGAAGCTGCGCGAGGTGATCAGGTTCTTTCGGGAGGACCGGCCGTACGGATCGCGCATCGACCACGGAGTCCTGCTGCTGAGCGCGGACGGGAAGGGCCGGATCGTGTGCCTGCAACTGTTCGTGGACCGTGACAACCAGCCGTGCCTCGATGCCGAGGGCACGCCGCACGGCCGCGTCATGGTCGTCAACAAACTCGACCCCGAGCTGCGGGACCTCGCCGCCGGAAAAGAACTCATCGTCTTCGAATAGTCCGCGCGGACCGCGTAGTTCGCAGGGGGAGCGGAATATGGAACCGATCAGTCTGGCTGTCGCGCTCGGGCTGATGCTCGCCGGGTACATCGTGGTGATCGTCATCACGATCACCTGGGAAGTCATCACCGAGTGGTTCCACGCCAGGGGGCGCATCAAGGCCGAGAACGCCAGTGCGATCGCATTCACGCTCGCCGACCGCATCGCCAACCAGGACTACGTGCGAGTGGGCGGGGTCTTCGACAACAGCTCTGCCCCCACGCGCATGGTGCAAGGGTTTTACGACGAGCGCACCGGCGAAGTCTTGGACGCGCGCCCGATGGAGAGTGCGCGCACACCTGACCAAGTGGTCGTCGAACGGCACGAGGCCGGCAACGGCCTGGTCATCTACGACTGACCGGGGCCGGACCGGTGGACCCGTTCACGCTCGCGTTGGTCTGGTCGTTGGGTGGGGCGGCCGCACTGGTCGTGCTGGGTCTCCTGACGTGGGGGACAGTACGCCGCTGGATCACCCGGCGTTCCGCCGTCGGCGACTATGCCGAGCTGCTGCAACGGCGACTGGAGTCCGGTGAATATGTCGTGGTGGCAGGCGTTTTCGCGGCTGATGGCACGCAGCGCGCGGCGCAGACCTGGCAGGTCGACTCGATCGACGACGCACTGGCCGCGCGGCTCGGCAAGCCCGGAGAGGCGATCCGTGTTCAGACGTGACGACGTTCCTGCGTCCGTCCCTGCGCCCGCGCCCGGGCAACACCCGGAGTTCTCGATATCGGCGCTGCCCAAAGAGATCCCGGACGTCGACGCGGCGCTGTTCCGTGTCCGGCTGTTCCAACTGCTCGGCGCGCTGGTGGACAAGTTCCAGCCCCCGCCGTTCGCGTTCGGCATCGGGTACGGGCGGCCGCCGGTGCCGGCCCCGCTCGCGCCGCCCGCGATTCCCGGGGGCGCTCTCTCGCCGGCGCACACGCGGGAATCCGGCCTGCGACACGGCTCCGACCGGCCCGACTCGTCCGGCTCGGCGGACTCGTCCGACGAGTCTGCCGAGAAGGGTCGGCGCCGCCCCCTGGACGTCACCGCAATCGCGCCGCTGTACCGGTTCGACCAGCTCGTCCTGCCCGGGGACACGTTGGGGCGACTGCTGGACTGCGTGTCGTTCGTCGAGGTCGCGCCGCTGGTGTTCGACGCCTGGAATCTGCGCGCGATCGAACCGAGCCCGTCGGTGGCGGTCAACTTCAAGGGCCCGCCCGGCACGGGGAAGACGATGGCGGCGCACGCGGTCGCGCACCGACTCGACCGGCGTCTGCTGTCCTGCCGCTTGTCCGACTTGGAGAGCAAGTACCACGGCGAGGGCCCGAAGAACGTCGCGGCACTCTTCGAACTCGCCCGCGAGCAGGACGCGGTGCTGTTCATCGACGAGGCGGAGTCGCTGCTCTCCGGCCGGTTCGCGCGGCCTCAGCAGGCCGCCGAGAGCGCGATCAACTCGATGCGCACCGAACTGCTCATGGCGCTTGACTCGTTCACCGGCCTGGTGATCTTCGCGAGCAATCTGCCGCACAGCTACGACGCCGCGATCGAATCCCGCTTGCTGCACGTCGATTTCGCTCTGCCCGACCAGCCGGCGCGGGCCCGGCTGTGGGAGGCGCACCTGCCCGCCGAACTGCCGCTGTGCGACGACGTCTCGCCCGATGCGCTTGCCGAGATCTCCGGTGTGACCGGTCGCGACATCAAGACCGCGGTCATCCTGGCCGCGATCCGCACCGCCCGGAGCGGACTCCCGGCGGTGAGCCATGAGTTCTTGGAGTCGGCGCTGCTTGGACAGCGCGACGGCGGGGGCAGTGGCACGGCCGCGTCGGGGGCTCTCGCGACGTCCGACGGCGAACTGGACGAGGCCGGCAAGGCCGCAATCGGCGAACGGCTGCGCGCGCTGCGGGGCGGTTCAGCGCCGGTCGGGGCCGGCCGGGCGGCCGAAGACGAGGGCTGCCAGGGCGAGGCCGGAGACGGCGCCCAGGCACTGGGCGGCGACGAAGCCCGGCACTGACGCGGGGCCGATGCCGGCGAAGCTGTCGCTGAAGGAGCGTCCGACGGTCGCCGCGGGATTGGCGAACGACGAGGACGACGTGAACCAGATGGCGGCACCGATGTAGGCGGACACGACGACCGGCGCGTACCGCAGCCGGTCCGTGCGGACGAGCCCGAGTACGAGGAGCACCAGTCCTGCGGTGGCGACCACTTCGGCGAGCAGGAGGTGTCCGGCGGACTTGTCCTGGGTGGACCATGCGGCGATCTCGCGACCGAACATCGCGTCGGCGAGCACCGCGCCGGAGATCGCACCGGAGGTCTGCGCGGCGAGGTAGAAGCCGACGTCCCGAGTGGTGACGCCGTGCCCACGCCGATGCCGGACGTTCCACCACTCGGCGAGGGTGACCACGGGGTTGAGGTGTGCGCCGGACACCGGTCCGAGGAGGAAGAGGAGTACGCCGAGCCCCAGTGCCGACGCGAGGGCGTTGGCGAGGAGCTGGACGCCGACGTCGGAGGAGAGCGAGGTGGCCTGGATACCGGAACCGACCACGACGGCGACGAGCGCCGCGGTCCCGACGAACTCCGCGGCGGCGCGCCGCGCGAGGGGGACGCGGGGCTGCGGCACCGTGAGGGTGACGTCGGGGACGAGGGTCGGCGTGTTCGGCATACGGCGATGCTGACATCGGCGCAGATGCAGGAACATTGGTCATACCGACGAATGCGGGGCTCCCGGAGGGCCCTCCGTCTGGAGGTCTGCGCGGTCTCTAGGTCACGAGGTCCAGCTCCACCCAGGCACACTTCCCGCCGACGACGGGTGCGTAGCCGAAGCGGTCGGCGTAAGCGGCGACGAGGACAAGCCCGCGGCCGGACTCGCCGAGGTGGTGGTGGCCGGAAGTCACGGGTTCGGGGAGCCGGGGATCGGCATCGAACACCTCGATACGCAGGGCCTTGTGGTGAACCTGGCTGCGGACGGTAATCCAGGGGTCGAGCGCGCAGTGGCGGAGGACGTTGCCGAGGAGCTCGGTGAGGCAGAGGGCGGAGGCCTCGGCGAGGTGGGCGGCGTCCCAGATGTCGAGGTGCGCGCGGAGAACCCGCCGGAGGACGGGAACCGCCTCGGGAGTGAGCTCCAGGCATTGGAGCAGAGCTGGACATCGCATCGGATACAAGGAGATGCACCTCTCCGTCAATCACGCATTGCTATTGACTGACTACTCGTCGTAGCGCTTTCCTTGTCTCCGACGTTGCTCGGCAACAGCGCAACACGCAACCGAGTACGACTGATTCACCGGAGGTTCGAATGAGCGCGACGCGGACATCCCGGTTCATGGCGCTGCGCCTGGGAGCCGAACTACGCAGACTGCGGACGCTGAACGCGATGACAGTGGCCTCTGCCGCAAAGCACATGTCTTGCTCGGGATCGAAGATCAGCCGACAGGAATGCGGCAAGGCGAACATCAGCAGCGAGGACCTTGAGCACTACATCCAGACGTACAACGTCCCGGAGGCGGATCGGGACGAACTTCGAGAGTTGCTAGGCGTTCGCAATGTCCGCGACTGGTGGACTCGCTACGACGACATCCTGTCGCCGGCCATGGCCTCGTTCATCGCACTCGAAAACCAGGCGGCAACCGAGTACGAGTACCAACTCGGGACCATCCCAGGCCTACTCCAGACTCGCGCGCTCGCCCGGATCCTCAACCGAAAGAGTCTGCACCCGCTGGACGACTACCGCCGCGAGGCCTCGGTGGAAGTCCGACTCCGCCGCCAGAGGCGGCTGTTCGAGGAACCGAAGCTGGAGTTGCGCGCCCTGATCTGGGAAGCGGCGTTCCACGTGGACATCGGAGAGCCGGAGGTGATGCGCGAGCAGCTTGAGCATCTGATTGCCATGTCACTGCTCCCCAACATCACCTTCCAGATCATCCCCTTCCGGGCAGGCACCGACCAACTGATGGGCTCAAGCTTCCAGTTGCTCGACTTTGCCGATCCTCGTGATCCCGTGCAGATGTTCGTGGAATCACTGATCGGAACTCTGTCTCGGCCGCACACCCGCGACACCGAGCCAGGGCTCCGCATGTTTCGTCGAATCGCCGACAGTGCGCTCACGCCTCAGCAGTCGCGCGCGCTGCTCACCCAACACCTGAAGGGCTACCGATGAACGATCCCGCAGTGAACTGGGTCAAGTCGAGCTACTCGGTCGATGCGCAGAACCTCTGCGTCGAGGTCGCCCATCCGACCTCCCCCACCGTTCTCGCCCGCGACTCGAAGCTCGTCGCGAGCCCGACCGTCCGCTTCCCTGCTGATGCGTGGGCGGCCTTCCTCGGCGCCGGTCCGCGTTGAACGGCCGCAGCCCTATCCCCGAACAGGGATAGGGCTGCGCATACTTCAAGAACTCCGGGCCGATCAGGCGTCTTAGTACTCAGGCGAAGAACTTCGCCAGCACCGGCGCGATCACCTTCGGGTCCACCTCGTGGGTCTGGTCCGGGAGGGACTCGTGCACGGCACCAGGGATCGCCGCAGCCGCAGCCCTCGCCGGCGCCCGCAGCACCTCCGGGCTGGCGTCGCCGTCCATCACCAGAGTCGGGACCGCCACCGCACCCAAGACCTCCACCGGTACGACACCGCCCTCCGCCGAGCCCAGCACCGCCGTGTCGTACGCCAGCGACGGACCGACCGCCTCGAACGCCGGCCACATCGGCGCCGCGCGCATCCCCTCCACCATTTCCGCCGGCACGCCCACGAACGTCATGAACACCACCACCGCGTCACCCGGCGCCCCCGCGTCCAGCGCCGCCTTCAGGTCCACCGCGTACTGCCGGGACCGCACGTCCTGCCCCTCCACCGCGCTGTACGGCGGCTCGAACATCGCCAGCTTCGTGATCGGCAGCCCGGCGGCAGCCGCCCGCGCCGCAAGTGCCGCGCCCGAGGAGACCCCGATCACCCGCGCCGACCCGCCCGCGGCCTCGATGACCGCCCGCAGGTCCTCGATCTCCCGCTCCACCGCGTACGGCGCCGTGTCACCGCTGTCCCCGCGCCCGCGGCGGTCGTACGTATAGACGGTGTACGTCCCGGCCAACTGCTCGGCCACTCCGGCGCCCGGGCCGAAGGCCCGATGGCACATCGCGCCGTCCACGAACACCACGGCCGGGCCGTCTCCCGTCGTGCTGTACGCGATCTTCGTGCCGTCGGCAGAGGTCACCGTGCTCATCAGGGGTTCCTTCCGTGGTGTGGTCGATTCACGGGGGTAGACCGGCCCCGCCCGCCGAACTCATCGGTCCCCCGACCAGCGTTCCCCTATGCCCCACGTCACACCGCCGCCCTCACCATGCGGCGGCGTAGGGCCCGTGCGGCAGGACTCCGGACGGGATGTCACCCTGGTAGGTAAAACCGCGGGCACCCCGCGCTCCCGCGCCACCCCGCAACGCCGCCGCACTGCCGCACGAACGGAGCCGGACACCTATGACTGTGCCCACGCCGATCCTGACCACCGCCCCGAATTTCCGGGACTCCGGTGGCCACGCGACCGCCGACGGGCGCAAGGTGCGTACCGGACTCGTCTACCGCTCGGACGGCCTGGCCGCGCTCGACGCCGCCGACACCGAGACCTTCATACGCCTCGGCGTGAACCTGGTCTGCGACCTCCGCTCGGAGCACGAGCGCGAGACCGAGCCGGACCGCCTCCCCGAGGGCGTCGAGCTGCTCATCGCGGACGTCATCGGCCAGGGCAACGACGAGCTCTTCGGCGACATCTTCGCCGAGCCCGAGTCGGCCGGCGAGAAGCTGGGCGGCAAGGCCGGCATCGAGCTGATGTCCGAGGTCTACCGCCGCTTCGTGACCACCGAGCTGGCGCGCGAGGCGTACCGCAAGGTGTTCACGCGCATGGCCGAGGCCACCGACGCCGTCGTCTACCACTGCTCGCACGGCAAGGACCGCACGGGCTGGACGTCCGCCGTCCTCCTCACCCTCCTGGGTGTGCCGCGCGAGACCATCGTCGAGGACTACCTCGACAGCGCGAACCACCTCGTCGAGAAGAACAAGCAGATCCTCGCGGAGATCGCCAAGCGCGGCTTCGACCCCGAGCACCTGCGTCCGATGTTCTCGGTGCGCACCGAGTACCTCGACACCGCCTTCGGCGCGGTCGAGAAGCACTACGGCTCGATGGAGGCGTACGTGCGCGACGGCATGGGCGTCTCGGACGAGCACGTCGCGGCACTCCGCACCCGCCTCCTCCAGGACTGACCCACAGCTTCCGTCAGCCGCGGGGCTCCGAAGCACCGGAACCCCGCGGCTGACGCACGTCCGCACCCGGCACGTTCACTCGCGGCCCGTCTACTCCGCGCCCATCTACCCCGCGCCCATCTACTCCCGGCACGCCACCACCACCAACCGCGGCTCGCCGCGGTCCGGACGCCGAGCCGCCAACGCCCCCGCGATCGCGCCGACGACCGCCGCCCCGTCCTCGCGGATCGTCCGCGGCAGCACCGAGAACACCCGCAACCCGGCCGCCCGCATACGCCGCGCCCGCTCGGCGGTCCGCACCCGGTCCTCCCCGCGGCCGTGGTGGGCCACCGAGTCGACCTCCACCACGAGCCGTTCCTCTTCCCACAGCGCGTCCGGCACACACAGCAGCCGCCCGTCCGGCAGATGCACCCGCGCATTCCACAACGGCTCCGGCAACCCCGCCCCGCACACCAACCGGCGCAGATCGGCCTCCGGCAACGACCGTACGCCCGCGCCCAGTTCCTCCAGGATCCGCAGCACCCGCAGGCGCCTGCGCCGCGGCGCCCGCTCGCTCTCCGCCCGCAACTCGGCCACCCCGCACAGCCCGCTCTGCACCGCGGACAGCGCCGCGGACCGCGCATCGTCGTCCCGCTCCACCCGGCTGCACGCGTCCAGCACCGCCCGCGCGTACGGCGCCGTCGGCGGCACCCGCAACGGCAACGCCACCGGCAGCCTGGCCGTCCGCTCCCGGAACACTCCCGGCATCAGCCGCCCCGAACACCCGGCCCGGACCAGCACATGCACCTCGTCCCCGAACGCGACATGCGGAACTTCGGCCAGCTCCAAGGCCGTCAGCCCCGTCACCACCGCGTCCCCGCCGGCCTGCAATACCGCCGCCATCGCCACCTGCCGCCGCGACGGCTCCCCCGCCGACACCTTCACCACATCCGGCGCCACCCGCACCCACACCTGCCCCCGCACGCGGCGCCCCCGCGCCGAATCCGAGACCCCCGCCCGCCGCACCTGCGCGACCGTCACCACCCCGCCCTGCCGCCGCGCCACCTCCGCCAACCAGTCGCGATCCACCTCCGCCTCCCCCTGCCGACCCCGCTGTCCTTCGAAAGTAGGCAGACCCGCTCTGCCGACCGGAAACCCCACCCCCGGACTCCACCCGAACGGATGACGCAGATTTCTGGAGTCCCGGTCCGCCTGGCAGCCTCCGCGAAGATCGGGAAGGCTCAGGGCATGGTCTCTGTACTGCAGAACGTGGCGATCGACTGTGCCGATGCGTATGCGCTGGCCCAGTTCTGGAGCAAGGTCACCGGGCGTCCGCTCGACCCCGACGACCGGCCGGGTGCGCACGAGACGCAGATCCTCATGGCCGAGGGACCGATGCTCTACTTCAACCAGGTCCCCGAACCCAAGACCGTCAAGAACCGGTTCCACCTGTGCCTGCGACCCGAGATCCCGCGGGACGAGGAGGTGGAACGGCTGCTGGGGCTCGGTGCGTCGATGGTCGCCGACCGCCGGAATCCCGACGGATCCGGCTGGGCCGTCCTCGCCGATCCCGAAGGCAACGAGTTCTGCGTCCTGCGCAGTGCGGACGAGCGGGCATCGATGGACGGCTCCTGAGCCCAGCGGATCAGCGCTCGGGCAGCGGGTGTTCGGACCCGGCCGACACGAGGACGAAGCCCAGGACCTGGGTCACCAACAGGGCGATACCGAGGACATACGGCACCTTGGACACTTCACGCCCTTTGTGCTTCCGGCCTACCGCGATGGCCGCGGCAGTGAGCAGACCCACCAGACCGGACACCAGGACGCCGATACCGGTCCAGGCCAGCGCGGTTGAAGCCGAAGTCCGGTTTCGGACTCGGTCGTGGTCGTGCCGTCCATGTGCGCCCCCGTAGCCGGTTTCTGCCGCCCGACGACCAGGCTTGCAGGGCACGGAGTATGGCCGCAGCCCAACCGGATGGGGAAGGGCAGATGTACTCGGAGAGGCGGCCAAGTGTCCGTTTGAGGGCGGGAAAGCGGGATCAGTTTCGTAAAAGCTGTGGTTCTTGAGGGGTTTGCCAGCGGTGCGGCTATCGAGCGTTTGATTAGACTGGCACCGACAGGATCGGCAACGCTTCAACGGGGGAGCTGCCAGTGATAGTCGACGACAGTTACGGCGACACGTTCTCCGCAGCGCGTGATGTGGCCATCGGTGCGACGCTCGGCTCCGCCGCGATGATGGAGATGAGCCGCCCGAGTCTCGAGGCGTTCGAGATGAAGGTGCGCCAGGTACGCGACATGCTCGAGAGCAGCGCCAACAACACGCAGCTCGGCAACCTCCTGACGAACACGTCTTTCGGCCAAGGCTTTTCCGAAGCCGCCGCGGTCGGGAACGCTCTGCAGGCGGTCCGCACGAACATCACCACGCTGCACGAAATGATCGTCCAGCAGCTGGAGATCATGGCGCTCACGATCAAGATGGCCGGCGACAAGACCGAGGAATCCGACGAGGCCAACCGCCAGAAGCTCGGGCAGCTCCTCGCCCTGGCCGCCGAGAAGAGCGCCACCGCTCCCGGCGCCCCGCCGATGGTCGTGGACGACACCCGCCGCAGCATCGACTGACCGGGCACGGTACAGCGCGTATCCCGCAGATCTCCTACAACTCAGGGTAGTTGCCGAACCTCGGGGGAGGATGAGACCGCATGGTCCACCAAGAAGGCAGCGGAAGCGGCGGCGGAGGGCGGACCAACTTCATCGGCCTCCCCCACCAGCAGTTGCTGAACATGCACCAGGGAGCGAACCCCAGTGCGGCCAGCACTCTCGGCGAAACGTTCGTGAATGCCGGTCAGATCCTCGCGGAGGCGGCGGACACGCTGCGTCTGGACCTGGACCGCGTCGAATGGGAAGGCGCCGCCGCCGACTCGTTCCGCGACTGGGGACACCAATTCGCCACCGCGACGCTGCACATGGCTCAGTACACGACCAAGGTCGGCAGCATCAGCGGCAATCTCGGCGTCGACATGGGCAACGTGCAGATACCTCCGCTGCCCACGCAGAGCATCGCGTTCGTGAACGAAGCCAAGGCGAACCCCGCGATCGGCTTCGCGGCTCCGGCGCAGGCCGTGATGGTGACCGCCCACGAGACGGCCATCAAGGCCGACCAGCTGGAGGCCGCGCAGCAGATGACGCGGCTGGCGTCGTCGTACGACGTGGCGGCAAGCCAGTTGGCGACGATGACGCCACCTACGTTCCCGCCGCCGCCGAATGTGCACTCGGTGCCCATCGACGACCTCCGGGCGATCAACGGTCCGGATAGTGGCAGTGGTTCAGTGGGCTCGGTGACGAGGTCCGGCAAGTCCAGCACCACCAAGCCCGGCTCCGGCGACAAGAACGGTTCGCCCGGCAGCGTCTCGCCGCCGCCTTCCGGCAACGGCACCGCTCCTTCGGCCCCCGGGTGGATACCCGGCAGCCAGCCCGGAACCGGCAGCTACACACCCCCGGCCGACCTCGGCCTGGCCGGCGTCGAGACGCTTCCGCGCCCCGAAACCGCGCCGCCCGCCACCACCGGCCCGACCACGACCGGCCCCGTCGGTCCCGGCCAGTCGACACACGGACCCGGTCCGTCCGGCCCGCCGATCACGGGTACGCCGCCGATCACCACGACCTCCAGCGGCAAGCCCGGGCGAATACCCGGCATCAGCGGCGGCACCAACACCGTGCCGAACAAGTTCACCGGCCCCACCACCACCGGTCCGACGGCCACCAGCACGCCCGGCCGGCCCATGAACACCGGCCCGACCGGTCCGACGACCGGCGGCCGTCAGGTGACCACCGGCGGCGGGACCGGGCCGCGTCAGTACGGCCGCGGTCCCAGCATCGTCGGCGGCCAACCGCCGTCCACCGCACCGCAGAACAACACGTCGCGCGGCGGAATGCGGACCGGCATCGAAGGCGGGCAGCCCGCACGGAACACAACCGGCCCGCACGGCGAACCCGGCCGTACGCAGGGCGGCCGCTCTCCCATGGGAATGGGCGGCAGTACGGCACCGCAAGGCAGTTCGCCCCGCGCCGGCAGCACCGGTGGCAGCTCGACGCCGCGTACGCCCGGCGGCACGCTCGGGGGGCAGCCCCAATCCGGCGCCAGCAGCCGCGCGTTCTCCCCGGGCGGCACGGGGCTCCGCTCCGGAGCCCCGGAAGGCAACCGCAGCAGCCGCATGGGCGGCATCGGCGGGCCTGCCACGAGCGACGAAGAGCGCAGGCGCCGCAGGGAGCGGGCCGACTACCTCGAAGAGGACGAGTCCACCTGGACCACACGGGATTCCACGGTGCCACCCGTCGTCGACTGACGGTCTGCCGGA
Source organism: Yinghuangia soli (assembly GCF_021502675.1). Classification (GTDB taxonomy): domain Bacteria; phylum Actinomycetota; class Actinomycetes; order Streptomycetales; family Streptomycetaceae; genus Yinghuangia; species Yinghuangia soli. Next base: position 257,975 of record NZ_JAKFHA010000007.1, read on the forward strand.
TAGATGTCGGCTGTTCCCCGGTGCGGGTCCGCACCGGGGAACACCTGCTTTTTCACCCACTGAAGGGGACACGCGTATGACCACCCGGACTTCGCGTCCACGAAGGATGCTGGTCAGCGCTCTGGCTGCGGTCAGTGTGTTCGCAGGCATGGGCTACGCCGCACCCGCCGCGCATGCGGAGTCGATTCGCGCCCAGCAGTGGTACCTGGACTCCTGGAACATCGAAGAAGTATGGAAGGTCTCGCAGGGGGCTGGAATCAGCGTGGCCGTCGTCGACTCCGGCGTCGACGCCACTCACCCGGACCTGGCGGGGCAAATCGCCGGCGCGCCCCTGGGAGACGGAGACGCACTATCGCACGGAACCAAGATGGCATCGGCAATTGTCGGCACGGGTAAAGCCGGCGGCGGGCAGGGCACCTACGGAGTGGCCCCGCAGGCCAAAGTCATCTCCATGCGCGTCAAGGGTGTGACTGCCGAAGGTCTCTTCAACGCCTTCGACGTGGCCGACGCGATCAAAGCCGCCGCGGACAGCGATGCCCGGATCATCAACCTGTCGCTTGCGAGGACCACGGTAGTCCAGGCCGAACAGGACGCAGTGGCCTACGCAATCAGTAAGGGGAAACTCGTCGTCGCAGGTGGCGGCAACGCAGAGAAGAACGGAACCGGGACCGTCTATCCGGCTGCATACCCGGGTGTCCTCGGGGTGGCTGCGGTCGACCGGAACGGGACCGCCTGGTCCGGTGGCAATCAAGGCAACTGGATTTCACTCGCCGCCCCCGGCGTCGACATCCCGGGAGCCTGCACCGAGGCCTCCAAGTACTGCATGGGTACTGGATCCTCCGATGCAACAGCCATCACCTCCGGCGTAGCCGCCCTCCTCTGGTCGCAGCACCCCGACTGGACCGCGAACCAGGTCATCAAGCGCCTCATCGACAACACCTCGACCGCGCCCGGCGAGCAGGTCCCGAACGACAGTGTCGGCTACGGCATCGTCAGCCCTCGCCGCGCGCTCCAGTCGACCGCGCCGCCGGGGCCGGCTGACGTCAATCCGCTGGTCGGCGTCCGCGGTGTGCAGCCGTCCGCGCGCCCGAGTACGCCCGCCACCAAGGCCCCCTCGGCTTCGACCGGTTCCCCTGGCGAGACCACCGCCCCCGCACCGCAGAACACCGCCGCCGCCCCGGCGTCCCCTCCCGCCGACAGCGCCTCCGGCAGCGACTCGTCCGGTCCCGGCACTGTCTTCGCGGTCGTCGGAGCCGTTGTCGGGGGCATCCTGCTGCTGCTCGTCCTCGCGTACTTCTATATGCGCTCGCAGCGCACCGTCGCCCAAGGCCCGCCACCCCCGCCGGCCGCGCCGCCGATCCACCCGCCCCAGCCGCCACCCGGCCGCGGCTACTGAACAAGGGCCCCGGACAGCGCCGCCCGTACACCGACGGAAGTCCATCTGGTGGGCCACCGCGTCCGCTCGCACCATGAGGAATCCGACCCCGACGGACGGAGACTCAGGTGGTGGCACCGGACCGACTCCGAAGCCTTGCGGACTGGATGGCCCACGAGGCCGGCAACGTCACCGTGCATCTGGTCCTGGAGGATCAGAACAGCAAGCTCGCCCAGATGACCGCCGACCTCCGGCGGCCCTTCTCCACCGACGGGCGCGGCAAGCACATCGCGGCCGGCCTGTTCAACTGGGGCGTCGGCCCGTCGACCGCCTGGGAGCGGGCCTGCTCCGACCCCTTCTACCTGGTCATGCGGCAGAGCACCCAGGCGTTCCCACGCAGTTGGCGCGAGCTCCAGCCGCACCTCGCGCCGGCCGCGTACAGCTACGTGAGCCTCAACTGCGGCGACGGTGTCAAGGACCTCGACGTGCTGCGCGGGCTGGGCGAGTTGGCCGGTCGCAACAGCAGCCGGAGCGGCAGCGCGGTCGGCGGCAGCGCAGTCGGCGGCAGCCCAGTCGGCGGCAACGCGACCGCCGGCGCCGGCGCCTCGTCCGGTTCCAGTGTCTACATCCCGGTGGACGCCAGCAGCGAGCTCGTCCGCCTGGCCGCCAACCGCGCCGCGAAAAGCCCTGTCACGAACGGCGTGTTCGTCCTCGGCTGCCAGGCCGACACCGAGGTACGCGACCAGCTGGCCAAAATCCGCGCGGTCGTCGACAAGCTCCAGGACGGCGCCGTGCTCTTCTCGCTCTTCGGGAACACCATCGGCAACTACGAACGCGACCTTGCCCTCCTCAAGATGGTCGGCGAGGTTCTCCTCACCGGCGACGACGACCGCCTGATCGCCGAGTTCGCCACCACCGAGGACGTCTCCCAGGCCGCCGTCGAGGCCGCCAAGGACGAGTACGTCCGGGTGCGGGCCTTCCGCGAGTACGTCACCTCGCCCCTGATCCACTACACCGACCTGCACGTCGACTACCGCAACCTCGAGTTCGCCGGCGAGGTGGAGTACGGCCTGGCCGACAACCGCGCCGACGACCGGGGCGGCCGCGCGAGCCGTGAGGCGCGCGAAGGGCGGGACGGACGCGACGGCCGGGAAGGCCGCGGCGGCGGGGCCCGCTCCGGCAGCCGCCGGAACCGGGACGGCCACGCGATCCTGCTCCGCATGCTCTACCGCAACCGGTCGGCGGAGCCGCGCCGGGTGATCCTGTCCGACCGCAGCGAGATGGCATTCGAGCCGGACGACACGATCATGCTGCACCTGGTCCGCAAGTACCGCCGCGACCGGCTCCCCGACCTCTTCGCCGCCTGCGGCCTCGTCGCGGCCGGCCCGCCGGTGGACACGCGCTTCGCGGAATCCCGGTCCGGACTGCCGAAGTTCGGTGTCCAACTGGCCCTCCTGCGCCGCGCCGACCGCCTTGGCGACCCGTCGCCGAACCACGTCGAAGGCCTCTTCACCGCATCGCCGACGGCAACAGCGGCAGCGGCCGCCGCATCGGCATCCACGGCCGCCGAGGAGGCGCGCGGTGTCCCCGCTGCGCAGCCGGCTGGCTGACGGCCGCACGCTGCCGCTGCTCACGTACACCTTCCTGTCCGGAGCGCTGGTGGCGGGCGCGGCGTGGATCGCCACCGCGCGGTCGCTGGAGGCGGTGGTCAACACCCTGGTGCTGCTCGGCGGCGCCACCGGGGTCCTGAACGAGCGGCGCGCCGCGGCCCGGCGCGGCCGGCGCCTGGCGCTGAGCGCCATCACCGCGGAGACCGCATGGAACCGCGACGTGCTCGGCAATGCCCCGTTCCGGCCCGGCACCGCGCCGCCGTCCGATTTGACGCTCCCCCGGCTGCGCGTCCGGGCCGTGGAGACGGCTCTGGTCACCGCGGTGTTCCAGGGCCGCGGCGACCAGGTGCTGGCGGGCCTGCTCACCGCCTGGTGCGATGCCGCGGACGACCTCAACCACCGCTTGGCCGTGGTGGAGGCGGACGTCTTCGGCTGCCGCCCCGCGGAGCGCGCCGACCGGCACCGGGTGATCATGGAGTCGGTGCGGAACTCCGCGGAGCTGCGCGCCGCAATCGACGCCTGTGCGGCCCTGACTGCACTGACCGCTCCGGCCGCGGGAACCCGCCCGACCCGGTGAGCAGTTCCCGCGGGGACGCCGCGCACGAGTGACACCGCGGGGTGCGAGTACGGCATTTCGGACACCCCGGAACATGATCTTGATGCCTCGCGCGTAGGCTGGCGCCCGCACCGGGGTCAAGACCGGGTGCGCACCACCTGTCTGAACGGGGCCGCAGTGACTGACAACTCGACACCTCCTGGCAACCCGAACGAGCCGGAGCCCGGTTGGTCGCCGGTTCCCCCGCCGCCCGGCGGGGTGCCGCCGATGCCCCCGTCGCCGCCCCCGTTCGCCCCGCCGCCGCCCGCCGCGCCGCCCGCGCCGCCTGCCTACGACCCGCACCAGTCGCAGCCGCAGCAATCGCAGCCGCAGCAGTTCCAGCAGCCGGCGCCGTCCTGGGACTCCGCCCCGCAGTACGGCGGCTACCCGGGCACTCCGGACCAGCAGCAGTTCGGCGCCCCCGCAGGCCCGTACGGCCCCGGTGCTCCCGGCATGCCCGGCCCCGGCTACGACAGCGCCGGTTACGGGGCTCCGGGCTACGGCGGTCCGGGCTACCCGGGCGGCCCCGGCTACCCCGGCGCCCCCATGGGCATGGGCGGCCCCGGCGCCCCGGGCACGTCGCGCCGGCTCGTCTACCTCATCGGCGGCATCGTGGTCGCCGTCGCCGCGATCGTGGCCACCGTCCTCGTCCTCGTCGTCGGCGGCGACGACAAGAAGGACGACAAGACCGGGACGGTCGCCAGCAGCTCCGGCGCGAACGGCGACAACGGAGCCACCGGCGGAAACGGTTCGACGGGCGGCAACGGCACGACCGGCGGCACCAAGCCGCAGACCGGCGCGCCGGCCGGCCCCCTTGCGGTCAAGTGGTCGGTGCCCGGCGTGACCGACAACAGCAAGGACGTGTACGGCCGTTGGATCACCCCTGACCGGGTGTACGTCGGCGACAACAAGTCCGGCCTGGTCTCGTACGACGCGAAGACCGGCGCGCCCACGCCGGTCGCGCTCGACGCGGGCGCCAAGCTGTGCGGCATGTCGCCGACCGGGAACGGCAAGTTCGGCGCCGTCGCCTGGACCAAGGACGGCGAGAACTGCAACCAGGTCGGCCTCGTCGACCTGGCGACCGGTCAGAAGGCCTGGGGCATCGAGTTCTCCGGTGCCCCGAGCGAGGGCAGCACCGAGCGCCGGTTCGCGGACGCCACCGACGACATCCCGATGTCGCTGACCGCCGACAAGCTCGTGCTCGCCGTCGAGTCGACGGTCATGGGCCTGAACGTCGCGGACGGCAAGCCCGCGTGGAGCCAGGTCGCCAAGAAGGACCGCCGCATCAACGCGCTCCTCGCGAGCCCCGACGGCGTCCTGGTCGCCATGGAGGAGATGCTCAGCGACAACAGCGCGGTCGCCAAGCTGGACGTCGGCACCGGCGCCGCCGCGTGGACCACGGACACCACCTACGGGAAGGTCCAGCAGATGTTCCCGATCTCCGTGAAGCCCGCGGTGTTCGTGACCAGCTACGAGGCCTCGCCGAGCAAGTTGGCGTACGAGATCGTCACGGTGGACGACACCGGCAAGGTCGGCCCGCGCATCCCGCAGGCCGGTACTTGGGGCAAGATCAACTTCGAGGACAACGAGTGGGGCCACCTCGACGGCATGCCCACCTTCAACATGGCCGTCGTGGACGGCGTCCTGTACGCGCTCACCGAGTCGGAGACCGGCAACAAGCGCGGCCTGGCCGCCTTCGACCTGGGCACCGGCAGCATGAAGTGGAACAAGCCGGCGCCCGGCAAGGCCGCCGACGCCTTCCACTTCACCCTCGCGGGCGCCGACCCGGCCGCCGGCGTGTGCGGTGTCTCCGGTGACGGCTACAGCGCCAAGGTCACCGTGGGCGTCCACTGCTGGGACAAGAACGGCAGCGTCACGACGGTCGCCGACCTGCCGCAGCCGCCCGAGGGCGTCATCGGCCTCAACATGGACCTGCGCTGGGCGGACGGCCGGCTCGTCGGCGTGGCCACCACCTACGGCGACGGCCCCGCGGTCACCTTCGCCGCGAAGTAGCAAGCCGGCGGCCGGGACCGGTTCCGTCCCGGCCCGCTCTGGCCGGGCGCTGCGATAGCGTCCGGTCAGCAGCGGACGAGGGGGCGAGCTGATGATCCAGGCGTTGCATCCAAACGATCCGGGCGAGATCGGCGGATACCGGGTCATCGCACGGCTGGGCGCCGGAGGCATGGGCGAGGTCTTCCTCGGCCGGTCGGCCAGCGGCCGGCTGGTGGCGGTGAAGGTCGTCCGCGCGGAGCTCTCCAGCGACCCCGACTTCCGGGCCAGGTTCCGGCGCGAGGTCGACGCGTCGCGCCGGGTCAGCGCGTTCCACACCGCCGCGGTGGTCGCGGCCGATGCGGACGCCACGCCTGCCTGGATGGTCACCGAGTACATCCCGAGCCCGTCGCTCGACCAAGCGGTACGGCAGCACGGCACGTTCCCGCTGCATGCGCTGCGGGTGATCGGCGCCGGGCTCGCCGAGGCGTTGGAGGCGATCCACTCCTGCGACCTGATCCACCGCGACCTGAAGCCGTCCAACATCCTGCTCGCCGAAGACGGACCGCGCGTCATCGACTTCGGCATCGCCCGGGCCATGGAAGGCGCGACGGTCACCCGGACCGGCATGACGGTCGGCTCGGTCGGCTTCCTCTCCCCCGAGCAGCTGCTCGGCGAACGCGTCACCCCCGCGTCCGACGTCTTCGCGCTGGGCGCGGTGCTGTGCGCGGCGGCCGGCGTGGCACCGTTCGGCGAAGGCTCCGCACAGGCACTGCTGTACCGCGTGGTGCACACCCAGCCCGACATCGCCGCGCTGCCCGCCGAGATCCGCGACATCGTCGAATCGTGCCTGGCCAAGGATCCCGCGGCGCGCCCGCGTCCGATGGACCTCGTGCACATGCTGTCGCCGGGCCCGGCCCGGGACTGGCTGCCGGAGGGGGTGCTCGCCTCGATCCGGGAACGTCGCGAGCACGCGCAGCAACTCGTGTGGCAGGCACGCGTCGAGGGCCCTGCCCAGGTGGACACGACGGCGTCGACCGCGGTCCCGCCCAAGCCGCCCGCGGCTCCCCCGGCCGCACCGCCGACCACGCCCCCGACGCCGCCGCCGTATGCGCCGCCCGCGCCGCCCGGTCCGCCTGCGCCGCCAATCCCGCACTCCGAGCCGCGGCCCTTCGACGCCGTGCCGGACACCTACGACTCCCGATTCTCGGCGCACCAGTCCGGCGCGCCGACGCCCGCGCCGGGCAGCGGACCGGGTACGCGGTACGCCTCCGTCCCGCAGCCCCCGATGCCCCCGCCGCTGCCGCCTTCGTTGCCGCCTCCGCCGCCGGGTTCCTGGCAACCGGCTTACGCACCAGCCCCGTTCGGCCCGCCGATGAATCCCCCGGCGGTGCCCGCGACGCCGCCCGGCGGATCGCGGCTGGACCGGCTGCCCGGCGGGCGCCGGGCCTGGATCCCGGCCATCGCGGTGCTCACCATGGCCCTGCTCGCCGGCCTCGGTTTCGCCGCGAGCCGACTTGCGGGCGACGATAAGCCGAACGCCAGGAACACCGGAAACACCGGCGGGACCACGGGCGGAAGCACCGGGACCACGGGGAGCCCGCCCCCTGCCGCGGGCGTCAAGGGCGGCACGCTGACCGTGTCGTCGGTCCGCGACGCAGGCTCGCTCGACCCGGCGGTGGCCACCTACTTCGCGTTCGGCGAAGGGCAGCGCATGTCGGCGCTCTACGACCCGCTGGTGACCTACGACCCGAAGTCCGCGACGGTGAAGCCGCACCTCGCCAAGTCGCTGACCACCAGGGACGGCACGGTCTGGCTGCTGGAACTGCGGCCCGGGGTCAAGTTCACCGACGGCACCGCACTGGATTCCCTCGCGGTCAAGTTCAACTGGGAGCGGGTCCTCGACCCGGCGCTGAATTCGCCGCATGCGGAGGCGATGCGCTCGGTCACTTTGAACGTCGTCGACGAGCACACCCTGGAGATCCGACTTCCCCGGACCGACCGGACCTTCGACCACCAGGTCGCCCAGGAGCTGACGTACGTCGGATCGCCCGACGCGATCCGCAGGGACTCGGCCGGGTTCGGCCAAAAGCCGGTCGGGGCAGGCCCGTTCAAGTTGGAGAGCTGGGCCAGGGACCAGAAGCAGGAGTTCGTCCGCAACCCGAACTACTGGCAGGGGCCGGACAAACCGCTGCTCGACAAGCTCGTCTTCGCGGTCGAGCCGAACACTCCCACCATGGCGGTGGCCCAGAACCGTGCCGACCTGAATTTCCAGGACTCCGAGCGCGAGCTCCGCCAGGCCCGGGATGCCGGCCTCGCCATGTCCGGGACACCGAACGCGGGCGGCCCGATGCTCGCCTTCAACTCGGGTGCGGCGCCGTTCGACGACATCAAGGCCCGGCAGGCCGTGGCCTGGACGCTCGACCAGAAGCAGCTGGCCACCGCGCTCGGCACGGGCAACGAGCCCGCGCTCACCGTGGTGCCGACCGGGACGCCGCTGTATGCCCAGGCTCCGCGGCAGCCCGCCCCCGACCTCGCGAAGGCGCAGCAGCTGGCCACGGAACTCCGGGTGGCCGGAAAGCCGTTGGTGTTCACCATGACCTGCTCGCAGCGCCAGCGCGAGGCGTGCGAGGCGATGCAGGCGATGCTGAAGGCCGCGCAGATCGAGGCGACTGTCGACATCAAGGACGCGAACGCCTACAACCAGGCCCTGGCGACCCGCAGCTACCAGGCCGTCTGGGGCTACGATTCGGGCGCCGACCTCGACGTGTGGCTCGCCGGACTGACCCGGAGCAACTCGTCGTCGAACTACCTGCAGTACCGCAGCACCGCAGTGGACGGCGCCTGGGAGACGATCCGCACGGCCGCGACCCCGGAGGCGAAGGCAGCCGGCTACCGGACACTGCTGGACACCCTCGCCGCCGATACCCCTTGGTGGCTGTTCAACCAGATGCCGCGCTACGCACTCGCCCGCAAGGACACCGTGACCGGGCTGGAAGCCGCGTTCGGCGACGGCGTCATGCGCTGGGACCTGGTCGGCCGGACCAAGGCCTGAACCGCCTTGGCAGTGGACGCCGGGATCCGGGTTTTGCGGGTTCGCCCGCAGGGCACCCGATTCCCGGCGTACGCGCCATCCCGCAGTTAGACTCGCCGTCACCGCTGAGGCCGTGCCTGCCGGATCTTGATACCGCTCACGGCGCCCGGCACCGCACCTCGCGGCGTTGCAGGGCCTTGCGAGTACGACCGAGTACGAGCTTCGGCCCTGCGCCTTGCGATGCACGGCACCGAACACCGCGAGCGGCACCAAGATCCGGCAGACACGACCTAAGGGGAGGGACGCGGTGCCAGCACCCGATCCGCAGGAATCCGAAGCCCAGGACCCGGGCTCCGCCGTGCCGTCCGCCGGCGCCACCGGGGCCGTCGGAGCGCGCGGGGAAGTCGGCGCGGACGAGCGGGACGACCAGGACGAGCAGTGGGACAGCCTGGGCATGCGGCTGACCGACTACGGCATCGGGATCGCGATCGCGGTGATCCTGACCCCGCTGATCGGCTTCGTGATCCTCATGGCGGCGTCCGGCACTTTCCGCACCTGGGTGCTCGAGTAACCGCTCACCGGACACCTTGTCCGCGCCTGCGGATCACCGGGCACTCGTGTGATTGTTTGTAAATTACCCGCGCCGCGTCTGGTCTAGCCCCCGATGCGGGCGGTACGTTTCCGCGCAACGTCCCGCGCGCCGTGCCGCACTTCCCTCACCCTGGGATACGTGTGTGCTCGGCGCGCCTGGTTTGCCCTGGAAAGGACCTGTATGACGCAGCGTCATCTCGGTCGGGCTCTCACCGCCGCCGTTGCGGGCATCGCACTTGTGGGTATTGCCGTCACCCCGGCTGCCGCCCATCCGCAGAAGGAGGACAAGCTCGGCGAGAAGCTCGCCAAGAAGGTCACCGCGGACAACGTTCTCAAGCACCTGAAGGCGTTCCAGAAGATCGCGGACAAGAACGCGGGCACCCGTGTCGCGGGCTCGCCCGGGCACCAGAAGTCCGCGGACTACGTCGCCGACAAGCTGCGGGACGCCGGTTACCGGGTCATCCTCCAGGACTTCGAGTTCACGTACACGGAGACCGTCGCGCAGTCCCTGAAGGTGGTCTCGCCGGCGCCCGCCGACGTGCCCATCATCGTCATGTCGTACTCGCCCTCGACGCCGGCCGGCGGCATCACCGGCCAGGTCGTCGCGGTGCCGGAAGAGGCCGACCTGACGCACGGCTGCGAGCCCGCCGACTACTCGACCATCAACGCGGCCGGCAAGATCGCGCTGGTCAAGCGCGGCGGCTGCCCGTTCGCGCAGAAGCAGACGGTCGCCGCGGGCGCGGGCGCCATCGCGACCATCGTCTACAACCGCGAGCCGGGCGACCTCAACGGCACCCTCGGCGACCCGAACGTCGGCGTGATCCCGACCGGCGGCATCACCCAGGCGGCCGGCGAGGCGCTCGCCGCCCAGGTCGCCCAGGGCCCGGTGACGGTGACCCTCGACCTGCGGGAGCTGCGCGAGCAGCGCACCACGCAGAACGTGATCGCCGAGACCTGGTGGGGCAACGGCGACAACGTCGTCATGGCCGGTGCGCACCTGGACAGCGTGTCCGAGGGCCCGGGCATCAACGACAACGGCTCCGGCAGCGCCGGTCTCCTGGAGACCGCGATCCAGCTGATCAAGTACGAGAAGTGGCCGGAGAACAAGGTCCGCTTCGCGTTCTGGTCCGCCGAGGAGTACGGCCTGCTCGGCTCCGAGCACTACGTGAACGACCTGACCGCCGACGAGCAGCAGAACATCGCGCTGTACCTGAACTTCGACATGATCGGTTCGCCGAACTTCGCGGAGTTCGTCTACGACGGCGACAACTCGGACGGCGTGGGCGCGCCGGCCGGCCCGGCGGGCTCCGCCGAGATCGAGGGCGTCATCAACGGCTACCTCGACTCGAAGGGCTCCGCGCACGAGGGCACCGACTTCGACGGGCGTTCGGACTACGGCCCGTTCATCGCGGTCGGCATCCCCTCCGGCGGCACCTTCACCGGTGCCGAGGGCGTCAAGACCGCCGAGCAGGCCGCGAAGTACGGCGGCACGGCGGGCACCGCGTACGACCCGTGCTACCACGCGGCGTGCGACAACATCGACAACATCAGCAAGGCCGCACTGGACCTGAACGCCGACGTGATCGCCTACACCATGGGCCTGTTCGCTCAGAACGCGCACATGATCAACGGTGAGAACGAAGGCAACCCGGCCCTGCCGGCCGCACGTATGTCCGTGGCGGCCGCGGACGGCGCCGAGGCCGGGTACCGTCCCGGATACGTCGCTTCCTGACCGCTGCACGACGCTCCACCCGCGCCCCCTCTGCCGCCCCGGCAGAGGGGGCGCGGTGCGTCCGGACGCCGGAACTTCCGGTGCCCGCACCCTCCTTCGGCCCCCTCCGGCCGCTGTCATGAAGTCATGACATCCACCGCCCTGACCGGAAGCCGACGTTCCCGCCGACTTCGCTGTCACCTGGGGCGATCCGCCAGTAAAGTGACGCCCGGTATCGCTGCTGGCGACATGAGTCGGGGGACTTGTCATGGCCGATCAACCACCGCCTGGGCAGGGTGGGGAAACACCGAAGCCCGGCGCCACGGGAACCGCTCCCACCGGCCCGGCCGGCACCGCGGGGGCACCGGGCGAGCCCAAGCCGTCGCCCGGGACGCCGCCGAACAACCCGGCGTTCCTCGGCGGGCACGTGCCCGGCGCGGGGGCCCGCTACGAGGTGAACACGTGCCTGCTGCCGCCCGCCGCGGCCCGGGCCGACGACGCCACCGACAAGCTGCGCGCGCTGGGCACCGGACTGGCCCTGGGGATGCCGTCCGGAATGGCCGGATTCCAGACCGGATGGCAGGCCGGCACGCTCGCCGACGGCTGGGCGTTCGAGCTGGGCCGGGTGGCCGACGCGGCCCGCGCCTGCGCCGACAAGATCCGGCTCACGCTGCAGGGCTATCTCGAAGCCGAGGCCCGCAACACCGCGAACATGCCGTAGACCGCGGTGGTCACCTTCGAGGCTCTGCGCGACGCCAAGTTCGACGCGATCCGCGGCCACGCCGCGACCTGGACCCGCACCATGCACCAACTCGACGACATCGCGCGGGACTTCGAACTCGGCGTATGCGGCATGACGGAACGCGGCGGCTGGCGCGGCGATGCCGCCGGCCTGGCCGACAGCATGCTGGAGACCACGCTGCGGCGCATCCGGATCGCCGCTCTGGAGACCCGCAGCATCGCCGCCGAACTCGACTTCGCGGTCGAGACCCTGGCCGCGACGCAGACCCGGTTGTTCAGCGAGATGCACGCCGCGCTCGGCGAGGGCTTCGTCGTCACGGTCGCCGGCGAACGCTTCACCGTGGCCGAGGCGATGGGCCCGACCGGACCGCGCGACGCACAGCAAGTGGCCGCGATCCAGGGCAAGATCGACGGCTACGCACAGCGGTTCCAGGCCATCTTGGCCGAAGCCGCGCAGGCCGATGCACTGCATGCCGCCGCACTGGCGAAGCTCTCCGCCGCCGAGGTCGCGGCCGGCGATGCGGCGGCCCTCAAGAACGCCACCGAGGACCTGCGCGGCATCTTCACCGGCATGCCCCCGGAGCAGGCGTCGACCTGGTGGGCCGCCCTCAGTGAGGCGCAACGGCAGGCGTACCTCCTGGATTTCCCGCACGAGATCGGCAGCATGGACGGGCTGCCCGCGGCGGTCCGCGACAGTGCGAACCGGGTCGCGCTCAGCCTGCGGCTGGCCGAACTCGGCCCGCTCGTCGCGGAGGGCACCGCCACCGTCGCCGAGCAGCGCGAGTGGAAGAACCTCAAGCGGATCGACCAGCAGCTCGCCACCAACCACGAGCGGCCGCCCGAATCGCAGCTGCTGCTCCTCAAGTTCGGCAACCAGTACCTCGACGGCCAAGTGGTCATGGCGATCGGCGATCCGGACACCGCGAAGAACACCGTGATCCAGGTGCCCGGCGTGAACGCGACGGTGAGCGGCAAACTGGAGGAGCAGGTCAGCCGGCTCACCCGGCTGCAGCGCGCCACCATCAAGGCCAGTCCCACCGGCGAGTCCGCCGCGGCGATCGTGTGGCTGGACTACGACGCCCCGGAAGCGGGCTTCGGGCGCTTCGGCAGCTCCATATCCCCGGATCGGGCCAAGCAAGGCGCCGAGAAATTCGACCGGTTCGTGGACGGCATGCGCGCCGCCGGGCCGCCGAACCAGCACCTCACGGCGAGCGGGCACAGCTACGGAACGTCGGTGGTGGCGTACGCCGCTCGCGACGAAGACGGCCTGAACGCCGACGAGATCATGTTCGTGGGCAGCCCGGGCGTGCACGTGGACAACGTGGACGACCTCAACTTCGACCCCACCCGCGTCTGGGTCGGCATGTCGGGCGACGACATGATCGCGCCGCCGGGCTTCGTCTTCCACGACCGCCTGCCGAACGACCCGGACTTCGGGGCGACCAGGTTCCCGGCCAACACAGGAGGGCACTTCAGCTATTGGGACATGAAGGACGAGAAGCTGGAGATCCCGGACACCAGCCTCGGGAACCAGGCGAAGGTGGCGGCGGGGGTGTACGACCCGCGCCAGAGCGCCCCGCCCTCGGCTACAAGCGGCCGGTGAAGACATGGCAATTCGCTTTGCCGCTGGCGGTCGTCGTCGGCCTTCTGGTCCCGGTGTTCTCATGTGCGTATTGGAGTGTCGTGCCTAGGCCCACCGAGACCGCCACACTGCACCAGACGCGTACCGCGCTGTACGAGCAACTACTCGGCCACTTACGGGCGATGGGCGGTCCCGGCGGGCAGGCCGAGATCTTCGGGTCGGTGGATTTCCTGCCCGGCGAATGCGAGACCGATCCGCTGCCGCGCACGATGAAGCGCGGCTACTACACGACCATGCTCCTGGTGAACTTCGTGATCCCCGGCGGCGACCAGCACAGCGCCTTCCGGGCCATCCGCGCGCAGGCGGAGCGCAGCGGCTTCGCCATCCGCGACTTCGCGAACCCGCCGAGCCGCCCGGTGGCGACCCGGGAGGGCGAGCCCGGCTACGGGACCGTCGACGAATGGCGGGTCTCCGGGGCGCGGTCCGCGGGCGGCGGCATGACGTTCGCGGCCTACACGGTCCAGCCGCAGACGTACGGTGCGCTCTCGATCACCAGCGGCTGCCGGCTCAGTCCGGATCCGTCCGAGGTGTACGACTACTTCTACATCACCGACCTGCCGCCCACGCTGCCGCCGACGACGCTCCATCCCCCGCCGCGACCGACCTTCACACCGCCCGCGACGCCCACCTCGAACCCGTCGCTCCCCGGCCCGCCGCCGCTGACGCCGACCCCGGGACCGACCCCTGCCCCAGGTACGGCTGCGGCACCGAACACGTCTCCGCTCGGCCACATACGCGACGCGCTCGGCTGAGCGCGGCCGGGAACGGCCAGGAATTCCGAGGGAGTTGCGAGGGTCCCTACATCCGCTTTGCCGGATTCGGGCCCGCGCATGATCCCTAGCATCGGTGCTCCGCCCGGACCTCCCGCGGCGGCGAACCGATGGAGGGAGCCGCTTCCATGAGCCACCGACCACGACGAGCCCGGGCCTTCCCGTCCGCGACGGCCGCAGCCCTCGTGTCCGGCAGCCTCCTCGCCCTCCTGGCCCCGCTGACCGTCGCGGCCCCGGCGGGCGCGGCCCCGGGCGCGGCATCGCCCGGACCGCCGCCGAAGATCGAGCTCGTCCTCGACCTCTCCGGTTCGATGAAGGCGGACGACGCGGGCGGGCAGACCCGGCTCGCGGCCGCCAAGCAGGCGGTCGCCCGGATCATCGACACGGCACCCGCCGACGCCCCGATCGGGCTGCGCGTCTACGGCGCCACGTACCCCGGCGAGGACCGCGCCCAAGGCTGCGCGGACACCCAGCAGTTGGTCCCGGTCGCCCCGCTGACCGCGGAATCGCGCACCGCCGCCAAGCGGAAGGTCGAGGCGATGAACGCGGTCGGGTTCACCCCGATCGGCGTCGCCCTGCGGGCCGCCGCGGCCGACCTCGGCACCGAGGGGAAGCGGCGCATCGTGCTGGTCTCCGACGGCGACGACACCTGCGCCCCGCCGCCGCCCTGCGAAGTGGCCAAGGAACTCAAGGCCGCCGGGGTGGACCTGGCCGTCGACACGGTCGGCTTCAAGACCTCGGGACCGGCCCGCGACCAGCTCAAGTGCATCGCGCGCGAGACCGGCGGCTCGTACACGGACGCCGCCGACGCCCAAGCGCTGGCCGCCAATCTCGGCACGCTGTTCCGCCGGGCGTGGACCACCTACCAGGCCACCGGGCGGCCGATCCAGGGCGCGCAGGACGGCTGCGCCGCCGCGCCGATGATCGAACCGGGCCAGTACCTCGACGGCTTCGCCGGCGGGCGCGACCTCTACTACCGGGTCAAGAAGCGCCCCGACCAGTTGCTGCAGGTCAGCGCGACGGCGGTCCTCCACCGCGGCTACACCCGCAACTCCAGCATCACCGTCCTGGCCGGCCCCGTGTCGGACGGCGAACCGAGCGGCTGGATACGGGTCCTGAAGGCGGCCACCGGCTGGACGAACATCCTCACCGCGGGTGCCCGCACCAAGCCCGGCGCGTCCGCGCCCGGCGACGTCGGCTGCATCATGATCGAGAACACCATCACCGACGCAGGCGACCCGGTCACCCCGGTCGAGTTGCTGATCGGCATGGCCGATGCCGAGACCGCGAAGTCGCCTGCGCCCGAAGTCCCGGTGCGGACCGGCGCCTTGGCCGAAGGCGGATTCTCGTTCAACAGCGCGACGCCGATCGGCCCCGGCACCTACCGGCAGTCCATCGCGGTCGGCGAGGCGCCGCTGTGGCGGGTGGACCTGAAGGCCGGCCAGCGGCTGACCGTCAAGGCCGGGGTGGACATCGGCGCGGACTTCCCGTTCGAGGTCACCACCGGCTTCACGGTGCGGATCCACAATGCGGCGCGGAATCCGGCCACCTGCGATCCGGACGACTCCAGCCTGACGAAGCTGTTCGCCGGGAAGCCCGGACGCTACGAATGGACCTGCGGACCCTGGGAGATCACCCGCTCGGCGGACCCCGCAGAGTGGGATTACGACGGGTATGCGATGCCCGGCACGTACTACATCCAGCTGCTGGTCGCGGAGCCGAAGACCGCCGCGCTCGGCGTGATCGTGCCGATCGATCTGACCGTCGACATCTCCGGCAGCCCGGTCCCGGGCGACGACCCGGTGTTCCACTTCGGCGACCCCGGGAACGGCACCGGCGGCACCGGCGGCGCGGCCTCCGGGCAGACCCCGCAGAACGGGCCCGGTGATGGCGCCGCAAGCCCCGCACCGGGCACCCGGCCGGTCGCCGCGTCCGGCGACTCGACCGCGGAGAAGCTGGCGCTGCCGGCCGGCATCGTGCTGGCCGTACTCGCCGCCGGCGGCCTCGGCACCGTCCTGTGGCGGCGCCGCGCGGCCGGCGCCGGACCCGCCCGCTGAGACGGGGCGGGGGGGGCCGGGCGCCCCCCCGCCGCCCGCCGGCCCGGCCGGCCGCGCCGCCGGATTCCCGCATGCTCCCTCAGCGCAGCGGGAAGACGGACGCGCCGCCGCAGCGGACGCCGCTCGATCTCAGCGCAGCGGCAGGCCGTCCGCGACGCCCTCGTCGCCGGTGGGCACCGCGATGAGGCCCAGTTCCGCCGGGGTGGCCAGCAGATTGTGTGCGGGCATCACCCGGACGGTGTAACCGAAGGGACCCGTACGGTCCAACGCGAGGGACCCCTCGTAGAACCAGCGGCCGTGCTCGTCGCGGCGGACCGGCTTGAGCGGGGCCACCTCGCCGTCCACGATCGCGTCGCCGCCGTCCACCCGGCCGTGCACGACCTGGACCTCGACGTCGGTGGGCTTGAGGTCGCCCAGGCTCACGAAAACCCGCAGGTCGAGCGTGTTGCCGACCTCGGGGGCGTCTCCTATCCCGCCGGACTCGACGTGGTCGACGCGGACCTGCGGCCACGAGGCGCGGACCTCGGCCTTCCAGTCCGCGAGCGCCCGCGCGCCGGCCAGTTCCTCGGCGGCCATCGACCGCGCCGCGATGGCGGCCGGTGCGTACAGGCTGTTGACGTAGTCCTTGACCATGCGCGAGGCCAGCACCTTCGGGCCCAGCGAGACGAGCGTGTGCTTGACCATTTCCAGCCAGCGGCTGGGCAGTTGGTCGGCGCCGCGGTCGTAGAAGCGGGCCGCGACACTGTGCTCGACCAGGTCGTAGAGCGCGTTGGCCTCCAGGTCGTCCCGGCGGTCCGGGTCCTCGATGCCGTCCGCGGTGGGGATGGCCCAGCCGTTCGAGCCGTCGTACCACTCGTCCCACCACCCGTCGAGGATCGACAGGTTCAGGCAGCCGTTGAGGGCCGCCTTCATGCCCGAGGTGCCGCACGCCTCCAGCGGCCGCAGCGGGTTGTTGAGCCACACGTCGCACCCGGGGTACAGGTGCTGGGCCATCGCGATGTCGTAGTCCGGCAGGAAGACGATGCGGTGCCGCACGTCCTCGCCGTCGGAGAACTTCACCAGCTCCTGGACCAGGCGCTTGCCGCCCTCGTCCGCGGGGTGCGCCTTGCCGGCCACCACGATCTGGATGGGCCGGGTGGGGTGCAGCAGCAGCGCGCGCAGCCGGTCCTTGTCGCGCAGCATCAGGGTGAGCCGCTTGTACGACGGGACGCGGCGGGCGAACCCGATGGTCAGGACGTCCGGGTCCAAGGCGTGCTCGGTCCAGCCCAGTTCCGCATCGCCCGCGCCGCGCTGCTTCCACGACTCGCGCAGCCGGACCCGGGCCTCCGCGACCAGCTTGGCGCGCAGCGTGCGGCGCAGCTCCCACACCGCCTGGGCAGGGATCCGGTCGAGGGCCGCCCAGCCGTGGCCTTCCTCGCCGAACCCGGCGCCGAAGTCCGGGCCGAGCTCGCGGCCGGCCAGCTCCAGGACGTCGCGGTCCACCCAGGTGGGGGCGTGCACGCCGTTGGTGATGGAGCCGATCGGCACCTCGGCCGGGTCGAATCCCGGCCACAGGCCCGCGAACATGCCCTGGCTGACGTGCCCGTGCAGTTCGCTGACGCCGTTGGCGCGCTGCGCGAGGCGCAGGCCCATGACGGCCATGTTGAACACGCCGGGCTCGCCGCCCGGGAAGCTCTCCGCGCCGAGCGCGAGGACCCGGTCCACGGGCACGCCCGGGGCCGCGTTGTCGCCGCCGAAGTGCCGGGCGATCAGCTCCCGGTCGAAGCGGTCGATGCCCGCCGGGACCGGGGTGTGGGTGGTGAAGACGGTGCCGGCCCGGACCGCTTCCAGGGCCGCGTCGAAGTCCAGGCCGCGGGTCTCGTGGAACTCCCGGATGCGCTCCACGCCCAGGAAGCCGGCGTGGCCTTCGTTGGTGTGGAAGACCTCGGGCTGCGGGTGGCCGGTGAGTGCGCAGAACTCGCGCACCGCGCGGACGCCGCCGACACCGAGCAGCATCTCCTGGTGCAGGCGGTGCTCGCTGGTGCCGCCGTATAGCCGGTCGGTCACCTCGCGTTCGAACGGCTCGTTCTCCTCGATGTCGGAGTCGAGCAGCAGCAGCGGGACGCGGCCGACCTGCGCCTTCCAGATGCGGGCGTGCAGCTCGCGGTTGCCGGGCAGGCCGATGACGATCCGCGCGGCGCTGCCGTCCGGGTGCCGGACCAGGGTGAGCGGCAGCTCGTTGGGGTCGAGCAGCGGGTAGCGCTCCTGCTGCCAGGCGTCCCGGGACAGCGACTGGCGGAAGTAGCCGTGCTTGTACAGCAGGCCGACCCCGATGATCGGCACGCCCAGGTCGCTGGCCGCCTTGAGGTGGTCGCCGGCCAGGATGCCCAGGCCGCCGGAGTACTGCGGCAGCGCCGCGGTGATGCCGAACTCCGGGGAGAAGTACGCGATCGCGGTGGGTGCGCCGTCCGGGCGGCCGGCGCCCGGTTCGGGCAGCGTCTGGTACCAGCGCGCGCCGGTGAGGTAGTCGTCCAGGTCCTCGGCGGCCACCTGCAGCCGGGCCAGGAATCTGCGGTCCTCGGCGAGGGCGGCGAGTTTCCCGGTGGGCACCGCGCCGAGCAGGCGGACCGGATCCCGGCCGACCGCGGCCCAGGTCTCCGGATCGACGGATTCGAACAGGTCGCGCGTTTCCGGGTGCCAGGACCAGCGGAGGTTCATCGCCAGCCGGCCCAACGGCTCGAGCGGGGTGGGCAGCACGGTGCGCACGGTGAATCGGCGGATTGCTCTCACAGCCATCAGACCCTAGCCGGAACACGGCATGACTTGCGACAGTGGATGCGTTGTGTTTGCAGGGATGGCAAGATCTTGCAGGACGCCCCCAGAACCGACCCCATGACGAATCCGGAACGGCCGACCGCGGGGCCCAGGCACGGGCCCGGCGGGCGGTAAGCCGTGCGGTAATTGCGCCATTTGGACCGTGCCCCGTCCGCCGTCGTGATCGTTGAATGAGCGCGTCCCCCCACTCGCCCTGCCCCTGCGCGGGTGAGCACACGTGTCGCAATCGCCGTTACCGGGCAGTCGAGCAGGAGCGTGGGCATGGGCAGTGCGGCCAAGAAGCGTCCCGGTATGCCGGTCCGGACTCCTCGGACTCCTCCGTCCCCGGGGAAGTCCGCTGCCGCCGACCGGCCGTCGGACGAAAAGGCCGCCGCCGCCCCGGCCCGCGCGGCAGCCCCGAAAGCGTTCGAGAAACGACTCGAGCAACGAGCAGCAGGACCGGAGCCGATGATCGGTCGAATCCCCATCCTCGACGTCCAGCCCCTCGTGGACTGCGGCACGCGCCCGGCGCGCTGTGTCGCCGGCGAGTCCTTCGAGGTCGGTGCCACGGTGTTCCGCGAGGGCCACGACGCCCTCGGCGTGAACCTGGTGCTGCGCGACCCGCGCGGCAAGGCCGGGCCGTATCTGCCGATGGCGCAAGGCGCACCCGGCACCGACCGGTGGCACGTGGAGATCACCGCGCCGACCGAGGGCATGTGGTCGTACGCGGTCGAGGCGTGGAGCGACCCGGTCGGCACCTGGCGGCACGCCGCGGGCATCAAGATCCCGGCCGGCCAGGACGTCGAACTGGTCCTGGAGGAAGGCGCCCGGCTGCTGGAGCGGGCCGCCGAGGGCGTGTCCAAGCGGGCCGGGCAGGCCCCTGTCCTGGAGGCCGTCGACGCGCTGCGCGACACCGCCCGGCCCCCCGAGGAGCGGCTGGCGGCCGCGCTGGCCCCGGCGGTCGCCGACGTACTCGCCGCCCACCCGCTGCGCGAACTGGTGACCTCCAGCGCGCGGTTCCCGCTGCAGGTGGAGCGGCCGCGGGCGCTGTTCGGGTCCTGGTACGAGTTCTTCCCGCGGTCCGAGGGCGCCGAGGTGGACCCGGCAGGCGTGCTGCCGCCGAAGTCGGGCACCTTCCGCACCGCGATGGAACGGCTGCCGGCGATCGCCGCGATGGGCTTCGACGTCGCCTACCTGCCGCCGATTCACCCGATCGGCGCAGCGTTCCGCAAGGGCCCCAACAACTCGCTGGAGGCCGGGCCGCACGACCCCGGGTCGCCGTGGGCGATCGGCTCGCCGGAGGGCGGGCACGACGCGGTGCACCCGGATCTGGGCACCATCGAGGACTTCGACGCCTTCGTGGCCCGGGCCCGCGAACTGCGCCTGGAGATCGCGCTCGACTTCGCGCTGCAGGTGTCGCCGGACCACCCGTGGGTCCAGAAGCACCCCGAGTGGTTCACCCGGAGGGCGGACGGCTCGATCGCGTACGCGGAGAACCCGCCGAAGAAGTACCAGGACATCTACCCGGTCAACTTCGACGACGACTTCAACGGCATCGTGCGCGAGACGCTGCGCGTGCTGCGCTACTGGATGGCGCACGGCGTCCGGGTGTTCCGGGTCGACAACCCGCACACCAAGCCGGTGGTCTTCTGGGAGAAGGTCATCGCGGAGGTCAACGGCCGCGACCCGGACGTCATCTTCCTCGCCGAGGCCTTCACGCGCCCGGCGATGATGCACACGCTGGCGAAGATCGGCTTCCAGCAGTCGTACACGTACTTCACCTGGCGGACCGGCAAGGACGAGCTGCAGGAGTACCTGACCGACCTGAGCGGCCCGTCCGCCGCCTACATGCGGCCGAACTTCTTCGTGAACACGCCGGACATCCTGCACGCGTCACTGCAGTACGGCGGGCCCGCGGCCTTCAAGATCCGGGCCGCGCTGGCCGCCACGCTGTCCCCGACCTGGGGCGTGTACGCGGGCTTCGAGCTCTTCGAGCACCTCGCGGTGGCGCCGGGCAGCGAGGAGTACCTGGATTCCGAGAAGTACCAATACCGGCCGCGGGATTGGGCAGCGGCGGAGCGGGAGGGACGCTCGCTCGCGCCGTACCTCACCACCCTTAACCGAGTGCGGCGACATCATCCGTCGCTGCAACAGCTGCGAAACCTGAAATTCCATCACACCGACAACGATGCGGTGATGGCCTTCTCGAAGCGGACCCGTACGGGCGACGCAGAGGATCTCGTAGTAGTGGTCGTGAACCTCGACCCGCACGCGGTCCACGAGGCCACGGTGTCCTTGGACATGCCGTCGCTCGGTATGGACTGGCAGGACACGTTCCCGGTGCACGACGAGTTCACCGGGGCGAGTTACCGCTGGGGTCAGCACAACTACGTGCGCCTCGACCCGGCACTCGAACCCGCGCATCTCTTCTCGGTCCGGAGGAACAACCCGTGATCGTCAATGACCCCATCTCCGACACTTTTGACGACACACCGCGCAGCCGCCGCGACCCGCTGTGGTTCAAGCGCGCCGTCTTCTACGAAGTGCTCGTCCGGTCCTTCCAGGACAGCAACGGCGACGGCTGCGGCGACCTGAAGGGCCTCACCGCCCGCCTCGACTACCTGCAATGGCTGGGCGTCGACTGCCTGTGGCTGCCGCCCTTCTTCGCATCGCCGCTGCGCGACGGCGGCTACGACGTGGCCGACTACACCGCGGTGCTCCCGGAGTTCGGCGACCTCGCCGACTTCGTGGAGTTCGTCGACGCGGCGCACAAGCGCGGCATGCGCATCATCATCGACTTCGTCATGAACCACACCAGCGACCAGCACATGTGGTTCCAGGAGTCCCGCAACAACCCGGACGGCCCGTACGGCGATTACTACATGTGGGCCGACGACGACAAGCAGTACGGCGACGCCCGCATCATCTTCGTCGACACCGAGACGTCCAACTGGACCTACGACCCGGTCCGCAAGCAGTACTTCTGGCACCGCTTCTTCAGCCACCAGCCGGACCTCAACTACGAGAACCCGCGGGTGCAGGAGGAGATGCTCGCCGGGCTGCGGTTCTGGCTCGACCTCGGCATCGACGGCTTCCGGCTCGACGCAGTGCCCTACCTGTTCGCGCAGGAAGGCACCAACTGCGAGAACCTCCCGGCCACCCACGAGTTCCTGCGGCGGGTGCGCAAGGAGATCGACGACAAGTACCCCGACACGGTGCTGCTCGCCGAGGCCAACCAGTGGCCCGAAGACGTCGTCGACTACTTCGGTGACGGCGACGAGTGCCACATGGCGTTCCACTTCCCCGTCATGCCGCGCATCTTCATGGCGGTCCGCCGCGAGTCGCGCTACCCGGTCTCGGAGATCCTGGCCGGCACCCCGTCGATCCCGCTGAACTGCCAGTGGGGCATCTTCCTGCGGAACCACGACGAGCTCACGCTCGAAATGGTCACCGACGAAGAGCGCGACTACATGTACTCCGAGTACGCGAAGGACCCGCGCATGCGGGCCAACGTCGGCATCCGCCGCCGCCTCGCGCCGCTGCTCGACAACGACCGCAACCAGATCGAGCTGTTCACCGCCTTACTCCTGTCCCTGCCCGGCTCGCCCGTCCTCTACTACGGCGACGAGATCGGCATGGGCGACAACATCTGGCTCGGCGACCGCGACGGCGTCCGCACGCCGATGCAGTGGACGCCGGACCGCAACGCCGGCTTCTCGGCCTGCGACCCGGGCCGCCTGAACCTGCCCGCGATCATGGACCCGGTCTACGGCTACCAGGTCACCAACGTCGAGGCGCAGATGAGCAACGCCTCGTCGCTGCTGCACTGGACCCGCCGGATGATCGAGGTCCGCAAGCAGAACCCGGCGTTCGGCCTCGGCGTCTACAACGAACTGGCCTCGTCCAACCCGTCCGTCCTCGCATTCCTGCGCGAGTACGAGGACGACGTGGTGCTGTGCGTGCACAACTTCTCGCGGTTCGCCCAGCCCACCGAGCTGGACCTGCGGCAGTTCGAGACCTACCAGCCCGTCGAGCTGCTCGGCGGCGTGACATTCCCCGCGATCGGCGAACTCCCGTATCTCCTGACGCTCGCGGGGCACGGCTTCTACTGGTTCCGACTCACCCGGGGAGCGCGAACGCTGTGACCGATCCCACTCGACTCCAGAACCTGGGCGGCATCCCGGTGGATGCCGTCCGCGGACAGCTCGTGCCCTGGCTGCCGCGGCAGAGATGGTTCGCCGGCAAGGGCCGGACGATCCGGGGAGTCGAGGTGGTCTCGGCCGTCGAGGTGGTCCGCGGCGACCCGGCGATGTTCCACCTCGTGCTCGCCGTCGAGCACGAGGCGGCCGCCGGGCACCCGGCCGCCGCCGACCACTACCAGCTGCTGCTCGGCATCCGGGCCCGGCGCCTGGAGCGGCTCGACTACGCCACCATCGGCCGCCTGCGCGGCGGCCCGCACGACGGGACGGTGCTGTACGACGCGGCGCACGACAGCGAGTTGTCCCGCTGGGTGCTGGAACGGTTCGCCGCGGCCGTCCCGGAGCGGCCGGTCGAGACCGGCCCGCTGGTCTTCCACCGCTACGCCGACCGGGCGCCGGGCACCCGGCTGGCCGGCCTCGTGGTGGGCGTCGAGCAGTCCAACACGTCCATCGTGTTCGGCGACGACGTCATCATGAAGCTGTTCCGCCGCCTCACCCCCGGGGTCAACCCGGACCTGGAGCTGACGCTGGCGCTCGCCGACGTCGGGTCGCGGCGCATCCCGCAGCCGGTGGCGTGGTTCGAGGCGGAGTTCGGCGGCGAGACCACCACGCTCGGCCTCGTCCAGGAGTACCTGCGCACCGGCACCGACGGCTGGGAGCTGGCCAAGACCTCGGTCCGCGACCTGTACGCGGACCAGGACCTGCACGGCATCGGCTCGGCGGACGCGCTGCGCGCCCACGAGGTCGGCGGCGACTTCGCCGGCGAGTCGTTCCGGCTCGGCGTGGCCACCGCCGAGGTGCACGCCGACCTGGCCCGCACGCTGCCCACCGGGATCGCCCGCGAGGCGCAGCTGACCGCGCTGGCCGAGCAGATGGGCCGCCGCCTGGACGCGGCGACCGAGGTCGTCGCCGAGCTCGCGCCGTACGCCGACCGGCTGCGCGAGGCGTATCGCGACCTGGCCCGGCTGGGCCGCGAGGACCACCCGGTGCCGCTGCAGCGCATCCACGGCGACTTCCACCTCGGCCAGGTCATGCGCACCGCCACCCGGTGGGTGCTCATCGACTTCGAGGGCGAGCCCGCGCAGCCGCTGGTCGAGCGCCGCGCGGTGCATTCGCCGCTGCGCGACGTCGCCGCGATGCTGCGGTCCTTCGACTACGCGGCCCGGCACCTGCTCGCCGAGCGCCGCGCGGGCGGGGCGGGCGTGCCCGCGCCGCACCTGGTGCGGCGCGCCGAGGAGTGGGCGATGCGCAACCGCGACGCCTTCTGCGCCGGCTACGCCAAGGCCGGCTCGGTCGACCCGCGCGCCGAACCCGTCCTGCTGCGCGCCTTCGAGACCGACAAGGCCGTCTACGAGGTCGTCTACGAGTCGGGCAACCGGCCCTCGTGGCTGCCCGTCCCGATGTCCGCGATCCGCCGGCTGGCGGACCGGGCGCCGGCGCCGCATTAACCGGGTCCGCCCGGGGCAGCGGCTTTTTGAACCGCAACGAAAACGGAACTGCGCACGCTCGTCCCGAACAGCTGTCCATCCGGTCCCTTCGCCGCCCCCGTCCCCTGGAGGTCGACAAACGTGACGCCCACTCACCTGGTGGACCCCGTGGAATCCGTGCTCACCGAGGTCGCGCCCGCCGCGCCCGCGCCGCCGCTCGATCCCGCCGAGCTGCGGCGCGTGCTGGACGCCGCGCACCACGACCCGCACTCCGTCCTGGGCCCGCATCCGGTCGCGGACGCCGACGGCGTCGTGCTGCGGGTGCTGCGGCCGTGGGCGGAGCGCGTGGTGGTGGTCGCCGAGCACGGCAGATACGAGCTCGCGCACGAGGCGGAGGGGCTCTTCTGCGGCGTACTGCCGGGCGAGAAGGTCCCGGATTACCGGCTCGAGGTCACGTACGAGGGCACCACTTTGGTGACCGACGACCCGTACCGCTTCCTGCCCACGCTCGGCGAGTTCGACCTGCATCTCATCAGCGAGGGTCGGCACGAGAAGCTGTGGACGGTCCTCGGCTCGCATGTGCGCGCGTACGAGACGCAGGGCGAGACGGTCACCGGCACCTCCTTCGCGGTGTGGGCGCCGAACGCGCAGGGCGTGCGGCTGGTCGGCGACTTCAACTACTGGGACGGCACCGCGCACCCGATGCGGTCGCTGGGGTCCTCGGGCGTATGGGAGCTGTTCGTCCCGGACGTGGGCGACGGCACCAAGTACAAGTACGAGATCATGGGCCGCGACGGCCACCTGCGGCAGAAGGCCGACCCGATGGCCTTCGCCACCGAGGTGCCGCCGCAGACCGCGTCCGTGGTCGACACGTCCTGGTACGCGTGGGGCGACGACGACTGGATGGCGGCGCGCGCCGGGCGCGCGCACCATGCGGCGCCGATGAGCGTGTACGAGGTGCACCTCGGCTCCTGGCGCCCCGGCCTCGACTACCGCGGACTCGCCGAGCAGCTCCCGGCATACGTCAAGGACATGGGCTTCACGCACGTCGAGTTCATGCCGGTCGCCGAGCACCCCTTCGGCGGCTCGTGGGGCTACCAGGTCACCTCGTACTACGCGCCGACCTCGCGCTTCGGCTCACCGGACGACTTCCGGCACCTGGTCGACGCCCTGCACCGGGCCGGCATCGGGGTCATCGTCGACTGGGTGCCCGCGCACTTCCCCAAGGACGCCTGGGCGCTGGCCCGCTTCGACGGCACCCCGCTGTACGAGCACCCGGACCCCCGCCGCGGCGAACACCCGGACTGGGGCACGCTCGTCTTCGACTACGGGCGTACCGAGGTACGCAACTTCCTGGTCGCCAACGCGGTCTTCTGGGCCGAGGAGTTCCACATCGACGGCCTGCGCGTGGACGCGGTCGCCTCGATGCTCTACCTCGACTACTCGCGCGAGGGCGGCGACTGGGTGCCCAACTCCGAGGGCGGCCGGGAGAACTGGGACGCCGTGGCCCTCCTCCAGGAGATGAACGCCACCATCTACCGCCGCGTCCCCGGCATCGTGACCATCGCCGAGGAGTCCACCGCCTGGGACGGCGTCACCCGCCCCACCTCGCACGGCGGCCTGGGCTTCGGCCTCAAGTGGAACATGGGCTGGATGCACGACTCCCTGGAGTACATCCAGAAGGAGCCGGTGCACCGGCAGTACCACCACCACGACATCACCTTCTCGCTCATGTACGCATGGAGCGAGAACTACGTCCTGCCGATCAGCCACGACGAGGTCGTGCACGGCAAGAAGTCGCTGCTGCACAAGATGCCCGGCGACCGCTGGCAGCAGATGGCCAACGTGCGCGCGTACCTCGGCTTCATGTGGTCCCACCCGGGCAAGCAACTGCTCTTCATGGGCAGCGAATTCGCCCAGGACGCCGAATGGTCCGAGGCGCACGGCCTGGACTGGTGGCTCCTGGAGCACGCCGAACACCAGGGCGTCCAACGCCTGGTCCGCGACCTCAACCACACGTACACCGCCTCCCCCGCGCTCTGGTCGCAGGACACCACCCCGGACGGCTTCACCTGGATCGACGGCGGCAACGCCGCCGACAACGTCCTCTCCTTCATCCGCCACGGCTCCGACGGCGAACTCCTGGTCGCCGTGGCGAACTTCTCCCCCCTCGTCCGCCACGACTTCGGCCTGCACCTCCCCCGCACCGGCACCTGGCGCGAGACCCTCAACACCGACGCGGCCACCTACGGCGGCAGCAACGTCGGCAACATGGGCGCCATCACCACGGACGATTCCGGCTGGGCCACCATCACCCTCCCCCCGCTGGCCACCATCTGGCTGACCCTCTGACCACCGCGGTCTCGTCATCACCCTTGCGCCGTGTCGGATTTGTCCAAGACGGCGGGGGTCGAGGGGCGTGACCGTGGCCGGGCCGCGGCGCATGCGGCGCCGCGGCCCGGACCAGGAGGGACCCATGCCCCTGTTCGCCACCCGCCGTCGGCCTCTGCTTCGACTGGGGACCGGCGCTGCGGCGTTTGTGCTGGCCGCGGTCGGTCTGGCGCTGCCGCAGCAGGCGGCCGCGACGCAGCCCGCCCCGCCGAGCCTGCCGAATGCCGACTCGTACGGCATCGACTTCCAGTCGATCACCCCGGTCACGGGGACGCACAACCCGACGAGCGCGCCGCTCTACGACGTCAAGCTCACGACCGCGGCGATCTACAAGCAGGTCGACCCGGCGAAGCCGACCGTGCAGCCGCTGCGGCCCGTGATCACCGTGCGGATCCTGCTGCCGCAGGGCTACCAGACGAATCCGGCGAACGCGTACCAGAGCCTGTACCTGCTGCACGGCGGCACCGGCGACTTCGACGACTGGTCGCGGGTCGACGAGGGCGACATCGTCCAACTGGCCGCGCAGGCCTCCTACAACGGCATCGTGGTCATGCCGGAGGGCGGCAGCGCGGGCTGGTACAGCAACTGGCAGACCGGTACCAAGGGCAACATCGCGCCGCAGTGGGAGACGTTCCACATCCAGCAGCTGGTCCCCTGGATCGACGCCAACTTCAACACGCTCAAGACCAAGCAGGGCCGCATGATCGCGGGCCTGTCGATGGGCGGCTACGGAGCGCTCCGGTACGCCGGGCGCTTCCCTGAACTCTTCGGCGCCGCGGCCGGGTTCTCGCCGGGCACCAACATCGAGATGCCGTGGGCGCAGACGCTGATCCACGCCTCGGTCGTCGCCCCGACCTCGCCCGGCGCGAGCATCGGCGACCCCGCGAACATCCCCGACCTCGACCCCTACCGCTACCCGCTGGGCTGGCTGTGGGGACCGCACCAGGTCTTCGGTCCCAACGGCCCGAACTGGGACGCGCAGAACCCGGTCAAGCTGGCGACCGCGGGCAAGTACCAGACCTACCCGCACAAGCTCGCGCTGTACGCGGGGACCGACGAGGCCGACATCCACGGCTCGGTCGTCGACATGCACAACAACCTCAAGGCGGTCGAGGGGCCCGTGGCCAAACACCGCTTCTGCGCGGGCCCGGGCAACCACTCGTGGCCGTACTGGCGCAACGGCCTCACGGACTTCCTGCGGTACGCCCGCGGTGAGACTCCGGCGAGCTGCACCGCCAACACAGGCTGGTCGCTTCAGTCCTGAGACTCGGGCCTGGTTGCCCGTGCTCCGGAGCCTCCCGGCGGTACGGGCAACCAGGCCTATCCTTCTAAGACTTGCCCGGCGTGACCGCGTACCTGATGAGCGTCTTCAGCTTCTCGGGCGCGGTCCGGGACGGGTTGGACAGGTAGATCTCGCGGTGGAGGCCGGTCACCGCGGCACCACCGGCTGCCGCGTGCGCCAGCAGCTTTTCGATCGCCGGAGTCTCCTCGGCGTACGGCCCGGTGTGCAGTATCTGCACGGCGCGCTCCTCCGGCGCCTCCTCGTACCGGACGCGGGCGACGGGCGACGCCGGCTTCTTGCGGGCCGCAGTGGCCGCCGCCTCTGCGAAGTAATCTGCGGCAGCCGGAGGTTGGAGGATCATCATGGTCCACCGCCAGGTGCCGCGGTCGGCGCGGTGGTCGAAGCTTCCGTCGTCCGCGTCCCACCACAGGCCTTCGAGCGGCATGACCGGGTACTCCAGGACGCCCGCGCCCTTGAGGGCGAACCGGATCGCGTAGGCGACGCCGTACAGCGCCCCGACCGACTCGGCGTACACCGGCCCGTCGGGGTCGCCGGTGCCGTCGATCATCAGGTACGGCAGCGCGGGCACGTCGACGAAGACCGGCGCGGCACCGGTGCCGTACAGATCGCTGTGGGTCTTCTTGAGGTCGGCCTTCGGCGTCACAGGTGGTCCTCGTCGATGTCCGGAGTCGGCATGGCAGCGGCGGCATCGGTGGCGGCCGCCCTGCCGACGACCGTGCCACCTCACACAGGGAGAGGGTCAAGAACCCGGCCTCGGGCGCGCCGCGCCGTACCGCTCCGACCGCCCTGCCCGATGGCACGCTGGACAGCATGGGCTCTGTGGACTTCGTGGCGCGGTTCCGGGACGAGGCGGCGCGGTTCGAGGCGGCGGTACGCCGGGCCGCCGACGCACCCGAGGCGCCACCGGTCCCCTCCTGCCCCGGCTGGACGGTCTCCGACCTGGTCCTGCACCTCGGGCAGGTGCACCGGGTCGTCACCGCGATCCTGCGCACCCGCTTGGTCGATCCGCCGGAAGGCGAGGACCCCGAGTTCGGGCTGCCCGGGGAACGGCCGGGCTGGCCGGCACCGCGGGGCGGGCCGACGCCCGGCCCCGTGCCGGCAAGCCTCGTGGAGTGGTACGCGGCCGGGGCGGAGGAACTCGGCGGCACTTTCGCGGCAACGGATCCGGCCTTGCACGTGTGGACATGGTCGCCGGAGCAGACGGCCGGCTTCTGGATGCGCATGCAGGCCATCGAGGCCGCCGTACACCGCTGGGACGCGGAGGCCGCGGTAGGCGACCCGGCGCCGCCGGACCGAATGCTGGCCTGCGACGCCATGGCGCAGACGTTCGAGGTCATGGCCCCCGCCCGCCGCAGGTTCAGACCCGCTCCCCCGGGCGCCGGCGAGACGTACCGGTTCCGTGCCACCGACACCGGGCAGTCCTGGTCAGTGCGCTTCTCCGGGGACGAGGTCGAGTTCCCGGCGCACGAACGCGGCGGCCCGCCGACGGCGAAGGGGCTGTCGGTCGAGCTGTCGGGCACCGCCGCCGACTTGATGATGTTCACCTGGGGACGCGTACCGCTGGACCGGCTGGCCGTCGCCGGCGACCACAGGATCGCGGAACGGCTCCCCGTCCTGATCCCGCCGGTCTGACCCCGACACCGGCACCTCGCCAAGACGCGGATGTGCCTAATCAGGGAAGTGCGGGTAGCAGTGCAACGGTGCCCAGCCCTGGCGCGCCCATCCGGATCTAGTGAGGACCTCCGTGGAAGCCTGGTTCGACCCGTTCATGCGGTTCGCCGACTCGCCCTGGTCCTACCTGCTCGTCTTCGGCATGGCCCTGCTGGACGCCGTCCTGCCGATCGTGCCCAGCGAGACCTCGCTGATCGCCTGCGGCGTCTTCGCCACCCCGACCGGCTCCCCGAACCTCTTCATCCTGATCGGGGCCGGTGCACTCGGCGCCTTCCTGGGCGACAACCTCGGCTACGCGATCGGCCGCTGGGCGGAGCCCTTCGCCACCCGCCGCCTGCTCTCCGGCGAACGCGGCAAACGCGCCCGTGCCACGGCCGAGCGCTGGCTGGAGGAGTACGGCGGCATGATGATCATCGCCGGCCGCTACATCCCCGGCGGCCGCACGGCCATCTCGGTGACCGCCGGCATCGTCGAATACCCCTGGCCCAAGTTCCGCAAGTTCACCGCCATCGGCGGCATCACCTGGGCCACCTACGCCACCCTCCTCGGCTACTGGGGCGGCACCGCCTTCAAGGACAACCCCATAAAGGGCATCATCGCCGGCCTGGTCGCCGCCGCAGTGATCACCATCCTGATCGAGGCCATCCGCCAAATCCTCACCCGCCGCAAAAAGCGCCGCACCGACCGCTGACCCCGGCCCGCCTCCGAACTCGTCACCACGGCTTCCCGGTCAACGGATCCAATCCCGCCGCGACCCGCCGCAACTCCTCCTGCCGCCCCACAACTCGCGGCGCCGCGACCCCCCAGATGGCCCGAGCCGCCTGAGGCTGCTCTGCCGGCTCCGCCCGGAGCACCCGCAGGAGATACTCCACCATCCCGCAGTCGTACCTCACCCATTCCAGCTGCCCGCGGCTGAGCACGACCACAGGCCAATCGTCCGGCTCCTCAGCATCGGTCGCCCAGCACAACTGCGCTCCGTCCGCGTCATACCCCCAGGCACGCACAGGCGCCGTGGCCTGGCCCCGGGCGATCCCACCCCCCGGAAACTCGGCCCAGTCGGCACATGCCTGCTCTGTGAGACGTTCCGTCGTAGGGCTGGGCAGCGGCAAATCAGCGATTGCATCCGGCTGCGCAATGACCACCTCCCCTTCGATGGTGCAGGCCCCATAGACACGCAAGAACTCCACGTAGTCCGTCGGATAGCGCATCGGCGCATCAGGCCCGCCAAGTTCGGCTGCCCGTACGGCGCCCGCCCCGGCATGTGGCGGCATCAACCGCAAGAGCTCCTCGATCGGACCGTCACCGTTCACGCTGCCCCCTTCATCCGCACCCCGGAACGGCGAATCGGCGGCCCCGAAAGCCGGGGCCGCCGATTCTTGCGTGGCGGGGTGGTCAGACCTTTTTGTTCTCGAACGTGACGTCCGGGATGACCAGGGTGGCGCCCGCCTGGCCGGCCTGGCGGACGGTCACGTCCGTGAAGAACGCGGCAGGCACGTTGAGCGGGGGCTCGCTGGTCGGCGTGAACTCGATCGGGATCAGGCCGAACAGGTTCCCCTTGAGGCTCTCCGTGTAGAAGGTCACCGTCCCGTTGTGCATGTAGGACTTGGTGTTGTTGGTCGAGTGGACGCGGAAGAACTTGCCGTTCTCGACCGGCGACGACATGTCCAGGTTCCAGATGTCGACGCCGCCGCTGACCTCGAACTTGAGGACCTTCTTGGTCTTGCCCGAGCCGGTCTTCACCTCGACCACGCCCTTGTAGTCCATGCCGGCCATGGCCAGCAGGCTGGACTTCAGGATCCACGGCTGGTCCGGCAGGACCACCTCGCCCGGTCCGGCCATCACCTTTGCCTGGCCGGGGGTCGGGCACGGGTACGGCGGCTTCGTGCCCGTGGGCTTGGCCGTCGCCCTGTCGGCCTTGTCCGCGGTCGGGGACTTGGTCGCGGTCGGGGACTTCGTGGCGGCCGGGGTCTCCGGCTTCGCCGCTTCGGTCGGCCCGGCCGCAGGTGCCGTGTCCGCCCCGGCGGCCGGCGCGGCGCCGCTGCCGGCGGGCGGCGCCGCCGGAGTCGTCGCCGCCTTGGGCAGCAGGAACGTGGGCATCAGCGACTTCAGCGGGTCGATGATCGGTGCCAGCAGCCCCGGCTTGGACGTCGCCGTCGTGGGCACGGGTACGGCCGGCGCCGAGGCACCGGGCGCCGCTGCTTCCTGGGTCCCCGCAGGCGCCCCCTGCGTGGCGGGCGCCGGTTGCCCGGGTGCCGCCGGGGCCGTGGAAGCCCCCGCCGACGCCTTCGCCGCGGCAGAAGCCGCAGCGGCCGAAGAAGCCGACGCAGCAGCCGCCGCGGCCGCTCCGGTCGGGGCCGCGCTCACGCACGGCCCGTCCGCGAAGGGGTTGGGCGGCAGCGGGTCGCTCGGGCCCATCGGGAGCAGCGCCGCCACCAGCGCCACCGCGGGGAACGCGGCGGCGGTGAACTTCGCGGCTCCGGACATGCTGCGGGATGCGCTGTCCAGCGGGTCAGGGGTGCTGCCGGGCCGACTGGTCGCCGACCCGGCCGGGGGTTCCCCCAGGCCGACACCGCCCGGCACCCGCTCGCCGCCGTCCGCGTCCGCCGGACGGGCCGGCGGTACGAGGATGTCGAGGCCGGAGTGCGGCGCCTCCAGCGTCTCGGGGTCTCCGTCCCGGCCTTCCGGGCCGGTGCCGTCCTCGTCCTCGTCCTCGTCGGTGGCCCAGGCGACCGCCAGCGTGCCGCCGAGGGTCGCGCAGATCAGGCCGATGAGGAAGCCGCCGAAGTTGGACGTGACGAACGAGACGAAGCCGCAGACCAGGGTGGCCACACCGGCGAACATGCGCAGCTGCGGCTGGAACCACATCACCATGGCCAGCAGGATGAGCAGGATGCCGATGATCGCGGACGCGGCGCCGGCCATCGTGCTCATGGTGATCGTGACCTGTCCCAAGGTCAGCGTCGCGTACGGGAAATACAGGATCGGCACCGAGGCGAGGAGCGTGAAGAGCCCGGCCGAGAACGGCCGCTGGCTCCGCCACTCGGCCGCCTTGCGCCGCTCCTTCTTGAACGGCCCCCTGAACCGCTTGTCCGCACGGACCTCGGCTTTGCCATCGCCTTGCGTCGCCTCGGACTTCCCGGGCGCACGCGGATTGTCACTACTCACGAAGGGCTCCAGAGGGAACTTCTGAATCGGCCGGTCGTCATGAGGCACACGGCTGCTTCGCGGGGTGGGGGCGCCCCCCCGCGGGCCCCCCCCCCCCCCGCCCCGGTGCCAAACACCCGCGGGTGTGG
>NZ_JAKFHA010000007.1:291176-303158 GCF_021502675.1 Yinghuangia soli
CCCGTGGTAACTTCTTAAGGGGCGGGGCGTCCGGCGGCACCGGGCGGCTGCGGGGGGGGGGGCCGCCGCGCGGCGGCCCCACCCCTGACGAGCCGGTGTCAGAAGCACTCGGTGTTGTCGAAGTTCACCGAGATGTCGAGGTGCGACAGGTTGAACTGGCCGGCCGAGACGGAGTACACCGTCTGGCGCGCGTTCTGCACCGTGACCTTGTCGACCTGCTGGGCGAAGGCGCCGGCGATCTTCTGGCGCTCCGAGGCCGGCAGGTTGCCGCCGGCGATCGGGCCCTTGGTCGTCGCCGCGGCGTCGATGCCGATCGCGACGTTCTCGAACGACGCCTTGCCGGTCATCTGCGCCAGGTCCGCGACCATGTTGACGGCCTCGGCGTCGGGCGACTTGATGACCATGACGACCGAGTTCTTGCCGGCGATCGAGAACGGCAGCGGAACCTTGACCGACTGGCACAGGTTGTCGAATTCGGCCCGCGAGAACCCGGACAGGATGACCGGCTTCGAGTTCGGGCCCTTCGGGTTGGTCAGCGAGCCGTACTGGACGACGTCGTACGCCCGCATCTCGTCGGCGCTGACCTTGAAGGTCGTGCCGGAGATCGCGAAGCCCATCGGGATGGCGCCGCTGGCCGCGGCGACCCCCATGCCCGAAATGACGGCGAAGGCCGGGATCAGGGCGACGCCGAACCGCTTCCAGCGCGTGCGACCGGTGGCGGCCTTGGACTTGGCCATGGTCCTCCTCAGGGACAGGTTCCGTCCGTACGCGGCCGGGGCGGCGCAACGCACGGTGGACACAAGGACGACAAAGGAAGGCCCCTGCGGATGGTGCACAGAAGGGGCCGGGGGTCGTACCTGTCCGGGAGGACGGGCACGGACCTGGATGGGGATGAGGCCCTCCGCGTCCCCGACCGGCTGCCGGAGCGTGCATGGATGGACCGAGCGGGCTGATCGTCGCCGTTTGTGCGCTGCGGCACAAGAGTCTTGTTACCGGCAAGTAGCCGACGAGAACACGTTCCTGCCACCCGATCGCCCGGTAGGTGTTACCAGGAGTAATACGAAGCAGCTCGCTCCGGGGCGTTGCGTCCGTTTTCGGACGATTAAGAGGGGAGTCGGAGGCACCCTCGGCGACCGGATCCGCGGCCGGTCAAAGATTTGCAAAGTATCCAGGTGGCCACGTGCCGCAATCGGTCACATACAAGATCCCCGCCGCCCTCCGGAAATCCTCACGGAGGGCGACGGGGATCGTGAACCGTCGGCATGCCCATATACCGACAAAAACGAACGGATGGCGCCCGAGCGCCGCGCCGGCGCCCGACCCGATATCGGATCGGGCGCCGGTCCAAGCGTCCGATCTAGAAGAGCACGCTGGTCAGCGCCGCGCGGGCCTTCACCACGCGCGGGTCGTCCAGGCCGATGACCTCGAACAGACCGAGCAGGTGCAGCCGCGCCTTGTTGCGGTCGTCGCCCGCGGTACGCCGCACCGTCTCGACGAGCCGCCCGAACGCGTCCTCGACATGCCCGCCGGCCAGATCGAGGTCCGCGGCCAGCGTCTGCGCGTCGACATCCGTCGGCCGCTCGGCCGCATCGGAACGCACCTTGGCCGGGTCCGCGTCCTGGGTGCGCACGATCAGCTCGACCTGCGCCAGCGCCAGCTTCGCCTCGGTGTGCCCCGGGTGGTCCAGCAGCACGTTGCGGTACGCCTGCGCCGCGCCCGCGAAGTCGCCCGCGTCCAGAGCCGCTTCGGCCGGCGCCAGCAGCGGGTCGCCGGGCGCCTCCGCTTCGTCGTCCTCGCCCTCGGCCCCGGCCGGCCGGCCGGCCCCCGGCGCCGCGCCCAGGCCGGTCAGCCCGAACCGCTGCTCGCCGACCGCCACCAGCTGGTCGAGGATCTGCCGCAGCTGCTCTTCCTGCGGCGCCGCCCGGTCGAACATCGGGGCCAGCTGCCCCGCGATGACCGCGACCGCCGCGGGCAGGCCCTGGATCTGCGCCTGCATGACCAGCTCCTGGGCCAGTCCGGGCGAGGCGTCGATGTCGAGGCGGGCGAGCACGAACCGGCCCGCGAACTCCTCCGCCAGCCGCTCGAACACCGCACCCAGCTCGATGCTGTGCGCGGAGCGCTGCGAGGAGAACTCCAGCACCACCGGAGCCTGCTGGGAGAGCGCGAGGACCGAGTCGAAGTTCTCCTCGGTCAGCTCGACGAAGAACCCGCCGCCCGCGCCACCGCCGGGCGTTCCGTCCGGACCGGCCTGCGGGGCGCTCGCCGCCCGGGCGGCACGCTGCGCTGCGGCCTCCGAGGCCGCCTTGACCGCGCCGAGGTCGACGACCCCGCGCATCGACATGTTTCGTGGCTGCATGCGCCTATCTTCCCCCGTAGCGCGCCTGCGCGGTGCACGGGTCGTCCCGTTCACCCCGCAGGCGGGCCCGCCCGGGCGACCGCACCGTCCGCCCCGCAGGATTGCGGGGCCGCGGCAGGCGCACGCAGGCCAGGTTGCACCGAATGTCCAGCGCTCGAATCCCCATCCAGGCACCGTGATTCGCTACGCCTCGTAGCGTAACGGGACGACGGGCTCCGCACGCAAGAGGGGCGCCCCGGAATTCACCGGGAAGTCACCTGTGACTTGACTCACCACGGCGTCTCATCAGGCCGCGGGGCATCCTGTCCGAAAAGATGTGATGACGGTCACCGCCGCTGACGTTACGAGCCAGTAACCTGACCCGCCGTACGCGGAACTCCCGCACCCGTCCACCTGATCCGAGCCGCCCGCCCCCCGGGCGAACCCGCTCCCGCACCCCTGGCGAGGTCCCGCTGAGCGACAACGGAACCGCCGCGGCGTCCCGCAAAGGCCGGCCCCGCAGCTCGACGGCCGACGACGCGATCCTGTCCGCCACCCGCGCACTGCTCGCGGAACGCGGCTGGGCGACCCTGACCGTCGGCGACGTCGCGGTACGCGCCGGCGTCGCCAAGACCACCCTCTACCGGCGCTGGGCCTCCAAGCACGAACTCGTGATGGCCGCGGTCGCCGACATGCTGGGCACCCTCGAACTGCCCGAGGACGGCGACCTGGCCTCCGATCTCGACTCGGTGGTCCGGCAGTTCGCCGACCTGCTGGCCCGCCCCGAGATGTCCAGCGCACTGATGGGCCTGATCGCCGACTCGACCCGGGACCCGGAACTGCGCCGCCGCGTCCGCGAGGCGATCGTCGAACCGCAGAAGCGCCTGGTCGTCGAAGGCCGCGCCCGGGCCCGGGAACGCGGCGAGACGGCGGCCGCCGACGCGATCGACGTCGACCTCGTCTTCGACGTGATCGCCGGAACGGTCGTGCACCACATGCTGGTCAGCGCGGAACCCGCCGCGGACGAATGGGTGGGCCGCTTCGTCGCCTTCGTGGCCTCCGGCCTCATCGGCCTGGGCAGCGAAGAGATCGCCTGAGCAGTCCCGGAAACGGCGACGGGGGGGGGGGGCGGGGCCCCCCCCCGGGGGATACCCGAACCCCCAGTGCGGCGCCCGGACGCCCCCCCCCGGGCCCCCCCCCCCCCCCGCGGCGCCCCCCCCCCCCCCCCCGTCGATGCCCGTACGCGCAGGTCAGGCCGCGGACGCCGCCGCGGTCTCGGCCTGCTCGGCCGCGTCCAACTCGTCCTTGATCTTGGCCTTGAAGAAGAAGGTGCCGGCCGGCGGGATCGCCCACAGCAGCGCGACCGCCGTCTTCTTGCCGTCCCAGCCCAGCTTCGTGCGCATGTCGAGCGCCAGCAGGATGTACGCGACGAACAGGACACCGTGGATCATGCCCAGCGGCATCATCAGGAAGTCGATGTCGGAGATACGGCTCAGCAGCGACCCGAAGATCAGCAGCGCCGGGAAGGACAGGCCCTCGAGGATCGCGACCAGGCGGAATCGGGACACGGAGTTGGACAGCATCGGTTCACCTTCGGGTACATCGGTGCAGCAGACGGGTTGGGGGCGCGCGGCGGGCGCGGCGGCGGCTGCGGTCAGGCGCCGGCGGTCTGCGCCGGCTCCGCGATACGCCCGCTCTCCAGAACGGCCTGCGCGACCCTCCGCTCCGCAACGAACGATGCGAACGGGATGGTTCCGGCAAGCATGATCAGCAGGATGCGCTCGATCCGCCACTTCATCTTCCAGGCCAGGTCGAACGACACGGCCAGGTAGATCATGTACAGCACGCCGTGCACCTGGCTTACGTAGAACGTGACGTCCGCACCCTTGTCGAAGCCGTACTTGAACACCATGCACAGGCACAGCAGGAGCAGCCAGACACCGGTGATGTACGCCATCACACGGAAACGGGTCAGGACAGCAGGCTTCACGGCGACACACCTTCATTCGCTTCGCCGGCCACGCACAAGGCCGGCGTCCGCAGCTTTCACGATCGCGCAATGAGACTACGCGCCGCCCACCCGCACTTCCGAATCGCCCCCTGCCTACCACCCGAATCGTCGAAATGGCACTCTGCGAACACGCTTCGACACCTAGAGTGGCGCCTTGTGAAGATCACCGTGCAGGTGAAGCTCATGCCGACGCCGAGCCAGGCCCTGGCACTGCAGGCGACCCTTCACGCATGCAACGCGGCAGCACAGCACGTCTCGACGGTCGCCGCGCAGCGCCAAGTCTTCACGCGCAACGACCTCCAGCGGCTCGTCTATGAGGAAACCAAGGCCGCGTTCGGCTTGTCCGCACAGCCGACGGTTCGCGTGATCAAGAAGGTGGTCGACGCGTATTCCACCCGTCAGCGCGGAGCTTCCAAGGCGGCCGACACGCCAATCCGCTTTCGACCGGACGGCGCGCAGCCCTTCGACGACCGCTGTCTGTCCTGGCAGTACGACGCGCAGACAGTGTCGATCTGGACCTCGGCCGGACGCCTGCGCGGCATCCCGTACGTCGGCGAAAATCGTCAACTGGCCTTGCTCGCCGCCACCCGCAAAGGCGAGACCGACCTGGTGGTCCGCAAGGGCACCTGGTTTCTGCTCGCGACGTGCGAGGTCGCCGAGGCGCCCCTGAACGACGCGCCGACGGACTGGATCGGCGTCGACCGGGGCATCGCCAACCTGGCCACCACCAGCGACGGGACGAACTATTCGGGGCGTGGTCTCGACCGTTATCGGCGCTGGCAGTTGCGCAAGAGAGCCGAGCTCCAGGCCAAAAGGTCCAGGTCCGCGAAGCGGCGCCTGGCGCGGCGCGGACGCCGTGAGCAACGGCACAACAAGCACGTGAACCACCGCATCGCCAAGGACATCGTGGCGGAGGCGCAACGCACCGGTCGGGGAATCGCCCTGGAGGCTCTGGGCGGAATCCGCGACCGGGGACGGCTGCAAGCGCCCCAGCGCGCCATGATCGGCTCCTGGCCGTTCCATCAATTGGCCGGATACATCGCCTACAAGGCGAAGCGGGCAGGCGTGCCCTGCTTCGAAGTCGATGCCGCCTACACCTCGCGCAGCGGTGTCCCCGATGCCGTCACACCGCGCGGCACAACCGGCCCTCTCGGGACCGATTCCTCTGTCGTCGGTGCGGTCTCGCTGGACCTGCCGACGTCGTCGCCGGGGTCAACGTGCGCGACCGCGCACGCTCGGCGTGGGTGCTTGCCGACGCGCCCGTACCGGACCGGCACCCGCTGCCGATCCGCTAGATGCGCCCCGTC
The DNA here is from genome assembly GCF_021502675.1 of Yinghuangia soli. Taxonomy (GTDB): domain Bacteria; phylum Actinomycetota; class Actinomycetes; order Streptomycetales; family Streptomycetaceae; genus Yinghuangia; species Yinghuangia soli. The sequence goes on from NZ_JAKFHA010000007.1 coordinate 296,830, forward strand.
GCCGCCCCTTGGTCCGGGGCAGCCGGGAGCGCGACCCGCAGGCTGCGCAGCAGGTCGGACCCGCTGCGCGCCGGGGGAGCCGGCGAGCGCGCAAGCACGCTATGCCGACGGCGCGATGGGGCTCGGTGCCGTGTCCTGCCCCTGCTCCGATTCCGGCCCCGGCCCCGGCTCCGGCTCCGGCTCCGGGTCCGGTTCGGTGAAGTCGCCGGCGTCGGTGCGGAGGGGGAGGAGGATGCGGAAGATGTCGGCGCACTGGTCGGCGTCGTAGACGCCGAGGCCGAAGTCGCGGGCGACGAGGTCGGCGGTGGCGCGTTCGACGACGTCGCGGCCCTTGTCGGTGATGGTGGCCAGGGTGCCGCGGCCGTCGCGGGGGTTCGGGCGGCGGGCCACCAGTTCGGCCTTCTCCAGGCGGTCGATGGTGTTGGTCACGCTGGTCGGGTGCACCATGAGCCGCTCGCCGATCTTGGACAGCGGCAGTGCTCCGGTGCGGCTGAAGGTCAGCAGGACCAAGGCCTCGTAGCGGGCGAAGGTCAGCCCGTACGGCTTGAGCACCGCGTCGGCCTCGGCGAGCAGGATCTGCTGGGCGCGCATGATCGAGGTGATCGCGGCCATCGGCGGGCAGGGGCCCCAGCGCTCCTCCCACGACTGGGCGGCGCGGGCGATGGGGTCGAAGGGGAGGTTCAGCGGCTTGGGCACGGCGGCAGCGTAGCCGCCTTGGCTACCGGCAAGTACGGTGCGACCACGTGCTGAACACCGGGCCTGCGCGCATAGCTGCTATGACATGCCGACGATATTTATTGAATGTTCAACAGAACCGGGTACCATGGTCACATGACCGAACAGGAACCTCGCTGGCTGAGCGAAGACGAACAGCAGATGTGGCGGGCGTCCCTGGGCGTGCTCAATCTGCTCCCGCTGTTCCTGGAGCGCGAGCTCCAGCAGCTGCACGGGTTGTCCCTGCACGACTACGAGATTCTCGTACGCCTGTCCGAGGCGCCCGACCGCCGGCTGCGGCTGACCGAGCTCGCCGGGCTGAGCAACCAGTCCAAGAGCCGCCTGTCGCACCAGATGACCCGCATGGAGAACGCGGGCCTCGTGGTGCGCGAGAGCTGCGCGGCGGACCGGCGCGGCCAGTGGGCCGTGCTGACCGACGCCGGCTGGGAGCGCCTGGTCAAGGCCGCCCCGGACCATGTGGACGGCGTGCGGCGGCACTACGTGGACCTGCTCACCGAGGAGCAGAAGGTCGTGCTGCGGGAGGCCTTCACCGTGGTGATGCAGCACCTGCACAACGCGGACGGCGGCCAGACCTGCCCGTCGGTCGCCGGCAAGCCCACCGCGAAGGCGGCCGGACAGGCGGTCTGACCGCTTGGACCGACGGCGGCTCAGATGCCCGTGGACAGGGCGACGTGCCGCCAGGCGTCGAGTTCGCGCCGCACCAGGTCCAGCTTCGCCTCGACGCGCTCGACCGCGTCCGCCCCGAGCTGGAGGCGCAGCGGCGGGTCGTCGGCCTCGGTGAGGTCGACGATGGCCTCGGCCGCCTTCGCCGGGTCGCCCGGCTGGCGGCCGTCGAATCCGGCCAGCGCCTCGCGTACCGGTCCCGCTCCCGCTGCGTAGTCCGGGATCGAGGCCGGTTCGACGCGGATGCTCGCGCCGCCGAGGAAGCCGGTACGGAAGCCGCCCGGCTCGACGACCGTGACGCGTACGCCCAGCGGCGCCAGTTCGCCGTGCAGCGCCTCGGTGATGCCTTCGAGTGCGAACTTGGACGCGCCGTACAGGCCCGCGGCCGGCGCGGTGGCGAAGCCGCCGACCGAGCCGATGTTCACGACGTGCCCGGATCGCCGGGCGCGCAGCACCGGCAGCGTGGCCCGCAGGGTGTGCAGCACCCCGAACACGTTGACGTCGAACAGTTCGCGGGCTGCCGCGTCGGACGTCTCCTCGATGGCCCCGACGAGTCCGTACCCGGCGTTGCAGACCACGACGTCGATCCGGCCGAACGCGGCCAGCCCCTCGGTCACCGCGGCCTCCAGCCGCTTCGGCTCGGTCACGTCCGCGGTGACGGCCAGCAGCCCGTCCGGCTTTTCCGGGTACGCGTCGAGCACCGCGGCGGCATCGCGCGCGGTCGCGATCACCCGGTTTCCGCGGGCGAGCGCCGCCCGCGTGATCTCCGCGCCGAGCCCGCGCGATGCACCGGTGACGAACCAGACGTTCATGGATTCCCTCTCCCTGCCACGGCGGATGCCAAGGGCCGGACGGCCCGGGAGACGAGGCTAGAAACTAGAGTCGGCTCTAGATCAAGAGGCCGCGGCCGAGAGCTGCCGGACGGGAGTCGCCCATGGACCTGAGCATCGGCGAGGTGGCGCAGCGCAGCGGGCTGAGCGTCCACACGCTGCGGTTCTACGAGCGGGAAGGCCTGTTCGCGAATCCGGTGCGCAGGCTGTCGAACGGCCGCCGGATCTACCACGAAGCCGACCTGGAGTGGCTGGCGATCTGCACGAAGCTGCGCGCCTCCGGCATGTCGCTCGCGACGATCCGGGAGTACATCGAACTTGCCTGCCAGGGGCCGGGCAACGAACGCGAGCGGCTCGAACTGCTGCGCCGGCACGAGGTGCAGGTGGAGGCGCAGATCCGCGAACTGCAGGAGACGCTGGCGGTGATGCGGCGGAAGGTCCGGATCTACGAGGACCACCTCGGCCGCGGCGAGGCCGACCGGCTGTGGAACCCGTCGCACCCGGACGCCGGCGCAAGGGCGGGGACGGGAACGGGAACGGGAACCGACCCGGGAGCCCGCGCCGCGGAAGCGGGCGCGGCAGGGGCCGACGAAACCGAGCGGGAGTGCCGTACCTCGTAGTACTGGCCCCGCGCGCCCACGGCCCGGGCAGCCGCCGATGCCCGAAGCGGCACCCGAAACAGCACCCGAAGCGCCGCTCCCTCGCGCTCCCCCGTCTCTCCCTCGCGTTCCCCTGATGACGCCGTTCCCGCGAGAGCCAGCGCCGAAGTCCGTGGTACCTGTGGATCTCGCTTCACGGACAGGGGGATCGTTTTGCGGCGATTGACAGGCATATGGGGACTCTTCGCGCTGACCGGCGCGCTGCTGACCGGGATACCGGCGCAGCCGGCCGCGGCGGCCGAGGGCGACGGGCGGCTGCTCGTCGCGCTCGACGTCTCGGGGTCGATGAACGAACCCGACGGCACCGGAGCACCGGGCGCCACCAAGATCTCCGCGGCCCGGTCCGCGATCGGCAGCCTCGTCGGCGGCGTGCCTGCCGCGTCTCCGCTGGGTCTGCGTACGTACGGCGGCAGTTGCACGTCGACGTCCCTGCTCGTGCCGGTCGGCCCGGTCGACAAGAGCGCGTTCGACAGTGCCGTGGCCGCGGTCCGCCCGTCGGGCGACACCCCCATCGCGCTCGCCCTCCAGAAGGCCGCCGCCGATCTGCCCGGCCCCGGGCGCCGCACGATCCTGCTGGTCTCCGACGGCAAGGAGACCTGCGGCGGCGACCCGGTCGCCGAGGCCCGCAAGCTGGCCGCGGCGGACATCGGCATCACGATCGACGTCATCGGCTTCCGCCTCGACAAGGCCGGCCAGGACCAGTTGACCGACGTGGCGCAGGCCGGCGGCGGCCGGTTCTACGACGTGCAGAGCGGCGCCGAGCTGGCCTCCCGGCTGCGCCGCGCCGCCGACCGGGCGCTGCGGCCGTACCGCCCCGCCGGCACGCCGGTGACCGGGACTCCGGTGCGTGAAACGGCTCCCGTGCTGCGGCCCGGCGAGTACCTGGACGTCATGCCGCCGACCACCGCCGGCGAACAGCCCTTCCGCCACTACGCGATCGACGTCCCGGCGGGGGCCACCGCGTACGCGTCGGCGACCGTCCCGCTCAATGCCCCGCCCGGCATCGGTGCGGCGAACGCGATCCGGGTCGGGATCACCACCGTCTCCGGCGAGGTCTGCGCGTCCAGCCGGCACCGGCGGGATGCCCCGAACGGCGGCTACGCGACCGCCCACGCGACGGCCACCATGCCGACCGGCGCCCAGGCGCCGAGCGGCACGTGCGGTGGCGGCGGACGGTTCCTGATCCAGGTGGACAACCTGGAGAACATGGTCACCGCGGGCCGATCGACCGCCGTCCCGATGGAGATCACCGTCCTGATCGCCCCCGAGGTGCGCAACTCCCAGGCGCTGCCCGCCGCCTGGACCCCCGGTGACACCCCCAAGGCCGAGGCCAAGAGCCCCGCCCCCACGGCGGTATCGGGCGGCGGTTCGTACGGCGATGCCCCGCTGCTGGGCGAAGGCGTGTTCACGGACACCGCCCGCCCGGGCGAGGAGATCTACTACCGCGTCCGCCTGGACTGGGGCCAGCGGCTCGTCTACCGCCTCGACCTGGCCGGGCTGCCCGCCGCGGAGCAGGCCGGGCTCGGCGGGAAGACGCTCGCCAACACCGGCCCGCTCAGCCCCGTACGCAACTGGGCACTGCTCCCCCGCGGCGGCGACGACTGGCGCGAATACACTGGCGCACCGCTGTCGTTCGACAGCGCCACCGCCCCGGTCCGGCACCGCAATCTGGAGAGCGGTCAGCCGTCGATCGCCGCCGCGTCGCTGCCCGGCGACTACTTCATCTGGCTGCAGATCGATCCCGAGAAGACCGACCCTGCCCTGGCCGTGCCGTTCACGTTGACCGTGGACGTGGTCGGCGATCCCGAAGGCGCGCCGCAGTACCGCGACTGGGCGAACCTCGGCGCGCCGGAGAAGCAACTCGCCTCGCCCGAAAGCGACACCAAGCCGAAGAGCCCGACACCCGGAGTCGAGCTGCCGCCCGGCGGAACAGACGTCATCCGCGACGACGACAACACGACATCCACCGCCGTCTGGATCACCGTGGCGACCGCCGGGGCAGTACTCGTCGCAGCAGGAGTCTGGGCAGTACGCCGCAAGCTCCGAGGTCCCGCCGCGTGACAAGGGATCGGCAGACCACTCAACTCGCCTGACAAGGCTGCCGGTTCACGATAGCCATGCCCTATTGTGAGCGCGGCATGATGGACCTAGTCCCGCGGTGGCAGCCATGGCAGATCCGTCCTCGCCTCCCTTGGTGGTCCCCTCCCTCCCCTGGAGGTTCAGCACCCGGACCACCGATATCGACCTGGCGAGTGCCCAGGGCGCCGAGACGTACTACCCGCTGCGCATGGGGGTGCTGGGGCGTGCACAGCGGTTCATGATGTCGATCGACGCCATGCAGCTCGGGGCCGTCCTCGTGGGGGATTGCCGCTTCGACGCGGACATCAGCATGGACTTCGAGGAACTGCGCGACTTCTATCACGTCAACATCCCGCTCTCGGGCCACCTGATCTCCACGAACCTCGGCAACGAGGTCATCGCGACCCCGCAGCACGCCGTCGTCTTCGGGCCGACCGGGAGCGTCCGGCTGAACCACTGGGATGCGGGAAGCCGCATCCTGTGCGTCAAGATCGGCCGGGTCGCGCTCGAGGCCGAGTTGGAGCGCCTCCTGCAGCGGCCGGTCCGCACGCCCATCAACCTCGCGCCCGCGCTGGACCTGTCCGGCGGCTACGGCCGGATCCTGCGTGACCTCGCCTGTCTGCTCGCCAGGCAGGTGGCGGCCGAAACACCGCTGGCCCGACAGGAGATCATCGGCGTGCCGCTGTGGCACAACATGCTCTCCCACCTGCTCGCGGCCGGCGAGCACGACTACCGGGACGAACTCCTCGGCCCGGGGCGGCCATGCCGCCCACCGGCCGTGAAGCGCGTCGTCGAGGCCATGCATGCCGCACCGGAGACGCCATTCACCGCGGCGTCCCTCGCGGATCTTGCGGGCGTCAGCATCCGCACACTCCAGGCCGCGTTCCGGACGTACGTGAACATGGCGCCAATGGCGTACCTCCGCAATGTGCGCCTGGAGCGTGTGCACGCGGAGCTGGCCGCGTCGCCGCCCACCCGCACGACCGTCACCGAGGTGGCGCACCGCTGGGGCTTCACCCATCTCGGGCGCTTTGCCGCCGCGTACGGCCGGAAGTACGGCGTGCCCCCGTCCGAGACCCTGTGGTCCTGATCCGACGCGGCACTGCCCCAAGAAAATTGCCTGCGCAAAGCGGCCAGGCTGCGCGCAACGCGGATCGCGGGCACATGCCGGCGGCCGTACGTTCGAGTCCAGGGATCCGATGGGGGACGGGGAAGCCCGATGGGTGCAACAGCGAAGCGAACAGTGGTAGTTGCCTTGATCGCGACCTCAGTGGCGGTAGCCGCCGCCGGGGGGGGGGGGGGGGGGGGGGGGGGCCGGGCGGGCCGGCGGGCCGGGGGGGCGGGGGGGCCGGCCCGCCCGGGC
>NZ_JAKFHA010000007.1:303168-307185 GCF_021502675.1 Yinghuangia soli
ACGCGACCAGGGGTAGTTGCCTGGATCGCGACCTCAGTGGCGGTTGCCGCCGCGGCCTGCCGGGGCGGGGGCTCGGCAGGCCGCGGTACCGGAGGCAAGGTGGAACAGGGCGTCACGGCCGGCGCGGACATCATCGAGGGAATCCAGGGCGCAGGCCCGCCGGACGCTCCGGGGGTCCCGGGCGGGTCCGCGGCAGGGGGCGCGTCAGGCGGCGCCGGGCAGCCAGGCGGTGGTGGTTCCGCCTGCATCGGGACGTACTCCTTCGCCCGCTTGACCATCGGGACACAGGTGATGACCGGCGACGCCCAACTGACCATCGACAAGTACGGCGCGGGCTCCTGGGCGATGACCCGGCCGAGTGCCGTTTCCGACAGCTTCACGGCCGCAGGCGGTCGCTATACGTCGCTGGGGCGGTCCACGAACCCGCCGACATCGGTCGACGGGTTCAGCTGCACCGCACAAGGAACGCAGGTGACGCTGACCGGCATCAACGCCAAGCAGGCCCGCTGGACCCTGGTACTCACCAAGGCCGCCGGAACCCGGTAGTGGCGCCGGCCGCGTCGATCGGAAGGGCCGGGCCGGGCGGCACGGGCCGGACTCCGCAAGCCGAACCCCGCGAGGCGGACCGGGCGCTCAGCCTTGCGCCAAGCCGTCGATGAGCTCGTCCGCGGCCGCGTACGGGTCGAGGGTGCCCGCCAGGATCCGGTCGGCGAGGCCGTCCGCGCGCCGCCCCTCGGCGACATCGCCCATGCGGGACCGGAGTTCGGCCAGCGCGATGGCCTCGATCTCGGCCCGTACGCGGCGCCGGCGGCGCAGGTCGAGGGTGCCGTTCGCGGCCATCCACGCGCGGTGCTTCTCCAGTGCCTCGACGACCTCGTCCAGGCCCTCGCCGCGCGAGGCGACGGTCTTGAGGATCGGCGGGCGCCACGACTCCGGGCCGCGCGAAGGGCCCAGCGACAGCATGTGGTTGAGCTCTCGCGCGGTGGTCTGGGCGCCGTCGCGGTCGGCTTTGTTGACCACGTAGACGTCGCCGATCTCCAGGATCCCGGCCTTGGCGGCCTGGATCCCGTCGCCCATGCCGGGGGCCATCAGGACCACGGTGGTGTCGGCCGCCGACGCGACCTCGATCTCGGACTGCCCGACGCCCACGGTCTCGACGAGGATCACGTCGCAGCCGGCCGCGTCCAGCACGCGCAGCGCCTGCGGGGTGGCCCACGCCAGCCCGCCGAGGTGGCCGCGCGAGGCCATCGAGCGGATGAAGACGCCGGTGTCGGTGGCGTGCTCCTGCATGCGGATCCGGTCGCCGAGCAGCGCGCCGCCGGAGAACGGCGACGAGGGGTCGACGGCCAGTACCCCGACCCGCTTGCCGACCGCGCGGTACGCGGAGACCAGTGCGGACGTGGACGTCGACTTGCCCACCCCGGGCGGCCCCGTGAGCCCCACGACGTACGCCTGCCCGGTGTGCGGCGCCAGCGCGGCCATCACCTCGCGCAGGCTCGGCGAGGCGTCCTCGACCAGCGAGATCAGCCGCGCCACCGCCCGCGGCTGCCCCGCCCGCGCCTGCTCGACCAGCATGGCCACATCCGTGCGCCGGGCCAACACGACTCCTTCGGGTCGGACGGCGGGCGCGGTCGTGCCCCGCCCGTGGACAGTGCCCGGCGCCTGCGCCCGCACACCTGATGGACCCCCGGGTGGGGGCGATGGCGCCGGTCGGGTCGAGCGGACGGCGGGTGCCGGATCGGCATACGGGCCGATACGACGAGCGTGCGGTGCGCGGGTGGACCACCCGCTCACCGCACGCTCGCGAGAACTACCGGCCGTGCAGGTCGGCGCGCACCGGTCGGCGGAGTTGCCCGCCGCCGCCTGGTGCGTGCCGTGCCGTACCGCGCGGGTCGGGCGTCAGCCCTGCTGCGGAACCGTCAGGATCAGCGCGTCGCCCTGGCCGCCGCCGCCGCACAGGGCCGCCGCGCCGGTGCCGCCGCCGCGGCGCTTGAGCTCGAGCGCCAGGTGCAGCACCACGCGGGCGCCGGACATGCCGATCGGGTGGCCGAGCGCGATGGCGCCGCCGTTGACATTCACCTTCTCGCCGTCCACGCCCAGGTCGCGCATGGACTGGATGCCGACCGACGCGAAGGCCTCGTTGATCTCGATGAGGTCCAGGTCCTCGACCGCCAGGCCCTGCTTGCCGAGCGCGTGCTTGATGGCGTTGGACGGCTGCGACTGCAGCGAGTTGTCCGGGCCGGCCACGTTGCCGTGCGCGCCGATCTCGGCGAGCCACTCGATGCCCAGCTCCTCGGCCTTCGCCTTGGACATGACCACGACCGCGGCGGCACCGTCGGAGATCTGCGACGCGGAGCCGGCCGTGATGGTGCCGTCCTTGGTGAACGCGGGGCGCAGCTTGCCCAGCGACTCGGCCGTGGTGTCCGCGCGCACGCCCTCGTCGACCGAGAACTGCACCGGGTCGCCCTTGCGCTGCGGGATGGCCACCGGGACGATCTCGTCGTCGAAGACGCCGTTCTTCTGGGCCGCGGCGGCGAGCTGGTGCGAGCGCGCCGAGAAGGCGTCCTGCTCCTCGCGCGAGATGCCCAGCTTGGCGTTGTGGTACTCGGTCGACTCGCCCATCGGGATGTTGTCGAACGCGTCGGTGAGACCGTCGTACGCCATGGCGTCCAACATCTCGATGGCGCCGTACTTGAAGCCCTCGCGCGACTTCGGCAGCAGGTGCGGGGCGTTGGTCATGGACTCCATGCCGCCGGCCACCACGATGTCGAACTCGCCCGCGCGGATGAGCTGGTCGGCGAGCGCGATGGCGTCCAGGCCGGAGAGGCAGACCTTGTTGATGGTCAGCGACGGGACGCCCATCGGGATGCCGGCCTTGACCGACGCCTGGCGGGCGGGCATCTGGCCCGCGCCGGCCTGCAGCACCTGGCCCATGATCACGTACTGCACCTGGTCGCCCGCGACGCCGGCGCGCTCCAGCGCGGCCTTGATCACGATGCCGCCGAGGTCGGTGGCGGAGAAGCCCTTGAGGGAGCCGAGCAGTCGGCCCATGGGCGTGCGCGCCCCGGCGACGATGACAGAACCGGCCATGAGAGTGGCCTCCAGAGAGGTGAAGTGAGGGTTTGGGCGGAAACATACCCGCCTGTGTGTCGTGGTCGGCAGGGGTCCTGTTGTGACAGAACGCACGACCCACCTCAGGAGACCGGATGCGGTCTCGACCATAGTGTCGCTTAGACAAACAGGGTACCTACTCAGAGGTAACCCTTAAGACCCGGGAGGGCACGTGCTCACGCGCATCGACCACATCGGCATCGCCTGCCGCAACCTCGACGAGACCGTGAAGTTCTACGAGGAGACGTACGGCTTCACCGTCTTCCACAGCGAGGTCAACGAGGAGCAGGGCGTCCGCGAGGCCATGCTCAAGATCAACGAGACGAGCGACGGCGGCGCCTCGTACCTGCAGCTCCTGGAGCCGATCCGGGAGGACTCCACGGTCGCCAAGTGGCTGGAGAAGAACGGCGAGGGCGTGCACCACATCGCCTTCGGCACCGCGGACGTGGACGGCGACGCGGACGCGATCCGCGGCAAGGGCGTCCGGGTCCTGTACGACGAGCCCCGGCGTGGTTCCATGGGCTCGCGCATCACGTTCCTGCACCCCAAGGACTGCCACGGCGTGCTGACCGAACTGGTCACCTCGGCCCCGGCCGACGCCGAGCACTGAGCCCGGCACCGCGCACGGAACCACCGGCCCGCACACCCTCGGCGGGCTGACAGAACGTCAAACCGGGGGCGGGATTCCTACGGGCCCGCCCCTTGGCATACCCCGGTGCCGAGCCTTACGTTACCGATGGGTAATTTCTCGCCAACCCTCAACTCCCGACGCCGACCCTGGAGGCCGACGATGAAGGAGATCCTCGACGCCATCCTCGCTGGGGACACCCCGCAGGAAGCGTACGAAGCCCTTCCCCTGCCCGAGTCCTACCGCGCCGTCACCGTCCACAAGGACGAAGAGACGAT
>NZ_JAKFHA010000070.1 GCF_021502675.1 Yinghuangia soli
GGCGCGCGGCGGCCGGATGGGCACCGGCATGGACGACATCGACCGGCGGATCATCGCGATCCTGCAGGCCGACGGGCGCCGCGCGTACAGCCAGATCGCCGAGGACATCGGCATCCCGGCCTCCTCGGTGCGCTACCGCGTGCAGCGCATGGAGGACGCCGGGGTGCTGCAGATCGTCGGCATCGCCAACCCGCTGACCATCGGGTTCGACCGGCTCGCGATGATCGGCGTACGGGTCAGGGCGGGCGCCGCGCACGACGTGTGCCGGGCGCTGCGCGACCTGCCCGAGACGTCGTACGTGGTGATGACGGCCGGGCAGTACGACGTCATGGTCGAGGTCATCTGCCGCGACACCGCGCACTTCACCGACCTGCTCAACAGGCGGCTGCACCTGATCGACGGGGTCGTCTCCACCGACTCGTTCTTCGTCCTCGAAGTGCACAAGCTCGCGTACGGCTGGGGCGTGGGCGCGGTCGAGACGTCGCTGCACGACGCCCCGGAGACGGACGCCGCGCGCGGGATCGACCAGCGCGGCGCCCGCTGACCCGGACGCCGCCGCGGCCTAACCCGGTCGCCCGGCGGACAGCGGGGTGCGCAGGGACGATGCCCGGATGACCAGCCGGGTCGGGACCTCGGCGCCGCGCGACTCGGTGTACCCGTCGTCGAGGACCTCGACGAGCAGCTTGATGCCGGCCGCGGCGATCCGCGCGGGCTGCGTGCTCAGGGTGGTGACCGGCGGTTCGGCGTGCTCGGCGAGGGCGTCCTCGCTCGCGCAGACCACGAGCAGATCGTCGGGCACCGTGTAGCCGTGCCGACGCGCCGCGGCCACCACCATGGGCGGGCTGACCTCGGTCACCACGAACAGCGCGTCCGGGCGGTCCGGGCCGCCGATGGCACGCTCGACCGCGGCGAGGGCCGGGGTGTAGCCCGGGGTGGCGACGTTCTCGACCCGGGTGCGGATGCCGCGCTCGGCGGACCACTGGGCCTGCGCGAGGAGTGCGTCGCGCGCGTACACCGCACCCGAGTCCGGGGCCACGATGGCGATGTCCCGGGCGCCCTGCTCGGCGAGGTGGTCCAGGACCCCGCGGGTGGCCGCGTGGTAGTCGGTCTCGACCCAGTAGCCGCCGCGGCGGCCCTCGACGCGCCGGTCGGTCACCACCGGGGTGCCGGCCGCGAGGAAGTCCTCGACCAGCGGGTCGTCCGGCATCGGATCGACGATGCAGACGGCGTCCAGCGGGAGGTCGGCCCACTCCTCGCGCGGCGCGTGGTTGGGCAGCAGCACGAGCGCGTGGCCGTGTTCGAGCGCGGCCCGGGCGCTCGCGTTGGTCAGCTGCGTGAAGTACGGCAGCTCCATGTAGACCCACGGGGCCTCGACGTACTCGCGGACCGCGAAGCCGATCAGCTTGGAATGCCCGGCGCGCAGCAGGCGGGCGGTGGCGTTGGGCCGGTAGCCCATCCGCCAGGCGGTCTCGCGGGCGTGCGCGCGGACCTCGTCGGAGAGCCGGCCGGTGCCGTTGAGGGCCGCCGAGATCGTGGTCTTCGACAGTCCGGCCTCGCGGGCCACGTCGATCAGCCGCACGCGCGGCGCGAGCTGCTGCGCGCGGCCGCCGGGGGTGTGCTTCCGGGTGGCTGCGTAGGCCGGCGGACGGGGGCCCGCCGCGTCGCCGGAACGTGCCTCGGTCTGGTGCCCGACCCGGCGTTGCGGTTCGTCCATGGCCTCGATCCTGACAAGGGGACGGGCTGCGAGACGGGCTGCGCGGGCAGCCTCCGGCCCGCGGCCGGAACAGAATGAGAATCGTTCCTGCAAACTCTGGCGCGGGAACGTTCCCGCGTCAATATCCGACGGCAAGATCGCCGCTGCGCCCCGCGGCTCCGAGGAGGGCGCTTCCTAGGCTTTCGGGCGGCTTTGCGGCGTCGCGGATATGACCTATCACCGGTGCGGGTGAACGCGCTGGACGCACGCCCGCGGGGTCGAGAGCATTGCCCGCCGGGCGGCCGCTGCGGCCGCCCTGGGCGCGGCCCGTCGGCCGCCTGCCCGCCACTTCTCCGACTGGGGCTCCCGGTGTTCAAGGGTTTCCGTTCATTCCTCCTCCGCGGCAACGTGGTCGACCTGGCCGTCGGTATCGTCATCGGCGCCGCCTTCACCGCCGTCGTCACCGGGTTCGTCACCGCGTTCCTGACCCCGCTGATCGGTGTCGCCACCGGCGCGGTCGGCGACTTCAGCAAGGAGGTGTTCACCGTCGGGGAGACCGCGTTCCCGTACGGCGCCTTCCTCAACGCGCTGATCAGCTTCGTGATGGTCGCCGCGGTGGTCTACTTCTGCGTGGTCACCCCGGTCGTCCGGTTCCAGGCCCGCTTCGAGCCCGACTCGGCCGCCGTCACCAAGATCAAGTGCCCGGACTGCCTCAGCTCGGTGCCGGCCGCCGCGGTCCGCTGCGCGCACTGCACCTCCGAGCTCGCCGGCCGCCCCGGCTTCCCGGCCCAGCTCGCGCAGACCCGCTGACGCGGACTCCGCCGCGCCGGCCCCGCAGGACCGGCGCCCCGCAGCACCCAGGGCCCGGCGCACACGCGCCGGGCCCTTGCCGCTTCCTGCTCCGGGCAGTGCCCCGGCGCGGCGTCCCGGCACTGAGGAGGGGCGAAGACTGCTGGGGTCCGGCAATGTGCGCCGGGCCCGGGACCCGGCATTCTGGACGTGCCGATCGTCACCGGGGGGATGCCCGTGATCCATGGGGGACTGGCGGCGGGAATCGCCGCATGCGCATCGCTCATGGCCGCCGCCGCGGTCGCCCGGCCCTGGGGCCGGCGCGCTCGCGGCGCGAGCCGGGGGCACCACCTGCTGCGCGAGCTGGACGGCTCCGCGAGCGTCTGCTTCGACTGGCCCGAACGCCGCCTGCCGGCCGCCGAGATCGTGCGCCTGGCGGCCTGGGCGGGCTACCGGTGCGTGCACAGCGCGCCCATCTCGCCCCGCGTCGTGCGCTGGCGCTTCGAGAAGGACGATTCGCTTCCGGTCCGGGCGTGGGAGGAGGAGTGGCTGTGGCGGGCACCGTCGTCCTGACCCTGCAGGTCGCGGTCCAGGGCGGGCGCGGGTTCGGCCACCTGGGCTGGCCGGCGTTCGCCGCCCTCAACGTGCCGGTACCGCTGCTGTTCCTGGTGGTCTTCCGCCGCCGCCTGCGGCCGCTCGCCCGGCAACGGGCCGCGCTGGACGCCCTGTTCCGCGGCGCGGCGGCCCGCGGGAAGCCGGAAGTGCGGCTGCCCTTCACCGCGTTCCTCGTCCCGGTCGACGAACTCGTCGGCACCGCGCTGCGGCACGGCTACCGGTACGACGGGACCCGCTCGCCGCGCGGGCCGCGGCACGCGACGGCCGCGTACTTCGTGCGCAGCGGCCCGCCGGTGCCCGGCGGTTCCGCGCCCGCCTACCGGACCGCGTGGAGTCCGCCGCCCGACGCGTCCTGACCGGTCTCCGGGGTGCGCCGCAGCGGGTGGTGCGAGCAGCGGAAACCGCCCGCGAACGGCGTCACCGCATCGAAGTCGAGGACGTGCACGAGCACGCCGCGGGCGTCGAGGGCCTCGGCGAGGTCCGGCACCCGCCGGTCGACGACCACCTCGCCGGGCGCCAGGACCAGCACATTGGCGGCCAGCAGGTTCAGCGCGTCGTCCAGCGTCACCTCGACCAGGTCCCAGTCGGCGAGCAGCGGCGGCAGGCCCTCCGCGAACTGTTCGCGCGCCACGATGGCCAGGCCTTCGCGCACCGCGGCCAGGCCGTCGTCCAGGTGCAGGACCCGGTGGTGCAGCGGGACGGCGTGCACCCGGTACCCGTCGCCGAGTTCGGCGCGCAGCCAGGCGACGCCCGCCTCGTCGGTCGCGAAGCCGCCCCGGCCCACCCCGACCAGGATGTCCGGCCCGAACAGCATCACGTCGCCGCCCTCCAGGAACGGCCCGCGGGCCTGCGCGACCCGGTCCAGCGGCACCGGCCGGCCGGGCGGGACGACGACGTGCCGGGCTCCGCGGCGGACCATGTCGGCCATCAGCGGCCGGAGTCCGAAGCGCTCCTTGAACCGGTGCGGCAGGCGAAGCGACGACTCGACGACGGTGTCGCCGATCACGATCATCGGGTCGCGCACGAAGATCTGGAGCGAGAAAGGGGAGAACTCGGCGAGCACGGCCATCTCGTCCGGGGTCAGCTCGACGGGCCGGTGCACGGCCACGCCGCGCGCGGCCAGGAAGCCGGCCAGGTCGTCGAGCTGCGCGCGGCAGCGGGCGTGGCCCTCGGGGTCGAGCTGCGACCAGCTCCGGCCGCCGGGGGCGGCCCAGCGCGCCGCGAACCCCTCGGGCAGGAAGGCGAGCGAGCCCCCGAGCTCCGCGACGTTCTCGGGGACCACGAAGTCGAGGGGCCGGCCGACCACGACCTCGTCCAGCCGGTCCCACTCGCGGTGCACGCCGATCGGACGCTGCGCGGCGTCGGCGACAGGAGTGACGGCGGCGGTCCCGGGTGCGGTCATGTCTCCACGAGACCGCATGGCGACCGGGGCCGCCACCGGTGTGCGGCGTACGGAGGACGGGCCCGTCAGATGCTGCGGCGCAGCGTCCCGGGCGGCAGCACCAGCAGGCGTTCGGCGGTCCTGAGGGCCATGTCGTGCACCGCGGGGTGGTCGAACGGCACGTCGTCGTTGCTGTACGAGCCCAGGCCGTCGACCGTCACCAGGATGTGCAGCGCGGCGCCCATCGCATCCTCGGCGGTGAACTCGCCCGAGCGGACCCCGTCGGCGATGAGCTCGGCCAGCGCGTTGCGGGTGGTGGTCTCCTGCGCCCGGACCACCGCGCCCAGGCCCGGCTTGAAGCGGCTCAGGTGCCGGGCGTTGAGCCAGAGCCGGCCCAGGTCGACGTAGTCGTCGCCGCCGACCCGGACCAGGAAGTGCGCGAGCCGTGCGGTGGGCGGCAGTCCGGCCTCGGCGTCCGGCATCAGGGTGTCGCGCTCGCCGGCCGCGGCGAAGGCGAACGCCTCGCTCACCAGGTCGTCGGCGGCGGGGAAGTAATGGCCGATCAGACCGGGGCGCACGCCGAGCTCGTCGGCCACCCGGCGCAGCGTGATGCGTTCCAGTCCCTCTTCCAGCGCGATCCGGGCAGCGGTGCGGACGATCTCGGCACGGCGTTCCTCGGGCAGCTTGCGGACCCGCGTCGCCGGGGGGCTTGACGTCATACCGGACACCCTATTGGATGTGTGCCCAATACCCCATTGGTCATGAGACCAATAGCAGCGGGTACGAGGCTTGCCCCCCGCCCGAGAGGTCTCGACGCATGAACCAGCCACTTCCTGCCGCGGTCCCCGACAAGGTCCCGGACACCGCCGCCGCGCCCGACGCCTCGGCCGCCCGCCTGGAGACCCGGGGCATCGACCTGGTCCCGGACGCCGAGCGCCGCGGGCGGCCCGGCGAGCTCTTCGCGATCTGGGCGGCCCCCAACGTCAGCTACCTGAGCTTCGTGGTGGGCGCCGCCCTGGTCCTCATCGGCCTCACGCTGCCCCAGGCCATCGGCGTGATCCTGGTCGGCAACCTGCTGTGGATCTGCACCGGCGTGCTGGCGCTCAGCGGCCCGGCGGCCGGCACCAGCGGATCCGTCGTGTCCCGCGCCATGTACGGCGTGCTCGGCAACCGGATCGTGCTGGTGCTCACCGGATGGCTCATCGCCTCCGCGTACCTCGCCCTGAACTGGTCGGCCGCCTCGGTGGCCGGCATCGGCCTCGCGGACCGGTACGGCCTGCCCGCCGGCGCGGCCGCGGAAGCGGTCATCGTCACCGCGATCGCGGGCGGCACGATGCTCATCGCGATCTTCGGCCACGCGCTGATCGTCCGGCTCTACCCGGCACTGTGCGCGTTCCTCACCGTGGTCTTCGTGGTCGTCACCGGCTACGTGCTGTCCCGCGCCGACTGGTCCTACGCCCCGGCCGAACCGCTGCACGGCGCCGCGCTGGTCAGCGCGCTGGCCGCGGGCTTCACGATCATCGCGTCCACGCCGCTGTCCTACAGCAACAGCCCCGATCTGGCCCGCTACCTGCCGCGCGACAGCAGCCGGGTGGCCGTCGCCGGCTGGACCGCGCTCGGCGCGTACCTGCCCAGCGTGGTGTTCACCAGCGTCGGCGCGCTCGCCGCCACCAGCCTGGACATGAGCGACCCGCAGGCCGCCCTGGAGAGCATCCTGCCCGGCTGGTTCGTCCCCTTCTTCGTCATCGCGGTCGTCGCCAACACCATGGCCAACAACGGCATGACGTCCTACAGCGCGGGCCTGACCGTGCAGTCGATCGGCGTGCGCCTCGCCCGCATCCCGGCCGTCCTGGTCATCGGCGCACTGGGCACCGTCATGACGCTGTACGCGATCCTCGTCTTCGACTTCCTCACCAGCGTCAACACCATGCTCGAACTGGTCGCCGCGGTCACCGGCCCGGCCATGGCCGTCGCGGTCACCGACCTGGTCATGCGCCGCAACCGGTACGACGGCCCCGAACTGCTCGCGGAGCGCCGCGACGGCCCGTTCTGGTACCGCGGCGGCCTGCACTGGGCCGGCCTGCTCGCCCTCGTCCTGGGCGGCGCCGCCGCCGCGCTGTGCATCGAGACGACGTTCTGGAGCGGCCCGATCGCCGCCGCGGCCGGCGACGTCAACCTCGTCATCCCGGCCGGCATGCTCACCGCGGCCGCCGTCTACTGGGCCGTCGCCCGGGCCACCGGGTCGATCCCGCGGCACCCGGCGACCGCGCCCGCCGCCGCCGTGCCCGCCCCCGCGCCCGAGCCCGGCGAGATCGGCACGGCCGTACCCCAGGCATGAACCCCCAAGCCCGACCGCTCCCGGAAGAGAACCACCCTGTGCACGCCGACCTGATAGTGCTTGCCGCCCACGTCGAACACCTCCACCCGGACCCCGCCGCGGCCGCGGCCGCGCCCGCGAACGCGGTGGCGGTCCGCGGCGGCCGCATCCTCGCGGTCGGCGAGGCGGCCGGGATGGCGGCCCTGCGCGGCCCGGACACCGCCGTCCACGCGTTCCCCGGCGCCACGATCCTGCCGGGCCTGACCGACGTGCACGCGCACCCGGTCTGGGGCGCGATCTCCATCGGCAGCGGCGTGGACCTGTCCACCGCGGCCACCCTCGACGAGATCTGCGACCGGCTCGCCGCAGCCGCAGTCGCAGCCGAGGACCGGCCGGACGCCTGGATCACCGGCTACGACCTGGACGTCAACGCCTTCCCCGGCGAACCGTCCGGTGCCGTCCTCGGGGAGCGCTTCCCCGGGCGCGCGATCTCCCTCATGACCCGCGACGCGCACGCCCTCGTGGTGAGCCCGCGCGTGGTCGAACTCGTCGGCCTCACCGGCCGCGAGACCTTCACCGACGCCTCGTCGGTGGAGACCGGACCGGACGGGCGCCCCACCGGGTACGTGCTCGAACTCCAGGCCATGGACCTGGTCTTCGCGCACTACCCGGAGGTCCCGGTGCCGACCGCCGCAGGGTACGTCCGCCGCGAACTCGACACGCTCGCGCGCAGCGGCCTGACCGGCGTCCACGCCCTCGACTTCGGCGAACCCTCCGAGGAGGTCTACCGGCACCTCGAAGCGCACGGCGACCTGCCGCTGCGGATCCGCTGCTCGCCCCTGGTCCCCGCCGACTCCGGCCCGGACGCCTGGCAGGAGGTCGCCGACCTGCAGGGCCTGCGCGGCCGCCGCTGGCACGTCGAGGGCGCGAAGTTCATGCTCGACGGCACCGCCGACAACGGCACCGCATGGTTCGAGCACCCCGACACACACGGCGAGAACTGCGAACCGCTGTGGCGCGACGTCGACGCCTACCGCGCCGCGCTGCGCTTCTTCGCGGTCCGCGGCATCCCCACCGCCACGCACGCCATCGGCGACCGGGCGGTCCGCTTCGCCCTCGACGCCATCGCCGACCTGGGCCCCGACGACAAGGCCGCGGCACCGCACCGCATCGAACACATCGAGTCGATCCCCGACGGCCTCCTCGGCCGCTTCGCGGAACTCGGCGTCGTGGCCAGCCTGCAGCCCGCGCACGCCACCCGGCACACCCGCGGGGACGGCACCGACAACTGGTCCCGGCGCATCGGCCCGCACCGCGCGGCGCACGGCTGGCGCACCCGCGACCTGCTCGACCACGGGGCCGTGGTCGCCCTCGGCTCGGACTGGCCCATCGGCCCCGGCGACCCGCGCATCGGCCTCGCCGACTGCCAACTGCGGCGCCCGGTCGGCGAACCCGGCACCCTCCAGGTGCAGCCGGACCAGGCCATCTCGGCCCGCGAGGCGTACGCGGGCATGACCCTCGCCGCGGCCGCGGCCGGCGGCGCGGCCCACGAACTCGGGCGCATCGCCCCGGGGTACCTGGCCGACCTCACCGTCTTCGCGGCCAACCCGGTCGACCTCGCCCCCGACGCCCAACCCGGCAACGCCGTCCTGGCCACCGTGGTCGGCGGCGACGTCCTGATCCACGCCCCGGGCGAGCCGGACCCGGCCGCCCTGGCCGATGCTGGTCCCGGCGAAGCCGTTCCCGCCGCCGCGCCCGCTGCCGTGACCACCTCGAAGGGACGCCCGTGACCGCCGAGCCGAACCCCCAGCCCGACGCCGAGCCGAGCGTACGACCGACCGCCCGGCCCGACGACCGGACCCACGTCGCCGTGGCGGCCGCCGACCCGCGCGCCCGCGGAGCCGCCCGCGGCACCCAACTGCGCGGCAGCATCCCCGGCGCGCTCGACACGTACGATCGGCTCTTCTCGCTCGGCGGCATCAAGCCCGCCCAGGTACGCGAGGACGCCGAGCGGGCCCTCGACGCGATCGGCGCCTTCCGCCCGGCCGCCCGCGCCGAGATCGAGGGCATCGCCGAAGGCGCCGCACTCGAACCGTGGCGCATCGCGGCGCTGAACGCCCGCACCGAGATCCTGGCGCGCAGCACCACCGTGCCGCCAGGGGAGTGCACCACGCTCGTACGCCGCCGCGCCGCGGACGCACCAGGCGGGCCGCGCACCTTCGGCGTGCAGACCTGGGACTGGCACGTCGAACTCCGCGCCTACTGGCACACCCTCGAAGCGCGCGGCGGCCGGCACGACTTCGTGGGCATCACCGAGCACGGCATCCTCGGCAAGATCGGCGTCAACAGCGCGGGCCTCGCCCTGCACTTCAACATCCTCGGACACGTCCGCGACGGCATCGGCGGCATCCCGATGCACGTCCTGGCGGCCGTCGTCCTCGAAGAGGCGGGCAGCGTCGCCGAGGCCCTGGAGATCATCCGCAGCGCGCCGATCGCCTCGTCCGGATCCTTCGCGCTCTTCGACCCGGCCGAGGCCGTGCTGCTCGACCTCAGCCCGGACGGCGTGTTCCCGATCGAGCCGGAGGACGGCCTCCTCGTCCGCACCAACCACTTCCTCACCCCGGTCCCCGCGGCCGCCGAGAAGACCTGGCTCTACCAGCCCGACTCCGGCGAGCGCCGGGACTTCGTCCGCGCCCGGCTGGCCGGCCGCGGGGCCCCCGAGTCGCCCGGCGACCTGTTCGGCCACCTGGTCACCGCGCCCGGCGAACCGCCCGTCACTTGCCTCCCGGACATGGCGTTGCCCCTCGGGCAGCGCTGGGCGAGCCTCGCCACCGTCGCCCTGGAACCCGCGGCCCGCACCGCCCGGATCCTCGACGGCACGCCCGCGGACGCGGACTCCCGGACCTGGCGCACCCTGACCGCCTGACCGGCGCCCGGACCCCCGTCCGCTGGACTCCGCCCCGCCCGAAGTGGTAGATCCATCCGGGACAACATGAGAGGCAAAAAGGCATGAGCACTGTGAGTCACGGGTCGGACTCCTCCGCGGCACTGGCCGCACCGGGCAGCGGCGAGGTCGAGGTCGCGGGCGCGTACGTCCGCGAGGAGCCCGTCGAAAGCACCATCCGGCCGACGGCGTTCATCACGCTCACGGTCGTCATCCTGGTGATCGTCGCGGTGTCGCTCGCCGCGATCATCGCGGGCGGCAACTTCGACGGCGGCCAGCCCGGCCTGACCACGCACCGCTGACCACCGAGTCTTGACGCCCGCGGCACACCGCCGCAGGACGCGACACCCCGAGCGGGCGGACCGACCCGGTCCGCCCGCTCGCGGTGCTTGCCTGGTCAGGCCTGCCTTCCCGCCAACGTCGGCCATTCCGGGGTGGGCGGCCGACGCACCGCATGCGCGGCAAGGGCCCGCGCCACTGCGAACTCCTCCTGAAACGAAGCCTGCTGCCGAGCCTGCCCGACGCATTGGTACAGGCGTTGCCGGTCGCCGTAGGCCACCAGGAACCCGCAGGTCAGAATCGGGAGTGTGGGCCGCAGGCGGCGCGGCGCCGGGATCTCCAACCACCACACATTCGTCGCGCCGCCGCGGAACCCGAGGGTCCGCGCGAACGACCAGATGTCGCCGCCGTCGTGCCGGACCCGCAAGGGCCCCTCGTCAGCCGAGGCCCCGCCGCGGCTGACGAGCGCCCGCAAGAACCAGTTGATCTCGTCGGCCACCGAAGTGGGATTGTCGACGTGCGTCATCTCCATGTCAGTCCTCCGCGACCGCAGCGCCGCGGTCGGATCCGTGGAATCCGGTGACCAGTGGGTGGTCTTCGCCCAGGAAGCGCTGCGCATCGGCGTACACCGCATCCAGCAGAGTCCGGCCCTCCTCCGCGCGGCCGACCTGCAGATAGGCCTGCGCGAGGTACTTGCGTGCCAGGATGGTCGGGATCTGCGCATCGCCCAGGACCCGGACCGCTTCGTCCGCGTTCTCCTCGAAGACCGGCAGCGCATGGGTCCATTCGCCTGACGCGGCAATCACCCGGGCGAGGTTGCTGCGGTAGACGATGTTGTCCGGATGGTCGACCCCGAGGATCCGGATATTGTCGGCGAGCAGGGCGTCGAGCTCGTCGTGCGCCTCCGCCACGCGTCCGATTCCCCGGTACGCAACTGCGAGATTGTTGCGCGACATGAGCGTGTACGGATGCTTCTCGCCGAGCACTTTCCTGCGCAGGCGCAAGGTCTCCTCGTACAGCGGCACGGCCAAGTCGAGGCGGCCGATGGACTCATAGGTGTACGCCAGGTTGTTGCGGGTGACCAGCGCCCTCGGGTGCTCGGCGCCGTGCCGCTCGACCGCCTCGGCGAGCGTGCTGAGGTACAACTCGATGGCCCGGTCGTAATCCCCTCTGGACTCGTACGCACCGGCCAAGCTGTCCGCCGCGGCGATCAGATCGGTGTCGTCCGGGTCGAGGGCGCGGCGGCGCAGCTCCAGATTTTCCTCGAAGAGCCGGATCGCCTCGTCCAGTCGACCCGAGTTCTCGTAGGCGTAGGCCAAATTGTGCCGGGCGTGGCACGTCGCGGGATGGCCCGGCCCGTGCAGGCGCACCCGGTCCGCGAGGTTTGCCTCGTAGATCGGCAGCGCCTCGTACAATCGGCCGGCCGAGTCGATGGCGCCGGCCATGTTGTTGCGAGCACTCAGCGTCTCGGGCGCCTGCTCGCCGAGGTGGTGGACCAGGCACGTCCACCCGGCGGTGGCCAGACGTACCGCGTCCTCGATGAGGCCTTGGTCGTCGGCGAAGACGGCCGCGTTGCCGAACACGCCCGCGAGGGGCACGGAGACATCCGAGGCGTCCGAGCGCCGTGCGAGCGCGTCGATGTGCGGCAGGAGTGCGCGCCAGGTCGGCCACGACGCAGGTTCGGGGCGCCCGCCCTCGGGTGCTGCCGCAGCTACCGCGGCACCTGCCGCGGCCTGGGCAAGGGCGACCGCGTCGGGGCTGCGCAGCGGGTCGTCCGGGCCGGGCGTCCGCAGCAGTAGTTGGACGAGCCGGTGCATCCCGATGCTGCCGTCGTCGGACAGGTTGACCATGCTGTACGACCGAAGGAGGCGCACGGCCTGGGCTGCTTGGACCGCACTCTGTCCCGGGATCGCCGCCAAGCTTCGCGGAATCGCCTCGGGAGCGAACCATGCGAGCCGGCTCAGCAGGCGGCCGGCCTCCGCGTTCGTGCGGTGAATGTGCTTGACGGTGATGCGCAGCGTCCTCGCGACGCTCGGCGGCAGCGCTCCCGTCTCCTCGTCCGGATGCTCGATGTCGAGGATCTCGCCCGGTGCCGAGCGGAGCCCAGCGAGGTAGTCGCTCACCGCGACCGCGGCCTCGCCGATGAATGCGCCCGCATGTACGAGAGCCAGCGGGAGGTGGCCCAGCTCGTCCGCCAACAGCCGTAGTTCGTCTCGCGATTCCGCACCGCGCAGGTTTGCGTGGGCGGCCAGCAGGTCGACCGATGCCTCGGGAGGCAACGGCTCCAGTTCCACGGTCGCTCCCGGCCACGGGCCCGCGAAGCGCGTGGTGATCACCACTTCGCCCTGCTTGTGGAGGCCGTGCAGTAGGTCGCCGAGCGCCGCCGGATGCGGGGCGTTGTCCACGATCAGGAGCCATCCACCGTGTCGGCCGAGCCAGGACTTGGCGTGCCGGGCCGCTTCTTCGACAGGGGCGGTCGGCGGTCCTGCGCCGACGTACCTCGCTAGTTCGGCAAGCCCGGCGGTGATGTGTTCGGGAGTGTCCGCGGTCAGCCGCCACGACACCAGACGTCCGGGCATTTGGCCGATCGCGTAGCACAGGGCCAGGGTGCTTTTGCCGATGCCGGCGAGCCCGTGCACGGTCTGGGTGATCACGACCACGCCGGCGGTGCCGACGCCGCACAGCGCGGCCATTTCCGCGTCCCTGCCGACGAACACATCGGGCAGAACTGTCGGCAGGTTGCCGCCGCCGGGGGTGAATCGGGGAGAGGCGGCGGCGTTCGCCGACCCGACGTCGGCGACCGTGCAGGCGGCGAAATGCTCAGTGAAGCCGTCGAGTTGCGGGAGCGTGAAAACAGGCACCAGGGATAGGACGCTTGCGGTGTCTGCGAGTCGACGGTCCACCGCGACAACGCCGACCAGAAGGTCGCCGCAGAACACCGCCGTCCCCGACACACCCTTCCAGGGATGCTCACCGGACGTGCCGGTCCGACTCGGCACGATGCCCACATCGACCTTCAAGGTCAGCAAGCCGGACTTGACGCCGTGCGCCGGATCGATGTGGCCGCGCACAGGCATGCTGTCGCGCCGAGTGCTGCCCTGCCGGACTTCCGCATCGGGGAACCCGACTCCGTCGGCGGCGACCCGATCCGGGCCTGTAATCCGGCCGAACCGCACCGGAGGGACCACGCCGCTTTCGGCGGCCACGACGCCGACGGCGAGCCGGATCAGCGCTACATCCAGCTCGCGGTGCGAGCCTGCGTCCACAGCGTGCGGCGGCCAGCAGACATCGCCCGGCACCCAGTCCGTCTTGCCGACCGGTTCCAGTGCCCGCACCTGGATACTGCCGGGCGGCACGTCCTCGGGCGGCCTGCAGCAGCCGACTCCGTGGTACGAGGTCAGGACGAGGCCGTCGGCGACGAGATAGCCCGTGCTGAACTGCCCATGGCGACACCAGACCTCGACGACGCGGCGCAGATCCATGGCCGGCCCCTACTCAGGCCGCTGCGGGCTAAGTGCGCTCACTTCCGCGTCCTTGCCCGTCGCGTCCACGGGTTGCAGCGTCACCTTGATCCGGTTGGTCTGCGCGGCTGCGATACCGCCCTTGGCCTCGACGCTCCACGGCAGCACGCGGACCTTCGCGCCGACGGCGGCGTCCCGGGTCACCTCGACGGTGAATTCGAGCTCCACCGGTCCGGTCCGGAAGCGCAGAGGCTTGCCGGCGCCTTCGTCCATCGCGCGCTGCAGTTCCTGCCGAATTGCGCTGATCGCGTCCCCGAGATCGGCCCAGGATTCGTTCGACATGCGTCTCCTCAACGTGCCCGACACCGGGCTTCCCCCGCTTTCGGCGCGAGCATAGACCAACTCGACGGCCGAATCGGCCTGTTCGCCGACAGATGGTTGGCGGAGCGGCGTGCTGCGGTGGGCCTGTGCGCAGAGGCGCGGCCGGTGCGGTACGAAAGGGCCGTGAGCAGTGAGAATTTCCCGACCGCCGGGCCGCCCTCCGCCGGTGATGCGGCGGTGCCCGGGCCCGCGACCCTGCGTCTGTTCGTGGCCCTTGCACCGCCCGACGATGCCAAAAGCGAGCTGGAGCGGGCGCTCCGGCCGGTGTACGCCGCGCACCCGCTGCTGCGCTGGAACCGGATCGAGGACTGGCACATCACGCTCGCCTTCCTCGGCGAACTCCCGGCCGAGGTCGTGCCCGGGCTGCGCGCGGCGCTCGCCGAGGTGTCGGGCGCGCACCCGGCGCCGGAGCTCGCGCTCGTCGGCGCCGGGCACTTCGACGACCGGGTGCTGTGGAGCGGGCTGCGCGGGGACCTGGACCGGCTGCATGCGCTCGCCGCATCGGTACGCCAGGCCGTGGCCGCCTGCGGCCTGCCGTACGCCGACCGCCCGCTGCGCCCGCACCTGACCCTGGCCCGGGCCCGCCGCGGGAACGTGGACGGGATCGGGCAGGCGGCCGGCG
>NZ_JAKFHA010000071.1 GCF_021502675.1 Yinghuangia soli
CCGCCGCAAGGGCGACGGCGTCTTCTGGGCGGTCAGCGCCGTCGCCCGTATGCACAACCTCGCCATGACCGGATGACGAACACGACCGCAGGTCAGACCCGTTCACGAGTTACGAGACAAGCTTTAGGCACGTTGCGGCGCCGCGTGCGATGGATACGACCCGTCTTCACCCCTATGGGAGTTGCTACCGTTCGCCGATCAAGATCCACCTGGGGAGCCCACGAGGGTAACGCCCGATGGAATAGTCTACGCGTTCGGCGTCGACTGGGTCATGAGGAACAGCCCGTTCAGCAGGCGTCCCCGTCCCCGTAGTACAGCGCGGCGAGCCGAGAAAGGCGGCGATGCATCTCCGCATCGTCGTCGAAGTCGAACGCCTCCCCTAATTCCGTGCGTGACGGAATCCGAATCGTGCGACATGGTTACCGCCTGCTGTCACGCGTCGTAGAAGTCCTCACTGGTGCCGACGCTGCGGGCGAAGGCCCGGCGAGCCGCGCAGTTGATCTCTTCGCAGAAGAACAACACCTCCGCTTCTGCGTCATCCGGTGACGCCAGCGCAGGGTGCTCAGCGAGGTTGTCCGGGTTGACCAGTGCCCTTTCGTACCAGTCGCGGCCCTGCAAAGTGAGGCCAGCCCGGAAGTCGATGAAGCTGTCGTCCGAGCACCCGCCGCCGATGAGGTAGGCAGCGGCCCATGCGTCCCAGCGGTACGCGGCGTCGCTCAGTTCGGTGAAGCAACGCTTGTACGCAAGGATGTCGTCCCGGCTCCGCGCCGCCAACACCTCCGTCAGCACCTCGGCCAAGGTGCAGCCCTGAGCGCAGGCCGACCGAGCCTAGCCGACGACCTGCCAGAAACTTGTCGATCTCCATGTCAGGGACTGTCCCATGACGGTAGGACGTGGGAAGTTGCGCCGATTGGGGACGCACGGCCTGGAGTTGCATCGCCTCGATCCCCGAAATCAACCGTCTCGAAGAGAAGCAAGACCGCATGCCGCTCCCCGAAGTCGGCCCACCACATTTCACCACGCCGCACACGTCCTCACGCCGCTCACGCAGTCGGCAGAAGGCGTGCAGAACCGCCGCAGAATCGGTCTGCCAACGGTCGGTATGGCACTTCTTCCGGGATCAATCGGAGAGATCCCGAGTTCGACGACACACGCGGCTACATTGCACAGCTGAGTTGCCGTCGAGGTTCCTCCTGGGGGTGGGGCCGACATGCGTCGCACAAGCCTGCGTCGACTGACGTCCACATGCACTGCGTTGGCGCTTCTCTTCGCGGTGGCGGCCTGCACGGGAAGCGGCGGCGAGGATCCGGTCCGGCCAGCCGCCGCGTCGTCCGCGGGCGCGCCGGCCCAGTCGGGCCTCATCGGCCCCGAGGGCGGCACCACCAACGGCCCGGAGGGCATCACGGTCACCGTGCCCAAGGACTCCGTGGACCAGCCGGTCCAGGTGGTCGTCGGCAACCCTTCCACCGACGGCGATCAGGCGCCCGGCGGAGCGTTCCACTCGGCTGCCGTCAGGTTCGACGTGTCATTGGGCAACGGCCGCCAGCCGCAGCGGCCGCTGCGCATCCGCGTACCCCTCAGAGGCGCCACCCTGCCTCCCGGGGCGAACCCACAGCTGGCCCTCCTCTACGGAGCAGACGAAGCGGGGAAGTTCGCACTGCTGCCCAGCCTCATCGAAGGCGACAGCCTGGTCGCCGAACTACACCATCTCTCCCCGAAGTGGGTGGTCTACCCGAAGCCGAAGGGCTTCATCGACTCGCTGATGCACCCCACGGGCCCAGAGGACATCAACAAGCCGCGTCCCGTGAACTGCTCGACGCAGCTGACAGTCGGCGGGCAGACGTACCGCACCAAGGAATCACCGCAGGGCTCGGCATACGCATGCCTGCGCGAGGAGGGCGGGAAGCCGGTACTGCGCATCGTCAACAACACGTTGATCCATTGGTCGGTCGCCGCCACCACACCCGTCCAGCCCCGCTATGAGGAGTGGGGTGTCGACAGCAAGATGCTCAAACTGATCGCCGGAATACTCTTCCCGCATCCCGACACTCAGGGCTACGTGATGTACGCGGAGGACATCGCGCTACCGGTCGAGGGTTCCGCCACCGTTGTCCTGAGCAATCAGCCGAACACGTTCTTCGCCGAGGTGCTGTGGTTGGGACTCGCCAGCGTCGTCGGATACCTCAGCGGCGCGGGAAACAAGACCGCTTCCCTGGTCGAGACCGTGCTCGAAAGCCTGGAAGTTCTGGACTGCATCCGGGCAGCAGTCCATCTGCGGGACGATGTGTCGTTGACCGACGCTGTGTCCGAGACCATCACGATTCTCTCGGGCGAATGCGGACGAGCGCTTGCCAAGGCACTTGGCCTCGTCCTCCTCGAAAACCTTGACTTGAATCCGCTGAAAGGCGTGTTCAACCGACTGGTCACCCTCACCGAAGGAATCCAGGACGGTTCCAAGCTCGCGCTGAGCGGGTTCCAGAACGCTTACCAGAGCGCCCGCGGCCAGAAGATCACCATCACGGTGGAGAAGCTGCGCAAGCTGCCGGAGCGCTGCCGGTCCGCGTTCAACGAGCGTGGACAGGAGTTGACCGTGACGGTCATCAGCGGAACGGTCACCTGCACCGCAGCCACCACTGCGGTGCAGACATTCCTCGACATCCTCAGCCGGAAACGGATCCCGCCCGACCTCGTCCAAATGCCCCAGGGCTCCAGCGCCAACACGATCTTCGGCGCGTGGCACTGCGAGGGAGGCACCATCCCAGAAGACTTCCCCGACCGGACCGGCGTCTGTATGCGGAACAACGGTGCGAAGGGATGGGACGAAGTCGCCACCGACTACACGGGCCCCTTGGGAACCTCCACAGTTGCGTCGTGACACCGGTCGCGGCGCTCAGGGGGATGGGGCGGAGGCGGTGGCGGCGGACAGAGCCAGGAGTTCGGGGATGGTGCCGGTGAAGGTGTCGAACATGCGGACGGCGATGTTCCACGCCTCCACGTCGTCGCCGAGGTACCGGGCGGTCAGGGCGCGGGCTGCGGTGCAGGGTTCGGCGATCAGCTTGGGGCCGGCCCAGCCGACCGGCGGCGCCACGATGAAGGGCAGCCACCGGGCCGGTGGCCGGGCCGCGCTGAGGATTTCCTCGACCGTGCACATTGCGTGGACGGCATCGATCATCTGTATGTTCCGACTGATATCCGGAGTCCGGGCCCCGGCGGCACGGATGAACCGTGAAGTGTGCGCGCGGTCCTTGAAGAGCGGTCCGAGGGCGACCGCGTCGGACAGAAGGTCGTCCTCGACAGCCTGGGCAAGTGCCTCCCAGGGCAGGGTCCCGAAGCGCTCGACGTAGTCGGCCAGGACGCCGGTGGAATGGCGGGTGCCGTCGCTCAGCAGCCGGATGAGGCCGGACTCGTCGTCGGTGGTCGCAGTCGGGAAGCGGGCCCGCTCGAGCGCGTCGCGTGTCCCCGCCGGCAGTGTTGCCGAGTGGACGAGATGCTGGACCGCCAACCCGTCCAGGCAAGTGGCGACGGCGAGGATCACGTCGCCGGGCGCGTGGACGAGCAGGGCTGTGAAGGCCGCGCGGGCACCCTTGGGACGCGCGGCGGGAAAGGCGGCCGATTCGGTGTGCGGCCAGGGAAGAGGGCCGGGTACTTGTGAGGCGGCAGCGGGAAGTTCGGCAGCCGGACCCGGGAACGTGTCGAGGAGCGAATAGAGGGCGACCCAGGACGCCGGGTCCGGGCCGACACGCGCAGCGAGCCGGGCGAGAGCGTCCCGGGTCGCAGGCTCGTCCTCCGGCAGGTCGGACAGGACAAGGCGCGCCGGGATTGCCGCGGCCAGTGCGGCCTCCGGCGTGAAGTGGCCCTCGCGGATGCCCCGGCTGAGCGCCACCGCGAAGTGGCCCTCATGCAGGCCCCAATCGACCGCCACCGCGAAACCCTCAAAGGCCGCGACCACTTCGGGCTGCTGCAGGACCGCAAGCTCCAGTCGTGCCGCACTCCGCACGGCACTGATCAGGTCCTCACGGAACGCCTCCCTCGACAGGTCGGCCGGACAATCCGCCCAAGAGGTGAACCACGACAGCGAGTGGCCGCCGAACGGGAGGCGTTCGTGCTCGGCGCGGACGAGACTCCAGTCGAGTGGCGGTGTCTCGGCGGCGGGGTTCCAGCCGAATGCCGAGCGGGCGGTGATGACGGTGGCCAACGTCTGCGTGTCCGTCCACGCGTTCTGCACCCGGTGCGCGCGCAGGAAGGCGATCGGGTCGGCGGCGTCCGCGGCCTCCCTCAGCAGGCCGGGCAGCACGTCGTGCCCGAGGTCGGCCTCGGCCAGTTTCCACAGCTCCGGCGGACCGAAGCGCCGCGCGACCTCGATGCACATGTCCAGCGCGGCGGGGAACGGGACGTCTCTGGACCCCTCCGCCGCGGCGACCATGACAAGGTCCGGAAACGGATGGCCCTCCGGCACGGAGTGCCTGTTCGCCATCCCCTTGGCCAGGTTCTGGCCCAGCGCCCTGCGCTCGAACCACTTGGGATCCTCCGGATCGGCGACGCTCGCGAACACTGCCTCCTTCAAACCGGGGTGGTACCGGTCCATCGAGTACAGAGCGGCAGATGCCTCGGGGTGGCCGAGCCGGGCAGCGGCGAACAGCAACGCTGGATTCCACCGGCCTTGATGGTCCACCAGAGCCGACGATTCAGGGCAGACGGCGTCGATCACCCCGACCGCGTCCTCTTGCGGCAGGCGCAAGTCGGCGGCGAAAGCATCGACCAGGAGGTCCCGGCATCGCTCCGACAAAGGTGCGATCACCTGGGACGGCGCAATCCGCAGGGCGGTGATGATGGCGTGCACGCGAACTCCCCCATGGCCGTTGCGATCACCGCGATCATGTCAGCAGGGGACGTCGCCTCGTCGGATGAGGGGCGGGCCCGGCTGTGGGTCATCGGAATGCTCGATGCATCGCGATGGCGGAGGAAGTCCCTTGCTCCAATGTCGTATTCGCTTGGCAAGATCGCCAAATGACCCAAGCAGCATCGGGTTCGCCCGTTCCGCGTTTCTTCAGGCTTCGCTACGGCCGATCCACCATCGCCGGGGGCGTACTGGACGGTGCGAAGCTCGCACTGAGTGGATTCCAGAACGCATTCCAGAGCGCACGCGGCCAGCCATCGACGGCGCCGCGGCCACCGGCGTGATGCAGACGTTCCTTGACAGCGCGAAGTCCCAGGGCTCCAGTGCGCATACGACGTTCGGCAACTGGTACTGCTCGGGCGGCACGATCCCTGAGGACTTCCCGGTCCGGACCGGCGGCTGCGTACGAAACAACGGTTCGAAGGGGCGGGACGAAATTGCCGCCGACTACACCGGCCCCCTGGGAACGTCCGCAGTCGCGTCCTGACACCGCAGCGTCCGCAACTTGCCGCCGGGCAGATGGCGGGCGCAAGCACGCGCTTCGCTCTTGTGGGGGCAAGTTGGGGGAAGTCGGGGTGCGGGGTGGTGCGGCGGCTTATCGTCGCGAATGTCGTCCACAGGTTGGGGGCAGGTCGCGTGTTCGAGTTGGAGGAGTCGCCGAATATCGGGCGGCGGCCAGAGCTGGGAGCGTTGGCTGCGTGGGAAGTTCGCGTGGCAGCGGCGAACGACGGCTGGCCGGCGCTGGACCTGTGCGCGTGGTGGGCCGTACGGATGGCGATCTGGTCGCGGGCGCATCAGTCGGGCGTCGTACCGGACGACGACGGCGAAGCGCACCTTGTGGTGGTGCTGGCCGCGCTGGCGATGTACGACGCGGCGTATCGCTCGGGCTCGGAACGACCGGATCAAGTGCCCTTGGCGAATGCGGTGGCGGGTCTTTCGACGGACGCAACGGCACGAACTCTGGCGGGACGTACCGTGGTCGGCGACGGGAACCGCGGGCGACTGCGTCGCGCGGACCGGGCGTTCCTCGACATGGTGCTGCTGGACGAGGACAACGTCACATGGGAGATGCTGCGGCTTGGCGCGGTGGAGTTGCTGCGCGCGCACGCGCTGCACTCCGTGGAGGAAGGACTGCACGCCGACGCAGCGGTAGTCGCACCGCGAGATCGCGGCTGGTTCGGCAACCACGGGCTGACACCGGACTGGTACGGCAGGGGATTTCGGTAGGCGGAACGCCTAGCTGGTGATCGTGTCGATGAGGGACGCCCAGGCGGACTTGGGGACGGTGAGGTGACCTTGAGCGAGGTCCTTGCTGTCGCGGATGCCGACAGACGTGCCGAGACCTGCAGTCTCGATGCACTGCTCGTCCGTGTTGCCGGAACTGTAGGACGACTTGAACCACGTCGCGGTCGGCATCGGCGTGCGGTCCGTGCTCACAAGCGCTCCAGGGTGGACTTGATCAGTTCTTCGGATTGAGGGCGTGGAAGTGCTGCGCTCAGGACGCCCTCGAACACCTCGCGAAGAAACCGTACCCGTGCGGGATTCAGGATCAAGCGACTGCCTTCGAACGACGGCGCATAGCCCGCATCCGCACCCTCGTCGAACGAGAACACGCTGAAGGCCCCGTTGAGCCCGAGGTGAAGCCCCGCGGAGAAGGGGACGACCAGCACCGATACGTTCGGCCGAATCCCTACGTCGAGCACGTGCTCCAACTGCCGCCTCGCCGAATCGGCACCTACCGGCATGCGCTGCAGGGCAGCTTCGTCCATGACAAACGTGAAGACGCATCCATGGTCGGGATCGAGGAGCGCCGCACGTTCCATCCGCCGAGCAACGCGGTCCGCCAGTTGCTCCTCCGACTGTCGCAGCGGAGACAAAGCGAACAACGAACGTGCGTACGTCGGGGTCTGAAGCAAGCTGTGCACAACGTTCGGCTCGAAGGCACGGATAGCCGCGGCCTCGGCCTCCATGCGGAAGTACCAGTTCGGGTCCCCGACGGGCTCCTTTCCACTGGCCCTGTCCCACAGACGCAACAACGCCCGGTCGGCACCGAGTGCGTCGTCCGCCTGGAAGACGAAGACTGCGTTCAGCGGGCGATGGCCGCTCTCGTACGACGCCACTGTGTGCGGCGAACTCGTCGTCAGTGCTGCGAGTTGCTCGCGTGTCATGCCCAGCGCTTCGCGGCGATGGCGGATCTCGGCGGCCAAGTGCTCCAGCATGGCCCGCTGTTCGGCTGCCGGCAGTCCATGTTGGGTTTGCTGCTTGGCAGGCATCAGTCCCCCTTGCCGCACGGATTTGTGCGCGTGGGCCGTATCGACTCGTGCAGTTCGACTGCCCCTTGGCGGCCGGTTACCACCGTACGCACAGAGTGGTTGTCTGGTCACAGGAACCGCACAAACACTGCCGAGGGAGCCTGCCCGTGTCCGAACACAACGCCTCCGAAGTGCCTGTTGTCGGGAGTGTCGTCCGCACGATCTACGGCGACCGGCAGGTCATGGACGTCCTCACGCCTCCCGACCGCGAGCACGCCATGGTCTATATCCGGCCAGTCGGGGGCGGCCGTGAAGCCACCGTTCGGCTCAGTGAATGGCCGCGCGTCGTCTCGTCCTGATTCAACCGGTACGTCGTAGCGTGACCGGATGGTTCTCTCGCTTGTCGCCGCGGTGGCTGCCGCCTTCTTCTACGGAGTCGCAACCGTCCTCCAGGCCCTCGGCAGCCGCCGCGTGCGGCAAGCGGGTGACGGGGAGGGCCTGGACCCCCGGCTGCTCATCCGGGTGTTCCGCCAGTGGCCCTTCGTCGCCGGCACGCTGCTCGACCTCGCCGGATTCGCGGCGCAGTTGATCGCTCTTGCCGAGTTGCCCGTCTTCGCGGTCGAGGCCGCGCAGGCTGCGAATCTCGCGGTGACCGCGGTCGTGGCCGTCCCCTTGCTCGGCGTCGCATTGGGTCGTCGTGAGTGGGGCGCCATCGCCGCCGTATGCCTCGGGCTCCTACTGCTCGGGCTCTCGGCGGGGCATGAAGGACCCTCGAAGACCTCCGGCGAATTCCGGTACTCACTGCTGGCCTCGGTCGCCGTCATCGCCGTCTTCGGCATCTGGGCGGCAAAGCGCAGCGAACCGTGGCGGTCGCGGCTGCTCGGCTTGGCCGCCGGCTTCGGGTTCGGGCTGATCGCGCTGGCCGGCCGGGTCATCACCGATGTGGCCGTACGCGACCTGTGGAAGAACCCCGCGACCTGGTGCCTCCTGCTCTCCGCCGCGGTCACCCTGCTGCTGTACGCCACCGCGCTCCAAGGCGGCGCGGTCACCGCGGTGGCCGCCACGCTCGTGGTCGGCGAGACGGTCCTGCCCGCGGGTATCGGGATCCTCTTCCTCGGCGACCACTCCCGTCCCGGATTCGTGGTCGTCGCGGCGGCCGGGTTCCTGATCGCGGTGGCCGGCGCGATCGCCCTCGCCAAGTTCGGCGAGGGCGGCGACCCCGACCTGGAGCCCGCCGCCGCCGGCGCAACCGGCTAGACCGCCCCGATCACGCCGAACCAATCACGATCAACTCCCTTACAAGATACGACTGTTGGGCATGAGCGAGTCCTCCCTACCGAAGCCCGGCGTGCCTGATACTGAGGCGCGCGGCGCCATCGCGGCGTCCGGGGAGGGGCACAGCATGACGGACATCAGCGAGACGAGCGGACCCGGCGAAGGCAAAAGGAAGCGCTGGGTCCCGCCCACCGACGCGCACCTGACCACCGCACTCACCGCTTATGTGACCAAGCACGCCTCCGAGCTCGGCAACGAGTGGAGCAAGAAGCGCAAGGGCGAGCTGCCGAAGAAACTGGAGGCTCTGCCGGACCCCCGGCGCACGGCCTGGAAGACGCTGCTGGAGGCCTGGATCACCGAGCGGCTCCGCGCCTTCTTTGCCGAGTTCAGCAAGCACGGTCACGCGACGGTCGCCCAGGTCATCAAGGACCTCAAGGAAACGCAGTACGTCCGCGGCTCCATGGACGACGCCGACGTACACCCGATCGCCACCGAAGACACCATCCAGGTGTTCAAGAACTACTGCGACGCCACCCCGATGTTCATGTCGATCACGAAGGGCCTCGCCGCCCTGACCGCCGAGGTCGAGGAGCGGACCGCACGGTTCCGCGACCTGGAGCCGTGGCTCGACGAGCGGGTCCGCAAGCACACGGAGTCCTGCGCCGGCCTCCAGCCCTTGTGCGACGAAGCACGCGCCGCCATCGCCCTGGCCGACCAGTACAGGCTCACCGAGCCGCTGCAGCTGATCATCGAGCCTCTCACCAAGCACCACGGTCTGGCCGTGCAGGCACTCGCCTGCACGGGCCCGGCGCTGTGGGTCAAATTGGACGCGGCCCTGGGCGCCGGCTTCAAGCTCGCTGCCGTCGCACAGAAGGCCGAGGTGGAAACCGTCATCGGCAAGGCCATCGGTGACGCCGACACGGCGGCCCTGCAACTCGACGGGCTGCTCTGGCTGGTGACCGAAAGCGTCCTGGACACGCTCAAGCCGCTCGCGAAGATGACGGCGCAGGCCAAGACGGGCTACACGGAACTGGTGCAGCACTACAAGCTGCCGTTCATCAGGTGCCTGGGCACCATCGACGACCCCGCACTCATGAACCGGGTGCTGGCCCACTGCGCGCAAGCGGATGTACGCAAGGCCCTCAAGGCCAACTTCGCGGGGAACTGCACGTCGGTGGTCCTGTCCCAGGCCTTCCACGAACTGGTCGCCCACCGCAACTCGCAGGACGTGTGCCTCGCCCTCGCCGTCCCGGACACGCGGGTGATGATTCCCCTGCCCGGCAACGTCACGACGATCACGCAGATCGCCATCGGCGCGGTATGGCTGCCCAGGGCTTTCAGCGTGGGCGAGTTGGAAACCGATCTGCTGTGCCTCAAACACATGGTGGAGGAACTGGGGGTCGACCCGTCCCCCGGCAAGTGCACCGCCTACTTTGCGGAACTCGTCGCCGCGTGTGTGGAGGCCGGCCGGCAGTGGCGCCAAGCCGGGAAGCCGCAGACGTTCATTTGCCGGCCCATCCAGGGGGCCGTCGCGACGTGGAACATCAAGGTGAAGCTCGCCTACCGCCGGGCGCAGGTCTTCCATGTCGACAGCGGCTACAGCAAGGCATCCCCGTGGGTGAACCGCCAGGGCTGACCTTCGTCAGGCGCCCTCCGCGGTCGGCCGGTGGTGGACGTACTCCACCACCGTGCCGTCCGGGTGGCGCACGTTGAAGCCCGCGCCCGTCGGCACCTCCTGCAGCGGGAACACGATCTCCGCGCCCGCCGCCACGAGCCGGTCGTAGTACGGCCGCACGTCGTCCACGAGCAGCGTCCCGGTCGTGGACCGGAACGGTGCCAGGTCCGCTTCCGGCCCCTCCAGAAGCAGGAACGCACCGACCGTCGCGAGCCGCAGCGCACCGAAAGCGAAACGGGCGTCCGCAGCCACGCCCTGCAATTCCTCGTAGAAGCCGACCGCCGCGTCCAGTCCGCCCGGTGCCAGGAACACCCGGATCAGGACGCGCGGCTCGGCCAGCCCCGAGGAGTCGTTCACCCGCCGCCACACCTGTACTGCGCTTGCACCGCTCGCCACCTGCTGCTCTGTTTCGGTCATGGTCCGAGCCTGACGCGTCGGAACACCCTCGCCCAGGCCACGGTTTATGGGGTGACCAGCACTCACAGGAAGGCCGGGCATTGGACGACGAGGCTCTCCTGCGCCGCGAACTCGGAGCCCACCTGCGCGCGATGCGGGCCATCGTCACCCCGCGGGACGTCGGCCTCGCGGGCGGCGGGCGACGCCGCGCGCCGGGCCTGCGGCGTGAAGAGGCCGCAGCCCTGGCCGGGGTCAGCGTCGCCTGGTACACGTGGCTGGAGCAGGGCAGGGTCAGCACCTCCCGCCACGTCCTCGACGCGATCTGCCGGGCGCTGCTGATGCCCGACGACGCGCACCGGCACACGCTTGCGCTGGCCGGCTTCCTGCCCCGCGCCGCGCGTACCGCAGGCACCGCGGGCACCGATGCGGTCGCCGGGCACGTGGACGCCGCAACCCTCGCCCTCCTCGACGCCTGGACCGACACACCCGCGCCGGTCCTCGACGAACGCTTCGACATCCTGGCCGCCAACGCCGCCTACCGCAGCGCCTGGGGCGACCCGCAGCACCTGCCCACGCACCGCCGCAACCTGCTCGTCGCACTCGCCGACCCGACCCCAGCCCTGGCCCCAGCGCCGACGCCGACGCCGACGCCGGACGCTGCATACCGGATCGAAGACCCGGAGCCTCTGCTACGCGCCCTGTACGAGCAGTTCCGTGCCGCCACCGCGCACCTGCCCGACGACGCCCGGGCCGCGGAGATCGTCCGGCTGCTGCACGAAGTCCGGCCGGATGCCGAGCACTGGTGGCACTGCCGCGCGGTGTCGGAGTTCCGCCCGCTCACCGTCGAGCTCGCCGCCGCCGACCCGGCCCGCGGTCCACTCCAGACCACGTTCGCCCTTCTCCGCCCGGTCGCAAACGCCAGGACCCTCGTCCTCGTCCAGACCCCGGCGACCCCGCTCGTCACCGCTGCCTAGCCGCATCCGAACCCGGCACCCGCCACAGGCTCGACGCGGTGGCATCGCACCGATCGGCGGATCACTAGACTCGTGCCGCCAATTGCGGGGGGTCCTGGGGGTTTCATGCGCGTCCTGAACGAGCGCTACGAGTTGGTCGAGCCGATCGGTCACGGCGGCATGGGCCAGGTCTGGCGCGGGCGGGACCGGGAGCTGGCGCGGACCGTCGCGATAAAGACGCTGCCCGTCGAGCTGTCCCGGCAGGCCGAGTTCCGCGAGCGCTTCCAGCGCGAGGCCCGCGCGGTCGCGGCGCTGGCGCACCCCGGCATCACCGTGCTGCACGACTTCGGCCGCGACGATTCCGCCGACCCGGTGCCGTTCCTCGTCATGGAGCACGTCGACGGCTCGTCCCTCGCCGGTGTCGTACGCTCCGGACCCGTCCCGGTCGCCCGCGCCGCGGGCATCGTGCGGGACATCGCCGACGCCCTCGCGCACAGCCACGGCCTGGGCATCGTGCACCGCGACATCAAGCCGTCCAACGTGATGCTCACCCGGTACGGCACGGTCAAGGTGCTCGACTTCGGCATAGCCCGCATGCTGTCCGACACCGCGACCCGGCTGACCACGACCGGCGGGATCGTGGGCACCCCCACGTACATGTCGCCCGAGCAGGCCATGGGCGAGCAGGTCGACGCGCGCACCGACCAATACTCCCTGGGCTGCGTGCTGTACGAACTCCTCTGCGGCCAGCCGCCGTTCCTGGGCGACTCGGCGTTCGCGATCATGAACCAGCACTTCGTCAAGCCCGCATCGCCACCCTCCGGGACC
Source organism: Yinghuangia soli (assembly GCF_021502675.1). Classification (GTDB taxonomy): domain Bacteria; phylum Actinomycetota; class Actinomycetes; order Streptomycetales; family Streptomycetaceae; genus Yinghuangia; species Yinghuangia soli. The sequence continues at coordinate 12,277 of NZ_JAKFHA010000071.1, forward strand.
CGGCCCGACGTGCCGCCCGGGCTCGACGCCGTGGTGCTGCGCATGCTCGCCAAGGACCCCGCGCAGCGCTTCGGTTCGATGGCGGACGTGTGGAACGCGCTCGGCCCGTACGCCGACACCGCGCCCGCGACCGACCGCCGCGGCCCCGCACCCGACCGGACGCAGGTACCGACCGTGCCCGGCCCGCCGACCCACCCGCCGGGCGCGCCGGCGACGTACCTGACACCGCCCGCGCAGCCGCCCACCTACCCCGACCCGTTCGGTACGCCGCCGCCGGGCATGGCGTCCGACCAGCGCCCGGCCTTCGACCCGCGGTACGCGGCGGAGCAGGAGACGCAGTACGGCACCGGCGGCGACACCTGGCACACCCCTCGGTCGCAGCCGCGGCCCGAATCCCCGCCCGGATCCCGGCGCGAGCCCCGGCCTGACCCCTGGTCGGAGTCCCGGCCCGAGCCCTGGACCGAGCCGCCCCGCGAGGCCACCCCGCCGCCGGGCAGCCGGGCAGCCGCGCGCCGAGCAGCAGCCCGGGCCCGGACGGAAGAAGAGGACGAGCGCCCGCGGGCGCGGCACCGCGGCCAAGCCGCGGCCGCCGCGCTCCTGGCCTTGGCGGTGGCCGCGACCACGACCATGAACTGGGTGTCGCTGGGGTCCGGCAGCAGCGTGGGCGGCGACGGGACCGAGCTGACCGGTGTCACCCTCGCCGGCGTACACCCATCTTCCGAACTCCCGCTCCCGGAAGACGCCAGTGCGTATACCGGGCTCGACAGCTACCTCGGCCAAGGCGTGCTCGCCGCGACGCTGCTGGCCGCAGCCCTCCTCGTCGCCGGGCTGGTGGTGAGCTCCCTCCTACGCCCGGCCCGGGCCCTGCTCGTCGTCACCACCGCCGCGGTGGTGGCGAGCATGGCCAAACCGTCGCTCGTCGTCTGGACTACCAAGGACGCCCGCGACGCCGAGCTGTCGTTCAACGCCGTCGACGCACTGTCGTTCACCGCGGAATCCGGCCTCATCGCGGCACTGTTGGTCTCGATCCTCGCCATGACGGCAAGCCAACTGGCAGCCGGGAAAGTGGGCATGCCCTAGGCCCTGTCTTCAATGTGGTTGGAGCCAGAGGAGTGTTGCGGCGAGGGTGACGGCTGCTTCGTAGGAGGTGGCGGTCTTGTCGTAGCGGGTGGCGATGCCGCGGAAGTGCTTGAGGCGGTTGAA
>NZ_JAKFHA010000072.1 GCF_021502675.1 Yinghuangia soli
CACCCAGGCCGTGCTCGCTCTGGCCCGCCGACGCGTGAACGTCCTGTGGGCCCTCATCCGTGACGGACGGTGCTACCAACACGAACTCCCGGTCACATCAGCGGGTTGACAACAGCATTAGGAGGTGGACTCAGTCCTGCGCCGCCGCACCGGCCGCCACCTGCATGGATGGACTTCTCGGCACCCACAGGTGTCCCGGCTTGTGGATTGTGCCCGGGAACTCACGAGTTGGACGTGCGGACTTCCAGGATGAGCGGTCGGGTTTCGGGGTCGTTGCCGGCGACGTCGACGAGCAGCAGGAAGCGTGCGCTGCCCGCATCGTCGTACGTCTGGGTCATGCCGAGCACGCGGTTCACGGTCAGGTCGACCAGGTCCGTGGACTTGCCGGTGTCGAGATCGAGGCGGCACACGAAGGCGTCCAGACCGTCCTTGTTGCTGGCGATCAGGACGCTGTGCGGAGTGAGCTTTGTGGCGGTCCGCGGGTTCGGCAGCGGCGAAGGAATCTGGTCCAGTGCGTCGATGGTCGCGGGTTCGTCGGCGAGGTCGAGCATCGCGCTGTGCCCGTTTCCGGAGAGGAAGAAACGCTGTCCGTCGAGCCAGATCGCGGTCTCGATGCCTGCAGGAGCGGGGATCTCGTGGCGCTCCTCGTCGCCGGGGCGGTCGCCGAGCTTGGTGAGGGTGACCGAACCGTCGTGCAGGCCACCGCTGTAGCCGAATACCCAGACTTCGCCGTCTGCGCCGGTCATCAGTGTGCCCAGGCCCAGCGCGCCTCCGAGCAGGTCCAGCGTCTTTGACTTGCGATTCCAGCGCACGGCTGTGCCGCGGCACAGCACCAGCAGAGTCTCGTCGTCGTGAAGGATCGCTTCGCCTTCACAGTCGTGAAGTGCGAGTTCCCAGTGGGTGGTTCCGTCGGGCAGTCGGACGCGCACCACACCCGATCTCGTGGTGACCAGCAGGTCGTCGGGTGGAGACCAGGCTGCTGCCTGCGGATAGTGGGTCGTCGGCCATCTACCAGTTCGCAGTAGCGTGGCGGCGGTGCCGGAAGTCGTGAGTTTCACGACGGTCCACGGATCCCCCGGTGTCGCCGCGCCCCAGGAGCCGGGCGGGGGTTCCTTGTGGAACAGGGTATTGGCGAGGGTTGCGTACGAGCCACCGATGGCGGCGGTTCGAGCGTAGAGCTGGCGAAGGAGGTCGTGGGGGCCGACCAGCCCACACAGCATGGCTTCGACATGGGCGCGGTCGAGCAGGAGGACGTTGGTGTGGCTCTTGGCATCGTTGAGGGCATGTTTGGTGTAGCCCGACATCGACACGAGAATGCCTCGCGTGCCCGGCGGGCGGTTACTCAGCCTGCGCTCGAGCTTGGTAGTCGGGTCGGACGAGACTGCCTTCGCTTCCCACTTGGCTTCGAGGATGTAGTTGACGTCGGCGATTGAGAACGCCACGTCGATCTCGTCGCGGCCGTCCAGTCCGCGGATGCTGTGCTCGGCTGGGATGCCCCATGCCTTGAGCAGATCGGCCAGCAACACGTTGAACTGTCGGCCGCGCTGCTGCGCACCGCTCGCCCCCGTGTCGCGCAGCACCTTGTAGGTGCCGAGCAGCTCACGCAGTCGCATCACCAATTCATGGTCCACACGCACATCATGACGGAACCGGCCTGGGGGCCGGGCCATCCCCGTTGTGCTTGTCGGCATCGCAGAGGAAGGCTTCGGCTGACGGGCGTGTTCGTGCGGTCAAAGCCCCGCGTGTTTCAACAGCAGTTGCAGGTCTTCGGCTGTCGCCGAGAAGACACCTTGTGGGCGCTGATTGGACAGCTCCGAGAGCGGGACGGGAGAACGGTTGAGTGCCTGCGTGGCCCCGAGGTTCAGTGTTGCCGGGAACCGCCACTTGTTCCTCCTGTCCCCGGAGATCTCGTAGGGCGCACCGTCGACATCCGCCATTGCGGCCACCTGCTTGAGCGGAGTGGCAAAGTAGATCCAGATGCGATCCCCCGCCGCGATATGGCGCTTCGCTGCCAGCCACCAGTCGTCGCGAGGTGCGGTCCGTGCCAGGTGCAACACACTGTCCGGGGTGGAGAGGTGGCCGTTCATCGTCGTGAGTGTCGGGTTCAGGATGTAGTACCAGTTCTTCATCGGATCGTGTCTCCTCGGTACGCGGAACCGCCGGCGTAGACCGTGCCTGGCATGTGGCCGCCAGAGCCAGCACAATTCTGTCTCTGGAGGTGCGCAGACCGCACCGTGGTTGTTCAGTAGGAGCACTGGTTGACGGCCAGTGTGGTGCGCGCGGAAAGCCCCAGCTGCCCTGGGAGACTCGGACGCAGTGCCTGTGGTGGTCGAAAACGCGGCCACCTGCCTTGACCTGCGGCTTTATGCGACTGGCTGGTACTCGTTGAGCAGGCCTCCGAGGACTTGTCGGCGGCGGATCCGGTCGGGTTGTGCCGGGAAGGCGAGCACGTTCGGGTCGTCGTCGGGGGCGTGCAGGTGCAGTCCGTCGCCTTGGTGGCTGCGGCCGGCGTTGTAGTGCTCGACATAGGTGGCAAGGACGGTGCGCAGGTGGTGTTCGCCGGTGATGAGGAGCCGGTCGGTGCACTCGCGGCGGACCGAGTTGATCCAGCGTTCCGCGAACGCGTTCATGCTCGGCGCCTGGGGTGCGGTGAGGACGGTGCCGATGCCGATCGAGGCCAAGACCGCGTCGAAGGCGGCAGTGAACTTCGCGTCCCGGTCACGGATGAGGTAGGCGAACCGGTGCCCGGCGTCCTCAAGGTCGGCGGCGAGGTTGCGGGCGGTCTGCGCGGCCCAGGCGCCGGTCGGTGTGCGGTGACGCCGAGCAGCCGCACGCGCCGGGTCCCCGGTTCGATGACGAACGCGGCGTAGATCCGCTTCAGCGTCACGGTGTCGACGTGGAAGAAGTCGATCGCCAGCAGCGAATCGGCTTGGGCGCGCAGGAACGTGCGCCACGCGTCGTCGCGCCGGCCGGGCGGCGGGACCTTGCGTGCGCGCAGGATCCTGCGGAACGTGGATGCGGCCACGTGGTGGCCCAGGCGGCGCAGTTCGCCCTGGATCCGCACGACGCCCCACGTGCCGTTCTCGGTCGCGAACCGCACGATCAACGCGACCACGTCCTCAGGAAGCGGTGGTCGGCCTGGCGGACGCGGCTGCCGCCACCGCGCGACGACCAAGCGGTGAAGCCAGCGCAGCAGTGTGCCCGGCGTAACGATCCGGTGCGCCCGCAGCGCCTTGGGCAACACCTTGGCGAGAGCGGACAGCAACGCGCGGTCTGGCCACGACAGTCGCGGCTTCGGATTCGCTCGGCGCAACACCGCCACCTCGTGGCGGAGCACGAGTATCTCCGCGTCCTTCGCAGCGGCCGAGCGTGCGAACAGGGCGAGCCACTGGGACACGTGGAAGACGAGCCGGTACAGCAGACGAGCAGTCACGATCGATGATCATCGGATCAGGCGAACGCGCAGGTCAAACGTGACGGCCGAGTATTCGACCAGGACAGGGTGCAGCAGCGTCGCGAGCATTGCCCGGTCCGGCGCCGTGAACCGTGCACGTCGGTTGCCGAGTTGCCGTTCGAGGACGGTGGTCTGGTGGCGCAGGGCCGGGATCTCGATGTCTTTGTCGTGGTCGCTCATGGGCAGCAGCCGCAGTGCGGCGAACGCGTTCGTCACGGCGAGGTAGGTGAATCGGAGGAGCACGGACGGTCATGCTGCCGCAGCCATGATCATCGAGCCGGCCACGCGCCTCTCACCGTCCGCCACCTGCGCGGATGGAGTTTTCGGCACTCACAGCTGTGAACCTCGGCCGCCGGTCGCTGAGCTGCCGCTCGAGGACGGTGAGCTGATGCCGCAAAGCCAGGATCTCGATGTCCTTGGCGCGGTCGCTCGTGGGCAGCAGCCGCAGCGCGGCGAACACGGTCGTGACGGCGAGGTAGGCGAGGCGAAGGAGCACGGATGATCATGCCCCCTCAGTGGTGAACACGCCTGCGCCGCGGGTGAAGGCATTGTTGTGCCTCAACCCCCACTGGGCTCCTGACCTGCGCGGATGGAGTTCTCGGCACCCACAACATCACCGACTGATCAGGTCGGGTCCGGTCCCTGCCAAACCGCTGACAAGGCGGCCCCAGGAACCCGGCGAGAGCTCCACACGCGGCCCACTGCGCACCTTCGAGTCCCGCACCAAAACCCCTCGAGCCGTCCGGGCGACCTCCACACAGTTCCCTGTGCTGGATGCACTTCTCCAGATGAGTGCACCACTGTCGTCCATACGCTTCATCCTCCCTTCTGATCTGATCGGTCCGACGCAGTCCGCATCCGTGAACACACATCATCGGGCGCGGTAGGCGACGTCATAGAGACCACCGCTGCCGACCAGGCACAACCAGTCGCCGGACGGATGCCACGCGATGCCGAGCACATCGCCTCCCAGGCGGGTGGCGCACAGACATACGCCGGTCGCAGCGTCCCAAATCCTGAGCGTCCTGTCCCATCCGCCGGTCGCCACCAACTCGCCGTCCGGCGAGAAGCAGCAGGGTTCGACCCATCCGACATGGGCGTCGAGCACATGCTCGGGCTCGAGACCGGCGGCGACCTTCCAGAGCCGCACGGTTCCGTCGTCGCTGGTCGTCGCGATGCGGGAGCCGTCGGGCGAGAAGGCGCACTCGCTCGTGGAGTCGGTGTGGCCGCGCGAGAGTGCGTACTCCGACCCGGAGGCGACGTCCCAGAGGCGGACCGTGCCATCCGCGCCGACCGTCGCCAACCGGGTTCCGTCAGGGGAGAAATCGCAGTTGGTCACGCGCCCGCTGTGCCCGGCCAGGGTTCCCGCGCAGCCGAAGTCGCCGGTCCGCCAGAGCCGTACCAGGCCGTCGGCACCGGCCGTGGCGATGAGTCGCCCGTCGGGTGAGAAAGCGCAGCTGATGGTGCCGCCGTCGTGGCCGGCCAGTTCCCCACTGCTCGCGAGGCCCGGCACCGCGCGGAGGCGGACCGGGCCGTCGCGGCCGGTGATCGCCAGTGTGCCGCCGTCCGGCGAGAAGGCCGTGCCTCGGACGCCGTCCCGGAAAGCCGCCGATCCGCTCCCCGGCCCGTGGTGGGCGTCCGCATGCCGCAGGTAGACCGTCCGGCGGTCGGTCGTCGCCAGCCATGCCCCGTCCCGGGAGAACGCACAGTGCACGAACGGCGTCTGCCCGGTGAGCGTGGCGGTCTCCGCCCCGGTCGCCAAGTCCCAGACCCGGCAAGCCTCGTCGAGACCGACCGTGGCGATCAGGCGGCCGTCCGAGGAGAACGTGCAGCCGCGGATCTGCCCCATCTGCGCGTTGATCACGCGGGCTTCGGTTCCGTCGGACGTCCGCCACAACCGCAGCACGCCGCGCTGGTCGCCGGCCGCGACGAGACTCCCGTCCGGGGAGACCGCGCAACTCCACAGCCAGTCCCCGACGCTCGCAAGCACCTGCGGACCGGCATGTGCGGCGAGGTCCGACACCGCGACCCGCCCGCGACGCCCGACGGTGACCAGGCGGTCCCCACCGGGCAGGAACGCGCAATCCCGAAGCCGCTCACCGAGGTCGGCCCTGGTCGTCCGTTCGCGGCCGGACGGCAGGTCCCACACGCGCACCTCGCCGTCGTCGTCGGCGGTGGCCAGCGCCGAACCGTCGGCCGACAGCGCGCAGGACCAGACCGGGGACGAGTGTCCCCGGAGCACTGCCATCTCGCTGCCGTCCGCGACCCGCCACAGCCGGACCGTCCCGTCGTGGCCGACCGTGGCCAGGACCGTTCCGTCGGTGGTGAAGGCGCAATCGTGGACCGGGCCGACGTGTCCGGCCAGGACCTTGGCGACCCGGCCTTCCGCGGAGTCCCACAGTCTCGCCGTCCCGTCGTCGCTCGCGGTGGCGAGCCAACTGCCGTCCGGCGAGTACGCGCAGGCCCACAGGCCGCCGACGTGGCCGGTGAGGACCAGCCGCTCGGTACTCGTGGCCAAGTCCCAGACGCGCGCGGTGCCGTCGAGGCTCGCGGTCAGCATTTCGGTGCCGTCCGGCGAGAAGGCGCAACTCGTCTGCTGCCCGAGATGCCCGGTACGGTGCGCGCGCGACGGATCCGGGCGGTCCGGGTAGGGCCGGGCGGGTTCGAGGCGGGGTATGGGCAGCGTCGCCCGGTAGGCGGTCGCGACGGCGTCCAGCCCCGGAACACCGGTGACGCGCCCGAGGATTGTCGAGCCGAGTGCTCCCGGTGGGTCGACCGGCCCGAGGATCGGGGCCGACTGTTCGAGGACCCGCCGGAGGATCCGCGGCACGTCGGTCTCGGTGCGGCGCAGGTCGACGAGGGCCCCGACGACGGAACCGGCCCGCCGGGTCCGGGCTTCCACCCAGCGCAGATCGACGACCAGTTCGTCGAGTTCGTCCGGTCGGCCGACCGCCGCCAGGTGGTAGGCCAGGTAGCGCCACAGGTAGTCCTGCTCGTCGGGCAGGTGCCACCACGCGCCGCGGCCTGCTGCCGCCGTGCCCAGGAGCCCGGCCGCGGCATCGAGCAACCGGCGGTGGGCTGCGGCGTGTTCGTCGGGGCCGCGGCGGGTCAACAGGTAGGCCCGCACGACGTCGTGCAACACGACTCGCGGCCCGGGGGCGTCGAGGCGGTAGTCGGCCACCAGACCCAGTCCGGCGACGTCCTCGCACCAGCGTTCGACGTGGGTTCCGGGCCACAGCAGCCGGAGTACCTGGACGGGGATGTCGACGTCCTCGGGGAAGATCGCCAGGTCCAGGTAGTGCTCGCGGTCCTCGTCCGGGAGCAGGTCGAGGCTCGCGTCGATCGTGGCGGCCACCGCTTGGCTCCGGTGCGAGGGACGCGCGGCGTCGAATACCGCGGGGCCGTGCTGTTCGAGGCTCGCCGTGGTGTCCCGGGCCGCGTCGGTGACGGGTTGTCCGCGGGCTACGCGCTGCCGCAGGGCGCCGTGCAGCAGCCGGAGGAGGACCGGCCAGCAGCCTGCGGCGTTGGCCATCCGGTCGGCGTCCTCCGGGGTCAGCTCCGGGATCCGGTCAGTCAGCATGCGCCGTGCTTGTCCGCCGGTCATCGCATCGACGGACAGCTGCACGCCCCCGTCGGGCACCGCGGCGGCCACACGCGTGGTGATCAACCGGGTGCAGGAGCGGCCGCCGTACCGGAACGGCCGTAGCTGTGCGGGCTCCCAGAGGTCGTCCACCACCAGCAGGACCGGGCGGCCCGCCTGGTCGAGAAGTCGGCCGAGTTCCGCCCCTGCCGCATCCGGATCGGTGAGGTTGGGCCGGATCCCGGTGAGGCTGGCGCTGAGGTCGTTGATCCGCTCGGCGAGTTCGGCGCCGTGCAGGCCTTGCCCGAGGGTGATCCAGAGCAGTCCGCCCGGGAAGCGGGTGCGCAGTTCGGGACGGTGCGCGGCCCAGGCCGCGAGTGTCGTCTTCCCGAAGCCTCCGGCGCCGCGCAGCGCGGTGACCAGGCTGACCTCGCCGGCTTCGGGGGCCAGCAGCGCGGCCAGCAAGGCAGCCCCGATTTCGGGGCGTTCGATGATCCCGTCGGCCGGGGGCGCCATCCACGGGACCCGGGTCGCAAGAGCCTCGTCGGAGGCCGGGGCCACGGCAGCCGAGCCGGTAGGCGGTGCGGCGGCCGGGGTGGGGCCGGCCGGGCCGCCGTTGGCCTTCCAGACCTCCAGCCCCGCCCACATCACGACCAGCACGAGCAGGGCCGCGCCGATCGTCCAGGTCCACTGCGCGGTGGCGAGGTTGGCCAGGAGTCCGGCGGCGAAGGCGAACACCGTCGAGGCACCGGCCGCGGCCCCTGGACCGATCCGCCTGCGCGGCATGGCGTCAACTGCCCTTCGGGTGAGCCCGGTGGCGGGCTTCCGGAGTCGGACGGTCCTGCCCTGGCAGCGTAGCGAGCCGGCCCGGGGCGGCGCACCGTTTCGTTGCCGGACGGGCGGGTTCCGGACGCGGGAGCGGGGCGGGGTCAGACCTACGCACTCAGAACTTCGGCGAGCCGGTCGTAGGCGCGTCCATTCAACCGGTTGTGCAAGGAATTGACGCGGGTGCGCACCAGGCCGTCGCGATACGCATGAGGCAGGCCGACCCAGACGCCCGCCGCGAGTTCCGCCGCCCCGTCGTGATCGCCGTCCGCGCTCATGCAGGTCGCGGCGTCGATAGTCAGCAGTGCGCGGGTCATGACTGAGGGCGTGCGTGTGAGCGCAAGCGCGGCTTGTTGCTCGTCGTTGGCGTCGCGAGTCCGACCCATGAGGGTGAACGCCTGGGACAGGTGGACGTGGTGCTTCTGCGCGGGGTAGCCGAACCAGGTGTCCGCAGTCTCCGAGAGGGCCAGACGCTCGGCGATGGTCCGCGCGTCGGCGACCGCTCGGAGTGCGCCTTGTTGGTCGCCGACGGAGGCAAGTGCGCGCGCAGCGACCGCGGCGGCCAGAGCTGCGGCAGCCGTGGGTGTGCGTCCGGCCTCGGCCCTCGCGCGGCTGGCGAGGTCGGCAGCGGCGCGTGGCGCCTTGTAGTTGAGGGGGACCATGGCGTGCCTGGCGAGCACCCAGGAGAGCATGTGTCGGTCGCCGGATTCGCGGGCCGCCCGCTCGGCTGTGGCGAACCAGCCGTGGGCGTCGCGCTGGTCGCCGCGGTCGTGCTGGATGATCGCGACCAGGCCGGTGATCCCGGCGGCCGAGCGAGCGAGCCCCGCGCGTGTGGCTGCCGGATGTGGGCGGGCCAGGACTTCGCCCAAGAGGCCGAGGTCCGAGCACATGATCGCGAGCACATCGTCAGGGGCGCGCCCTCGATAGCCGCCGCGGTGGTTCTCGAATGCGCCTTCCAGGTACGCGAGGTCGCCCGAGGTGGAGTCGGACAGCGCGCGGTCGATGTCGTCTCGTGCTTCGGCTATGCCGGGTAGGGCCACGATGCCGGTTGCGGTTCCTGTCACCGCGGCAGCAGCTCCGAGGAACTGTCGTCGCTTCACGTTCTCATCCTCCTGCCCGCCGGTCGCCTCCTGCGACCTGCGCCACCGTCGGGAGTTGGCCACCGCGTGGGCGATCTCCCGTTCGTCCCGCCCGTACGCCGCGGCGAGTAGTGAGTGCCACCGCGGCGTGGGGAGTCGGCGCTCGGTTTCCCAACGCTTCAAGTTCTCAACGTCGAACCACGCGCCACCTTGGGCGTTTTGTAAGAGCAGCGCCATGTCCATGCGGCTGAGGCCGACGGCTTCCCGGTGATCTCTCAGCATGGTGCCGATGCCGTCTGGTGTCATCATGCCCGCCCCCACGAGTCCTGACTGTCGCGATTTCGATCCTGGCCCCCCAACGTGGCCCCCCGCATGGAAATGGACCCGCTGGTGGCACCCGACGCCCTAAAGCCAGGGAAAGTTCACTGAAAGCCAACCGAGCAGGGCGACTGCACTGGCTTGATTCCCGGTGCCGGCCTCCTGCACACGCAGCATCGTTCGAAGCCCGCGCCGGAGGAGGTGCAGTGGACAGCACCGCGCTTGAGTCGATGGATTCCGCGTGCTTGACCTGGTCATGGCGGCTGCCGGCGGCCGAATCGTCGGTCAAGGTGGCGCGGGACCAGGTGGGGCCGTTGGCTGCTCGTTGCGGACTGGACGAGGACATGGCGCGCCTGGTGGTGAGCGAACTGGCCACGAACTGTGTCCAACACGCCGAGGAGTCGGAGGACTTCGTCATCACTGTTCGCTGGGAGCCGGGGCGATGCGTGATCGCCCTCCTGGACGGCGTGCCCGATCGGCTGCCGCAGTTCGACCCGATTGGGGTGGACGCGAACACGACACGTGGGCGCGGTCTCCTGATCGTCGCCCAGGCCGCCGACGAGTTGGAGGTCCGGGTAGGGGCAGGCTGCAAGGCCGTCTGTGCGGTGTTCTGCAGGGTGCAGCCCTACGAGCCGAGCGAGACGGTCGAGCCCCTGGCCCCGATCGGGGTGGAGGTGAGTGACCGACCCGGGTACGACTATCGGCTCTGCCTGCCGCCGTCGTATCCCGGCCAGTCGCGTGGCGCCATGGCTCTCGACATCACGGAGGCGCACGCGATGAACTGCATCGCCGCCCTGTCCGGTCTCCGCCCGGTACGTGACCGTGTTGCGACGTTGCTCGCCGAAGGCTCGGCGGTGGCCGCGCTGTTGGACCCGCGAGACGTCGAGACGCTGGGGCGCCAGTTCACCGAGCACATCGGCATGATCGCGGCGGCAGTGCCCACCGGCTAGAGCCCACAGTTCCCTGCGGCGGTGGCTCCCTCAGCCCCTGCGCCGCCGCAGGATGATCCGGCGCCGCAGCGCCGGGATCGCCTCGGACCGCGTCCCGAGGCGACGGGAGGGGCGGAGCGTGCCGGCGACCGATCGCGCCCAGCGTGCTCCGCCCCGACCACCCCCTTGCTCGTCCGCTTCGTGTTCGCGTGCGCCGGATCGCTTGCCGACGCCGAGACCTACTCACCTGGGATTGCTTTGAACACTGACCTGTCGCCCTTCGAGCCCGGTCGCATCGCGGTGACCGCGGTTGCCCTGGGGCCCGAACTGACGCTCGTTCGCGGCACCGAGCCGCGACCGATCGTGCTGACGAGCGTGATGGGGGACTCGGTTCCCGGCCGCTCCTCGACGCTCGTGGCGTTGCCGCACGGACTCTCGCCGGCCCAGGCGGCGGAGTTGAGCGCCGCGCTGGCGCTGGTCGTCGCCAAGTACGACGCGCCCCTGGCCCGGTCGATTGCGAACCGCATCGACGTGGTCCTGGAGGCGGAGGCCGACGGCAAGCGCATCCCGGTCGGCGACGGAATGGGCCTGACGCGCGGTTGGTTCGAGGAACCCGTTGAGGGGCGTAGTACGACCAGGCGGAGGCCCTAGTGCTGTGACCGGAAAGGTTCGCCGGGTTGCCGGTTGGTTAGGCGGCTTGGGTGAGGGGGCGTCCGCCGTAGCGGACGCCCTTTTCGCTGCGGACGCGGGCGCGTTCGCGGCGTTGTGCGGCG
>NZ_JAKFHA010000073.1 GCF_021502675.1 Yinghuangia soli
CGGCAGCCGCCGGTCGCGGCGCGCCCACCAACGCAGTGTCGGGCTCGCGTCGGTGAGGAGCGCCGCGACCTCGGCGGCGGTCACCAGCGGGTCCTCGAGTGCGGTGAGCCGGACGTACGGGAGTTCGTGGCCGACGAAGCGGGCCAGGCCCTTCACGTCGACGAACCACGGGTGTTCGGGGATCCGCGACCACAGGGGGTCGCCCCACTGCGCGTACATGGCCTGCACCACGGCCAGTTGCGACCGGCTCACGGTCCAGGCCGGCCCGGCCTTCCGGTTCCAGCGCTCCGGGATGTAGTCGTCCTCCGCATCGTCCGCCGTGCGCAGTTCCCGACCGGCGTCGTCGAAGCGCGGCGGGCGCGGCCGGAGTTCGCCGCGCAGCCAGCGCAGCACCTGCAGGCGGGTGCGCTCGTCCGCGGCGGTGGCGAAGCGGAGTTCCGGCGCAGCGCCGCGGGACAGCGCCGCGTCCAGGTCCGCGGGAAGCTCCGACGTCAGCAGCAGTGCCCGCCGCCGGTCCGCATCGGCGGTGCCGGCCACGGCCGCGCGCAGGTCCGCGACGGTGACCGCGCGGGTCGGGAACTCCACGCTCTTTGCGCTCAGTTCGCGTACCCGCCGGCGGAGCGGCGCGGGTACGGCCGGGTTGTGCGCGAGGCCGCGCAGCCAGGCGCTCGCCTGGGGGATCAGCCGGTCGGCAGGTTCGTCCGCGGGCGCCGGGGCGGGGATCGTCGTCGGGGCAGGGGAGACCAGGGTGTCCGTGGAGAAGCGCATGACGACCATGGTGGAGATTTCGCGCGGCGGAATCCGAGGGCCTTCGGCGTAGATCCACCGGGCCGCTGAGCTGCACAATAGGTATGGTTCACCGGTTTGCCGGGGGTGCGTCCAGGCGGAGCGTCTCGGAGGGCAGCCGGCCGTAGGTCCGTGTGTACATGGTGGTGAAGTGCCGCCGCTGCGGGAAGCCCCAGCGGTTCGCGATTTCCGCGACGGTGCCCTGGGCCCGGCCGTCCGCGACCGCCCGCAGGTCGGCGTGCGCCCCCGCGAGGCGCAGTTCGCGCAGGTAGCGCAGCGGTCCCATGCCCAGCCGGCGGCGGAACTCGGCCTGCAGCGTGCGGACGCTCACCCGCGCCGCGGTCGCGATGTCGCCCACCGAGATCGGCTCGGCGACGTTCTCCTCGCAGTACGCGGTGGCCCGGCGCAGCACACTGGGACCCGCGGCGCGCGGCGGCTGCTCGGCGAGCGGCCGGGCCAGCGAATGCGGCTGGGCGGTCAGCAGCGCGTGGATGAGGACCTGTTCGTAGTGCGCGGTGGCCTGCGGCGAGCGGGCCAGCAGGCCGCTGCCGGTCATCCGGGCGAACTGCCGGGCCAGCGCGAGCCAGGCGCGGGCGTCCGGCAGGCGGGTGTCGATCGGCGCCCTGAAGACGACCGGCCCGGCCGGGGATTCGCCGAGCCGGGTGCGGACCGCCTTGTCCATCACGGACCGCGGTACGCACAGGAAGCGGGCGCTCGTGTCGGCGTCCCAGCGCGCGGTCACCGCCATGCCGGGGCTGACGATGCTGGGCGAGAACGGCGTGGCGCGGCCCTCGACGTCGAGCGCGGCCCGGCCCTCGTGGCCGATGCGGATGACGTAGCGGTCCGGCGGGCGCCCGGGGGAGGTCACCACATCGGTGCCGTATGCCAGGTCGTACACCGCGACGCGGCCGCTGTGCAGGGCCCGGAACGTGGCGTCCAGGGGGCCGCGTCCCACGATGTCCATGGCGTGCGGGGTGAAGTGCTCGTCGAGGAGCGGGTGCAGCACCGCGGGGTCGCTGCCGGCGTACAGGACGCGCCCCGCCGGGCCGTCGGCCAGTGGCCCCCAGCCCTCCGCACCCGGATCCGTATCGGCACCCGCATCGCCTAACACCGCGTTCCGCTCCTGAGGATTCGCGCGCGGTTCGTCCGCCCGTCATGGCCCTGAAACTCCTGCGCAAGATGCGCAACTCAAAGGTCCGTCACGGGTATTGGCGATTACTAGCCACGGAGCGCGGGTCCCGGCGCGATTCAGGGCACGGCCCCCGCGCGAACGGGGACCGTGCCCTGGCGGCACGTCGGCTTCACCGGTGCATTTACCAGTGCGCGGCGACCGCGTCGTACGTCATGCCCGGCCAGGCCTGGACAGGGGCCTCGGACGGCACGATCTTCCCGGCGCAGAGCCCGCGGTCGGCGAGCCCCTGGACGATCCGCGGGATGGCCGCGAGGGTCGTCTCGTAGCCGTCGTGCAGCAGGATCACGCCGCCGGGTTCGACGGTGAGCGCGTTGGCCACGATCTCGTCGGTGCCGATCCCGGTGTAGTCGAACGAGTCGACCGTCCAGAGCGCTTCGGTCATGCCCAGCACGCGCGCGTCCTCGCGGATCTGCGGTGTGGTGCGGCCGAAGGGCGGGCGGAACAGCACCGGCGCGGACCCGGTCATCGACTCGATGATCTGGTTCGTGCCGAGCAACTCGTCGAACGCCCCGGGCTCGCCCGCCTCGTCGAGGAACGGGTGGGAGTACGAGTGGTTCCCGATCCAGTGCCCGTACGCGGCCAATTCCCTTACCGCGTCCGGCATGTCGAGTGCGTGCGCACCCGTCAGGAAGAACGTGGCACGGGTCCACCCGGCGTCCGCGAGCGCCTGGACGTACGCGGACGTGAGCGGGGTGGGGCCGTCGTCGAACGAGATGCCCGCGTACCCGGCGCTGCACTGGCCGACCGCTGCCTCCGGGGTCTCCGGGGTCTGCGGTGCGGCGTGGGCGGGCGCCGGTACCGCGGCGGCCAGCCCGGCGAAGGCGAGCACCGCGATCAGGCGGCGCTTCGGTCCGGGCCGCTTCGGGGCGGCATGTCTCCCTGGCATCGCCGGGGTCAGCGGGAGTTGCGCGCGGGCGCGATCCGCTTGAGCGCCAGGCCGGCGCTGAACAGCGTGAACGCCGCGATCAGCGCCCACATGACGTTCGCGCCGGTGGACGCGAGCACCCCGGCGGTGCCCGTGGCTGCGACTCCGGTACCGGCGTTGTACATCTTCACCACTTCCTTTCCTTGTTGCGGGCGGCATCCCAGAACGCCTTCGCCTGGGCTGCCTGGAGGTAGAGGTCGAAGACCATCTCGACCACGATCAGCGACCCCAGGACCATCTGCTTCCAGCCGCGTCTGCGCACGGTGACGCAGCGCTCGGTCGCGAAGATGAGGGTCACGGTCATCCACAGCGGCTTGATCACCAGGCCGCCGGTGAGGACCAGGGACAGCAGGACCGAGCTCAGGTAGATGCTGATCACCAGCAGGCCGACCAGGGACAGCAGTTGGCGGCCCCAGTAGGCGCGGGTGACCGCGGTCCAGCCGTAGTCGGTGAGGTTCTCCAGGGCGCCGCGCTTCCAGCGCAGCCGCTGGTTGAACAGATCGCGCCAGGTCTCCATGACCTCGGTCTGCAGCGTGCACTGCGGCGGGCAGATGATGCGCAGCCCCGAGTGCAGGATGGCGAGGGTGAGTTCGTTGTCCTCGGTGAGCACCCGGGTGTCGTAGACCTGGGCTTCGCCGGGCAGTTCGCCGGTGCTGCGGGCGGCCACGACCTCCTGCAGGGTCAGGGCCCGGAAGAGCGTGGCGGTGCCGGTGAGGACGAGGGCGCGGCCCTTCAGGCGCTCGACGTCGCGGGCGTACCGGGCGTATTCGTTGCGCTGCAGCATGCCCACGAATCCGCCGCCGGGCTTGCCGGTGAAGGTGCCGCCGACCGCGGCGTACCGGCCGGTGGCCAGCGTCTCCAGGCCGTGGTCGAGGAACTCGGGGGCGAGCGTGGAGTCGGCGTCCATCACGAGGACCGCGTCGTCCGGGCCGAGCGAGGGCAGCAGCCGGTCGAGGACCTGGTTGAGGCCGCCGGCCTTCTTGTGCCGGTTGCCGACCGTCTCGTACACCTCGACACCGAGGCTGCGGGCTGTCTCGACAGTGCGGTCGGTGCAGTTGTCGGCGATCACGATGATGCGCTCGGGCGGGCGCTTCTGCAGCAGCAGCGACTCGATGGTCTCCGCTATCTGGGCTTCCTCGTTGTGCGCCGGGACCAGTGCGGTAATGCGCATGTACGCCGGGTCGGCGGCCGGCATCGAGCGGCGGCGGCGGCGCTGCGGCGTGAACCGGAACCGGGTCTTCGCGGGGCCGGCTGCGGCAGCCGGCGCGGGGGCCACCGAAGGCCGCGGACCGGGGAGCACGACGGTGCGGCCGGGCTGCGTCTGGGCGTGCCGAAGCACGTCGGTGGGGGGCATGGCTCCATCTCCGGAAGGCGTGGAAGCACGGGCCCCGAACCCGGCGAGTCATGATCTTGGGTCATCGCTTATCGATTTGTAAACCTGAAAATGGTCCCCAATCGGACCTAAAGCGACCCAAAGCCCAGGTCACACGGGTGTCGCTGTGCAACAGCCGCATAGTGCTGTGTCTGACATCACATACGGTTGCGTCTGGCAACCACTTTCCCCCTGGACACGCGAACGCGAAAGAGGGCTCCCACCGGAGTGGGAGCCCTCTCGTCGCGCTGCGTAGTGCCGCGCTCGCCTACTTCAGACGCACCGGCAGTGCCTTGTGGCCGTTGGAGATGAACGACTCCATCGGCTCCAGCTCGCCGGCCGGCACCGCGAGTGCGAGGTCCGGGAAGCGCTCGAACAGCGCGGGCAGCGCGATGCGCGCCTCCAGCCGGGCGAGCGGCGCGCCCAGGCAGAAGTGCGCACCGTGCCCGAACGCGAGGTGGTCCTTGTCCGCGCGGGTCACGTCGAACGTGTCCGCGTCCGCACCGTGCACCTTGGGGTCGCGGCCCGCGGCGCCGTACGCGACCAGGATCGGGTCGCCCTTCTTGATCACCACGCCGTTGCCGACCTCGATGTCCTCGACCGCGTAGCGCAGCGGCAGGTTGGCCACCGGCGCCTCGGCGCGCAGCGTCTCCTCGATGACGTCGTCCCACGACGCCGCGCCGGAACGCACCAGCGCAAGCTGGTCGGGCCGGGTCAGCAGCGCGTGGATCGCGTTGTCGAGCAGGTTGACGGTCGTCTCGTGGCCGGCCGACAGCACCAGCAGCAGCGTGTCGATCAGCTCGCTCTCACTGAGCGCGGCCGCGCCGCCCTCCCCGTCGCCTTCGTCGTCGCGCGCCGCGATCAGCACGGACGTGATGTCGTCGCCCGGGTTCTCGCGCTTGTCGGCGACCAGCGCGGTCAGCACCCCGTAGATCTGGACCATCGCGGTCTGCATGTCCTCCGGGGTCGCGGTGGTCCGGAAGATCGTGTCGACGCCCGCGTGCAGTTCGGGCTGCGCGCTTTCCGGCACCCCGAACAGCTCGCAGATCACGTTGATCGGCAGGGGGTACGCGAAGTCCTTGCGCAGGTCCGCCGCTTCGCCGGCCGGCGTGGCCGCCAGCGCGTCCAGCAGACCGGACGTCAGTTCCTCGATCCGCGGCTGCAGCGCGGCCGTGCGGCGGGCCGTGAAGGCCTTCGACACCAGCCTGCGCAGCCGCTTGTGGTCCACCCCGTACGCGGTGAACATGTTCTGCACCGAGACCCAGATCTGCAGCGGCCAGTCCGCCGGGATCTCGCCGTTGATCCAGGCCGGCCAGTGCTGCCGGGTGTCCTTCGAGACCCGCGGATCGGTCAGCAGGTCCTTGATCAGGGCCTGGTCGTTGACCGACCACGCCTCCACACCGCCAGGGAGGACCACCAGCGTCGCCGGCCCTCGGGCGCGGAGCCTGGCGTTCTCGCCGTGGAGGTCGCTTCCGGTCGGGTCGATGACGTAGGCGCTGGGCTGCTCGGCCACGTGCGTTCTCCAAGTTGTGGTTCGGATGGTGACGGAACCGGAGGAACCGGGCGGGGGGAAGCGGGCACCGCACCGGACGGTGCGGCCGGCGGGACCGGGGGAGCGGCCGGTCCGGCCGGGACCGGCGGGAAGACCACCGGAAGTTCGGCGAGCGCCCGGTGGAACGGACCGGGACGCCAGCGCAGTTGCTCGGCCGGGACGGACAGTTCGAGGTCCGGGAGGCGGTCGAGCAGGCGCTCGATGGCGACCGCCGCGATGAGCCGCGCGGCGTCCTTCGCCGGACAGGTGTGCGGCCCTGCGCTCCACGCCAGGTGCGCGCGGTTGCCGATCCGGTGGTCCGCGGCCAGTGCCGGGTCGTTGTTGGCGGCCGCGAAGCTCACCACCACCGGCTCGCCCTCGCGCAGCCGTACCCCGGCCAAGTCGATGTCCCGCAGCGGGAAATGCACGCCGTAGTTCGCCATCGGCGGGTCGGACCACAGGACTTCGTCGAGCGCGTCGTCGATCGGCATGCTGCCGCCGGACAGGCTGCCCGCGAACCGGTCGTCGGACAGCAGCAGCCGCAGGCCGTTGGAGATGAGGTTCTGCTGCGGCTCGGTGCCCGCCCCCATCAGCAGTACGAGCTGGTGGATCATCTCCTCGTCGGACAGCCCGACCGGGTGCGCCATCAGCCAGGACGTCACGTCCGCACCCGGCGTGCCGCGCTTGAGCGCCACCAGCTCCAGCATGCCCTCGAAGAGCAGCGCGTTGGCGTTCTCCGCATCGACCACGTCGAAGATGCCCGACATGCCGCGGACCAGCTTGTCGGCGGTGTCCGGCGGGCAGCCGAACATCTCCATGAAGACCAGCAGCGGGAGGGCGAGCGCGTACTCGCGGCGCAGGTCGACCTTGCCGTCCGGGGCGAAGCCGTCGATCAGCCGGTCGGAGCTGCGCTCCACGTACCCGCGCAGCACGTTCGGGTCGATCCGGTCCAGGCTGTCGGTGATCGCGGACCGGTAGCGGGCGTGCTCGGCACCGTCGGTGAACAGCGCGTTGGGCCGGTAGCCCATCATCGGCAGCACTGGGTTGTCGGGTGCGATCCGGCCGTCCGCGACCGCCTTCCAGCGGCGCGGGTCCTTGCCGAACGACTCCGGGCTGCGCAGCAGTTGCAGGGCCGCCTCGTACGACAGCACGAGGGACGCCTCGACGTGCGGGTCGAGCAGCACCGGTGCCACCGCGCCATGGTCGCGCCGCAGGCGCTCGTACACCGGCCCCGGGTCGTCGGCGAACTCCTGGCCGTACAGGGGGACTCCGGTCAGGCCGTGGGCCGGGCAGCCGGGCGGCGGCACGGCGGCCCCGGCTTCGCTGCCGGGCGGTATGCCGTCCTGGGAAGGGGAACTGGTCAACGCGGGGGCTCCTGGCCGGTCGCGGTGCGGGAGAGGAGGTACTGCACGAGAGCGATGAGCGC
The DNA here is from genome assembly GCF_021502675.1 of Yinghuangia soli. Taxonomy (GTDB): domain Bacteria; phylum Actinomycetota; class Actinomycetes; order Streptomycetales; family Streptomycetaceae; genus Yinghuangia; species Yinghuangia soli. The sequence goes on from NZ_JAKFHA010000073.1 coordinate 7,233, forward strand.
CTCGGTCGACGACCGCCGGTCGCGGGCGTCGCAGGTCACCAGCGGCGTCTCGGGCAGCAGGTCGAGCGCCTCGCGGATCTCCGCATCGGAGTGGCGCGGCGAGTCGGGGAAGTGGTTCATGGCCACCGCGTACGGCAGGCCGTGCTCCTCGAGCAGCCCCATGACCTCGAACGACTGGTCCAGGCGCCGCGTGTCGGCGAGCACCAGGGCGCCGAGCGCGCCCTTGGTCATGTCCTGCCACAGGCGCGTGAAGCGCTGCTGCCCGGGCGCGCCGAACAAGTACAGGACCAGGTGGTCGTTGAGGGTGAGCCGGCCGAAGTCCATCGCGACCGTGGTGGTCGTCTTGTCCGGGACGCCGTCCAGGTCGTCGACGAGGGCGCCGGCCTGCGTCATCTTCTCCTCGGTGTGCAGCGGCCGGATCTCCGACAGCGTGCCCACGAACGTCGTCTTGCCGACCGCGAAGTGCCCCACCACGAGGAGTTTCACGGACGTGCGCACACTGGGGCGCAGGTAGACGGCACCGCTGCCCTGCGCGCCGGTGCGGGCGTCAGAGGCGAGCGCGGAGTCCATCAAGGACCTCCTGGAGCAACTGGGCCGCCGGAAGCTCGGCCGCCGGGATGGGGGTGCGCGTCAGGATGTGCCCGGAATCCACGAGATCCGCCAGCAGCACCTTCGTGACGCTCACCGGGAGCGCAAGATGGACCGCGACCTCGGCCACGGACAGCGAACCCGGGCTGCAGAGTTCGACGAGCCGGCGCTTCTCCGGGCTGAGCCCGGTCAGCGGCCGGTCGCCGGGTGCGAAGACCAGGGTGACCAGGTCGAACGTGTTGCGGCTGGGGTGCGCGCGGCCGTCGGTGACGACGTACGGCCGGACCAGGCCCTTGCCGCGGCCGCGGCCGCCCGGCGCGGCGGCGCGGGACGGACCCGCGCCCGCGGCGTCCGATGAGTCGGCGGATCCGGCCCCCGGGCCCGGACTGCGCCGACTCATGTCCGGCTGCCCGTGTTCTGCCGCGGGGGACTGGTCAATTCCTTGCCGAGCCGGTCGACCAGCTTCTGCATGGCGTAGGTGACCGCCTCCATGTCCACGTTCTCGGACGCCGAGACGGACAGGTAGGCGCCGGGGCCGGCCGCGACCAGGAACACGTACCCGCCGTCGAACTCGACGAGGGTCTGCCGCCACGGGGTCTCCGCCGGACCGGCGAACTCCGAGGTGCTGCGGCTGATCGACTGGAGGCCGGACAGCGCGGCGGCCTGCCGGTCCGCCTCGTCGCGGTCGATGCCGCGCGAGTGCGCCCGCAGCATCCCGTCCGCGGACAGCAGGATGGCGTGCCGCGCCTCGGGGACCTTCAGGGCCTCGTCGAGCATCCAGCCAAGCTCGTTCTCACCGTGCTCGTTCATGACTGTGCGATCCCCTTGTCCTGATCGTCGCCATCGCTGCCGCGTTCGCGCGGTCCGGTGGTCTCGGGCGCGCCGCCGGATTCCGGAGCGCCCTGCACGGCGGCCCGGCCGGACCGGGTGCCGCGGGCGAATGCCCCCATGCGGGACGCGGTTTCGTGTACCGAGCGGACCGGTGCGGAGTCGGCGTCCGGTTCCGCGGCCGGGCCGGTGCGGGGGTCGGCGGTCCCGCCGGGCGCGGCTGCGGGTGCGGCCGCGGCGCCGGGCTCGGGTGCCGCCGCGGCGGGCTCCGCGGCCGGCACGCG
>NZ_JAKFHA010000074.1 GCF_021502675.1 Yinghuangia soli
CGGAATCCACCGTCGCCCGACCCGCGGCACCGCTGCCGCTGCGGATCGGCGCAGAGCGGAGGGTGGGGCGGGCAGCCGGCCCGTTCCACCCACTCCGCGACCGCCGAGACACCGCCTGAAATGCCGCAACACCCGCAGACAGAGCGCCGTTTCGGCGCTGCGCGTTCCCGAGGTCCGCTCCCGAGGGCCGCGCCGTCCACGCCGATCCCGAACCGCAGGAGAACCCCCATGAAGGTCGCGTCGATTCGCCGCACCAGAGCACCGCGCGGGCATTCCCGCGGCGGGCTCCGCCGGATATCCGGCGCCCTGTCCGCGGTCTTCATGATGATGGGCACTCTGTTCCTGGTCCTGCCCGCGCAACCCGCCGCGGCGGTCGGCAATGGCGAATGGTCGATCGACCCGCTGGTACCGGACGGGACCACCCAGAACTCGCGCCGCTACTTCTTCCTGGAAGGCGCGCCCGGCACCACGATCCAGGACGTCGCGATCGTCGCGAACACCAGCCAGAAGGCCATCACCTTCACGCTCTTCGGCTCTGACGCCACCAACACGCCGCGCGACGGCGGCTTCGCGCTCGACCGTGCCGAGGACCCGCGCGACGAGGTCGGTGCGTGGATCCAGATCCCCGAATCGCAGCGCACCCTCACCTTGCAGCCCGGCCAGCGCGCCCAGGTGCCGTTCAGCATCACCATCCCGGCGAATGCGCGTCCCGGCGACCACATCGGCGGCGTCGTGGCGCTGAACAACGCCATCGAGGGCACCAAGCAAGAGGGCGACATCCAGATCAACGTCCAGCGGCAGATCGGCGCGCGTGTCTACCTCCGCGTGGCCGGCAACATCGTGCCGGGGATGAACATCGAGAACGTCCGGATCGAGCGCGACGCCAACGCGTTCTTCGGCACCGGCAAGGCCACGATCCACTACACGATCGTCAACCGCGGCAACATCATCGTCCGCCCGCGCTTCGACGTGGAGGCGACCGGCCTGTTCGGCCGCAGCCTGATGAAGCACCCGGCAGGCGACGAGATCCCGGTCGAGCTGATGCCCGGCCAGTCCGTCGAGATGCGCCAGGAATGGAACTCCGCACCGCGCTTCGACCGCGTCACGGTCAAGATCAAGGCGACCGCCGAGGACGGCCTCGTCAGCAAGTCGTCGACGTCGTACACCGCGGTCCCGTGGCCCGCCCTGCTCGTCCTGGCCGTGCTGCTGATCGGCGCAGGCCTCGCCTGGCAGTACTTCCGCCGCCCCAAGGGCAAGGACGGCAGCGGCGACGGCAATGCGGCGGGTCCGGGCGGTGCGCCGAACGGCGCCGAGGCGGAGCCGGCCCCGGCTCCCGAGAAGCCCGCGACCGAGCCGGTCGCCGCCGGTACGGGCGGCCGCTCGGCCGCGCCGGAATCCGCCGATTCCCCGGGGGATGCCGACTGATGCGGCGCCATCCGAACCACCCGCGATCCCCGGAGCGCCCGGCCACCGGCCGGCCGCGCCGGGGATCGCGGAGTGCTGTCTTCCGGGCGCTGGTACCCGCGCTGCTCGGTGTGCTCGTCCTCATCGGCCTGCCCGCCGGAGCCGGCGCGGCTCCGGCGTCCTCGCCTGCCTCGGCCCCCGTGCTCGCGGCCGCCGACCCGGACGCCGCGAAGATCACCCTCGAACCGGCCGCGGTGAAGCTCGACCAGTTCCTCAAGGTGCAGGGCACCGGCTGGATCCCGGGATCGCTGGTGCAGGTCGCGGTGTGCGGCCAGAACGCCCTCGGCGGCTCCAACACCTGCGCCCAGACCGCGTCCACCAGCATCACGGTGGCCGCCGACGGCTCGATGTCCGCGCGCATCAAGGTCACCGCACCGCCCAAGCCCTGCCCGTGCGTGGTGCGCGCGGTCACGGTCACCGGCGGCGTCCTCGAACGCAACACGCCGATCGAGATCGAGGGGGCCGCCATGGCCCCCCTCCCCGCGAACGTGCTGACCCCCGGCCGGCTGGTCTTCATCGACAGCTGGATGGCCGGCAAGGACACCGTGTTCACCTGGTTCGGCTCGCCGGTGACCCGGCGCTTCGAGATCAGCGTCGCGAACATGGGCCAGTCGCCCATCGTCAAGCCGACCTTCAAGATCGGCACCTACGAGGGCGTGTACGCCGCGCGCTGGCGCGAAGTGGCGTGGAACGGCACCATCGCGCCCGGCGCCAAGGCGGTCATCTCGCTCGACCTCGAGCTGAAACCGCGCCAGCACGGGCGCTTCGTCTACCGCGTCATGTACGGCGACCAGGTGGTCGACGAGCAGGCCCTGAACGTCAAACGCCCGTGGGGCGTCTACCTCTTCTTCGCCCTCCTCGTGGTCGTCGTGCCGCTGACCGTGTGGCGGCTGGGCAGTTCGGTCGTGCACGCCGTGCGGCTCCACCGCGACGAGCGCGCCGCCGAGCGCGACCGCGAAGTCGGTGTGCCGCTCGGCATGTCCGACGCGCTGGGCGCCAAAGCGGACGAGGCCGGCAAGGCCGGCCGGCCCGCCGCCGCGGCCGAGCAGCCCGCCGGGGTGCTCGTCGCGGCCGGTGCGCCGCGGCTCGGCGGCGGCGTCCCGCTGCGCAGCGTCGACGAGACGGTGGTCGTCTCCGGGCCGCTGTTCGCCGGACCGCCGACCGGTCACCCCGAGCCGTACGGCACCCTCTCGGCCCCCGACCTCGCGCCGCGCGCCCTGGAGGCCGGCCCGGCAGCGGATGCCGCCCCGGCCGGTCCGCCGGAGCCGGCGGACGGCGCGGCCGACCCCGGATCCGCGGCGCGCCGGCTGGTGCGTCCGGACGACGTCGCCAGGGGACTGGCCTGGAATCCGTCGGACGGGGAGTGAGGCAGATGGCCGAACTGCCCGGAAGGGGGACCGGGTTGCTGGTGCTGATCGCGGTCGGCATCGGCGTGGTCGTGGCGCTGTTCCTGGCTTCCGGGGTGCACTGCGACGACACCTACTGCGGCGAGGTCGAAGGCCCCCGGGCCGCCTCGCCGGTCGCGATCGACGCCCCGCCTTCGGCGCCGCCGTCCGGCCCGCCGTCCCCCGCGCAGCCCTCGCCCACCGGTTCGCCGACCGACGGCACGGGAACCGGTGACCCCGGGACCCCGGGGCTTCAGTACGACACCCGGATCCAGAACCCGGGGGCGGTGGACCCCGGTTCACCCGACCCCGGACAGGCCGTCGGTGCCTGGCTGCGACCCGGCCAGCTCACCGTGAACCCCCGGACCCCGGGGACCGGCCAGGGCCGCCTCCAGGTGAACACGCTGCTCGGCGTCGCCTGGGGCAAGCTCGACCCGCTGATCGTCGAGGACTACCGCGGTTCGCGGTCCGGCTGGTCGCTCACCGCCACCATGTCGGACTTCGTGGCCCGGGACGGCACCCGGATCAGCGCGGACCGGCTCGAATGGAAGCCGTTCTGCCGCCCGGCGCCGGGCAGCGAGCCCTACCCCAGCAAGGTGGTCACCGGATCCGAGGCGGCCATGAGCCGCACCGCCCTGCTCTGCTCGACCCCGTCGCTCGACACGGTCACCGGTGGCCGGTTCGACGTGGGCGCGGATTTCACCATGCGCGTGCCGGTCGCCGCTGCGGCGCCGGAGGACTACACGAGCGTCCTGCTCTTGACGCTCACCTGAGACTTCCTCCGGATCCGCGGATCCGGAACCGACGGACGACAAGGGCGCACGCCGCCCGGAGAAGGGAGACCGCAGCCTCATGAGAGGACCGGGCAGGACCCTCACGGTGTTGGGATCCACCCTGCTCTTGGCGGGGACCGCCGCAGCCGCAGGCCCGACCGCCCTCGCCGCGGACACCTCGAAGGACGTGTCCGCGGCGCTGCTGTGCGTGGGCGTCGGCGGCGAGGCGGGCCAGACCCAGGCGCTCACCTTCGACCTGAAGCTGACCGCACCGGAGACGATCGAGCCGGGCGGCTCCGCCGACATCTCGGCGACCTTCAAGAACGGCGTGGTGGCGAACGCCTCTTCGGGTGCCGCGGCCACGTACCAAGGCACCCGGCTGACGTTCGCGGTCACCGGAGGCAGCCAGGTCGGGACGCTCCAACTGGAGTCCCCGACCGGCAACGTGCCCATCGAGGCCGACAAGAAGATCCGCGAGGCCGGCGCACTGACCGGCAAACTCCCGGTGGACAAGGCCGGTTCGTGGTCGATCACGCTGCGCAGCCTCTCCGTGCAGCTGGCCGACGCCTCGGGCGGGCTGCTGCGCCTGGACTGCGCACCGGACAAGCTCGGCGAACCCGTGCTGACCGTGAAGGCGGCCGACAAGGCGGCGGCCGTGCCGACCACCGGGACTCCGAGCCCGGCGACCACCGTGCTGGAGCAGAACGTCAACGCCGGGGTCAAGCAGGACGCGACCACGACCACGGCGACCACCACGACCGCCACCACCACGACGGGCGGCTCCTCGACCACCACCGGCGGCGGCCTGGCCCCCACCGGCGGCGACAAGGCCGGGGTCACCGCGGTCGCCATGCTCGCCGGCACCGCCACTCTCGGTGCCATCGCCGTGCTCATCACGAACCCCGTCGTCCGGCGCCGCAGAGAGGCCGGATGACGGCCTGATGCGCCGGTGCGGCGCGCTCCGACTGCCGTGGCCGAGCGCTGCGGTCCGCACGACCCAACCGTTCCCCCCGGCGGCCCGCGGCTGCCGGCACGGTCCGTGTCCGGACAAGGAGAGCTCCGACTGATGATCACCAGATACCGCAAGACCGCTGCGGCCCTGGGCGCCACCGCGCTCGGGGCCACCGGCCTGGTGCTGATGGCGCCGGCCGCCTCGGCGGGCACGGTGGAGCCGCAGGTCACCTGTGTCGCACCCGCCCCCATCGGGACGAAGACCGCCCCGATGAAGATGACGGTCACCGGCGCCGCCGACCCCGTCCTCCCGGGGTCGACGCTCGCGCTCACGGTCGACCCGGGCCTGAGCCCGATCGGCAGCCCGTTCCCGCTGCCCAAGGTCGACCTGACCAGCACCTTCAAGTTCGAGCTGTCGGGTGCCGCGACCGGTCCGGTCGAGTGGGTCGTCCAGAAGTACATGGACCCGCTGCCGACCGGCCAGATCGATGCCGACCCGTTCGACGTCCAATTGACCGTCCCGGCGAACGCCACCGCGGGCCAGGAACTCAAGCTCACCTGGAAAGACCTGATCAACAAGACGGTGTCGGACGGCACCGACTTCGGCAACGTGCCGTGCACCCCGGGCGACAACAACGGTGTCGTGTTCTCCGTACAGGTCAAGGAGGTCCCGGCCGGCACCGTGACGCTGGCCGCCACGCCGAACACCGTCGCGCCCAAGGGCGAGATCGCGCTGGACGGCGTGAACTGGACGGCGAGCGTCGCCGACGCCAAGCCGTCGCTGTGCGACAAGGACGGCAACAACTGCGACGAGGCGAAGTTCAAGAGCGACACGCTCAAGACCGACGCCGAGGGCAAGCTGTCCGGCAAGGCCGTGCTGGCCGACTCGGTCGTGGCGGGCGAGTACCAGGTGCAGGTCAGCGACGGCACCAAGCAGCAGAAGACCAAGCTGCTCGTGAAGGCCCCGGAGCAGCCGAAGCCGACGATCACCGCCGACCCGGCGACCGGCAAGTCCGGTGACAAGACCACGGTCAAGGGCACGAACTTCACCGCCGACGCGGCCGTGGACATCGTGGGCGTGAAGGCCGACGGCAGCACCACCGACGACAAGGCGACCGGCAAGGTCAAGGCGGACGGCACCTTCGCGATCGACCTGGTCGTCAAGGACAAGGGCACCGTCAAGGTCAAGGCCACCGCGGACGGCAAGTCGGCCGAGGCCGGCTACACCGTGCAGGCCGACGACCCGGTCGTGACCGACCCGAACGGCAAGGAAGTCAGCGTCTCCTACGCGTGCAAGACGCTGGTGGACGGCAAGCCCTTCCCGGGGATCCCGGACAGCGAGCAGACGCTCGGCATCAAGATCCTCGTGCCCAGCGCCGCGAAGGCCAAGGACAAGGTCGACATCCTGGCCGAGTTCAAGGACGGCAAGCTCGGCAGCGCACCCTCGATCACCCCGGCGAACCAGCAGCTGACGGTGGAGACCGCCGAGCTCACCGTCGACATCGTCGAGGGCGGCACGGAGAAGGGCACCGCCAAGGCGTCGCTGAACGGCTTCACGGTGACCGCCAACCCCGGCCAGCCGCTCACCGCGCCCGGCGCGCTGAAGGGGCAGTGGGAGGTGTGGGGCGGCGGCGACTTCACCTTCAGCCCCGGCACGCTGGTGCTGAAGACCGTGCCGCAGGGCCTGCCGCTGAAGTCGGAGACGACTTGCACCGTCAAGTCCTCCGCGGTCTCCGCGACCATGAAGGCGAGCGGTGACAAGGGCACGCCCCCGGCGGGCGGCGGCACTTCGACCGCGACCGGCGGCGGCCTGGCCAAGACCGGTTCGGACGGCACCTCGGTCAACGCCTTCGCGCTGGTGGCCGGCACCGCGGTGCTCGCCGCGGTGGGCGTGCTGCTGATGCTGCCGCGGCGCCGCCGCCGGCTGCAGGCGCGGGGCTGAGGCACCGGCCGAGCGCCTAGTGGCATGAAGACGCAGAGGCGGTGACAGGGTCCTCCGGCCGGGATCACTCCCGGACGGAGGACCCTTCGCGTACTGTGCGTCCGGGAAGATCCGCACCCGGCTTGTGGTCAACGCGTACATCGATGAAGGGACCCCGATATCCGATGGCTCGACGCATAGCCAGAGCCGGGTTCGTCCTGGGACTGACGTCGGCGTCCCTTGCCGCGTCGGTGGTTGGCCTGGCCCCGCCCGCGCTGGCCGGCACCGAGGTGAGCATGCAGGTGCATTGCGTGCTCCCGCTGGAGCAACCCGCGGCGACCGGGGAGCAGTTGGTCCGCCTGGACGGCCCGGAGACCGCCGTGCGGCCGGGCGACAAGGTCAAGATCCGGGTCACCCTCGGCCCGAACATCGCCACCAGCCCCATCGCCCTGCCGGGCACCCCGCTCACCCCGTCGATCGACCTCACGATGTCCGGCGGCGCCAGCGGCACCGTGCGCCTGCTCGGCCCGCAGATGCTGGTCGACATCCCGGGCACCCCGAACCAGATCGTGGTGCCGCCCTACGAGGGCGAACTCACCATCCCCATCGAGGCCAAGGGCGACATCTCCCTGACCCCGGGCAAGATGGTCACCAACACCCACACCTTCGGCCTGCAGACCACCACCTGCACGCCGATCGCGCCGGTCCCCGTCTCCGTGGTCGTCAAGGTGACCGCGCAGGACGCCCCGCTCAACCCGGCGCAGGGCCCGGCGCAGCCGAGCGGCCAGTCCGCCGGCCCGCAGACGGCAGTCCCGGCGCCGCCGAGCGACCTCCCGGTCTTCGGCACCGCCACCGCGACGGCCCCGGTCGCCCCGGAGCCCTCCAGCGCGACCATCAAGCCCAAGGGCTCGGCGTCGACTTCGGACGAGGGCGGCATGTCCGGCGCGACCATCTTCGCCATCGCCGCGGGGGCCCTGGTCCTCATGATGGCCGTGGTCACGATGCTCATGTCCTGGCGCCGGCACACCGAGGACGACTGACCCGGGAAATTCCGGCCCGGACCCGACCGGGCGGCTTTGCCGAGATTTTGCGGCGCACTGTCAACGGCAGTGCGCCGCAGGCGTTTTCCCGCGAACTCCCTTGAAATTGCCTTGACTTTACCTGTCGCGCATGGCGGAATAAGTCACTCGTTTGAAAAAGAACGAGTTCCAGTGCACGGAACGGCATCGGGGGAGCCGGAGATCGTGTCGGCACGTACGTCTCTTCCCGGTGCGGTGTTCGACTGCCCCGCTCCCCGGCGGCGGCAGCAGCCCCTGGAAGGGAGGCACTTCCTCGTGTTCAGAACAGCCAAGAGGCTATTGGCCGTTGCCCCCGCCACCGCGGTCGGTGCGTTCGGCCTGGTCGCCCTGGCCCCTGCGGCATCCGCGGGTACGGTGACGCCGCCGGTGACCTGTGTGGCACCGCTGCCGGTCGGCACCAAGACCAGCCCGATGCCTCTCACGGTCTCCGACCTGACCGGCACCTCCCCGTACGCCCCGGGTGAGACCGTGCGTCTCTCCGTGGATCCGGGCACGAGCCCGGTCGGCAGCCCCTTCCCGCTGTCGCAGGTCACCGTGACCAGCACCTTCAAATTCATGATGTCCGGTGCGGCGACCGGCCCGGTGGAGTGGACGGTCTCGAGGACCTTCGATCCGCTGCCGGCCGGCCCGATCGACGCCGACCCGTTCGAGGTGGACTTCACCATCCCGGCCAGTGCCATGCCGGGCGCCCAAGTCCAGCTGACCTGGGTGGAACTGCGGAACCACACAGTTGCGGCCGGCACTGACCTGGGCGACGTGGTCTGCACGCCGGGAGGGCTCAATCCGCCCGTGATCGGCCTCCCGGTCGAGAACGTCCCGCTGCCGCCGATCGTCGACCAGATCTCTCCGACCCACGGGGTCCTGCCGACCGATGTCACCGTGCGCGGGCGCAACTTCACGCCTGGCGGCACTGTGTCGTTCTACGGCATCGGCGCCGGCGGTCCGACCGGTGACCGCGTCGACATCCCGGTCCCGGCGGACGGCGTCGTCAACGGGGTCCTGACCGTCACCGATCCCTCGACCACCGCGATCGGGGCGTCGAACGGCGGGGTGCAGTTGACCCAAGTCCCCTTCCGTGTCGACGTCGTCGGCCCGGATCCCTTCATCCTGCCCACGGGTGACGTTCTCCCGGGTCCGCTGGCGATGCAGCAGGCCAGTGCGGGTGTGACGCTGTCGCCGATCACGATCAACGGTAAGCCCCAGACGATGACCGGTGTGCTGAACACCGTCGCGATCCAGGACTTCCGTGGTTCGACCAAGGGCTGGTCGCTGACCGCCAAGACGTCCGACTTCACCTCGGACACCGGCGGCACCATCTCGAAGTCGTCGTTCAAGTGGACCCC
>NZ_JAKFHA010000075.1 GCF_021502675.1 Yinghuangia soli
CGACAGGTTTCCGGTGGTCATGGCGAAGAGGAAACGCCCGGTCCCATTCCGAACCCGGAAGCTAAGCTCTTCAGCGCCGATGGTACTGCACTCGAAGGGGTGTGGGAGAGTAGGACGCCGCCGGAATCAACTTGAGAAGGCCCCTCCCTTTCGGGAGGGGCCTTCTTGTTTTTGGCAGAAAGCCCGCTCGGGGTTCCCGGGCGGGCTTTCTGCATTTCTGCGGGAGGACCGGGGATCCGGCGTGCCGGGCGACCTCGTCAGGGCCGTCAGTGTTCTGTCACAGGCGTGTACGCGGGGCTGGAACCTGCAGGAAGAGCCGCTAACGTAAGGGGCGTTGCGTACCGACCCGCCGGCCGAGAGCTGGTCCGCGGGTTGTCTGGGGGGACCTTGGGGTGCGCAGTCGACATGTGGGGGGAGACCACAAATGGGCGCGAGCATGCGCATGCGCAAGTCCGGTGCGGTTGTCATAGGCGCCGCGTTGCTGACCTCGGTTCTGGTCGGTTGCCAGAAGGACGGCGACGGCAACGGCGGCGGGCCGCTGCTGGGCGACGCGGGCACGGGCGGCGGCGGGGACGTGAAGGGCGGGCCGTTCCCGAAGGAGCTGGTCGGGACCTGGACGTACGGTTCGGTGTCGGGGTTCTCGTACCAGGATGCGATCACCGGCGCGTACGCCCCGGCGAGCGGGAACAACGCGAAGCTGGTCATCAAGGCCGATGGCTCGTTCACCGAGGACGGCCTGCTGCAGTCGACGGTCTACAGCTGCACGACGTCGTTGTTCGTGCAGCAGGCGGGCAAGATCAAGGCGCCCGGCGCGGACAAGCTGGTGTTCACGCCGAGCAAGGTCAAGACGTCGATGCAGAACACCTGCAGCAAGAGCGGCAACTTCACCAACCGGGACGGCGAGAAGACCGCCAAGACGTACACGTACGCGCTGAAGACCGACCAGTACGGGCTGACCCTTGAACTGACGATGGAGGACGGAGGTGTCATCTCCTACCGTCCTGAGAAGTCTTAGAGTCTTATACGGGGGAAGACTCGGGAGGCTGGTCGGCGATGCAGGGCGCAAAGGTCGAGGACACGGCGGGTGCCACCGGGCTGTTCGGTCCGGATTCGGTGACGTGGCAATTGCATGCCGATCCGACCATGTGGGTCGCGGGTGTGCGTGCGCTCTACCTCCAGGCCCTGCATCCGCGGGCCGTGCGGGGCGTCGTGCAGAACTCGGACTTCCGGAAGGATCCGTGGGGCCGGCTTTTCCGTACCGCGGACTTTGTCGGGACGACGACGTACGGCACGCGCGCCGAGGCCGAGCGGGCCGGGGCGCGCGTGCGGCGGATCCACCAGTTCCTGCGGGCGGTGGATCCGGCGACGGGGCAGTCGTACCGGATAGACGAGACGGCTTTGCTGCGGTGGGTGCATTGCGCGGCTGTGGTGTCGTACGCCGAAGTGGTGCGCCGGGCGGGGTTTCCGCTGACCGACGGGCAGGTCGACCGGTATCTCGCGGAGCAGCGGGCCGCAGCCGAACTGGTGGGACTGGCTCCGGACGAGGTGCCGGGGTCGGCGAGCGGGATGCGCGAGTACTTCGAGGATGTGCGTCCGGCGTTGGGCGGATCGCCTGAAGCGGACGAGGTGTGGGAGTTTCTGCGTCGCCCGCCGGTGCCGCCCATTTTGTGGGTGGGCCGTGAGCTGCTGTGGCGCCAGGTCGCCGAGATCGCGTACGGCTCGCTGCCTTCGTGGGCACACGACATGTACGGCCACCGGCCGATCCCGCAGGTCGCGGTGACCGCCGGCCTGCGGATGCTGCGGACGTCGACGTCGCTGGTGCTGCCGGTGGTACGGCTGGTGTACGAGTCGCCGCACATCAAGGCCGCGACCGACCGCCTGGGCCCGGAGGCCAAGCCCTCCACGGCCAAGCTTCCGGCTGCGTAGAGCACTCGGTCTTCGTCCCGGTCGGCCCGGCGCACGGAACCGTTGGACAAACGGTCCTGCTTGAATTCGACGGCGTCACTCGCTCCGGTCGGCAGGCTTCGGAGCATTGTCGGCGGCGGCATGGGTGAGAAGGTCGCCTACCTTGGCGGCCGCGGTTGTCCGCGATGACAAGGGATCCCTCCCGTTCGCGGCTGAGGCGGCCAGGTCGAGGTAGTCGACGGGGGTGGCGCCGCGCGGGTATTCGACGCGCGAGGCCTTGAACTTGCGCCGGGTCGGGAGCAGCGGGTCGGCGCCGGCCTGCAGGAGCCGGCGTACGACGTCCTCCCCGAACGCCATGGCGGCGGCGTGCAGCGGCGCGATGCCCGTCTTCGGGCTGAACGCGTTCGGGTCGGCTCCGTGCCGCAGCACGAGGTCCAGTGCTGCGAGGTCGTGGTCGCGGGCGACCTGGACGACCGTGTCGGGCCGGATGTGTGCGCCGGCCGAGGTGAGCAGCTTCGCCGACTCGATGCGCTGCGGCCGGTAGAGGGCCAGGTCGAGCGCGGTCGTGCCGTGTCCGTCGAGGCGGTCGAGGTCGATGCCGGGCTGCGCGATCAACGCGGCCACCGTATCGGGGTGGTTCTGGTACACCGCCCAGTGCAGCGCGGTGTGCCGGTGCCTGCCGTCGTTCTCCGCGGCGTTGACGTCGGCCCCCTGCGCCCCCAGGTAACGCACGACGCCGGCCGCGCCCATCCGCGCCGCGGTCACCAGGTAGAACTCCAGCTTGCCGCGGTCGCCGACCCCCTCGATCCGCAACCGGAACAGCGGTACGCAGTCCGTCTCCGCGGCGTACAGCATCACGAAGTGCTCACCGCACACGGCATCGCGGTGGGCGTAGACGGCCTTGGGGTCGGGTCTCGCGACGAGCTCGGCGACCGGACCCTGCAGCCTGTCCAGGTTGCCCTGCATCGTGCTGACGCGGCGCAGCTCGTCGAGCGCCCGCACGACGGCCTCTTCGGCCGCTTGGTCCGGCAGGAATTCGGCCAGGGACAGCATCGACCCCCCAAGTCGAGACGAGGAAGCGATCATGGTATCGGCCGCAACCTGCAATGCCCCTTCGCCGGAAGCTCGTTGGTAGCTCCGGGGCCCGGGAGGCAGGCTCGCAGGGCCGACGTCGGACGGTCGGCGACCTGGGCCGCACGAGGATTCACGAGTAAGGGCTCAGGTCGGGTAGTTCCAGCTGAGAGGGAGGACCGTGCCTGCTCGCGGATGTGCCTCGGCTGCCGTCGTCCTGCCGGCCGAGCATCTGCGACACCTGTTTGCTGCGGGCGTTGTCGAGAGTGATCGTCAACATCGTCTGGGGTCTCGGCAGGCCAAAGCGCCGCCTCGGCGGGCTGCGGGCTGCCGGTGATCCACTTCCGACCACCAGGTGGGCGTATGCGAGGCTTGCGGGCATGGAGCAGCCGTCATCGATAGCGCAGCCAGTGTCGTCGTCCGCCGTCGAGCCCGCGTCTGGAGCTGCCTCTTCGGGAGGCGAATCGGTCGTCAGGATCGGCGCGTTGGCTCCGCTGAGCCGACCGGGGTGGGTCGGTGCGGGGCGGCAGCTGCTCGCCGGGCTTTCGCTGGCGGTCGACGACGTCAACGCCGCGGGCGGAATCGGCGGTCAGCGGCTGGAGTTGGTCGTACGGGACACTGCCGCTGATCCGGAGCGCGCGGTGTCGGCCGTGGACGAACTCGCCGACCTGGGTGTGGCGGCGTTGGCCGGGGAGTACCACAGCGTCGTCGCGCGAGCCGTGGCTGCTCGGGCGGATGCGCTTGGCCTGCCGTACCTGTGCTCGTCGGCAGTACTCGACGCGCTCATCGACCAGCCGAGCGAGTGGGTGGCCCGGGTGGCGCCGGCGCAGTCGCACGGGTGGCGGATCTACGCGGACTTCCTGCGCAGCGCGGGGCACTTGCGGATCGCGGTGGCGGCCCAGGCCAGTGTCTATTGGGCGTCCGGTACTCGGATCCTGCGGGAGAGCCTTGCCCCGCACGGCGGCAGCGTCGTCGAACTGGACGCGGCCGTGCTCACTCCTGAAGAGGTATGCGACGAACTCGTACGTCAGGACGCGACGGCACTCATCGTGCTCTGCGGCGTTCCGGACCCTGCGGTGTCGATCGTCCGAGCCGTACGGCGCGACCCGCGCTTGACCGACGTACTGATCGGAGCCCCGGCCGGGCAACCGGAGTTGCCGGAGTGGGTGGACGAGCTGGGCAAGGAGGGGGCTGGAGTTCCGTTCCTGAGCTACCTGCCTGAACGACTCACCGATCTCGGCGTTCGGACTGAGTCCGTCCTGCGCGAACGCCTCGGCGAGGCTCCCTCTTTCGTCGCGTTCGAGGGCTACGACACGATCGCCGTCCTCGCCGACGTACTCCGCTCGGTGGGACCGGACAGGGAGCGAATCGCCGCCGCCTGGCCCCACGTCGATATCGAAGGCACCCGAGGCCGGATCCGTTTCACGCGCACACCCGGCATCGACGTGTGGCAGTGGGCATGGCCGCCGATCCAGATCACCGACCGCGACCCGTCCACCCCGGACCGCATCAGGGTCCTGCACAGGTGAAGGCGGCCGGACGAATCGGTCCGGCCTCGGGCGACCTCATCCCCACACGGCGACCTCATCCCCACACGGCGATCTCGACGCTATTCGGCTTGGGGAACGGCGGCGTTTCCCGACCCCAATTGGCGATGCGGTCGCGGCGCCGCGGCTTCGAGCGCTCCACGCAGCGCGTCGTCCTACAGGGCCGACCAGGAGACCATTAGCCGAGCACGGGAGTTCGGCTCGTTGCCGGGGCGCACGGCTACGCTTCCTGCCCCGGTGACCGTGATCAGGCTCCCGGGTGTCATGCGCCAGTTCTTCCCTCAGCCGACGGATGTCGACGGGTGTCCGCCCGCATCCGAGGACGGATGGACCGCGATCTGGCTGGAGGCCGAGACCGGAGACGTGATCATTCAAGCGCACGAGGCGAGCAAGGAGACCATCCAGATGGCTCAAGAGGTCGGCTCGATCCCGGGACACAGTACGGACGTTCCTGAGCACGAGGTCGTCGTCAGACTCGCTGCGGCTATGCGTCAATTCCTTCCCCAGGCATCAGAGGTCACGAGTGACGTCTCCGGTACATGAGGCACTGAGCACCGCAAAGATCTCTGCGATCCATTGGGAGCTGCGGGACGCGTACATGCAGGACACCGACCCTTGGTTCGCCAAGTGGCGGTCTGGCTGGCGGCCGGACAGGAGCGAAGAACGCTGGCGGTCCGGTTGGTACGCGCACGTAGCGCAAACCGTGGCCAGAGGGGTCGATGTCCGTCGGCTCCGGGTGGTATCCGAGCCGGTCACCGACTACATCAGGTACGAACACGACCTCACGTTCGCCAATGTCGAGTCCGGTGAGTCCGTCCGCTGGCTGCCCCGCACATCCGCCTTCGACCTGCTGATGCCCGCGCTGGACGGATGGGTTGTCGACGGCACCCTCATCCTCCACTACTGGGACGGAGAGGGCAGGCCCGTGAGTGGGCGCGGCGAGATTCAGGCCGGAGTGTCCGCGGAGATCTGTTCCGACCCCGAGGTCGGCAACCTGTACTCGGCGGCGTTCGATCGGCTGTGGGAACGGGCGATCCCACATGAGGACTACGTCCTGCGCTGATCCGAGTCGACCGTGTCAACGTCCCCGTACTCGAATGCCCAGAAGGCGCGCGAAGCCCTTGGCAAGCGTCTGGGAGAGCTACGCGAGAGTGCCGGTCTCACCCTTCGGAGGCATTCCGAGTTGTGCGGCTGGCATTACTCGAAGTCCTCGCGGATCGAGAACGCCCGTACGCCACCGTCCCAAGACGACGTACGCACTTGGTGTCGGGCCTGTGGCGCACAGGATCTGACCGACGAACTGATCGCCTCATTGCGTAGTGCCGAAGGCATGTTCGTCGAGTGGCGCCGCATGGAGCAGTCCGGGCTCCGCCAAGCCCAGCAAGCCCAACTGCACAAGTACCAGCAGACGAATCGCTTCCGTTCGTACGGCTGCTGGTACGTCCCGGGCATGATCCAGACGCGGGCCTACACCGAAGCGGTCCTACGCAACATCCAGCAGCGCAGGGTTCCGATCGATGACGTCGATGCCGCTGTCGACGCCCGCATGGAGCGTCAGCGCGTCCTCCACGAAGGCCAAGCAGTCTTTGCCTTCGTCCTTGAGCAATCGGTCCTGACCGCCGGCGTAGCCGACGCGGCAACCTTGGCCGGACAACTCGATCTGCTGCTGACGATCGGTGCGCTTCCCAATGTCAGCCTGGGGATCATCCCGGCTCGCCCCGGCAGAGGACGCATGCCGGCCGAAGACTTCTGGATCTACGACCGGCGCCAGGTCAACGTCGAGCTGGTGTCCGGCTTCCTGACTGTGACGCATCCCGGTGAGATCGCGCTCTACGAAGAAGCGTTCGCCGAGTTCGCGGCCATGGCTGTCCACGGGGCGCGCGCCAGAGGCCTGATCGAGGAAGCCCGTGCGGTGGTCGGGTGAAGCTCATGCACATCCGTGCAACAACGTAGAGCCGCCGAGACGTCGGTTCCTAACGTGGAAAACCAAGGCCACTCGGGAGGCTGCCTTCTCCAACGGGTTCTCATCTTCCAAGTGGTCGCCTTGCGCAGCTATCAACTACGAGGGGGTTGCCCGCATGGGTGATCACAGCAAGGACAACGACACACCGCAGCAGGGGAATGAGAAGGACGGCAAGTCCGACACCATTGGAGGCGGCAACACCGGCACCCGGCGCAAGCCGAAAGAAGGCGGCAAGTGAGTGAGGCCGACAACGCCTCGGTAAGGCTGCTCGGGAGGGACAGGTCTCCGTTCCTCCCGACAGTCTTCTGGAGCCCCGACGATGAGCCGATCGACCGGCGTATCGACCCTGTCGCATGGGCAGCTGCTGCCGCCGACGATGTCCACCTGGTGATCCAGTGGGATGACGGCAAGGGCACCGGCACCACGCTTGCCAGCAGCTCCGCCTCGATGCCTTCCCTGGTTCGACAGATGGTCGACGCGGCCGACGTACAGCCAGGGCACAGGGTGCTGGAGATCGGCACCGGCACCGGATTCACCGCTGCCTTGCTCCGGGATCGAGTCGGGCCGTCCGGCCGGGTGGTCTCCGTCGAGGTGGACGACGCACTGGCCGACGCCGCCCGAGAGCGCCTGGCCGCGGTCGGCGTCGATGTCGAACTGCAGTGCGCCAACGGGGTCGACGGCTGGGAGATCGGGGCTCCGTACGACCGGGTGCATGTGACGTGCGCTGTCCGGCAGACGCCGTCGGCCTGGCTGAGTCAGGCACCTGGCGGCAAGATCATGATGCCGTGGGCGACAACCTTCAGTGCCGGGACGGACTTCGTCGTGGTGCTGGACGTCGACGACGGGGTGGGAGTCGGCCGCTTCGCTCACGACGTGTCGTTCATGAAGCTCCGCTCGCAACGGCAGGCACGTCCGGACTGGCCGGACACCGGCAAGGCCGAACCCATCGACCTGAAGCTGACCTGGAAGCAACTCGACGGCCCGCTCGGGGGCTTTGGGGAGTTCGTCATGGGACTCCTGTTGCCCGGGGTCTTCCACAGCACGAGCGGCACGTCGGACGCTCACGACGGTGAGCGGATTCTCTGGCTGGCCGAAGGCGACTGCTACGCATCGCTGTCGTTCGGTGCGGGCGTCGAGACCACCGCGGCCGGTGACGTGGAACTGGTGCGCTCGTACGCTCGCGCGGTCCGCTGGTGGCACGACCACGGGCGGCCGGAGGCCGAAGGGTTCGGCCTCACTGCCATCGAGTCGGACGGGCCGCTGGCTCGGCAAGAGGTCTGGTTCGGCGAGTCGGGAAACCCGGTCGCCAGACACCCGTAGCCGTGTCGCTGCGCAGCAGGGAAGCAGCGGACAACTCGTCGACCAGGAGAGATCTTCCCCTCTGGCCGCGAGCCGCGGGGGAACGGACGCTCGGCGCGGGCGCGTGGACAGTGTTCCGGGTGTGTCCGACGATGCTGCCTGCCGGTCTGTCCGAGCCGGTCTGCGTCCATCGCCGAAGGATCCCGCGCCATGCATGTGCAGTACTTCCGCTACGACGGTGCCCGGCTCCTGCTCGATCCCTTTCTGAGCCGCAGGTCTACCGTCATTCCCGTGGACGCCGATGAGCGTGCCGCAGCGTTGCAGCCGACGCTGCGTGTGCTGTTCAACGAGTCCGAGCGGGGAGGCCGGAAGGTGTACGAGGTCGGCGCCCAGGTCCGGGCCATCGGGTACGCGCTGGCCGCCGGTGGCTCAGCGGCCGACGAGCTTCCCGAAGACCTGCGGGGACTGGCAGTCCGTTCCGGGGCGGGTGGCCGACCTGAGGCGTTCCTCGACATCGCGGACTACGTCGATACCTGGGAGGTCGATGTCTACCGCAAGGTTGTCGAAGCGGTGCCCACTGCATGGGAGTTGGGCCGCCGGTTCGGACGGCTGCACGGCATGCTCTCCATGTACTTCGGCCAGGACGGCATTGCACTTGAACCCGAGGATTTGACCGACGTGGAGCGGATCGGCATGTACGTGGCCGACACCCACGAACGCGGGCTCTGCACTTGGACCTTGCCCACCGTCGTCGCCGAGTGCGCGCAGGGCTTGGTGATGTTCCAGGACGACGAGGCACTGCGAGGCTTCTTCGCCGAAGCCCTTGGCCTCGGCTCGTGCGGCCATGCTTCCTGGACAACGTGGCTCGACCTGATCTCCCAGGTCCTGAGTGAGCACCTCCGCGAGGGGCATGGGCCCGTCCAGTATCAGCGCTGACCGGGAGCATCGGCCGCTACGCGACGACGGAGCCGGCCTCGCGCTGCCTAGTGCTGTGACCGGAAAGGTTCGCCGGGTTGCTGGGCTGGCTTCGACGTGCCGGGCGCCGGTTGGATGTCTTCAATATCCAACCGGTGTTTGGGGGTTCGGTGGCAGAGCCGGTCAAGGTTCGA
>NZ_JAKFHA010000076.1:0-2454 GCF_021502675.1 Yinghuangia soli
CGGCGTGCTGGGCCATCGCCGTGGTGGCGAAGGACGCCACCGCGGGCGGCACGGTGCCCAGCTTCCCGGCGCCGGCGGCCTGGATCGCGGCCTGGTAGGCGGCGACCGCCTGGTTCTCCAGGGCGGTCGCCAAGGCCACGACCTGAAGGTCCCCGGTGTAGGTGCCGCCCGCGCCCGATGCCGACGAGGAGGACGCCGGGCCGGAAGCGGACGGGGACGACTTGTTCGTGGTGCTCTTGCTGTCGTCGCTGCACGCGGCCAGCGCGAACGCGGACAGGCCCAGTACGCCCAGCCCCCGCAGGACGCTGCGCCGTTCCAGCCCCTCCGCAGGGGCTGCTGCCTGGCGGTCGCGGATCTGCTCGCCGAGTTCGGCCGCGGAGGCGTACATGGCCGGCAGGGTGGCGCGGTGCGCCTCGTCGACCTCGCGGGTCAGTGCCGCGAACTCGGCTTCGGTGCCTTCGAACTGTCGTGCTGCACGCTTCACTTCACGGCCCCTTCGGTGATCGGGGAGGCGTCCTTGGTCGGGTAGAAGGCGTCGGGGAACCCGACCGAGCCCGCGGCGGCGGGCAGCGCGGCCGCGTCCGGCGGCAGCTTGATCTGGTCCGCGAGATTCGCGGCCAGCAGCGCCTGGACGGCCAGCAGGACGGCCTTGTGCTGCGCCTCGACCGGCGCGACCGAGCCGAACAGCTGGCGCAGCGCCGGGTCGGAGACCTGCGAGACGTTCTTCGTGTACGTCTGCGCGGCGACGTCCTCGAGGGTGATCGCCAGCTTGACCACGTCCGCGGGGCCCTTGATGGTCGGCAGCGCCTGCTGCACGATCGCCGCGTACTTCGGGTCGGGCTGCGTCTGCTCCTTGCCGCCCGCCTTGACCGCCGCGGCGTTGAACGCCTTGGCGTGTGCGGCGTGCTGGGCGGTGGTCTTCTCGACGAACGCCTTGACGACCGCGTTGCCGTTCTTGATGAACTCCAGCCCGGCAGCGGTCGTGTAGACGCTCACCGCCAGGTTCTCCAGGGACGCGGCGGTCTGCAGCGCCATCACATCGTCGCCGTTCGCCGCCGCCGCGCGCCCGGCGCCGAGCAGCACCGCACCCGCGGCCGCACCGCCCAGCAGGCCCGGACGCCACCAGCGCCGCGACTTGGCCGACACGTCCTCGCGGACCTGGCCGAAGTCCTCCAGCGCCGCGCGCGTGATCCGCGACGCGTCGCTGTGCAGGTCGTCGGACTCCTCCGTGAGTTGTTCCAGCCGCCGGGTGTCGATGGAATCGGTCACCGTGCGGGCTCCTCTCGATCCGCCCGCCGGTCACGGGCACTCGCCCTGACCTTCGCGGCAGCGACGTCGGCGGATTGGCCGACACCCTGTCGGGTGACGCGACTCCACCCGGACGGCCCAGATCACGGCCGGGCAGCCGGACCCGGACCACTCGATCGGGTGACGACACCCGTCCGTACCCGGGGCGGCGGCGAACCCCTGCGGTGGAACCCGTCGTGCCCCCGCGCTCCCGGGAGACGGTTCCCATCCCGCCGGTGCGTGGCCGCCTACCACGGTGCGGCCGCGCACCGGCCCCCGTACCGACTCGAGGAGTCAAGGGTGTTCGACGTCGGTCCCCTGGAGATGGTCATGCTGGTGGTGCTGGCCGTCGTCGTCTTCGGCCCCGCGCGCCTGCCCGAGACTGCGGCCCGCGCGGCACACACCCTGCGGCGGCTGCGGGAGATCCGCGAGGAGGCCCGCGCCGAAGCCGCCGACCTCCTCGGCCCCGAGCTCACAGGGCTGGCCACCGGGGACCTGAGGCCCGCCTCACTGGTGCGCGCACACCTGCTTGGCGACGGAGACGGCGAAGAAGACGGCGACCCGCCATGGCCGGCCGAACCGAAGGACGCGGGCACCGCAGCCCAGGCAGCGGCGGCCGGACCGGCGCGCTGACCTGGGTGGCGGTACTCGCGCCGACGAGCCGAGCCTCTTCCCCGGTGGGTCTGCGGCAACACCAGGTGTGGTGTCAGGGCCAGCGGACCCGGCTGACCTCGCCGTCGCGGACCGAGATCCGGCCCGCGGGGGTGGCCGGGTCGCGCCAGACGGTGTACTCCCCGACCGGGAGCGGGGTGATCACGGCGCAGAACGCCGTCCCGCCGGGCAGGTCGCGCGGGCGGACCGCGGCGTGGGTGCGGCAGGTGTCGTCGCGGACCGGGCTGACCTCGATCTCGAGAGTGTCGTATTCGGGTGCGGTCTCGATGATCAACGCGCCGGTCCCGGCGCCGATGTCCAGCACCACGCTGCCCTCCCGGGAGGGCGCGAGGGTGTGGCTGTGGGTGTGCGCGCCGGCATGGTCGCGGGCGTGGGGATGGTCGTGCGTGTGGGGGTGGTCGTGCACGGCGGAGCTCCTTTGGGGCGGGGAACCGGGGGGGGGCGGGGGGCGGCCGCCGGGGGGGCCAAACAGGGGGGGGGGGGGGGGGGGGGGGT
>NZ_JAKFHA010000076.1:2464-6273 GCF_021502675.1 Yinghuangia soli
GGGGCGTGCACGGCGGCGCTCCTTTGGGGCGGGGAACCGGCGGCCGCCCGGGGCCGGCCGCCGGTTCGCAAACTGCTTGCGGTCAGGAGGGGTTGCGGTATCCGTCGTACGGCACGCCCAGGTAGGGGAACGTGTCCAGGTAGGGGTTCTTCACGTCCGCCGGGGTCAGCCCGTCGGTGATCTGGCCGGTCGCGGCGTCGGGGGTGAAGGTGTTGTCGACGAGCGGGTAGGTGGCACCCGCCACGGCCCGCAGCTCGACGGTGACCACGTCGTCGAACACGCGGCGGCCGTTGGGGAATCCGGCCGCGTCCCCGGCGACCAGGCCCAGGATGTTCGGCTTCGCGGTCGGCGGCACCGCGGTGTTCAGGCGCAGCATGTCCGCGTCGATCGCGCCGGTGTAGTTCTGGAAGCCGGGCACGATGCCGGCGGGGATGCCGGTGAGCAGGATGGCGTGCAGGTCGGCGCGCGGCTTGCCCGACTTGTTGAGCGCGTCCAGGTTCGGGAAGACGCCCGGGTACAGCACCGGGAGCAGCCCGGCGAGTTCGGGCTTGTCGACGTACCCGGCGAACAGCTTGTCGTCGGACGGCGGCAGGGCGTTCCACTGGTCCTTGCGGGACATCGGGACGATGACCTCGTTGAACAGCGGGTTCCCGAGCCGGGAGACCTGCACCCACGGCCCGTTCTCCGCCACGCCGCCCTTGCCGGCCTCCGCGATGCGGACCTGGCGGCGGCTCGCGGTGGTCCACACCCCGATGGTGGCGCGCGGGTTGGTCACGTCCGTGGGGCGCTCCCCGCCGCAGGTGACGTCGCAGATGGGGACCTGCACGGCGAGGGTGTGCACGTTGAGCTGCTTGGTCGTGTTCACGCCGGCGGACGGTCCGCCGAACACGCCGCCGAGCAGGTGCAGTTGCTGGAACGGACGCAGGTTGCCCAGGTCGAAGATCGAGCCGAGGTCGACGTAGAAGCCCTCGGCTCGCTGCCCGGCGAAGACCTTGCGGCCGTCGCCGAACGGGTGGACCGCGGCAGCGGCGAGCGAAGGGTAGTCGGGGGTGGACAGCGGGCCGATGTTGCACGGCGGGCAGGCGAGGTCCTTGCCCAGGACCGAGGTGCGGCCGTTGCCGTCGACCCGGGTCAGCGTGTAGGTCTGGCGGCGGTTCCAGGACGCGGAGTCCAGGGCGGTGATCGGCCCGGTGTTGTACAGGAACGTGTCCGGGTTGCGGACCGTGGTGGTGAAGCGGAACTGGTAGGTCACGTCGGCGCGTCCGTCGCCGTCGTTGTCGATGTGGATCTCGTAGAGCACGTCGTCGCCGAACTCGTAGAAGTTCGGGCCGGCGGCCGGGCCTTGCAGCGGCAGGTAGTTGGCGATCAGCGTGACGGTGTCGGGCGCGTCGGGGCTGACGAACGCGTAGACGTCGGTGCTGTCGGCGACCGGGTCCTTGGAGATCTCGGGGGCTTCGCGATGCGAGGACATGCTGCTCCTGTTTCGGGACGAGTGGGGCGTGGAGACGGGTCAGCGGGCGGCGCGGCGCAGCGCGTCGGCGAGCGCCGGGTCGGTGACCCGGCGGTGCTCGTGCCCGGTGAACACGTCCAGTTCGCCGGACTCCGCGTCGCGCAGGTGCACCACGACCGGCTCCGCGTTCCGCGGCGCGGGCTCCGCGATCTCCGGGCTCTGGGCGGCGGGGGCGGCGTGTGCGGGGGCGGCGAGCATGGTGGCGGCCAGTCCCGCGGCGCCGGCCGCGGCGGTGCCGCGGAGCATGGCGCGGCGGGACGGCAGGGTGTCGGATTCCGAGGCGGCGGCAGGGGGCGAAGTGTCGGCAGACATGGATGACCTCCGGATGAGGCTTGGCAAAGGGAGAGGGATCGCGCGTCCTGGTCCAGGAACTGCGAAAGCGGGCACCGCAGTCGGTGCTGCGGCCGCGAGTGGCAGAAGGAAGGGCCGCGCCACCGCAGTGGACCCCGCACCTCCCTCCCGGTCAACCCGGCACGCGGCGCAGTGACCCGCCCGGCCCAACCGCCTGCGCCGGACGGGCGAACCCGCTCCCTGTGTCCCATCCGCCCGGCACCTGGGCCGCGAACAGGACACGGCAGACCCGGCCCTCTGGAGGCGCCTCACTCACGCAGCAACCGACAGTCCACGACATGCGGGCCGGCAGGCGCCGGTGCCGTACCTCGCCGCGCGCCGAACCGCCCGGCATCCCGCGGCAGTCAGCTGCGAAAGCGGCAGGTCGCGGGGGCTGTTCCACTGATTCGTCGGCGGCCCGATCCGTGCCGTTCGCGCAGCGGCGGGCATAGGGCGAAAACTGTTGGTTCGATACGGAATCAGCCAATCCGGTGGCTGATCGGCCCCGAACCTGGAGCATGTTCTGTCGCTATCGCATTGACGGGCTTACCGGACCGGTCCAGATGACACGTAGCCGCGTCTACGGTGATGCCCGGTGGGCGTAAGGGGAATCGGCTTCTCGGGGCCGGGGAGGCGTCCGCAATCGGCGCCGGGTTCGGACGAGGAAGGCACCGACAACGCGGACACGCTGTTGGGCCGCGTGGCCAAGGGCGAAGAGGCGGCGTTCGCCGACCTGTACGACGCCCTCGCCGGTGCAGTGCCGGCGCTGGTACGCAAGGTGGTCCGCGATCCCGCGCAGTCCGAGGAGGTCGACCCAGAGGACATGCTGGACCAGTGGCGCACCGCCGCCTACTACGGCCCCGCACGCGGTAGTGCGACGACGTGGACCGAACTGCAGACGGCCGCTCAAGACCGGCACGCCGCCTACGATCAGGGCGTCGGACAGGCTGAGGCCCGGTTCGAGCAACGCCAGGTACGCCGCTGTATGGGAACACTGACGCCGGTACAGCACGAGCCGGTGACGCTCGCCTACTACGGCGGCCTCACCTACCGGAAGGTGTCCGAGCAGCTGAGACTCCTGCTCAGAACGGTGAAGACCCGGCGGCGCGACTCTCTGGGAGCGTCCGCATGAGCACCAACCACCACGACACGGGCGCGTACGCGTTGCACGCACTCCCGCCGGACGAGCACGCCGCGCTCGAACGCCACCTTGCCCGGTGCGAGACCTGCGCGACGGAGACCGCCGAACTAGTGGCGACCGCAGCCCGCCTGGGACTTGCGGTCCACACGGTCCCCCCGCCCGAACTCAAGAAACGCGTCCTGCGCGCCATCTCCACCGTGCGGCAGGAGCCCGCGACGCGCGCCACGATCCGCCGCAGCTGGTGGCCGGCACAGCACCTTGCAAGTCTGGCCGTCCTGCAGTGCGCAGCTGTCTTTCGCGTCCTGGCGGCGTGGCGGAGTGCGAGCGCGAACGGGCCGCGGACGCCCGCTCCCAGGCCCACGACGCCCGGCAGCAAGTGGACGTCGCCGCTGTGCTGACCGCCCCAGACGCGCACGCCGCATCTTCCAACGCGCGCTCCAAGGCCACCAGCCTCGCGGTGACCTCCACCAGCTCCAATCCGTCGAAAGGACGCGTGGAGGCGGGATTCGCGGCGTGGGTCGGCATGTCCGTGTCTCCTTTCCTGGCGACCTCTGCCATTCCCGGCATCAGTCCGATCTGCCGCTCAGGGCTGGACCGCCGAGCAAAAAGGGATGCACGAACTGCGACGCGCGAAACGGCTCGAACCACGCCATCGCCTCACCGAGTTCGTCGTCCGCGTCCTCGTCGTAGCGCCGCGTGGTCCTAGTGCTGTGACCGGAAAGGTTCGCCGGGTTGCTGGGCTGGCTTCGACGTGCCGGGCGCCGGTTGGATGTCTTCAATATCCAACCGGTGTTTGGGGGTTCGGTGGCAGAGCCGGTCAAGGTTCGA
>NZ_JAKFHA010000077.1 GCF_021502675.1 Yinghuangia soli
ACCTCAAAGCACCCTTCCGCATCCTCCGCGCCGCCCAGCCCTTCATCAAGACCCACCCCACCGACCACCACCGCAAAGTCGTCAACATCTCGTCGGTGTCCGGTCAGTACGGCAACCCCGGCCAGGCGAACTACTCGGCGGCCAAGGCGGGGGTCATCGGTCTGACGAAGACGATGGCCAAGGAGTGGGGGCGGTACAAGGTCAACGTCAACGCCGTCGCCTACGGCTTCATCCTCACCCGCATGACCGAGGCCACCGCCGACGACGACACCTACGTCGAGATCGAAGGCCGCAAGATCAAGGTCGGTGTCAGCCCGCAGATCGCCGGGGCCGTCGCGCGCACCAACCCGCTGGGCCGCCCGGGTACGCCCGCCGAGGCCGCCGGCGCGGTCTACCTGCTGTGCACGCGGGAGGCCGACTACATCAGCGGCCAGGTCGTCACCGTCGACGGCGGTGCCCGCTGAACCTCCGTATCGGAACCGCCGCGGCGGGCGCGGCACCTCGCCGACCGCGCCCGCTCGTCACCAGCCTCCGCCGACCCACAGATCAGGAACCTTTGCCATGAAGCGCACGATCTACAACGAGGACCATGACGCGTTCCGCACAGTGGTCCGGGACTTCATTGCCAAGGAAGTCACCCCCCATTTCCCCGCCTGGGAGGCCGCCCGCCGTACCCCGCGCGACCTGTTCCACAAGCTTGGCGATCTGGGCGTGATGGGTTTCGACATCCCCGAGGAGTACGGCGGGGCCGGACCGACCAGCTACAAGTTCCAAGCTGTCATCGCCGAGGAAGTCGCCCGTGCGGGTGTCGGGCTGGGCCACTACTCCGTGACCACGGGAATCGTCCTGCCGTACCTTCTCCGACTGGCGAACGACGAGCAGAAGCGGCGCTGGCTGCCCGGCATCGCCGCAGGAGAGACCGTCCTGTGCATCGCGATGACCGAACCGGGCACCGGCTCGGACCTCGCCGGCATCCGCACCACCGCGAAGCTCTCCGAGGACCGCACCCACTACATCCTCAACGGCGCCAAGACGTTTATCACCGGCGCCCTCAACTCCGAACTGTGCGTCGTGGCCGTGCGCACCGCGGCTGCGACCGACGACGACCGCCGATACGGCCTGAGCCTGCTGGTCGTCGAGACCGGCAGCGACGGATTCGCGTACGGGCGGCAGTTGGAGAAGGTCGGCCTGCACGCGTCCGACACCTCCGAACTGTCCTTCACCGACGTCCGGGTGCCGGTGGAGAATCTGCTGGGCGAGGAGAACAAGGGCTTCTCGTACCTCGGCCAGAACCTCTCGCGCGAACGGCTTTCCATCGGCGTCAACGCGGTGTCGGCCGCGACTGCGGCGATCTCTTTCGCCCGTGACTACACCCGTGAACGCATGGTGTTCGGCAGGCCCGTCGCGGCCTTCCAGAACACCAAGTTCGTGCTCGCCGAGTGCGCCGCCGAAGTCGAAGCGGCCCAAGCTCTGGTCGACCGCGGGATCGAAGCGGACGACGCCGGTGAGCTGACTCCGGTCGACGCCGCGAAGATCAAGCTGTTCTGCACCGAGGCGGCCGGCCGCGTGATCGACAAGTGCCTGCAACTGCACGGCGGGTACGGCTACATGCTCGAGTACCCGATCGCCCGCCTGTACGGCGACACCCGCGTCACCCGCATCTACGGCGGCACCAGCGAGGTCATGAAGACCATCATCGCCAAGGACATGGGGTTGTAGCGCGTCCGGGCCCGGTCGCGGTGGCGGGCCCAGCGGCGAGACGGAGAGTCTCCGCTCGGTCTGCCATCGCCTCGGCAGCGCATGCGACGCACACAGCCCCGACGGCAAGGAAGTTCACGCACCATGACGACCAGCCCTACCGCAGGCCCGCTCGCGGGTACCCGCGTGGTCGAACTCGGCGGCATCGGCCCGGGCCCCTTCTGCGGGATGATCCTCGCCGACCTGGGCGCCGACGTCATCCGCATCGACCGGCCCGCCGACCACGGCAAACCCAGTGCCCATCCGATCCTGCACCGTAACCGGCGCTCGGTCACCCTCGACCTGAAGGACCCCGAGGGCGCCCGCGCCGCCCGGATCCTGATCAGCACCGCCGACGCGCTCGTCGAGGGATTCCGGCCCGGAGTCACCGAGCGCCTCGGGCTGGGGCCCGAGGTCTGCCTGGCGGCGAACCCGAGACTGGTGTACGGGCGCATCACCGGCTGGGGGCAGGACGGGCCGTTCGCCGACCAACCCGGCCACGACATCAACTACATCGCGATCGCCGGGGCCCTCGGCGCCATCGGGCCGGCCGACGGCGACCCCGTCGTCCCGCTCAACCTCATCGGCGACATGGGCGGTGGCGGCATGCTCCTCGCCCTGGGCGTCACCGCCGCACTCGTCTCCGCCCGCGCCACCGGTGCCGGCCAGGTTGTCGACGCCGCCATGACCGACGGCACCGCGCTGCAACTCGCCCTCGTGCACGGCTTGATGGCCACCGGCCGCTGGCAGGACCGACGCGCCGCGAACCCCTACGACGGAGCGGCGCCGTATTACCGCACCTACCGCTGTGCGGACGGGCTCCACGTTGCCGTGGGATGCGTCGAACCGCAGTTCTACGCAGCGTTCCTGCGCGTCCTCGGGCTCACCGGGGATCCGCTGTTCGAGCACCAGGGCGACACCGCCGCGTGGCCGGCGATGGCTGTCCGACTCGGCGATCTTTTCGCCTCGCGCCCCCGCGATGCATGGACAGAGGCGTTCGACGGCCGAGGCGCGTGCGTCACCCCGGTCCTGTCCTTTGTCGAAGCCGCTGCTCATCCGCACAATGCCGCCAGGGGCACCTACACGACCGACGACGGCTTCCCGCAACCTGCCCCCGCGCCCCGCTTCCTCGGCACCCCCGCCTCCGCACCGCGGCCCGCGCCCGTCCTCGGCGAACACAGCCTGGCCGTGCTCGCAGAAGCCGGACTCACCGACGAGGAGATCATGCACCTGCAACGACACGGCCCGGTCGGCTAGGGTCCGACAGGTCCGGCCGTGCACCGCCACGCCGCCGAACGCCGCTGGTCAGCGGCACCAGCAGCGACGAGGAGTACCACCGATGCAGAAGGATGCCACCAGGCGCGGTGCGGGCCGCCGCCCCGCCGACCGGCGCGACCGCGTGCTGGCCGCCGCCGGGGAGCTGTTCTGCGAGCGCGGCTTCCACAATGTCTCCCTCGCCGACGTCGCATCGGCGGTAGGAATCACCGCACCCGCGCTGTACCGGCACTTCCGCAACAAGCGGGATCTGCTGCTCCATGTGGTCACCGCCACCATCGACGGCATCGCCGAGCGCGTCGACCAAGCTGCGGATCTCGAGACCTACCTGAGCCGGTCCGCCGCGCACGCGGTCGCCCACCGCGGCTCGGCGACACTGTGGCAGCGCGAGGCCCGGCACCTGCCCGCCGAAGATTACGAGGCACTGCGCCAACACCTCTCCGACATCGCGTCCCGCCTGGCCGCGCTGACTGGCCGCAGCCTGCCCGCCTACTCCGAAGCGGATACCGAACTCGCGGCATGGACAGCCCTCTCGGTGTTCGGGAGCGTGTCCACCCACCACTACACACTGCCCCCGCGGAGGTTCGAGGACCTCCTGGCCGGACTGGCGCGTACCGCTGTCCACTCCGTCGCCCGGCCCGGCCCGGGGGTGGCCGGCCCATCCCTGCATGGACTGGGCCTGGCCCGAAGTGTGGCTTCCCGGCGCGAGGAGATCCTCGCGGAAGCCACCAGGCTTTTCGACGAGCACGGCTACCAGTCGGTGAGCATCGACGACATCGGTGCCGCCACCGGAGTCAGCGGACCCAGCCTGTACAAGCACTTCGCCGGCAAGTCCGAACTGCTGGTGGCAGCCGTGTCACGAGCAGGTGAGCATCGCCGTGCCGCGACCCAGGAAGCTTTGGATGCCGCCACCGCCGATCGGGACGCGGTCGAACGCCTCCTGGCTTCCTACCTCCGCTTCGCCCAGGAGCATCGCCACCTGATCGGGGTTCTCGTCGCCGAGCTCGATCAACTCCCCGAACAGGACCGACGGGCCGCCCGGGAGGCTCAGCGCGACTACCTCGCGCTGTGGACGGAACTTCTCGTCCGGGCGCGCCCCGGCCTGGAGCCCGGCGAGGCGCGCATCACCGTCAGCGCCGTGCTGACGGTGATCGACAACGCGGTCCGCACCGGAGCCCTGCACCGCCGCCCCGACCTGTCCGAACGCCTCGCCGCGATCAGCACCGCGGTGCTCCTGCCCCGGGCGTGACCGCAGCGTCGTCGAGGGGCTCTAGTCAGGCAACAACAGGGCCGTGCCCATGGCCACGACGCGTTCGACCAGTTCTTGGTCAGGCGCCGGGCGCGCCCACCGCACCACATACCGGGCCATGCCCTGGGCAGCCACAACGATCATGCGGGTCTCCACCGGGTCGCGGCCCGGCACGGCCTGGTCCAACAGCCGGACCCACATCTCCAGGTACTCGCGCTGGAACCGGCGCAGCGCCGTGCGTTCCCGCTCGGGGAGTTGCTCGCGCTCATTGGTGATCACACCGATGACGTGGGACTGTTCGACGCCGAGCTGTACATGGGAGCGGAATGCCGCCTCGACCGCGTTCCGCGGGCTGGACGCGCGGCTGACGGCCTGGTCGAATGCCACGAGCATCCGGTCCCCACCGCGGCTCGTCGCCGCGATCAGGATGTCGGTCTTGGTGGCGAAGTGGCGGTATACCCCCGACCCTACGATCCCCACGGCCTCCCCGATGTCGGCCATCGCGACCGACTGGAAGCCGCGTTCGTCGAACAGCCGGGTCGCCTCGGCCAGCACCTGCTCGCGCCGCGAAGGCTGCAACGCGGCCACCGCTCGCGGCGGCCGCGGCGCGGCCGTCGCGGCGGGCGCGGGCAGCGGACAGCGCAGAACCCGTTCGCCGAGCTGGTGCAGCAGGGCCTCGAACCGCCGTCGGGGCAAGGACAGCCGGTGGCGTGACGTGCTCGCCATCACCGCGAGCATGGCGAGCGCGACGAGCCGGCTGTCGGCGGCCTCGACATCGGGGCGCGCCTCGCGAACCCGTCCCGCAAGGCGCTCGGTGACGTCGGACGCGCGGTTCTGGACCAAGCCGCGCTGCGCGTCCGGGAGGTGTCGCGCCTCCCGTTCCCACAACGCGGCAACAGATCGCCGGGTGACCGCCGCCGATGCCATGGCGCGCAGCATGTCGTCGAGCCCCGCCGCGTCCCGGATCCGGCCTTCGACCGCGTCGAGGCTGCCCAGGACGGCGTCCAGCAGCAGTTCTTCCTTGTTCCGGAAGTGCCGGTAGACCGCGGGCGCGGTGATGCCCGCCGCTTCGGCGACCTCGGCCACCGAGACATTGTGGTAGCCGCGCTCGCGAAAGAGGACACCCGCCGCTTCGAGGATCTGTGCCTTCCGGTTGGGCGGCCTGCGCGTTGCCATGGCGTTCCGATCTCTCCGCAGGGGCAGGCGGCCGAGGCCCGGCCTGTATCCGAGTGCGGGCCGCCTTCGCCCGTCCCCGCACTTGTGAAGCAATGCTAACTTGACGCCTTCATATGGCCGTATCGCAGGGCCCTGCCATGGAGGCACGTACCGCGAGGGGTGCGTCCGCATGCGAAGGGGCTGTCACCTGCTGGTGGGTGTTGCGGGGGATGGTCGGCCTAGACGCGGCCGCCGTCCACCACGAGGCACTGGCCGTTGACGTAGTCGGTCTCCGGCAGGCATAGCGCGTACACCGCTCCGGCCGCCTCCCGCGGCGTCCCGGGCCGTCCGAACGGGATGACCGTCGCGGCCATCGCCGCCCGATCGGGGTTCATGCCGACCTTGATCTTGCGGCCTTCGATCTCGACGTAGGTGTCGTCGTCGGCGGTGGCCTCGGTCATGCGGGTGAGGATGAAGCCGTAGGCGACGGCGTTGACGTTGACCTTGTACCGCCCCCACTCCTTGGCGAGCGTCTTCGTCAGACCGATCGTCCCGGCTTTGGCCGCACCGTAGTTCGCCTGCCCCGCGTTTCCGTAGACCCCCGATGTCGACGAGATGTTGACGACTTTGCGGTGGTGGTCGGTGGGGTGGGTCTTGATGAAGGGCTGGGCGGCGCGGAGGATGCGGAAGGGTGCTTTGAGGT
>NZ_JAKFHA010000078.1 GCF_021502675.1 Yinghuangia soli
CGCCGCGCCCGGCGGCTGGGGCGCGCCCGGCGGCCCGGTGCCGCCCAACGCCCCCGGCTGGTCCCCGCAGCAGCCCCCGGCCGGCCCGCCGCCGGGCTGGGGAGCCCCGGGCGGCCCGCCGCCGCAGCAGACCCCGATGCACGGCTGGGGCGCCCCCGGCGGACCCGGCTGGGGCGCTCCCCCGCAGGGCGGTCCCGGCTGGGGTCCGCCGCGCGGCTGGCAGGGCCCGTACCTCCCGGCCGCCAAGCCCGGCATCATCCCGCTGCGCCCGCTGGGCGTCGGCGAGTTGCTGGACGGCGCGGTCGCCGCGATGCGCCGGCACTGGAAGGTCATGATCGGCCTGTCGCTGGTGATCGCGGTCATCACGCAGGCGATCACCGTCCCGCTCCAGTGGGCGATGCTGAACGGCGTCGACACCTCGGTGCTGGAAGAGGACGACCCGGACCCCGACGAACTCCTCGACGTGCTCGGCCCGGTCGTCGGCTTCACCGCGATCGACGGCGTCGTGCTGATGCTCGGCCAGCTGATCATCACCGGCCTGCTGACCCTCGTGGTCAGCCGCGCGGTGCTCGGCAAGTCCCTGACCCTCGGTCAGGCCTGGTCCGGCGCCCGCCCGCTGCTGCTCCGGCTGCTCGGCGTCTCGCTCATGACGTTCCTGATCGTGCTCGGCCTGATCTTCGCCTGCATGCTGCCCGGCCTGCTGATCCTGACGGTGTCGGACGCCGGCGCCGCCCTCATGGTGCTCGGCGCCCTCGGCGGCATGGTCCTCGCGTTCTACGCCTTCATCCTGCTGCAACTGGCCGCGCCCGCCCTGATCCTGGAGAAGCAGACGGTACGCAAGGCGCTGCTGCGCTCCCGCAAGCTGGTGACCGGCAGCTGGTGGCGCGTCTGCGGCATCACGCTGCTCATCATGCTGCTCGTGCTGCTGATCGGCGGAGTCATCCAGGCCCCGTTCGCGGCCGTCACCGGCCTGTCGGAGTTCGGCGACATGGTGCCCGACTCGTTCACCGACTCGGTGATCCTGGGCGTCGGCAGCGTGCTGGCCGCCGCCGTGACCTACCCGCTGGCCGCCGGCGCGACCGCGCTGCTCTACATCGACCAGCGGATGCGCCGCGAGGCCCTCGACCTCGAACTCGGCCGCGCCGCGGGCCTCGTCCCCGACGACGCCACCCCGGCGGCCCCGTGACCGCTGCCCCCGGCACGGCGCTCGCGGCGGCGCTGCCCCGATGGCACGCCGCCGCGACGCCGGAACCCGTGGACATCCCGCGCGACCCCGCGCAGGAGCAAGCCCGCGAGGAACTGTCCAAGCCGATCTACCACCAGGACGACCCGTCGTGGTTCCGGCAGGCGTTCGACTGGGTGATGGACCGCTTCGGCGACCTCCTCGACCGCATCGGCACCGCGGCCCCGGGCGGCGGCATAGGAGCGCTGCTGATCCTCGCGGTGCTGGTCGGCGCGGTCATCGCATTGCGCCTCAAACTCGGCCCGGTACGCACCGCCCGGCGCGGCCGCCGCGAGGCCCTGTTCCCCGCGGACGGGCCGCGCACCTCCGCCGACTACCGCGCCGCCGCCGACGCGCACGCGGCCGCCGGAGCCTGGGGCGAAGCCGTCCAGGACCGGCTGCGCGCCATCGTCCGCGCCCTGGAGGAACGCGCCCTGCTCGACGAACGCCCCGGCCGCACCGCCGACGAGGCCGCCGACGAAGCCGGCCGCCAACTCCCGGCGCTGGCCGCCGCGCTGCTGTCCGCCGCGCTCATGTTCGACGACGTGCGGTACGGCGGCCGCCCCGGAACCGAGGCCATGGACCGCGAACTGCGCGACCTCGACCGGCAATGCGCCGCCACCCGCCCGGTCCGCGAAGCCGTCCCGGCCGGCCCCGACCGGACCCCGCAGTGAGCGGCACCGCACCCGGCAGCGAGGCCGGGACCCCACCGCTGGCCCCCGGCTCCGGATCCGCGAAGTCCGCCGGTACATCCCCCGGTGCGCCTCGCCCATCCGCAGCGTCCGCCGATACGTCCATCAGCCCGGACGCCGCCGCCGTGTGGCGCGCCGCCCGCGGCCCGCTGCTCCTGGCCGTCCTCGTCCTGCTCGTCGTCTCCATCGGCGTCCTGGTCAACGGCGGCCGCGACCGCGGCGAACTCGACCCGCGCGCCACCGACAAGTCCGGCTCCCGCGCGGTCGCCGAACTCCTGCGCCGCCAGGGCGTCGACGTCCGCCGCGTCACCACCACCGAAGAGGCCCGCGCCGCCGTCGAAAGCGCCCCGGGGACGACCGCGCTCTTCGTGCCCTTCCCGAAGCGGCTCGACGACGCGCAGCTCCAGGCCGTCGGCGTCCTGCGCCCGGCCCGCACCATCCTCGTCGCCCCCGGCGACCGCGAACTCGAGGCCTTCGGCACCCGCCTCCGGGACGCCGGCCCCTTCGACACCTCCCTCGCCCTGCCGCGCTGCGACCTGCCCGAAGCGCTCCGGGCCGGCGACGCCGACCTCGGCGGCCGCGGCTACAACAGCCCCGACGGCGTGCGCTGCTACCCCGTCTCCGGTCGGCCCGGCCTGGTCATCGCCCCGCGCGATGCGGGCGAGGTCGCCGTGCTGGGCAGCGGCCGCCTGCTGCGCAACGACCGCCTCGACGAACACGGCAACGCCTCGCTCGGCATGCAACTCCTGGGCGCGCAGCCCACGTTGATCTGGTTCCTGCCCGACGAGGCGGACAGCCCCGGCGACCGGGGACTGATCTCGCTGCTGCCGGCCGGCTGGCGCTTCGGCATCCTGCAGCTCGGCATCGCCGTCGTCCTGCTGGCCCTCTACCGGGCCCGCCGCCTCGGACCGGTGGTCACCGAGCCGCTCCCGGTCGTCGTCCGCGCCACCGAGACCGCGGAAGGCCGCGCCCGCCTCTACCGCCGCGGGCGCGCGTACGACCGGGCCGCCGAGGAACTCCGCAGCGCCGCCCGCACCCGCATCGGCGCCCGCCTTGGCCTGGGAGCGGGCACGGTAGCGGGCACGGGGCACGCATCCGGCCCCGGCGTACCGCCCGTCGCCCCGTACGGCGCCCCGCAGCCCGCCCGGCACCTCGACCCGGCCGTCTTGGTCGAGGCCGTCGCGGCACGCACCGGACGCTCCGCCGCCGAGGTGCACCACCTCCTGTACGGTGCGAACCCGGAGCACGACGCCGGCCTGGTGGCCCTGGCCGACCACCTCGATCTACTGGAAGACCACGTCAAGACAGGGGTATCTCCGCAGTGAGCGAGCCAACCACCACCGCCGACGAAGCGCGTGCCGCGATGGAAGCCCTGCGCGGCGAGGTCGCCAAGGTGGTCGTCGGTCAGGACCCGGTCGTGTCCGGTCTCGTCATCGCGCTGCTGTGCCGCGGGCACGTCCTGCTCGAGGGCGTCCCCGGCGTCGCCAAGACCCTGCTGGTCCGCACCCTGGCCAGGGCCCTCGCCATCGAGTCCACCCGCGTGCAGTTCACCCCGGACCTGATGCCCGGCGACGTCACCGGCTCGATGGTCTACGACGCCCGCACCGCGGAATTCTCCTTCCGGGCCGGCCCCGTCTTCACCAACCTGATGCTCGCCGACGAGATCAACCGCACGCCGCCCAAGACCCAGGCCTCGCTGCTGGAGGCCATGGAAGAACGCCAGGTCTCGGTGGACGGCACCCCGCGCCCGCTGCCCGACCCGTTCCTGGTCGCGGCCACCCAGAACCCCGTCGAGTACGAAGGCACCTACCCGCTGCCCGAGGCCCAACTCGACCGCTTCCTGCTCAAGTTGACCGTCCCGCTGCCGCAACGCGACGAGGAGATCGCAGTGTTGCAGCGGCACGCGGGCGGCTTCGACCCGCGCGACCTCGACGCGGCCGGCATCCGCCCGGTGGCCGGAACCGCCGAACTCGCCGCCGGGCGCAAGGCGGTCGCCGGCCTGCGCGTCGAACCCGACGTCCTCGCGTACATCGTCGACATCGTGCGGGCCACCCGCACCTCGCCCTCCTTGCAGCTCGGCGTCTCCCCTCGCGGTGCCACCGCGCTGCTCGCCACCGCCCGCGCGTGGGCCTGGCTGTCCGGTCGCGACTACATGACGCCCGACGACGTGAAGGCCCTCGCCAAGCCGACCCTCCGGCACCGCGTCCAACTGCGCCCGGAAGCCGAACTCGAAGGCGTCACCGCCGACGCGGTCGTCGACGCGGTGCTCGCGGCGGTCCCGGTCCCGCGCTGACCGGCTGCCTTCGGCAGCGCACCCGCAGCCACCCGCAGCCCACCGAGCCCCTGGCGCTGAGCCCCGACAGCTAGCCCTGACCCCGCCGGCGACACGGCGAAGCCCCCGAACGCACAGACTCCGCCAGACTCCGCGCACACAGGAAGGAGCCATCCGTGACCCTCACCGGCCGCACCGCGCTCCTCGCCGCCCTCGGCGTGCTCGTCGTCGGCCTTCTCCTGCCGTCCTGGACCGGGATCCTCCTCGTCCAGGGCATCCTCGCCATCGGCGTCGTCGTCGACCTGCTGCTGGCCGGCCCGGTCAGGTCCCTCGCTTTCGAACGTTCCGGCGACACCACCCTGCGCCTCGGCGAGCCCGGCCGGGTCACCCTCACCGTCCGGAACTCCTCCGAACGCCACGTCACCGGCCTCCTGCGCGACGCCTGGCCGCCCAGCGCCGGCTCCCCGAGCCGCCGCCACGCCCTCGACATCCCGCCCGGCGAACGTCGCCGCGTCACCACCGACCTGCTCCCCACCCGCCGCGGCGACCGCCGCGCGCACCGGGTGACCGTACGGTCCTTCGGGCCGCTCGGCCTGGCCGGCCGCCAGGGCTCGCACGAAGTGCCGTGGACAGTACGCGTCCTCCCGGCTTTCCCCAGCCGCCGCCTGCTGCCCTCGAAGCTCGAACGCCTCCGCGAACTCGACGGCCGCTCGGCCGTCCTGACCCGCGGCCGCGGCACCGAGTTCGACTCGCTGCGCGAATACGTCCCCGGCGACGACGTCCGCTCCATCGACTGGCGGGCCACCGCCCGCAACCAGAACGTCGTCGTCCGCACCTGGCGCCCGGAGCGCGACCGGCACATCATCGTCGTCCTCGACACCGGCCGTACCTCCGCAGCCCGCATCGGCGACGCCCCGCGCCTCGACGCCGCCATGGACGCCGCCCTCCTGCTCACCGCAGTGGCCGCCCGGGCCGGCGACCGCGTCGACTTCCTGGCCCACGACCGCCGCGTCCGGGCCGACGTCCGCGGCACCTCCCGCACCGAGGTCCTGCCGGCCTTCGTCCAGGCCATGGCGACCCTCGAACCGGAACTCGTCGAATCGAACGCCCAGCACCTGGTCGCCGAGATCATCCGCCGCGCCAAGCGCCGCTCCCTCGTCGTCCTGCTCACCGGCCTCGACGCGGAAGCCGTACGCGAGGGCCTCCTCCCGGTCCTCCCCCAGCTCACCACCCGCCACGAGGTGGTCGTCGCCGCCGTGGCCGACCCCGCCCTCGCCGAAATGGCCCGCGCCCGAGGCACCGCCGAAGCCGTCTTCGGCGCCGCCGCCGCAGAACGCGAACGCACCGAACGCCGCAGCACCGCCGCGGAACTCCGCCGCCACGGTGTCACCGTCGTCGACGCACCCCCCGGCGACCTGGCCTCCCAGCTCACCGACACCTACCTGTCCCTGAAACTCGCAGGCCGCCTCTGAGCCGCAGGGAGCAACCCCTGGTCCCCGCCCGATGGCAGCGCTGGTCCGGGCCCGAGGACGAATGGGCCATGCGACGGATGTCCGAGCCCACGAGCAGGCCGGCCACCTGCAGCAGATCCAGAAATGCAGAAAGCCCGCCCGGGAACCCCGAGCGGGCTTTCTGCCAGAAACAAGAAGGCCCCTCCCGAAAGGGAGGGGCCTTCTCAAGTTGATTCCGGCGGCGTCCTACTCTCCCACACCCCTTCGAGTGCAGTACCATCGGCGCTGAAGAGCTTAGCTTCCGGGTTCGGAATGGGACCGGGCGTTTCCTCTTCGCCATGACCACCGGAAACCTGTCG
>NZ_JAKFHA010000079.1 GCF_021502675.1 Yinghuangia soli
CTCGACCAAGGCCCACAACTCGTCCGAGACGACCCACGGACGCAACTCCCCTTTGCGCACGAACCGTTCAACGACCCAAGCCGCCGAACGTCACACTGCCAAAGATCGTTCTGTTAGGACCACTAAGTCGTACGGTCGCGCGGCGAGCTTCAAGGCGACCTTGTCCGGCGGCAGCGCGTACGTCCGCGCCTCAGTCCACACCCGGCAGTAGGTCGACGAACCGACCAGGCCGCCAAGCTCGTTCGTGAAGACCTGTCCGTCCGCCGCGACGCCGAACTCCTCAATGTGCGCCTTGAGGATGGCCATCAGCTCAGACGGGATGGGACAGGCCGGGGCCTGATCCAGTACCTCGACTCATACGTACGCGAGGTTCTGCACGCCCGCAGCGCCGAACAGGTTCGTCGCGCGCTCTTCTCGACTGTTGCCGAGGGAACGCTCTTGGCCGCGCGGATGGGCCACGACTCCGGCCACCACGGCTTAACCCAGCGCTACTTCGTCCAGGCCTTACGCCTTGCCCAGACCGCCGAAGACCGACGGCTTGCCGGAAGCATCCTCTCCGCGATGAACCTCCAGGCGACCTTCCTTGGCCGCTTCACCGAAGCCGCCAATCTCGCCCGCGCCGCCCTCCTCGGCACCGAACGGCACAGAACCGCAACCATGACCGCCCAGTCCCGCGCCATGGAAGCCCGTGCCCTCGCCCGGCTTGGCGAAGAGGCCAGCTGTTCCGCCGCCCTGTCCAAGGCAACGTCGATCCTCGACCGGCAGAACACGAGCGAAGACCCGGAATCCATCAACTACTTCGACAACGCGGAGCTGTCCGCCGAGTTCGGCCACTGCTTCCGCGACCTGAAGCAGCCCGGGCAGGCCACCGCATACGCGGAGCTGTGTCTCGGCGGCACGGACGGCTCGTACATCCGCTCCGATTTCTTCGCCACCATGGTCTTGGCGGACTCGCTCCTAGACCGCGGAACTGGCCTGCCGCGCCGCCTTGGACGCACTCGACCTCAGACCCCAACTCGAGTCCGCCCGATGCGTCGCGTACCTCACCGAGTTCCGGGCCCGTCTCGATCGCTACTGCGGAACCACCACCGTGGCCGACTTCCGGGAGCAGGCGACCAGCCACCGTCTCTGGCAGCTCAGCGCCTGACCGCCAGTCTTCTCTATGCCTGAACCGCCCTGAGCGTGAAGTGGCTGGATGCCACGACAGCCATCATGAACAGCCCCGGGTTGACCAATCCCTTGCGTTCGCGCTGGATCAGGAAGGCGACTAGCGCGAAGAAGCCGGCCAACAGCTCAATGAAAATCGCGCCGCCCAAGGCTCCTTGGTTCAACGTGTCCCGCGCGTACTCGTATCGGAACTGCGGGAGGAAGATTCCGGCCACGTACAGCACAGCACTGAGGATCAGGCACAAGCGCGCCACGACCAGGCTGTACTTGGATGCAGCCTCTACATCAGCACTCACACGCGGCCCCATGGTCGACAGCTCAAAACGGCTTCCAACCAAGTCGGTCCCCACCAGACCGCAAATCCGAGAGGCGCCGGCCCAGCTCCGCATCCGCCTGTTCGCTGTGTCCGGCGTTCTGCGCGAGCCAGACCACCATGGTCATTTCACGGATGTCCGCGAGTACCGGGTATCCGTACCAGTTCATGACGTCGAAGCCGTAGGCCCGCGCGAACGCTTCGTACTTGGTCCGCGTGTGCCAGCCGAAGCGCTCGTAGTGCATCGCCGTCGCGACCAGGTCCCACTCGCGCGGCCCCAGCGCGACGCCGTCCAGGTCGATCAACACCGCCCGGCCCGCATCGTCCAGCAGCGCGTTCCTCACGCTGGCATCCCCATGGATCATCCCGAACGGCAGCACGAACTCCAAGGCGTCGTACCGCTTCGCCAGCGACTCCGCCCGCTGCCGCAGGAACTCCCGGTCATCGTCCGCCAGGCCCACCAGCTCACCGAGCCGCCGCATCGTCGGCCCCAGCGGATCGACGTACGGCAGCCCCAGCGACTCCGGCTCCTCAAGCCAGTGCAGCCGCCGCATCAGCTCTGCGAACTCCACCACCCCGGCGTACCGTTCCTCGCCGGCCACCAACCGCCAGAAGGTCACCACCCGACCACCGACAACGACAGGTTGCCGAACGCCAGCCACCAGCCGCACCGCCGGATACCCAGTCTCCTCCAGCCACCGAGCCACCCCGACCGTCCGCGTCTGCTCCGCCAGCTCCACAGCAGACCGCCCGATCCGCACGACCACCGACCCAGCCAGCCGGAACACCGCGTTCGAGCCGAGCCGCAGCAGCTCCGCCCCGGCGTCCTCCAACCCGGCTCCGGCGCAGGCCTCAGCTAGGACCGCAGTCGCACTCTCCGCTGTGAACGCTGCCCCAGACTCCCCGCTGCCCGTCATACCGCGAAGCTACAACGCTTGATCCGCAGCCACATAGACCAGAGGCGCAGGGCAGCATGCGGTCCGTGGACGCGTACCGCGCCGATCGGCCTGCCGGCCGATCCGGGGGAAGTTCCGTCCTTCCCCCGACCCCCCTACGCGGTTCGTGACGATGCGTACCACTTGGCCCGCCTCCCGGACTTGGGTGCCCCCGGTCGCGGCCGGAGTGCCACTCGACCACACGTGGCGAAGTCCCGGACAGATCAACTGCCGAATTGTTCTCTACTGGATCAAGGGCGCGCCGCGAGCGGCGCGCCTCCGCCTGGGCTGGAGGGCCCCGCCGCGCGTGCGGCGTGGCCGCCGGTCACGGCGGGGCCCTCCAGCCCGATCCGCGGACACGATACAAAGGATGACAGGGGATGCCCGATCCGGCGTGAGCTACGGACTGAAGGTGTCCCGCTGTCGTGGTGCCGCATGTCACGCTTGCCGGATGCGGATTGAGATCGACGGGGTCGGGATGGTTCCGAGCTTCTGCGAGGTCAACGAGTTCGTGACTGAGGGCAACATCGCGTGGGTGCTTGAGGAGCCGTACTACCTTCGCAATGGTGACCGTGTGCTGATGACCGATGAGGGCGCAACCGTTGAGGACTCGACG
This sequence comes from Yinghuangia soli, assembly GCF_021502675.1. Classification (GTDB taxonomy): domain Bacteria; phylum Actinomycetota; class Actinomycetes; order Streptomycetales; family Streptomycetaceae; genus Yinghuangia; species Yinghuangia soli. Next base: position 3,032 of record NZ_JAKFHA010000079.1, read on the forward strand.
GGGGAGCGGTACGTACTCCCAGGCTCTTGGCAGTTCCGCTGCGGCTTGATGCAGGCGTGGGAGCCAGGAGGGGAGCCAACGGGGCCGGATGACGTCGAACCGATCCAGACAGGCTCGGACGATGCATGGTCGTTGACCTGGGCAGATGGACGGCAGGGGACGGCCGCGGACGGGGCTTGATCAGCTACGGATCAAGAGGTCGCAGTTGCATGCCGCGTTTCACGCCCCGCGGCCCGAAGCTGGTGGGCCCCGAGTCAGACGCCGAACGGGCAAGTGTCGGTCGGACTGGCTAGGGTCTGCATCGCTGGGTTGGGCTCGACGCTGAATGCGTCAGCTCTTCTGCTGCTCCATCTCATGTCCTCGTTCGTCTTCAACTACGCCGCTGATTGCCTTTCCGATCGCTGGCGCAACCGGGCCAGCAAGAAGGAGGTGGTGCGTATGACCGACGTGACCATGAAGGACGTGCTGCGTCGCGCCGCCAAGGCGCTTCTCGGTTCCCTGGGCGGGGTTGTTCCACTCGCCATCGGAGCAGCGTCGAGCCGAGTCCAGCACTAACGTTGCGCATGCCAGATGGAGCCGTTAACGGCGGTCAACTTGGGCATTGGAGCGGCGCGTTCGGGTTGATCGTTTGCTGCTAAGGCGCAGGTCAGGGGACGGATTGTTCGGTTCGTTTCCTTGATTTCCAAGCTCAGGGCGCCAGTCCGAGAGTCGTTGCCGGGGGCGCACATGACCTGACGGCCGTGACCGAGGCGCGCTCGTTCCAGCGTGGTGACGTTGCGCTGCCCTGCGCGCGAACCCCTGGCATGCCGGCGACCGGGGTGCGTGGTGCAGTTCCGCCGGCCCCGAAGCGCCGCGACCCCCTTGAGGTTGATTGGGCAACATTCGGTAACCCCCCGACAGTTGAGGGGAGGGTCCGGTAGATCTGTGTGGGTGGATACCTCAATAGCCGACCAGACAACCCCTGAGGACGACGAGACCCCCTCCGTCACCGATAGGGCGAAGCGCCTGTTCACGAGGCACCGGAAGAGCATCATCAGCGGCGCGGCCCTTGTCATCGCGGCTGGTGCGTACGCCATTCTTGCCAAGGGGCAGGAGGACGCCGCCGACGAGACCGAGGACCCCGCGGCTAGCCCGGAACCCATAGCCAGCGACCAGAAGCGCCGGTCCCCTGACAGGCACGAGGTGGTCTCGCACCAGAGGAGGACCCGAGACGGGTACATCACTGTTCGGTCTTATGAGCGAGGCAACTCCGCGGCCTGAACACGCCTCGAAGCAAGATCAGGTATAGGCGCGGTATGAGCTTGCACCACTAACTCGCGATCATGCCTCTGACCTGCGCACATACTCCAGGGCGCATCCGCGCTCCGGAGCCGTGTATTCACGCGGTCTTGCGGACGCCCTGTGTCCGTACTGAGGTTGTGGGTTTTTCAGCCCCACCACTCAATGCAGCCGTCGTCGGTGAGCACTGGGAGCTCCATCAGCGGGAAGTAGTCGGGGCCGTGGCTCTCGAGGGTGTCCGCGACGGCGTGGAGCCAGGTTCCGAGGCTGGGCCAGCCGGTGAAGACGCCGAGCTCAGTGTGGTGCGCCCAACCAATGTGGCCGTACCAGAAGCCGGGGGCGGTCTCGATGAAGTGGTGGTCAGTGGGGAGGCCCGAGAACGGGATCCAGGTCGGCTGCCACCAGAGTTCGAGTTCGGAGTCGCCATCGATTCCTCTCACACGTGATTCCGCGTAGCAAGCGATTGCGTCCGTCGAGTAGAGGATGCCGCAGGGCAGCAAGCCGACGGCGCTTGAGTCACCATTGTGGATGGCTAGCGAGGCACGGAGGTCGTCAGGAAACCGCAGGCCTGTTCGGTTCTCGGCTTCGGCGATCGCGGATTGTGATGCCGGCGGGTTCAACTCCGCGTAGCTGCGCGGGGCGTGCGTGGCCAGCCAGGCGTCGATGCGGGCCCAGGACTCGGCGACGCTGCCGAAAATGATGTCCATTCCGCGGCGAGGTCCGTCAATACTCATGCGCAGATCATCCGGCCGAGGTGCGACAACGTGAAGACGCGGCGGTGTTGGACTGCGCTTGCTCCGCTTTGACGGACACCGTCGTTGTGTTGTTCAGGCGGCTGTGAGGGCGGTTTCGTATTCGACGGGTGTGCGGTAGCCGAGGCTGCTGTGGAGCCTGCGGATGTTGTACCAGGCCT
>NZ_JAKFHA010000008.1:0-35633 GCF_021502675.1 Yinghuangia soli
GGCGGGGTCGGCGGGGCGGATGTCGACGGTGGTGTCGGTGCGGTCCGCGGCGATGACCTGGATGCGGCCGGCGGGCAGGTCGACGGTGACGGCGGCGGGGGCGGCGGTGGCGAACTGCAGCATGGTGGGGGCTCCGTTGCGTGGTGACTGCTCGGTGTTTCTGACATGAGAAACGCTACGTTGCGTTCACAGATTGAGCAACAAGCAAATTGCGTATGGAATGAGTCTATGCAGCTCAGAGCCTATAAATCGTTGCAACGGCTCTGTATGTAATGCAACTGCGATCGCGCATTTCATTGCAATGGGATGAAAGTGAACGCTATGCTGCGGGGGTTCGAGGACCGTCGAAGGGAGGCCCGATGCCGGGCGGCAGGCTCACGCAGAAGGAACGCCAGCAGATCGCCCTGGGGCTGGCCGACGGCCTCGCCTACGCGGAGATCGCCCGCGGGCTCGACCGCCCCACCTCGACCGTCACGCGCGAGGTCATGCGCAACGGCGGCCCGGCCGGGTACCGCGCCGACCTCGCCCAGCGCGCCACGGAGCGCCGCACGCAGCGCCGCCGCCCGGCCGCCGCCCGCGCCGCGGGCGGGCCCGACGCCGGACAGGACGACGAAGCACTGCGCGAGTACGCGGAGTCGCTCACCACCGTCCTCATGCAGTCGGGCCTGCCCAAGATGCTGGCCCGCGTCCTGACCAGCCTGTACATCGCGGAGAGCGGCAGCCTCACCGCCGCCGAGCTCGTGCAGCGCCTGCAGGTCAGCCCGGCGTCCGTGTCCAAGGCCATCGCCGCTCTCGAGGGCATGACCCTCGTGCGCCGCGAGCGCGACGAACGCCGCCGCGAGCGCTACGTGGTCGACGACGACATCTGGTACCAGTCGATGATCGAAAGCGCCCGCGCCAACTCCCTGCTCGCCGAGACGGCCCGGCAGGGCGTCGGCGTCCTCGGCCGGGACAGCCAGGCCGGCGCCCGCCTGGAGAACATCGCCCGGTTCCTCGACTTCGTCAGCGAGAGCCTCGTGCGCGCCACCGAGCAGGCCCGCGAGATCTTGTACGCCCAGAAGCCCGGCGGCGTCCCGGCCCCCGCCCGTGCGGACGACGAGGCCTAGGGTCCCGTCCCCGCGTCCCCGCGTCCCCTCTCCTCCTCTTCCTCCTCGGTCCTCCTCTTCGTGCGTGCCCCCGATCGGCTCACCTGTGTCGCCGCACCGCGGCCGCCGTGTTTGCCTGGTGTGCACCGCTATGTGAGGAGTGCCCATGCAGCCGCTCGGCGAACGGATCATCGGCGCCTGGCGCCTGGAGTCCTACACGGTCCAGGGCATCGACGGAGAGGTCCGCGCCCCGCTCGGCGGGGACGCCGACGGGTTCATCATCTACACCGCGGACGGCCACGTCTCCGCCCAGCTGATGGCCCGGAGCAGGCCCGATTACGCGTCCGGGAACTGGCTCGGCGGCACCAGCGAGGAGCACCACACCGCGGCGGCCGGCTACCTCGCGTACTCCGGCACGTACACCGTGGACGAGGAGACCCAGACCGTCCGGCACCACATCGCGGTCAGCCTGTTCCCCAACTGGGTGGGCGAGACCCAGGTCCGGCTCGTCCAGCAGGAGGACGACGGCCTGGTGCTGTTCCCCGCGACCGAACCCGGCCCGCAGGCCCAGACGATCGCGTGGCGCCGCGTCGCCGGCGCGCCGGGGGAGGCGGGCCGCTGATGGCGACGAATCCCGCAGGCGGCTCCGGCGCATCGGGCGCGTCAGGCACCGGGCCCGTGGCGCCGGACAAGAACGCGGGCCTGGACCCGCGGCGCTGGATGGTCCTGGGCGTGGTGGCCCTGGCGCAGCTCATGGTGGTACTGGATGCCACGATCGTGAACATCGCGCTGCCGTCCGCACAGGAGGACCTCGGGTTCGACGACGGCGACCGGCAGTGGGTGGTGACCGCGTACGCGCTGGCGTTCGGCTCGCTCCTGCTGCTCGGCGGCCGGATCGCGGACCTCGCGGGCCGCAAGCGCGCGTTCCTGGCCGGACTCGTCGGCTTCGCCACCGCATCCGCGATCGGCGGCGCCTCGGTCAGCTTCGAGATGCTGGTCGCCGCGCGGGCCCTGCAGGGCGCGTGCGGCGCCCTCCTCGCCCCCGCGGCGCTGTCGCTGCTGACCACGACGTTCACCGATCCGGCCGAACGCGGCAAGGCGTTCGGCATCTACGGCGCGGTCGCGGGCGGCGGCGGTGCGGTCGGTCTGCTGCTCGGCGGCATCCTGACCGAGTACCTCGACTGGCGCTGGTGCCTGTACGTCAACCTCATCTTCGCGGTGATCGCCCTGGTGGCGGGCGCGCGCGTACTCGCCCCGGGGGCGCCCGCGGACCGCAACGGCCTGGACATCCCGGGCACGCTGCTGGCCTCGGCCGGCCTGTTCTGCATCGTGTACGGCTTCTCCAACGCCGAGCAGCACGGCTGGCGCGACGCCGGAACGTGGGGGTGCCTGCTGCTCGGCCTGGCGTTCCTGGTCGGCTTCGTGCTCTGGGTGCGCCGCGCGCCGCATCCGCTGCTGCCGCTGCGCGTGGTCCTGGACCGCAACCGCGGCGCGTCGTACTTCGCGGTGTTCGTCGCCGGTGCGGGCATGTTCGGCGTGTTCCTGTTCCTGACGTACTTCCTGCAGCAGTCGCTGCGCTACTCGCCGGTCGAGACCGGTCTGGCGTTCCTGCCGATGGTCGCGATGATGGTCGCCACCTCGGTGACCGCGCAGAACATCCTGGTCCCGCGCCTCGGGCCGCGGCCGGTCGTGCCGGTCGGCATGGCCCTGGCCGCGGCCGCGATGGCCTGGCTGACCGCGCTCGACCTGAACAGCACCTATGTGCCGCACGTGCTGCTGCCGCTGATGCTCGCGGGCACCGGCCTGGGCCTGGTCATGGCCCCGGCGATGGCCGTGGCCACCGCCGCGGTCCGCACCGAGGACGCCGGCGTGGCCTCCGCGATGGTCAACACCTGCCAGCAGATCGGCGGTTCGATCGGCATCGCGGTGCTCAACACCCTGGCGGCGAGCGCCGCGACCCGCTACGCCCAGGGCAAGCCGCCGACCCCGCAGACCCTGGCCCAGGCCCAACTGCACAGCTACGACACGGCGTACTGGTGGTCGGCCGGCTTCTTCGCCGTCGGCGCGGTCGTCACCGTCCTCCTGTACCGCAGCGGCCCGCCCGCGACCAAGGCTCCGGAGGGGGCCTCCTGGGAAGCCGGCCGCGCGGCCCCGGAGCGCATGCCCTCGGTGTAGCCGGCCGCGGCGCGACCCCGTTCTGGATTCGCGGCGGGGTGGTTGATATTCTGGACTGAAAATTCACTCAGGATCCGTCGGGGCACATGGGGCCTCGTGCGACCGGGACCGCCTGCCGTCCGCAGGCGGTCCCGGGCTGCGCGCCTCGAACCGTTCGACCGGACCATCCAGGAGGCAACCCCGCATGACACGCGGATTCGACGTCGTGGAGACAAGCATCGCCGACCTGCGCGCGGCGCTGGAGAAGGGCGAGACCACCGCGGTCGGGCTGCTCGACGCCTACCTCGCCCGGATCGAGGCGTACGACCGGCCGGGCACCGCCACCGCGCTCAATGCGATGGTCGTGATGAACCCGGACGCCCGCGCCGACGCCGAAGCCTCCGACGCCCGCCGGGCCCGCGGCGCGACCCTCGGCCCGCTCGACGGCATCCCGTACACCGCCAAGGACAGCTACCTCGCCAAGGGGCTGACCGCGGCAGCCGGCTCGCCTGCTTTCGAGAACCTCATCGCGCAGCGCGACGCCTTCGCGATCGAGCGGCTGCGCGCGGGCGGCGCCGTGCTCATCGGCCTGACCAACATGCCGCCCATGGCCAACGGCGGCATGCAGCGCGGCGTGTACGGCCGCGCCGAGAGCCCGTACAGCGCCGACTGGCTGACCAGTGCCTACGGCTCCGGCTCGTCGAACGGCTCGGGCACCGCGACCGCCGCCTCGTTCGGCGCCTTCGGCCTCGGCGAGGAGACCTGGTCCTCGGGCCGCGCGCCCGCGTCCAACAACGCCCTGTGCGCCTACACGCCCAGCCGCGGCGTGATCTCGGTACGCGGCAACTGGCCGCTCGTGCCGACCATGGACGTCGTCGTGCCGCACACCCGCACCATGGCCGACCTCCTCGAACTGCTCGACGTCGTGGTCGCCGACGACCCCGACACCCGCGGCGACCTGTGGCGCGCCCAGCCCTGGGTGCCGGTGCCCGCGGCCTCGCAGGTACGCCCGGCCTCGTACCCGGCCCTGGCTCCGGCCGATGCGGCGGCGGCTCGTGCAGGGCTCGCCGGCAAGCGCGTCGGCGTGCCGAAGATGTACATCAACGCCGACCCCGAGGCCGGCACGAACCCCGACGGCGGCATCGGCGGCCAGACCGGGCAGCGCATCGACACCCGCGCCTCGGTGCTCGCCCTGTGGGAAGCCGCCCGCCGCGACCTGGAAGCGGCCGGCGCCGAGGTCGTCGAGGTCGACTTCCCCGTGGTCACCAACTATGAGGCCGACCGCCCCGGCGCGCCCTCGCTGCTCACCCGGGGCCTGGTCGCCCGCGAGTTCCTCGACGTCGAGATCCTGGACCTGTCGGCCTGGGCCTGGGACGACTTCCTGCGGGCCAACGGCGACCCCGCACTCGGCACCCTGGCGGAGGTCGACGGCGCCCGGATCTGGCCCAAGCACGAAGGCGAACTCCCGGACCGCTACGCCGGGTTCGACGACACCATCACCGACTACCCCAAGTGCGTGCGGGAGCGCCCGTACGCGTCGTTCACCGACATGCCGCACATGGAGCAGGGGCTGCGCGGCCTGGAGGAGACGCGCCGCCTCGACCTGGAAGTGTGGATGGACGAACTGGGCCTGGACGCCGTGGTGTTCCCCACCTCTGCGGACGTCGGCCCGGCGGACATGGACACCGTCGAGGCGTCCGCCGATCTCGGCTGGCGCAACGGCGTCTGGGTCGCCAACGGCAACCTCGTGCCGCGGCACCTCGGCATCCCGACCGTCACCGTGCCGATGGGCACCATGGCCGACATCGGCATGCCGGTCGGCCTGACCTTCGCGGGCCGTGCGTACGATGACAACGCCCTGCTCGGCCTGGCCGCCGCCTTCGAGGCGACCGGCGACCGCCGCACCGAGCCGACGCGCACCCCGCGGCTGCCCGCGCACTGACCCGGCGGCGGGGGGGGGGGGGCCGGGGGCCCCGGGGGCGCCGCGCCCCGGGGGCGGGGCGCGGGCGGGGGCCCGCTGCGACGCCGGCCCCGGGTCCGGGCGCGAGGCGGGCGAGGGCGGCGGCCAGGTAGGGCGCGGTCACGCTGGCCGTCGCCGTCGCGACCTCGGCGGGCGTGCCCGCGGCGACGATCGTGCCGCCGTGGCGTCCGCCGCCCGGCCCCAGGTCGACGACATGGTCGGCGCGGGCCACCACGCTCATGTCGTGCTCGACGAGCACCACGGTGCCGCCCTCGTCGACGAGTCCGCGCAACTGGCCGAGCAGCAGCTCCACATCGGCCGGATGAAGACCGGTGGTGGGCTCGTCCAGGACGTACAGCGTGCGGCCGCGGCGGGTGCGCTGGAGTTCGGCGGCGAGCTTGATGCGCTGGGCCTCGCCGCCGGAGAGCGTGGTGGCGCTCTGCCCGAGGGCCAGGTAGCCGAGGCCGACGCGTTCGAGCAGCGTGAGGACCTGGCGGGCGGCCGGGAGGTCGGCCAGGAATTCCAGGGCGTCCTCCACGCTGAGCGCGAGGACGTCCGCGATGTTGCGGCCGCGGTAGGCGACTTCCAGCGTCTTTGGGTTGTACCGGGCGCCCGCGCAGGTGGGGCAGACGGCGCTGGTGGTCGGCAGGAAGAGCATCTCGATGCTGACCACGCCCTCGCCCTGGCAGTCGGGGCAGCGGCCTTCCGGGCGGTTGAACGAGAACCGGCCTGCCGTATAGCCGCGTGCGACGGCTTCGGGCTGCGCGGCGAACAGCCGGCGCACCGCATCGAAGAGGCCCGTGTAGGTGGCGAGGTTCGAACGCGGGGTCCGGCCGATCGGCTTCTGGTCGACGCACACGATGCGGTCGACCGCATCGAGCCCTTCGGCGACGACAGGGGTGACCGCAAGTTCCGTGTCGGTGGGGCCGCCCGGCCCGTCGGCGCCGTGGTCGGCGTCGGTTTCCGGGCCGTCCTGCGATTCGTCGGCTGCACCGCCGACGTGGTGGCGCACAGTGGCGACGAGGACCTGGCCGACCAGACTGCTCTTGCCCGATCCGGAGACCCCGGTCACTGCGGTGAGCCGGCCCAGCGGGAAGCGGGCGGTGACGCCCTGCAGGTTGTGGTGCCGGACGTCGTGCAGGGTGATCCAGCCGGCCGCCGCGGTCCCGGGGCCGGCCGGGGCGGCGCCGTCAGGTGCCGGGACTCCGGTCAAGTACCGTGCGGTGGCGGACTCCTGGACCGCGGCCAGGCCGTCGACCGGCCCGCTGTACAGCACCCGGCCGCCGCGCACTCCCGCACCGGGCCCGACGTCGACGATCCAGTCGGCGCGGGCCATCACGTCGAGGTCGTGCTCCACCGCGAAGACCGAATTCCCGGCCGCGCGCAGCCGGTCCAGGGCGCCGACCAGCGTCTCGGTGTCGGCCGGATGCAGCCCCGCGGACGGCTCGTCGAGGACGTACAGCACCCCGAACAGGCCCGACCTCAGCTGCGTGGCCAGCCGCAGCCGCTGCAGTTCGCCCGCCGACAGCGTGGCCGTGGTCCGGTCCATGGACAAGTAGTCCAGGCCCAGGCCGGTGAGCGCCTCCAGATGGCCGAGCGCCGACTCGCGCAGCCGGTCCGCCGCATCCCGCTGCGCCGCGGGCAGAGCGACGGTGTCCGGGTGTTCGGCGGCAGCGCGCAGCGCGGCGTCCAGGTCGCGCAGCGGGAGCGCGGCCGTCGCGGTGATGTCGCGGCCCGCGAAGGTGACGCGCAGCGCGTCCGGGTTCAGGCGGCGGCCCGCGCACGCCGGGCAGGTCTCGGTGGTCAGGAACCGGGCCGCCTTGGCCCGCAGAGCGGCGCTCTTGGTGGTCGCGTACGTGTGCCGCACCCACCGCTGCGGACTCGAATAAGTGCCCTGGTAGGGGCGGGTGATGCGGTCCGCCGACCGGACCGGGTGGACGGTGACCACCGGCTGCTCGTCGGTGGTGAGGATCCACGTGCGGCGGTCGGCCGGCAGCTCGCGCCACGGCGCGTCGAGGTCGACGCCCAGTTCGCCGAGGATGTCGCGCAGGTTCTTGCCCTGCCAGGCGCCCGGCCACGCGGCAATGGCCCCCTCCCGGATGCTCTTGCCCGGATCGGGGACCAGCGCGTCGACGTCGACCGTGTGCAGCAGCCCGACGCCGTGGCACGTCGGGCAGGCTCCTGCCGGGGTGTTGGGGGAGAAGGAGTCGGAGTCCATGGCCGCGACGCCGGGCGGGTAGGTCCCGGCCCGCGAGTAGAGCATGCGCAGCACGTTCGACAGGCGGCTCACGGTGCCCACGCTGGACCGGCTGCTGCCCGACGTCCGCTGCTGCTGCAGCGCGACCGCGGGCGGCAGGCCGGTGATGTCCCCGACCCGCGGGGCGGGGGCCTGGTCCATGAGCCGCCGGGCGTACGGCGCCACCGACTCCAGGAACCGCCGCTGCGACTCGGCGAACACGGTGGCGAACGCCAGGGACGACTTGCCCGAGCCGGACACCCCCGTGAACACAACCAGGCGGTCGCGCGGGATGTCGACGTCGACGTGGTCGAGATTGTGCTCCTGCGCATCCCGTACCCGCACCATGGCGTGGGGGGAGTGCCCGCCGGTCACGCGACCGCCGCGGCGAAGACGTTGCGCAGGATGCGGGATGCGACAGCGTCGTGCGCGAGCACGCCGTTGAAGGACACCGAGCCGGTGGAGAAGACCCAGCCGCCGTTGCCGCGGTCGAAGTGCACCATGTGCGCGCCCAGCGGCGTCGTGCCGTGCGCGAGGACCGCGACGCCGGGGAGCGGCGGCCCCTCCATGTTGCTGCTGTCCATCTCCCAGCCGCTCGCGCCGAAGTTGTAGCCGGTCCGGCCGAATTCACTGCCGGCGCGCAGTCCGGTGCCGGTCAGGAAGGGATGGCCGGGCGCGAGCACACGGTAGGGCGCGAAGTCCATGAAGGAGCCGTTGTACGCCACCCCGATGACGTTGCGCTCCGGCAGTCCCTGGTCGCGCCACAGCCAGCGGGCGCCCCGCGCGTCGCGGTGCAGGACCGCGGTGCCGTCTGCACTGATGTCGACCCGCTCGTACATGGCGTTGCCGCCGGTGTTGACCACGCGTCCGCCGCCGGTGAGGTACGCCTCGAGCCGGTTGCGCATGGCCGGCGTCCAGTACTCGGGGTGCGTGGTCAGGACGACCGCCTTGTAGCGGCCCGCCCAGCTGCCGTCGCGGTGCAGGTCGAGGTCCTGGTAGCAGTCGTACGCGATGTTGTTGTCGGCCAGCCAGCGCAGCAGGAGCAGGTCGCCGTAGAAGCGGGCGTCCATCGCGCCGGACGGTTCCAAATTGCAGGCGGCGAAAGGCCGCAGCATCGTGTGGGTGCGGCGGTGCGGGTACTCGTCCCAGGAGTACTGAGAGTGCCCGCCCCACGTGTTGTAGGCACTGTGGGTCAGGAACGGCAGCAGGACCGCGACCCGGGCGGTCGGGGCCGCGGGCCGGACGACGAACGGGATGTAGCGGCGCACGCCGTTCTCGCCGGTGAGGCGGACCGCGTAGAACCCGGACCGCCAGCCGGGCTGCACGGTGACCGTGAAATCGGGCGGCCAGCCGCAGCCGCCGCTCCGGTAGCCGGCGGGCAGCTTGCGCATGCGCCCCGCATACGTCGCCGGGGCGACCACCACTTGGCTGTTCGCCGGGTCGGGGGCGACCCCGGGGGCCAGCGGACCGTCCAAGCGCAGCACGGTGACCTGGTACCGGGGGAACGCCGACGAGACGGACACCGCGATCGTCTCGCCGGGCGCGGCCGACCAGCGGTCGGTGTAGCCCTGCAGGTTCGCGGTGCGGCAGGTGGTGAACCCGGTGCCGACCAGGACGCCGTGCGCGCTGGTCCACACGGGCCGGCCGTCCAGATGCACGGTGCGCCAGTTCGCCAGCCGGTACCAGCGCAGTTCGTGGTCCGGCCGGGCCGGGTCCGCCCGGTCGATCCACACGCAGTAGAAGACCCCGGCGTCGGCGAAGCGCTCGACCGTGGTGCCCCACTCCCAGCCTCTGCCGATGGGGATGGCCGTGCCGCCGTTGGCCCAGGCGCCCGGGCCGTTGCTGCCGTCCCCGGCCAGGTAGCGGAACCAGTCGAGCGAACCGCCGTGCCGCACCCCGTAGATCACCCCGTCGAGGTCGGCGAAGTGGAGGTCGTAGTCGCGGCGCCCGGTGGCGATCCGGGACCCCACCCCGTTGTCGGCCCACGCTCCCGGGCTGGTGCTGCCGTCCCCGGCGAGATACCGGAACCAGTAGATGTCGCCGTCGGCGTCGACGGCGTAGATGACGCCCTGCCGGCCGCCGAAGATGTAGGCGAAGTGCCCGAAGCCCTGGTGGATGACGTTGTTGGTGTTCGGATGCCAGGTGCCTTCCCCGGTGTCCCAATTGCTCAGGGTGTACTTGGACCACACGAGCGTGCCGTCCCCGCGCAGCCCGAACAACTGGCCGTCGTCCGCGGCGAGCACCTGGGTGTACGACTGCCAGCCGACCCCGATGTCGCGCGGGGAGCCGTTGGCAGCCCAGCTCATCCTGCCCGTCTCGCGGCCCAGGTGCCGGAACCACTTCAGCCGGCCGTCGGCCTGCACGCTGTAGATGATCCCGTTGCCGCCCGGCACCATCGCGAGTTGGCTCTGCTCGGTGTCGACCGGCCCGATCTGGCGTGCCGACGGCCCCGGGCCCGGCGCCGGGTCAGGTCCGGACCCGGGGCGCGGCGCGGCGATGGCGCGGGACATCCCCTGCGGCAGGACCGCGGCACCGGCGAGAACGGCCGCGCCGCTGACGACCCGGCGCCGCGAGAGCACCGCTTCCCCGGTGTCCCCGGAGGGGCCTCCGGCGGCACGGGCAGGGACAGGGGACGCGGGGTGCGGCAGCGACGGTCCGCCTTCAGCGAGAGACATTAACTGCATAAGGTACATACCGCCGCGCGCCGCGCCCGGCCATTCGGATCCGCGTGTCGGAGCCCGCAGTTGCTCCGAACGGGCGTTCCCGCGGCAGCCTCAGGCGCGCGGGACCAGCGGGTCGTCGATGCACACGTACACGGTGCCGCCGTCGTCGCCGGGAAGGTCGACGCAGCAGCCGCCGTCCAGCAGGCCCGCGGCGCCGTGGCTGAGCAGGGTCAGCGCCTCGGCGGGGTCGGCGCAGCCGGACAGGTCGACGACCGGGGCGGCCTCGGGAGCCTGGGCGAGGCCCGGGAGGGCGGCGAGCCGGCCGTGGGTCCCGGTGTCCCAGGTCCAGGTGGTGCGGGCCGCGTTCACCCGGCCGAGGACCCGGATGCGGACGTCGTGCGGGCCGCACCGCAGGGTGCCCGCCGCCAGATCGTGGCCCTGGTAGGGGAACTGCTCCAGGAAGGCGTTGAACGCCGCGTCGTACCGCAGGACTTCCGCGGCCGCGTCGCCTGCGTTGTGCCGCCAGGCGCCGGACGGCACCGCGCGCGAGCCCGCCTGGACGCCGATGCGGCCGATCCGGCCCTGGTCGTCGAAGTCGACCGTGACGTTGTCGCCGCTCGGCAGCACGGCCAGGAGCGCGGGCCCGGTGCGGACCGAGGCCATGCCGTGGTGCGCGAAGTAGCCCGCCACCACGGCGTCCGGCGGTCCGGGCAGGAAGCCCGCGCCGGTCATCAGCATGCGCGGCATCGTGATCGCGTCGGGACGAGCCCGCGGTACGCCCTTGTCGTCGTCGGCGACCACCATGTAGAGGCGTCCGGTCGGGTTCGAGGTCACCCCGATGTAGCCGCGCGAACCCAGCACCGCCATGGCACCGAGCGCGAGCGTCTCGGCCGCCATGCGCGGATCCGAGAAGCCCGACAGGTGCACGAGGTCCGTGGTGAACTCCGGGATCCCGTCCCGGACCCCCGCGGCCCGCACCGCGTCCGCCGCCTCGACCGCGGGCGAACCCGCCCACTGCGGGTTCGCCCAGCCCCAGAGCCAAGTGTCGTCGTCCATCGCGTAGCTGCCCAGGACCGAGACCGACACGTCGCGGCCGCTCTGCCGGAAGATGCGCTCGGTCAGATTGACGGTCCAGTCGCCCGTCGGCAGGTACTCGTTGAAGGCTTCGAGCTGTTCGAACGCCCACGCACCGTGCGGCGCCACGGTGCGGACGAACTCGGGGGAGAAGAAGTCGTTTCCGGTCATGCCCGGGCAGCCTACTGATCTTCCGAGGCTGCCGAGCGCGTCAGGCCGTCGCCGGACCCCGGGCGGCGAGCGCCTCCAACTCGGCGACCGCGCGGTCCTCGGCGGTCTCGGCGGCGATCGCGTCCGCCATGCGCTGCGCCGCGGTCCGGTACGCCGGATCGTCCAGCACCTTCCGGACGGCTGCGGCGATCGCCTGCGCCGAACTCCCCTTGCCTACGGTCACTCCGGCGCCCGCGAGCCGCACGTGGCCGGCCACCTCGATCTGGTCCCGGCCGAGCGGTACACAGACCATCGGGACGCCGGCGGCCAGCGACTTGACGGTCGTCCCGTGCCCGGCGTGGGTGACGGTCAGGGCGGCGTGCCGCAGCGCGAGGGTGTGCGGTGCGGACGCGGTCACCAGGACGTTGGCGGGGGCGCGCACCGAGGCCGGGTCCACCGCGGGGCCGGTGGTCAGCAGGCCGCGCACCGGCAGGGAGCCGAGGGCGTCCGCGATGCGCTGCAGCAGGTCCTGCTGCTTCATGTAGGAGGAGCTCAGGCCCACGACGACGAGCGGCGCGTCCCCTTCGGGAAGCGTCAACTCGCCGGCCCAGGCCGGGTCTTCCAGGCGCGCTCCGACGTGCCGGATGTGGTCCGGGAACTGCCGCCCGGCGTGGTCGAAGGCCCGGGGGGACAGCACGAGCACCCGGTCGACGTGCTCGAACGCCTCGGGGACCGAGCCGATCGGCGCGAGTCCGTTCCCGGTCCGCGCGGCCTGCAGGGCGGGCAGCCCCTTGGCCCACGGCATCGTGGTCATCCGGGCGAGCAGCCGGTCGCGCAGCCGGCCGACCGGGCCCTCGGCCGGCGCGAGGCCCAGGCCGGGGGGCGGTGCGCCGGGGGTCGCGAACGGGTAGACGGTCGTGGCGAGCGACGCCACCGGTATGCCGGCCGCCTCGCCCGCGGTGGCCGCCCCCAGCAACATGTGCTCGCACACCAGGACATCGGTCGGCTGCGCATGCAATTCGGCCAGGGTGTCCCGGGCGTAGTCCGCCGCCGGGCCGCAGACGATGCGGTCCCGCAGCCGCGCGGCCGCACCGAGCGGCGTACGGGCCTCGAAGTCGCGGATCACGTCCTTGGCCGGGTCGCTCGGGTCGCCCTGCGGAGCGGTGGTCCACGCAATCGGCTTCAGACCCGCGGCGACGATCTCGCCGTGCACCGACTCGTCGGCCAGCACCCGCACCCCGTGGCCGCGTTCGGCGAGCGCACGGGCGACGGAGAGGACGGGAGGAACGGCTCCGCCGCCGGCCCACGTGGCGAAGAGGAAGTTACTGGGCATGCTGATCCCTCCGAGGGTCGATGGCGTCGAGCAGGTCGCGCATGGCCCGCTCCGCGTCCGCACGGGACAGGCCGAGATCGCGGCGCCAGAGCTTCCACAGGTAGATGTCGGTGGCCGCGTAGTGCAGGTCGAGTGCGTGCTCGCGCTCGCGGCCGGCGTCGGGCAGGCGGTCCGCGAAGACCCTTTCCAGCCAGGCCCGGTGGAGGCCGCGGGCATGTGCCGCGGCGCGCCGGGCGGCCGGGATCCGGTCCATCTGCGCGATCCAGAGGACGTTGGCGTCGCCCTGCCGCTCGTAGTCCGCGAAGAGCGCCGCGACGATGCCCGGCACGTCGCCGACCGGGGCCTGTCGGGACAGTCCGGTCTGCGCCGCCACTGCGTCGGCGAGGGCGTCGTACAGCGCGTCCTTGCTGCCGAAGTGGTTGACGATCGTCTGCACGGACACGCCCGCCGCTTCGGCGATGTGCTGCAGCGTGACCTCGTCGTGCCAGCGCTGCGACCAGACCTCGGCCGCGGCCTGGACGATCCGGGCCCGCGTGGCCTCCAGGGCCGCGGCCCTGGCTCCCATGCGGTACGAGCGCTTGCCTTCGCTTTCCATGGACGCCATTCCATATTCAATTGAGTCATGAGTCAAACGAAACTTCGCGCGTAATGGCTAGCCGCCGCGCCGAACGCAGAGGACCCCGCGGCCGGAGCGGCGCGGGGTCCTCGGGATGCTGCGGGGTGGTCAGTGCGTGGTGGCGCGGGCGCCGATGCGGCCGGTGCGGTCGGCGTGGAACAGCGCGTCGTTGTAGTGCGCGCCGGACGGCACCCACGTGAACGTCTTCTCCTCGGAGAACTTGTAGTACAGCGCGCGGCGCCCGGCGTCGGGTCCGGTGGGCGGCGGGGTGCTGTGCATGATGTCGCCGAAGTGCAGGGTCAGGTCGCCGGGTTCGGTCTCCAGGGCGACGACGGGCAGGTCGCCCTCGTCGCCCCAGGCCAACCAGTGGCTTACGTACCGGTGCGAGCCGGCCAGCACCATGAGCTGCCCGTTCTCCGGGGTGGCGTGGTCGAGTTGGATGCCGGCCTGGATCAGCGGGCACAGCACGGGGTGGCCGCCGATGCCGTCGTCGGTGTGCCAGCCCAGATTGCCGTTGCCCTTGACGATGCCGGACGACTTCACGAACACCATCGGGCCGTCGAGCCGGTCGTCGCAGACCCGGTACGCGGGATCGGCCAGCCGGGCGAGCTCGGTCATGCGCGGCTCGAAGCACAGCTGCTGGAGCGTGTCGGAGAAGCGCCCGAGGTAGTTGATGCGGGTGACGACCTCGTCGCCGCGCGCGTCGACCGACCACCAGGAGAAGTGGTCCTCGGGCGTGGTGCGGGTGCGGGCGTACTCGACCTCGGCGCCGAACCGGGCGGCTTCGTCCGCGGTGTACACGCCCTTGACGTGCAGGAAGCCCGCGGTCAGCAGGAAGTGCCGCATCTCGTCGCGGTCGCCGTCGGCGGGGAAGCTGCGCTGCAGGTCGAGCGGTTCGCCGCGGCGGTCGACCAGGGACGCGCGTACCGCGGAGGTGTAGATCGGCCGGCCGGTCAGCAGCGCGCGGGTGGCCGGCTCCCAGCGCTTCCAGTCCTGCAGTGAGCCGCGGACGATCTCCGCGCGCCGGGTGCGTATGCAGCCGGTGGCCGTGAGGAGTTCGTTGATGTACTCGGAGAACGTCTCCTCGTCGAGCTCGACGAGGGCGGCCGCGTCCGCATCGCCGCCGACCGCGGTGACGCCGTCCGGGCCCGCGGTCCACGTGTAGGTGCGGCCGTCGGGCAGGCGGAACGCCAGCGGCGGCACGCCGGCCAGGTCGTCGACGACCAACTTGGCGCGCTGGGCGTTGAGTTCGCCCAGCTCGAGGCCATGGAAGCGGTCGAACGAGTACCGGGGGAAGGAGTCCGCGATCGCCTCGACCCAGGGGAGGCCGCTACCGGTGCTGTCGGCGCCCATGCTGACGCTCCTCGTCCGTGTTACTATGTAACACACGTGTGTTTCTTTATGATGCTAGGAGCGCCGTGTGTCCTCGGTCAAGGAAATCCGGTCGGTCCGCAATGCCTGCCTGCTGCTCGAAGAGGTCGCGCGGCGGCAGCCGGTCGGGGTCAGCGACCTGGCCCGCGGCACCGGGATCGAGAAGAGTGCGGCACACCGGCTGGCGGTGACCCTGCACGCGGCGGGATGGCTGCAGCGCACCGCGGACGGCCGCTGGTACCTGGCCCCCGGGTTGCTTGCGGTGCTCCGCGAATCCTCCGCGACGTCGCTGGTGGAGAGCGCCCGCCCGCTGGCCGAGGCGGCCCGCGATGCGACGGGGGAGACCGCGATGCTGGTGGTGCCGGACGGCAACCGCCTGGTCATCGCGGCCGTGGTGGAGAGCACCCATACGCTGCGCGTCGCGGTCCCGGCCGGCTCCGAGATGCCCGCGAAGTCGAGTTCGGCGCTGCGGGTGATCGCCGCCCGGCTGCCCGCCGAGCAGCTGCCCGGATGGCGCCGGGTGGATCCCGGGCTGACCGACAAGGTCCTGCGCGCCACGCGCGAGCGCGGTTGGGGCCTGAACGACAACGAAGTGGCGGACGGCACCCGGGCCGTGGGCGCGGCGCTGTGCGGTGCGGACGGTCTGCCGCTGGCCGCGCTGGTGGTGGTCGGGCCGTCCACCCGGTTCGGCCGCGACCAGATGCCGCGGCACGGCGAGCTGCTGGCCCGCCTGGCGGCCGGCTGGGACGGACGCCGGGATGCCGGAGACGCATGACTCGGGCTTGAGCTCTGCCCGGGCTTGAGCTCTGCCCGGAACACGCTTGGGTCCGGCGGCGCCTGAGGGTGAGTCAGGCGCCGCCGGTGCCCAGGATGCGCAACCGTGCGCGGGATGCTCCGGATCAGCCGTTCAGCGCCGCGACGCCGGCCGCGGCGAACTTCTGGTCCAGGTCGCCGGACGGGGCGCCGGCCACGCCGATGCCCGCGATCGGCGCGTTGTCCACCGCGACGGGAGCGCCGCCGCCGAGGAACAGGGTGCCCGGGATGTCCTTCAGGTTCGGGGTCTGCTCGAGGCGCTTGACCAGGTCGGTGGTCGGCGCGTTCCACGACACCGCGGTGTACGCCTTCTTCTCCGCCGACTCGTACGACTGCGGGCCGGCGCCGTCGCCGCGCAGCGTCACGATGGTGTTGCCGTTGCGGTCGACGACCGCGACCGAGACCCGCTGGTTCTCCTTCTCCGCGGCGTCCAGCGCGGCCTGCGCGGCCTTGGTCGCGGCGTCGATGGTCAGGTGGGTGCTCTGCGTGGTGTTCGCAGCCGGCGCGGCGGCGGCCGGCGGCTGGGCGGCGTTGCCGTTCCCGTTGCCGCCGGTGTTGGCCGAGGCGACACCCGCGACCGCGACGCCGAGGGCGGCGGTGGCGACGGCACCGGTGATGACACGGGAGCGGATCGAGGTCTTGTCCATGGCTGAGCTCCTGGGGAGTAGTCGGGTCCGGAGAGATTCCGGTGCGGGCCGCGGGCCGCGGGCCGGGCCTGAGGCCTTGGCTTGCTGCCCTGTGCTCTCAATCCTGGGCCCGGATCCGGGCCTCACCGGTCGGCCCACCGGTTCGTTCGCGGACCGCGGCCCGGCGGACCCCGGCATCGACCGATCGGATGACCCGAAGGGCATAAGGGCAGCTCAGAGGTGGTGCAGTGGGGAATGGGGGTTGACTTTCGCGAGGATTAGCCATTGGCTAACCGCGCATCGGCCCGGCACCCGCGGCCGTGCGCCGGCCCCGGCCGGCCGGTCGCTCGGCCCGGAGGAGACCGCACGATGAGCACCGAGACCCCCGCCGCCCCTGTCGTCCCCGCAGACCGCGCAGACCGCGCAGACCGCGCGGCCGCCGGACCCGGCACCACCACGATCGCCGCCCGGCTCATCGCCCGGCTGCGCGAGCTCGGCGTCGAGCACCTCTTCGGGGTCCCGGCCGACTACAACCTGGCCTTCCTCGACCGCGTGCACGGAACCGAGCTCGCCTTCGTGGGCACCTGCAACGAGCTGGGCGCCGCCTACGCCGCCGACGGCTACGCCCGGCTGCGCGGCGCCGGGGCGCTGCTCACCACCTTCGGCGTCGGCGAGCTCAGCGCGGTCAACGGCATCGGCGGCGCCTACGCGGAATCCGTGCCGGTCGTCGAGATCGTCGGCGCCCCGGCGACCCGCGTCGCCGACGCCGGGCTGCCGATGCACCACACCATGGCGGACGGCGACTTCGGCCGCTTCGAACGCCTGCACGCGGAAGTCACCTGCGACCGCGTCACGCTGACCGCCGACCACGCCGCCGAGGAGATGGACCGCGTCCTGCGCGCCTGCCGGCAGCACAGCCGCCCGGTCCGCATCGCCCTCCCCGCCGACCTCGTGGACGCGCCCGCCCCGGTCCCCGAGGAACCGCTCGTCTCCGGCGCCCCCGTCCCGGCGGAACTGCTCGACGCGTTCCGCACCGCCGCGGGCGCGCTGCTCGCCGGTGCCGTGCGTCCCGCGGTGCTCGCCGACCATCTGGCCGAGCGGCACGGCGCGTTCGAGGCCTTGGCGGACCTGGTGGCCGCCGGGCCCCTGCCGGTCGCGGTGATGAACATGGGCAAGGGCGTCGCCGACGAGAGCGCCCCGACGTTCGCCGGGATGTACGTCGGCGCCGGCAGCGCCCCGGCCACGCGCGCCGTCGTCGAGGACGCGGACTGCCTGATCGCCGTCGGCGTGCTCATCAGCGACGGCAACTCCGGGGGCTTCAGCCACGCCTTCCCGGCCGGCCGCACGATCGACGTGCAGCCGTACCACGCGCGGATCGGCGACGCGTCCTTCCCCGGACTGCCCATGGACCAGGCCCTCGCAGTGCTGACCGACCTGGTCAAGGGCAGCGTGCGCGGCGTGCTCCCGGTCCTGCCCGCGCGGCCGGCCGCACCCGCCGGTGCACCGGACGAGCCGCTGACCCAGGCGGTGCTGTGGGACCGCTTCGCGGCGTTCGTCCGCCCGGGAGACGTCGTCGCCGCCGAGCAGGGCACCTCGTTCTTCGGCGTGGCCGAGACCCGCATGCCCGCGGGCGTCACCGTCGTCGCGCAGGTGCTGTGGTCGTCCATCGGCTACACGCTGCCCGCGGCGCTCGGCACCTGCGTCGCCGCTCCGCACCGGCGTACCGTGCTGGCCATCGGCGACGGCTCGCTGCAGCTGACCGCCCAGGAGATCGGCACCTTCGCCCGGACCGGCAGCACGCCGGTGATCCTCGTCGTCAACAACGGCGGTTACTCGATCGAACGCGCGATCCACCCCACCGACGCGCCGTACAACGACATCGCGCCGTGGCGCTACACCGAACTGCCCGCGGCACTGGGCTGCGGCGACCACGCGCTGGCCTTCCGCGCGACCACCCCCGCGGAACTCGACGCCGCGCTCGCCGCCGCGGACCGCAATCCCGACCGCATGGTCCTCGTGGAAGCCGTCGTCGGCCCCGAGGACTACCCCGGCCGCCTCGCCGCGATCGCCGCCAAATACCGCCGCCCGGCACCCGCGTCCCAGGCCTGACCGGCCCCGGACTCCCGGTCCCCGCCGCAGCGGCGGACCGCCGAACGACCTCGGAGGACCAACCATGGCCGACCGCCTCGGCGGGCTCCCCGCCCTCGCCAGACCGCTTCTGTCCGACCTCGCCGCGCTGGCCACCGGCCGCAACGGGCGCGGCGGCGTCGGACCGCTCAACATCGACGACGTCCGGGCGCGGGCCCGCAAGCGCTCGTGCGCCCTGCCCTTCTCGTACGTCGACTCCGCGGCCGAGGACTTCGCCACCCACCGGGCGAACCTGCGGGCGTTCGACGAGGTCACCCTGCGGCCCGACCTGCTCACCGACGTCCGCGACCGGGACCGCTCGATCACGCTGTTCGGCCGCACGCTCGCCTCGCCCGTCCTGCTCGCGCCCACCGGGATGCCCGGCATCCAGCACGCCGACGCGGAGTTCGCCGGCGCCGGGGCGGCGCACGCCGCGGGGACCGTCTTCACCGTGAGCATGGCGTCCAGCCACTCCGTCACCCGCATCGCCGAACGCTGCCCCGGGCCGCTCTGGTTCCAGCTCTACCCGTGGGGCAATGCCGACGACTTCACCCCGTACGTCGAACTCGCCGCCCGGGCCGGGTGCGAGGCCCTCGTCGTCACCCTCGACACCCCGGTCGGCGGCAACCGCGAAGCCGACATCCGCACCGGATTCACCATGCCGCCCCGGCTCTCCCGCGCGAACGCCGGCGAAGTCCTGCGCCACCCGGTCCGGTTCGGCCGCTGGATCCGGACCCTGGCGGCCGGCCCCGGCATCGCCATGGGCAACATCGCCGAGACCGGCGTCACCGGCGGCATGAACGCGGTCCACCAGGCCACCAAGTTCGAGGCCAAGTTCGTGCCGGGTTTCTCCGCCGCCGAACTCGCCCTGGTCCGCCGCCTCTGGGACGGCCCGCTCCTGGTCAAGGGCATCACCACCGCCGAGCAGGCCCGGCGGGCCCGCGCCGCGGGCGTCGACGGCGTCATCGTGTCCAACCACGGCGGACGCCAACTCGACGGCCTCCCCGCCTCTTTGCGCGCCCTCCCGGAGGTCGCCGAGGCGCTGGACGGCACCGGAACCGAGATCCTCCTGGACGGCGGCATCCGCCGCGGCACCGACGTCCTCAAGGCCCTCGCCCTCGGCGCCCGCGCGGTCATGATCGGCCGTCCGTGGGTCTGGGGCCTGGCCGCAGCCGGGCGCCCCGGTGTCGACACCGTGCTGCGGATCCTGCACACCGAGATCGAGCGCGACATGGCCCTGATGGGCGTCCGCACCCTCGCCGATCTCGGCCCGCGCCACGTCAACGTGCCCGCGGCCTGGGCCTACGCCGCGCCCCGCGAGGCATCCACGACACTGGCCCCATGACGAACGACCCGGCCTCCGCCCCCGAGCAGATCCTCGCCGCCGCGACCGAGCTCTTCCACGAACGCAGCCCCGCGGCGGTCTCGCTCCGGGAGATCGCCCGGCGGGCGGAGGTGAACTACGGGCTGATCCACCACTACTTCAAGAGCAAGGAGGCCGTGCTCGGCGAGGTCTTCCGGGCCTCCGCCCAGCAGGGCGGCCGCCTCGTCGCGGACGCCCCGGACAGCGCCACCGCCTTGGCCCGTCTCGCGCAGGACCCGCGCGCCTTCGCCCGCATGCTGGCCTGGGCGGTGCTCGACAGCGACACGTCCCAGGTCTTCGCGCACTCCTCCCCGGCGATGCGGCACATCGCCGACCTCATCGCCGCGGAGTGGGCCTCCGCCCCGGCGGCAACCCCGCCTGCCGCGGAGCCCCCCGCCCACGACCCGCGCGTGGTCGCCGCCACATCGGTGCTGACCCTGCTCGGCTGGAGCCTGTTCGCCCCGTACGTCTTCCCGGCCGCGGGCCTCGAGGACCGCGACGAGGACGACGTCCGCACCGAGGTCCTGGCCCTGCTCGCCAAGATGACCACCGCCGCAGCACCGCCGGCCCCCCGGGGAACGGCAGACGCGTAGGCGGGAGAGCACCGACACGGCTCCTGCGGCAGGCCCGACCATCGGATCACGTTCGGGGGACGGGCGATTTCCTCTACCGCGCCCCGCTCGTTTGGCACGGCGTATGCCGAGGGGCGGCGTGCTTGGGGCGATGGGGGAGCTGCTTTGCGGCGTCGGCGTTGGGGCACTGCGGCTGCCGGGGCGGTGGCCGCTGCGGTGGCGGGACTGGCGGCCGCCTGGGCGGTGCTGGGCGTGGAGTACGCGGGCAACGCGGCATCGGTCCTCGCCGCGACGAGCGTGCTGGGCGCACTGTGGATGTGGGCCGACCGGGCCCGGTACGGGCGTTCCACGGCCGGTCAGATCGACGAGGCCGCCGGTGCGCTGTCCCGCCTCGTCCTCCAGCAGTGGAGCCGCGAGGCCGCACTGCGCCGACTGCAGGACCCTGCACCGCTGTCGGTCCGCTGGAAGGACACCGCACGGCCGGTCGCCGACCACCGCGGCCTCACCGGTGGCGCGTTCACCTGCTCGGTGGCGGATCCGGGTGAACTGGCATCCGCCTTCCGGGCGTTGGCCCGCCGCAGACTTGTCGTCCTCGGCCCGCCCGGGTCCGGCAAGACCACCTTGGCCGTGCTGCTGACCCTGGAACTCGCGCGTACCCGGGCCCCCGACGAGCCGGTGCCGGTCCTGCTCTCCCTGGCCTCCTTCGACCCGGCCCGCAGCACCTTGCCGCACTGGCTGCGGCGGCAGATCGCCGCCGAGTACCCGGCGCTGCGCGACACTGCGGCCTACGGTCCCAGCGCGATCGCCGACCTGGTCGCCGCGCAGCGGGTCCTCCCGGTCCTGGACGGCCTCGACGAGATGACCGAGCACCACCGGGCGCAGGCGCTGGCCGCGGTCAACGATGCGCTGGCGGGCGGCGGTTCGGTCGTCCTGACCAGCCGCACCCCGGCCTACGCCCAGGCCGTCGCGGCCGGCGACGTGCTCACCGCGGCCGCGGTCGTCGAACCCGACCCGGTGCCGCCGGACAGCGCGACCGACTACCTGCGGCTGGCCACGCCACCCTCCCTCGGCCCCGACCGCTGGCAGTTGCTCGCCGAGCACCTCCGCCGCGACCCCGCGGGCCCGGCGGCCACCGCGCTGTCGAGTCCGCTGATGCTCTCGCTGGCGCGGACCGTATACGCCACCCGCACCGCGGATCCCGCGGAACTCGCCGACCAAGCCCGGTTCCCGAACGCCCGCGCCGTCGAACGGCACCTGCTGGACGCCTTGGTCCCCGCCCTCTTCGCCCGCTCCGCCCGCCAGGACCAGGACGCCGACCGCCCGCTCCGCGCCTGGCGGCCGGAGCAGGCCCGGCAATGGCTCACCCACCTGGCGCGGCGCCTGGACACCGCGGGCACCTACGACTTCGCCTGGTGGCGCATGCACCGGATGCTCCCCGCACTGGCCAAGCCCGCGCGCCGGGCTTGGGCGGCCGCGTCAGGGGCGGCGGTCCTGGCGATGCTCGGCAACATCGCCGCCGCGCTCGTCGAATCGCCGGTCTTCGTCGGCTTCACCGCGGCGGACTACGTGCTGTGGGCCGTCATGCCCGGGTTGCGCCTCGGGCTGCCGGTCCTGACCGTCGCCCTCGCCGCGGCCCAGGTGCGGACCTGCCGGCCGCGGCTTCCCCAAGCCCTGTCCGCGATCGGCCTCGCACTCGCCTACGGAATCGCGTACGGGTGCGCCGACGCGCTGGAGTGGCTGGTGTTCGGCTGGTGGTCCCAAGGCCGGTGCCCGCCCCTGGGCGTGGTGCTGGACAGCATGGTCCGCGTCGCCATCCTGCCGACATTCGCCGCGCTGCTGGTTCTCGCCTGTTCGGGCCTGCCGGTGCCGCCGGCGAGTCCGCAGCAGGCGACCGTGCGGGCCGGGGGAGTCCGGCTGCTCCGGTCCCTTGCCGTGGTGCCCGGCACCGTCGCCGTGTTCGTGCTGCTGTTCGTGGCCCTGCAGCAAGTGGCCTTCCCGGACAACCCGGGGTACGTCCAGGCGGGTGTCCTCGGCGTACTGCCGGGGGTCGGCCTGGCCGTCCTGCGCTGGGTGCGCGCGCCCGTCGCCGACGACGACCTGGTCACGCCGAGGTCGGGCCTGGCCGCCGACCGGCTCGTCTGCCTGCTCCTCGGCGCCTACGCAGCGGCCACGACCGTCCTCGTGATCGCCTGCCTGCCCGCGACCCACTACCAGGTCGGCAGCAGCGTCCTCGACACCTTGCAGGCCTTGTGGACCTGGACCGATACGTACGCACTGCCCTACGCGCTGGCCGCGGCGGTCCTGGGGGCGCTCGCGACCGCGTTTCCCTACTATCTGGCCGCGCGCCTCCGCTTGGCCGCCCGCGGCGAGCTGCCCTTCCGGCTGCAGGCCTTCCTCGAGGACGCCCATCGCCTGGGCGTCCTGCGCCGAGTGGGTCCCGTCTACCAGTTCCGCCATGCGCTTCTGCAGGACCACCTCGCCACGACACCCGTACCCGCCCAGCGGCAGCCTGCGCACACCACCGCCCAGGGCACTCTGTCCGGTCATTCTTATCTTTGATAAATTATTGGAAGATGGAATGAGCGAGCGAGGGGTCCCCTGTGACGCTGTCGGCCGAGACCGTGCTTCATGAACTCGAGATGGATGTGGTCGTGCGCTCGGTGCGCGTCGAGTCGGACGGTGTGCGTTCGCTCGAACTCGCGCCGGCCGCCGCGGGCGACCGGCTGCCGCCGTGGACGCCCGGCGCGCACATCGACGTGCTGCTGGGCAGCGGCGCCGATGCGCTGGTACGGCAGTACTCACTGTGCGGCGACGCGGGCGAAGCGGAGGACCGGGGCAGTTGGCGGATCGCGGTGCTCCGCACCGAGGACTCGCGCGGCGGGTCGCGCTACGTGCACGACACCCTCCGCGAGGGCGACATCGTCACCGTGCGCGGACCCCGCAACCACTTCGCGCTGGCCGGCAGCCCGCGCTACCTGTTCATCGCCGGCGGCATCGGCATAACGCCGATCCTCCCGATGCTCGCCCAGGCCGAGGCGGCCGGCGCCGATTGGCGGCTCGTCTACGGCGGCCGCAGCCGCGCCGCGATGGCCTTCACGGACCGGCTGGCGGCGTACGGTGGCAAGGTCGCCCTGGTTCCGCAGGACGAGCAGGGGCCGCTCGACCTCGACGGCCTGCTCGGCACCCCCGAGCCCGACACCCTGGTCTACTGCTGCGGCCCCGCCGGACTCCTCGACGCGGTCGAGGCCAAGTGCGCGTCCTGGCCCTCCGGCGTCCTGCACATGGAGCGCTTCACGCCGATCGCGGCGGACGACGCGCAGAACCTGGAGTTCACCGTCGTCCTGCAGCGCTCCGGGCTGACGCTGACCGTCCCCGCGGACAAGTCGGTCTACAGCGTCTGCCGGGAGAACGACGTCTCGGTCCTCGCCTCGTGCCTCGAAGGCATCTGCGGCACCTGCGAGACCGAGGTCCTGGACGGCGAGGTCGAGCACCGCGACGCGATCCTCGACGAACACGAACGGGCCGCGAACAACACCATGATGATCTGCGTCTCGCGCTGCCGCGGCGGCAAGCTCACGCTCGACCTGTGACCCCGGAGGCCACCGTGAAGCCACACAAGACAGGCCGGGCGCACGCGAGCGGCACCGGCAGCGTGACGCGGTTCCCCAGGGACGCCTGGTACGCCCTCGCCCGCGCCGATGAGGTCGGCCGATCGCCGGCCGGCCGCGTCGTGCACGGCACCGGCGTCGTCCTCTACCGGACCTCGGCGGGGACCGTCGCCGCCCTTGCCGACCGGTGCGCGCACCGGCCGTACCCGCTCAGCCTCGGCCGGGTCGCAGGCGACCTGCTCATCTCCTCGTACTCCGGCTTCGCCTACGGCCCCGACGGGCGCGTCGTTTCGGTGCCGACCCAGAAGCGCGTCCCGGTCGGCGCGGCGGTCCGCGCCTATCCCGTACGGGAGTACGCAGGGTTGGTGTGGGTCTGGACCGGCAGCCCGGGGCTCGCGTCCCGGCGCCCGCTGCCCGCGCTGCCCTGGCTGACCGAGCCGGACTGGACGACCTTCGGCGCCGACTGGGAGACCGCCGCGGCCGGCGGGCTGCTGCAGGACAACTTCGCCGACATCACGCACGTCCCGCACCTGGACCCGGCACTCGCGCCGCCTGTCCTGCACCAGGTGCCGCCGCGCCTCGACGTCGAGGTCACCGAGCAACAGGTGCGCTTCCGCCGGGACTTCCCACCCGCCCGGCTGCAGACCTGGCAGAGCGAGGCGACCGGACTGCCGCCCGAAGGGGAGTACGCGCAGCACGAAGAAGGCTGGTTCGCGGCCCCCGGGCTCTGGGCGGACCGCTGGGACGTCCTGGTCCCCGGCGAGCCGCTCACCCTGCACTTCACGCACGCTCTCACGCCCGTCGACGAACGCCGCACCCGCCACTA
Organism: Yinghuangia soli; assembly: GCF_021502675.1. Lineage (GTDB taxonomy): Bacteria > Actinomycetota > Actinomycetes > Streptomycetales > Streptomycetaceae > Yinghuangia > Yinghuangia soli. The sequence continues at coordinate 24,578 of NZ_JAKFHA010000008.1, forward strand.
CTGGGCGGTCAGCCGCAACTTCTCCCCGAAGCCCGAGACCACCGGCATCCTGCGGCCGATCCTCGACGGGTACTACCGCAAGGTGAAGGACGCCCTCGAAGTGATGCAGGCACTCGTCGACCGCGAAGGCCCCGCGCCCGAGGTCCGGGTGCGGGCGGACGCCGCCCTGCTGGAAGTGCGCCGGGTCATGCGCCGCCTGCTCACGGAGGACACCGCACGATGAACGACACGACGAGCCCCTACCGCGTCACGAACCCCGCCACCGGCGAGCAGGGCTCGCCGCACCCCACCGCGAGCCCGGACCAGGTGGAAGCCGCCCTCTCCGCGGCCGCGGCCGCCTACCCCGCGTGGCGGGCCACCCCGCTTTCCGAACGCCGGGCGCTGCTGCACCGGGTCGCCGACCTGCACGACGAGGCAGCCGGCGAACTCGCCGCCGTCATGGCCCGGGAGATGGGCAAGCCGGTCCGCTCCGGGCGCGGCGAGATCGGCCTGTGCGCCGAGATCTACCGCTACTACGCGGACCACGCCGAGGAGTTCCTCGCCGACGAAGTCCTGCCGCAGCGGGACGGCGCCACCGCACTCCTGCGCATGGCCCCCGTCGGGCCACTCCTCGGGGTCATGCCGTGGAACTACCCGTACTACCAGGTCGCCCGGTTCGCCGCGCCGAACCTGCTGCTCGGCAACACCATCCTGCTCAAGCACGCCCCGCAGTGCCCCGAGAGCGCCCTGCGGCTGGCCGAGATGTTCGCCGGCGCCGGACTGATACCCGGCGGCTACACCAACCTCTTTCTGGACAACGACCAGGCCGCCGCGGTGATCGCCGATCCGCGCGTCCAGGGGGTTTCGCTGACCGGCTCGGAGCGCGCCGGCGCGGCGGTCGCCGAGGCCGCCGGCCGCCACCTGAAGAAGGTGGTGCTCGAACTGGGCGGCGCCGACGCGTTCATCGTCCTGGACACCGCCGACCTCGACGCCCTGATCGCCGAGGCGGTGGTGGGGCGCATGGGCAACTGCGGCCAGGCCTGCAACGCGGCCAAGCGGTTCATCGTGGCCGCGGAACTGCACGACGAGTTCGTGGCGCGCTTCGCGGCGGCCGTCGCGGACATCCGGGTGGGGGACCCGTTCGACGAGTCCATCGCCATGGGGCCGCTGTCGTCGCACGCCGCCCGCGACCAGGTCGCCGCACAGGTCGACGACGCGCTCGCCAAGGGCGCGGTCGCGCACACCGGCGGTACGGCGGTCCCCGGCGCCGGGGCGTACTACCGGCCGACCGTACTGACCGGCGTCGTGCCGGGCATGCGGGCGTGGGACGAGGAGATCTTCGGGCCGGTCGCCGTGGTGCACAAGGCCGCCGACGCGGCGGAGGCCGTGCGGCTCGCCAACGACTCGCCGTACGGGCTGTCCGCCTCGGTACACGCCGCGGACCCCGCCGACGCCCTCGCGCTGGCGGACCTCCTCGACGTCGGCATGGTCTACATCGGCGAAGCCCCCTCGACCGCGGCCGACCTGCCTTTCGGCGGCACCAAGCGCAGCGGCTTCGGCCGCGAGCTCGGCCGCCTGGGCATCCAGGAGTTCGCCAACCGCAAGCTGGTCAAAGTGCGCGCCCAGGGTTAGCAACTTCCTCGGTACGTAAGCCGAATGCCTGAAGGGGCGGGTCTCGGACCCGCCCCTTCAGGCGTCTTCACAGGCTTTGCGCAGGGTGCCGGGCGTCAGCTCACGAACTCCTTGAGCAGCGCGTTTTCGCTGCGCTTCTTCGCGGTGGCCAGCGCGTACACGACGGCGCCGCCGAACACGGCGAACGGGCACAGCGCCAGGATCCAGCCGGTCGCGGACATGTGCCAGGCGTCCATGCTGGTGCCGGCCGTCCCGCTGATGAGCCCGAACCGGGCCAGCAGCAGATACAGGATCCCGACCATCGCCGCGAGGCTCAGCGCCGGGGCTATGAGCACGTTCCACGGCCGCGTGTCGCCGCCGTTGCGCCGGAAGTAGACGATGACCGAGATGCTCACGAGCGCCTGGACGAAGGTGAGCGCCACGATCGCGGTGATCGCGAACCAGTAGAAGAGGTTCACCACCGGATCGAGGTCGAACAGCGCGAACGCGGCCACCACGAGACCGGCGATCGACGTCTGCAGGAACGACGCATAGGCCGGTACGCCACGGGAGTTCGTGCGCCCGAACGCCTTCGGCAGCAACTCGGCGCGGCCCATCGCGAAGAAGTAGCGGGTCGCGGAGTTGTGGAAGGCCAGCACGCACGCGAACGCGCTGCTGATCAGCAGCCACTTCATCAGCTCCGCCAGCCAGCCGCCCACATAGACGTCCGCCACGTGGAAGAGCACCTGGGCGGGGTCGGCAAGCGGTACGTCGCCGACCGTGGTCAGCCGCACGGTCTCGTCGGCCACCTGGGTGTGCCCGACACCGCTCACCACGCCGAACGACACGACCGCGAAGACGGCCGTGATGATGCCGACCGACAGGTACGTGGACAGCGGCACGGTACGCCGGGGGTTCCGCGACTCCTCGCCGTAGATCGCGGTGGCCTCGAAGCCGATGAAGCCGGCGAATGCGAAGGCGAACGCGATGCCCGGCGCGCCGTCCATGATGGCCGACGGACTGAACGAGGCGCCCAGGTCGATGCCGTCCGGGCCGCCGCCGTCCAGGAAGACCGCGAGCGCGGTCAGCATCATCGACCCGACCTCCAGGACCAGGAGCAGGCCGAGCAGCTTCGCGCCGAACTCGACGTGCAGCAGGCCCAGCACCTGGACCAGGGCGACCGCGGCGAGCGACCACACCCACCAGGGGACGTCCAGGGACGGCAGCGTCCCGGCGACCGTCGCCCCGAGGTAGCCGTACACCGCGGCCTGCACGAGGCAGTACGCCATGACGGTCACGAACGCGGACGCGACGCCCCAGGTCACCCCGAGGCCGCGGCCTATGTAGGCGAAGAAGGCGCCGGTGTGCACCACGTGGTTGCTCATCGCGGCGTAGCCGACCGAGAAGAGCATGAAGACCAGGCCCGCGACCAGGAAGGTCCCGGGCGCGGCGGCGCCGTTCCCGATGACCAGGATGCTGGGCACCAGGCCGGTCATCCCGGCGATGGGCGCGGCCGCCGCGATGACGAAGAAGCAGATTCCGAAGACCCCGATGGCATTCCGGGTGAGCGACGTGCCGCCCGTTCCTCCCGGATCCCTCGGTTCTCTGTCGGTCGGCTCGGCGGTCTCGGTGCTCACGGTTCCCTCCCGGGGGTCGGCGGGGAATGCGCCGGTCGGCGCGTCCCCGGCTTGGCGTACGGAGTCGTCAGGCGGTGGTTCGGGCGGGTGCGCCGGGCGGGGCGCAGCGGGCGCCGCGGCCGGATGGCGGTCCGGCCGCGGCACGGTTCAGGAGGTGGTCAGCACGATGCGGCCCCGGGAAGCGCCGGAGCGCAGCAGTTCGTGGGCCCGGTTGGCCTCGCTCAGCGGGAGGTGTTCGACGACGTGCCGCAGCGGCTCGCGGCGGGCCATGCCCAGCAGGTCGTGCAGGTCGGCGAGGCTGCCCCAGATGCTGGTGGTGAGCGAGACCTCGCTGGGCAGGCGGCCCAGGCCGAAGGGCACGCTGCCGCCGAACATCCCGACCAGGACGACTACTCCGCCGCGCTGCACGTTGGCCACCGCGGCGCCGAGCGTCGCCTCGGCGCCCACGAAGTCGACCACGGCGTCGTACGGCGCGCCGCCGACCTCCTCGGGCGTGAGCGTCGTGTCGGCGCCGAGTTCGCGCGCCACCGAGAGCCGGGCGGGCAGCGTGTCGACCACCGTGATGTGCACGCCCGGGGTGCGGCGCAGGAACTGCACCGCGTACTGGCCCAGGCCGCCCGCGCCGATGACCAGCACGCGCGACGAACGACCGGCCTCGCGCAGGGTCATGGCCCGCCGCACCGCGCGGAACGCGGTCAGCCCGCCGCACGCGAGCGGGGCGACTTCGAGCGGGTCGAGGCCCTCCAGCGGCACCAGGTACTCGCGGTGGGGGACCAGCATCTTGTCGGCGTAGCCGCCGTCGTCCACAATCCCGGCCTCGTGGCTGTCGGCGCAGATCATCTCCTGCCCGGCCGCGCACTGCAGGCATCCCGGGCGGCGGCAGCCCCACGGGGCGTACACCATGACGGGACCCAAGCGGGCGTCCAGGCCGACCACTTCGTGGCCGAGCACGATCGGGGTGCGGCCGATGCTGCCGTCCGCGACATGCAGGTCGGAATGGCAGACGCCGCACCCGAGGACGTCGATCACCGTCTGGTCCGGGCCGGCCGCCACGGGGTCCGGCACCTCGCGTGCGACAAGGGGTTTTCCGGGGGCCTCAAGAGTCATCGTCCGCATCGGCCAGCCTTTCCGAGGTGCCTTGGGTGCCTTGCCGCTCCCGCCTGATGGCCGGTAAGGTAGCTGATAGACGATAATTTATCTACGGGAGGGGCCGTGGCGAACGAGCCAGGCAGAAACCTCGACGAATGCGCACGGATCGCCGAGTCGGCAGGCGTGCACACCGTCATCTGCCTCTTCACCGACACCTGGGGGGTCCCGCGCGGGAAGCACCTCCCGATCCGCCAGTTCCTGCGCGGCGGACGCTTCACCACGGCCGCGGTCGCGCTGTCGTGGAACCCGCGCTCCGACGTCCAGCCCACGCCGTGGGCCGAGATGGACAGCGAGTTCAAGGACATGGCGGTGGTCGCCGACCTGGACACCTTCCGGATCGCCGGCTGGACCGAGGGCACCGCGGTCGTCGTCTGCGACACGGTCGACCTGGAGACCGGCGAGCCGACCGCGATGGACGCACGCGCGATGCTCAAGCGCACGCTGCGCGAGTACGCCGAGCTCGGGATGACCGTGAACCAGGCCCCCGAGCTGGAGTTCCACCTCTTCGGTGCGGACTGGAAGCCGATATCGGACAAGTCGCTGTGCTACTCGGTGGACCGCGCCGACGAACTGGACACGGTCCTCGGCGCGATCCGCGGGGCCCTGCTGCGCACCGGTATCGACTGCGAGGCGAGCAACGTCGAGTACGGCCCGTCCCAGATCGAGATCAACCTGCGCTACGCCGCGGGGATCACCTCGATCGACGAGACGGTCCTGTTCCGGTTGATCACCCGCGCGGTCGCGCGCCGGCACGGCTACCACGCGACCTTCATGGTCAAGCCGATCAACGGCGGCGCCGGCTCCGGCATGCACATCCACCAGAGCCTTGTCGACACCCAGGGCCGCAACGTCTTCGCGGTCCCGGACAGCCCCGGCCACGCGCTCCCGTCCAAGGCGATGCAGGGCTACGTCGCCGGACTGCTGCGCCGCCAGCTCGACCTGCAGGTGCTGGCGATGCCCACGGTGACCGCGTACCGCCGGGCCGAGGACTACTCCTTCTCGCCCACCCAGGTCTGCTGGGGCATGGACAACAGGCTGGTCGGCGTCCGCTGCCTGACCCCGGACGAGCCGGGCACCCGCGTCGAGGTGCGCTGGGGCGCCGCCGACGCCAATCCGTACCTGCTCGCGCACGGCTACCTGCAGGCCGGGCTCGAAGGCATGCGGGACAACGCGCCGCTGCAGCCGGTCTCGACCGGCGACCCGCACGCCGACACCGCGCTGCCGCGCCTTGCGCCCAGCCTGGACAAGGCCGTCGAGGCCTTCCACGGCAGCGAGTTCGCCCGCCGCGCCTACGGCGACATGTTCGTCGACACGTTCACGGTCATGCAGCGCAACGAGCTCGCCGCCTTCGGTGCGCACATCACCGACTGGGAGTTCGCGCGCTATGCCGACATCTTCTGAGCCCGCCGGCGACCCGCTGCGCGCCACCGGCCGGCCGCCGAGGGCCGTGCTCGTCACGCATGAGGCCTTCGGCGCCGACGACACCGGAGCGGTCCGCGGACTGCTCGCCGACCGCGGCTTCGAGGTCGTCCACCACACCGTGTTCCCGCGCGGCGAGGCCCGCGACCCCGACCTGGCCCTGCCCGACCCGGCCGGCGCCGACCTGGTGATGGTCTTCGGCTCGTTCGCGCACGCCTGGGAACCGCGGAACAAGGACTGGGTCGCCACCGAGGTCGCCTGGGTCCGGCGGGTGCTGGCCTGGGACATCCCCTATGTCGGCATCTGCTTCGGCGGCCAGCTGCTGGCCGACGCCTGGGGCGGGCGGATAGAACCCGGGGACGGCCACGAGATCGGCATGCTGACCTTCGCGACCGTCCCCGAATGCCCGGTCCCGGGCGGCCCGTGGTTCTCCTGGCACAGCGACCGCGTGGTCCTGCCGCCGGACGTCGCGGTGTGGTCGCGCAGCGACTTCGGGCCGCAGATCTTCACCCGCGGCCGGTCCATCGGGGTGCAGTTCCACCCCGAGGTCACCCGGGCCCTGGTCGAGTCCTGGATCCGCACCGACGAAGCCGGCGTCGACCGGCTGCACGGCGCGGACCGGCTGCGCGCCGAGGTCGACGAGAACGTGGACACCGCGCAGGAGAACCTGCGGCGCTTCCTCGACTGGGTGATCGGAGCCTGGGTATGACCGGGCGCCCCCGCATCGCCGTCCCGGGCCGGTTCAGCGCATCCGCCTCGGCGCTGCGCTACCGGGCGGTCGTCAATGCCCATGCTCTCCTCGAAGCGGTCTGGGCCGCGGGCGGCGACCCTGTCACCCTGCTGCCGACCCCGGATCCGACGCCCGAGGAGACCGCGGCCCGGCTCGCCGCGTACGACGGCGTGCTGCTGCCGGGCGGTGCCGACATCAACCCGGCCCTGTACGGCGCCGCACCGGAGCCCGGGACCGACCCGCCCGACGACGTCCAGGACGCCTTCGACCTGGCCGTACTGGAGTACGCGATCGGGCATGCGGTGCCGCTGCTCACCGTGTGCCGCGGCACGCAGCTCCTCAACGCCGCCCTGGGCGGCACCCTCGACCAGGCCTTCGCCGATCCGCACGTGCACGTCGTGCAGAAGGTCACGCCGGTCGACCCGGTCCTGTTCGGACCGGACTCCATCCCGGTCAGCTGCTACCACCGGCAGCGCATCGACGTGCTGGCCGACGCGCTGGAGCCGTTCGCGTACGCCGAGGACGGCACCATCGAGGCGGTCCGCTACCGGGCCGCGCCCGGCTGGGTCTTCGGCGTGCAGTGGCACCCCGAGGACACCGCCGCCACCGATGCGCACCAGCAGCTCCTGCTCGAACACTTCGTGGCCGCGGCCCGGGACCGCGGCCGGGACGCACGGCACCTCCGGCAGACCTCGTAAGCCCAGCAAGTCCGGCAAGAGAAGGAACGTCATGGGACCCAATGACATCGACCTCACCGACCTCGACCTCTTCGGGAACGGAACCCCGCACGAGGCGTTCCGGACCCTGCGCGACCAGGCGCCGCTGTTCTGGAACGACGAGACCGGCGGCAACAAGGGCTTCTGGTCGGTCACCCGCTACGACGACGTCGCCGCGGTGGACAAGGACGCCGCGACGTACTCGTCCGAGCAGCAGGTCACGCTGGAGGAACTCGACGAGGACCAGCTCCTGGTGCGCAAGTCGATGATCGACACGGACGGCGCCCGGCACTGGGCCCTGCGCAAGGTGCTGCTGCGCGAGTTCAGCCCGCGCGCGGTGGCGCTCTACGGCGACTTCCTGACCAAGCTGACCGGCGCCACTCTGGACCGCGCGCTGGCGCTGGGCGAGTTCGACTTCGTCGAGCAGATCAGCGCGGACATCCCGATCCGGCTGCTGGCGCGCATGCTGGACGTCCCGATCGAGGACACCGACAAGCTGATCGACTGGGGCAACCAGATGATCGCGAACTCGGACCCGGACTACACCGACGTGCTGGCCGGCAGCCCGGAGTCCGAGCAGTACCGCGACCTGCCGTTCCGCTCGCCCGCCGCACTGGAGGTCTTCGAGTACGGCTTCCGGCTGGCCGCGCAGCGCCGCGGCGGCACCGGCACCGACCTCGTGTCCAAGCTGGTCAACACCACGCCGGAAGACGGCATCCCGCTCTCCGACCTGGACTACCAGAACTACTTCTCGCTGCTGATCATCGCCGGGAACGAGACCACCCGGCACACCATCTCGCACACCGTCCGGGCGCTGGCCTCGCACCCGCAGGCCTGGGCCGACCTCAAGGCGGACCCGTCGCTGGTGGGCAACGCGGTCGAGGAGTTCCTGCGCTGGGCCACCCCGATCGTGCACTTCCGGCGCACCGCGACGCGCGACGTCGAACTGCACGGGCAGCGGATCCGCGAAGGCGACAAGGTGGTGATGTGGTTCGGCTCGGCCAACTTCGACGAGCGCAAGTTCGCCGACCCGCACGTGTTCGACGTGCACCGCAAGAACGTCGAGCACGTCTCCTTCGGCAAGGGCAGCCCGCACTTCTGCCTGGGCAACGCGCTGGCCCGCCTGGAGATCAAGATCGTCATCACCGCGCTGCTGGAGCGCCTGGAGCGCATCGAGCTCCTCGAGACGCCCAGCATGGTCCGCTCGAACCTGGTGCACGGCATCAAGAAGATGCCCGTGCGCGTACACCCCGACCCGGCGTTCCCGGCGACTGCCACCGCCTGAGGCACCGGTCGGCGCCGGCCGGGCTGCAACCCGGCCGGCACAGGGAAGGGCCCGCTCCGCGCAACCTGGCTCGGTACGCGCGGGGCGGGCCCGTCCGCTCGTCTTCGGTTTGTCTTCGGTTTGTCTTCGGCTCGGCTTCGGCTCGGCTTCAGCGCGCGGGGGTCTCCGTGCCGCCCTCGCCGGCCGCCCCGCCGGTGGCGAAGAAGCCCGCTTCGGTGAGGGCGTCCACGGCCCGGCGGCCGTTGATGCTGAGGTGGTGCTCCATGGCCGCCCGGGCGGTGTCGGCATCCCGGGCGCGCAGCGCGGCGATGATCGCATCGTGCTCGTTCGCGGCGTTGTTCTGCCAGCCCGGGATGATCACGCCGAAGCGCACGTCCATGCCGTGCGACAGCGGGCGCAGCACCGAGCGCAGCCGGCGGGACGCGCCGATCCGGTTGATCCGGCTGTGGATCTCGTTGTTGAGCTCTTCCTGCTCCTGCGGGTCCTCGGCGGTGCGCATGCGCTGGTTGAGGGCGTGGAGTTCGTCGATCTCGTCGTCGCTCATCGCCTTCGAGGCGCGGGCCGCGGCGATGCCGGAGATCTTGCCGTAGATCTCGTAGTGGTCCAGGACGTCGACCGGGTCCAGCTCCTCCACGTAGTAGCCGCGGCGCGGGACGGTGCGGACCAGGCCCTCCGCGGACAGCGCGATGAGCGCCTCGCGGACCGGGAGTTGGCTGACGTCCAGGTCGGCGGCCAGGCCCGAGACGTCCAGCCGACTGCCGCGGCGGAGGTCGCCGACCATGATGCTGTTGCGGATCACATCAGCGACGTCCTCGCGCAGAACCCGGCGGGCCGGGACTCGTGACGTGGGGGAGATATGTCCGCTCATGACTCCGCAATCTCTTCGGCCACCACGGGCGGCCGCGACGCTGCGTCCCCCGGACCGGATCGGCTCCGGTCGCGCCATGTTACTCGCGCGATCACTCTGATAGTTTATCGTATATCAATTCAGTACGGCGGCTTTGTCGCTTGCCTTCGCCCGCCGCGGCCTGCCTTCCGGCGTGTGCTCCGCCGTGTCGTGCGTCTTGCCTTCGTCCGGCCTTCCCCCGCCGCCTGGCTTCGCCGCCTCCTTTCGCCGGTTCCTTCCGTCGTCTTCTTCTGCCGAGGAGTCTCATGTCCGCCACACCGACCCTGGTGACCCCCGCCGCCACGCTGTCCGGCGTCTGGAGCCGGATCACGCAGCTGAACGTCGTCTCGGGCTCCGGGGCATGGGTGGAGACCGTCGAAGGGGAGCGCTACCTGGACTTCACGGCCGGGATAGCCGTCTGCTCGACGGGCCACGCGCATCCGCGGGTCGTGGAGGCCATCCGCACGCAGGCGGGCCGGATCGTGCACGCGCAGGTGAACTGCTACCAGCACGACCTGCTGGCGCCGCTGGCCGACCGGCTGGCCGAGCTGACGCCGCCGGCCATCGAGCAGTTCTTCTTCAGTAATTCCGGCGCCGAGGCGGTCGAGGCCGCGGTCAAGCTGGCCAAGCAGGCCACCGGGCGCACCGGGGTGGTGGTCTTCCAAGGCTCGTTCCACGGCCGCACCCACCTGACCGCGGCGATGACCACGTCCAAGGCCGTGTACCGCGTGCACGCCCAGCCGCTGCCCGCGGGCGTCTTCGTGGCGCCGTTCCCGTCCCTGGTCGGCCGTGCGGAGGCCGATGCGGATGCCGAGGTCGCGCGCTGCCTGGACGGCCTCCGGGAACTCCTGGAGACGACCTGCCACCCGTCCGACATCGCGGCGTTCGTGATCGAGCCGGTCCAGGGCGAGGGCGGCTACCGCCCGGTGCCCGCGGCATTCCTGCGCGGGCTGCGGGAGATCTGCGACGCACACGGGATCCTGCTCGTCGCGGACGAGGTGCAGACCGGATTCGGCCGCACCGGCACGATGTTCGCCATCGAGCATTACGACGTCGAGCCCGACGTGATGGTGCTGGCCAAGGGCATGGCGTCCGGGATGCCGCTCAGCGCGGTCGGCGCGCGGGCCTCGGTCATGAGCGCCTGGGTGCCCGGCTCGCACGGCGGCACCTACGGCGGCAATGCGGTCGCCTGCGCCGCGGCCCTGGCCACCATCGACGTGCTCACCGAACCGGGCGCGCCGGAGCACGTCCGCGACCTGGGCGACGCCCTGCGGGACGCGTTGCTCGGGCTCCGGGCCGCACACCCCGAGGCCGTCGTGGACGTGCGCGGCCTCGGCCTCATGCTCGCCGTCGAGTTCGCCGACCCGGCGGTCACCGCCCGCATCGTGGCGGCCTGCCTCGCCCGCCGCCTCATCCTCACGACGGCCGGCGCCCGCGGTGCCGCGATCCGCTGGATGCCGCCGCTCGTCGTGACGCGCGCCGAACTCGACCAGGCGATCGGCATCTTCGCCGCGGCCGTCGCCGAGGCGCTCGCGGACTGACGGCTGCCGGACGCCGGCGCACCGGGGGCGGGGGGGGGGGGGGGGGGGGGGGCGGGGCCCCCCCCCCCGGGGGGGGGGGGGGGGCGCCCCCGGGGGGGGGGGG
>NZ_JAKFHA010000008.1:35643-176983 GCF_021502675.1 Yinghuangia soli
CCGCGGCCGTCGCCGAGGCGCTCGCGGACTGACGGCTGCCGGACGCCGGCGCACCGGGCGCGGTGCGGCACCTGTCGGGTTGCCGCACCGCGCCCGTTTTCGTGGGGAAAGCGACACCAGGAGAGTGTCGGCAAGATTTTATCTTTGATAAACTATTGAACAGATGATGGTCAGGGTGTCGAGGGGAGCGGGTCCATGCTTTCGCGAGAAGAGCGCGAGTTCGTCGGCGTCGTGCGGCGGTTCGTCGACTCCGAGGTCAAACCGGTGGCACACGACCTCGAAGCGGAGGACATCTACCCCGAGAAGCTCATCGAGGGGATGAAGGAGCTCGGGATCTACGGGCTCGCCGTGCCCGAGCCGTGGGGCTACGGGAAGGTGAGCGCGGCCTGCTACGTGCTGGTCACCGAGGAACTCGCCCGGGGCTGGATGAGTCTGGCCGGCGCGATGGGCGGCCACACCGTGGTGGCCAAGCTGATCCTGGACTACGGCACGCAGGAGCAGAAGGACAAATACCTGCCGCGGCTGGCCACCGGCGAACTGCGCGCCACCATGGCCCTGACCGAGCCCGGCGGCGGCTCGGACCTCCAGGCCATGCGCACCGTCGCCCGCGCCGAGGGCGGCAAGTACGTCGTCAACGGCTCGAAGACCTGGATCTCCAACGGCCGCCGGGCCGGCCTGGTCGCCCTGCTCTGCAAGACCGACCCCGCCGCCGAACCCGCGCACAAGGGAGTGTCGATCCTGCTGGTCGAGAAGGGCGAAGGCCTGACGGTCTCCCGCGACCTGCACAAGCTCGGCTACAAGGGCGTCGAGACGTCGGAGCTGGTCTTCGAGGACATGCACGTGCCGGCCGACGCTCTCCTCGGCACCGCGGAAGGCCAGGGCTTCGCCCAGATGATGCGCGGCCTCGAAGTCGGCCGCCTCCAAGTCGCCGCCCGCGCCCTCGGCGTGGGCCGGGCCGCGCTGGAGGACTCGCTGCGCTACGCGCAGGAGCGCGAGTCGTTCGGCCGGCCGATCTGGAAGCACCAGTCCATCGGCAACTACCTCGCCAACATGGCCACCAAGCTCGAAGCCGCCCGCCAGCTCACCCTGTTCGCGGCCCAGCGCTACGACGAGGGCGACCGCGTCGACATGGAAGCCGGCATGGCCAAACTCTTCGCCTCCGAGACGGCCATGGAGATCGCCCTCGACGCGGTCCGCATCCACGGCGGCTACGGCTACTCCTCGGAGTTCGACGTCGAACGCTACTTCCGCGATGCCCCGCTCATGATCGTCGGCGAGGGCACCAACGAGATCCAGCGCAACGTCATCGTCAAGCAGTTGGTCGGCCGCAACCGCGTCGCCCGCTGAGAACCCCGGGCGTTGCGCCCGGCGTCGAGCGGCCCGGCGGATCCCGATCCGCCGGGCCGCGGGCCGACTGCACGGCCCGGCGCGCCGCGCCCCCCCCCCCCCGCGGGCCCCGCGGGCCGACGGCACGTCCGCGGGGGCGGACGGCGGTACGCAAGAAGGGGGCTTCCCGATCGGGAAGCCCCCTTCGCCGTGCGGGCCGTGCGGGCCGTGGGCGGCGGTGGGCCGCAGCGGCCCGTGCGCAGCGGCAGGTTCAGGGCGCGGCGGGCGTCTCAGCGGCCGCGGCAAGGATGCGTTCGGCGCGGAGCAGCACCGGGCGGTCGATCATGTGGCCGTCGATGGCGGTGGCCGAGTCTCCGGCGGCCAGGACGCTTGCGGCCCAGCGGACCTCTTCGGGAGACGGTGCGAAGCCCCGGGCCGCACCCGGGAGTTGCGCCGGGTGGATGCAGAGCTTGGCGGTGAAGCCGAGGCGGCGGGCGTGGCCTATGTCGGTGCGGAGGGCGTCGAGGTCGCGCAGCGCGGTGGTGACGCCGTCGACGGGCGGCGCGATGCCGGCCGCAGCGGAGGCGACGACGAGGCGGGACCGAGCGTAGGCCAGAGCCGTGTGGTCGTCGGGGGCCGTGCCGAGTTGGGCGGAGAGGTCGACGTTGCCGAAGGCGGCGCGGACCACGCCCGGTGCGCGGCAGACCTCGTACGCGCGTTCCACGCCGAGCGCGGTCTCGACGAGAGCGATGAGGCCGCAGCGGGCGCCGGAGAGGGCCACGAGGTCCGCGAGCGTCGCCGCGTCCTCGGCCTTGGGCACTATGACGGGGCAGCCGTGCCGGGCCGCCATCGCGACGTCGGCTGCGGACCAGGGAGTTCCGGGGGCGTTGATGCGGACGATCGCCTGGTTGCCGTCGGCGAGCCATCGGTCCGCGGCGGCGCGGGCTTCGTCCTTGTCGGCGAGGGCCACCGCGTCCTCGAGGTCGAGGATGACGAGGTCGGCGCCGGAGGAGGCCGCCTTGGCGAAGCGGTCGGGGCGGTTGCCGGGGACGAAGAGCAGCGTGGTCGCGGTGGCGATCCGGTCGCGGGTTTCGGTGTTCATGCGAAGTCCACCTCGGCCGTGGCGTGTTCGCCCGCGCGGTGGGTGGCGGTGCGGAGGATGGCGCCGGTGGTGGTCGGCGTTCCGTACGCGGCCAGGCGTTCGCCGCCGAAGATCGGTGCACGGAGGCGGTAAGAGAGGGCGCGGACCTGCCGGGCCGGTGCGTGGCGGCGGGGGAGTTCGAGCATGAGGAGGGCGAGGAGCGGGCCGTGCACGACGAGCCCGGGGTAGCCCTCCTCGTCGCGGCAGTACGGCGCGTCGTAGTGGATCCGATGGGCGTTCGCGGTCAGGGCGCTGAAGCGGAAGAGCAGCGGCGGGTCCGGCTGAAGCGCGAGCTGCCAGGGGGCGTCGGCTTCGGGGCGTGCGGACGTGTCCAGGCTTTGGGGGTGCCGGGCTTCGTTGCGGCCGGAGCGGTAGACGATGTCCTGTTCCTCGACCAGGCACGTGCGACCGCGCTGGCGGAACTCGCGGCGTTCGGTGACGAAGAGGAGATCGCCGGTGCGGCCGTGCTTCTCGGTGATGGAGAGCAGGCTGCTTGTGCGCTCGGCGGGTTCGCCCACGAGCAGCGGTTCGGTGATCGTGCAGCGGCCGCCGGCGAACATGCGCTGCCGGTCCGGGACGGGCGGCAGGAAATGCCCGTCGCGCGGGTGGCCGTCGGCGCCGAGGGCCTGGTGCGCGGGCCACGGGAGGAAGTGCAGCCAGTGCCACAGCGGCGGCAGCGGGTCGCCGTCGCGGGCGACGGGTGCGGGGAGGTCGAGGACCGCGGAGAGAGCGGCGACCGGCCCGGCGAGCAGCGGGTCTTCGTCGGTGACCGGGGCCGGACACCAGGATGCGACATACGAGCCGAGGGACGCCGTCGCGTCGGGGCCGGTCTCGGGAGCGGCGGACATCGGTGCCTCCGGCGGCGCGTGGGGGATGAGGGCATGAGGGCAGAACGAACGGGCGGACGCCTCGGCATAGGCGTCCGCCCGTGTTCGATCATCGGTGCTGCGCGGCGGGGTTGGACAATAGAAAGGCGTGATGGGCGCATGAGCGGGAGGCATGGCCGCGGGCGGTGGCCATGGCGCGCGCTCTGGTGCGGGCGAGGACTCGCCGGGGCCGCTCAGGAATCGGCCGGCGGATCCCCGGCGCCGGGTGCCAGGGCCGAAGGCCAGCGGCCCTGCGCCACCGCGGTGCCGATCAGGTGGACCAGTTCGCGGGCCACGACCTCGACCGCGGGCGGCGTACGGGCGTACCGCGGCGTGGCGAGCACGATCGAGCGCCAGATGTCCGGCTCGCTCAGCGGTGCCGCGCTGATCGTGCCGGATTCGACGTCGTCGGCGATGCCGAGTCCGGGCAGGATCGTCCAGCCGTGCCCGGCGGCCACGAGTTGCTTCTGGACGCGCATGGAGTTGGTCTGCACGGCGACGGAAAGCTCGGTGCGGGCCCGGGTCGCGGCGGCGTCGATCAGGCCCCGGAGCGCGTGCCCGGCCGCGGGCATGACCAAGGGGTGGAGGGCGGCCTCGGCGAAGGGCACCGGGACGTCGGCGCGCAGGCCGGCCTCGGGCGGCGCGACCGCCCACAGGCGCTCGCGGACGAGGGGGGTCGCGTTGACGGCCGGAGTGCTGTCCAGGTTGTAGAGCAGGGTGAGGTCCAGGTCGCCGTCCGCGAGCCACTGCTGGAGATGGCCCGAGTACGCGGTGATCAGCTGCAGCACGACGCCGGGGTGCTCGCGGCCGAGCGCCGCGACGAGGGGCTCGGCCAGCAGGTCGCTCGTGCTCTCCAGCAGGCCGACCGCGACGATGCCGGTGACCTGGCCCGGCGGCGGCTGCACCTCGGCGCGGGCGCGTTCGAGTTCGTTGAGGGCGCGGCGGGCCCGGTCGACCATGATCGCGCCGGCCTTGGTCGGCCGCATGCCCTGCCCGGTCCGCTCGAAGAGCGCGATGCCGAGCTCCTTCTCCAGGCTGCGGATCTGCCGGGTGACCGCGGGCTGGACGAGATGCAGCAGCTCCGCCGCCCGGGTGACGCTGCCCGCCTCGGCCACCGTGACGACGGCCCTGAGCTGCTTGATGTCCACGGTGGGCCTTTCCGTACCGCGTCGTGCCGGCTATCCGAGGCCCGCATGGGGGCATCACAGAATGCTATTTCAATTGGGACGCCATCACTCATCATGATGGTGGGACCGGTGCCGGTTCCCTGCCCTTGGAGGCCGCATGAGCGACGACCCTGCTGCACGGCTGCCGCTCGCCGGCATCACCGTCGTCAGCATCGAGCAGGCGGTCGCCGCCCCGTTCGCCACCCGCCAGCTCGCCGACCTCGGCGCCCGGGTGGTCAAGGTGGAGCGCCCGGGCGGCGGCGACTTCGCGCGCCGCTACGACACCACCGTGCACGGCGAGTCCAGCTACTTCGTGTGGCTCAACCGGGGCAAGGAATCGGTCACGCTCGACCTCAAGGCCGGTGCCGGACGCGCGATCCTCGAGGAACTCCTCGCCGGAGCCGACGTGTTCGTCCAGAACCTGGCCCCCGGCGCGGCCGCCCGCATGGGCCTGGGCGCGGCCGACCTCGCGGCGCGCTTCCCGGACCTGATCGCCTGCACGGTGTCGGGCTACGGCACCGACGGCCCCTGGGCCGACCGCAAGGCGTACGACCTGCTCGTGCAGTGCCAGACCGGCCTGGTCTCGCTGACCGGCAACGAGCACGGCGCGGCCCGGGTCGGCGTGTCGATCGCCGACATCGCGGCCGGCATGTACGCCTACTCCGGCATCCTCACCGCGCTCTTCACCCGGGCCGCCACCGGCGTCGCGCGGGCCGTGGAGGTCTCGCTCTTCGAGGCACTGGCCGAATGGGTGAGCCAGCCCGCGTACTACACCCGGCACGGCGGCACCCAGCCCCCGCGCATCGGCACGCAGCACGCCACCATCGCCCCGTACGGCGCCTACCCTGCCGCGGACGGCCGCGACGTCCTGCTGACCGTCCAGAACGAACGCGAATGGGCGGCGCTGTGCGAGCGGTTCCTCAAGCGCCCCGACCTGGTCGCGGACCCCCGCTTCGGCACTCCGTCGGACCGGGTGGCCAACCGCGCCGAACTGGACGTGGTCCTCGCCGCGCGCTTCGCCGAACTGGACGCGGCGGAGGCAATGGACCTGCTGGACCGGATCGGCGTCGCCAACGCGGGCGTCAACACCGTCGCGGACTTCCTCGCCCATCCGGTCCTCGAAGCCCGCGGCCGCTGGCGCGACGTCGGCATACCCGGCGGCACCGCGGTGCCCGCGCTCCTGCCGCCCGCGGACCTGGCCGGCGTCGAGGCCCGGATGGGCGACGTGCCGGCCGTCGGCGAGCACACCGCAGCGGTGCTGGCCGCGCTGGGCCGCGAGCCGGCCGAGATCGACGCCCTGCGCGCCGAGAACGTCATCTGAACACGGCACGACCGTGCCCCACGAAGCACCTGAAGCACCTTGAAGCACCTCGAACAGGCGGGATACCGGATACCTCATGCAGCGCTACGAGTTGTTCATCGACGGCGAGAGCCGCGCGGCGGCCGGGGCCGAGTGGTTCCCGACCGACAACCCCTTCCTGGGCACCCCGTGGGCCGAGATCGCCAAGGGCACCGCGCAGGACGTCGGCGATGCCGCCGAGGCCGCACACCGCGCCCTGCACAGCGGCCCCTGGGCCGAGCTGACCGCGAGTGCCCGCGGCGCCCTGCTGCGCCGGCTCGGCGACGCCATCGCGGAGCACGCCGAGTACCTGGCCGAGCTCGAAGTGCGGGACAACGGCAAGCTGTTCACCGAGATGCACGGGCAGGTCGCGTACATCCCGCAGTGGTTCCACTACTACGGCGGGCTCGCCGACAAGATCGAGGGCACTGTCCCGCCGCTGGACAAGAAGGGCTACTTCGCCTTCACGAAGAAGGAGCCGGTCGGGGTCGTCGGGATCATCACGCCGTGGAACTCCCCGCTCCTGCTCCTGGCCTGGAAGCTCGCCCCGGCCCTGGCCGCGGGCTGCACGGTGGTGGTCAAGCCCTCCGAGTTCACTTCCGCGTCCACGCTCGAACTCGCCCGGCTCTGCCACGAGGCGGGCCTGCCGCCGGGCGTCTTCAACGTCGTGGCCGGCTTCGGCCAGGACGTCGGTGCGGCCCTGGTCGAGCACCCCCTGGTCCGCAAGATCAGCTTCACCGGTTCGGACGCCACCGGCCGCCGCATCAACCAGGCCGCGGCCCGGGACTTCAAGCACGTCAGCCTCGAACTCGGCGGCAAGTCGCCGAACATCGTCTTCGCCGACGCCGACCTGGAGTCCGCGGTCAACGGCGCGGTGTCCGGCATCTTCGCGGCCACCGGCCAGACCTGCATCGCCGGTTCCCGCCTGCTGGTCCAGGCCGGCGTGCACGACGAGGTCGTGGCCCGCCTCGTCGACCTCGCGGCCACCGCCCGGATCGGCGACCCGATGGACGCCGCGACCCAGGTCGGCCCGATCACCACCCCGGCCCAGTACGCCAAGGTCCTCGACTACATCGACGTCGCGCAGAAGGAGGGCGCCCGGCTCGTCCTCGGCGGCAAACCCGCCGACCGCGGCGGCCTGTTCGTCGAGCCGACCGTCTTCACCGGCGTGCACAACAGCATGCGGATCGCCCAGGAAGAGGTCTTCGGCCCGGTCCTCGCGGTCGTGCCCTTCCAGGACGAGGACGAAGCCGTGGCGATCGCCAACGACAGCCGCTACGGCCTCGGCGCGGGCGTCTGGACGAGCGACATCGGCCGTGCCTTCCGCATGGCCGACCGCATCCGCTCCGGCACGGTCTGGGTCAACACCTACCGCGCAGTGAGCTACTTGGCTCCCTTCGGTGGCTTCAAGGACTCCGGCATCGGCCGCGAGAACGGCATCGCCGCGATCGGCGCGTACCTGGAGGACAAGTGCGTCTGGATCAACACCGGAGCGCCGACCGGCAACCCCTTCGTCCTGAAGTGACCCGCCCGGCGAGGTGATGAACAGCCGGCCACCGGCGCCCGACTCCGGTGGCCGGCGCCGTCACGCTTCCGGGGACTCGGGCTCCTCCTGCGGTCGAGCCTGCGCCGCGGCCCAGGCCTTGATCATGGCGTCCATGTCGAAGACGACCGTGTCCGGCGTGTAGGTGCCGTCCAGCCGGAAGAGCAGGTACCGCGCGGCGGCGCCGACGTACTCGTCGCCTTCGGCGGCCGCGGCGACCACGTCGCGGAACCTGCCGACCCGGTCCAGGGGCAGCGCGGTCAGCGCGTCCAGCGCCTCCAGGCGAACCGGCCGCGGGTTCTCCGGCCCGGCCCGGCGGGCGAGTTCGGCGACCGCATCCTCGTCGCCGGCGTACCGGGCGAGGGCCTCCGCGCACGGGATCCGGACGAACGGGTCGGCCTCGGAGCCCGGGGCGTCGCCGGAGCCCAGCAGCGGACGCAGCACCGGGACGGCGTCGAGCGCCTTGCTGCCGAGCGCGAGGATGCCGATCGCCGCCCAGCGCCGCACGGTGGCATCGGCGTCGGCCAGCGCGGCGGTGAGCAGCGGCAGGTCGGCGGGGTCCTGCCGGGGTACCGCGTCGGCCACGGCGAGGATGCGCTCCAGCGGGTACGCACCCGGCACCCGGCTTGCCGCGTGGCCCTCCGCCGGTGCCCCCTCGGGGAGGAAGCCGTTGTCGTGCACCTCCAGCATGTGCGCGCGCAGGGCACCGGCGAGCCGGCGTTCGACGTCCTCGTACGCCGGGTCCCCGGCCAGATTGCGCACCTGGTCCGGGTCGGCGACGGTGTCGTACAGCTCGACGCCCGGCTTGGCCTGCCAGAACGCCGACCGGGTGGCGTCGAGGCGGCCCGCGAGGTGCTCGGCCTCCCAGGACCGGTAGCCCGCGGCGAGCCACGCGAACGCCTGGTGCATGCCGTACGGCCGGTGCGGGGTGTAGTTCCGGATGTAGCGGTACCGGGCGTCCCGGACCGTGCGGACCATGTCGTACCGGGCGTCCATGCGGTTGCGCATGCCGAACGCGAGCTCGCCTGCCGCGTCGAATCCGGTGCGCAGCAGGCTCGTTCCCTGCATGTGGCCGGGGACCGCGCCGCCGGCCAGGTCGATCAGCGTGGGCGGGATCCGGATCGTGCCGACCGCGGCCGCGACCCGCGTCCCGGGCGGCGGCAGCAGATGCGCGAACCGCTCGGGTGCGGAGACGATCAGCGGGACGTGCAGGCCCTCGTTGTAGCACCACCGCTTCGAGCGCGGATTGACGCCGCCGTGGTCGGAGGTGTGCAGGACGACGGTGTCGCCGCGCAGCCCGTCCTCCTCCAGTTGCGCCAGCAGCGAGCCGAGGAAGGCGTCGAAACCGGCGATCTGCGCGTAGTACCCGGCGATGTCCTGCCGGACCTCGGGGGTGTCGGGGAGGTACTCGGGCACCCGTACGGCCTCGGGCGGCACGGGCGAGTCGCCGCCGCCGAACACCGCGCTCTCGTGGGTCGCGTCGTAGTTGAACACCGCCAGGAACGGCGCGCCTTCGGGCCGGTTGCGCCAGTGCGCGGCGGGCGAGGAGTCGTCCCAGACGGCCTGCGGGTCGATGTCGCAGTTGTAGTCGGTCTTGGCGTTGTTGGTGCAGTAGTAGCCGAGGCCTCGGATGACCTCGGGGTACGTCGGCATCCCGGCCGGATGCCGCGCCTCGGCCCGCATGTGGTGGGCGGGCCCGTTGCTCTCGGGGGCGAGGCCGGTCAGCAGCGCGTAGCGGGACGGTGCGCACACCGGCGCGGCGCTGTACGCGTGCTCGAAGAGCGTTCCCCGGGCGGCCAGTTCGTCGACGTGCGGGGTGGCCGCGTGCGGATCGCCGTAGCAGCCGAAGCGCGGCGGGCAGTCCTCGCTGACCACCCACAGGATGTTGGGGCGCGGGTCATGCGGGCTCACGCGGACGTCCCCTCCGGCGCGCCGGCTGCTACCTGGACCGGAGCCGCTGCGGAACCGGGCAGGGCGGCGAGGGCGGTGGCGATCGTCCGTACCGTGTTCGGCGGCAGCAGCCCGCCTGCGAGCTGGGCGACTTGCAGCAGGCTCGCATCGCCGACCATGCGGAGCAGGCTGCCGTCCAGGACGCGGCCGAGCCCGGCGTCGCGCAGCACCTGCTCGCTCGCGGGGTCCGCGGCGAGCTCGCGGAGCGGGGTGTGCACGCTGCTCGGCCCGTCCGGGAACTCCGACGGATCGAGCGGGAGTTCCTCCACCGCCGCGCTGCGCTGCTTGCCGACCAGGAGGTGCTCGGGCCCGACGGGGCCGACCGGCGGCAGGCCGAGGCGCTCGTACTGCTCCGCGGGGGCGTCCGCGGCGCGCATCACGTCGGCGAGGAGATTGGCCATGCGCAGTTCGAGGTCGTCGTCGACCAGCGGGTTCTCCTGCTCCGGGTCGGTGTGCAGGTCGAACAGCAGGCTGCCGAACCGGGCGGGGGAGAGCGCGAAGCCGGGCACCTTGAGCACCGGCGTGCCCTTGGTGAAGGCGTAGGTGCCGCCCGGGACCAGCTCGGCGCCGCGCAGTTCCCCGACCGTGAACAGGCCGCGCATGTGCGCGGGCATGAGGGTGTGCTCGGACAGCGGTTCGTTCGCCGCGGTCGCGCAGGCGCGCATGTAGACGTGGCGCCCGTCGGTGACCGAGACATGCCCGCCGAACGCACCGAAGATCCCGGCCTCGCGGACCGGGGTGCCGTCCGCGACGGTGGCGCGCAGCGGCACGCCCATCATGTCGGCGGTGCGGTCGACGCCGAAGAATTCGAGGAGCGTGGGCCCGATGTCGATGGTCTGCACGAGGGCGTCGCGGCGTTCGCCCCGCACGCGGCTGCGCGGGTCCCATATGAACAGCGGCGTGTGGATGGTCTCGTCGTACCAGGGCTGGACGTTCTTGCCCCACCAGCCCTTCTCGCCCAGCAGGAAGCCGTGGTCGGTGCAGACGATGAGCATGGTGTCGTCCCACAGGCCCTGCTCGTCCATCGCGTCCAGGACCCGGCCGAGGTTGCGGTCGCACATGGACAGCAGGGCGGCGTACTCGCGGCGCACGTGCTCGACCTGCTCGGGGGTCTCCAGGACCATCCGGTAGTCGGGCCAGTCGTACTGCGGGCCGTCGTAGTCGTGCGGGTAGAGATCCTTGTAGTGCTGCTGGCTGAAGAACGGCTCGTGCGGGTCGAAGGTCTCGATCTGCACGAACCAGTTGTCCTCCGCCCGGTTGCGCGCGATGAACTCCAGCCCGGCGTCGAACGTCTTCGTCTGCGGCTGGTCCTCCTCGCGCGTGAGGTACGTGCGGTTGATCCAGTCCTGGCGCCACGCTTCGCCGCGCATCGTCTTCAGGCTCTCCGGGATCTCCGGATCGGCGACGTGGCCCTTCCAGAAGTCGCCCTCCTGGCCGCGGAAGAACTCGTGGGTGCGGTAGCGGCCGTGGTACGTCGCGCCGCCGTCCTCCCAGTAGTGCTGGTGGTCGGTGGCCAGGTGGGTGTAGACGCCCGCATCGCCGAGCATCTGCGGGCAGGAGTCGTCGAACGGCTCCAGCGGGCCCCAGCTCCGGTGCAGGAAGTTGTGCCGCCCGGTGTGCAGTTCGCGCCGGGCCGGCATGCACGGCATGCTCCCCGCGTAGCAGTTGTCGAAGGTCGCGGTCCGCTCGGCCAGCCGCGCGAAGTTCGGCGCGTGGATCCAGTCCGCGGCGCCGTACGGCGGCAGATAGCGCCGATTGAGGCTGTCGAACATGACCATGACGGCTTTCATGCGTGCTGCTCCTCGACGTTCCGGCACCGGGCCCGCCGGCTCCGCGCGGCACGCGGCACCGCCCTGAAGCAGACCTGCCCTCTATATATGCCAGAACACTGCTGCTTGGAATAGCTCCCTGCTCAGGACGACACATGCCGTTCACATCTTCACTCAGCTAGATTCTCTTGTATCTAGTCGGCCAGGTATCGGTCAGACCGCGGCGGCCGTGACCGGAGGCAGTTGCGGCTCGTCGGCCACCCTGCGCCGCAGGTACGCCCGGGCCGCCGCGGTCCCCGCGACGACCAGCAGCGCGGCCCCGTACGCGCCGACGTGCACGGTCTCGACCTGCTCCGGTGTGAGCCCGAGCGTCCACAGGAAGTAGAGCGCGTAGCCGGCCAGGCCGACCGCCATCCACTCGGCCCGCCCGTCGAGGACCACCAGCCCGACCAGCATGAGCGCGTACCAGGGGTAAGCGGGCGCCAGGACGAGCAGCAGGACCCCGATCATGGTCAGCGCCGCGCCCCACGGCCGATCCGGATCGGAACGGCGCATCACCAGCACGGCCGTGGCGACCAGCACGGCCACCGCGGCGTACGGTGTCGCCCGATCCGGCAGCACCAGCCCCAGCAGCGCGAAGCGGGCGCCGTCCTCGTAGCGTTCCTCGCGCAGATAGCCCGGCAGGTAGCCGACGACCGCGGAGCCGGACATGAGCAAGTACGGCACGTACGAGACCACGACGGTCGCGGCGGCCGTGCCCCAGGTGACCCACGGCCGCCGCCGCGCCGCGCCGACCAGGGACGCGGCCGGGAACATCTTCGTGGCCACCGCAGCCCCGGCGAGCAGCCCGCCCAGCACCGGACGCCGCGCCGCCACCGCGGCCAGCCCGAGCACCATGAACAGCACGCCGAGCCCGTCCACATGCGCGTTGTTGCCGGACTCCAGCACCACCATCGGGCACCACGCCCACAGCACCGCATGCCGGGGGTCGCGGCCGAAGCGGCGCAGCACCAGCAGCAGCGCGACCGTGACGGCCAGCGCGACCAGCGCAGCCGCGGCCTGCACCGGCTCACGCCCGCCGTCGGGTGTGACCGCGTGTACCGCGCGGTACCAGAACTGCGCGACCGGCGGATAGATCGTGTGCACGGCAGGACGGTTCATCATGGTGCAGGTGCCGTCCGGCAGCGGGTGTTCCAACCACCCCGTGCAGTCCCCCGACGGGAAGAGCCACTCGTCGCGCAGTTCCCGCAGTTCCGGATCCTGCGGCGCGTACTGGTACGGCGAGATCCCGGCCGCCTGCACACGCCCGTCCCAGGCGTACCGGTAGGAATCGTCGCTTGTCTGCGGCGGCGCGGACATCGCGACGAGCTGGAACGCGACGGCACCGATCAGGATCATCGGCACTGCGGCCCGGCGCGGCACATGGCGGATCACCACGTACGCCGCCGCCGCGAACAGCGCCCAGGCGGCCCCGTACACGGCGTAGGTGCCGTAGTCGCCGGGACGCGTGTGCGGGCCGTGCACGGCGTAGGCGAGAGTGGCGCCGAGCCCGACCCCGAGGGCGGCGGCCGACACCGCGATCGCGACGGCGGCACCTTGGCGACGACGGGATTCCATGCCCCGACCCTGGCAGGCCGAACGCCGCCGGGCCGCCCGCCGCGGCGACACGTCAGCACTCCGTAAGCACCCGGAGCGGTACATCAGGCCCGTTTCGGGGATTGAGTGCGGACATGAGCATGCAATGCGAGCGAAGCGAGAAGAGGCCGCGCTCGGCGGATGCGGCCGCCGGGCGCACCGGGGCCGCGGCATGAGCCGCATCTCCGTCCCGCGCGGGCACGTTCCCGACATCCCGCTGCCCGAACCCCCCGCAGCGCTGCGCCGCGGCCCGCTCCGCGAGGGAGCCTTCCGCAGCGCCCTGCACGACCCGCGCACGGCAGTCGTCGTCGGCCGCCTGCTGGGCGTCTCGTTCGCGGTGTGCTTCCTGACCGGCCTGCTCAGCCACCTGATGCAGCACCAGCCGGGCTGGCTCGCCTTCCCCAGCCGCCCGGTGTGGGGGTACCGGGTGAGCCAAGGGCTGCACGTCGCGACCGGCATCGCCGCGGTGCCGCTGCTGCTGGTCAAGCTGTGGGTGGTCTACCCGCGGCTGTTCGCCTGGCCGCCGGCCCGTTCGGTACGCCACGCACTCGAACGGCTGTCGATCGCGGTCCTGGTCGCCGCCGCCATCTTCGAACTGGCGACCGGTCTGATCAACATCGTGCAGTGGTACCCGTGGCCGTTCGCGTTCGTCCCGGTGCACTACTGGATCGGCTGGGTCGCCACCGGCGCACTCGTGCTGCACATCGGGGTGCAACTCCCGGTCATCACCGAGCACTGGCGCCGCGGTCCCGAGGTACTGCCCGCGGCGTCGCCCTCCGCGGCCGGCGACGGCAGCTCCGCCGATGCGCCGAGCCGCCGCGGGCTGCTCGCCGTCCTGGGTGCCTCGGTGGGTGTCGTCACCCTCGCGACGGTCGGCCAGACGGTCTCGCCGCTCGCCAAGGTCTCCCTGCTCGCACCGCGCAAGCCCGGCGTCGGACCCCAGGACCTGCCGGTCAACAGGACCGCCGCGGCCGCCGCGGTCCTGACCCCGATCCGCGACCCCGGGTGGCGGCTCACCGTGGCCGGCCCACGGGGATTCTCGCTGTCCCGCGCGGAGTTGCTGGCGATGCCGCAGCACACGGTGACCCTCCCCATCGCCTGCGTCGAAGGCTGGAGCGCGTCGGCGAGCTGGACCGGGGTGCGGATCCGCGACCTGATGGACCGCGCGGGCGCGCCCCGGGACGCCACGCTCCGGGTGGTCTCGCTGGAACTCGGCAGCCCGTACTCCGTCATGGAGATGCGGCACGACTACACCCGCGACCCGCTGACGCTGCTGGCCCTCGGCCTCAACGGCGAGACGCTGGACGAGGACCACGGCTACCCGGCACGGATCATCGCCCCGAACCGGCCCGGCGTGCTGCAGACCAAGTGGGTGGACCGGATGGAGGTCCTGACGTGACGGACGAGCCCGCGGCGGACGAGCCGACGCCGCACGACACCCCGGACCGGCCCGATCCGGACCGCTCCTCCCAAGGCGGCCCGTCGGGCACCGCCGCGCCCGCGTCCACCGCGGTCCGGGTCGCC
Source organism: Yinghuangia soli (assembly GCF_021502675.1). GTDB lineage: Bacteria > Actinomycetota > Actinomycetes > Streptomycetales > Streptomycetaceae > Yinghuangia > Yinghuangia soli. The sequence goes on from NZ_JAKFHA010000008.1 coordinate 49,903, forward strand.
CGGACGCTGCTCGGCGCCGCCGGCCTGGCCGGGATCGGCTACGGCATCGCCGGACTCCTCGACGAACCGGCCTACACCGACAAGTGGGGAGTCGCCGAGTGGCTCGTCGGCGGCCTGCTCCTGCACGACGCGGTCTTCGCCGTCCTCGTGTTCGTGCTCGGCGCGGCCGCCATGCGCGCGGCACCCGGCCGCGGCCCGGCGCCCTGGGTGCGGCGCACCTTCCTCGGCGGCCTCGCCGTCGGCATCGCCGCCACGCTGATCGCGCTGCCGGCCCTGGTGCGGCCCGGCACGCCGCCGAACCCGTCCGTGCTGCCGCTCGACTACGGCCGCAACCTGGCCGTGGTCTGGGGCGTGGTCCTCGCCGTCACCGGCATCACCATCGCGGTACGCAAATGGCGGGCCGGGCGCGGATAGCCGCCCGGCCCGCCTGGAAGGACGGGTCAGCCGCAGCGCACGAGCGCCGCGAACGCCCGTCCTTCCGTGCGCCACGCCGCATGCGGAGTGAACGCGCGGGCACCGGCCAGACCGGCGAGCGCGCGGGTGCCGACGCGCGCCCAGCGGAACGGTGCGCCGCGCCGGCCCTGCGCATCCTCGACGCGCGCCGCGAACCGCTCGTGCGCGCCGGGATCCGCGGCGTCCGTCTCGACCAGCAGCACGCCGCCAGGGCACAGGAGTTCGCGGACCCGGTCGAGCAGCGCGCCGGGATCGCCGCCGATGCCGATGTTCCCGTCCGCCAGCAGCGCCGCCGACCAGCGCCCTTCCCCCGGGAGCGGGTCGAACACCGAACGGCGCAGCACCGCGGCGCCGGCCGCGGCGGTCAACCGGACCGCGGCCGGCGCGACATCGATGCCCAGCGCCGGGACGCCGCGCCGCACGAGTGCCGCCGCCAGGCGCCCGGGCCCGCAGCCGATGTCGAGCGTCGGCCCGGCGCAGCGCGCCAGCAGCGTCTCGTCGTCCGCGTCCGCACCCGCCTTCCAGCGGTCGACGTCCAGGCTCTCGCGCCGCCCGTCGGCCCGGACCAGGAAGAGCGGACCGCCGTCCTGCAAGGCCCGTTCGTACGGCGCGGTGGCACGCGCGTCGCGGATGTCCGGGGCCGGGACCGGCACATCCGCCGGCCGGGGAGAGGACGCCTCCGGCACGCCCCGCGGCGACCGGAGGCTCCCGGACGGCGACGCGGCCGCCGTCACGCGAGGACCCCGATGCGGCCCGGAGCGGATACCCGGGCTCCCGGCGGGTGGTCCGTGAGCGTGCCGTCCGTGGCCGTGCTGTCCGTGGCCGTGCCGTCCGCGACCGTGCCGTCCGCGACGCCCAACGCGCGGGCCAGCCGGGCCGTGCGGGTGTGCGGGGCCAGGGCGGCCACGTGCGCGAGGTCGTCGGCGGTGTCGATGTCGTCGAGCTGCGGCAGGTCCCGCACGGCCAGACCGGCTGCGGTCAGCCGGGACCGCTGCGCCGCGCCGGTGTGCGGCACCGACATCGGTACGCCGCGCAGCAGTTCCGGATCGGGCCGGCGCAGGCCGAGTGCCCAGAAGCCGCCGTCGGCGGCCGGGCCGAACCACGCGTCGGCCGCGTCCCAGTCGACCGAGCCCAGGAGCGCGGGGGTGACCTGCGGCGTGTCCATGCCGACCAGCAGCGCGGGCCCCCGGCACAGCGCGAACGCCGCGGCCAGCCGGGCGTCCAGCCCTCCGGCGCACTGCGGGACGACCTCGAAGCCGGTCGGGAACCACGGGCTCGGCACACCGTCGAGCACCAGGATCCGGCGGGCGGCGGGGGTCGCGCGTACCGCCTCCAGGGTGTCGGCGAGCGCCGCCTCGGCGACGTCGGCGGCCTCGCGGTGCGTGAGCCCAGGAGTCAGCCGGGTCTTCACGCGGCCGGGTACCGGCGCCTTCGCGATGACGAGCAGAGTGGTGCCGGAATCAGACACGGGCCAGCACCGCGCTCATGTCGCGCACCGCGGTGATCGTCCCGCGTACTGTCCCGGTCACTTTCGAACGCCCGGTGCGCGGGAGGTAGCGCACGTCCGTCTCCCGGATCCGCCACTGCGCCTCGGCGGCCCGCACCACCATCTCCAGCGGATAGCCGGACCGGCGGTCGGCCAGCCCGAGGCCGAGCAGATCCTCGCGCCGCGCCGCCCGCATCGGTCCGAGGTCGTGCAGCCGGGCCCCGGTCCGCGCCCGCAGCCGGCGGGCCAGCACGCGGTTCGCGACGCGGGCATGCGGCGGCCAGGCGCCGAGGGTGGCCGGCCGGCGGCGGCCCAGCACCAGGTCCGCGTCACCGGCGAGCACCGGATCTGCCACGTACGGGAGTTCCGCGGGGTCGAGCGAGGCGTCGCAGTCGCAGAAGCACACGACAGGTGCGGTGGCCGCCGAAAGCCCGGCGTGGCACGCCGCGCCGAAGCCGCGGGCCTGCTCGTCGACCACCACCGCCCCGAGGCTGCGGGCCAGCTCCGCGGAGCCGTCGGTCGAGCCGTTGTCGACGACGATCGCCCGGTAGCCGGACGGCATGCGGGCAAGGACCCAGGGCAGTGCGCCGGCCTCGTCCAGGCACGGCAGTACGACGTCCACGGCGGGGGAGGGAGGCGGACTCGGGGGCGTGGCCCCGGAGAAAGAGGCGGCATCCATGTCCCTCACGCTAGGCAGACCGCGACCCGATTCCCGGGCGCGGCGTGCTTACGAAATTCGTACGTCACCCGCTTGCCGTGCGGGGCCTTACGGAATCCGAACGGAGTGCCGAAGGAATCCGGCGTGCGGGGTGCGCGTCCCTAGACTCGGCCGTATGACAGGCATCGCGGGCACCGTCCTGGTCGTCGACGACGACCCCACCGTGGCCGAGGTGGTCGTCGACTACCTGCGCCGTGCCGGGTTCGCCACCGCGCACGCGCCGGACGGCCCCACCGCCCTGGCGATGGCCGAGCAGACCCTGCCCGACCTGGTGGTCCTCGACCTCATGCTGCCCGGCATGGACGGCCTGGAGGTGTGCCGGCGGCTGCGCCGCCGCGGACCCGTGCCGGTGGTCATGCTGACCGCGCTCGGCGAGGAGAGCGACCGGGTGCTCGGTCTGGAGATCGGCGCGGACGACTACGTCACCAAGCCCTTCAGCCCGCGGGAACTGGTGCTGCGGGTGCGGTCCGTGCTGCGCCGTACCGGCGCCGCAGCCGCCGCGGCCGCGGCGTCGACGGGCGGCCCGGTCGAACTGCTCCGGCACGCCGGCATCGAGGTGGACGTCGCCGCCCACCGGGTGACCCGGGACGGCCGCGAGCTGGCCTTGACCGCACGCGAGTTCGACTTGCTGTGCTTCCTGCTGCGGCATCCCGGACGGGTGTTCTCCCGCGAGGAGCTGATGCACGAGGTGTGGGGCTGGTCGTTCGGCGACCGGTCCACGGTGACCGTGCACGTGCGCCGGCTGCGCGAGAAGATCGAGGACGACCCGGCCGCACCGCGGCTCCTCGCCACCGTCTGGGGCGTCGGCTACCGGCTCGACGCGGGGGAGCCGCCGGAGCCCGGCGCGCCCGGGGACCGCACCGGGACCGGTCCGGCCCGGGGGACGCTGCCCGGGCCCGCCGCGGGCAGTCCGACCGGCAGCCCGGCCGGCCCGCCGTCGCCCGGTGCCCCGCCGCCGCGTTCGTCCGGTCCCGTGCCCCCCGTCGCCGCGTCGGCTCAGGACACCTCGTGCCGCTGAACGACTTCCTCCTCATCTGCCTCATCGCCGCGGCCTGCGGCCTGGTGGTGACCGCGGTCGGCATGGGAGGCCTGCGGTTCACCCGGCACCGCCCGCTCTCCGTCGCGCTCGGCGCGGTGTCGGTGGTCACCGTCGCGGCGATGGCGGCCGGCACGGTCGGCGTCGCGCAGGCGATGTTCCTGTCCGCGCACGACCTGACCGTGATGATGGTGGTGTGCGGGGTCTCGGCCGTGCTGGCCGTGGGCGTGGCCGCGCTGCTCGGCCGCCCGGTGGTCGCCGACGTCCGGGCACTGCAGCAGGCCGCCCACGGGCTGGGCTCGGCGTCCGCCGGGCAGGACTCCGCCTACCGGCCTCCGCGGCCCTCGTCGATAGTGGAACTCGCCGAACTGAGCCGCGAGTTGGAGCGCACCAGCGCCCGGCTGACCGAGGCGAGAGCCCGGGAGCGTGCGGTCGAGCAGTCGCGGCGCGAGCTGATCGCGTGGATCTCGCACGACCTGCGCACTCCGCTTGCCGGGCTCCGCGCGATGGCCGAATCGCTCGAGGACGGCGTGGCCGCCGACCCGGCGCGCTACCACCGGCGCATCCGCATCGAGGTCGACCGGCTCAGCGGCATGGTCGACGACTTGTTCGAACTCTCCCGCATCCAGGCCGGCGCGCTGCAACTGACCCTGTCGCGCGTGTCGCTGTACGACCTGGTCGGCGACGCGCTGGCCGGCACCGAGGTGCTCGCCCGGTCCCGCGCGGTGCGCCTGGAAGGCGGCGCCGTCGAGCCGGTGCCGGTGCGGGTGGACAGCCGGGAAATGTCGCGGGCGCTGACGAACCTGCTGGTCAACGCCATCCGGCACACCCCCACCGACGGCACGGTCGCGGTCGCGGTGACCGGAGTTCCGGACGGCGGCGCGGTGGTGACCGTGACCGACGCATGCGGCGGCATCCCCGAGGAAGACCTCGGGCGCGTGTTCGACACCGGCTGGCGCGGTTCGCACGCGCGTACGCCCGGACCCGACGGCGGCGCGGGCCTGGGCCTGGCGATCGTGCGCGGCATCGTCGAGGCCCACCGGGGTTCGGTGGGCGTGGTCAACGTCAGCGGCGGCTGCCGGTTCGAGGTCCGCCTCCCGGCGTGACGCGGGTTCGCCTGGCCGCCGAGCCGGAGTCCCGCTGCGCGGCGGAGTCCGGCTCGGCGGCCAGGCGGTGCTCAGCGCAGCGGAGCGGTCGCGAACTCCGCCATCCCGGCCTCGAACGGCACTTCGGCACGCCACCCCAGCTCGTCCTGCAGCCGGGCCGGGGACGCGGTGATGTGCCGGACGTCGCCGAGCCGGAATTGCCCGGTGACCACGGGCTCGGGACCGCCGTGCGCATCGGCCAGCGCGGCGGCCATCTGACCGACCGTGCGCGGCCGCCCCGTACCCACGTTGTACGCGCGCAGCCCCGCGCCGTCCCGGCCGAGGGCCGCCACGTTCGCCCGCGCGATGTCCGCCACGTGCACGAAGTCCCGCCGCTGGCCGCCGTCTTCGAACACCCGCGGAGCCCGCCCCGCCTCCAGGGCGGAGCGGAAGATCGACGCGACCCCGGAGTACGGCGTGTCGCGCGGCATCCGCGGCCCGTACACGTTGTGGTAGCGCAGCGAGGTCGCCGTACCCCCCACCGTCCGCGCCCAGGCCCCGGCCAGGTGCTCCTGCGCGAGCTTGGTCGCGGCGTACACGTTGCGCGGATCCGGCGCGGCCTCCTCGGCGACCTGGCCCGGCGTCAGATCCTGTCCGCAGCCCGGGCAGCGCGGTTCGAACCGGCCGCTTTCGAGGTCGGCGGCAGGCCGCGGGCCGGGGACGACGCGCCCGTGCTCGCCGCATGTGTAGTGGCCCTCGCCGTAGACGACCATCGAGCCGGCCAGCACCAGCCGCCCCACCTCGGCGCGCGCCATTGCGGCGAGCAGGACGGCCGTCCCCAGGTCGTTGCACCCCACATAGTCGGGCGCGTCGTCCAGGTCCAGGCCCAGCCCGACCATCGCCGCCTGGTGGCTCACCGCATCGACGCTGCGCAGCGCGTCGGCCACCGCGGCCGGATCGCGCACGTCGCCGACCCGGAAGTCGATCTCGGCGGGCAGGTACGGCGTGCCGCGATGCACGGCAGGCAGCAGCGCGTCCAGCACGCGCACCTCGTGGCCCGCCGCCAGCAGTGCTTCGGCCACGTGCGACCCGATGAACCCGGCCCCGCCGGTGACAAGGATCCTCATGCCTCCGACGCTAGGCCCGCCGCCGCGCGCCGGGCCGCCGACGCGGCCCGACGTCAGCGTTTCGTAAGAGGCGCTCCGCGGCGGGCAGTCCGTCACACCCCGATGAAGCTCACGATCTCCGCGAGGTCCGCGCGCCCGGTGCGCAGCGGCGGGACGCCCGGCTTCTCGAAGCCGACCGCCATGCCGCAGAACAGCACCAGGCCGTCGTCGGCGCCGACCAGCTCGCTCACCGTCTTGCGGTACACGGTCCACATCGCCTGCGGGCAGCTGTGCAGCCCCTCCGCGCGCAGCAGCAGCATCACCGTCTGCAGGTACATGCCGGCATCGCCCCACTGCCCGGTGCCCATCGCGCGGTCGACGTAGCAGTACAGGACCAAGGGGGCGCCGAACGCCGCCGAGTTCATCGTGACGATCTTCCGGCCCCGGTCCGCGTCGCCGCGTTCGATGCCCAGCGCCTGGTAGCGCTGCGCGGCCGCGGCGGAGTAGCGGTCGCGGTACGGGGAGGCCAGCCCGGCCGGGATCATCGGGTACTCCGGCTCGTCGCCCGGATCCCCGGCCAGCGCCCGGGCCGTGGTCCGGCGCTTCAGCTCGGCGAGCGGTTCGCCGCCCACCGCGAACAGCCGCCACGGCTGCAGGTTCCCGCCCGAGGGAGCGCGCGTCGCGGCACCCAGCACCCGTTCGAGCACCTCCTTGGGCACCGGCTTGTCGCTGAACGCCCGCACCGCGCGGCGGCTGTCCACGGCCTCGTACACATCCACGTTGCTTCCGTCCTCTCACCCGGCGACGACCACCCGACCACTGTCCTCACCCGCTGCGGGCCCGAACAAGGGCCGGGGCGGTCATCGCCCGCCCACCGGGGAAACCGTGTGTACGGCCAACGGGTACACGGCAGTTGCGGCCGGACGGGAAACGCCGAACCCGGGGGGGGGGGGGGGGGGGGGCCCCCCCCCGGGGGGGGTGGGGGGGGGGGGGCCGGGGGGGGCGGGGGGCAGTTGCGGCCGGACGGTAACCGCCGAACCGGCGGCGGTCCTGGTACTGGACCGCCGCCGGTTCGGTATTGCCTTGTGCTGCCCGGTGTCGCCTTGTGCTGCGCGGCGTTGCCTGATGCTCCGGGCGGTGCCGCGTCAGGTGCGGGCCGGCTCCCGGTCCCGGTCGCCGTCCAGGTCCAGGTCCCAGGCGTCCCTGTCGGAGCCCGCGTCCGTCCCGGCCGTCTTGGCGTCGATGTGCTTGCGCAGGCTGTCGCCCTCGACGTCGACGTTCGGCAGGATCCGGTCCAGCCACTTCGGGAGCCACCAGGCGGACTTGCCGAGCAGCGCCAGGACCGCGGGCACCAGCGCCATGCGGACCACGAAGGCGTCCAGGAAGACCGCCGCCGCGAGGCCGAACCCGATCATCTTGATCATCGAGTCGCTGGCCCCGATGAAGCCCGCGAACACCGCGATCATGATGATGGCCGCCGCGGTCACCACCCGGGCGCCGTGCCGGAACCCGCTGACCACCGCCTCGCGCGGGCTCTGGCCGTGCACGAACGCCTCGCGCATGCCGGTGACCAGGAAGACCTCGTAGTCCATCGCCAGGCCGAACACCACGCCGACCAGGAAGATCGGCATCATGCTCATGATCGGGCCGGTCTGCTCGACCCCGAACAGCTCGTTCAGCCAGCCCCACTGGAACACCATCACCACGGCACCCAGCGCCGCCGTCACCGACAGCAGGAACCCGAGCGCTGCCTTGAGCGGCACCAGGATCGACCGGAAGACCGCGATCAGCAGCAGGAACGCCAGGCCGACCACCAGGGCCAGGTACGGCAGCAGCGCGTCGTTGAGCTTCTGCGAGAAGTCGATGTTGAGCGCCGGGGTGCCGCTGACCAGCGTCCGGGCCCCGGTGTCCGCCTGGACCTCCTTGACCGCATCGCGGATGTCGTGGACCAGCGTCTCGGTCTTCGGGTCGCTCGGCTTGGTGGTCGGGGTCACCTGGAAGGTGGCCAGGTCGCCGGCCGCGTTGAAGGCCACCGGGCCGACCGAGGCGACGCCCTGGCCCTGCAGGCCCTCGACCTTCTGCCGGACCGCGTCCGCCGCGGCCTGGCCGTTCGGCAGCCCCGCCGTGTCGACGACCAGCATCAGCGGGCCGTTGAAGCCCGGGCCGAAGCTCTCCGCGAGCATGTCGTACGCCTTGCGCTGCGTGGTGCTCGTCGGGCTCGAACTGTCGTCCGGCAGACCCAGGTTCATGCTCGCCGCGGGGAGTGCGACGGCACCCAGGCCGATCACCGAGATCAGCAGCACGGCCACCGGGTGGCGCAGCACGAAGCGCGCCCACCGCGAACCCATGTTCGGCTTCTCCGCGGGAGCCGCGGCCGACCCCGCCGGCGCCGCGGCGGCGGCCGCGGCCCGCTTGCGGTCCTTGCGGCCGAAGATCCGCTTGCCCGCGAAGCCGAGCAGCGCCGGCACAAAGGTCAGCGCCACCAGGACCGCGATCACCACGGTGAAGGCCGCGGCCAGGCCCATCTCGGTGAGCACCGGGATGTTCACCACGGCCAGGCCGGCCAGCGCGATCACCACGGTCAGGCCGGCGAAGACCACCGCGGAACCCGCGGTGCCGACCGCCCGGCCGGCGGCTTCCTCGGGTTCCCGCCCCAGCTTCAGCTCGCTGCGGTACCGCGACACGATGAAGAGCGCGTAGTCGATGCCGACCGCCAGGCCGATCATCATGGCCAGCGTCGACGTGCTCTCCGACAGGTCGAAGATCCCGGCCACCGCGGTGATGCCCGCGATGCCGACACCGACGCCGAGGATCGCGGTCAGCAGCGGCAGCCCCGCGGCGATCATCGCGCCGAAGGTGATGGCCAGCACCAGCGCGGCGACCGCGATTCCGATGATCTCGCCGTTGCCCACACTCGACTCGGTGACCAGCGCGTCACCGCCCACCTCGACGCTCAGCCCCGCGTCCCGGCCCTCGTCGACCGCGTGCTCCAGGGTGTCGCGCGCCGAGTCCGGCAGCAGGTCGGCGCCCACCAGGTAGCCGACCGTGGCGTACGCGGTGCTTCCGTCCTTGCTGACCGTCTCCGGGGTGAAGGGCTGCGACGCGTCCGCGATGTCCGGGCTGCCCTGCAGGGCAGCCATGGTCTTCTCGACGCCGGCCCGGTTCTGCGGCGCGTCGATGCGCTGCCCGTCCGGCGCGCGGAACACGATGCGGGCCGTGGCACCGCCGCCGCCCGCGTCCGGGTTCCGCTCGTCGAGCAGGTCGAACGCCTGCTGCGCCTCGATGCCCGGGATGGTGAAGGGCTTCGCAGCGGGCTTGGACGCGGTCGCGGCACCGACGCCGACGGCGACCAGGATGGCCACCCAGATCAGGAGGGCGAGGCGCCTCCGGCGGAATACGGTCCGCCCGAGGCGGTAGAGGAAAGTGGCCATCGAAAGTGTCTCCAGGTCGGTCAGGAGGCGAAAACGGGCGTGCGGCACCGACCCGGGACAAGGCCGTCGCCAGTCGGGTGGAACGCGGAATAGCCGGCACCGGCCGCAACAGGACGCGGGCATGCCGGATAAAGGGAGAAGTGCGGACAGTGGGAAAAGGGCTCGTCAGCGCGGGCGAGAGCCGGGGGCCGGACAGCCGCGCATCACGCGGGCCCGGCAGGTCGGAGCGAAATTCGGATCAGGAAGCGGAGCAGGTCGGAGCGGGTGCCGTACCGGTGACGGAACGGCGGATCGAACACTAAGAAGTATTCCGCCCCGATCCCCGCGGGAAGTCCTCCGCCAGGTCAGAAGTCACGTACTACAGGGGGCGTACGTCTCGCGCCCCCTGCCTCCCGCGCCGAAGCCCCCCTAATCCCCAGGAAGGCGCCCCCCGACCGGCTTGCGCCCGCGCAGCGGACCGCCGACCGGCCGGCGCCCTGGGCGACCGCCCGGCCGGTGGTGGTCCCGACCTTGGTCAGGCTTTTGCGGACTCCGGTGCGCGGGCGGCCGGCTCCGCCGAGCCCTTCACGGCGTTCAGGACGGCCTGGCCCTGCTGGTCGACGAACCTGGTGAAGAGCTGCTGGGAGTATCCGAAGATGATCGCCCACGCAATGATCTGCGCGGACGAGTCGAGCGCGGTCAGCCCGGGCACGAACCCGCCGCGCATGAGCAGCAGGCCCAGCGTCGCGGTCAGGGCCCCGGTCGGCAGCTTGAGCACCGCGAGCGCGACCGGTACGTCGTAGGGAAGCGCGGTGCCGCGGATGTGGCGCAGTGCCGCGGCCGCGGAGACGGACGCCGCCACGAGGCCGGCCAGGGCGACGACCAGGTAGTCCGCGGTCCGGGCCACCGCGGCGATCTCCTGGGTATCGGGGCGCTGCTCCTGCGGGGCCGCGTTGTTGGTCGGGCAGACGACCTCGTACGAGGAATTGGCCTCCGGTGCGAAGCACAGCGGCACCGTCTCCGGCCACGTCATCCCGAAGAAGAGGACCAGCCCCGCCACCACCGCGAGCGCGAAGCTGACGAACTTCACGATGCGCACGAAGCTGCGTACGCGCAGCGTCTCCTTCTGCAGCAACCGCCGTGCCAGGCCCACCGTTTCGGCGAGGAAGTAGCGTTGGACCGGGCTGATCTCGTGGGTTTCCTTGACCTCTTTGACGATGTCGGCCATCTCCCGGCGACGCTGGTCGGTCTCCGGGAGATGCTCTTCGACGAGCGCGGTCATGTGCGGCAGCATCGCCTCGACGTCGTCCGCCGGAGCCAGCCAGACCATCAGGTTCATGGCCGCATCGACGTGCGACTGCGCGACGGCGAGGTGGGCCGCGCGGCGGAGCGCGGGATGCTTGTCGTGGGAGAGGACCTGGGTCGCCATGTCCAGTTCCTCGGCGGCGCGCATGGCGTATCCCGAGGCGACGGGTCTGCGGTCGGGATTGTTGCGGGCGAGGAGTTCGACCGCATCGAGCATGGCGCGCAGCTCGGTGATGCGGGCGCACAGCGCCTCTTTCTGTTCCCAGGGGCCCCGTTCGTTGCGCGAGCTCCGCGGGTTCGGCTCGGGTGGATCGTCGGTGCCGACATCGTGCTCATGATCATCGGTCATGGGTCGACTATCCGAGACCACGCAGGAAATTCGGCGGTGCTCTCATGTGAGCGCCGCGACTTCACCCGTATGGCTGCACCCGTTATGGCGCGGCCGGCTTTGCGGCCGGGCCGTGGCCGCGTCCACGCCATGTCTGTGGCCGCCCACTGTCGCGGTGCCGGGGCCTGTCGGAGGTTGCTACTCGTGGGTATGCTCGCGCTTGCTGGGCGTCGGCGTGGACGCCCCGGGGAGGCCACCATGTCCACCGCCCTGCGTATCTGCCCGTTGTGCGAAGCGACTTGCGGGCTCACCCTCACCATTGATGCGGGCCGGGTCACCGGTGCCCGCGGGGATCGCGACGACGTCTTCAGCCAGGGCTTCATCTGCCCCAAGGGCGCTGCGTTCCCGCAGGTGGATGCCGACCCCGACCGGCTGGCCGGGCCGCTCGTCCGGGAGAACGGGCAGCTGCGCGAGGCCAGTTGGGAAGAAGCATTCGAGGTGATCGCGGCCCGGATCCGGCCGCTGATCGAGGCGCACGGCGCGGACGCGGTCGCCATCGTGCTCGGCAATCCCAACGTCCACACGGTCGCCGGCGCGCTTTATCCGCCACTGCTCATCCGCGGCGCGGGCACGCGCAACATCTACTCCGCGTCCACGCTCGACCAGATGCCCAAGCACGTCTCCTGCGGGCTGCTGTTCGGTGATGCGTTCGCCATCCCGGTGCCGGACCTGGACCGCACCGACCATCTGCTGATGCTCGGCGCCAACCCCCTGGAATCCAACGGGAGTCTGTGCACCGCGCCGGACTTCCCCGGGCGCCTCAAGGCACTGCGCGCCCGCGGCGGCACGCTCACGGTCGTCGACCCGCGCCGCACCCGCACCGCCCGGCTCGCCGACCGGCACCTCGCCATCCGGCCCGGCACCGACGCGCTCTTCCTCGCCGCGCTCGTCCACACGCTGTTCGCCGAGGACCTCGCACGGCCCGGCGGCCTCGCCGCGCATGTCGAGGGGATCGAGGAAGTCCGCAAGGCCGTCCAGGAGTTCAGCCCCGAAGCGGTGGCCGCGGCGTGCGACCTGGACGCCGAGGACATCCGCGGCACCGCCCGCGAGCTCGCCGCCGCCCGCACCGCGGCCGTGTACGGGCGCATGGGCGCCTCGACCGTCGCGTACGGGACGCTGGGCAGCTGGCTGGTCGACGTCCTCAACATCCTCACCGGCAACCTGGACCGGCCCGGCGGCGCGCTCTTCCCGCTGTCCGCCACCGCCCCCGCGCCTCGCAAGGCCGCGCCCGGCAAGGGCTTCGCGCTGGGCCGCTGGCACAGCCGCGTCTCCGGGCACCCCGAGGCCAAGGGCGAGCTGCCGCTGGCCGCGCTCGCCGAGGAGATCGACGTGCCCGGCGACGGCCGCGTCCGCGCGGTGATCACCGTGGCCGCCAACCCCGTGCTGTCCGCCCCGAATGGGGACCGGCTCGACGCGGCTCTGGCGTCCCTCGACTTCATGGTGTCCGTCGACCCCTACCTCAACGAGACCACTCGGCATGCGGACGTCGTCCTGCCCCCGCCGCCGCCCTCGCAGAGCGCGCACTTCGACTTCGCGTTCAACGCTTTCGCGGTCCGCAACCAGGTCCGCTACACCCCGGCCGCGCTCCCGCTCGGGCCCGGGCGCATGGACGAGTGCGAGATCCACGCCCGGCTCGTCCTGGCCGTCTCGGGAATGCACGGCGCCCCGCCCTCGGCCGTCGACGACCTCGCCGTCGACACCACGCTCGCCAAGGCCGTCGCCGACCCCCAGTCGCCCGTGCACGGCGCGGACCCCAAGGCCGTCGCCGCCGGGCTGACCGGGACGACCGGGCCGGAACGCCGCCTGGACATGATGCTCCGGCTCGGCCCGTACGGCCTCACCCTCGACGCCCTGCGGGCCGCCCCGCACGGCATCGACCTCGGCCCGCTGGAGCCCCGGCTGCCCGGCCTCCTCAAGACCCGCAGCGGCCGCATCGAGCTGCTCCCGGCACCCGTCGAAGCCGACCTGCCCCGGCTGCGCGCCGCCCTGACCGAGGCCCCGGACCCGGACACCCTCCAGCTGGTCGGGCGCCGCCACCTGCGCTCCAACAACAGCTGGATGCACAACATCCCGGCCCTGGCCGGCGGCTCCAACCGCTGCACGCTCCAGGTCCACCCGGACGACGCGGCCCGCCTGGGCCTGGTGGCCGGCCGCCCGGCCCGGATCACCGGGGAGGGCGGCACGCTGGAGGCCGAGGTCGAGGTGACCGACGCGATGCGCCCGGGCGTGGTCAGCCTCCCGCACGGCTGGGGCCACGACCGCCCCGGCACCAGGCTCGGGGTGGCCGCGGAGCACCCCGGGGTCAACGTGAACCAGCTGCTGGACGGCTCGCGCCTCGACCCGCTCTCCGGCACCGCGGTGCTCAACGGCTTCCCGGTGCGGGTCGCCGCAGCCGTGGCGACCTGAGCCGCACCGGTCGCAGGCGTCAGTCGGCGACCCGGCTGCGCGACTCGTAGACGACGTCCTGGTACTCGGGATGCCGGGCCAGCCAGCCGCCGTAAAAGGGGCAGGTCGGCAGCACCCCGAGCGCGTCCTGCCGGGCCTGGTCGAGCGACGCCCGGACCAGGGCGCTGCCGACCCCGCGGCCCTCGAAGCGCTCGTCGACCTCGGTGTGCACGAAAGCGATGATGTCGCCGCCCCGGATGTACTGCGCGAAGCCGGCGAGCTCGCCGCCGATCCGGGCCTCGTAGCGGCTCTCGGCGGGGTTGTCGACGACGTCGACGGTGTCGCTCATGGAAACCCTCCTGCTGTCTCGGCCGTGGTCTCGTCCGCGGCCGGGTACCCGGTGCCCCGGGCACACAACCGCGTACCGCCGCCCGCGGATCTCACAGGTCCGGAGCGGAGATGTCGGACGGGCGTAAACACCCAAGATCCGTCCGTGTGACGTGGGCGTAACCGGGACGTCCTAGGTTCGAAGCGCGCAGACCGGACAGATCGAGGGGGATCCGCGTGGCGGCACAACCGACCGAGCAGGTCCGCACCGCCTGCTCGTACTGCGGCGTCGGCTGCGGCATGGTCCTCGACATCGGCATGGGCCCCGACGGGCGCCGGACCGTCCTCAAGGCCTCCGGCGACAAGACTCACCCCGCGAACCTCGGCCGCCTGTGCACCAAGGGCGCCACCACCGCCGACATGCTGGCCGCCCCCGGCCGGCTGGCCACCGCACTGGTCCGCCCGGAGCGGGGCGCCGAGGCCGTCCCCGCGGGCGTCGACGCCGCGGTCGCCGTGACCGCCCGTCGGCTGCGCGCGATCGTCGACGAGCACGGCCCGGACGCGGTCGCGCTGTATGTCTCCGGGCAGATGACCCTGGAGGCCCAGTACCTGGCCAACAAGCTCGCCAAGGGCTTCCTGGGCACGAACCAGATCGAGTCCAATTCGCGGCTGTGCATGGCCAGCGCGGGGACCGGCTACAAGCTGTCGCTCGGTGCGGACGGCCCGCCCGGCTCGTACGACGACCTCGACAAGGCCGACCTCTTCCTGGTCATCGGCTCCAACATGGCCGACTGCCACCCCATCCTCTTCCTGCGCATGATGGACCGCGTCAAGGCCGGCGCGAAGCTGATCGTCGTCGACCCGCGCCGCACCGCGACCGCCGCCAAAGCGGACCTCTTCCTCCAGATCCGGCCCGGCACCGACCTCGCGCTGCTCAACGGCCTGCTGCACCTGCTGCACGCCGCCGGGCACACCGACGCCGGCTTCATCGCCGAGCACACCGAGGGCTGGGACGCGATGCCCGGGTTCCTCGCCGACTACGCCCCGGACGCGGTGGCCGCCCTCACCGGCATCCCCGAAGCGGACATCCGCACCGCCGCCGCGTGGATCGGCGCTGCGGGGGAGTGGACGAGCTGCTGGACCATGGGCCTCAACCAGAGCACCCACGGCACCTGGAACACCAACGCCCTGGTCAACCTGCACCTCGCCACCGGCGCGATATGCCGCCCGGGCAGCGGCCCCTTCTCGCTGACCGGCCAGCCGAACGCCATGGGCGGCCGCGAGATGGGCTACATGGGCCCGGGCCTCCCCGGCCAGCGCTCGGTCCTGGCCGCCGACGACCGGGCGTTCGCCGAGGAGCTGTGGGGCCTGCCCGCGGGCACCATCCGCGAGGACGGCAGCGGCCAGGGCACCGTCGACATGTTCCGGCGCATGGCCGACGGTGAGATCAAGGCCTGCTGGATCATCTGCACCAACCCGGTCGCCTCGGTGGCCAACCGCCGCAACGTCATCGAGGGTCTCGAAGCCGCCGAATTCGTGGTCGTCCAGGACGTGTTCGCGGATACTGAGACCAACGCGTACGCCGACGTCATCCTGCCCGGCGCGCTGTGGACCGAGACCGACGGCGTCCTGGTCAACAGCGAACGCAACCTCACCCTCGCCCGCCAAGCCGTCGACCCGCCCGGCGAGGCGACCGCCGACTGGCGGCTCATCGCCCGGGTGGCCTGCGCGATGGGCTACGAAGAGGCCTTCTCCTACGGCAGCGCCGAGGAGATCTTCGAGGAGATCAAGCAGGCCTGGAACCCCAAGTCCGGCTACGACCTGCGCGGCGTGACCTACGACCGGCTGCGCGAGACTCCCGTGCAGTGGCCCGCGCCCGACGCGGACGGCCCGGCCCGCAACCCCATCCGGTACGTCGGCGATGACGGCCGCCCGGTCTTCCCGACCCCGAGCGGCCGGGCAGTGTTCCACCCCCGACCGCATCTCGCCCCCGCCGAAATGCCGGACGATGCCTTCCCGTTCGTGCTCAACACCGGCCGCCTGCAGCACCAGTGGCACACCCTCACCAAGACCGGCAAGGTCGGCAAACTCAACAAACTGAACCCGGCCCCCTTCGTCGAGATCCACCCGGACGACGCCCGCTCCCTCGGCATCGCCGACGGCGACCCGGTCGAGGTGGCCTCGCGGCGCGGCCGGGCGGTGCTGCCCGCGGCGGTGAGCGACCGGGTGCTGCCCGGCTGCTGCTTCGCGCCCTTCCACTGGAACGACCTGTTCGGCGAGTACCTGAGCGTCAACGCGGTGACGAACGACGCGGTCGACCCGCTCTCCTTCCAACCCGAGCTCAAGGTCTGCGCGGTGTCGCTGGCGAAGGTCGCGGCCCCCACCCCGGTGCCGGACGCGCCCGCGGACGAACTCCCGGACGCCGGCACCGCCCCGGACGCCTTCGCGGCCGCCTTCCCCGACCCTTTCGCGATGCCTGCGGACGGCAGCCCCGAAGCCGCCGCCGCCCGGATCTTCGGCCTGGCCCCGGCCCCGCGGCCCGAACTGGGCGATGCGGGCCGCCGCTACCTCGCCGGCTTCCTGGCCGGAGTCGCGGCCGGGGCACCGGGCGTCCCGGTGATCCCGCGCAGCGCCCCCTTCACCGAGGAGCAGGCCCAGTGGGTGGACGGCGTGCTCGCGGGTCTCTACTCGCGGGACCCCGGCCACCGCCCCGCACCGGGCACCGGCCGCGACCCCGGGCGCGGACCCGGTACGCCCGGCAGTGGCGCCGCACCCGCGGATCCGGCTCCGGCCCCGGCTTCCGTCCTGACCGCTGCCGCGCCCGGCAGCGACGTCACCGTCTTGTGGGCCTCGCAGACCGGCAACGCCGAGGACTTCGCCAACGCCACCGCGGCCCGCCTCACCGCCGCCGGGCACCGCGTCACCCTCGAGGACATGGACACCGCCGACCCGGAGGCCCTCCCCGCGGGCGACCTCCTGCTGATCACCAGCACCTTCGGGGACGGCGACGCCCCCGACAACGGCGCCGGTTTCTGGTCGGCCCTGGCCGGCAGCGAGATCGCCGGGCTGGCCGACGTCCGGTACGCGGTCCTGGCGTTCGGGGATTCCTCGTACGACGACTTCTGCGGCCACGGCCGGCGGCTCGACGAGCGCATGGCGCAGCAGGGCGCGGTCCGCCTCACCGACCGCGTCGACTGCGAACCCGACTACGAACCGGACGCCGCGGCATGGCTGGACCGCGTCGTCACCGCCCTCGCCGAGCCCGCGCCCGCCCCGCTGCCCGCGCTCGCCGCCGGGCCGGCGTCCGCTCCCGCACCGGCTGCCCCGCGCTGGATCTCTTCCCTGATCCCGAGCGCCCCAGCCCCTGCACCAGCCGGCCTCGGCACCGAAACCGGCGTCGCGAAGCCGGTGCCGGCGATGGCCCGCCTGACCGGCAACCGGCTGCTCAGCCTCCCCGGCGCCGGCAAGGAGGTCCGCCGCTTCGCCTTCGACCTCGGCAGCCTCCCCGGCGCGCCCTCCTACCAGGCCGGCGACGTCCTCGCCGTCCACCCGTCCAACTGCCCCGACCTGGTAGCCGAATGGCTCGCCGCGACCGGCCTCGACAGCGGCACCGAGGTCGACGTCCCCGGCATCGGCCCGGTCGCCTTCGGCACCGCGCTCCACCGCCACCTCGACATCACCCGCATCACCGGCGACCTGCTGCGCTTCACCGCGGAACGCAGCGGCGCCCGCGAACTCCGCGACATCCTGCGCGGCGACGCCAAGACCCGCCTGGCGCAGTGGTCGTGGGGCCGCCAAGCGGTCGACGTGGTGGCCGAGCACGCGGTCCGGGCCACCGCACAGGACTGGACGGGCGTCCTCAAGCGCCTGCAGCCGCGCCGCTACTCGATATCGTCCAGTCCGCTCGCGGACCCGCGCGAAGTCGCCCTCACCGTCTCGGTCGTCCGCTACGAGAACGCCGCGGGCCGCCCCCGCAAGGGCGTCTGCTCGGCCTTCCTCGCCGACGCGGCGCCCGGCACCCCGATCCCGGTCCACGTCCAGCGCGCCCCGCACTTCCGCCCGCCCGCCGACCCGGCCACCCCGATGGTCATGGTCGGCCCCGGCACCGGCATCGCGCCCTTCCTCGGCTTCCTCGGCGAACGCCGCGCGCTCGGCCACCGCGCCCCGAACTGGCTCTTCTTCGGCGAGCAGCACCGGGCCACCGACTTCTACTACGAGGACGAGCTGGACGCCTTCCGCCGCGACGGCACCCTCGCCCGCCTCGACACCGCCTTCTCCCGCGACCAGCGCGCCAAGATCTACGTGCAGGACCGCATGCGCGAGAACGGCTCGCGGCTGTGGTCCTGGCTGCAGGACGGCGCGCACTTCTACGTCTGCGGCGACGCGTCCCGCATGGCGAAGGACGTCGACCAGGCGCTCCGCGACATCGCCGCCGTGCACGGCGGCCTGACCTCCGACGCCGCAGCCGCGTACGTCAAGCAACTCGCCGCCGACAAGCGCTACGTCCGCGACGTCTACTGACCGCGCAGCCCGCCCCGGTTGACAAAGAGTTCATGTGGGCGTTGCAACTACCTTGCGGGGAGCTCTTGTTGACCTTGGGGCCAGCCTCCTAGGCTCGCAGAATGCACCTTGACCTGTGCAGCCGCCGGCACGTGGACTACGGGCGCGTGCACAGCGCGCGCTGTTGCCGCCACTGCCGCTGAGCCGGCCCGTGCGGGCGCTGCCGTCGAGCCGCCCGCGGTATCTGCCGATTCCTGCTTTCGCCTGACCGCGTCGGAGTCCCCGACGCGCCAGGTCCTGCCGTCCTGCCCGGCCTCGCGGTCCGCACCGGCATTGTCCGGCGGCCCGTCCCCTGGTCCGTTCCCCGGCCCGATCGCCTTCCCGGCTGCCGCCCGTGCGGCAGTCCGCGCATGCTCACAGGAGCTCCCCGTGCTCGTTCCCCGCCGTACCCGTCTGCTTGCCCACCTGCCCGGCCGCCGCAGAGCCGTCGCGGCCGGTGCCGCCGCGCTCGCGCTGGCCGCCACCGCGGCGTGCTCCGGCGCCGACCCCGCGGGGAACACCGCGGCGGACGCCGGTCCGCCGGTCTCCGGCGGGACGCTGTCGTTCGCCCTCGCGATCGACCCCACCTGCCTGGACCCGCAGCAGTACGGCCTCAACGCGAGCCTCAACATCGGCCGCCAGCTCGTCGACTCGCTGACCGACCAGGACCCGGCGACCGGCGAGATCAAGCCCTGGCTCGCGCAGTCCTGGGAGGTCAACCCGCAGGCCACCGCCTTCACCTTCAAGCTGCGCCCGGGCGTGACGTTCAGCGACGGCACCCCGGTCGACGCCGCCGCGGTCAAGGCCAACTTCGACACCGTCGCGACGCTCGGCGCCAAGGCGGTCATCGCCTCCGGATACCTGGTCGGCTACCAGGGCGCGACGGTCGTCGACCCGAGCACCGTGCGCATCGAATTCAAGGCGCCCAGCGCCCAGTTCCTGCAGGCCACCGCCACCGTCTCGCTCGGCCTGCTGTCCACCGCGACGCTCGCGAAGACCCCCGAAGAGCGCTGCCTCGGGGCGCTGGTGGGCTCGGGGCCGTTCGTGTTCGGGTCGTACAAGGCGAACCAGAGCGTCGAGATCACCCGCCGCGCGGGCTACGCGTGGGGCTCGCCGCTGTGGACGAAGTCCGGCGAGGCGTACCTCGACAAGGTGGTCTACAAGATCATTCCGGAGTCCGGGGTACGGGCCGGCGCGCTGGAATCCGGCCAGGTCGACGCGATCAGCGACATCCAGCCGCAGGACGAGGCCCGGTTCGCGACCGGCTACCGCGTGGTCACGCGGCCCAACCCGGGCTTCGTCTTCGCCCTGCAGCCCAACGCCGCCCGCCCGGTGCTGGACGACGAGCGTGTCCGGCAGGCGATCCAGAAGGCCGTGGACCGGCCCGAGCTCTCCAAGACCGTGCTCAGCCCGCTCTACAAGCCGGCCACCAGCGTGCTGGCCGCGGTCACCCCCGGCTACACCGACCTCTCGGCCGCACTCGCGTACGACCCGGAGGGCGCGAAGCGCATCCTCGACGCGGCAGGCTGGGTGCCCGGCGCGGACGGCATCCGCGCCAAGGACGGCCGCAAGCTGAGCCTGGACGTCGTCTTCGGTTCGGCGTTCAACGCCAGCCAGTCGGTGCTCGAACTCGTGCAGCAGCAGCTCAAGCGGGTCGGCGTCGACCTGCGGCTGCGCAAGCTCGCGATCGGCGACCAGAACAACGTGATCGCCGCGGGCGACTTCGACTTCACCTACTACAACGTCACGCGGGCCGACCCGGACGTCCTGCGCGTGATCTTCGGCACCCAGGGCACCAACCGCGGCCGCCTGCCCGCCGGCCCCCAGGACACTGCGCTGACCCAGCAGGCGCAGCTCGTCGACCCGGCCGCACGAGCCGCCCAGGTCGCCGAGGCGCAGCGGCAACTGGTCGACCGCGGCTACGCGATCCCGCTGTTCGAACTCGCCCAGGTGCACGGCTTCTCGGCGAAGGTGCAGGGGGTCACGCTGGACGCGTCGTCGCGGCTGACCTTCCACGACACCTGGATCAAGGGCTGACCCGCGGTGGCCAGGTACCTTCTGCGGCGGCTCGGCCAGGCGGCGTTCGTGCTCTGGGCGGCGTTCACCCTGTCGTACGCGATCCTGTTCGTCCTGCCCGGCGACCCGGTGGACATCAAGCTGGGCGGCCTCGAATCGAACGCCGCGCCCGAGCAGATCGCCGAGGTGCGCGACCGGTACGGCATCGGCGACCCGCTGCTCGTGCAGTACGGCAAGGCACTGCGCAACGCGCTCGCGGGCGACTTCGGGCACTCGATCCAGACCGGCGCGGAGGTCCGCACCACCATCACGGACGCACTGCCCGAGACGCTCAAGCTGACCGCGTTCGCGCTGCTCCTCGCGGTGGTGTTCGGCGCGGGGATCGCGCTGCTGGCGACCTACGTGCGCGGCCGGGCCCTGCGGCAACTGCTCTTGTCCGTCCCGGCGGTCGGCATCTCGGTGCCGGTCTTCTGGGTCGGGCTGCTGCTGATCCAGGTCGTGTCGTTCCAATGGCGGCTGCTGCCCGCACTCGGCAACGACGGCTTCGAGAGCCTGGTGCTGCCCGCCGTCACGCTGGCGCTGCCGGTCGGCGCGATGATCGCGCAGGTGCTGGCCAAGAGCATGACCACCGCGCTGGCTGCGCCGTATATCGGCACCGCGCGGGCCAAGGGCGCCGGGCGGGTCCGCATCCACTTCCGGCACGCCCTGCGCAACGCCTCGCTGCCGACCCTGACGCTGTTCGGCGTGGTGGCCGGGAACCTGGTGACCGAGGCGGTGGTCGTCGAGACGGTGTTCTCCCGGGCCGGCCTCGGGCGGGTGACTGCGTTCGCGGTGGACCGGCAGGACATCCCGGTGGTGCAGGGCGTCGTCGTGCTGTCCGCGCTGATCTTCGTGGCGGTCAGCCTGCTGCTCGACGTGCTCTACCCGCTCCTCGACCCGCGCATCGCCCGCGACCGCGCGCCGCTCCGGCGGTCCGCGGCCCGGGCCTCGGCGGTCCAGGGGGCGGCGGCATGAAAGAGGGGGAGACATGGTGACGGCAGTCGAGCGGCTGCCCGTGCCGCCGCAGGACGCGAAAAAGCCGGTGGCGCCCACGGATCCGGCGGGTCCGGCGAGCCGCGGCCGCCGCCTCGCGCGCCGGGCCGGCACCGCGGCCAGGTTCGTGGCCGCCCGTCCCGGGTTGCTCGTCTCGTGCGTGGTCGTGGCCCTCGTCCTGCTGGCCGCGGTGGCCCCCGGGCTCCTCGCGGGCGGCGACCCGCTCACCGGGACCCCGGCCGAACGCCTGCAAGGCCCCAGTGCCGAGCACCTGTTCGGCACCGACCAACTGGGCCGCGACCTGTTCACCCGGGTCGTGCACGCGACATCGCTCTCGCTGCGGGCCACCGCGCTCGCGGTGGCGGTATCGCTCGTGGTCGGCGGATCGCTCGGCCTGGTCGCCGGGTTCGTCGGCGGGGCGCTCGACGACGCGGTGATGCGGCTCGTCGACGTGCTCCAGGCGATCCCGCGGCTGCTGATGTCCCTCGCGGTGGTCACGGCACTCGGCTTCGGCACCACCAAGGTCGCCTTCGCGGTGGGCATCGCGGCCGCGGCCGGGTTCGCCCGCGTGATGCGCGCCGAGGTGCTGCGGGTCCGGCAGGCCGAGTACGTCGAGGCGGCCCGGGCCTGCGGGGTGCGCCCGTCCGGGGTGCTCCTGAGGCACGTCCTGCCGAACGCCTGGGGGCCGGTGCTGGTCATGGCCGCCCTGGAGTTCGGCACCGCGATCCTCGCCGTGTCCGCACTCAGCTTCCTCGGCTTCGGCGCCACGCCGCCCACCCCCGAGTGGGGCGCCCTGGTCTCGGACGGCCGCAACTTCGTGGCCACCGCGTGGTGGCTGACCACGTTCCCGGGCCTGGTGATCGCCGCGACCGTGCTGTCCGCGAACCGCATCTCGCGGGCCCTCGACACCGAACGAGGAGACGACCGTTGAGCAGCAAGGACGCTTCCTTCCCGGCATCCCCCGGCCCCGCCGGCCCGGACGAGCCGCTGCTGGAGATCCTCGGCCTGGACGTCGCGTACCGGAGCCGGAACGGCACCTCCCGCCCCGCCGTGCGCGGTGCCTCGCTGACCGTGGCACCGGGCGAAGTCGTCGCGGTGGTCGGAGAGTCCGGATCCGGCAAGAGCACCACCGCGCACGCCGTCCTCGGCCTCCTGCCGTACGGCGGCCGGGTCACCGGCGGCACGATCCGCTTCGCCGGCCGCGACCTGCTCACCCTCGGCGAGAAGGAACTGGACGCGGTCCGCGGGCCCGGCATCGGCTTCATCCCGCAGGACCCCAACGTCTCGCTCAACCCCGTCCAGCGGATCGGCCACCAGGTCGCCGAGGCGCTGCGCGTGCACGGAATGGCCGTCGACGCCCGCGCCGCGCACGCCCGCGCGGTCGAACTCCTCGGCGAGGCCGGGCTGCCCGCACCGCACATCCGCGCCCGGCAGTACCCGCACGAACTGTCCGGCGGAATGCGGCAGCGCGTCCTGATCGCCATCGCGCTGGCCTGCCGGCCGCGCCTGGTGATCGCGGACGAGCCCACCAGCGCGCTCGACGTCACCGTGCAGCGCCGGATCCTCGACCACCTGGAGGCCCTCACCCAGGAGCACGGCACCGCCGTGCTGCTGATCACCCACGACCTCGGCGTTGCCGCCGACCGGGCCGACCGGGTCGTCGTGATGTCCGACGGCGAAGTCGTCGAACACGGCGCCGCGGACCGGGTTCTGAGCGCTCCGGAACACCCCTACACGCGGGCGTTGCTGGCTGCGGCGCCGGGACTCGACGACCTGCCGCGCGGCGTCGGGGGTGGCGGGGGAGGCGGCGGCAACGAGAGCGGACGCGGCAGCAACGGGAGCGGACGCGGCAGCGGGGACGGCGGCGCGGACCGGCCGACCGCGCAACTCGTCTCCGTCGCGGGGCTGGTCAAGGAATTCCCGCTGCCCGGCGGCGACCAGCTGCGGGCGGTCGACGACGTCGCATTCCATATCGCCCCCGGCGAGACACTCGCGCTGGTCGGCGAGTCCGGCTCCGGAAAGTCGACGACCGCCCG
Organism: Yinghuangia soli; assembly: GCF_021502675.1. Classification (GTDB taxonomy): domain Bacteria; phylum Actinomycetota; class Actinomycetes; order Streptomycetales; family Streptomycetaceae; genus Yinghuangia; species Yinghuangia soli. The sequence goes on from NZ_JAKFHA010000008.1 coordinate 73,225, forward strand.
CCTCGTGCTCGGCCTGGAGCACAGCACCGACGGGCGGATCGACGTCGCCGGTACCCGGCTCACCGACCTGGCCGGCCCCGGGCGGCGGCGCCCGCGGCGGGCCGCCCGGACCGAGCTGCGGGCCCTGCGGCGCCGCGTCCAGATCGTGTCGCAGAACCCGTACGCGTCCCTGGACCCGAGGTTCCGGGTCGCCGACATCGTCGCCGAGCCGCTGCGTGCCTTCGGTATCGGCAACCGCAGAGAACGCCGGGACCGGGTGGCCGAGTTGCTCGATCAGGTGGCGCTGCCGCCGGACCTCGCCGACCGGCGTCCGGGGGAACTCTCCGGGGGGCAGCGGCAGCGCGTCGCGATCGCCAGGGCCCTCGCGCCCGGGCCCGATCTCGTCGTGTGCGACGAGCCGACCTCGGCACTGGACGTGGCCGTGCAGGCCCAGATCCTCGACCTGCTGGCCGGACTGCAGCGCGATCTGGGCGTGGCGATCCTCTTCATCTCGCACGACCTGGCGGTGGTGCGGCGCATCGCGCACCGGGTCGCCGTCATGCGCGCCGGCCGGATCGTCGAGACAGGCGACGTCGAACGCGTCCTCACCGACCCGCGGCACGACTACACGCGGGACCTGATCGACGCCGTGCCCGGCCGTCGCCGCCGCCCCGGCCCGGTCGAAACCGGCGCAGAAGTGGTGGGTGTCCCTGGGTAGTTCATCGATGGGCCCGCTCCACCTGCCTCGACCCCCTCTTCCCGGAGTACCGCCATGGCTTCCGTTCTGACCCTCTGGGGATCCCCTTCCGGGACCTCCCGCACCGGCATCGTCGCCGGCCACGTCTCCGACCGCCTCGAGGCGGCCGGCCACCGCGTCGACCGGCTCGCGGTCCGCGACCTGCCCGCCCAGGCCCTGCTGCACGCCGACTTCGGCGACCCCGCCCTGCGCGAGGCCATCGCCGCGGTCGAGAAGGCCGACGCGCTGGTCGTCGCCAGCCCCGTCTACAAGGCCGCGTACAGCGGCGTGCTCAAGGTCTTCCTCGACGTACTCCCGCAGTTCGCGCTGCGCGGCAAGGCGGTGCTCCCGGTGCTCACCGGCGGCACTCCCGCCCACGTCCTCGCCCTCGACTACGCGCTGCGGCCCGTGCTCACCTCGCTCGGTGCGACGCACGTGGCGCAGGGCTGGTTCGTGCACGAGGCATACGTGCACCCCGCCGAAGGCGACGGCGAGCACCGCGTCGACGCCGAGGGCGTGGCCCCGCTCCTCGACCTCGTCGATGCGTTCGCCGCGCACCTGTCCGCCACTTCCGCCGCGCCCGCCCCCGCGTCGGACCGGCCCTGAAAGGAGGGCGAGACCGCCATGACCGAAGCACTCGCGAACAGCCCCGGAACCGAACCTGCCGCACCCCTGCACCTGGCCGTCGCCCTGGACGGCGCCGGCTGGCACCCGGCCGCTTGGCGCGAGCCGGACGCCCGGCCCGCCGACCTGTTCGGCGCCGCGTACTGGGCCGATCTGGTCCGCGAAGCCGAGCACGGACTGCTCGATTTCGCCACCCTGGAGGACTCGCTCGGCTTCCAGTCCGACCACCCCCAGCACGCCGACGACCGCACCGACCGGGTCCGCGGCCGCCTCGACGCGGTCCTCATCGCCGCCCGGATCGGCCCGCTGACCGACCGCATCGGCCTCGTGCCGACCATCGTGACCACCCTGACCGAGCCGTTCCACCTGGCCAAGGCCATAGCCACGCTGGACTACACGAGCACCGGCCGGGCCGGGGTGCGCGCCCAGGTGTCGCTGCGCCCCGCGGACCTTGCCCTCTTCGGCCGCCGCGAGGCCCCCGACGTCGATTTCCTCACCGGCCCGCCCGAGCGCCTGCGCGCCGTGCTCGAAGACGCCTTCGACGAGACCGCCGACTACATCGAAGTGCTCCGGCGCCTGTGGGACAGCTGGGAGGACGACGCCGAGATCCGGGACGCCGCCACCGGCCGCTTCGTGGACCGCGACAAGCTCCACTACATCGACTTCGAGGGCCGCTGGTTCGACGTCAAGGGACCCTCGATCACCCCGCGCCCGCCCCAGGGCCAGCCGCTGGTGACCGCACTCGTCCACCAGGAGACCGGGCACCGGCTGCTGGCCCGTTCCGCCGACGTCGGCTTCGTCACCCCGCACAGCACTGGCGAGGCCCGCACGATCGTCGCCGGGATCCGGGCCGCCCAGGAAGCCGCCGGCACCGCCGCCCGCCCGCTGCACGTGTTCGGCGACCTGGTCGTCTTCCTCGACGCGACCGAGGCCGCCGCCCGGGACCGCCGCGACCGGCTCGACGCGGCCGCCGGCGCGCCGTACACCAGCGATGCCGAGATCTTCGCGGGCACCGCGGCGCAACTCGCCGACCTGCTCCTCGAACGGCGTACCGCCGGACTGTCCGGCTTCCGGCTGCGGCCCGCCGCGCTGCCGCACGACCTCCTCGGGATCACCCGCGCCCTGGTGCCCGAACTGCAGCGGCGCGGCGCCTTCCGCACCGCGTACGAGGCCGGCACCCTGCGCGGCCACCTCGGGCTGGAGCGCCCGGCCAACCGCTACGCGCACCTCTGAGCGAAAGGCACCACCAGCCATGAGCAACGCCGTCGACCCACCGGCCCGGCACAACGACCGCCCCCGCAAGCGGATCCATCTCGCGGCGCACTTCCCCGGGGTCAACAACACGACGGTCTGGAGCGATCCCCGCTCCGGCAGCCACATCGACTTCAAGTCGTTCGTGCACTTCGCGCAGACCGCCGAACGCGCCAAGTTCGACTTCCTGTTCCTCGCCGAAGGCCTGCGGCTGCGCGAGCAGCGCGGCCGCATCTACGACCTCGACGTCGTCGGCCGCCCCGACACCTTCACCGTCCTGGCCGCCCTCGCCGCGGTCACCGACCGCCTCGGCCTGACCGGCACGATCAACTCCACCTTCAACGAACCGTACGAAGTGGCAAGGCAGTTCGCCAGCCTCGACCACCTCTCCGCGGGCCGCGCCGCCTGGAACGTGGTGACTTCCTGGGACGCCTTCACCGGCGAGAACTTCCGCCGCGGCGGCTTCCTGCCGCGCGACCAGCGGTACGAGCGCGCCCGGACCTTCCTGCACACCACCTGGGAGCTGTTCGACTCCTGGCACGGCGGCGAGATCCTCGCCGACAAGGAGTCCGGCACCTTCCTCGCCGACCCCGACGCAGGCCGGTTCGCGCACCACGACGCGCACTTCTCCATCTCCGGCCGCTTCAACGTGCCGCGCAGCCCGCAGGGCCGGCCGGTGATCTTCCAGGCCGGGGACTCCGAGGAAGGCCGCGAATTCGCCGCCTCCTCCGCCGACGCCATCTTCAGCCGGCACGCCCGGCTCGAGGAAGGCCAGGCGTTCTACCGCGACGTGAAGAGCCGGCTGGCCCGCTACGGCCGGGCCCGCGACGACCTGAAGATCCTGCCCGCCGCGACCTTCGTGCTCGGCGCCACCGACGCGGAGGCCGCCGAGCGGTCCCGCGAGGTCGCCCGGCAGCAGGTCAGCGGGCGCACCGCGATCGCCTTCCTGGAACGCGTATGGAACCGCGACCTGTCCGACCACGACCCGGACGGCCCGCTGCCCTCGGTCGACCCGTACGTCGGCGAGACGACGCTCTCCCGGGGCCGCGCCGACACGGTGTCCGGACCGGACAAGCTCCGGGTGGCCCGCGAATGGCGCGAACTGGCCGAGGCCGAGAAGCTGACCTCCCGCGAGCTGGTCATCAAGCTGCACGGCCGGCACGCGTTCGTCGGCAGCCCGGCCACCGTCGCCGACCGCATCGACGAACTCGTGCAGAACGACGCCGCCGACGGCGTCATCCTCGTCCCGCACATCACCCCCGGCGGTCTCGACGAGTTCGCCGACACGGTCGTCCCGCTGCTCCAGGAGCGCGGCGCCTTCCGGACCGAGTACGAGGGCGAGACGCTGCGCGACCACCTCGGGCTGCGCCCGCCCCAGCGCCTCGGCCGCGCCGCCGGAGAGGAGCGCAACGCGTCGTGAAGTTCCTGACCATCACGCTCATCGTGCACACTCCGGACCCGGCCACCGGACGTGCGGTGCCCACCCGGGAGCGCTTCCGGCAGGTCGTCGAATCCGCCCGGGTGGCCGAGGAATTGGGCTTCGACGGGTTCGGAGTGGGGGAGCGGCACGAGTACCCCTTCGTGTCCTCCTCGCCGCCCGTCGTGCTCTCCCACATCGCGGCGGTCACGTCCCGGATCCGGTTGTTCACCGCGGTCACCACGCTCAGCCTGCTCGACCCGGTCCGGGCCTACGAGGACTACGCCACCCTCGACAACCTGAGCGACGGGCGCCTCGAACTGATCATCGGCAAGGGCAACGGCGAGGCCCAGCGCCGCCTCTTCAGCGTCACGCCCGAGGACCAGTGGGCGCGCAACGCCGAGTCGTACGAGCTGTTCCTGCGCATCTGGCGGGACCACAAGGTCACCGCCCGGCCGCGGTTCCGGCCCGAGCTGGCCGACGCCGAGGTGTGGCCGCTGCCGCTGCAGCAGCCCATCCGCATCTGGCACGGCAGCGCGACGAGCCGCGAATCGGTCGACCTGGCCGCACGCTACGGCGACCCGCTGTTCTCGGCCAACGTCACCAATCCCGTCGAGCCGTACGCTCAGCTGGTCCGCCACTACCGCGAGCGGTGGGCGGCGTACGGGCACGATCCGGCCGCCCTGGCGGTGGGGGCGGGGACTGCGGGCTTCCACGTCGAGAAGCGCTCGCAGGACGCCCTGGCCACGTACCGGCCCGCCTTCGAACACCAGCTCGCCTTCATGCAGCAGCACGGAATCGAACCGGTGTTCGCCACCTACGAGGACTACCTCGAACGCAGTTCCGCCCTGATCGGCAGCCCGCAGCAGATCGTGGAGAAGGTCCACCGCTACCACGAACACCTCGGCCACACCGTCCTGCACCTGTCCGCCGACGCCACCGGCCTGGACACCGCGACCCACCACCGTGCGCTGGAGCTGTTCCAGTCCGACGTCGCACCGGTCCTCCGGCGCGAGATCCCGGACCCGCCGTGGGGGTGGGGGAGCCCGGCCACCGCCGACCTGTCCGACACGGCGGCCGTCCCGGTGGGCGGCTGACGGCAGGGGGACGCAGAGCGGCGGCGCCTTCGGGACATCTGTCCGGAGGCGCCGCCGCTTTTGCGGTGAGTCTGTGCAACCCGGCATGCCGCTCAAGTCTCTTCATGATGACAAACTCCCTCCCCCGGGGTGAGCCGGCGGAAGGGAGCCATCTCGGTTTTGGGGGATCTCTGTGAGACTCGCACGGCGTCGCACCACAGCACTGGTCACCACGGGCGCGGTGCTGGTGTCCGGTGGGCTGTTCGCGGTCCAAGGGCCCGCCGCTGCCGCCGATGAGCGGCCGCTCGGGTGTACGGAGGGAGCTTGGGAAAACGACCTGCAGATCACCGTGCCGCGAACACCCGGTGCGGCTCCCGGTGTCCTTATGGCGGATCTCGCGTCACCCGGCAGCGGGTGGGGCCACGGCCAGATCGGCTTCGCCGACGACGGCAGGGTGATCCTGGGGTTCTCCGGCGCCAGGCCGCGCAGCGACACCGGAACGTTTCAGTACCGCGGACAGAGGGTGGTGGTGCACCGGGTCTTCGGGGGTTGGCATATCCGCGACATGGCCGGGCAATTCATCAGGGAAATCGCCGACCTGGAAGACCGCAGCGGTGTCGAGCACAACCTCACGCCATCCGCGGACGGCAACCGCGTCCTCCTGTCGACGTCCGAAAGCGTTCCGGTCGACCTCTCGCCTTACGGCGGACCAGCACAAGGCGTCGCCTTGCAAGGCGTGGTCCGCGAGATCGACATTGCGACCGGGGAGACATTGTTCGAGTGGAAGAGCCTCGGCCCCGGCGGCATCCCCCTCGGCGACTCGACGGTCGACTTCGGTTCCTCCGGCGACTACTTGCATCTCAACGCCGCGACCTATGACACGGACGGCAACTTCCTGCTCTCCGCCACCAATACCGGCGCCGTCTACAAACTCGACCGGGCGGCCAGGACCATCACCTGGACGCTCGGGGGAAAACGCAGCACGGTCACTGTGTCCGGAGACCCGGTCGGACTCGCCCGCCCGCAAGACGTCCGCCGCCAAGCGGACGGCCGTCTCAGCGTCTTCGACGACCATCCCGCACCCGGCACTGCCCGAGCGGTCGCGTACACGCTGAACGAGCAGGCGAAAACCGCCGCGCTGAGCAGGCAGTTCGTCCCCAGCCCGGCGCTGCCGGACGCCGGGACCGGCGGCAGCCAGCCGCTCCCCAATGGCAACTACCTCGTCACCTTCGGCGCTCAGCGCATCGTCCGGGAGTACACCCCGAGCGGGGCCGTGGCGTTCGAAGGGCGCTTCCCGGAATACGAGCCCTACCGCGTCCAGCGCGAGGTCTGGTCGCAGTCCGGACTCGGCTTGGTGGTGTACCCGGAATGCCACGACCGCAACATCGGTGGCGACCTGGCCGCGATAGTCAGTCTCGCGGGGGCGACCGACGTGGCCACATGGGAGGTCTGGGCCGGCGCGCGAGAGACCGCCCTTCGCAAGGTCGCCGCGTTCCCGGCCACGGACTTCTACACGAAGGTGACCGCGACGCTGGGGTGGGAAGGCGCGCTGTACCGGTTCCGGGCCGTCGACAGCAGCGGACGGGTGCTCGCCACCTCGGCGACGTACAGCCGGGGGCCCATCGAAGAGAAGTACGCGGAGCTGGGCGGACCCGGATCCTGGCTCGGCAATCCGGTCGGGGACCGGTACGTCTTCCCCCACCACTTCCCGGCGCAGAACTACGAGCACGGCGCGATCATCGCAAGGACCGCGATGACGCTCGGCGCGTTGGGCGCATACCTGCGCAGCAAGGACGTCTACGGCCCCATGGGGATGCCGGCGGCGGACACCGCGGACGTCCCCGGCGGGCAGGTCACCGTGTTCGGCGGCGGCGTGGTCCTGGAATCGGCGGCCACCGGGGCGCACTGGATGCGCACCAAGTACGCCGACGCACGCACCGCGAACCTGTGGCTCGGCTTCCCCGTCGGCGACGAGGAAACGCGGTGCGAGAACAGTTCCGGCGGAGCGGAGCCGCTCACCCGGGTGCGGTTCGGCAACGGGGCGCTGATCGAGACGCCCGGTGAGGGGCGCGTCTTCGAAGTCCATGGCGGCATCTGGATCACCTACGCCTCGTTCAAGGAGCGCTGCGGCTTCCTCGGCTTCCCGACCTCGAACGAGACCGCCGCGGCGGACGGGCAGGGCCGCTTCGGCACCTTCGAGCGCGGTGCCGTCTACTGGTCGCCCGCGACCGGCGAGGCATTCGAGGTGCACGGCGCGGTCCGCAACAAGTGGGCCGAACTCGGCGCGGAGCGCGGCTTCCTCGGCTATCCGATCACCAACGAGCTGCCGACCGCGGGCAATACCGGCGCCTACAACCACTTCCAGCGCGGCTCGGTGTTCTGGAGCCCCGCCACCGGCGCCCACGAGGTCCACGGCGGGATCCGCGACGCGTGGGCCAGGGTCGGCTGGCAAGGCGGCCGGCTCGGCTTCCCGACCTCCGACGAGTTCGCGCCGTCCGACGGGTACCGGCGGCAGGACTTCCAGGGCGGCTACGTCATGTGGAGCGCGGCCACGGGCAAGGCGGAGGTCTTCTACCGCTGACAGGGCGGGCGCGATCCGGGAAGACGGGCAAATTGCGGGCCCGGCAGCCGACTTGGCTGCCGGGCCTTCCCGTTGCCGGGCTTCGGGTGCGGGATGAGGGCGGATCGGCCGCGGCCCGGGGCCGGTCAGCCGCGATCCGCCCAGGCCTTGGCGAGGAGTTCGTACGACCGCACCCGGTCCGCATGCCGGTGCGTGATCGTGGTGATGGCCAGTTCGTCGGCGCCGGTCGCGTCCCGCAGCTGCACGAGCCGGGCGGCCACCGTCTCCGGAGAGCCGACCAGTTGCGTCTCCACCCGGTCGCGTACCAGGGCGCGGTCCGCCTCGCTCCACTCGTGCGCGAGCGCTTCCTCCGGGGAAGGGAAGGGGATCGCCGAGAGGCCGCGGCGGATGCTGCGCACCCAGAGTGCGTAGCCCGCGGCCAGTTCACGGGCGGTCGCATCGTCGTCGGCGACCACGATGTCCGCGGAGACCGACACGTACGGCCGGTCGAGGTTTTCCGACGGCCGGAACGCCGCCCGGTACGCCTCCACCGAGTCCACCACCGTGCTGGGACTGTGGTGGTACGAGGCCGCGAAGCGCAGGCCGCGCGCCCCTGCGGTCCGGGCGCTCTCGCCGCCCGACGCGCCCAGCACCCAGACCTGCAGGTCGGCACCCTCGCCCGGGTAGGCGTGCGCCGCCGTGCCGTCCGGGGTGCGGTAGTCGCCCGCGAGGAGGTCGAGCACCTGGGCGATCTGCCCGTCGTACTCCGGCGTCCAGGCCCCCGGCTGCTGCAGCAGGCCCAGCAGCGCGCCGACGCGCGCCGGGTCCGCGATCTTGGCGATGTCCACTTGCGCGGGGAGGAGGAGGCCGTTGGCGGTACGGCGGTCGGTGCTGTGGTCGACGCCGCCGCGCTTCGCCCGATAGGTGCTGAGCGCGGTGACCGCGGGGTCGGAATGGGGGGTGGGCGGTTCGGCCGGTGCCTGCTGTGCAGGCTGCGTCGGCGTCTGTGCCGGCTCCCGATTCAGGGCCTGATTCGGGGCCTGATCCGAGGGCTGCTTCGGGGGCTGGCGACCGATCGAGCGGCCGATGCCCAGGTCGAGGCGGCCGGGGAACACCGCGTCGAGCAGGCCGAATTCCTCGACCGCGGACAGCGGCGTGCGATGGCCGAAGAGCACTCCCGCGGACCCGAGCCTGATGCTGCGCGTCGCCGGTCCCACGAGCGCGATGGCCACGGCGGGGGAGACGCCCAGCACACCCGGGTTGAGGTGGTGTTCGGCGAACCAGTAGCGGGTGTAGCCGAATTCCTCGGCCCGGCGGGCCAGGTCGACGGCGTTCGCCACGGCTTCACGGTGCGTGTCGCCCTGGCTGAGCGGGAGCAGGTCGAGGACGGCAAGTGGTGTGGGGCTCACGGGTGTTCTCCTCCGGGGAGCGGAAGGCCGGAACGGGAGTGCGCATCCCGGCGTGACGGCGGAGGCGAACGGGGGCGGAGCCGGGCACGCAGGCGCCGGAACGGCCGCGGCGCGGTGCGGCCGTGTCCTCGTACGGAATCACGCGGGGAAGGGAAGAGGAAGGTGCGTGGCAGAAGGCGGATCGGCCGGGCGCACAGGGCCGAGGCGCGCCGAGGATCAGCGACAGCGCGAACCGGCGGACCGGCACAGGTCGATCGCCCGGCGCCGGGTCAGCAGCGTGACCGGCAGGCATGTCGGCCGCATCCGCTGTCCTTCCCCGAGTTCCAGGTGAGACCGCCCGTGAACGGCCATGTCCTGGAAGCTAACCCAGGCCCCGCCGCGATGTCCACGGCACCGGAAGGGACTTAACACTCCCGGCACAACCCGGCAATGTCGCGGGGGCAGGAAGTGATCAGGTGCGCGTCACGCGGTCAGCGGGGGACCGGAGTCCGGGCTGCGGTGCCCGTCGGCCCGCGGGGCGGGGAAGCGGCGGCGGGCAATGGCCAGTGCGGCGTGCAGCTCCCGCGTACCGGTTGCGATGCACAGGTTGTAGACCACGTCCGCGTACCTGCGGCGTGCCGCGGGCGAGCCTTCGGCGGCGTTCAGGCTGCTCAGTGCCTCGTACTGGTCGAGCAGGTTGCGCAGCAGCACGGGATGCCCCATCAACATGCGCGTTTCCTTCCGCCCGGCGGCACTGTCGGCCGTGTCCGGCACGGATACCCGGTCTCCGACGTGTCATGCACGCGTGCATGCGTCAACGTGCATGCGTCAAGGAGCCGGGTATTGCCCGGCGAGGAGATTGCCCGGCATGGGAGTTTTCCCGCATGGAGTGCGATACGCGGGGCAGCGCGCAAGAGAGAGACCGTCCCGGGGAATCGGCCCGGCTGTTCCGGCCTCGGTGCAGACACCAGGTCGCACCCTCGCCGTCGAACGCGTGTCCGCCCGAGGCCCTCTCGTGAGCTGTGCGGGCCTCCGGCGCCGCGTGGGCCTACCGGAGGTCTCGCTCAGTCTCAGTTGTGGGAGTCCTTGCGTCGGGACTTCGCGCGCGAACGCCGCCAGACCAGCAGCCCGACCGTCGCCGCCGCAGCGCCGAACAGGGGCTTCCGGCGGCCCGCCATGCCCCCGCGGCCGCGCACGGCACCATGCTCTTCCGCCTTCGCGCGGACGTCGTCAGGGGTCGGCGTGGAGATCGGCGCCGAGTGTTCCGTACGGGGGTCGGGGCCATCGGCCACGGCCGGCTCCTCTCGTCGCGGGCCGTCGCTGCCGTCCGCATGATCAGCAGTCGTTCCGGCCCGCGCCGCCGCTACCCCGTACCGGGACTGCGACACATGCGAACGGCGACGGCCGGCTGTCTCAGCCGGCTGTCTCGGCCGGCGACCCTGGACGGACCAGCCGGAACAGGCGCAGGGTCTTCGTCCGCTGACCTGCATGACCATGCGGTCGCCGGGCAGCCGCCACGCGGGTGCCATGATGATCATCTGTGCCGCGGGACCACGTGCCGGGACCGGTGTGCCGGTACCCGTGTGCCGGGACCCGAGGAGCCCTGAGGAGGCCTTATGACCGACGCCGCCGATGCCGACGCCGTGATCGTGGGCGCCGGGCCGAACGGGCTCGTGGCCGCCAACATCCTGGCCGATGCCGGCTGGCGCGTCCTCGTCCTGGAGGCGCAGCCCGCACCCGGCGGCGCGGTGCGCAGCGACCGCGGCGTGCACCCGGACTTCGTGCACGACCTGTTCAGCGCCTTCCACCCGCTCGCGGTCGCCTCTCCCGCCATCGCCGCACTCGGCCTGCACGAGCACGGGCTGCGCTGGAGCCATGCCCCCGCGGTGCTCGCGCATCCGCTGCCCGGCGGGCGTTGCGCGGTGGTGCGCCGCGGCACCGAGGCGACCGCCACCGGGCTCGAACGCAGTTTCGGGGCCGCGGACGCCGACGCCTGGCGCCGGCTTGCCGCGCTCTGGGACCGGCTCGACCCGCACTTCGTGGACGCCCTGCTCAAACCGTTCCCGCCGGTCCGCACCGGTCTTGCGCTGGCCGCCCGGCTCAAGCCCTCCGAGGCGCTGCGCCTGGCCCGGTTCCTCACGCTGCCGGTACGCCGCCTCGGCGAGGAGGAGTTCACGGGGCCCGACGCCGGCGCCGCGATGCTGCTCGCGGGCTGCGCGCTGCACGCCGACCTGCACCCGGAGGCGCCGCCGAGCACCGTGTTCGGCTGGCTGCTGGCGATGCTCGGCGAGCAGCACGGCTGGCCCGCCCCGGTCGGCGGCGCGGGCGCGCTCACCGATGCGCTCGTCCGGCGCCTGGAGTCCCGCGGGGGTGCGGTGCGCTGCGGTACGCGGGTCGCGTCCGTCGTGGTGCGGCGGGGCACGGCGCTGGGCGTGGTCACTGCCGACGGCGACCCGGTCCGGGCCCGCAAGGCCGTTCTGGCCGACGTCGCCGCGCCTGCGCTCTACGGCGGCCTGGTGTCCTGGGACGACCTCCCGCCCGCGCTGCGCGGCGATATGCGCCGATTCCAATGGGACTTGGCCACCTTCAAGGTCGACTGGGCGCTCGACGGGCCGATCCCGTGGGAGGCATCCGAGACCGCCGAGGCCGGGACCGTTCATCTGGCCGCGGGCATGGACGAACTCTCCGACCACGCGGTCCAGGTCGCCTCGGGGCGGGTGCCCGCGAAGCCGTTCGTGATGCTGGGCCAGATGACCACCGCGGACCCCACCCGTTCGCCGGCCGGCACGGAGTCGGTGTGGGCGTACACGCACGTGCCGCGGCGCATCCGCGAGGACCTGGGCGAGGGCGGCCGGGTGACCGGGAGCTGGGACGAGAGCGAGGCGGAGGCGTTCGCCGCCCGCGTCGAGGCCCAGGTCGAACGCTTCGCGCCCGGCTGGACGTCGCGCATCGTCGGGCGGCGCATCCTGACGCCTCCGGTGCTGGAGTCCATGAACGAGAACCTGGTCGACGGGGCCCTCAACGGCGGCACCGCGGCGATCCACCAGCAGCTCTTCTTCCGCCCGGTGCCGGGGACCGGCGGTCCGGGAACTCCGGTCAAGCGCTTGTTCCTTGCCTCGGCGTCCGCGCATCCGGGCGGGGGAGTGCACGGGGCCTGCGGCGCGAACGCGGCACGGGCGGCGCTGCGCGCCCAGCGCCTCCGCCTTCCGTCGCGCTGAGGAGCGGCTCCTTCTTTCTCCTGGCGTTCTCCTGGCATTCTCCTGGCTTTTTCCGCGGATTCGGAACGCCGCGACTCATCGGCGGCGGGCCGGGTAGCCGCGGCGGCATGGATACGCTCCCGATCGCTGCTGTCACGTCCGCCTGGCCGTTCACCTGGGTGGCGGTACCTGCCTTCTTGGTGGTCGCCGCTCTTATGGCCCTGCTCTTCCGGGAGCACGCGGCACGGCGGCGTCGGCGGCATGTGGTCCGGTACGCCGACGTCCACCCACTGCGCGGGTTCGGCAACTTCGGTGTGCGGCCCATGAGTTGGACGCAGCGCGACGACCGGTGACGCGGTGCGGGCAGGCGGGACGCGGGGCGGGGCAGGCAAACCGGACTGCTGCGCTCCCCTTCCCGATCGTCCGCGCATGCATGCCGGCGCGCGGGTCGGGCACCCGCACTCCGGCGGGGACTCCGCCCCCGCACCGGAACCGGAAGAGGAAAGCACATGGCGACCACCATGGACCGCAGGAAGACCACGACCGACCCCAACCCGCTGTACGCCGTCGTCGGCGCGGGCGACCTCGCGGTCGAGAAGATCCGCGAAGTCCCCTCGATGATCGCCGACCTCAAGATCGACATCCCCACGGACGCCCGGTCGATGCGCTACCGCGTCTCCAACACCGCGTCGGACGTGCGTGCCCAGGTCGGCGGGACGTTCGACGCCGTCTCCAAGGACCCCGGCGGCTTCGCCAAGGACCAGTACGGCAAGGCCCGCAAGGCGTACGAGGACCTGTCCGTGCGCGGCGAGCGCGTCGTCGACCGGATCCGCGGCAAGGTCGACGAGGCCACGCGTACGGCCTCCCGCGAGGCCAAGGAGCTCAAGGACACCGCGAAGGACCGCGGCCGCGAGGCCAAGCACGAGGTCGAGGAGCGGGCCGCCGAACTCAAGACCCGCGCCGGCAGCGCCGCCCGCGACGCCAAGGACGAGGTCAAGACCCGCGCCGACGGCGCCGCGGCGAAGGCCAGGACGGCGTCCGGCTCCACGGGCCGCCCGAAGACCGCGCGCACGACACCCAAGCCGGGCCCGGCCGCGGGTCGGTAGGCACGTCCAGGCCGTCCAGGCCGGCCAGGCCAGCCAGGCCAGCCAGGCCAGCCAGGCCAGTCAGGCCAGCCAGGCCGCCCAGAACCGACGCAGGGCCGAACCGCGACTGCACCGCGGTCCGGCCCTGCGTCTTGGGGTGCTGTTGCTGGATCCCGCGGCCGCAACCCCCGCGCCCCGCAGCCCGCGGCCTGCCGGCCGTTGGCCCGGCATCCCGCTCCCGCGTCCTGCTCCCGACCTTCGGTTCTGCGTCCTGCTTTCGCGCCGTACGTCCCTTTTCTCTTTCCGGCGTCATGCAGTTCCGCCTCCACCGCACTGCCTGTCCCTGGCTAACGTGGGGACGAGACGGGGGCCGCCCCCGCGCCCGACCGCCCGCCCGACCCACCGGAGGCATCGGTTTGAGCGTCCGCGACTTCGCGCCGGAACCCGCGGCGGCACCGCCGTTCGACCCCGAGGTGGAAGCAGTCCTGGCCAAGGTGCGCGGGCGCTCACCCGGTCCGCTCACCCCGGCGAATCTCGCGGACCGCCAGACCCAGGACGCCACCGCCCGTCCGCGCCCCACGCTCGACAAGCTGAGCACCGACGAGCGCTGCGAGTTCGCGGAGCTGCGCGTCCCCGGACCGCCGGGAGCTCCTGACGTCACCTTGGTGAGCGCCCGTCCGCGCGGCCTGGACGGCCCGCTTCCGCTGGTCTACTACATGCACGGCGGGGCGCTGGTGATGGGCAACGCCTGGTCCGTGCTCCCGCGCGTCGTCGAGGAATGGGTGCTGCCTCTCGGGATGGCGGCGCTGTCCGTCGAGTACCGGCTCGCCCCGGAGGCCCCGTACCCGGGTCCCCTCGACGACTGCCACGCCGGGCTCGTCTGGGCCGCCGAACACGCCGCCGACCTCGGTATCGACCCCGACCGCATCGTCATCGCCGGCAAAAGCGCCGGCGGCGGCCTCGCCGCGGCGCTCGCCCTCCTGAACCGCGACCGCGGCGGTCCGGCGCTCCGCGGGCAGATGCTGCTCTGCCCGATGCTCGACGACCGCGACCGTACGTACTCCAGCCACCAGATGTCCGGCCGCGGCCTGTGGGACCGCACGTCCAATGCCACCGCCTGGCAGGCGTACCTCGGCGACCGATACGGCACCGACGACGTCCCGCCCTACGCTGCCGCCGCCCGCGCCACCGACCTCTCCGGCCTGCCTCCGACTTTCCTCGACGTCGGCTCCGCCGAAATGCTGCGCGACGAGGCCGTCGCCTACGCAAACGCCCTTTGGCAGGCCGGCGGCGAAGCCGAACTCCACGTCTGGCCGGGCGGATCCCACAGCTTCGACAGCCTGGCCCCGCACGCAACCCTCAGCCACGACGCCCGCAACGCCCGCACCCGCTGGCTCCGCCGCTTGTCGGGCTGAGTCTGTTCGACAGGCCGCGCTTTCGCGGCGCGGAGCCGACGGGGCGGGCGCGTGGCCTACTTGGGCGGGGCCACGGGGAAGACGAAGTAGGCGTTGCCGCTGTCCTCGCGCACGACGCCGAAGGTGTCGCCGAACGACGGCACCGTGGGCACCTTCTCGGCAAGGAGGGCGTGGGTCCGGGCGTCGAGGGCCGCGGTGCCACCGCCGTCCAGCAGGGCGTAGAGCACACCCTTCGGGGAGACGGCCTCCGGGCGCAACTGCCGCTCGTCCGCTGCCTGCTCCCACAGCTTCCGGCCGGAGGCAGTCTCCCAGGCGACGGCGCCCTTCGTCAGGGCCACTACGGCGATGCCGCCGTCCGGCGACAATGCGACACCCGATTTGGTGGGGCCCGCAAGCTTCACACCGGGCGGCGTGGTCGGGCCCTGGGAGATGAGCCTGCCCGTCGCGGGGTCGTGCGCGGTGAACGTGGTCGCGCCCCCGGAAGGCGCGGTCCACGCCAGGAGCAGCAGCTTCTCCCGGGCGGCGACCACGGACACCGACGGCGCCTTGCCCGCCGCGGCGGCGCGGATCGGTTCGGGTACGGGAATCGACTTGGTGCCCCACAGCTCCTTGTCCGTGAACATGTCGCGGACGACGAGCTTGCTCGGGCACCACCCGGGCTCGCCGCACTCAGTGGTGCCGTGGAGGAAGTACTTCAGCGGCTCGCGCCGGTAGTTCTCCGCGGGCGACGCGTGCTCGTAGAGCATGCCGCGCGGCGGCCTGAACTCCGCGCCGCCGCCGATCGGAAGGTACGGCCCGCTGGACGGGACGAGGTAGCCGTCCCACACGATGGGGTCCTGGTGCACGTCCCCGTCGAACTCCGAGGTGCCGAGCACCTTGCCGGACGGCGCGTACATCGTCAGCGTCGTGCGCGTCGTCGCCGCCTTCAGCCCGTCGGCGCCGGCCTGCGCGACTGTGCGGACCACCAGCGCGGGCGAACCGTCCCTCCAGTAGCCGACCTTCACGAACTTGTCGGCGCTGATGGCGACATCGGACGCGGCCGGCTTCGCTTCGATCGTGGCCCGCTCCGCGCCCGTGGCGCCATCGCGGATCGTCGCCTTGAAGCCCTCCTTCGCGTGAGTCGCGGAGACGCTGCGGATGAACACCACCGCGTCGCCGAACGCACAGGCCGGGTCCGGGCTGCCCTGCAGGCCGCGCACGATGTCCGCGCGCCCGGCGCACAGACCGGCCTCTTCGACGCTCACACTCCACGCCGGACGGTCCGCGAGTCCCGGTATCGCGGGCCCCTTGTACTGCGGCCCCTTCGGGGCCTCGGAGCCCTGTCCCGATGCGCCGTCGCCGCCCCTGCCGGCTGTGCCTGCCGCGTTCGCATCCTGGGCCGGGTCGTCGCCCCCGGAACCGCACGCGGCCGTCATCGTCAGCGCGAGCAAGACCCCCGCTCCGACCACGGCCGCCCGCCGCGAACGCCCCCGCCCGGCAGCGCCGGATGCGGTCAGGAGGCGCCGGTTTCGGACATGGCCATGCGGTCGGTACATGAGGAGAGCAGGTCCCATCGGCAGAATGGATCTTGGAATGGACAGCCCACCGTAACGCCGCCCACGACACCCGGCCGTACCCGGTAGCCATAATGCGCATCCGTGCCGCACCGGACACCGTCCGTCCCGCAGCGTCCGCAAGGGGATGCAGGCCTGGGAGCGAAACGGTGCCGTGTCAGACCAGGATGAGAGAAACGGATGAAGCAAGGCGACCTGGAGGGCGACCGACCGATGACCCACACCCCTGAATCCGCCGGCACCCCAGACGACGGCGACCAGACGGTCATAGACGCCCTCGCGCGCGCGAACATCGTTGCGCTCGCGGCCGAGCTCGTGGAGCGCGGCTGCCCGGCCGAGGGACTGATCGATCCGGACGCGGCGGAGGAGGACGACGAGGAACGTGCCGAGTACCGGATGTTCGCGGTTCAGGTGCACCCGGGCCTGGAGCGCTGGGTCGCCATGCCCGGTGTCGACCTCGCACTCGTCCGCGCCGCGGGACCGGACGACCCCTGGGCCGTGGAATGCGACATGGACCCCTACGCCTGGCCCGATCTGATCGCCGAGTTGGCCGACGACGCCCTCGGATGGATCGCGTTCGGACGCAACCTCGCGCTCGTCAGGGACGAACTCGCCCGCCGCGGACTCGTGTTCCACGACAAGGACGTGAGCACGGACGTGGACGCGTGCGGCGGAGGCTACGAGGCATTCACGTTGCACGCACCGAACTCGGTGGTGATCCGCCTCGGCGTCCCGAACCGCGAAGCGGGTCCGGGATCGCGCGCTGAGCTTTTCGTGAACGGCTACGGTCACCTCTTCGAGCAAGCGATCGAATCGATCCTGCAAGCGGCGGCGACTCCGTAACCCGACGGCCCACGTTTGCTCGCCACCGAGCCGCCCTAGCCCGGGCGCCCAAGAGTTCGGAACGGGAGGCGGCCTCTGTCGACAGCCGACAGCCCGACCGCCCACGCCGGAGGTCACCAGCGCCAAGCGTCCTCCTCCGTACCGTATTTGGCGTGGTAGTTGTCGTGCGACAGGGGTGCGCTGCCGTCGTCCGGCTTCGGCACCGAATCCGCCGCTTCGCCGAACGTCGCACGTACCGCGGCCAAGGCGAAGGCGACGCGGGGCAGGCTCTGCCCCAGCTTCTCGGCCTCGCGGACGGCGCGCTCCGCGGGTTCGCGCTTGCCTTCCAGGCTGTACGCGATCGCCGCCGTGCACAGCGCATGGGCGGCGACGAGACGCGAACGGGCTTGGAGCGCAACCCGGTCGGCCATGGTCGCCGTTCCTGCGACGGGCCCGTACGCCAGCAAGTACGCAGCGATCGCATCCGTACTCGGCTGTGCGGGACGCAGGCGCAAACCGAGCGCGGCGGCGGTGTCCAGCGCCGCCCGCTCCAGCCATGAAGGCACAGGCGGGGGAGCGGCTGCCTTGGGCCGCCGGACGAACGCTTCCAGCCAGTAGCAGGCCGCCCGCAAGAAGTGCTGCGCAGCCAGCGCCTGGTCGGGCCCCGGCGGCAGACTCCCACCGACCCGCGCGTACAACTCGCCAGCCTCCTCGTACCGCCCTTCGTGGACGAGAAGCTCCAACGCAAAGACGCACGCCGCGCCCGACGCCGGATCCAACGCACCCAGCGCCGTGCGAGCCGCAGCCAAGTCGCCTACGTCCAGCAGTTGGCGCACCCGCACCTCGCCCGCCGAGCGCGCCAACTGCGAGAACTCCTCGCGTCCGGCGAACGGCATCACGAAGAGGAACCACCCGGGCGTCGCCGACAACCCGTACGGCATGAACACTTCGACCGCCCCGAGCCCGATTCCCAAGGCGACCGCGACTCCCCAGGCATCAGGCAACCCTGCGACCCCAGCGGCCGCAAGCGCGGCGAACACGGCCAACTCCAAGGCGAATCCGCTCCACACGCGCACCCGACCGGTCGCCTCCGCCCGCGGCACGACATCGACCGACGCCCCGAGGGCCACAGCTCCCCGCACGATCAGCCGGTCGCCGGCTATCCGGACCTCGTCCGGACGCCCCGACCCGTGCTTCACCGCCACGACCCGCATCCCGAAGAGCGGCGCGCAGGCCCGCCACCACCCCAGATGCAGCCACTTGCGAGCCACCCACGACCCGGCGAGCACCCCGAGGAACGCGAGCGGTTCACCGTACGCCGTCAAGACAAAGAGCACGGCCCCGAACACAGCCGAAATCTGCACAGCCAGCCGCACCCGCACTGCCCGCCGATTACGCAGCACCTGCTCGCCAAAAGCACTAGTTGTCACAAGCAAGCATGATCCCACCGGCCCACGCGTACAGCCCGCGGATTTCCTCGTACCGGCCTTCGCGGACGCGAAGCTCCACAGCAAGACGAGGGCTCAGTGCTTGAGCGTGAAGGTGAAGTCGCCGGAGAGCTTGCCGCTCAACCGGGATGCCGAAACGAGCTTCCCCTCCGCGATCAGCCTCTCGGCCTCGGCCCGCGAAAGACCGCAACCTTCGGCGATCAACCGCACCGGCCGGACTGGGATCCGGGCCGCAAAGCGGACCGCGACGTCGATCACTTCGCGGCCCACATGATCCGATCCGCCGGTGTCGAGACGCCAGGCGCCGTCCCAGTCCAGGGCTATGCGATTACAGCGCTTTACGACCGGATCCTGGAGCAACTCGGCTGCCAGGCCAGGGCCATTCCCATGCATCCGCTCCAGCAGATCAGGCCGTACGGATTGCACGTTCGTCCGCTCGAGAACCGTGAGCTTCGCCGTGTCCCCGCAAGCGGTACAGAGCACAAGGAGCCAGGCGTCGAGGTTCTTATGGTTTGCGTTGACGCGGAACTTGCCGTTCGCCCGAAAGCGCTCGGACGCGCACACGTGGCAACGGCGGAGAACGGTCGGCAGGCAGGTGGGCATGACCACCCAGCGATGGAGCACAGAAGTACACCGATTTCAGTGAGAAGTCCGCAGCAAAGAGGAGCGCGGCGCACATACGCGACGCGCGACACATCAGCTCTCGGGAGGTCTCACAGGGTGTACAACGGCACGTCCTTGCCTAGGCGACTTGGCTCGGACACAAGGTAATGACGCTCAGCAACGCATCTCCACCGATTTTCGAGCGCTCGGGGCAGGCGCGGAGGATGACGCGTTCCTCGGGCATGCCGGCGAGAGCGCTTCGTGGAACCGTCGAGTGATTCCCTTACAGATCAGGGGTGTTCGTACGGCAAGATCCATCAGGCCGAAGGTGCGATGCCGGTCCTTCGCAGCGCGTCGAGTCCTTTGATACGGAGCAGCGCCTCAGCCACGTAGGAAAGTCCGCTGCCATTCGGTGGACGACAGACCCTGCGAGGCGTCGCCCAGAGCGACCGCCGAGGCCGTCTTCAGCTTGGCCCGCGTGCTGTCGACCCATTCCTGGGCATTGGCATAGCCCTGTTCGAGGTATTCGAGTCCCTGGATCATGCACTCGAGCCGGTCCGCGTCGTGGGCGACCTGGGCTTCAAGAGTCTCGCCCCGCTCGTACTCGTCGACCGCTTCGGCGATGCCGGCCGCGACAGCCGGATGCGCGTCGGCGAGCTGGTCGGCAGTGACCTGGCGGTTGTCCGCGGCTTGCAGGTAGCGGCGACCGACCCAGGGGATGTCGCCGACGCGGGTCTCCTGCGAGTCATGGAACGTACACAGCAGCGCGACCCGTCCGGCATCGGCACCCTCCATCATCGCCAGCACGGAGCCGATGACCGGGGTACGCCAAGAGTGCTCGGCAATGGTCTCAGGATCCTTGACGCCGACGATCCACCGCCGCTGCTGCTGAGGCTGCGGTGAGGAGTTCCCTAACGGTTCCCGAGAACTCGTCGAGGAGAGCCAGGGCGATGGTCCAGGTCTCGGCTGATTGTGGGGTGGAGAGGTGGGTGGTGATCAGGTCTTGGAGCGCCTTGGTGGCGTTGGTGTGGGCTTGGGGGACTGTTGTCCGGCAGAGATCGACTACGGCGAGGGCGGCTGCTGCCGGGTGGGCCTTCGTGATCAGGTCCGCGCCTTCGATGAGGCGGTGGCCGAGGGCGGGCCAGATCCAGCGGGAGCCTGGTCGGACGGATTCGCTCAGCTGGAGTGGGTGGTCGAGGAGGGCAGCCAGGGCGTCGTCGCGGGAGAGCAACTCTGGGGGTTCTACGGGCATCGGGACGCGGTTGGGGACGGGTTGGACGACGCGTGGGTGGCCGGTGGCGTGGGCTACTTCGGGGTGGAGGGGGACGCGGCGCCATGTGAGTCCCGAGGCGCGTTCGTGGGGGTGGAACTGCTCGACGAGCCGTACGGCGGTGGTGGGTGGAGCGAGGAGGAGCAGCAGGGCTTCTGGGTTGCCTCTGGCGCCGTGGACGGCCCATCTGTAGTCGGGGACTGGGGCGGGTTGCCGGGCTGTGTCGACGAGTTCGGGGAGTGTGCCGGGGAAGTGCGGGCCCAGGCGGATCAGGCGCAGCCATGCGTCCACGTCGTCGCGCAGGGGGCGGAACGGGGCCAGGCCGAGGAGGGCGTAGAGGAAAGGGAAGGGCGAACCGACCCAGGGGGTACGGCCGATCGGGGAGCAGAAGCGTTCGATCAGCCCGAGCAGCGGCCAGGCGGGGGCGGTGTGGCGGACTACGTCTTCGGCGGTGAGTGTGCCCGCGTAGATGGCGTCGATCAGGCGCTGGTCGAGGCGTCGCAGGCCGCGCAGTAGTGGCGCCACCGCGTCGGGTGGGCAATCGGGGTGGGCGAGGAGTGCGGCGCGGACCCGGTCGTTGAAGGGCTGGTGGCGGTGGACGTGGAGGAGGCCGGCCCAGTCGAGGGTGAGCTCGCCCGCCAGGATGTCCTCGGCGCGGTAGTTGCGGCTGCCGAGGCTTACGCGCCGGGCCTGCGCGTCGGGGCCGGCGATCGCGGCAGCGTGCTTCGTCAGGCGTTCCCGGCCGGCGGGCGCGGTCAGGTACGGCTGCAGCAAGCGCAGGTGTTTTGCCGTGGCGCGCATGCCGGTTGGCTGCAGGGCTGCGTACACACCTTCGGTGTCGCGGGCTTGCCACAGGCGTAGTACGGCGTCCACGAAGAGCGGGTCGTCCAGCGGCGCGGGCTGCCCGATCTGGGCCACGGCTGATGCGACGACGTCCAGATCCGACGTGGCAAGCAGCGGCCGTGCCCGTACCGTGGCGCTCTCCCACATGCGTGCGACCACGGTGTCGGCAGCGTGCGGTGTGCGGGCGATCAGCGTGCCGAGTACGCCGCCGTCGAGCTCGCGGCGTGCCAGGAGCGCCTCGTCGACCTGCGGGATCTGGGCTGCGGCGAGACGCCGTTGGCCTGATGGGCCGAGGCGGGTGTTCGCCGCCAGATCAGCCAGGCCGGCCGGGTCGCCGCGGCGTAGCTCGTGGTCGGTCAGCGCGTCGAGGGACGACCCGGCCGACGTAAGCGCGCGGGTCCGAGTCTCGGCGGGGATCCGCGCCAGGACCGCGTCGTACGTGTCCGCGGGCAGATGCCGCAGGAGCGCCCCGGCGGCATCTGCCCTGTTCAGCCACCAGAACATCAGCGTTCCCGCCCCATCGGCGCGTGGGGGGTCGTGACGATGAGGCCGGCTTCGCTGCGCATGGCACTGAACGTACAGGTGGGGTACGCAGCAACGGCGTCTGCCGGGTGGTGGTGGCGGTGAAGGCCGGGCGCACGCGCCGGGCAAAGGGTCGTGAGGTCTGGCGCGGCCATCAGCCGCGTACAGCCAGGTCCAGTGCCGGCCGCGCCGCCGCGCCGCCGCGCCGCCGCGCCGCTCGCTCACGCCGCTACGTCGCCACCGGCCGCGCGGCCAGGACCGGCGCCGATGCCGGGCATGCGGTCGTGCGTCCATGCCGTCCGTTCCGCTGCGCCGTCGGCGGACTCGTGACGGCCGGCACCGGCACCAGCCCCGGTCAGACGGTCGCGCCGGCCGCGGCGTCGGCGGCGTCCGCGGCGTTGCGGCGCCGGCGGCCGCGTACGACCAGGACCACCACGAGTACGGCCGTCGCCCCGGTGACCAGCTTGGACGGGCGGCGGGCGCCGCCCCGCGCCGAGTCGCCGGGCGGGTTCAGGATCTCCGGGTCGAACCCGTCGTCCGGGCCGAGGCCCGGCACCGGGACGCGGGGCTTCGCCGGTTCGGCGGAGTCGTGCTCCCGGGCTGGTGCGCGGAGGCGGGCGCGTAGCCCTTCCGCCCGCGTGTCGTCGGTGGGCAAGGTGTTCTCTCCTCGGATCGGGCGTCCGGACGCGGCGGACGGATCAGACTTCGCCGCGCCAAGCGCCGGTGGCGTTGCCGTCGCGGGTCTCGATGAACTCGCGGAACCGTTCGAGGTCGCCGCGGACCTTGCGGGTGACGAAGCCGAGCTTGTCGCCGACGTTCTCGACCATGCCCTCGGGGTCGTGGTCGAGCTGCAGCATCACCTTGGTATGCGTGTCGTCGAGGCGGTGGAACGTCACCACGCCGCCCTGGTCCGGACCGCTGCGGCTGCGCCACGCGATGCGCTCGTCGGGGATCTGCTCGGTGATCTCGGCAGCGAACTCCCGCTTCACACCGGAGATGTTCGTCACCCAGTACGTGTGCGTGGCGTCGATCTGCTCGACGCGCTCGACGCCGTCCATGAAGCGCGGGAAGTCCGCGAACTGCGTCCACTGGTCGTACGCCGCACGGACCGGGACCGCCACCTCGACAGATTCTTCGACCTGCGTCATGTTGCATCGCTCCTTCTTCGCATAGGGATGGGCCGGAGCCCCGGCGCTACCCGCTTCGGCGGCCGCCACGCCCCTCGTCCACGAACCGGTCGCGCAGTTCGACGTCGCCCTCCTGGTGGTAACCGGGCGGTATCCCCAGGCCCATCAGGGACAGGATCTTCCCCAGGAACGCACCGACCACGGCCACGCCGACCCCCGTCCAGAAGAGCCAGACCTCGGTCGTCGGAAAGGCGATCGCCGCCATGAGGCAGCCCGCGAGGATGACCGCCACGCCGATCCACGCGGCCGGGCTGTGGCCGGCGTTGTCGATACGCATGTCGCGGCGCCCGTAGCGCCGCTGCGCCTTCGCATGCGGGTCGTAGCTCATGTCGCCGCCTCCTTGTGATCAAGCAAATACCGTCCGGTGTGCCGGCTGCGTCCGCTGTTCGTCCGTTCTGCGCCGGCTGTGTGCCCGGCGCTACCCGCATCGCGCCCGCTGATACGTCGCCCGCATGCGTCCGCAGGTTCCGGATAGCTGCTCTGCATGGCGTGGATCCGACGAAGAAGACAAGACCCAGAACCACCGCCCGGGCCTGACCCCGCGGTTCTGCGGGATGCCCCCGACGAGCCTTCGGAGCTGCCCAAACGGTCGTGGTGGGCCGTGCTCAAGCGCACCGCCGCCGAGTTCCAGGAAGACGAACTCACCGACCGGGCAGCAGCCTTGACCTACTACGGCGTGCTCTCGCTCTTCCCCGCGCTGCTGGTGCTCGTCTCGCTCCTCGGCCTCGCCGGCGCCGCTGCCACCCGCGAAATTCTCGACAACATAGGCGAGTTGGCTCCTGGCGCGGCACGCGACGTGCTCACCAACGCAGTACGCGACCTCCAGTCCAGCACCGGCACCGGATCAGTACTCGCCGTCGTCGGCCTGGTGCTCGCCGTATGGTCGGCGTCCGGCTATGTCGCGGCCTTCATCCGGGCCTCCAACGTCGTCTACGACATCCCCGAAGGCCGCCCGGTCTGGAAACTCACGCCTCTCCGCCTGGCCATGACACTCGTCCTCATGGTCCTGGCCTGCGCGAGCGCGCTGATCGTCGTCTTCACCGGAGCGCTCGCCCGCCAAGCCGGTGCCGCGCTGGGGGTCGGGGACGCGGCGGTACGCGTCTGGGACATCGCCAAGTGGCCCGTCCTCGTGGCCCTGGTGATCCTCATGATCGCGCTGCTCTACTGGGCCGCCCCGAACGCCAAGAGCCGCGGATTCCGCTGGATCACCCCGGGCAGTTTCCTCGCCCTGGTGATCTGGCTGGTCGCCTCGGCCGGCTTCGCGTTCTACGTGGCCACCTTCGCCACCTACAACAAGACGTACGGCACCTTCGCCGGCGTGGTCGTCTTCCTGGTCTGGCTGTGGGTGACCAACATCGCCGTGCTGCTGGGCCTGGAGTTCGACGCCGAGTTGTCCCGCCAGCGGGCGATCGCGGGCGGCCACCCGCCCGACGACGAGCCGTACGTCCGGCCCCGCGACACCCGCAAGTGGCCACCGGAGGAACGGCTCCGCGCCAAGAAGGCCCGGGGCTGATCAGCCGTCCTCCGGAAGCCCCTCCCCGCTGCGCCGGACGACGAACGCCCATCCGCGCCGATAGACCGCGACCCACCCCTGCGTCATCGCCGACACCACGACGACCGCCACCATGGCGTTGTCGCGATACCGCCCCGCCGAGTTGCCCGCGGGCCTGCCGATAAGTGCGCCAAGGCTGTACATCATGACCTCCTCAGGCCCTTCCAGGCCGCTTCCCGCACGCTGCCCCGGCCCGCCCCCGCCAGTCCCCGCCGACCCCGATTCCCGCGTACGAAGACCATCTCCGGGTAGCCGCGCGCCATGAAGACGCGCATGAACCACTCGCGAGCTCCGGTCCTCGACGCGCTCGCCGCCTACCACCGCCGCGGATTCGTGCCCTTCACACCACCCGGGCACAAGCAGGGCCGCGGCACCGATCCCCGCGTCCGCGAGGTGCTGGGCTCCGACGTGTTCGGCGCGGACGTCCTGGCCGTGGCCGGACTCGACGACCGCACCGCGTCCGGCCGGGTCCTGGAGCGCGCCGAGGCCCTCATGGCCGACGCGGTCCGCGCCGACCGGGCCTTCTTCACCACCTGCGGCAGCAGCCTGTCCGTCAAGAGCGCCATGCTCGCGGTCGCCCGCCCGCACCAGAAGCTGCTGATCTCGCGGGACGCGCACAAGTCCGTGGTCTCCGGCCTTGTCCTGAGCGGCATACGCCCGTGCTGGATCGACCCGAGCTGGGACGCCGAGCTCCACCTGGCCCACCCGCCCGGGCCCGAGGCGTATGCCGCGGCGCTGGCCGCCGACCCGGACGCCGTCGGCGCCCTGGTGACGAGCCCCACCCCGTACGGCACCTGCGCCGATCTGGCCGGGATCGCCGAAGTGTGCCACCGCCACGGCGTACCGGTGATCGTCGACGAAGCCTGGGGAGCGCACCTGCCGTTCCACCCCGAGCTGCCGACGTGGGCGATGGACGCGGGCGCGGACGTGTGCGTGACCAGCGTGCACAAGATGGGCGGCGGCCTGGAGCAAGGGTCGGTCTTCCACCAGCAAGGCGACCGCGTCGACCCCGCGCACCTTGCCGCATGCGCCGACCTCCTCGGTACCACCAGCCCCAACGTCCTGATCTTCGCGGCGATGGACGGGTGGCGCCGGCAGATGGCGGAGCGCGGCGAACGCCTGCTCTCCGACGCCCTGTCCCTCGCCGCCCGGGTCCGCAGCGAACTGGGCCAGATCCCGGGGCTGCACGTGGACGGCACCGAATTCCTCGGACCGGGCCTGGCCTACGCACTCGATCCGCTGCAGGTCGTCGTCGACGTCTCGGCCCTGGACATCACCGGCTACGCCGCCGCCGACTGGCTCCGCGACCACCACCGGATCAACCTGCACGTGTGCGACCACCGGCGGATCAGCGCCCAACTCTCGTACGCCGACAACGACGCCACCGCGCAGGTCTTGACGACCGCGCTGCGTGCGCTGCCCGAACACGCCACCGGCCTGGCCAAGGCGTCCTTGCCGGTGGCCGTCCCCGATCCGGCGGAACTGCGCCTGGAGACCGCGATGCTGCCGCGCGACGCGTTCTTCGCCGACACCGAGCAGGTCCCGGCCGCCAAGGCCGCCGGGCGCATCGCCGCCCAGATGATCACGCCGTACCCGCCGGGCATCCCCGTCGCGGTCCCGGGCGAACGCCTCACCGCCGAGGTACTCGACTACCTGCAGTCCGGCGTGCGCTCCGGCATGGTCCTGCCGGACGCCGACACGGGCACCTCCGCAGAAGGGAACGAGCAAGACGCCGACGCAGCCGAACTCCGCACCATCCGCGTGGTCGCCTGACGGGACCGATCCCTCAGCCCCGGGCCGCCGCGGCCGGACCCCTCAGCCCCCGGCCGCCGCGGCCGGACCCCTCAGCCCTGGCCGCCCCGCCCGGAGAGGAAGTCGCGGACCCGGTCGACCAGGCCGACGCCGGGGGCGACGATCTTGCTGCCCACCGGGTTGTCCGGTACAGCCGGATGCGGGCGCGTCGGTGCGGACTTCTTCGCCTGCCGGGTCTTGACGCCGAGATCCGCCAGGATCCCGTGTTCGCAGACCCGCAACAGGGCCGGGAACAAAGTGTGTTCCTGGTCCTCGGCGTGCACCCGGATCTCGTCGGCGAGCTGCCCGGACAGGTCACCGAAGTGCGCGTCGGTCGGCTCGCTCTGCTCCAGATCCTTCAGCAGCTCCTCGACGCGCCGGGACCGGCCGATGCCCGCATCGGCGAACTCGTGCCCGCCGGTGAGGTATTCGCGCGCAGCCGGGAACAGATACTGCTCCTCGGCCGCGGCGTGCGCGACCAGTGCAGCCGTCAGCCGGTCCGCCACCACGCGCCGTGAAGCGCCGTCCTCCGCCCTCTCCGGACGCGACAACTCCTTCGACAGGCAGGCAAGTTCCCGGTGGTCGGCGATCAACTCCGCGACGATGTCGGGTTCGGCTTCGGGATCGACGATGCCGGGTTCGGCCTCAGGACCGGACATGTGCACTTCCTCCTTCGGTCACCGCGCCAACGGCGCGCCGCAGCCCCGCGGATCCGGGGGGCGGATCCGCGGGGCTTGGCCGTGCGCCGGCCGGCCGGACTTGCCCGATCCGCGCGACCGGCCGGCGCTGCCGGTGCCGCTACCCCGCCCGGCGTCCGCGACACCAGGCAGCAGCGCGGTACCGCGGACTTGCCGTGGCGCGCATCGACGCCGTACTGCGGGCGCGCCTCGGCAGTCCGAAGGACAACGGTCAATAGCTGCCTGACGATTCATGAATCACATCGCTGTAATAAAGTACCTGCATCAACTTGCTGTGCTGGAATGCATGAACCGGCGAGCCTACGATGGGTCGATGGGTGAAGACGGCGCAGGACCCCGGAGTACGTGGACATTCCTGACCCATCACGCGCGGGTCCTCGGTGCGGTGGCCGCCGAGCCGGAGATTCGCGTGCGGGAGATCGCCGCGCAATGCGAACTGACCGACCGAGCCGTCCAGTCCATCCTGTCCGACCTCGAACAAGCCGGGTATCTCACCCGGACGCGCGTCGGACGCCGCACCATGTACCAGGTCCTGACCGGCACCGAGCTGCGCCACCCGGGGCAAGCTGGCATGCCCATCGAGGACCTGCTCGCCCTGCTCCGCTTCGAGTCGGGGGCGGCAGGCCGTCCGGCGCCCCCGCGGCACCCCTGAGCGAGAAGGGCACGTGATGGACGTTCCGCCGGCCGAACTCGGCGAAGCCTGCGCCTATTGCCACGCCCGCCCCGGCCCCGGTTCCGGCCGGCGCTCGGCGGCCACGCCGACCGGTACGCACTGGCACGATCCCGACTGCCCGGCCCTTGCCGAGCAGTGGGACGACGTG
Source organism: Yinghuangia soli (assembly GCF_021502675.1). Lineage (GTDB taxonomy): Bacteria > Actinomycetota > Actinomycetes > Streptomycetales > Streptomycetaceae > Yinghuangia > Yinghuangia soli. The sequence continues at coordinate 101,063 of NZ_JAKFHA010000008.1, forward strand.
GAGGCCGGTGCCGAGCGCGGCGCCGTCTCCGCGCGGGACGCCTGGGCCCTGCACACCGTCCAGGCGGTACGCGACCTGCTGCGCAACGGAGGACCGCCCCCCGACCCGGCCACCGCCGCGCTGGCCGACGTGATCGACCACCACCTCGAAGGCCTCGGGCAGCACTCGTGCCTCCTGGCCGACGCGATCCCCGGCGTCCTCGCCCGGCACTTTCCCGTTCCCGCACCGCCACCCGACCCCGACGCCGGGTAGCGGCCGCGGAGCGCTTCCCCGGCATATCCGAGTACGCGTACTCATGTCCGGCGGTGCCCGCGGCACTTGGCTGGACGCCGACCGGCCGTGCGGGCCGGGGTGCGCGGCGACAGGGGGAGGCCGGGATGTACGTACGCGAAGGCTCGTGGGCGGCGGTCCTCGTCGGCTGGGGGGACTCACAGAGTGCCCGTGCTGCAGGGACCCCCTGCAGCACGGGAATCAGCGGCATCCACGGGAGCCCCGGCACCGACGCCTCCGACACCCCCGATGGCTCCGGTGCCTTCGGTGCCTTCGAAGCCCCGCTCAGTCCTCCGGCGTCAGCAGCGGCGGCGGTGCCTCCGCATCGATCCGCGGCGCAGCGCCCGGTGCGCCCGGTGCGGGGACTGCGGGCGACGCGGGCCCGGGCGCTGCCGCCCCGCCGTGCGTGGTCAGCCACGGGTTCGTGCTGACGTCGACCCGCAGGTCGAAGACGTCCGGGCGGGAGTACTGCCCGACGATGTCGATGAAGGACTTCGCGGCGAGGATGTCGTTCAGGTCGAGGTCCGCGTAGACGATGCCCTCCTCGTGCGCCGACAGCTGCTTGGCCATGTCCATCCCGGTGGGGTGGAAGATCCGGGCGAAGCCGCCGCCCTCGCCGATGAGTCCGCGCTGCACCGGGTCCTCGCCGGCGATCGCGTCCAGGGCGCTCTGCGAGGTGACCTGCGTGGCGCACAGCACGAACGAGCCGGTCTCGATGGCGTGCAGGCGCGTGGCCGCCTCGTTCGGCTCGATGCGGCCCAGGTAGAGCCCGTCCGGCCGGGTGGACGCGAAGCTGGGCCAGCTCGCGACGTGGATCTGCTCGTGCAGGGCGGCGAGAGTGAAGCGCTCCAGGGGCTGGAAGTGCTCCCAGCAGTTCAGCGCGCCGATCCGGCCGATCCGGGACGGCCACACCTGCAGGTCGCTGCCGTTCCCGTCGCCGAAGATGCCGCGCTCGACGTGCGTCGGCTTGAGCTTGCGCCGGTTGCCGACCAGGTTGCCGCGGTCGTCGACGAACATCTGGGACATGTACGCGCTCGACCCGGCGATCTCGACGTAGCCCATGACGACGTGGATCCCGTGGTCCCGGGCCGCGGCCATGATGCGGCGCATGCGGGCGTCGCCCAGCTGCATGCCGTTGGCGAGGTAGCGCTTCACACGCCCGGCCGCGCTGGTCTGGTCGGTGACCCAGAGCTGCCACGGGTACCCCGGCACGAAGATCTCCGGGAACGCGATCAGGTCCGCGCCATGCCGCGCGGCCTCCGCGATCAGGTCGATGCTCTTGCCGATGGTGGCGTCCGCGTCGAACCACACGGGCTCGGCCTGCACTGCGGCCGCTTTGATCCGGATGTCGTAGTCGATCATCAAGCTGCCCCCTCTCCATCGGCACCCGCGCGCCGGGGGATCCGGCACCGGGTGTGCCAGCGAGCCTATGAGGCGAACGCCCTTACCGGTACGGGCCTTTGGTGTGCCTTCGGGAGGCCGGTGCAGAGCCGTCCGAGGGAGAGGCCGCGCGGCAGGGTTGCATAGATATGTAAAGACTCTTTAGTCTCCTAAGTATGGCGCTGACAGAGAGGGAGCGGGAGGTCGTCGACCTGCTGCGCAGTGACCCCCGGCTCGCCCCGGGAGAGATCGCCGAACGCCTGGGCACGACCCGCGCGGCGATCAACGTCCATCTGTCCAACCTCACCCGCAAAGGCGTGGTCCTCGGGCGCGGCTACATCCTCAGCGAGGAGCCGTGTGTCGTGGTCGTGGGCGGCGCCAACCTGGACATCAAGGCGCGCAGCGCCGCCACCGCGATCCTCGGCACCAGCAACCCGGGCTCGGGGGCCATGGCGGCCGGCGGCGTGGGCCGCAACATCGCGGAGAACCTCGCCCGGCTCGGCACCCCCACCTACCTGATCGCCGCGGTGGGCGACGACCCGATGGGCGAACGCCTGCTCGCCGACACCGCCGCGGCCGGCGTACGCCTCGACCACATGCACCGCAGCAAGCACCCGACCGGGACGTACACCGCAGTCCTCGACACCGGCGGCGAGTTGGTCCTGGCCGTGGCGGACATGACCGCCACCCAGTACCTGCTTCCCGAACACCTCGGCCCGCTGCGCGAGTTGCTCGCCCACGCCGGGCTGCTGGTGCTGGACGGCAACCTGTCCGCCCCGACCGCGTCGCACGCCCTGGACCTCGGGCTCGCGGCCGGCGTGCCGATCCTCCTGGAGCCGGTGAGCGTGCCCAAGGCCGCCGCGCTGGCCCCGCTCATCACCGCGGACCGGCCCCTGTACGCGGTCACCCCGAACCGCGAAGAGCTCACCGCGCTCACCGGCCTGCCCAGCGGCACCGACGAGGAACTGATCGCTGCGGCAGGCGACTTGCACGAGCGCGGCGTCCAGCATGTGTGGGTCCGGCTCGGCGCCCGCGGGAGCCTGCTGAGCAGCCGGGACGAAGGCCACGTCGTCGTCCCCGCCCTGCCCGCCGCCGTCGAGGACGTCACCGGCGCCGGGGACGCGATGCTCGCCGCCTTCGCCCACGCCCTGCTGGCCGGGCACTCCGCCCGCGACGCGGTAGGCCACGGCACCGCCGCCGCGGCGCTGACCATCGAGAGCGCGCACACCGTCCGCCCGGACCTCTCGCCGCGGCTGCTCGCACAGGCCCTCGCCGAGCGCGCCGCGCCGGCCGGCGCCGGCGATGCGGCCGGCGACCGCACGACCGCGAAGGCAAACCCCAAGACGAGCCCCAAGACGAGCCCCAAGACGAGCACCAAGACGAGCCCCGCGAAGGGCACCACGACGAGCACCAGGAGCACGACATGACCCGCACGCCCCAGCCCCACCCCGACCTCGTCCTGACCGAGGAAGTCCGGGACGCCCTGGCGGCCGGCCGGCCCGTCGTCGCGCTGGAGAGCACGATCATCAGCCACGGCATGCCGTACCCGCAGAGCGTCGCCATGGCCACCGAGGTCGAGGACATCATCCGCGGCCACGGCGTGGTGCCGGCCACCATCGCGGTGCTCGACGGGCGCGCGTGCATCGGCCTCACCCCGGAGAACCTCGAGCTCCTGGCCACCAGCAAGGACGTCGCCAAGGCCAGCGTGCGCGACCTGCCGTACGTCATGGCCTGCGGCGGCCACGGCGCGACCACCGTGGCGGCCACCATGCGGCTCGCCGCGCTGGCCGGCATCCGGGTCTTCGTCACCGGCGGCCTCGGCGGCGTGCACCGCGGCGCCCCGGAGAGCTTCGACATCAGCGCCGACCTGTCCGAGCTGACGCTCAGCGACGTCGCCGTGGTCAGCGCCGGGGTCAAGAGCATCCTGGACATCGGCCTGACCCTGGAGCACCTGGAGACCGGCGGCGTCCCGGTGATCGCCTACGGCACCGACGAATTCCCGGCGTTCTTCTCGCGCAGCAGCGGCTTCAAGGCCCCGATGCGGGCCGACACGCCGGAAGAGATCGCGGCCATGATGCGCATCAAGTGGGCGCTCGGCATCACCGGCGGCCTCAACATCGCCAATCCGGTCCCGGCCGCCGACGAGATCCCGGTGGAGAAGATCTCCGCGATCATCGACCAGGCCCTGGCCGACATGGACGCACTCGGCGTCAAGGGCAAGGACGCCACGCCCTACCTGCTCGGCCGCATCGTCGAGATCAGCGGCGGCGCGAGCCTGGCCGCCAACATCGCGCTGGTGAAGAACAACGCCCACCTGGGCGCGCGGATCGCCGCCGCGTACGCAGCGGGCTGAGGCCCGGAGCGCGCACGGCGGACCGGACGCGGCATGTCGGGTGCCGCAGGCCGGTGCCGCGCGGCGGCGCAGCGAGCCCGTGGCTCGTTGCCGCCGCCGCGCGGCACCGGTGAGCCACCCGCGCCCCGGCGGGCGATAGAGTCGTGCGGACGGCCGAGAGGCGCTGCAACGGGTTCCGGCCCGCCACGCTCGGACGTCCGCGACGAACAAGGGCGCCTCCCGACTCATTGGGAGGTGCGTTCGTGGGCGCGTCGTCCGAAATCTCCGCAGGTACCCCGTCCGGCAGCCGGCGGGTCTCGTCCGAGGCCGCGCTGCGCGACCTGCTGGCGCAGCGCGTGGTCGTGCTCGACGGCGCGTGGGGCACGATGCTCCAGGGCGCGCAGCTGACGCCCGCGGACTACCGCGGCTCGCTGATCGGCGCGGACCACCCCAAGGACGTCACCGGCGACCCGGACCTGCTCAACCTCACGCGGCCCGACATCGTCCTCGACGTGCACCGCCAATACCTGGCCGCGGGTGCGGACATCACCACCACGAACACCTTCACCGCCACCAGCGTCGGGCAGGCCGACTACGGTCTCGAAGGCCTGGTCCGCGAGATGAACGTGGCCGGTGCGCAGCTCGCCCGGCAGGCCGCCGACGAGGTCGGCGGCCGCTTCGTGGCCGGCTCGGTCGGGCCGCTCAACGTCACCCTGTCGCTGTCCCCGAAGGTCGAGGACCCGGCGTACCGGGCGGTGACGTACGACCAGGTCTTCGCCTCGTACGCCGAGCAGTTCGCGGCGCTCCGGGACGGCGGCGTCGACCTGTTCCTCATCGAGACGATCTTCGACACGCTCAACGCCAAGGCGGCCGTGTCGGCCGCGCGCGAGGTGGCCCCGGAGATCCCGCTGTGGATCTCGGTCACCATCGTCGACCTGAGCGGCCGCACGCTGTCCGGGCAGACCGTCGAGGCCTTCTGGAACTCCGTCGAGCACGCCGACCCGCTGGTCGTCGGCGTCAACTGCTCGCTGGGCGCCGACGAGATCCGCCCGCACCTCGCCGACCTGGCCCGCCTGGCCGGCACGCACGTGGCCTGCCACCCCAACGCCGGTCTGCCGAACGCGTTCGGCGGCTACGACCAGACCCCCGAGGAAACCGGGCGCCTGCTCGGCGAGTTCGCCGCATCCGGCATGGCCAACATCGTCGGCGGCTGCTGCGGCACCACCCCCGCGCACATCGCCAAGGTCGCCGAGGCGGTCGCCGGACTGCCCGCGCGCCCGCTCCCCGAGCCCGCCCCGGCCTCCCGGTTCAGCGGCCTCGAACCCTTCGCGATCGGCCCGGACACCGGGTTCGTGATGATCGGCGAGCGCACCAACGTCACCGGCTCGGCGAAGTTCCGCAAGCTCATCGAGGGCAACGACCACCAGGCCGCGGTCGACGTCGCGCTCGAACAGGTGCGCGGCGGAGCGAACCTGCTCGACGTCAACATGGACGCCGACCTGCTCGACAGCGAGCAGGCCATGACCACCTTCCTCAACCTGATCGCCACCGAACCCGAGGTGGCGCGCATCCCGATCATGGTGGACAGCTCGCGCTGGAGCGTCCTCGAGGCCGGGCTCAAGTGCGTGCAGGGCAAGGGCGTCGTCAACTCGATCAGCCTCAAGGAAGGCGAGGAGCCGTTCCTCGCGCAGGCCCGGAAGATCAAGGCGTACGGCGCGGGCGTCGTGGTCATGGCCTTCGACGAGGAGGGCCAGGCCGACACCACCGAGCGCAAAGTCGCCATCTGCGCTCGCGCGTACGACCTGCTCACGCAGCAGGCCGGGATCGCGGCCGAGGACATCATCTTCGACCCGAACGTCCTCGCGGTGGCCACCGGCATCGCCGAACACAACGGCTACGCCAAGGCGTTCATCGACGCGCTGCCGCTCATCAAGGAGCGCTGCCCGGGCGCCAGGACCAGCGGCGGCATCTCGAACCTGTCCTTCTCGTTCCGCGGCAACGACGTCATCCGCGAGGCGATGCACTCGGCGTTCCTTTTCCACGCCGTCGCGGCCGGCCTCGACATGGGCATCGTCAACGCCGGGCAGCTCGCGGTCTACCAGGACATCCCCGCCGACCTGCTGGAACTGGTCGAGGACGTCATCTTCGACCGGCGCCCGGACGCCACCGACCGGCTCGTCGCCTTCGCCGGGACCGTCACCGGATCCGGCACCCGCCGCGAGGTCGACCTCTCGTGGCGCGAGGCGCCGGTCGCCGAACGCCTCGGCCACGCCCTCGTGCACGGCATCGTCGACTTCATCGAGGCGGACACCGAGGAAGCCCGGCAGCAGGCGGCGCGGCCCCTCGACGTCATCGAGGGCCCGCTCATGGACGGCATGAAGATCGTCGGCGACCTGTTCGGGTCCGGCAAGATGTTCCTGCCCCAGGTGGTCAAGAGCGCCCGCGTCATGAAGCGCTCGGTCGCCTACCTGGAGCCGTACATCGAGGCCGCCAAGGCCGAGGACCCCGACGCCGGCTCCGGCACCGCCCGCGGCAACGGCAAGGTGGTGCTCGCCACCGTCAAGGGCGACGTGCACGACATCGGCAAGAACATCGTCGGCGTGGTGCTGGGCTGCAACAACTACGAGGTCGTCGACCTCGGCGTCATGGTGCCCGCGGCGACCATCCTGGACACCGCGGTCGCCGAAGGAGCGGACGCCGTCGGGCTGTCCGGCCTCATCACCCCGTCGCTGGACGAAATGGTCGCGGTGGCCGCCGAGATGGAGCGCCGCGGCCTCAAGATCCCGCTGCTCATCGGCGGCGCGACCACCTCGCGCCAGCACACCGCGGTCCGCATCGCGCCCGCGTACCAGGGCACCACCGTGCACGTCCTGGACGCCTCGCGCGTCGTCGGCGTCGTCTCCGACCTGCTGGACGAGGACCGCGCCGAGGCACTGGACGCCGACAACCGGGCCGAGCAGGCCCGGCTCCGCGAGATGCACGAGACCCGGCAGAAGCAGCCGCTGCTCACCCTGGACCAGGCCCGCGCCAACCCCGAGCGCGTGGACTTCGCCGACCTGCCGGTGCCCGCGTTCACCGGCCTGCGCGCGGTCCGCCCGGAACTCGCCGAGCTGCGCGCCATGATCGACTGGCAGTTCTTCTTCCTCGCCTGGGAGCTCAAGGGCAAGTACCCCGCGATCCTCGACCAGCCCGCCGCGCGCGAGCTGTTCGACGAGGGCAACGCGCTGCTCGACGAGATCGTCGCGAAGGACCTCTTCCAGGCGCACGGCGTGTACGGGTTCTGGCCCGCGCACTCCGAAGGCGACGACATCGTCCTCGAGGGCGCAGGCTCGGGCGAAGGCCCGGACGGGAACGCCCGGTTCCCGATGCTGCGGCAGCAGACCGCCAAGCCGGAGAGCCGCGCCAACCGCTGCCTCGCCGACTACATTGCCCCGGCCGGCGACCACCTCGGCGGCTTCGCGGTGTCCATCCAGGGCGCCGAGGAACTGGCCGCGGCATACGAGGCGGACAACGACGACTACAAGGCCATCATGGTCAAGGCGCTCGCCGACCGCCTCGCCGAGGCCTTCGCCGAGTACATCCACCTCAAGGCCCGCCGCGACTGGTTCGAACCGGACGCCGACCCCGACCTGGCCGACCTGCACGCCGAGCGGTTCCGCGGCATCCGGCCCGCCCTCGGCTACCCGGCCAGCCCCGACCACACCCTCAAGAAGGAGCTCTTCGAGCTGCTCGGCGCCGCGGACATCGGCATGGGCCTGACCACGTCGTACGCCATGACCCCGGCCGCGGCGGTCAGCGGGCTGATCTTCGCGCACCCCGACGCGAAGTACTTCACCGTGGGCCGCATCAACCTCGACCAGACCGAGGACTACGCCCGGCGCCGCGGCCTGACGCTCGCCGAGACCGAGGCGTGGCTGCGGCCCAACCTCGCGTACGACCCGCGCTGAGCGACGTCCGGTCCCGGTGACCGGATCGATCCGCCCCCGGACCCGATGCGGCCTGTCCGCCCGGGTCCGGGGCGGGCCATCCTCGTCACCATGAACCGTGCACTGATCGTCGTCGACGTCCAAGAGTCCTTCCGGCAGACCGCCCGCTGGGAGACCATCTCCGCACCGGACATCGCGGACCGCGTCAACCGCCTGGTGCGCCTGGCCCGGGAGGCCGGCGACCTGGTCGTGTGGGTGCTGCACGCCGAGCCCGGCAGCGGCGACGAGTTCGACCCCGCGCTCGGCAAGGTGAAGCTCTTCGGCGAACTGGAGCGCCGCAACACCGACCCGGTCGTGTACAAGAACTCGCACAACGCCTTCACCACCACGAACCTCCAGCAGCTCCTGACCATGCACGCCGTCTACGCGGTGACCATCTGCGGCATCCGGACCGAGCAGTGCGTGGAGACGACCACGCGCGTCGCGAGCGACTTCGGGTACCCGGTCACCTTCGTCGTCGATGCGACCGCCACCAACCCGATCCCGCACCGGGACCTGCCCGCGGACGCGAGCACCGCCGAGATCCTCGCCGACCCGCGCACCCTGGGCGCCGAGCAGGTGATCGAACGGACCGTCTACGCCCTGGCCGGGCGCTTCGCGACGATCGCCACGGTCGCGGAGCTGGAGGCCGAGGCGGCTGCGGAGGCGTCCGCAGAGGTGCCGGCCGTCGCCGGGGCATAATGACCGGATCGTGAACCGCGTCGTCTTCTTCCTGGTGCCCGGCATCCACATCCTCGACCTCGCCGGCCCCGCACAGGCGTTCTTCGAGGCGGGCTTCTTCGGGCACCCGTACGAACTGCGGTACGTCGCGGAACGGGCCGAGGTGCCCACCGCCCAGGGCGTCCCGGTACACGCCGGGACGTCCTGGCCGGACGACCTCGGCGCGGACGACCTGATCGTGGTACCCGGCTGGCATGTCCGGTCCCTCGCCGAAAGCCCGCCGGTGGCCGCCGAGAACCTGGACGTGCTGCGCGCCCACCACGCGCGCGGCGGCACGGTGGCCAGCGTGTGCGCGGGTGCCGACCTGCTCGGCCGGGCGGGCCTGCTGGACGGGCGGCGCTGCACCAGCCACCACGACGTGCAGGAAGAACTCGCGCGCCGCCACCCCAAGGCCGTCGTCGTCCGGGACGTGCTCTTCACCTCCGACGACCGCGTGGTCACCTCCGCGGGCATCGCCAGCGGCATCGACCTCGCCCTGCACCTGCTGGCCGCCCGGCACGGACCGGCCCTCGCCGCGCAGGTCGCCCGCGACATGGTCGTCTACGCCCGCCGCAACGGCCACGAACCGCAGGCCAGCGCGATGCTGCGGCACCGCGCGCACCTCGACGACGTCGTGCACCGCGTACAAGACCTCCTGGACGCCGACTTCGCCCGGCCGCTGCCGCTCCCGGAACTCGCCGCCCACGCGGGGGTCAGCGAACGCACCCTGACCCGGCTCTTCGCCCGGGCCACCGGCGGGCTGACCCCGCTGCGCTACCAGCAGGCACTGCGGGTGGAACGCGCCGAGCACCTCATCGCGCACGGCGCCACGGTCGACGCGGCGGCGCGGTCGGTCGGCTTCGAGGACGCCCGCATGCTGCGCAAGCTCCGGGCCCGTTCGTCTGATCCGTCCTGAATCGGGGGCATTGGTCCGGCTCCGAATGGGTACCCATGCCGGATCCCCGTCGCCTTCGAGGAGGAACGCACCCATGAGCCCGACGATCCGCAGCGTCGTCATTCCGGTGGCCGACCTGGACGCCGCCAAGCCGATCTACAACGCTCTGCTCGGCGATCCGCACACCGACACGCCGTACTACGTGGGCTACAACGTGGACGGCTTCGAGGTCGCCCTGAACACGCAGGGCGGCGACGGGCCGGTGGCGTACGTCGACGTCGACGACCTCGATGCCGCCCGCACGGCGCTGCTGGCCGCGGGGGCGGTCGAGCGCACGCCGGCCGCGGAGGTCGCCCCGGGCGTGCGTATCTCCGTGCTGGCCGACAAGGACGGCAACCCGATCGGCCTGCGCGGGAAGTAGCAAGCAGTACGCAGGAGCAGGAGCAGGAGCAGGAGCAGGAGCAGGAGCAGGAGGGGGGAGCCGGCACTCGGCTCCCCCCCCGGACCACCTTCGCGCGGCTGGCCGCCCGACTCACCCTCGCGCGACCCACCCTGCGCCCACCTCACCCTCGCGCGATCCACCCTGCGCCCACCTCGCGCGATCCTCCCGCGTCCAACTCACCCCGCGTCCAACTCACCCCGCGCCCACCTCACCCCGCGCCCACCTCACCCTCGCGCGGCTCACTTTGCCCAACTCTCATCCTCACCCCGCCCGCGTGCGCTCGGCTGTCGGTGCGCGGTTCAGGCCGAACTGGTCTCGATGGGGTTGTCGAACAGCCCCGCGAACGCCAGTTCCGCGGCGCCGTGCAGCGGGGCGTCGTCGGCCAGCAGCGCGGTGCGCAGCCGCAGGTGCTCGCGGTGGGTGGCCAGCGCGGTGCTGTTGATACGGCTGCGGACCTGGGCCGCGGTGGCCGGATAGACCATGCGCAGCGTCCCGCCGAACACCACGATGCGCGGGTTGAGCAGGTTCACCAGGTTGGCCACGCCGACGCCCAGCCAGTCGCCGACCGTGCGCAGGCCTTCCTCGGCGTCCTTGTCGCCGCGCGCTGCCGCGTCCACCGCGGCGTGCACCGATTCGCGGCCGAGGGGGCCGCCGCGCCGGGCGGCGCGCAGCAGGGCGCGCTCGCCGATCTCGGTCTCCCAGCAGCCGTACGAACCGCACGGGCACTCGCGGCCGTTCGGGTTCACCATCATGTGGCCGATCTCGGCCGCGAAGCCGTCCGCGCCGGTGAGCCGCCGGCCGCCGGCGATGATCCCGCCGCCGATGCCGACGTCGCCGTGGATGTAGACGACGTCGTCGTACCCGGCCGCCGCGCCGCGGGTGTGCTCGCCGAGCGCGCCGAGGTCGCCGTCGTTGCCGATCACCACGTGCCGGCCCGCGGCGGCGGACAGCCGGGCGCCGAACGGCTCGGCGTTCCAGCCGATGTTGGGGCCGTAGCGCAGTTCGCCGCCGTCCCGGGCGACGACTGCGGGGACCGCGGCCGCGGCGCCGACGCAGCGCGCCTCCGGTGCCGCGGCCTCGCCGAGGCGGGCGGCGAACTCGGCCAGCCGGTCCACGGTTTCGTCGATGCTGAACTGCCCGCCGGGCCGTTCGATCTCGCGGCGGTCCAGGATCACCCCGCCGAGCCCGACGCGGGCCGCGACCAGGCGGTCCACGCCGACGCCGAAGGCCAGCACGTACACCCGCTGGGAGCGGACCTTGACCACGAGCGAGGGCCGGCCGCGGCCGGCCGCCGGGTCGCGGGGCTGCTCCTCCAGGATCAGCCCGGCTTCGGTGAGGTCCGCGGTCAGCGCGCCGATCGTGCTGCGGTTCAGGCCCATGCCCGCGGTCAACTGCGCCCGGGTGACCGGGCCGTGGACGTGGACGCGGCGGAGCAACGCGCCGAGGTTCTGCCGGCGGATGTCCTCTTGAGTGGGTGCTGCTCGCATGCGGCTGTGGTCCTGTCCCTTCCTCCCTGAGCCCGGGCCGGCCCCGGAACTCACCGGAGACCGGAGGCCTCGGCCCGCTTCCGAGACAGTGCGTCGACCCCGGCGGCGAGGAGCAGAACAGACCCGGTGACAATATATTTGACGCCGGACGAGTACCCCATCAGTCCCATGCCGTTGTCGATCACGGCGACCACCGCACCGCCGAGTACCGCGTCCACCACCCGGCCTTTGCCGCCGAACAGGCTGGTGCCGCCGATGACCGCGGCGCCCACGGCGTAGAGCAGGACGTTGCTGCCGCCGCTGTTCGGGTCCACCGAATTGGCGCGCGAGGCGGCCACGATGCCGCCCACCGCGGCCAGGCCCGAGCAGATCACGAACGCCGAGATCCGCACCCGGTCGACGTCGATGCCGGCCCGGCGGGCCGCCTCGCGGTTGCCGCCGACCGCGTACAGGCTCAGCCCGAAGGCGGTGCGGCGCAGCAGGAACGTGCCGGCCACCAGTAGGACGACGACGATCGGCACCACGATCGGCACGCCGCGCAGCGAGGCGACTGCGGCGTTGCGGCTGCGCTCCAGGTTGAGCGCGTAGACGCCGGCGCCGACCAGGACCGCGAGTGCGCCGACGCGCAGCGCGGTGACCGCCATGGGGGCGGTGGCCAGGCCGCGGCGCGAGCGGTTGAGGGTGCGGGTGAACTGGATCGCCGCGTAGCCGCCGACCGCGACCGCGGCGAGCAGCCAGCCGAGCCACGGGGTGACGTTCTTGCCGGCGATGGCCAGGATCGTGCTGTCGTGCACGGAGACGTTCTCGCCGTCCCGGACGATCTTGAGCAGCACGCCCTGGAAGGCGAGGAACGCGCCGAGTGTCACCACGAAGGACGGGATGTCGAGCTTGGCGACGAGGAGTCCGATGGCCAGGCCGATCACCACGCCGGTGAGCAGCGCGGCGCCGACCGCGAGGTACCAGGGGGTGCCGTGCCGGTCCATCAGGACGGCGGCGACCGCCGCGCAGACGCCGCTGGCGAAGCCGGCCGAGAGGTCGATCTCGCCGATCACCAGGACGAAGATCAGGCCCATCGCGATGATGGTGACCGCGGCGCCCTGGTTGAACAGGTTCGCGAAGTTGCCCGAGGTCAGGAAGCGCGGCCGCATGATCGCGAACGCCGTGCACAGCACGGTGAGGCCGAGCAGTGCGGGCAGCACGCCCATGTCGCCGCCGCGCAGCCGGCCGACGTATTGGCGGAAGTGGTCGGCCACCGGGGCGAGCGCGGACTCGCGCCAGCCGGTCCGGGACAGGGCGCCGGTGGTCATGCGGGCTCTCCGTTCGGCTGGGTGCTGCGGTCGGACGGGTCGGTGCCGCGGCGGAGCGTGCGGCCGCGGCCGGTGGTGATCAGTTCGACGACCTGGGAGTGCGTCACGTCCGAGGTGCTGACCTGAGCGGTCATGCGGCCGAGGTAGAGGACGGCGATGCGGTCGGCGACCGCGAACACGTCGTTCATGTTGTGCGAGATGAGCACGACGGCGAGGCCCTTGTCGGCCAATCGGCGTACCAGTTCCAGGACTTGCGCGGTCTGCGCGACGCCGAGCGCGGCGGTGGGCTCGTCGAGGATGACGACTTTGCTGTTCCACAGCACGGCCTTGGCGATGGCCACGGTCTGGCGCTGGCCGCCGGACAGGCTCGCGACGCGCTGCCGGACCGAGGCGACGGTGCGCACCGACAGGCTCGCGAGCGTCTCGGCGGCGAGCTGCTCCATGGTGATCTCGTCGAGCATCATGTGCCGGGTGGCCTCGCGGCCGAGGAACATGTTCTGGACGATGTCGAGGTTGTCGCACAGCGCGAGGTCCTGGTAGACGATCTCGACGCCGAGTTCGGCAGCGGCGCGCGGGCTGTCCACCTTCACCGGCTCGCCCTCGAACAGGTAACTGCCGGAGTCGGTCGGGTGGATGCCGCCGATGCACTTGACGAGGGTGGACTTGCCCGCGCCGTTGTCGCCGACCAGGGCGGTCACCTCGCCGGCCCGGATGGTCAGGTCGACGTCGCGCAGGACGTGCACGGGGCCGAAGCTCTTGTTGACACCGCGGAGTTCGAGGACCGGAGGGGCGCCGGTCCGGTCGGACTGCGCGTACCCCTCGGATGTCGGGGAAGCTGGGGACACTGCGGACCCTCCTGGCGGGGCCGCCCCCGGCCCGGTGCCGCTGCCGACGGTGGTCGGGCGGAACCGGGCCGCGGTGCGGCGTGATGGAGCCGGCCGGCGGGAAAGCCGGTCAGTTGATGCCGACTTCGGCGCACTTGGCGGCGAAGTCCCCGGTGCACAATTCCTGCTTGGTGACGTACCCGTCGTTGACGACGTCCTTGACGTTCGCCTTGAAGATGCTCTGCGCTTCAAGGAGCACGGACGGCACGTCGCGCTTGCCCTCCGGGTCGTACACCTTGTCCGGGGCGGCCGGGGTCTCCTTCTTGGCGAGCGCGATGGCGAGCTTGGCCAGCGCGTCGGCCTCCTGCTTGATCGGCTTGTACACGGTCATGCACTGGTCGCCGACCAGGACGTTCTGCAGGCCCTGCGTGGTGGCGTCCTGGCCGGTGACCGGGACCTTGCCGTTGAGCTTCTGCTTGCGCAGCGCGGCGATGGCGGCGTTGGCGAGGCCGTCGTTCGCGGCCGCGACACCGGCGATGTCCGGCTTCTGCACGAGCATCTGCTCGAAGATCGTGCCGGCTTCGGTGTTGTCCCACTTGGGCACCGACTGGTCCGGGCCCTTCACGTACTCGCCCGAGTCGTACTTGGGCTTGAGGACGCTGTCGTAGCCGTCCTTGAACAGCTTGGCGTTGTTGTCGGTCGGGCCGCCGTTGAGCTCGGCGACCACCGGCTTGCTCGCCTTCATGTCGGCGAGGCACTTGACCAGGCCGTCGCCGATGCGCTGCCCGACCTTCACGTTGTCGAAGCTGACGTAGTACTGCGCGCCGCCCCCGAGGGTGAGGCGGTCGTAGTCGATCGTCGCGACGCCCTGCGACTTGGCCTTGTCCAGGACCGCCTTGCCGGTGCCGCTGTCCAGGTTCACGATCACCAGGACGTCGACGCCGTTGGTGATCATCTGGTCGGCGATGGTCTGGAACTGGGTCTTGTCGTCCTGGGCGTTCTGGATGTCGAATTCGACGCCGGCCGCTTTGAACGCCTCGGTGAGGTACTTGCGGTCCGCCGTCTCCCAGCGAGCCGAGGTCTTGCTGTCCGGGAGGATGACGCCGATCTTCGGGGTCTTCCCGCTGCCGGTGCCGTCGTCGGAGTCGTCGCCGCAGGCGGTGACGGTGGCCGAGGTGGCGGCCAGCAGGAGGGCTACGGCCAGGGTTCTCTTGCGCATGATGCAACGTCCCTTCGGGGCCTGCCGGGTTTATGTTGGCGGAGACAACGTATTGATCGCCTCCCGGCTTGACTAGACCTTTGTGGGTACCAACTGAAAGGTCGATGCCTTAAGTTGTTGGCAACATCAAATGATGGCGCGGGATGCGATGGCAGGGTCGGGGAGTCGGCCCCGCGGCGCGGCCGCGGTGCACGCTTTGTAGGATCCCTACAAAACTGCGGGCGAGGATCGCGAGGCGGACCGCATTGGTCCGGACCGGGGTGATCAAGCAGGGTGGAGAGGATCCAGGCGACGTACCGCGACGCGGGCGTCGCCTGTTGTGCGAGGTCAGGGTCTGGGAGGAACAGCCGGTGTTCAGTCGTATCGCCATCGTCAACCGTGGTGAGGCTGCCATGCGGCTCATCTACGCGGTGCAGGATCTCGCCGCGGAGACCGGCGCGCGGATCGAGACGGTCGCCCTGTACACCGACGCGGACAAGGACGCCACGTTCGTCCGCGAGGCCGACATCGCCTACCCGCTGGGCCCGGCCTCGGCTCGCCCGTACCTGGACCACGCGGTCCTGGAGCGCGCCCTCGTCGCGACCGGCGCGGACGCCGCCTGGGTCGGCTGGGGCTTCGTCGCCGAGGACCCCGCCTTCGCCGAGCTGTGCGACCGCATCGGCGTCACCTTCGTCGGCCCGAGCGCCGAGGCCATGCGCCGGCTCGGCGACAAGATCGGCGCCAAGCTGATCGCCGAAGAGGTCGGCGTCCCGGTCGCGCCGTGGAGCCGCGGCGAGGTCGCCACCCTGGACGAGGCGCTCGCCGCGGGCGACGCGATCGGCTACCCGCTCATGCTCAAGGCCACCGCGGGCGGCGGCGGCCGCGGCATCCGCATGGTGGCCTCCGGCGCCGACCTGGCCGACGCGTACGAGCGCACCAGCCAGGAGGCGCTGCGCGCGTTCGGCTCGGGCGTCGTCTTCCTGGAGCGCCTGGTCACCGGCGCCCGGCACGTCGAGGTCCAGGTCATCGCGGACGGCCAGGGCACCGCATGGGCGCTCGGCGTCCGGGACTGCTCGGTGCAGCGCCGCAACCAGAAGATCATCGAGGAGTCCGCCTCCCCGGTGCTCGCCGCCGAGCAGACCGCCGAACTCAAGGCGTCCGCCGAGCGGCTCGCCCTCGCGGTCGGCTACCGCGGTGCCTGCACCGTCGAGTTCCTGTACCACCCCGGCGAGAAGCTCTTCGCGTTCCTCGAGGTCAACACGCGTCTGCAGGTCGAACACCCGATCACCGAACTCACCACCGGCACCGACCTCGTCCGGCTCCAGCTGCACGTGGCCGGCGGCGGCCGCCTGGAGGGCGAGCGCCCGGCCGAGGCCGGGCACGCCGTCGAGGCCCGCCTCAACGCCGAGGACCCGGACCGCGACTTCGCGCCGTCCCCGGGCCGCATCACGCGCCTGGTCCTGCCCACCGGCCCCGGCATCCGGGTCGACACCGGCGTCAGCGAGGGCGACACCATCCCCGCCGACTTCGACTCGATGATCGCCAAGGTCATCGCATACGGCCGGGACCGCGACGAGGCGCTCGGCCGGCTGCGCCGCGCGATGGCGCAGACCACCGTCGTCATCGAAGGCGGCGCCACCAACAAGAGCTTCGTCCTCGACCTGCTCGACCAGCCTGAGGTCGTCGGGGCCACCGCGGACACCGGCTGGATCGACCGGGTCCGCGCCGAAGGCCGGCTCGTCGCGCAGCGGCACTCCGCGGTGGCGCTGGCCGCCGCGGCGATCGAGGCGTACGAGGAAGAAGAGCGCGTCGAGCAGCAGCGGCTGCTGTCCACCGCGTCCGGCGGCCGCCCGCAGGTGCAGCACGAGAGCGGCCGGCCGCTCGACCTCAAGCTGCGCGGCGTCGGCTACCGCGTCCGCGTCGCCCGCATCGGCGCCCGCCGCTTCCGGGTCGGCATCGAGGCCGGCGAGGACAAGCGCGTCGCCGACGTCGAGCTCGAGCGCTTCGACCGGCACACCGGGCGGATCTCCGTCAACGGCGCCCGCTTCCGGCTGCTCACCGACACGCACGGACCGATCCACCTCGTCGAGGTCGACGGCGTCACGCACCGCGTCGGCCGCGACGAGGGCGGCGTCGTCCGCTCCCCGGCCCCCGCGCTCGTGGTCGCCACGCCGCTCGCGGTCGGCGCCGAGGTCGAGGCCGGCGCACCGGTGCTCGTCCTGGAGAGCATGAAGATGGAGACGGTGCTGCGCGCACCGTTCAAGGCCCGGCTCAAGGAGTGCTCGGTCACCGTCGGCAGCCAGGTCGAGACCGGGGCGCCGCTGCTCCGCCTCGAACCGATCGGCGACGCGGACGAGGACACCGTCGTCGAGACCGTCGAACTCGACCTTCCGGCCGCGAACGGCATCGCCCCGCCCGCCGCCCGCGCCGCCCGCGCGCTGGAGGACCTGCGCAGCCTGCTGCTCGGCTACGACGTCGACCCGCACGACGAACTCCGCGTCCTCGACGAGTACTTCGCGGCCCGCGCGGAGACCGCCGGCGACTTCGCGGTGGACACCGGCACGCTCACCGCCGAACTCGAACTCGTCGGCCTCTTCGCCGACCTCGCCGAACTGAGCCGCAACCGGCCGGCCGGCGAGGACGGCACCGGGCACGCGTTCAGCGCCCGCGAGCACTTCCACGCGTACCTGCAGAGCCTCGACGTCGACCGGGCCGCGCTGCCCGCGTCCTTCCAGGCCAAGCTCGCCAAGGCGCTCGAGCACTACGGCGTGACCGACCTGACCCGCTCGCCGGAGCTGGAAGCCGCGGTCTTCCGCATCTTCCTGGCCCAGCAGCGCGCCGCCGCCGACACCGCGGTCGTCGCCCGCGTGCTGCGCACCTGGATGCGCGAGCTGCCGCCCGGCGACGCCCTGCGCGAGCCGGTCGGCCTGGTACTGGAACGCCTGGTCGCGGCCACCCAGGTCCGCTTCCCGGTGGTCGCCGACCTCGCCCTCGGCGTGGTCTTCGCGTGGATCGGCCAGCCGCTGCTGCGCCGCAACCGCGCCCGCGTCTACGCCGGCGTGCGCAAGCACCTGCGGCACCTCGACGCGCACCCGGACGCCCCGGACCGCGCCGAGCGCGTGGCCGAAATGGTGCGCAGCACCGAGCCCCTCGTCCGGCTCCTCGGCCAGCGCCTCAACCGCAACGCCCCGGACAACACCACCATGCTGGAGGTGCTGACCCGGCGGTACTACGGCAACAAGGGCCTCACCGAGGTGCGCACCGCCGACGTCGAGGGCTGCACCTTCGTCATCGCGCAGCGCGCCGACTCGTCCGTGGTCTCGGCCGCGGTCGACTTCGAGGACTTCGGCAGCGCGCTGCGCGGCCTCGGCGAACTCGCCGGCCGCGAGGGCGCCGCCGTGGACGCGGACATCTACCTCGCGTGGGAGAACCAGCCCAAGGACTCCGCGGACGCGGCCGCCGCGCTGCACGAGGTCGTCGCCGCGTACCCGCTGCCCGAAAGCGTCCGCCGGGTCACCGCGACCGTGGCGGGCAGCGGCGGTGCGGTCATGCACCACCACTTCACCTTCCGGCCCTCGGACGCCGGGATGACCGAGGAACGCCTCATCCGCGGCCTGCACCCGTACATCGCGCAGCGCATGCAGATGGAGCGGCTCGACGCGTTCGACCTCACCCGGCTGCCGTCCTCGGACGAAGAGGTCTACCTCTTCCAATGCGTGGCCCGGGAGAACCCGGCGGACGACCGCTTCGTGGCCTTCGCGCAGATCCGCGACCTGACCGAACTGCGCGACCACGACGGCCGCCTGGTCGCGCTGCCGACCGCCGAGGACACCCTGGCGGCGTGCCTGGACTCGCTGCGGCGCGTGCAGTCGCAGCGGCCGTCCAAGAACCGCTTCAACACCAACCGCATCGTGCTGTACGTGTGGCCGGCCAGCGAGATCAGCAGCACCGAGATGGCGATGCTGGCCGCGCGCATCCGGCCCACCACCGCGGGCGCCGGGCTCGAGGAGATCCTGTTCATCGCGCGGCAGCGCGACAAGGAGACCGGCGAGCTGGCCAAGACCGCGGTGCGCATCACGTACGACCCGTCCGGCCACGCCGAACTGACCATCGGCGTACCGTCCGACGAGCCGGTCGCACCGCTGGACGGCTACCGGCAGAAGGTGCTGCGCGCAGCCGCCCGCAACACCGTCTACCCGTACGAACTCACCGGCATGCTGGGCGAGTTCACCGAGTACGACCTCGACGCCGAGCACAAGCTCGTGCCCGCGGACCGGCCCAAGGGCAAGAACACCGCGGCGATCGTCGCCGGCGTCGTGCGCACCACGACCCCGCGCCACCCGCAGGGCGTCACCCGCGTGGTCCTGCTCGGCGACCCCACCAAGTCGCTAGGCGCGCTCTCCGAGCCCGAGTGCCGGCGCGTGATCGCCGCACTCGACCTCGCCGAGAGCATGAAGGTGCCGCTGGAGTGGTACGCCCTCTCCTCCGGCGCCCGGATCTCGATGGACTCCGGCACCGAGAACATGGACTGGGTCGCCGCGGCGCTCAAGCGCATCGTCGAGTTCACCCAGGACGGCGGCGAGATCAACGTCGTGGTCGCGGGCATCAACGTCGGCGCCCAGCCGTACTGGAACGCCGAGGCCACCATGCTCATGCACACCAAGGGCGTGCTGATCATGACCCCCGACTCGGCGATGGTGCTCACCGGCAAGCAGTCGCTCGACTTCTCCGGCGGCGTCTCGGCCGAGGACAACTTCGGCATCGGCGGCTACGACCGCGTCATGGGCCCCAACGGCCAGGCGCAGTACTGGGCCCCGGACCTCCTCTCGGCGCGCGACGTGCTCATGGCGCACTACGACCACACGTACGTCGAGCCCGGCGAGTACGCCCCGCGCAAGGCCGAGACCACAGACCCGGTCGACCGCGACGTCTCGCCCTTCCCGCACACCCTCGCGGACAGCGGCTTCAGCACCGTCGGCCAGATCTTCTCGGCCGAGCACAACCCGGACCGCAAGAAGCCGTTCGACATCCGCACCGTCATGCGCGCGGTCTCCGACCAGGACCACCCCGTCCTGGAGCGCTGGGCGGGCATGGCCGACGCCGACACCTCGGTCGTCCAGGACGTCCACATCGGCGGCTGGCCGGTCTGCCTCGTCGGCATCGAGTCCCGCGCGGTGCCCCGCCGCGGCTTTCCGCCCACCGACGGCCCGGACACCTACACCGCGGGCACGCTCTTCCCGCAGTCGTCCAAGAAGACCGCCCGCGCCATCAACTCCGCCTCGGGCAACCGCCCGCTGGTCGTCCTCGCCAACCTCTCCGGCTTCGACGGCTCACCCGAGTCGATGCGCAAGCTCCAGTTGGAGTACGGCGCCGAAATCGGCCGCGCCATCGTCAACTTCGACGGCCCGATCGTCTTCGTCGTCATCTCCCGCTACCACGGCGGCGCCTTCGTGGTCTTCTCCAAGGCCCTCAACCCCAACATGACGGTCCTCGCCCTCGAAGGCTCCTTCGCCTCCGTCCTTGGCGGCGCCCCGGCCGCAGCGGTCGTCTTCTCCGCCGAGGTCAACAAGCGCACCGCCAACGACCCCCGCGTCACCGCCCTCCAGGAACTGGCCTCCGCCGCCACCGGCCCGGAACGCGCCACCCACCACGCCCGCCTCGTCGAGGCCCAGGCCGGCGTCCGCGCCGAAAAGCTCGGCGAGGTCGCCGCGGAGTTCGACCGCATCCACAGCATCCACCGCGCCGTCGAGGTCGGCTCCGTGGACGCCGTCATCGCCACCAACGAACTCCGCCCCCGCATCATCGAATCCATCGAATCCGGCCTCAAGTACTGGCACGCCGACTAATCCCTCCGGGACCGACCCACCGCAGCGCCGCCGCCCCACCGGGCCGCGGCGCTGCTGCGTACGCGAGGGCTCGGACTGCACCGCGTCCGGATGGCCGAGCGCTGGGAACGTGTCTGGCCGGAGCAGATCCTCAAGTTTGCGCGCACGGGGAGCAGCCGTTGCGTACGACGTGAAGTGGGACGCGAGTACGGAATGCAGTGCTGGAGAAGGGCGTACGGACCCTGGAGAGTCAGTCTGGATTCTTTGTACGAGCGAAGCGGACGGATTGCGCCGCCGCCCATTTCGGGCGGCGGCGCAGGGAATCCGACTGATTCTGGGCGACGCGTCTCGACTCGTGAACCAAGACTGGGATTCGGCGCGCGCGCGAATCGCGGGCGCGCCATGACGAATGCCTGTCGGATCGTGCATGTGACGGCCTCGGTGTGTGCGCGGCGCTGCCCCGGCAGCGCCGCGCAACCGAACCTGCTGTGCGCTTGGGCCACACTCCGGGCTGCTGCGTACGCGTGGCTCGGGGCGTACGCGGGAGGAGCCGCGCTGCCGCCCGTCACGGGCGGCAGCGCAAATGAGCCCGCCTGCACCTGGCTTGGCAGGCGTAGGAACCCGAGGGCAAAGATTGCGGCGCCCACTGAGATGGACCGTGCGGGATCCGCGAGGGTGGCCTGGGGGTTCCCGTACGAGGGCGAAATCGATCGGTTGCGCCGCCGCCCGGATCGGGCGGCGGCGCAGACCAAGCTCGACTGGGAACTGGAACGGCTGCGAGAAGTACGGCCGGCCATCGTCGTACGAGGGCATGGGTGGTGGCGCGGCGCTGGAAAGCTAACGGTTGTGCCGCCGCCCAACGCGGGTGGCGGCGCCAGTCGGATCATGCGGCACTGGGTGTCGCGTGGCTCTGGAACTCGTCTGGTCGGGAGCGAGGTTCGAGGTTGCGCACGTGCCGCACGGCGGGCGCGTGAGTGTGCGCCGGGTGTGCTCCCTGGTGTGCGCTGTGTGCTCCGCGGCTGATCGGGTGAACCTGTTGGGGTCTGCGTTTGCGGGGGTGCGGGTTGGCGAAGGCCTGAGGGTGACGGTCCATCCAACTTGTTGTCGATGATCTTCCCGCCAATTGCCGCCAGGTCGACATCCGTTGGTGTCGCCCGCGTCGGATCAGGGCGGGCATTGGGGTTCATTTCCTTTCGGAATTGCGGCCATTCGCCCTCATCGCCTTTGGAGCGAACCATGGTTTCTGACCTGTCCGTGCACCTCGACCAGGACCGGGAACACCGCCTGGTCGTCAAACCGCCGTTCGACGTGATCGACGTGCCGACCCGGCTGGACGACGTGCCGCTGGGCGGCATGCTGCCCCCGCCCGGTTCCATCGTCGTGTACGTCGGCGACCCCGCGGCCCCGGCCTGGTGCCGCCTGCGTGACGCTGTCGGGAGCGGCGACTGGGCCGCCGTGCGTGACGCCGACATCGGCGACTTCGTGGCTCCCTGGTCGACGGAGGAGGAGGCCGTCGAGCAACTCGTGAAGACCCCGGCCTACTTCGAGATCCGGTGTGCCGGTCGGACGCTCTACCGGCACGGTGCCATCCCCACCGGGGCACCCTGGGGGACCGTGCTCTTCCCGTACACCGGAGGCGAGATCGCGCCCGGTGACTTCGAGATCGTCGAGTATCGGCGGTCCTCGGAAGGACCCGCGAGTGCGTCGCTGGAAGTCGAGTACCTCATCCTGCGCCGTGCGCCGCAGTTGTCCGCGCTCGAGCAGCAACTCCTGGGCTCCATCGACCCGTCCATGCGCGAGATCCACGTGGGGTCGCGGCGGCCGCACGACATCAACTGTGTCATGGACCAGATCACGAGGAACATCGAGCGCGACATCCAACGGGAACTGGACAGGAAGCACCAGAGGACCAGTAGCTGCTTGGTCCTGGGGGTGTTCGACGGGGGAGCGATCCCCGAGTCCGACGTTGCGGAGGTCCTTGGCAAGGATCAGGAAGCCGCTGCTTCGGTCGCCGAGTTGCTGCTTCTGCGCCGGCGCATGCTGGGCGAGTCGTAGGCGGAGGATCGCATGAACATGGCTGCGAGGGGATCCGCGGAGGTCGGAAGTCTCGGCTCTGTGCAGTTCGGAGGCGCGGACGTCGGGGGAGTGGCCGGTGCGGTGGGGCAAGTCGTTGTCGTCGCGGTGCTGGTGGCGTGGCTGGTGGTGACCGTGTTGTTCGCTTTGCCGCGCGTCGGTGATCCGATCGGACAGCGCCTGCCTGCCTGGTGCCTTTCGCTGATCCCCTCGTGGTCGTTCTTCGCCCCGAACCCGCCGCGCGACGACCGGGTGCTGCTGTACCGGGACGTGTTCGGCGGTCAGGGAGCGGGCCCGTTCCGCGAAGTGTGGTCCAGTGCTGCGGGATCGGACCTTTTCAAGGGGCGTACGGAGAAGGCCGTGACCGACAGCATCGGCGAACTCCTGGTCCGGTCACGCGTTTCCGCGGGGCAGGACGGGCAGGACGGGCGCAAGCCGACCGATCCGCTCCAGGGAATGCAGGCCGCGCAGGTGATGGTCAGCACGCCGTACGTGCAACTCCTCAACCGCGTCGCCGCCGCCCCGCACGACCCGCGGACCCAGGCCGTGCAATTCGTGATCGTGGCGACGGACCACGGGGAAGAGAGCCCCAAAGTGCTGTTCATTTCGGCGACGCACCGTCTCGATGCGGAGCCGCCGGCCCGGACCGTACCGGAGCCTCCGCGTGCCCGGGTGGGCACGTGCTGACCGCGGCCGTCGCCGCCCGCGAGGTGCTCGCGATCGGTGGTCTGGGGCTGGCCGTCTCGGCGGCCCGCGACCTGCGGGTGCGGCACGAGTACGCGCCCAGCGGTGTCCTCACCTATGCCGTCGAGGCGTCCGGCCGCGACAGCAACGCGGCCCTGCTGTGGCTGTCGACGTGGGAGCACTACCGGGTGGCGCTGGCCGTGCAGTTCGCGGCGGGAGCGGCGGCTCCGGTCGTGGCCCTCGCCGCGCCGACCCCGGCGGCCGCCGTCGCGGCCCTGCTGCTGGCCGCATGCGCCGTCCTGACCCTGCAGCGCAGCAGTTACGGACTCGACGGCGCGGACCAGATGTTCGCCCTCGCCATGATCTCGTGCACCGCCGCGCTGGTCGCCGGAGAGCGGTACGGACGGCTGTTCCTCTACTTCCTCGCGGCCCAGCTGATCCTGAGCTACCTCATCGCCGGCATCGCGAAGCTGGTCTCGCCGGTGTGGCGCGACGGCACATGCCTCGCCGGCATCCTGAGTACAAAGGCGTACAGCTCACCGCGGCTGGCCGCGCTGCTCCGCCGTCATCGCACGTTCGCCCTCGGCATGGCATGGAGCGTGATGCTCTTCGAAGTCACCTTCATTGCGGTGCCGTTCCTGGCGCCGGTACTCGACGGGACGGTCATGCTCGCGGGGCTTGTCTGCGGCGTGCTGTTCCATCTCGGCATCTCGGTGACGATGCGGCTCCACACGTTCGTCTTCGCCTTCACCGGTGCCTACCCGGCGCTGCTGTACGCCATGGACAACCCGCCGATGTGAGCAACCGCCTCCCCTCCGGCGCGTACGGCGACGCCGGGGGAGGCGTCAGGCGGCCCGGCCGCCCGCGTCGCGCTCGGCCAGGAGCCGGGTGATGGCGTCCGCAGCGGTCCGGCCTGCGCGGTTGGCGCCGACGGTGCTGGCGGACGGACCGTAGCCGATCAGATGGATACGGGGGTCCTTGGCGGCATGGGTGCCGTCCATGCGGATGCCGCCGCCGGGTTCGCGGAGCGCCAGCGGGGCGAGGTGGTCGAGGGCGGCGCGGAAGCCGGTGGCCCAGAGGATGGCGTCGGCGCGGATGTGCCGGGGGCCGTCAGGGGCGTCCCAGGCGACACCGTCCGGGGTGATGCGGTCGAACATCGGGAGCCGGTGCAGGACGCCTCGGGCCTGGGCCGCGCGTACGGCCGGGGTGGGCGGCAGACCGGTGACCGAGACGACGCTCTCCGGGGGCAGGCCGAGGCGCACGCGGTCCGCGACGCGGGCCACCACTTGGCGGCCGAGCTCCGGGGTGAAGGGCTCGTCGGTGAACTGCGGGGGACGCCGTGTCACCCATGTGGTGGTACCGCCCGCCGCGGCTATCTCGGCCAGGAAGTGGATCGCGGACGTGCCGCCGCCGACCACGACGACGTGCTGCCCGCGGAACTCGTCCGCGCTGCGGTAGTCGGCGGTGTGCAGTTGGCGGCCGCGGAAGTCGCCGGCGCCCGGGTAGTACGGGCGGAACGGGCGCCGCCAGGTGCCGGAGGCGTTGATCAGGGCGCGCGACGTCCAGGTGCCGGAGTCGGTGGAGACCTCCAGGCGGCCGTCCGCGCGCGAGCGGACGGCGGTGACGCGTACCGGTCGGATGACGGGCAGCTCCATCGTGCGCTCGTACGCCGCGAAGTACTCGGGGACCGCCTCACGGGCCGGCCGTGACGGGTCCGGCTCGGGGAAGGCCATGCCGGGCAGGTCGTGGACGCCGTGCACCGACTCCATGAGCAGCGACGGCCAGCGGTGCGACCACGCGCCGCCGGGGGCCGGGTCGGCGTCCAGGACGACGAAGCTCAGGCCGTCCCGGCGCAGGTGGTACGCGGCCGACAGCCCGGCCTGGCCCGCGCCGATGACGACGACGTCCAGGTCCCGGTCCCGGTACGGACCGGGATCCGCACCGAGGCCGACTGCGGTGTGCTCCACCTGCGTGAGTCCCATGCGGAGGACAACACGATCGGCCTCCGGGGCCTTCCCGCGGTGAAGGGACCCGAGGCCTTCCCGGCGCGGCGGGCCTACCGGCTCTCCGTGCCGCCGAGCCCCTGCAGCAGCTGGGCGACGTGCGCCGGAGCCTCCTTGGCCGTGAGGGGCCGGTGGCCCACCAGAAGCCGGTACCAGAACAGGCCGAAGAGGTGGTCGGTCGCGGCCTCCAGGTCGGCGTCGGCCGGGAGTTCGCCGCGTTCCGCGCCGCGGGTGAGCAGGGTCAGCACGACCGCGCGCCGGCTTTCGACCCATTCGCGGAACGGTTGGGCGAAAGCCGGGTCCAGCTGGGCCTCTGCCATCAGGCCGCGCAACGTCCGTACCCGCAGCGGATGTTCGGAGACACCGTAGAGGGCGGTGGCGAAGGCGGTGAGGTCGCCCGCGAGGGATCCGGTGTCCGGCTCGGGCATCCGCTGTCCGACCGCCGTGCGGTAGCCGTCCAGGACCAGCAGCGCCTTGGACTTCCACCACCGGTAGATCGTGCTCTTGGCGACGTCCGCGCGGTTCGCGATCCCCTCGATGGTGACGGCCTGGTAGCCGAGCTCCTCGACGAGTTCGATCGCCGCGGCGAGGACCGCGTCATGAGCGTCCTGGCTTCGGATCCGGCCGCCGACGCGGCGGGGGTGGGCTTCTCCGGTGGGCACTTGCCCACGCTAGCAGTTGTGCTACGTTAATCGAAACGCGACGGTGCGTTTCGATTAGGGGAGTGGATCGAACATGAGCGAGATCGTGGTTTCGCACGGCTACGGTGCCGGTGACGACAGCGTCTGGTTCCCGTACCTGACCGAGCAGCTGGCCGGGGCGGGCCACCGGGTCACCGTGCCGCGGCTGCCCGAGACGAACGCACCGCGGCTGGAACCGTGGCGCAAGACATACGGAGAGGCGGTGGCGGCCGCCGGGCCCGCCGAGGACACCGTGCTGGTGGGGCACAGCATCGGCGCGGTCAACGTGCTGCGCTTCCTCGAGCAGCACGACGCGGACGCCGGGGGCGTTTTCGCGGGCGTCCTCCTGGTCGCCGCGTCGGCGCACGAGGTCGGGTACGACGAGCTCGCCGAGTTCTTCGAGGGCGGCTTCGACTGGGCGCGCATCCGCCGCGCAGCCCGGCAGTTCCGGGTCCTCCAGGCCATCGACGACCCGGTCAACCAGCCCGACCCGACCGAGCACGTCCGGCTGTTCGTCGAGGGCCTCGGCGCGACCGCCGTCGTGACGCCGACCGGC
This sequence comes from Yinghuangia soli, assembly GCF_021502675.1. Taxonomy (GTDB): domain Bacteria; phylum Actinomycetota; class Actinomycetes; order Streptomycetales; family Streptomycetaceae; genus Yinghuangia; species Yinghuangia soli. The sequence continues at coordinate 127,704 of NZ_JAKFHA010000008.1, forward strand.
GGCCACTTCGGCGCGACCCCGGACGACCATGTCGAGGTCCCCGAGGCCGTCCGGCTGGTCACCGAGCTGATCGGCGCCTGAGCATGCGCCCGGCCCCGCGCGGGGTACCGGCGCGGGGCCGGGCGGAGCTGATGCCGGGCCGAAGCGCGGCTCGCGGATTGCCGTTCCGGCTCGGGGGGCCTTGGATGGAAGGGTGATGAGCACACGGGATGCCGGGCGGGTCACCGACCTGATGATGCAAGTGGCCGGGGACGAGGTGCTGCCCCGCTTCGGGGCGCTCGCCGCGGCGGACATCGCCGAGAAGCGGCCGGGCGACCTGGTCACCGTGGCCGATCGGCTGGCCGAGGAGCGCCTCACCGAAGGACTCACCGCCCTGCTGCCGGGCTCGCTGGTGGTGGGCGAGGAGGCCGTGCACGCGGATCCGGAGGCGCTGCGCCGCCTCGACGGCGACGCCCCCGTGTGGATCGTCGACCCGGTGGACGGCACCGGCGCCTTCGTGCGCGGCGACGAGCGCTTCTGCATGCTCGTCGCGCTCGCCCAGGCCGGGACCCTGCTGGCTTCCTGGACGTACGCGCCCGCCCTGGGCATCCTCGCCACCGCGCGCCGGGGCGAAGGAGCCGTATGCGACGGGCGCCCCGTCCGCGTGCCGGAGCACCGGGCCGACGCCGGTCCGCTCAGGCTGCACATGAGCGACCCGGAGTTCCTCACGCCCGCACAAGGCGCCATGCTGGCGCGCCTCCACGGGCCCGACTTCACCCAGCAGGCGTCCACGTCCGCCGGCCTGGACTACGTGGACCTGGTACGCGGCGACACCGACGGGCTCGTCTACGCGTGGGAGTCGCCTTGGGACCACGCCGCGGGCCTGCTGCTCGTCGCCGAGGCGGGCGGCGTGTCCGCCACGCTCGACGGCGCGCCGTTCAAGCTCGCCGGCGGGAACGCGCTGCCGCTGGTCGTGGCCGCGCACGAAGACGTGGCCGCGGACCTCGCGAAGCGCCTGATCGGCTGACCCGCCGCCCGGGGCCCGGCCACCGAGGCCTGCCGATGCACCCGTGCGCGGAGGCAGGCTTGGCAGCCGGACCCCGCGGCCGCCACGATGAACGTCCGCGCGCCCGCCGTGCCGTTCGCGGGCGCCTCGAGGACGGGGAACGAACGTGCACGCACTGCCGTTTGGCCGGCCCGGTCGCTTCTGGCGAGGCAATCTGCACACGCATTCCGACCGTTCGGACGGCGCCTTGCCGCCCGCCGAGACGGTACGCATCTACCGCGAGGCGGGCTACGACTTCCTCGCCCTCACCGACCACTTCCGGCCCGAGTACGGCTACCCGCTCACCGACACCCGATGGCTGCGCACCCCCGACTTCACCACCCTGCTCGGCGCCGAACTGCATGCGCCCGTCACCGAGGCCGGACAGCAGTGGCACATCATCGCCGTGGGCCTTCCGCTCGGCTTCGAGGCACCCGAACACGGTGAGACCGGACCGGAGCTGGCCCGCCGGGCCCGCGACGCGGGCGCCTTCATCGGCATGGCCCACCCGGCCGCGTCGCTGCTCACCCTCGCCGACGCGGAGTCCCTGGACGCGGCGCACGCCGTCGAGATCCACAACGCCCTGTCCGCCCGCGAAGACCGCGGCGACAGCTGGCACTTGACCGACGTCCTGCTCAACCGGGGGCACCGCCTGAGCGCGTACGCCGCCGACGACGCGCACTTCCAGCCGCAGGACCCGCCCGGCTGCCTGGCCTGGGTGCAGGTACGCGCCGAATCCCTCGACCCCGACGCCCTGCTGGCCGCCCTCATAGCCGGCCACTACTACTCCAGCACCGGCCCCGAACTCCACGACGTCGCCCTCACCGACGGCCTGGTCACCGTCCGCTGCTCTCCCGTCCGCAAGATCCTGCTCACCGGATGCACCCCGGGCGCCCAGGTGATCGAAGGCGACGACCTGACGCATGCCACCCTCCCGGTCGCCATGTTCGGCCACGGCCACTGCCGCGTCACCGTCGAGGACGCCGCCGGCGGACGCGCCTGGAGCAACCCGATCCACCTGGCCCCCGAGGCCGAGTCCGCCGAGTCCGCCGACTTTGTGGAAGCCTCTGAAAGTCGGACGAACACCCTTGATGCGTAAGCAAATTGACCTTCCGCGCTAGTCGGTTGGCCATCTTCCGTGTTGCCGACGACACGGGTAGCCTCCCGGCGCGCCGCGGATGCCATCGGCCGCGGGCCGCGGGCGGACATCTTCTCGGGCGTCGACAACGACCCGGCGTCCTGGAAGGTGACGCTCTACCTGACCGACCCGAGCCGCGCCGGAGAGTTCGTCGCGGCCATGCGCGCGCTGGACCCGGGTGTGGACATGACCCCGCTGACCGTCGCGCAGGGCAAGAACACGCGTCTGGAGGCCAAGGCCGAGGCGGTCCGGCTCGTCGAGGCGACCGACCTCCCGTTCCAGGTGTTCGGCGCGTCGTGGCTGTCGGACGGCAGCGCCGTCAAGATCCAGGTCGACCGCCCGGCCGCCGTGGAGGAATACCGCAACTCGGCTGCGGCGAGCGCACGTTCGGCGACGGCACCGGCCGGCGGGAAGTTCGGCCTGATCGCGGAGCAGGGCTCCGCGCCCGTGCCGACGGCCAGCCGGGTCTCCGACACGTCGCCGTTCTACGGCGCCGCCGCGATCGGCGTCCACCCGGACAACCCGGCAGCCGCCTGGTGCACGACCGGCATCCCGGTGGTCGACCGGAACGGCGGGCGCTGGATCACCACCGCGGCGCACTGCACCAGCCCGAACGCCCACCTCTACACCCACTTGAACGGGTACATCGGGCAGGCCACCATCTGGAACCCGAACTACGACGTCGCCTTCATCAACGCGAACAGCTACCCGCGCACCTGGGACGGACTGGACCCGGGCGGCTACACGCGCGACCTGCTCGGCGGTGCCGGGCACTCGCAGCTGGGCGAGGAGGTCTGCCACCTGGGCTACAACTCGATGGTGATCCACCAGCGCATCCCGTGCGGCAACCGCGTCGTCACCAAGGAGCACGTCTACCGGCTGGGTTCGTACACGATGACCGGCGTGCTGGCCCGCCAGTACAACTTCTCGCCGGCCGCGGTCACCGGCGACAGCGGCGTGCCCGTCGTGTCGTTCGGACCCGGCGAATCGCGCATCGTCCGCGGCTTCGTGAGTGCGGTGATCGACGGCCGGGAGGTGATCTACCAGGACTTCACCGACATCGCCGGAGCCTTCAGCGTCCGCGTCTGACCGGTCCGCACCGCCGGCCCGCCCGGGAACATGTTTGCCCCCGGGCGGGCCGGAAGTCGATCATGGCCCATGCCGAACTACACGTCCTGGGACGACACCAAGCTGTGGTACGAGCGCACCGGTACGGGCACCGGCGTGCCCCTACTGGTGCTGCCCGGCGGCCCGGGAATGGACGCCCGCTACCTCGACGACCTCGCCGGTCTCGGCCGGGACCGCGACGCGGTGTTCCTCGACCCGCGCGCCACCGGCCGCTCCGGAGTCCCGCAGGACCGGTCCACCGTCGCCTTCACCGCGCAGGCCCGCGACGTCGAGGCGCTCCGCGGCCATCTGGGCGCGGACCGCGTCGACGTCCTCGGCCACTCGGCAGGCTGCCTGGTCGCGCAGGAGTACGCGGCCGCGCACCCGGAGCGCGTCCGGCGGCTCGTCCTGGTGACGCCGGTCGGCCGCGCCGCCCGCGAACCCGACCCCGCCGAAATCGCCGCGCTGCGTGCCGCACGCTCCGCCGAGCCCTGGTACGCGAGTGCCGCCGAGGCTGACCGGCGGCTCGCCGAAGGCGGGCTCACGGCGGAGCGGCAGAGCGTGCTTAGCGCGCACCTGACCCCCTTCTTCTGGTACCGCTGGGACGACGAGACGCAGGCCGCGTACGCGCGCGGACAGGGGGCCGCGCTGCCGTGGCTGCGCGAGGCGTTCTACGCCGGCTCGGCGACCTCGGACACGGCCGACGAGCGCCTGGCCCGCCTGGCCGCGGCACGAACTCCCGTGCTGGTCCTGGCGGGTGCCTACGACGGAATGATCGGGACCGCTCCCGCCCGCCTGGCCGCCGCGCTCCACCCCGGCAGCCGTCTGGAGATCCTGCCGCGGTCCGGGCACCGCCCATGGGTGGAGGAGCCTGGCCTTTTCCGCAGCCTGGTGGCCGGCTTCCTGGACGCAGCGGACGGGCGTCCCTGACGGGCCTTTGTCCCTGTCCGGAACTCCGGGGGGCGAACCCCGGTCCGAAGCCGAGCCGCACCCGCGCCGAACCCGGGCAGCACGCCGCGCCGCCGCCCGCGCCGATCGCAGGGCAACCTTTCCGTGCGCCCGTGCTGTTCAGCCGGTGACAGTCACTGCGGACAACAAAGGGGGGCGCAGTCCATGGCCGATGATCCACCGGGGTTCCAGGACTACATAGCCGCGCGTCGCGATCACCTGGTGCGCGTCGCGGTCCTGCTGACCGGGGACCGGCACCAGGCGGAAGACCTCGTGCAGGCCGCACTCGTACGGGTGTGGCCGAAGTGGCGGCGCGTCAGCCGGGGCGAGAACGTCGACGCCTACGTGCGCCGCGTACTCACCAGCACATTCCTCAACTGGCGCCGCCGCTTGTGGTCCCGTGAACACCCGACCGACGTCCACGCCGACGCGGGCCTGCTCGACCGGGCCGATGGCGGCGACGCCTACGCCGTCGTCGACAACGCGGGTGTGCTGCTGCCCGCCCTGCGCCGCCTGCCGCCCCGGCAGCGCGCGGTCGTCGTGCTGCGCTACTACGCCGACCTCGGCGAGGCCGAGGTCGCGGAAACGCTCGGCTGCAGCGTCGGCACCGTCAAGAGCCAAGCCCACAAAGGACTCAAGGCACTGCGCGAGGAACTCGCCCCGCGGTACGCAGCCCCCTCGAACGGAAGGGTCACGGCATGACCATCGGACCGCACGGCACGGAATCCCCAGTCGACACCGCGGAGGACGCCGCCCTGGTACGCGACGCCCTCCACGGCGAGGTGGCACATGTCATCGCCGGCCCCGATCTATACGCGCGGGTGGCCACCGGGGCGCGGGTCCGGCGCCGCCGCCGGACGACCGCCTTTGCCGCCGCGGCCGCGGTGGCCGCCGTTGCGGTGACCGGCGCAGTGGACCCGTTCGGCTGGCGCGGCGGAACGGAAAGGGCCACCGTGGCCCGACCTGGAGCCACACCGTCGAGCCTGTCCACGCAGACCGGAACGGCGATGCGGGACTGCCCCGCGACATTTGCCGAAGCGTCCAGCCCCAGCGTTTCCGACGGGCCTCTGCTGCCGGCCAAGCCGGGGGCCATGCTCCTGTGCGTCTACACGCAGGGGACGAGCGACTATTGGACGCCCCCTCCCGGGGCCATCCTCAACCCGGACGGCAAGACCTACCAAGATGTCACCCCGACCCCGCCCAAGATCACCTGGAAGGTGGACAGCAAGCTATTCTCGGACGCCGAAGCCGAGGAAATGGCCGCCGCGCTGAACGGCCAGGCCTCGGAGCCGTATCGGGCGCCGGGGTACGTCGGCCCGGATGGTGTCCAAGTCGGGGATTGTCTGATGGCCGGACCCATCCACGTGCTGTTCTTCCGCAACGCGGCCGGCCAGGAGGCCACACTCCGGGAGTCCAGTTGCTTCACCTCCCTGAACGACGGGCGGATCTCCATCCGGAAGCCTCAGGCGTGGATCACCCTGACCGACGGGATGATCCGCGACTGACCCGCAGCGGCCCGGCGGCCGAGCGCCCGTGCGCCGGCCGCCAGATGCCGCTCCCGGACCCGGACCTAGGCCAGGCCCGGGAGGAACTCCACGCCCTCCCAGAGCCACCGCTCCCCGCTGCGCGGGTCGTGCACGACCTCGCTACCGGGCGTGTCGTGCTTCGCGAAAGCAAGCACTGCCCGGTCCGGGCCGTACGCGGGCCAGCCCTCCGGAGCACCTGTGCGGGCGAATTCGACCCAGCGGCCGTGCATGGTCCGCGCCAGCTCGGCGGGCGGCTCGGTGCCGATGAACCCGTCGGCACCGGGCGTGCCGAGGTTGTCCCAGACGAACGGAATCTCGACGATGTGCGCGGCACCCAAAGGGAGTTCCGTGCTGATCGTGGCCGGCGAACGCCAGCCGAACTCGTACACGAAGGTCGGGGCGGCGGCACTGCGGGCCTCGGCCACGCGGTAGCTGGGGATCCGGAAGATCCGGTCGGTCATCACGGCCGCGAACACCTGGGCCGGAGTGTCGCGGGTGTAAGGCTTCTCGTCGGCGGCCGCGTAGGCGTCGTAGGCGTGTCCGGGGACGCCGTACTGGGCCAGACGCGCCTTGAAGGCCTCCGCTCCGACCCCGATCAGGCCCGGGTAGGGCGCCACGAAGAAGCGGTGCTCCTCGGTGTTGGTGCCGAGCAGCAGGGTGACGTGTGAGCCCGCCCCGCTCCGGATGGCGTCGATGGGTGCCTGCGCCAGAAGATCCCCGTCCACGACCGGCAGGAACGACATGCCGCACGAAGCGATGGTGGTGGCCCCGAACCGTCCCGCGTCCGCGGTGTCGACGACGAGCTGGTGCACCCGCTGCTGGGCCTCGATGACCGCGCCTGGGTCCACGGTGCGGAAACCGTCGAAACCGGCGTCGATGCCCAGTTCTTCGGCGACCGCAGCCGTGATGAGGCGCGCGTCGTCGACGCTCTGCCCGAGACTCGCGCTCCCGCTCTGCACGATCGCCTTGTGGAACAGGTCCGTGCCGGTGGACAGCAGCGCCAGGATGCTCATCGCCCCCGCGGACTCGCCGAAGACCGTGACGTTGCCCGGGTCGCCGCCGAAGCCCGCGATGTTGTCCCGGACCCACTGCAGCGCGAAGAGCTGGTCCAGCAGCCCGCGGTTGGCCGGCGCCGGAGCGCCCTGGATGTATCCGAACCCCTCGACCCCCAGCCGGTAGTTGAGGCTGACCAGCACCACTCCGTCGCGGGCGAACGCGGAGCCGTCGTAGAGCGTGCCCGCCGAGGAGCCGCGCAGGAACGCGCCGCCGTGGATCCACACCATCACCGGCAGCGGCCCGGACCGCTCGCGCGGTGCCCACACGTTGACGGTCAGCCAGCCGTCCCCGGGTACCGGCTCCCCGCTCGCCTCGACGTCGAACAACCCGGCGGTCGAGCGCGGCGGGGTGGGTCCGAACGCGTCGGCCGCAAGCGTGTCGTGCCACGGTTCCGGCGGGACCGGAGGGCCGAACCGGTGCGGGCCGACCGGGGGCGCCGCGTACGGAATGCCGCGGAAGACCCCCGTCCCGTCCGCGACTCGTCCGGCCACCGGTCCGTAGGTGGTCCGCACTTCCCAGATGCCCTCTGCCACGTTCCGCCTCCGCTGCCGTTCCCGTGCCGGTCCGCCGGTCTGCCGGTCCATCCGTGCCGCAACCGCGCGCGGCAAGGTGCTCCGGGACCATCAAACAACGCAAATGTTGCCGCGCTCCGCGGCCGACGCGTTCCGGCGGGCCGTCCTCCCGCCGCATCGCCGCGATGCGGCTGGTTCACTGGCCCGGTGAACACACATGATCTCTGGCAGGTCGACGACCTCGACCTCGGCGGATACCTCGCCCGCATCGGCGTCCCCACCCGGGCCCCCGGACGAGCGGCGCTCGACGAACTGCACGAGGCGCACGTCCGGACCTTCACCTTCGACGACATCGACGTCTTCATCGGCGCGCCCCGCGGCGTGGACCTCGCGACGCTGCAGGAGAAGTTCGTGGTCCGCGGCCGCGGCGGCTACTGCTTCGAGCACTCGACGGTCTTCGCCGCGGCACTCCAGCAGCTCGGTTACGAGGTGCGCCGGCACCTCGGGCGCGTCGGCGACCCCGCGGACGGGCAGCAGGGCCGCACCCACATGGTGGTCGAGGCCGTCGTGGACGGGCAGCGGCTGCTGTGCGACCCCGGCTTCGGCATGAGCCTGCTGCGCCCGGTCCCGCTGGAGGACGGCGTCGAGGACGAGCACCTCGGCTGGCGCTACCGCATCGACCGGCGCGGCGACGTGTGGGACATGCGCCGGTGGCGCGACGGCGGCTGGATGATGATGCACTCCACCGACGAACTGGAAGTGCTGCCCAGCGACGTCGTGATCGCCGACTACTACACGGGCACCCACCCCGAGTCGCACTTCAAGCGCACGCTCATGCTCACCCGCCACCTCCCGGGCCGGCACGTCACCCTCACCCAGGCGACCGTCACCGTGCGCGAGGCCGGCAAGCCCACCGAGAACCGCCCGCTGCGGGACGGCGAACTGGCGGAGTGGCTGCGCGTCCTGGAGGTCCCGCTCACCGCGGACGAGGAGGAACTGCTCCTGACCCGCGCCGCCGAGGAAACGGCCAAGCAGGCGGCGGCCCGGGCCTGACCCGCACGCGGCAAGGCCCCGGAAGCGACAGGGGTCGCGAACAGCTGCTCTACGTACCAGCAGTGTTCGCGACCCTTCGCCGCCCGGCGGGACCGCCCCCGTGTGACTGCGCTCAGACGGGGAGAGTCAGCAGGTGTTCCTTCACCTTGGGCCACTCGCCGCGCAGCACGCTGTAGAAGATCGCGTCGCGGCGCCGGCCGCCCGGCATGTAGTTGAAGCTCCGCAGGGTCCCTTCCTCCACCGCACCGATGTTGCGGAGGCCCTGCCGCGCCTGCAGGTTGAGGATGTCGGTCTTGAACTCGACGCGCTCCGCGCCCAGTTGCTCGAAAGCGTGCTCCAGCAGCAGGTACTTCGCCCAGCGGTTGACGCCCTTGCCGCGGAAGTCGCGGCCCAGCCAGGACCAGCCGATCTCCAGCCGCGCGTCCGCCTCGGCCATATTGCCGAAGCTCATGCTGCCGGCGATCCGCCCCGACGCCTTGTCGGTCACGATGAACACGACCCGCCGCCCGGCCGCCTGATCGGCCAGGCAGGTGTCGAAGAAGACCTTGTAGTCCTCGTCGCTCTCGACCGCCGAGACGAAGTACCGCCAGATGTCCGGGTCCATCGCGACGGCGTGCAGGCCCTCGCGGTCGTCCTCGGTCACCGGCGCGAGGCGCACGTGGTCGTTTTCCAGGACGGCGGGCGCCTTGGTGGCCCAGGTCATAGGTCAGGCTCCATGGTTCGAGGTGGGCGCCGAGGCGGGTGCCGCGTGCCGGCCGAGGGCCTCGGTGACGTCGCGCAGCGTGCGCATCTCGGCGAGGTCCTCCTCGGTGAAGTGGGCGAGGTCGACGCCGGTAGCCTCGCACAGCTCGGTCAGGAACAGGACCTTGTTGAGCGAGGTCAGCGCATACGAGCCGGCCATGTCGGCGTCCAGGTCGAGGCTGGCGGGGGCGACGTCGCGGGTCAGGACGGCGGAGAACTGCTCGCGCGCTGCGGTTTCCACATCAGCGGGCATGGATTCCCTCCTCGGGGTCGTGGACGGCATCGTGGTACGCGGCGAGGATCTGCTGCCGCTTGGGCTTGTACTGCGAGGTCAGCAGGCCGTTGCCGATGCTGAACGGCGGATCGGCGACGACGACCCGGCTGATCCGCTCGTCGGCGGCCACCGCGGCGTTGGTGGCCGCCAGCCGCGCCGCGACGGCCCCGAGGTCGGCGGCCTCGGCGGCCGGGGAGACGACCGCGACCAAGTCGGTCTGCCCGGGGCAGAAGAGCACGCACTCGGCGATCGCCGGGTCGGCCTTCATCAGCTCCTCGATCGGCCGGACGACGACCTTCTTGCCGTTGTCCAGCACGATGACGTCGTCGGCCCGGCCGCGGATGAACAGGAACCCGTCGTCGTCCAGATAGCCCAGATCGCCGGTGCGCACCGTCCCGTCCGGGCCGAAGATGCGCTCCGAGTCGCCCGGCTTGGCGTAGATGTAGTGGTCGTTGACCGGATGGTCGCTGCGCACGCTCACCACGCCGTCCGCATCGATCAGGACGTGCTTGCCGCGGAGCACCTGGCCGACGCTGCCGTCCCGGTGCGCCTTGGGGTGGTTCTTGGTGACGATGCAGGTCTCGTTGAGCCCGTAGCCCTCGTAGATGGGCAGTCCGGCGTCCGCGAAGAAGCCCAGCATGCTCGGCGCGGCCGGCGCCGAGCCGGTCCACAGGTAGCGGATGCGGTCGCCGAAGACGGCCTGCGCCTCCTCGGCGAGGGTCCGGTCGCCGCCGGCGCGGCGCAGCCGGGCCTCGATCTGCCGCTTGGCGGTCTCGAAGAACGCCGGCACGCCCATGACCACGGTCGGCCGCGCGCGGCGCAGCGCCGCGAAGGCCGCCTCGTACGTGCTGACCGTGACGTCGTGGCCGTTCAGCAGCGCCGAGTAGACCCAGTAGCGCTGCTGCAGCAGGGACAGCGGCAGGAACACGAACAAGTCGTCGCCCGGGCCGTGTTCGAAGATCTCCTGGACGGCCAGCAGCGAGCTGTCGATGCTGCCCGCGGTGGCGCCGAGGCCCTTGGGCTCGCCGGTGCTGCCGGAGGTGAACTTGACGGTGGTGACGTCGCCGGCCGCCCAGTCCGGGGGCGGCGGCAGCACCGGCAGCGGCTCCGCGGCGCCGTCCGGGGCCGCCCAGGCCGCGACCTCGGCCATCGGCACGATCCCGGGCGCGTCGGCCGGGCGGTCGGTGAACAGCAGCGTGATCGCGTAGCGGTCCATCAGCGCCCGGGACGCCTCGAACTTGCCCGGTTCCAGGCCCGCGGTCTCGGCCTTCAGGCGCAGCGCCGCGAGGTCCAGCAGGACCCATTCGAGGCTGTTGGCGGCCAGGATGCCGATCCGGTCGCCGGGCCGTACGCCTTGGGCCAGCAGCCGCTGCGCCACCCGCTCGGCGCGCACGACGAGTTCGGCCAGCGGGATGCTCTGCGTGCCGAGCAGGCTGGCGACGGCTATGTGCCCGGGGGCCGGCCCGCCCGTGAAGAGCCGGCCCAGGGTGTCCCCGGTCATCCCGCGTCCTCCTCGGCGGACGGCGGCGCGGACTGCGACGCGGGGGCCGGGTCAGAGGCCGGCGCGGACAGCGCGGCCGGGGTGAAGAACACCGCGTCCGCCAGCCGGATTTCCGTGCCCGGCGGCACCGGTTCGACCGCCTCGGGCCACACGGTGGCCTCGGGCAGGCCGAGCGCGGCGGCCAGCCGGCCCGCGAAGCGCGGCATCACCGGCACCGCGGCGGCTGCGAGCAGCCGGGCCGCGGTCAGCTCCAGCGCGACGGCCGTGCGGGTCTCGTCCGGCCAGGCGGCGCTCTGCGCGGTGCGTGCCTCGCGCCGCGCGAACCGCACCGTGTCCCGGACGATCCCGTCGAGTTCGGCGGCGGCCTGGTTCAGCGAGAAGCCCTCGCTGCCCAGGCTCGCGGTGACGGCGTCGAGCCGGGTGCCGAGCCGGGCCAGGAAGCCGGAGTGCTCCGGCGTCCAGTTCCCCGAGTCGGGTGCCTTGCCGTCGTACTGCTTGGCGATCCGGGCGCCCAGGTCGTTCAGCCAGCTCTGCCAGGTGCCGATGAGGGTGTCGCGCACCACCGCGTCGTACGCGTCGCGCCGGAAGTCGGTGCGCTCGTCCTCGGGCCGGTTCCGGGCGAGGAAGTACCGGACCGCGTCGACCGATTCGGGGGTGAGGATCTCCTTGCCCCAGATCGCGTGCCGCCGGCTGGTGGAGAACTTGGCGCCTTCGAGCAGGTAGAACTCGTTGACGTGGTAGTCGATGTCCGGCGTCCAGTCCGGGTGCGCGAGCTGGTACAGCACCGGGTAGAGCACCGAGTGGTAGAAGCTGTTGTCGTAGCCGAAGAAGTGCACGATCTTCCAGTCGTGGCCCGGGTCCCCGGCCTGCCACTCCTTGCCCAGCCGGGCGCCCAGCGCCTCGATGCCGTGCAGGAAGCCGTACGACATCTCCGGCCAGACCCAGATGACCTGCCCGTCGACGTCCTTCTCCGCGGGCGGCACACCCCACGAGGACGGGTGGCTGAGCGGGATGTGCAGCTCGGGGCGGGCGAACAGCCGGTCGGCCAGCTCGCGGAGCCGGGCCGGGACGCGGCCGAGCCGCTGGTGCGCGGCGACGTCGTCGCGGAACACGTGCAGCGGCAGCGACCAGCGGGCCAGCGGCGCACGCCGCGGCTCGCCGGATGACCCGCTCGACTGCGGATCCGCAAGGTCCGCCACGGTGTTGGGCTCGCCGCAGTCCTCGCAGATGTTGCCGCCGGTGGGCGCGCTGCACCCGGGGCAGCCGCCGGTGACGTCCACCTCGTACAGGTACTTTCCGCTCTCCGCGTCGAAGAGCGCGTCCTTCTCCGCGACCGAGGCCCAGCCCGAGGCGACCACGCGCGAGAAGAAGTCGCGCAGGCCGTCGCGGTAGCCCGGTGCGGTGTCGGTGACCGTGTACTGGTCGAGCGGGATGTCCATGAGCGCGAGGGTCTGCAGGATCTCGGCGCTGTAGTAGGCCGCGGTCTCGGCGGGCTCGCGGCCTTCCTTGGCGGCCGCCGCGACCACGTAGCTCTGGTAGTCGTCGCTGCCGGTCAGGTGCCACGCGTCGGTGCCGTTCATGCGCTGGTACCGGACGTACGCGTCGGCGCCGAGGTACGGACCGGACAGGTGCCCGAGGTGCAGGTCCCCGTTGGGCGTGGGGGGAGTGGAGAAGACGAACACCGGGCGGCCGCCGAAGCCCGTCCGCTTCTGGTTCCGGGCCGACGCCAGGGCCCGGCCGGAGTCGCGCCAGTACTGGGTGAGGAAGACCAGGTCGGTCTCGCCGGTGTTCTCCAGCACGTGCGACTCGAACGGCTCGAACAGCGCCAGCGTGCCCGGCTGCGCGGGGTGGCGGCGGCCGTCCACCACGAACTCGCCGGTGCCCTCGACGATCACGAAGAACTCGGTCTCGTCGTGCTGGTGGCTGGTGGACGCCCCGCCCGGGGCGACCCGTCCCCAACCGGCGCCCACACCGAGCCCGTCGATGCTGCTCATGCGGATGCCGAAGGCCGCATGGAGGGCCTCGGCGTCGTACCGGTCGTAGATCATGTCGGGTTCTGCCTTTCGGATCGGGGGACGCCGGCGGTCGAGGAGGTGCTCGGGGACGCACTCGGGGCAGCACTCGGTACAGGGGGAGCGGCGGACCCGGCCAGCAGGCGGACCGCCGCCGCCGCGATGGCCGGGGCGAAGCGGTAGCCGGAGCCGCTGGCCGCGCCCGCGAAGACCACCCGGCCGTCGTCGGTGAGCGAGCGCACCTGGGGCACGTTGCCCGGGCCGTACGCATCGCAGAAGACGCGCCCCGAGACGCCGCGGGCGGCCAGTTTCGGCGCGTACCGGGCCAGGACCTCCAGCGCCTGGTCGCGGTTCTCCGCGGTCAGCGCGGGGTCCACCGCGTCGGGGGACACCCCCCACTCCGGGCAGGTGTAGCTGAACAGCCAGTGCCCGCGGTGCCGGTAGGGCAGCAGGAAGGCGTCCTCGTCGTGGAAGACCACCGCGCCGTCGTGCGCGGCGACCGGCTGTTCGAGGTGCAGCGCGACGATCTTCTTGACCCGGGCGCCCAGCGGCGCCACCAGGTCCGCCCAGGCCGGGGCGGCCAGCCACGGACCGGGCGCCAGCACCACCCGGTCCGCGGTGATGGTGTCGCCCGTGCCCAGGGACAGCACGACGCCGTCGGCGCCCGGCTCGACCCCGGTCACCGCGACGCCCTCGCGGAACTCCGCGGCCGGGCGCAGCTCGGCGGCCAGCGCCTGGGTGAGAGCGGCGACGTCCGCGTACTGGCAGCCGTCGCCGGTCCAGGCGGCCATCCCCTCGGGCACCGCCGCGCCTTCCGGCAGGGCCGCGGCAGCGGCGGCCCCGTCCAGCCGCCGCAGTCCGGCCTCCGGCAGGTACGCCTCGTGCAGCGCCGCCTCGGACGCCTCGGCCGCGACCACCGTCATGCCGATCCCGTGGATCGGCAACTCCGGCCGCTCCGCGACAAGTTGCGCGTAGTAGCGCTGGCTCTCCGCGGCCATCGCCCGGGTCTCGGGCACCGCGCCGCGCGGGAAGTGCAGGCCGGCCGAGCGGCGGGTCGCCCCGCCGGCCACCAGGTCCCGGTCCAGGACCGTCACCTGTGCGCCCGGGTCGGCGGCCAGGATCTCGCGGGTGATGAGGCAGCCCAGCACTCCCGCCCCGACCACCGCGACCCCCGTGCGGTGCGCGCCGCTCACGGCGTGTCCCCGGGCTGCGGGCCCAGCTTCGTCGACCATTCGATGAACGACGGCAGTTGCTCGGTGCTGGACACCCGCCCCAGCCGGTCCGCGATGCGGCGGCTGCGCCACGCGTTCAGGCTCAGGTTGGGGTCGGCCAGGCCGCGCTGGTTGCGCGCCGCGTTCTGCACGAAGATCCGGTGGTCGTCCGGCCCGTCCCAGTACACCGCGTAGTCCTCGTCGATGCGGAACTCGTCGCCGTCCCGCTCCAGGCGGTCCGCGATCGGCTCCAGGAAGTCCATCGGCGTGGGCCGGAACCCGGTCGCCCAGATCACCACTTCGGCCTCGAACAGCTCGGTGGCCGCGGGGTTGTCGTTGTGCCGCGCGGACACCTGCCAGCCGCCGTACAGACCGGTGGCGACGTCGAAGACCTCGCGGTTGGGGTAGAGGCCCACCAGGTCGACGTTGCCGTCGACGAAGCGGTGCAGATACGTGCGCTGGTATATCTCGCGCAGTGTGCTCTCGGATATGCCGTCGCTGGTCAGGACGTGCTGCGCGTTGAACGCCTCGCGGGCCTCGCGGTCCAGGTTGAAGAAGTATTCGGCGTGCGAGGGCATGTAGTAGTCGTTGGTGAACGGCGAGTCGTCGATGGGGAAGAAGTTGCCGCGCCGCGATATCCACGAGACCCGGCGCGGCAGCGCGCTGCCGTGCTGGGAGATCATGTCGAGGAACGCCTCGGCGCCGGACTGCCCGCCGCCGATCACCACCACGCGCTTGCCGGCCAGCGCGCCCGCGGTGTGCAGGTAGTCGCTGACGTGGAACTGCTTGGGGCCCAGTTTGTCGAGCACCTGCGCCGGGACGTGCGGCTGGCTGCCGACGCCGACCACCACGTTGTCCGCGGTGAGCGTGCGCCGGTCGGTGCGGACCTTGAACACACCGTCGAAGGTGACCTCGCGGACGCCTTCGCCGAACACCACGTTCTCGTTGCAACTGCTGGCCCAAGCAAGGTAGTTGCGGAACTCCGCGCGCGGCACCGCATCGAACTGCGCGTTCAGGAAGTGGTACAGCCGCCCGCTCTGGTGCAGATAGGCCAGGAACGTGAACGGGTTCGTGGGGTCGGCCAGCGTCACCAGGTCCTTGAACAGCGAGACCTGCAAGGCGTTGCCGGGCATCTGCTGGCCGTCGTGCCAGCTGAAGGACTGCTTCCGGTCCAGGAAGATGTTGGATACGCCCGGCCGGCCGTAGAGCAGTGACGCCAGGCTCAGATTGGCCGGTCCCACGCCCACACCGAGGCAGGTGTAGTGCGTGGGACCGGGAATGGGCTCGTGCGCCATTGAGGCCTCTCCTTCGGGCGGATCGCCGCGCTCGATGTGGTGGAACGGATCGGTTGAGGTCCGCGGGCCGCCGGGCGCGTGCGGCCGCGCGATCAAGAGCTGTCTTCCGAGGGGTCGGGAAGCGTGTCGTCGAACGTGCCGCGGATGCCGTGCCGGGCGAGGAACTCCAGCCAGGCGGCGGCCTGTCCGGCGTCCTCGGCGGCCCGGTTGAGGCCCGGCGGGAGCGCCCCGTCGAGGATCCGCGCCACACCGAGCGCGAGCGGCACGGCGACGCAGCGGGCCATCGCGCTCTCGGCGGCGTCGCCGGTGAGGTCGAGCAGATGCGATCCGCGCCACCGGACGCCGCCGCTCGTGTCGCGCACGGTCAGCTCGACGGCGAGCACCACGCGGTCCCGGTCGGCCTCGGTGGTCGGGTAGCGGTCGGCAAGTTCCTTCGCCAGCGCCCGGATCCGGGTCTCGTCGCCGGTCAGGACGGTGTCGAAGACCTCGCCCCAGGCGGCCCGCCAGCCCGCGTTCCGCAGCGTGCCGCGGATCAGGGTGGTCGGACGCCACGCGTCGGGCAGGCCGTACTGCGCGGCGAACGGCAGGCTGTCGCGGTTCGGGTACACCTCGAACGCCTCGCCGGCCAGTACCAAGGGGCGCGCGGCCTCCCACGGGTGCCGTGCGGTGCGCGCCTCGCCGTCCTCGATGTACTGCGCGGGCGAGCCGAGCGCGGCCAGCACACCGTACGGCGCCCAGCTGAACCGGTAGCAGAACTCGTCCGGTTCGGCGGGGATGCCGCCGCAGTACGAGGTGAGCGCCACCTCCGCGGCGCCGTCGCCGACCGCCCGGCGGGCCCGGGCGACCAGGTCGTGCGCCATCAGGTGGTCGATGCCCGGGTCCAGGCCCGACTCGGTCAGCACCACCAGGCCGGCCGCGGCCGCCTCGGCGGCCTGCGCGGCCAGCGCCTCGGACGTGTAGCTCGTGCAGGCGAAGTGCGCACCCCGGGCGACGGCCAGCCGCAGCAGCTCCGGATGCTCGGTGGCGGGCAGCATCGAGACGACGACGTCCCCCGCCTTCACCTCGGCCTCCAGCGCGCCCCGGTCGAGCGCGCGGACCTCGGCCCGCCCGGCCAACCCGAGCGCGGCCAGACGCATTTCGCCGCGATCGGCGGTCCGGTCCCACAGCACCACGCGCGCCGCGCGGTCGCAGACCAGCCGGAGCCCGGTCCGGCCGGTGGACAGGCCCGTGCCGATCCAATGGACCGTGCTGCCTGCGGGCGTTCGGTCAGCGGACATGCGCATCCTCCTTGACGTCGGCTCCTGCCGCTTCCGGATCGGCCGCCCCGGCGTACGCCGCACGGCAGCGGCGCCACGCCGGGTCCCCGGGGCCCAGGCGCGCGAGCAGCGGCCACAGGTCCGCGGAGAAGGCCCGACTGGCCTCGGCGGGCAGCAGAGAGGGAAGGTTGTCGATCGCGATGACGTCCACCGGGTGGTCGCCGCCGCGCAGCCGCCGGGCCGGGTTCTCCCAGTCGGTGACGGCGTCGTAGACGGGCAGCACGTTGCAGTCCGAGCCGACGTCGCAGGTGACGTCGGCGATCACGGAGATCCGCCGGGCGGGGGAGTCGAGGTCGGCCGGGACCAGGAACGGCGGCACCGGGTGCGTGCTCAGCACCGTGTTCACCAGCAGGTCGGCGGCCAGCAGCGCGTCCCGGTCCAGCGCGCGGGTCTCGGCCAGGTCCCAGCGCAGCGGGTCGATCCCGGCGGTCTCCAGCGCATCGCACGCCCCGCGGCCGCAGCGGCCCAGGGCGCCGATGACCAGGGCCCGTCCGTCCGCCCGGGCCTCGCCGGACGGAGCTCCGGCACGCAGCCGGGCGTCCAACTCGGCCCGGTCCAGCGGCACCAGCGGCCCGCCGAGCATGCCCCGCCGGTGCAGGACGGCGAGCGCCGCACCCGCATATCCGGCCCAGTAGCCGAACGCCGCGAGGCGCCGCCCGGCATCGTCGGTCAGATACTCCAGGTCGAGCAGCGCACCGCCGCCCGCCGCGAAGCGGGCGAGCAGCCGGCCGGCCCCCGGCTGGCCCTTGTAGGCGTGCCCGAAGTAGATGTGGTCGTGGCGTAACTGTGCCGGTTCCTCGAGGAGTTCCTTCAGTCCCAGGATGTACGTGCCGGCCGGCGCCGAAGTCCAGCTGCCTTCGGGTGCGGCCGTGCAGCCCGCCGCGACGTACGCGTCGAGCGGGAAGACGCGGCGCGGCGACTCCTCGACGGTGATGCGGATCCCGCGGGACACCAGACGCGCGGCGTCCTCGGGTACCAGCGGTGCGCGGCGCTCGGTGCCGCGGGACTCGCACCGCAGCCACAAGCGGGGCGGATCCGCGGCCGGCTCGGCCGGCTCGGCAGGGTGCGTCACGCTCGGCCTCCTTGGCCCCGCCGCATGTCCAGCACGTCGGCGATCGCGAGGCGCAGCACGTCCGACGCCCCTTCGTAGATGCGCAGCGACCGGATCTGGCGGTAGAGGCGCTCCGGCACCCCGCCCTTGACCACGCCGGCCGCACCGGACAACTGCACGGCGGCATCGACGATCTCCTGGGCCGCCTCGGTGGCGTACACCTTCGCGATGCCCGAGTGCCGGCCGAAGCCGCGGCCGCCCCGGTCGCACTCCCACGCGGCCCGGGCGACCAGCAGCGCCGACGCGTTCAGCCGGATCTCCATGTCGGCCAACGACGCCTTCACCAGCTGGAGGTCGAACAGCGTGCCGCCGTACGCCTGCCGGCTGCGGGTGTGCGCCAGCGCGGCGTCCGCGGCCCGGCGGGCGAACCCGACCGCGGCCGCGCCGACCGTCATCCGGAACCGCTCCAGCAGGTCCAGGGCGACGATGAAGCCCTTGCCCGGCCGGCCCAGCACGGCGTCCGCCGGCACCGGGCACTCGTCGAACACGAGATGCCCGAACGACCGGGGCGCGACGGCCTCCAGCGGCTCCACGGTGAGCCCCGGGGTGTCCGCGGGCACCAGCAGCGCGCTCAGGCCCAGCGGGCCCGGCCCGTCGCCGGTCCGGGCGACCACCACGAACAGGTCCGCGATGGTGGCGTGCGCGATCCAGGCCTTGCGGCCGGTCAGCACGTACCCGTCCGCGGTCCGCCGCGCGGCCAGCCCGACCGCGGCGACCTCTGACCCCGCCTCCATTTCGGACAGCGCGAAGGCCCCGATCAGCGAACCGGACGCCATCGCGGGCAGATAGCGCGCCTGCTGCTCCTTGTCGCCGAACCGGATGATCGGCGTCGCGGCAAGCGTCTGGATGGAGTAGGCGAAGTCCGCCAGGTCCTCGGCGTACGCCAGCGCCTCGCGGGCCAGGCACACCGCCCGGAAGTCGGCGGGCAGTTCCGGCGGCCCGGCGGCCGGATCGAGGCCGGCCAGCCAGCCCTCCTCGCCGAGCAGCTGGACCAGGCGGCGGCCCGCCTCGTCCGGGTGCATGCGGCGGACCGTCTCCCACAGCTCGCCGTAGATGTCGCACCAGACGCCCAGCTCGCGGGCCAGGCGCCGGTGCCCGTCGTCGTAGAACGGAAGCCCGAGGATCTCGGGGTCGTGACTGCTGGTCAGGTCCACTGCGGTGCTCCCTGCGGACGAAGGGCGGGACGGGCGGGGCCGGGACGGGAAGCGCGCCGGGATCCGAGGCTGGAACCGAGGCGGGCAGCGGGGCGGGTCATGAGCGCAGCACCGCCAGGGCGATCGCGTCGGCGTCCTCGAGGATCACCGAGCCCACCCAGGGGCGGATCCCGGCGGCCGTGGCCCAGTGCACGAACTCGGTGGGCACCCCGAACGCGAACCGGCGCGGATGCGGCCGCCCGTCCGCGTCGACCACGCGGTACGGGCGCCCGGTGACCTCCAGGCCCCCGGTCTCGTAGGCGCCGTCCGGATCCGGGATCCGGTAGGGCCGGCACGCCCCGGTCGCGAGCAGGTGCCGCAGCAGCGCATTGGTGCTGTGCCGCAGGTCCGTCTCGGGGATGCGCGCCTCGATCAGCGCGGTGGCCGGCATCTCCGAACCCGGGATGGCGGCCGAGCCGATGAGGAACGCCGGGACGTCCGGGTCGGTGCGGACCCGGGTGCCCGGGCCGACCACCCGCAGCACCCCGCACTCGATGAGCGCGGTCATCTCCTCGATCCGGGACAGCGGCGGCCCGATGGACAGGTACGCGTTCAACGGCGTGAACCAGCCCGCCACTTCGTCGCGGTACGAGGATCCGGTGATGCCGCCGTGGTCGATCGCCAGCCGGACCTCGTTGCGCATGTCGCGCAGCACGTCGAGGGCGGCCTTGAGCGGATTGCCGACATTGCCGCCCCGGGCGTTGCGGACGTCTTCGTGCAGATGCCCGACCAGCCACCTGCCGAACTCCTCCTGGTCGGCGAACGTAAGCTCGCCCCAGGGGCGTTCGACGCCCGCCCAGTCCCACTCGCGGTCCGCGCCGATGCCGAACCGGCGCAGCACCGCGGTGCGCCCGGCCTCGTCCGGGTCGGCGAACGCGGCCCGGAACGCGGCGAGGAACCGGGCGGCTTCGTCCGGGCCGTCCCGTTCGGCGACCAGCGCCTGGTGGTAGACCGTGCGGACCTCCGCGTCCAGGAGCGGCCAGACGTCCTTGCGGAACGTCGCTCCCGGCGTGGCGCGGATCCGGCGTGCCGCGTCCAGGGTCAGGAACCACGGCTCGTGCCGGCCCGCGGCGCCCTTCTGGTTCTCGCCGCGGGCCTGGTAGGGCACGCCGCGCCGGGAGCCCGCGTACAGCACGGGCTCATGCCCGGACGGCAGGTACTGCAGGCCGCGGTGCCCGGTGACGTACTTGCCGCCCCGGCCCTCGGTCAGCAGCGCCAGCACGTCGAAGAACGCCAGCCCGAGCCCCCGGATGCCGACCGTCTCGCCTGCGGCGATGCCGTCCAGGTCCAGGTCGGCGGGGTTGCCCGGGCGGATGTACCGCAGGCCGTGGTGCGCCGCGTGCGCGGCCAGCCGGCGCTCCTCCGAGGTGGGCTCGTTGGAGCCGTGGCCCAGGGCGAGGACCACCGCGTCCAGTCCGGCCAGCAGCGTGCCGTCGTTCAGCGTGACGCACTGCCCGCTCGGATCGTCGTTCAGGGCGATCGCGGTGCCCTTGTGCACGGTGATCCGGATGGACCGCGGCGCGGTGGCCCGGATCCGGCCCAGCACCCATTCCAGGTAGCGGCCGAACTGCGCCCGCGACGGGTAGTCGTCGGGGCCGAGCCGCTCCGCGCCCGCCCAGATGTTCCCGGCGCCGAAGTCCACCGGCTGGAGCCAGTCGTACAGGCTCGGCCCCGGGCGGACCGGGCCCTCGCAGGCCACGCTCTCGTCGGTGAACTGGCTGATCTGCGAGGTCACGGTGTTCATCAGCAGGTGGTGGGACTGCCGGGTGCGCCACGTGCGCCCGGCCCCCGGCGGATAGGGGTCCACCACATGGATCGACAGCGGGCGCCCGTCCGAGTGGTTCGCGCACAGCCGTTCGAGGACCGCGAGGCCCCGCGGACCGGCGCCCACGACGCAAATTGCCCTGGCCGTCCGGGCCATGGTCACACCTCCCTGGATCGTCATTCGGTCGTCGAACGGCCGGCGTCCGCCGCGGACGGGCGCCGGAAACGCGTCGGCGCGCGGGCTACTTCGCGGTCGTGCGCCGCGCGGCTTCCTCGGCGAACTCGCCGAAGGTCATCTTGGAAAGCTCTTCCATCTCGTCGTCGGTGAACTCGATGCCGAACTCGTCGAGCTGCATCACCAGTTCGGCCAGCGACAGGGACTCCAGCTCGAGTCCGCCGTCGCCGAGCGGGGTCTCGTCGGTCAGCGAGTCCACCTCGAAGTGCATGTTGCGGAGCACATCGACCATGACTTCCCGCAGGTCAGCAGGCATTTCCGAAACCTCCTGTGAAGGATGTGCGCAGGGTGTCGAACAGGAACCGGGCTAAAAGTCGATCTCGACATCGGTCAGCGGGTAGGCCACGCAGCTGTGCGCGAAGCCGAACGTCTCGTCGGCCTTGCGCAACTTGGCCTCGGCGGCGTGGAACACCTCGCCGGAGCAGACCCGGACGCGGCACAGCGAGCACTCGCCGGACCGGCACGACGCCTCCTGCGGCATGCCGTTGTCCTCGAGCGCCTCCAGCAGGTTCCGGCCGCGCGGCACCGTGATGGCCTTGCGGCCCCGCACGGTCACGGTGACCGTGCCCTGCGGGTCCACGCCCTCGGGCCAGCGCGGGTCGTCGCCGGGCTGCACCGCGACGCTGTTGTCCTCGTACCGGATGCGCCGGCGCGGGTGGCCGAGCGACATGAGCTCCTTGATGAGGAACTCGTACTTCCCGGGCGGGCCGCACAGGTACGTCATGCGCCCGGCCAGCGGGCCGACCAGCTCGGCGATCAGCTCGGCGTTCAGCGGGGTGACCGCACCGGTCCAGTCCGGGCCCGGCTCGGAGATGACGTGATGCACGGTGAGCCCGGGCAGCCGGGCCTCCAGCGCGTCCAGCTCGTCGCGGAAGATCACGTCGTCGGCCCGGCGCGAGCCGTACACCAGGGTGATCCGGCGGGCCAGCCCGTTGTCGGCGATGTCGCCGATCATGCTCATCGCCGGGGCGACGCCCGAACCGCCGGCCAGGAAGACGACGTCGTCCCCGTGGTACAGCGGATCGTGGAAGAACGTGCCGATCGGCCCGCCGCTGGTCAGCCGGTCGCCGGCCTTGACCGTGTCGATCAGGTGGTTGCTGACGCGCCCGCCGGGCAGCCGGCGCACCGTCAGGTCGTAGTACTCGCGGATCGTCGGCGAGGACGAGATCGAGAACGCCCGGCTGGTCGCCACGCCGTCGACCTCGACGTGCAGGTTGACGTACTGGCCGGCCAGGAACGGCGGCATCGGCGCGCCGTCGGTCCGGCGCAGCCGGAACGTCTTCGTGGTCACCGTCTCGTCGACGACCTCGGCGACCGTGAGGTCGAGCTTCCTGGGGTGGATCGGCTCGATCTCGGCCCAGGCGTCGTTCGGGTGGTCGGTGCCCGCGTCCTCCGCCCGCTTCATGCCGGCGAGTACTTCGTCCGCCCCGTCGAACAGCAGGGCCAGCGGATTCGCTGTCATGTCTGACTCCTTTCGTCCGCGTCGGTCTCGCCGGTCACATCGACAGAATCCGCTGGCACACCCGGGCGGCCATCACGATCATCGAGTTGTAGCCGCCGGCCCCGGTCCAGTTGCTGATGCACACCAGGCCCGGCACGTTCGGCTTGAGGTCTTCGTCGCGGAACAGCCAGCTGTCCGAGGCGTCCTGCTCGAAGCCGTAGATGGTGCCGCCGGGCTGGCTCAGGTACCGCTTGAAGGTGATCGGGGTGGCCACCTCGGCCTCCTCGATCACGTCCCGGACGCCCGGCGCGACCGCCTTGAGCAGCTCCAGCTGGGTCTGCGCGAAGGCGAACTTGGCCGCGGCGTAGTCCTCCGGGGCGACCGCCTCCCACGGGGCGGCATAGTGCAGCGAGGCCAGCGCGACCTGCGAAGTACCGGGCGGCGCATAGCCGGTGGGCCGGACGTCGTAGCACGTCGCGACCAGGAACCGGGCCGGCTCCAGCGTGCGGCTGGACCGGTCGGTGGCCCGCTCGTCCAGGTCCGCGTGGATGAAGTTCGTCGACGACAGGAAGCCCAGCTCGGCCGCGGGCGCGTCCAGCCCCAGGTACGTCACGGTCGCCGACGGGCCGATGGTCCGCCCGCGCAGGTCGCGCAGCACCCGGTCCGGTACGACGCCGTCCTCGAGCATCTTCGTGTACGTCGTGATGCTCGGCGCGTTGGAGATCACCATCCGGCTGGAGACCTCGGTGCCGTCCTCCAGCCGCACCCCGCAGGCCGCCCCGCCGCGCGTGATGATCCGCGTGACGTTCGCGTTGAACTTGACCTCGCCGCCGGCCTCCAGGAACGAGTCCAGCATCGCCGAGGACATCGACATGCTGCCGCCGACGACCTGGTAGGGCTTGAACTCGATGTAGAGCGTGATCAGCCGCGCCAGGTCCATGAACGGGCACTGCGACGGCATCCGGCCGTTGTAGCTCCAGTACGAGGACAGCACGAGCTTGAGGCGTTCGTCGGTGAAGAAGTCGTCCAGTACTTCCTGGAACGACTTGAGGCCGTAGCGGCGCACATCCGACAGACCGGTCAGCCACTCGGTCATCTCCTGCATCTTGTGCAGGCTCGACCGGGCGACCAGCTGCCAGACGCCGGTCTCGCGGACCAGCTCCATGAAGCGGGTCAGCTGGGCGCGGTTGCCCGGGTAGTGCGCGTCCAGCGTGTCGATGACACCCTGCCAGTCGGCGGGCAGCGTCACGTCGAGCACGCCCGGCACGACCGTGCGGTACAGGTCGTCGTCGATGACGAACTCGAGGCGCCGGGTGACGTCCAGCATGTCGAAGACCGCGCGCAGCGGGCCTTCGCCGTGCATGCCGGCCAGCTGGTGCAGCGACACCTCGAACTCGTAGCGCCCGCGCACGAACGAGTGCGCCGCGCCGCCGGGGACGTTGTGCCGTTCGAGCAGGAGCGTGCGCCGGCCGCCGCGCTGCATGGTGGCCGCGGCGCTCAGCCCGGCGTTCCCCGCGCCGATGACGATCACGTCGTAGTCGGTCATTGCCTTCCTCTCTCCGGGGACCGCGGGGGCGGCCGACTGCCGCCCCCGCGGGTCGCGCTGCGGGGATCAGCAGCCGCCGATCAACTTCTCCGCCTGGTCGCGGACGACGCGCTTGAGGACCTTGCCGGTGATGCCGACCGGGATGGCGTCCTCGCCGACGACCACCGCACCGGCCACCAGCGGCAGGCCGTGCTTGCCGAGCGCCGCGTTGACCCAGGCCGTGGTGTCCTCGGGCCGGGCGGCGCCCTCGGCGAGCGCGACCAGGGCGTACGTCTTGGCGACGCCCTCGTCCTCCCAGCCGAACTTGACGCCCTCCTCGGCGAGTCCGACCACCGTGACGTCGAGGATCTCGTCCGGGTACTCCGCGAGCAGCAGCTCCTCGGTGTACGCGCTGTACACCCAGCCGTCCGCGGTGCGGATCGCGTCCGTGGTGCGGTCCAGGTGGTAGAAGGTGTTCGACGGGTCGCGGTAGACCAGGTCGCCGGTCAGGAAGTAGCCGCCCAGCCACTGCTTGTGCCAGCGGGCGTTGTCGTTCCAGAAGCCCGGGGTCAGCGACTCGGACCGCACGCCGAGCCGGCCGACCTGCCCGGGCGGCAGGACCTCGCCGTCCTCGGACAGCGCAGCGCACTGCGCGAACCGCATCGGGCGCCCGATGCAGCGGCCGATGTTCGCGCCGCCCACCCGGTGCACGAAGTCGAAGAGCACGTAGCCCATTTCGGTCGACCCGAACATGTCGATGAAGATCGCTCCGGGCGACGGGCGCGGCTTCAGGTCGCGGCCGGTCACGGTGTGCCCGCCCTTTTCGATGAGCTTCTTGATGTGCACCAGGTGCATCGCGTCGCCGGACGCGTAGAAGGCCTCGACGCTGGACAGGTCGCGCTTGTCCAGGTCCTCGGCGGCCATCTCGGAGAACGTGTGGGTGAACCCGAACACGATGACCGGGCGGTGCTTCTCGATGCCGTCCAGCACGCCCCGGCCGCTCGCGTCCGTGTAGTGCACCACCGGAGCGCCCAGCACCAGCCCGAGCAGGGTGTTGGACATCGCCGAGACGTGGTGCCCGGGCAGCGCGAGCAGCCGCTTGCGGGTGCTGCAGTCCTGCCCGTCGGCCAGCCGGCTCAGCGCACCGTGGAACAGCGTCGAATGCGTGTGGTACGCCGCCTTCGGGATGCCCGTGGTGCCCGACGAGTGCGAGATCAGGATCGGGTCGGTCGGGGTGTGCCGGAACGGGAACTTGGCCGGGATGTGCGCCCGGTGCTCCGGCGCGATGTCGGACTGCATCGCGACGAACAGCGGCGTGGGGTCGTCGTCGAGATGGGTCAGCAGCTCCTTGTGCCACGGCTCGCGGGTCATCACGCCGACGACGTGCTGGCGGCGGATGTACTCGCGGCGGAACTCCGGCGGCATGTTCGCGTTCACCAGGGACGCGACCGCGCCCAGGCTGGTGAGTGCCATCAGGTTGACCGCGAAGTCGGTGATGGACGTGGACACGATGGCCACCGCGTCCTTGGCCCGGACGCCGGCCTGCCGGTAGAAGCCGGCGTAGGTCTCGACGACCGCGTGCAGTTCGGCGAGGGTCAGCACCTCGGGGAAGTCGCCGGCCGGCGACTGCCACGTGCCGTCCAGCCACAGGACCTGCTCGTCGAGGGACCGGCCGTACTCCGACAGCCGGTGCACCACGTTGCCCGCCCCGAGGGACCGGTCCGCGAGTATCTGCCGGCGGAGGTCCTCACTGATCAACATCTGGAGTTCTCCCATCATTCGGACGCTGGAGCGGGCCGCCGGGGATCGGTCCCGGGACCCGCGGTTTCCTTCAGGGCAGCCGCCAGGCGTTCAGGCGGACCGGGGCGGCCGGTCCGCGCGTCACCACGGCGGTCATCACGCGTACCGGGGAACGCGGTGCGGCGAACCGGTCGGTACGCCCGGACCACGGCACGGGCCCGGCCCCGCGGATCCCGCCGAGTGCGCAGCGGCGGGATCCGGGCGGCCGGTACAAGCGGACGTCGCGGGCGCCTTGGGCCAGGCCCCGCCCCGTCGCCTTGACCGCCGCCTCCAGCAGGGTCCAGGCGGACAGGAAGGTCTCCGGATCGTCGATCGCGCCGAGCGCGACCGCGTCCGGGTAGAACGTGCGCAGCACCTTGGCGGGCGACTTCACCGGGCGGATCACCTCGGCGTCCACCCCGATCGGCGCACCGTCGCGGACCGCGACGAGGAGCACGCCGGCCGTCCGGGACCAGCTGACGTACCAGTCCGGGTGGTCCGGCAGGTACGGCCGCCGGTCCGGCTCGGTGCCGAGCCGCACCTGCGCGGGAGTCCCGCCGAACACGTGGGCCAGCACCCGGCGCACCGTCGAGCGGGCGCGCACGTAGGTGACGGCCGCCGCGGGGTCGCGGAACCGGTCCGCGCGCCGGGCCTCGTCCGCGGACAGCTCGGCGCGGCATGCCGCGTCGTCCCACGGATGGTCCTCGGCATGCAGATCGATCAGCCAGCCCTCGGCGCGGTCGGTCACGCCCCCTCCCTCCCGGCGGTGAAGACCTGCGGGGCCGCCGAGGTCCGCGGACCCAGCAGGTGCAGGTCGCCGTGCCCCGGCCGCATCACCGCGACGGCGACGGTCCGCTCGCGGCGGATGTCGCCGTTGTCCGCCACGAAGATCGGCGGGGTGGACAGCAGCCCGAGGTGGTCGCGCGGCGTGGCGTTCTCCGGCAGCGCGTTCAGCCGCACGTCGCAGGCCTCCAGGCGGCGCAGCGAGGAGTTCTTGGCGAACACGTTCAGCTCGTCGAACGGGATGAACTCCCGGTTCAGGAAGTGGTTGGTGTGCAGCAGCCGGCGGCCCTCGGCGACCTGCATGCGCCCGTCCAGGAACTCCGCGTACGCCGCACCGCGCCGGTCGCACAGCATCAGCGACCGGGAGCTGGCCATCTTGAGCCCGCGCAGGACCTCCAGGCCCTCGGCCACCGAACCGGCGTTGTCCAGCACGTGCCGGACCGCGAGGTACGGCGGAATGCCGGGCTGCCATCTGCCGCCCAGCACCAGGTTGATGCCGACCGCGAGGCCGTCGCTGTTCATGCCGAGGTAGCCCAGGAGGCCGCCGAAGCTCAGCATCAGGACCTCGCGCTCGGACCCGGTGCGGCGCAGCGAGAGCACCGCGGTCTGGTCGTCGAGGTTGCCGTTGAGGTCGACGGTCTGCGCCAGCACGGTGCCCGCGTCGTGGCCGGCCACCCGGGCGTAGGTGGTGCAGTCGCCCTTCGGCCGGTGCGTGCTGCGGTACCCGAGGATCTCCCGGCGCAACTGCAGCAGCAGCGCCTCCGGGTGGCTGATCCCGGCGCCTTCGGCGAGTCCGCGGATCTCCTCGGCGAGTTCCGGGACGCCGGCCTCCAGTTCGGCCTGGAACGCGGTGATCGTCGGCATCAGCGAGGCCATCGACACCGGGGCGTCCAGCAGGTGGTCCAGCCGGGCCACGCCGTCGTCCAGGAAGGCGCGCAGCGCCGCGGCGCGGGCCGCGCCGTGCTGCCGGCCGAGCTCGAACGCGTCCCCGGTCAGCCGCAGGAAAGGGGCCGGCGCGGGGGTGCGCACGCCGCCCCGGAGGGTTCCGGTGCCCTCGGCGTGCGGTCCGTCGGCGGCCTGCCGAGCGGGGTTCTTCGTCCCGACCCAGGGCATCATGCGCCTCCACTCGTCGCCACGCGCGGGACCTTCCGGAGCAGTACGCCGTGCCGGGCCCCCGGAACGCTGGAGGCCAGCAGGTAGACCCCGTCGGCCTGGTCCGCCCCCGAGGCGGCCAGATCGGCGAGGTTGAGCAGCGGGTCGGCGGCGAAGCAGTGGCCGACGCGCTCGATGTTGGAGGTGTGCACCTGCGCGGCGGTGAAGCCGGCCTGCCGCTCCTTCAAGGTCACCAGCGGGCGGACCAGGTTGGCCGGCAGCAGGGTGGTGACGTCCTTCGCCGCGATGCCGGTGGCCCGCTCGAGTTCCGCGTTGACCGCCACCGCGAGCTTCGGGTCGATCTCGTCGCGCAGTCCCAGCACCGCGGCGTCCTGGGCGGCCGCGGACGCCAGGATCCGGTAGGCGAGCGGTCCCTGTTCGTCGGCCGCCACCAGGCAGCTCGCCGCGCCGTCGCTGAACAGCGCGAACTTCTCCAGCCGGTCGGCGTCGTCGACGACGCGGTCCGCGGTGACCACCAGGATCAGCCGGTGGCTGCCGCTCTGCACGAGCGACCGGGCCACGTGCAGCCCGGCGAGCAGGTTGTTGCACCGGTTCAGCGTCATGCCGCAGGCGAACGCCGTACCGGTCAGCTTCAGGCCGGTGAGCACGTCGCCGAGGAACTCCGCATGGTCGTCCACCGACACCGGGAACTGGCTGGTGCACACGATCAGGCCGTCCACCGCGGCGCGGTCCGCGCCACTGGCCGCCAGGGTCTCCTCGGCACTGGCCACCGCCAGCTCGGCGGGGGAGCGCTCGGTGCGGAAGAAGCTGCCCCAGCCCCAGGCGCGCGGCGCCATCGGGATGCCGAACTGCGCCACCCGGTCCGCCAAGTGCGGTACGGCGGTGTGCGGTTCCTCGGTCTCGCCGAGCACGTAGGCGGGCGCGAGCAGGAAGGCCGGAGCGCTCATCGGCTGTGCTCCCCGGGCTCGGCAGGCGCCTCGGGCTGCCCGGGGAGTCCGAGCTGCACCACGGCGCGGGCCTCGCCGAGCACTTTGACGCCCCCGCTGGTGACGGTCAGGTCCACCCGGACCCGGCCGCCGTCCAGCAGCGCCCCGACCCGGCCGCGGACCTCGAGGTACGCGCCGTGCTCGTCGTCGGGCACCACGACCGGGCTGCTGAACCGCGTGCGGTACTCGACGATCGCCCCCGGGTCGCGCACCCAGTCGGTGACCGTGCGCGCCGCCACCGCCATGGTGAGCATCCCGTGCGCGATGACGTCCGGCATGCCCGCCTCGCGGGCCACCCGCGGATTCCAGTGCACCGGGTTGAAGTCCTCCGACGCCCCGGCGTAGCGCACCAGGTCGGCCCGGGTGACGGTGACCGTGCGGGCCGGGAGTTCGGTGCCGACCGCCACGTGCTCAGCCCTGAGCGTCATCGCCGGCACCGCCCTCGGCCGCATCCACCGGCACCATCGACACGAGCGTCATGTGCGTGGTCACCACGTGCGCGCCGTCCGCATCGGCCAGGTCCGCGCGCAGGCCCAGCACGTCCCGGCCGCGGAGCGTCTTCGCCGAGGTGATCTCCAGGGTGGTGACCAGCCGGTCGCCGGCCCGGACCGGGCGGGTGTACTCGAAGCGCTGGTTCCCGTGCACGATGTACGTCGGGTCGAACCCGATCTCCTCGTACCGGAAGACGTCGTGCATGGCCCGCGCGACCACGATGAACGGGAAGGTCGGCGGAGCGACCACGTCCGGGTGGCCCAGCGCCCGCGCGGCGTCGGGGTCGACGTACACGGCCGCGGGGTCGCCCACCGCCTCGGCGAAGCGGCGGATGGCCTCCGCCGCCACGGGATAGGGGTGTGCGGGCGGGTACTTCGTGCCCACACAAGTCGGGTTCAGCGCCATGTCACTTCCTTCAAGCGTCTTCGTGCGTCGACGGGGAAGCCGGGTCGGGCCTGCGGGCGTCGGCGGGCGCCTCGGGCGCCCGGTGTGCTCAGTCGTCCCAGTGCGCGACGACCTTGCGCCGGACCTCTTCCGGGTACGCCTGCGCGAAGGACGCGTGGTGCATCCGCCCTTCGCCCCAGGCCGGCAGCAGTCCGTCGTGCAGGACGCTCGGGCCGCGCATGGCCTTGCGCTCCTCGTCCGTGAAGCAGGTCTGGAAGGGCAGCACCACGGCGCTCCACGCCTGGCGCTTGTCCTGCGGGTGCAGGCGCGTGGCCAGCGCCCACAGCAGGTCCGCCTCGTTCGACGGATCGACGTCGTCGTCCAGCACGAAGGTGACCGGCATCATCGCGCTGGGCCCGCCGCTGTTGTGCATGACCTCGCCGATGCGCCGCACGAACTCCGTGGAGTCCACGCCGGGCAGCACCGAGCGCCAGTTCTCCGGCACGGTCACCGCGGTCCAGTGCATGGCCGCCGCGAACGGCATCCACACCGTGGTGACCGGCAGGCCCGCGGCACGCAGCGCATGCAGGACGTTCGCGGCGCGCCCGGTGCCGGTGACGGTGTGGTACTCGTCGGCGGGCCGGCCCTCCGCGACGATCGGCCACACCGGCTCGTTCCGGTAGGTGATCGCCTCCACCGAGAACACCGGCTGCAGCGAGCTGTGCGTGGAGGCGTACCCGGCGTACTCGCCGAACGGGCCTTCCATGCTGTCCCGGCCGACCGAGAGATGGCCCTCGATGACCACCTCGGCATGCGCGGGCACCTCCAGGTCGGAGGTCTCGCAGCGCACGACGTCGACCGGGGCGCCCTGCAGCGCGCCGATGTAGCCGGCCTCGTCCAGACCGCGCGGCAGCGGGATGCCGGCCACGAACGGGATGGCCGGGGAGCCGCCTTGGACCAGCGCGTACGGCATCGGCTCGCCGCGCTCGGCCCAGGCCTGCCAGAGCAGGCCGAGGTGCTGCGGCGGGATCACCAGGCCGGTCATGCGCTTGCCGTCCAGCTTCATGATCCGGGTGATCGACCAGTTGGTCCACGCTCCGTCCGGGGTCTTGGCGACGATGACGCCCCAGGTGTTGAGGTAGTCGCCGCCGTCCTTCTCGTGGATGCGGGGGATCGCGAACCGGTCCAGCGTCGCCGCGTCGCCGAGCAGCACGTTCTCCTTGCACGGCGCACCCGCGGAGGGCACGAGCCGGGGCGGTACGGGCGCGGCGTCGCGGGTGCGCACCAGGTGGTCCACCACGGCGGCGGCACCGGTGTCCGGCGGCAGGCCGACGGACAGCGCGAGGCGGGCCAGCGGCATATCGGTCCGCGAGCTGACCCCGACCGGCGCGCCGAACATGCGCATCCCGATCCGGTCCTCCGCGATGTTGGTGAAGTACGGTGCCGGGGCGCGCAGTTCGTAGGAGCGCCGGGTGTGCGCGGCGGCCTCCAGGTCGGCGCTCACCGGCCGGTCGACGGTCTTCAGGTCGCCGAGGGCGGCCAAGGCGTCGAGGTACGCGCGCAGATCGGCAAGGTGGGTCATGACGAAGTCCCCCGGGGCGCGTTCGCGGTGGCGGGACGGCGGCCGGAGGCCGCCGCCGAGGAGTGGTTCGCGTCCGGCAGCCCCTGCCACCGGCGTGCGCGGTGCGAGGCGATCCCGAACTGGTCGAGGGTGCGCGCGACGATGTGGTCGACCATGTCGTCGAGGCCGGACGGGTCGTTGTAGAACGCGAGCATGGGCGGCAGGATCACGGTGCCCATCCGGGACAGCGCGAGCATGTTCTCGAGGTGGATCTCGCTCAGCGGCGTCTCGCGCGGCACCAGCACGAGCTTGCGGCGCTCCTTGAGCGTGACGTCCGCGGCCCGGCCGACCAGGCCCTCGGCGTACCCGGCGCGGATCCCGGCCAGCGTCTTCATGCTGCACGGGATGACGACCATGCCGTCCACCGGGAACGACCCCGAGGAGATCGCGGCGGCCTGGTCGTCGGGCGAATAGGAGTAGTCGCCCAGCGCGTTCACCTCGGCGGCGGTCAGGCCGCTCTCCACCGCCAGGTTCGTCCGGGCCCAGCGGCTGACCACCACGTGGGTCTCGACGTCTTCGTGGCGGCGCAGCTCCTGGAGCAGCCGGACGCCCAGCACGGCGCCGGTGGCACCGGTGACGGCGACGACCAGTCGCATCGTTCGCACCTCGTTCCCTCGCTCCTCGGCTGCGTGTCCGGCCTGCTTCAGGGGTTTCACTCGGGTGTCACTCGGGTTCACTCGTCGTCGGCCGGCGGGTCCTGGCCGGGCTTCAGGCAGGCCCGGAACCGGCAGACCTCGGCGCCTTCGCGCATGCACGCGACGACCTCGTCGGCGGCCGTCACCCGCAGGCCCTCGAACCAGCCGCCGCGCAACTCCAGGCAGGGGCACTGGTAGTTCTCGAGCGAGCGGCTGGCCTTGAGCATCTTCAGCGCGTAGTGCTCGCTGACCTCGGTCTCCCAGGACCCGTCGGCGGCGAACTCGGTGGAGGCCAGGCGCACCGTCCCGGCGAACATGAGCCGGGCCAGCGCCTCCAGCGCCTCGGCCACCTCCTGCGGTGCGGCGTCCCGGCCCACCGGGAACCGCCGGGCGAAGACGGTGGCGACCCGCCGGGCCACGAACTGCATGACCTCGGCGTTGAGTTCGTTCGCCACGTCCTGGCCGAACCGGTTCTTGACCGCCTGGTACCACCGGGCGTCGTGCAGCCACCAGAACTGCCGCAGCAGATCCGGTTCGGCGGACGCCGGGAAGCCGGGGCGGGCCTCGGTCACGGCGCCTCCCGGCCGTCCCCGCCGTCCGGCGCGCCGGCGGTCACGAGCAGGGCCTCGGCGCGGTCCGGCTCGCCGTCCCGGACCGCGAGCTCGACCAGCACCAGGAGCACGTTGCCCGCACTGCCGTCCTCGACCAGCAACTCGGCCAGCTCCAGGCCGGCTTCGAGGTTGCCCTCGACCGGGCTGATGCAGATGACCGGGCCGCCCAGGCCCCAGCGGGCCGCCACCACGCCGAGCACCGCGCTGGGCACCGACTGGTAGAAGAGCAGCGGCGACGCAGTCTTCCCGGAGTCGACCGAACCGACCACGGCAGCCTCGGTGGCCATGTCGCCCAGCTGCGTGACCAGCACGATCGCGGTGTCCTCGCCGTCCTCCGACGGTGCCGGATGCGCGCCGTAGTGCCCGGTCAGGCACAGGTCCGCGACGTGCGCGATCAGCGGCCCGAACGGGGACGCGGTGAACCCGGGCAGGTTGGGCGGCCGTTCGTCGCCGGTCCCGGACCACACCGACCGTGCGAGCGTGGTCAGTTCGGAGGCCTTCGCGGTCATGCGGCGCTCACCACCAATGCGGTGTTGGCCCCGCCGAATGCGGCGTTCAGGCTGAGCACATGCCGAGCCTCGCGCTGCCGCGGGGAGTCCAGGACGAGGTCGAGGCGGCAGTCCGGGTCGGGGCCCAGGTAGCCGGAATTGATCGGCAGGCTGCCCGACTGCAGGGCGAGCACGCAGATGACGAACTCGACCAGGCCCGCAGCCTGCAGGGCATGCCCGTGCATCGACTTGGTCGAGCTGACCGGGACCCGCTCGGCATGCTCGCCGAAGGCCCGGTGCAGCGCGGCGGTCTCGGCGGCGTCGTTGTACGGCGTGCCGGTGCCGTGCGCGTTGACGTAGTCCAGGTCGGCGGGGCCGAGCCCGGCCCGGCGCAGCGCGATGCCGATCGCCCTTGCCATGCCCAGGCCTTCGGGATGCGGCTGGCACACGTGGTACGCGTCGCCGGCCATGCCCCAGCCGGTCAGCTGCGCGAGCGGCTGCATGCCGGGGCGGCTGTCCGCCGCCTCCAGCACCACCGCGCCGGCGCCGTCGCCGAGCAGCAGGCCCTTGCGCCCGGCGCTGAAGGACCGCAGCCGGCCGTCCACTGCGAGCGCCTTGCCGGCATTGAAGGTGGTGAAGGACTCCGCGTCGACGAGGTGCCCGCCGGCCACGACCACCCGGTCGTGCCGTCCGGAGGCGATCATGGCGGCCGCATCGGCCAGCGCGGCGCTGGCCGCCACGCACGCGTTGATGTAGGTCCGCCCCGCGCCGCCCAGCCCGCACGTCTGCGAAAGCCACTGCGCGGTACCGCTGATCGGCCGGGTCTCCTGCTCGGTGCGGGGCAGCCGGGACACCAGCGGGTCGGCGTGCCGGGCCAGCACCACGGGCGCCTCGGCGCGCTCGTCCGCGGAGAGCCCGGCCTGCTTGCAGGCCTCCTTGGTGAGCAGGGCCAGCTCGGTGTCCAAGTCGAGCCCGGCGTCCGCCTGCGCGGCCAGGCCCATGCGGTAGCGCGCGGTGTCGAAGCGGGTCACCGGCACGAAGGCCGGGACGCCGGAGTAGATGCCCTCGCGCAGCGCGTCGACCCCGTGCCCGTAGCCCGAGGTCACCGCCATCCCGGTGACGGCGACCGCCCGGGCGGGCCGGCGCGGTCCGCCCGGCGTGCGGGCTTCAGCTGCGGTGTTCACGTACTGCCTCCCCTATCGCGGTTGCGTCGTCGTGATGCGTCGTGACGCGGCGGGCTCAGTGCCCCATCGACATGCCGCCGTCCACCGGCAGGACCGTCCCGGTGATGTACGAGGCCTCGGGGGAGGCCAGGAACTGGACGGCCGCGGCCACTTCGTCCGCGGTCGCCATGCGGCCCAGCGGGATCTGGCCGACGATCTTGTCGCGGGTCTTGTCGTTCAGCGCGGCGGCCATGTCGGTGTCGGTCAGCCCGGGGGCGACCACGTTGACCATGACGCCGCGCGGCGCGAGCTCGCGGGCCAGCGACCGGGCCATGCCGATCAGCCCGGCCTTGGACGCGGCGTAGTTGACCTGCCCGACGACGCCGCTCAGCGCGGCGGTCGAGGAGATCACCACGATCCGCCCCGCGCCGGCCCGCATCAGGTGCCGGGCGGCCCGGCGGACCACGCGGTAGGTCCCGGTGAGATTGGTGTCGATCACCGAGGAGAAGTCCTCCTCGGTCATCCGGATCAGCAGCGTGTCGTTGGTGATGCCGGCGCTGGTCACCAGCACCTCGACCGGGCCGTGCGCGGCCTCGACCTTGTCGAACGCCTCGTCCACCGCGGCCGGGTCGCGGACGTCGCAGGGCACGCCGAGGAACCCGGCGGGCGGGGGTCCGGAGCGGTACGTCACCGCGACCCGGTCGCCGGCCGCGGAGAGCCGCCGCGCCACCGCCAGACCGATGCCGCGGTTGCCACCGGTGACGAGGACCGAACGACTCATGAGAGCGACTCCAGCCAGATTCGTGGAAGAGACGATGACGAGGTCGCGGCGCTGTTGGCAGCTGGTCCGCGCCCTGGAGAGCGGCGCCCCGGAGGGCGGTCGAACGCCCTTGCGGGCCGTCAAAATCTCATCGCCGAAGCGGGCTAATTGCCACGGCTCGAACTGTGCTTCGCTGCTGCCTCGTGACCGGCCAGTAGCACAAGGCACCCCCAAGGCACAGGCCGGCGGCCGCCGGAGCGTTGCTCCGGCGGGGGCGGTCCTGCACACTGAGCCCCGAGCCGGCGACCGCGACCCGGCGTTGCGCGCTGCTCCGCGCCGCGCCGCGCGGCACCGAGCCTGCAGCCGTGCGCCGGCTGCCACCCCTGCCGACACAGCAGACCGCCCGGTACCGGTCTGCCGGTACCGGGCGGCCTGATCGCGCGCCGTGCGGCGCCCGCCTGCGGGCGCGGCGGGTCGTGGTGATCGCGCTGTGCGCCAGTGCCTGTTGCGGGGCTAAGGCTCCATCGACTCCAGGAACCTGTTGACCGACGGCAGATGGGTGTACGCATGCAGCGCCAACCGCACGCGTTCGGCCGCCGCCGCCTTGACGCCGCCCAGCAGGGTCGCGGCCTTGGCCGCGGTGTCCGCGGCCTCGCCCCCGTTCCCGAGGGCGACCTGCGTCTCGGCGGCGCGCAGCATGTACATCGCACGGGCGGCGGGCGGCAGCGGAAGCGGTTCGGCCGGTGTGGACAGCACCGGCGCGAAATGCTTGATGGCCCGGTCCGGTTGCCCCAGATCGAGCAGCGACACGCCGTCCATGAGACGGAGCCACGCATGGGACCGGATCGGCAGTATCGGCAGCGTGCCCGAGGCCACGCCGGTGTCGAGTACCTGCCGTCCGGCGACCAGGGCCCTGCGACGGCCCAGGTCGTCCCCGCGCATGGCGTGGATGCGGGCGGTCTGCGCGTGCATGAGGGTCACCAGCGCAGGATCGTTCACGCTGACCTGGTGGCCGTTCAGCAAGTTGCCGACCGCGGTGATGAGTTCGGCGGCCTCCTCGTGGAGTTGCAGGTCGAGGTACTGCCCCACGTGCAGGGTCACGATCGCTGCCGCCGTCTCCGCGTCGGCGGCCGCGGTCGCACACCGCAGCGCGGCGAGGTAGTACCGCTGGGAGTTGATGTGCTCGCCCTGCAGGCGCGCGATGAACCCGCACACGGCCAGTCCTTCGGCCGCGATGATCAGCAGGTCCTGACTGGTCCGCAGAGCCTCCGGCGCGGCCAGGAAATGATTGGCCAGCGTGCGCAGTTCCATCTCACTCGCGTGCACGAGCCAGTCCGCGGTGAACCGGGTCGTGAACGTCTGCAGCGCGCGCAGCCGGGTGCACGCCTCCAGGACCGAGCCGGCCTCGCCGACGTCCGCGCCGGGTCCGCGCAGCAGACCCGAACTCTGCCGGGTGGGATCGGCAGAGGACTTCGCCAGCGCCTCGGACATGGCGTCCGTCCAGGCCTCCGCCAGGGACTTGGCGGCGGTTCCGGTGGCGAGCAGATACTCCTGCTGGATCAGTTTGCGCCCGACCACCGCATCGAGGATCGCCTCGGGCACCGCGGCGTTCGTCCACGGAAGTTCGAGTTGCCGGGCGTCACCGATGGCCAAATGCAGCCAGTCGGGCCATTTGCGGCTTATCACCTCCTCTTGGGGAACAGCATGGATGTGCGCCATTGCGAGCTGCGCGGTGAGTTCCGGCACCGCGCGGCCGGTCTCCCAGCGGGACACCTTCTCCCGCCGCGCGGCCATCTGGCCGAAACCCAGTTCCGCATGTGTCTGGGCGATCAGATGCGCGTACTCGCCGTGCGTGTAGCCCGCCTTGGCGCGTAATGCCGCCAGTGGATGGCGGTACCGGCCGGCGGTCGCCGTACCTATTCCTTCGCTCAACCTCGTTGCTCCTCACTGAATTCGGCCGTCGAGGAACCCTGATGCATGTCACGAGGCCTTCACCGGGCCCAAGTGCCTCGAAACTAGTACGGCCCGCGAGGAAGAGCGGGTTCAGCATGCTCGGGCCGTCACGGGCCACGCCGGGCGGAGCGGGCTCCGGCATGTTCCGTCGGCCCCCGTACATGACACAATTGCGATCTCCGTAGGACGAATTCTATGGAAAATACCGCTGATCGGACATCTGTCCCGCCCCGCTACCGGTCGGTCGCCGCCCCGGCCGGTGAGCCCCTCCCGGAGCCCAGCCAGCAGCAGTCGGTGCCGACAAGGAGACAAGAGCCTTGCGCGAGTTCAGCGTCCCATCCCTGTACGACGTTCCCCCAGACGGAAATCTGACAGAAATCGTCCGGCGCAACGCGGCCGAGTACCCGGATCGGGCCATCCTGGCCCGCAAGGTCGACGGGCGGTGGCAGGACATCACCTCCCGGGAGTTCCTCGCCGAGGTGACGGCGGCCGCGAAGGGCGTCATCGGATCCGGCGTCCAGCCCGGCGACCGCGTCGCGCTGATGTCGCGGACCCGCTACGAATGGAGCCTGCTGGACTTCGCCCTGTGGTTCGCGGGCGCCGTCTCGGTGCCCATCTACGAGACGTCGTCGGCCGAGCAGGTCGAATGGATCCTCGGCGACTCCGGCGCGGTCGCGTGCATCGTGGAGACCGCCGAGCACCAGGCCCTCGTCGAGCAGGTGCGCGACCGCCTGCCGCTGCTCAAGAACCTGTGGCAGATCGACGCGGACGCGGTCGGGCAGCTGACCGAGGCCGGCCGCGAGGTGCCGGACGCCGAGGTCGACGAGCGCAGCGCGCTCGCCGACGCCGACGCGCTGGCCACCATCGTCTACACGTCCGGAACCACCGGGCAGCCCAAGGGCTGCATGCTCACGCACCGCAACTTCTTTGCGGAATGCGGCAATACGATCGCGCTCAACAAGCCGATCTTCTCCGACGGCGCCTCGGTGCTGCTCTTCCTGCCGCTCGCCCACGTGATGGCCCGCGTCGCGGCGCTGGTCGCGATGATGGGCCCGGTCAAGCTGGGCCACCTCAGCGACGTCAAGCAGGTCACCGACGAACTCGCGCAGTTCCGGCCGACGTTCCTGCTGGCCGTGCCGCGCGTCTTCGAGAAGGTCTACAACTCCGCGCGCGCCCAGGCCCGGGCCGGCGGCAAGGGCAAGATCTTCGACCAGGCCGTGGAGACGGCCATCGCGTACAGCAAGGCCACCGAGACCCCGTCCGGTCCCGGCCTCGGACTGCGGCTGCGGCACAAGGCGTTCGACAAGCTGGTCTACAGCAAGCTGCGCGCGGTGCTCGGCGGCCGCGCCACGCACGCCATCTCCGGCGGCGCGCCGCTCGGCCCGCGCCTCGGGCACTTCTACCGCGGGCTCGGGTTCACCGTGCTGGAGGGCTACGGCCTCGCGGAGTCCTGCGCCGCGTCCACCTTCAACCCGCACGACCGGCAGAAGATCGGCACGGTCGGCCTGCCCATGCCGTGCAGCGGGGTGCGGATCGCGGACGACGGCGAGGTGCTGCTGCACGGCGAGCACCTGTTCACCGGCTACTGGAACAACGAGAAGGCCACCGCCGCGGTGCTCGTGGACGGCTGGTTCCACACCGGCGACATCGGCGCCCTCGACGACGAGGGCTACCTCAGCATCACCGGCCGCAAGAAGGAGCTCATCGTCACCGCGGGCGGCAAGAACGTCGCCCCGGCGATCATCGAGGACCGCATCCGCGCGCACGCACTGGTCGCCGAGTGCATGGTGGTCGGGGACGCCAAGCCGTTCGTGGGGGCCCTGGTCACCGTGGACGAGGAGTTCCTGCCGCGCTGGGCTGCCCAGGCGGGCAAGCCGGACGGCGCCACGCTCGCCGAACTGCGCGACGACCCCGACCTGCTCGCCGAGATCCAGCGCGCGGTCGACGACGGCAACGCGGCGGTCTCGAAGGGCGAGTCGGTCAAGAAGTTCCGCATCCTGGACATCCAGTTCAGCGTGGACTCCGGCCATCTCACCCCGTCCCTGAAGCTCAAGCGGCACGTCGTGCTGGCCGACTTCGCGGCGGACATCGACGAGCTGTACGCCCCCTGAGCACGTGAGCGCCTGAGCAGCCCGCCGGCATTTCCGGCCGTGTGCTCCCCGGCACACCCGGGCCCGCCCGACGCACCCCGACCCGGCCTAGGCACACCTGAAGCACCGGGCTCGCCGTAGGAAATCGCAGAGGCCTGCGGTGAGATGACTTACTCGCCGGGCCGCCGGCGCCTTCCGAGCCGCCATCTCGGTGCCGCCGTCCCGCGACCGCACAGAGCCGACGTTTCGTCCACCTGGGGCCGAGCATTCGCGCGTGGGGGCGCGCGGAGCGGATGACGTGCCCCGCCGGCATGCGAAGGGGATGTCTTGACGCCGTTCAATGTGCTCGGCCCCTTGGAGGTCGTGCGCGACAGCGTCCCGGTGCCGCTCGGGGGCCTGCGCCGCCGCGCCACCCTCGCCTACCTCCTCCTGAACGCGAACCGCCCGGTCCCCGTCGACCGCCTGGTCGACGCGCTGTGGCACGAGGAACAACCGCAGAGCGCCCGCAAGATCCTCCAGAACGCGGTGTCCAGCCTGCGCCGCTCCGACGACCTGCTGTGCTCGATCGTCACGTGCCGGGACGGCTACCTGCTGCGCGTTGCGCCGCAGCACATCGACGCCTCCCGGTTCCGCGACCTGGCCGCCCACGGCCGCCGCGAACTGGCCGACGGGGCCTGGGAGGACGCCGCCGCCACACTGCGCCGCGCGCTCGGCCTGTGGCGCGGCGAGGCGCTCGCCGACCTGCTCGAAGTCGGCCTGTGCTGGCCCGAGCTGACCGAGCTAAACGAGGCCGGGGTGGCGGCGTTCGAGGACCGCGTCACCGCCGACCTCATGCTCGGCCGGCACACCGACGTCGTCGCCGAACTCGCGGTGGCGCTCGACGCGGACCCCGCCCGCGAGCGCATGTGCGGCCAGCTCATGTTGGCGCTCTACCGCAGCGGCCGGCACACCGACGCCCTGGACGCCTACCGGCGCACCTGCCGCACCCTCGCCGCCGACCCCGGCCTGGCACCCGACGACCGGCTCAGCCGGCTCGCCAACGAGATCCTCATGCACGACCCGGTGCTGATCTCGACCGAACCGGTACGCCGGTTCGTCGACTGGCCGCACCGGCCCCCGGACCCGGGCGCCGCCGCCGACGGCATGGTACGCAACGGGCTCC
Organism: Yinghuangia soli; assembly: GCF_021502675.1. GTDB lineage: Bacteria > Actinomycetota > Actinomycetes > Streptomycetales > Streptomycetaceae > Yinghuangia > Yinghuangia soli. Next base: position 167,707 of record NZ_JAKFHA010000008.1, read on the forward strand.
GCCACCTCCGGACTTCGTGAGCGCACCCCGTCCCGCCGGACTCTGGAGGCCGCGATGCACCACGGCACGAGATTCACGCTCCTGGGGCCGCTCGCCGCGCAGCGGTTCGGCGCCGAACTCCCGCTCGGCGGCGCCCGGCAGCGCGCCACCCTGGGGTACTTGCTGCTGTACCCGAACCAGGTCGTGCCGACCAGCCGCCTCATCACCGCGCTGTGGGGGGACTCCGCGCCCGTGTCGGCGCGCAAGGTCCTGCAGAACACGGTGTGGCGGCTGCGCCGCCTCTTCGAGGCCGACGAGCGCCGCGAGAAGGCCGCCCGCACGCACGTCGAACTCCTCACCCGGGCCCCGGGCTACCTGCTGCGCGTCGCCCCCGAGCAGATCGACCTGCACCGCTTCCGCAACCTGGCCGCCGAGGGCCGCCAGGAGCTCGACGCCGGATCACCCGAAGCGGCGTCCCGGCTGTGGCGCGAGGCCCTGACCCTGTGGCGCGGGCCGGTGCTGGCCGACCTCGTCGAGGACGGCATCGCCTGGCCCGAGCTCAAGGCCATTGCCAACGCCCGGCTCGACCTGCTCGAAGACCACTTCGACAACGAGCTCGCGCTGGGCCGCCACGAGGCCATCCTCGCCGAGCTCCAGACCACCGCCCGCGGCGAACCGCGCCGCGAACGCCTGCTCGGGCAGCTCATGCTCACCCTCTACCGGTGCGGGCGGCACACCGAGGCCCTGGACACCTTCGACCGCGCCCGGCTTGCGCTCATCGAGGAACTCGGCCTCGAACCCGGGCACGAGCTGCGGGATCTGCGGCAGTCGATCGTCACGCACGACCCGGCGCTGCTGTACGCCCCCCGCGCCCGGGCGGCGGGCCCGGCACCGGTGCCCGGCCCGCCGGGCGCGGCCAGCCCCGGGGCCGACGGGCTCGGCTTCGCGGGAGCCGTCCTGGCCGCGATGACCGCGGACGCCGAGAGCCGCGGCAAGGCCGCCGGGCCGCCGGGGGCGGGGGAGCGGGCCGGGGCCGTGCCCGGGCGCCGCGACGACGGCCCCGTGACCGAGCGCAAGGAGGTCACCGCCGTCCTCGTCCGGGTCGCCTTCGCATCCCGGACCGAATACGCCGACCCCGAGGACATCGAGTCGGCCGCCGAACGCGCGGACGGCGCCATCCGGTTCGAGGTGGCCCGCTTCGGCGGCGTGCCGGCCGGCCGCATGGGCTCCCTTTGGGTGGCCGTGTTCGGGGCCCGGCGCAGCATGGACGACGACCCCGTCCGGGCCGTCTCCGCGGCGCTCGCCATCCGGCACCACATCGAGTCCTCGTCCGGCATGGTTCCGGGCGCCACCGTGCGCGCGGCCGTGGCCACCGGCCCCGCGCTGGTCCGCGACCGGCCGGGCACCGGCTCGGCGCCCCGCGTCACCGGCGCGCTCCTGGACCAGTGCCACTCCATGCTGCCGCTCGTCCCGGCGCACGAGGTCTGGGCCGCCGACGAGACGCGCCGGCAGAGCTCCGGGACGATCGCCTACCGGCGCGCGCGGGCCGCGTCCCACGTATCGGCGGCCACCGGCATCCTGCCGCCCGGCGGCGCCCCGCACACCGGTGCACTCCTCGGGCGCGAACGCGAACTCGCAAACGTCGTCGAGCTGTTCCGAGCCGGCAAACGGCCGAGCCCGGCCCTGCTGGTCGGCGACGCGGGGATGGGCAAGACGCGCATCATCGACGAGTTCGAGCGGATCCTGCGCGCACCGGCCGACGGCGGAACCGGCCCGCTCGTGGTGCGGCTGCCGCCGCGCCTGGTGGACGGCAGCCTGCTGCCGCTGATCGCCGACGGCCTCGGCGAGCTGTGCGGGATCACGGCCGAGCACACGCCCGAGGAGGCCAGGGAGCTCCTCTGGGAGGCGGTCCGCGGCGCGGTGCGCACCGACCGCGACGGCGAATGGATGCTGGCGCGCCTGACCGCCGCCTTCGGCACCGTCCCGGACTTCGGCGGCCCGACCGACCTGGACGCCGTCGTCACCGCATGGTGGCGGCTGCTCGAACACACCGCCCTGGAACGCCAGGTCGCGGTGCTCATCGACGACCTGCACACCGCGGACGACACGATCCTGGAAATGGTCGGCCGGCACATCATCCCCACGACGGCGAGCGAACTGTTCGTGCTGGCCACCGCCCGGCCCGAACTCGCCGACCGGCGCTCGCTCTACACCGCCGACGAGCGCAACGTCACCACGGTTGCGGTGGGACGTCTTCCGGACGGGTTGATCGAACGGCGCGTCCGGCTGCTGCTCGACGAGCAGGGACTGGCCTCATGCGCGCCCGACGCGGACGAGGCGGCCGCGGAGACGCGTGCGCTGCTGGTGTCGCTTGCCGACGGGAACCCGCTGCTGGCCGCGGAGTTCGTCGCCGCACTCGCGCAGGGCGTACGGGACGAGCTGCCGCAGGGCACCGGACCGGAGCCGCACGACCTGGCGGCACGCCTGCTGCCCAGCACGGTACGCCGCGTCATCGCGGCCCGCCTGGACCGGCTGCCGGACTATGCCCGGACGATGCTGCGGGACGCCGCGATCGTGGGGGACACCGTGTGGCCGGGCGCAGTCGCGGCCGCCGCGCAGCGCGACCGCGCGGAGACCGAGGCAGCCCTCGAAATGCTCGCCCACCACGGGCTGCTGAGCCGCGTGGAGGGCGCCACGGTACGCGGCGAAGTGCAGTACGTCTTTCGGTACGGCCCGGTCCGGCACGTCGCCTACACCCGCGTACCGCGCGCCGCCAGGGCCGCCACCCAGGCGCGTATTTCGCAGTGGCTGGAGACGCAGGAGGACCCCGACGCGCTGCGCCGCCTCACCGCGGCCGGCCCGGCCTCGCGCGAACTGGTCCGCTTGGCGGCGCTGACCGAACGCCTGCGGATCCGAGAGCGCGGTGGAGGAAGGGGAGGGACGGGGACGTAGGTCGTGGGCCCGCCGGCCGGTAGGCCATTCGAGCGCAGGCAGCCTGGGGCGCCTACTCGGCGTCCGCGGCTTCCCCGGTTGCCCCTGCTTCTTGCGTCGCCTCCAGGGACGCCTTGAGTGCGTCCAGGGTGGCGCGGATCGTGCGGCGGTTGTGGGCGGGGCGGTCCCGTACGCCGGTCACCAGTGTGCTCAGCACGTACATCACGGGGCTGCGCCGGTCCGTCCACGTCTCGCTGACCAGCGTCGCGTCACCGTCCGGTGCGGCGCTGAACTCGTAGCGCCAGTTGGAGATCGCCAGCCCGCCGGACTTCACGTCGAAGGCGAAGACCCGGCCCGGCTCCGCCTCGGTGACCGTGCAGCGCGTGGACCAGCGGAAGATCCCGTTGCGGTTGTGCCCGGTGAACCGGGCCCCGACCGCGAGCGGCAGCGCGGCACCGCGCAGCGTCACTGCCACCGTCTCGGGGCTGCGGGTGCCGACCGTGCGGACGTCGCTGACCGCCGCGTACGCCACGTCCGGCGGCACCGCCACGGTCACGGACTCGGAGACTGCTCCGGAAGCGATGGGTCCTCCCCCAGGACGGCCGGCGCACCCTCGCGCCAGGGGTCGTGCGACGGCAGATACGCGGGCAGGTCCTTGCCGACCCGGCCCGGGAACACCGGGTCGCGGCGGGTGAGGAACGCGTCGAAGCCCTCGATCGCGTCCGGGCTGCCGATGCGGTCCGACATGAGCCGCGAGTCCAGCAGGTGCACCGGCACCGGGGACTCCAACGTGCTCATCCGGTATACCATCCGGCGGATGACCGCGACAGACACCGGAGCCGTGCGGTCCACGATCGCCTTGGCCAACTGGTAGGCTTTGGGCAGGAGTTGATCCGGCTCGTGGACGCTGTGCGCGAGTCCCGCGGCGAGCGCCTCGGGCGCGTCGAACGCCCGCCCGCTGATCAGCCAGTCCAGCGCGCAGCCCATCCCGACCAGGCGCGGCAGGAACCACGTGGACGCGCCCTCGGCGAAGATGCCGCGGCGGCTGAACACGAAGCCGAACCGCGCGTCGGTGGCCAGCAGCCGGTAGTCGGCGGGCAGGACGATCGTGGCGCCGGCCCCGACCGCCGCGCCGCGGATCGCGGCGATCACCGGTTTGTCCATCGCGAAGATGCGCATCGAGCAGCGCCCGGCCGGTTCCTCCACGAATTCCCCGGCGGCGGCCTTCTGCGCCTTCTCGGCGATCAGCGCCATTTCCCCCGCGGACAGGTCGAGCCCGGCGCAGAAATGGTCGCCGGCCCCGGTGAACACCACCACGCGCACATCGTCGTCGGAATCCGCGCGGTCGAAAGCGTCCACGAGTTCGTCCGCCATGCGCAACGTGTAGCCGTTGCGGGTCTCCGGGCGGTCCAGTGAAATCGTCGCGATCCGGTCGGCCACCGAATACGTGATCTGCTCGTACGGCGCCGCGTCCCTGTCCCTCAGTTCGTCACTCGCCATGGCCGCCAAGCTAGCCGCGGGCCGCGCCGCACGGCCCACCCGCCGTCAACCGGGCGCTCACGGCGGTCCCGAAACCGGGCGGTTACCGCACGATGGACGGCCGTCCGGAGCCGCTCGGTAACTTGGCCGACGTGGCTGCCGCCTGTCGGCACGGTGCCGCGGCCTCCGCATTGCCTGGCGCAGTGACCGGCGCAATGACTGGCGCAATGACCGGCGAATCCGCGAGCGGAACGGCATGGGAATCATGATGGAGCGCTCCGAAGTCATCGACTTGTACCGCAGACATCTCGGCGAGGGCCAAGGCCGCGTCGCCACGATCCTGAATCTGCCCATCGAGGAATCGGCGAGCGGCGCCCTGGTGCATTGCAGCGACGGGCGCGACCTGGTGAACTGCGGCGGCTACGGGGCCTTTTTCGTGGGCGCCGGCCATCCCGCGGTGCTGGCCGCGGTCCGCGAGCAACTGGACCGCCAGGCGCTGTCCACCCGGGTGCTCATCAACGAGGCGGCGGCCCGGGCCGCCGCGGCGCTGACCCGGGTCGCCCCGCCCGGCCTCACCAAGGTGCACTTCTCCTGCTCGGGCGCCGAGGCGGTGGAGACCGCCATCAAGATCGCCCGGGCCAACGGGCGCCGCCGGCTGGTCTCGATGACCGGCGGCTACCACGGCAAGACCATGGGCGCGCTGACCGTCACCGCCCGGTCCGTCTACCAGGACCCGTTCCGGCCGCTGCTGCCGCACGTGGCGCACGTCCCGTTCGGCGACGCGCAGGCGCTGGCCGACACTTTGGGCGACGACGCGTCCGACGCCTGCGTCATCGTGGAACCGGTGCAGAGCGAGGGCGGCGTGGTGGTGCCGCCGGACGGCTACCTCAAGGCCGTCGAGTCGGTGTGCCGGGAGCGCGGCGCGATGCTGGTCCTCGACGAGGTCATGACCGGCCTCGGCCGGCTCGGCGCCTGGTGGGGTGCGGATCTGGAGGGCGTGCGGCCGGACGCGGTGCTGGTCGGCAAGTGCCTCAGCGGGGGAGTCGTGCCGGTCGCGGCCACGCTCGTCTCCGAGCAGTACTTCGCGCCGTTCGACGCGGACCCCTATCTGCACACCTCGACCTACTCGGCGGCCCCGATCGCGATGGCCGCGGTGCGTGCGACCGTCGAGACCATCGAGGCCGAAGGCCTGGTCGAGCGGGCCCGCACGCTCGGCGAGCGGCTGGTCGCGACGCTCCGGCGGCTCACCGACACGTACATCCCGCACCTGGTCGCCGAGGTGCGCGGCCGCGGCGTCCTGATCGGCGTCGAGTTCGTGGACGGCCACCTGGCCGCCGAGTTCCTCATGGACCTCATGGACGCGGGCGTCATCGCCAACCACTCGATGAACGCCCTCCCCGTCATCCGGTTCACGCCGCCCGCGGTGATGGGCGATGCGGACGAGAAGCGGCTGGGCGACGCGCTGGAGGCGGCCTGCGCGGCCACCGCGCAGCGCTTCCCGCGGCCCGCCGAGGCGGGCGCATGACCGTCGGCGGCCCGGCGGAGGCGGGCGCGGCGGGCCGGACCATCCTGCTCACCGGGGCGAGCGGCGTGCTGGGCACCGCGATCCTCGAAGTGCTGGACGGCTACGACGTCGTCGCGGCCGTCCACCACCGCCTGCCGGCCGGTTCGGGGCGCGTCGTGCAGGTCGACCTGACCAGCCCGCGGCTCGGCCTCGACCCGGCCGCGTACCGCCGCCTGTGCGGCGAGATCGACGTCGTCGTGCACTCCGCGGCCATCGTCAACTTCACCGCCGAACAAGCCGAGGTCGACCGGGTCAACATCGAAGGCCTGGGCCGCATCGTCGAGTTCGCTGCTGACGCGGACGCCCTGCTGGTCCACGTGAGCACCGCGTTCGTGGTCCGGCACGTCGATCAGGGCGGCACGCTCGGGGCCGCCGACGCGGTGGCCGCCTCGAAGTCCTCGGCACGCCCCGACGAGTACGTCACGTCCAAGCTCACCGGCGAGAACATCGTGCGCGGCAGCGGCCTGGACGCGGTGATCGTGCGCCCGTCCGTCATCGTCGGCAACTCCAAGACCGGCGAGATCCGCCAGGCCCAGGGCGTGCACAGCCTCGCCGAGGCGACCATCAAGGGCACCATCCCGTTCATCCCGGCGGTCGAGGGCGCCTACGTCGACGTCGTGCCCTGCGACTACGTCGCGCTCGGCGTCCGCGCGGTCCTCGATGCCGGGCTGCGGGACGGCGACTACTGGCTCAGCGCGGGCGAACACGCGCTGTCCATCCAGCGGTTCGTCGAACTGGTCCAGGAAGTCGGCGGCGAGTGCGGCATCGAGGTCCCGGACATCCGCATCGTCGAGCCGTCCATCGTCGACCGCCTGGTCCGCCCGGCCTTCGAGGACGTCCTGTCCCCGGAAGACCTCGGGAAGCTCGACGGGCTGCTCGCCGTCTGCGGCTTCGTCGTCATCCCGGAAAAGCTGCCCAGCTCCCTCGGCCCGCTCCTCGGCGGCACCGTCCCCCTGGACGCCGAGGACTTCGAGGACGCCTGGCGCGCCTCCGTGCGCCGCCTGATCCAGGAGATGAACGCACCGACCCGCAACAAGCCGGCATTCTCCTGGGGCGCCTGAGCCCGCCGCACGTCCACGACCCCATTTGGGAAAGGGAAACACCGATGGAATGCTCGGTCGTACTGGACGCCCGGCTGTCCGGCCAGGACCCGGACACCGTCTTCGCCCTGGTCGCCGATTTCGAGCAGTACCCGCGGCTCACCGAGAACGTGCGGGCCGTGCAGATCCTGCACCGCGGCGCGGGCAGCACGGAATCCACCGAATCCAGCGAATCCACCTGGGAAGTGACCTTCCGCCGCGGGATCCTGGTCTGGACCGAGCGCGACGAAATCGACGCGGCCGCGCGCCGCATCGAATTCACCCAGACCAAGGGCGACTTCGCGAAGTTCACCGGCACGTGGACGGTCGAACCGGATGCCGCGGGCACCGTGGTGGGCTTCGCCAGCCGCTTCGACCTCGGCATCGCCTCGCTGGCCTCACTGGTGGACCCGGTGGCCTGTGCCGCGCTGCGGGACAGCATCAGCGACATCCTCCGCGGCCTTTTCGGCGCCGAAATCGAGATCACCGAGATCGAGGCTGCCCCCGTCACCGCATGACGGGGGCAGCCGGTCGGCGGAGCTTCAGCCGTCCCCGGCCTGCCAGTCGATCTCGCGGGCGGCGAGGTACGCGAGGCCGCGCTCCGACCAGAGGCGGCCGTGCCGCGCGAGGCGTCCGCGGTAGTCGTCCCACGGTGCCGGACCGCCCGACCACGCGGCCTCGGCGACTGCGGGCAGGCGCGGGAGCAGCAGCATGGTGAGGTCGTCGATGCCGTCGATCGTCTCGCCCCACAGCGCCGCCTCGATGCCGGCGACCTGGTCGTCCGGGATGCCGAGGGCGGCCGGGTCCCACGCGGCGAGGTCGGCGAGCGGGCGCCCCGGGTATGCGGCCAGTCCGAGATTCGCCGTCGTGTCGCGCTGCTCCTCGGGGACCGACGAGGCAGCGTACGGGCGGTCGAGGTAGACCGACGTGCGGGGCGACAGCAGGACGCGCCCGCCGCCGCGCACGATCCGCGCCAGGTCCTCTGCCACCGGGGCGAAGTACGCCCTGAGCCGGTCGGCGGTCTCCGGGGACAGCCCGAGCGCGGCCATCGTCCCCTCGTTGTCGTCGCCGTCGCTTCCGCCGTCTCCTCGTTCGAAGCCGTCGAGCCAGTACTGCACGACGTCGCCGGGCTCCACGCCGGTCCGCGACGCCTCCTGCCAGGCGATCGGCTGCTTGCCGAACTTGCGTACGGTCTCGCGCAGCCGCGCGACGGCGGCGGCGTAGTTGCGGTGGCACATCCCCACGGCCTCGTCCGCGCCCACGTGCACGAAGCCGCCGTCGGTCAGGGCGCAGACCTGCTCGATGATGCGCTCCACGAGCCGGGCCGTGCCGTCGTCCTCCAGGTCGACCGGCGGCGTCAGGGTCATGAAGTTGCCGAGCAGTTCGACGATCCCGCCGTCCTCCTCCGCCATCGGTGCCTCGGGTAGGCCAGGGAACGCAGCGCGCAGCGCCCCGCAGTGGCCGGGCAGGTCGATCTCCGGGACGAGTGTGACGAACCGGGCCGTCGCGTACGCCTGCAGGTCGCGGTACTCCTGCACGGTGTAGAAGCGGCCGTCGCCGGCCGCGGTCAGCTCGGGCAGGCCCGGGAGTTCGAGCCGCCAGCCTTCGTTGTCGCTGAGGTGCAGGTGCAGCACGTTGAGCTTGTAGAGCGCGGCGACGTCCACCACCCGCCGCAGTTCCTCCGCGGTCACGAAGCCGCGCGCCGGGTCGACCAGGAGGCCGCGCCAGGCGTGGCGCGGGCCGTCGGCGACCTCCCGGTCGGTCAAGTCCGCACCGGTGGTGATGAGCTGGATGGCCGTGGTGGCGGCCCGGAAGACACCGGCCGCGGTACCGGCCCGGCAGGTGATGCCGGTCGCGTCGACCCGGATCCGGTAGTGCTCCGCGTCTGCGACGGCCAACCCCAACGGGACGGGGGCATGCGGGATTTCCTCGTGCACCAGCACGATGGCGCGCGGTGCGCCGGACGGGTCCGCGGCAGTCACGCGCGGCAGGTGCGGCGCGAGCAGGGCCCGAACGGTCTCCGCGACGGCTTCGAGCGACGGGTCGGCGGCCCGCACGGCCCACACGCCGGCCGCGGGGCGGGTCCCGGCGCCGGAGGCCTCGGGCGAGGGCGCCGCGAGGCGCGGGATGACGCTGTTCACAGGGCAGTTCCTCCAAGGGGTTCGCGCGGTGCGGCGGACGGGCGGACGGGCGGCGGGGCGGACGGGCGGCGGGGGGGGGGGGGGGGGGGGGCGGGCCCCCCCCC
>NZ_JAKFHA010000008.1:176993-284399 GCF_021502675.1 Yinghuangia soli
GTGGCCGGGGGACGGAAGCCGGCCACCCCGCCGCCGTGATCACGCGGAGGCGTCCGCGATCTCCCTGTCGACGGCCGCCACCAGGGCCTCGAGGTCGGCCGGGGTGAACATCGCCCCCGCACCCGCGAACGCCCCGAACATCGCCAGCTTCCCGAGCGGCAGCCCGGCGACCATCTCGGGCAGCGACCGCTCGCCGCCGCCGCGTTCGGCGTCCGCGCCATCCGCCGGAGGCCGCATGGCCGCAAGCTTCTCCAAGAGCGGGCCCACCAGTTTGCCGCCGATCGGGTGGCCGAGCCATTCGCGCAGGCTCGACATCGCGGTGAGCGGGCCGAACACGCCGTCGCCGGGGAGTTCGACGCTCTCCCGGGCCCGGATGTCGCGGGACGAGAAGGCCGCGCGGACCTCCACTGTGCGCGCCTCGACCTTCCAGCGGTGCTCGGCCGCCGACCAGTATGCGAACGCCCGCTCGTCGAGGTGCAGCGTGATCGCCTCCGATTGCCCGGGCGCGAGAGTGACCCGGCCGAACGCCTTCAGTTCGTGCACCGGGCGGTCGACCGACGACGCCGGGTCGTGCACATAGATCTGCACGGTCTGGGTGCCGGTGCGAGCGCCTGTGTTGGTCACGGTGGCGGTCACCGTGCACGTATTGCCCGCGCCGCGCACCACGCTGAGCCCGGACAGCTCGAACGTCGTGTACGACAGGCCATGCCCGAACGGGTACGCGACCGGCGCGTTCAGGGAATCGAAGTAGCGGTAGCCCACGTACAGGCCCTCCGCGTACCGCACGTGCTGCTCGCTGCCCGGGAAGTGCAGGTGCGCGGGGGTGTCCGCGAGGCGCAGCGGCAGCGTCTCGGTGAGGCGGCCGGACGGGTCGGCGAGCCCGAACAGCAGCTCCGCGGTGGCACTGCCGCCGGCCTGGCCGAGCAGCCAGCCCTCCAGGAGGGCCGCGGCCCGGTCCTGCCAGTCGGCGACGGCGACCGCGGCCCCGTTGGAGAGCACCACGACGGTTGCCGGGTTGGCGGTGTGCACCTCGGCGAGCAGCGCGAGCTGGTCGGCGGGGATGTCGATGTGGGTGCGGTCGTGGCCTTCGGACTCGGTGCCGGCCGGAAGTCCGAGGAAGAGCACCGCGACCTCGGCGTCCCGGGCGGCCGCGACGGCATCCGCGACCAGGCCGGGGTCGGGGGTGCCGTCCAGGGCGAACCCGGGTGCGAAGGCGACGCGTTCGGGCCCGGCCAGGGCCGTGATGGCGTCGAGGGCGTTGTCGAGCCGGGTCGGCACCACGAGCGAGCTGCCGGAGCCCTGGTAGCGCGGGGTGCGGGCGAACTCGCCGATGACCGCGATGCGTCCGGTGCCGGCCGGGTCGAGCGGCAGGATGCCGTCGTTCTTGAGCAGCACCGCGCTCGACAGTGCGGCGGAGCGCGCGAGGCGGTGGTGCGCGTCGGCGTCGAAGACCGCGCCTTCGACGCGGGCGCCCGCGGTGCGCTCGATGAGGGTGACGACTCGGCGGGCCGCGGCGTCCAGTTGCTCTTCGGTGAGGCGGCCGTCCTCGACGGCGGCGACTATCTGCGCATCGGTGCCCGACGGCGGCATCTCGATGTCGAGACCGGCCGCGAGCGCCTTGACGCGATCCGCGACGGCACCCCAGTCCGACACCACGAGGCCGTCGAAACCCCATTCCCCGCGCAGGACTTCGGTGAGCAGGAAGTGATGCTCGCTGGCGTAGGTCCCGTTGACCTTGTTGTACGCGCACATCACGGTGAGCGGCGCGGCGTCCTTCACGACGTGCTCGAACGCGGGCAGATAGATCTCCCGCAGGGTGCGCTCGTCGATGTCAGCGCTGACCCGGAAGCGGTCGGTCTCCTGGTTGTTGGCGGCGAAGTGCTTGAGCGAGGTGCCGACGCCCTGCGACTGCACGCCGTGCACGTACGCCGCGCCGAGGCGTCCGGCGAGGAACGGGTCCTCGGAGAAGTACTCGAAGTTGCGGCCGCAGAGCGGCGAGCGCTTGATGTTGACGCCGGGGCCGAGCAGGACCGAGACGTTCTCGGCGCGGGCCTCGGCGCCGAGCGCTTCGCCGACGCGGCGCAGCAAGTCGGTGTCCCACGAGGAGGCGAGGCCGACCGCGGGCGGGAAGCAGGTGGCCGGGAGGCTGGTGCCCAGGCCGATCGGGTCGGCTTCGGCGGGCTGCTTGCGCAGGCCGTGCGGGCCGTCCGCGACCATGACCGACTCGATGCCCGCCGCCTCGACGCCTTGCAGGTGCCAGAAGTCCGCGCCCGAGGTGAGCGACGCCTTCTGCGCGGTGGTCAGCTCGCGGACCCCGGGGACCCCCGCGGTTCCAGCGGTTCCGCCGGATGCGATGGATGCGGCGGAGTCGGCGGGTCCGGCGGGTCCGGCGGCAGGGGTGTCGTGCATGGCAGCGCTCCTCGGGATCCACGGCCGCGTCCGGACAGCACGGAGCACGGCGGCCGGGGCGTGCCGCCCCGGAACCGACGTAATCGTTTACGAAAGCGCTTTGCGGCGCAAGACCCCGGGGCAGGGCGATTGCCCCGTTTCACCGCTCCTGCGGGGCCGCGGTGCTGTCCCGGACGACGAGTTGCGGCGGCAGCGCCACCAGCGGCGCGCCGTCGTCCAGGCCGTCGAGCCGGTCCAGGAGCAGCCGGGCCGCGGCGGCGCCGAGCAGGTCCAGCGGCTGGCGCACGGTGGTCAGCGGCGGGGTCAGGAGAGCCGCGATCTGGTCGTCGTCGAAGCCCACGACCGCAAGATCGCGGGGCACTTCGAGGCCGAGCGCGGCGACCGCGCGGTAGGCCCCGCTGGCCAGCCGGTCGTTCATGGCGAACACCGCGGTCGGCCGGTCGTCCGCGGCGAGCAGCGCGTGCGTGGCCGCGATGCTGGTCGCCGGATCGAGGAATGCGCAGGTGCGGACCAGTGATTCGTCCCACACGCCGGCCTCGGCGAGCACCGCGCGGGCGCCGGCCAGCCGGTCCCGGGTGGCGGGGATGCCGTCCTCGCCGGTCAGGATGCCGATGCGGCGGTGGCCCAGCGCGAGCAGGTGCCGCACGGCCGCCGCGCCGCCCGCCACGTTGTCGCACGCGACCGTGGGCAGGTCCATTTCGGCCAGCGGGTCCACCACGACCACCGGCCGGCCGGCGGTGGCCGGGGAGGCCAGGTCCTTGGCGCCGCCGGGCGGCAGCACGACGAGCGCGCCGTCGAAGCCGTGCCGGCCGAGCTTGTCCAGGACCGGGCGTACCCGGCCGTGCTGGTCCTTGGTGGTGCCGACCGCGAGGCTGTAGCCGTGGTCGTCCAGGGTCTGCGCGATGCCGGCCAGGATGCGGGCCGTGTACGGGGTGTCCAGCCAGGGGAGGGTCACCGCGATGCGCCCGGTCCGCCCGGACTTGAGCGCGCGGGCCACGGAACTGCCGGTGAAGCCCAGCTCCTTCGCGGCCTCGACGACCAGGCCGCGGGTGGCGGCGGAGACGCCCGGCTTGCCGTTGAGGGCGCGGGAGACCGAGGCGATCGAGACGCCGGTGCGGTCGGCGATGTCCTGGATGGTCACGGTGCGGCCCGCGTGCGGGGCGGTGCCCGGTGCGGTGTCCGCGGTGTCCGCCTCGGCGGCCGGGGCGTCCGCGCGTCCGGCCCGGCGGGCGACGGCGAGCGCCCAGGACTCCTCGGTGACCAGGCTCCGGAAGTACTGCCGCAGGTCGCCGGGCATGTCCACGGCGCCGGGGTCGAGCAGCCACTGGGTCTGCAGGCCGTCCAGCAGGGCGACCGTCGACCGGGCGGCCCGTACCGGGTCCACTCCGGGGCGCAGGTCGCCGCCCTCGGCGAGCTGCGCGAAGCCCTGGCCGACGTAGTCGCGGAACCAGTCGTAGCGCTGCTTGAAGTACTCGTGCGCCGGGTGCTCGGACGAGGTGGCCTCGGCCGACAGGACGCAGAACAGCTCGGCCAGACCGCGCTGCCGCGTGTTGTACTCGGCCAGCTCGACCACCGCGAGCAGGGCCCCCGAGCCGCGCAGGTCGCGGCCCGCGGAGAAGGAGCCGTCGATCTGCTCGCGATGCCGCAGGGCCTCGATGAGCAGCGCGCTCTTGCTGCCGAAGTGGTGCAGCAGGCCCGGCGCGGTGATCCCCGCGGCTTCCGCGATGTCGCGTACCGAACTGGCCCGGTAGCCGTCCCGGGCGAAGACCTTGAGCGCGGCGTCGAGGATTTCGCGGCGCAGCTCGACGCTCTTGCGGTACGGGCCGCGCTTGCCGGTGCCGCGCTGCTGGTCAGTCATGCCGGACATCTTGCCGTGCCGGTCCACGATGCCTCCTCGCTGCGCCTCCCGCCGGGCCCCGATCCGGAATCGCCTCTCACGAAACTCTATCGCTCGTTCAGAATTCGATGTTAGCCTCGCCGCCGCGCACCAGGAGCCCGCAGCGGCCGTCCCGGTGATCTGCGCGACGACCCTGTTCGAGGAGCGAATCCATGATGCGATCGACCCACCGGCCTGCCGCGGCCGCGGGCGCTGCGGCGCTGGCCTTGTCCCTCGCCGCCTGCGGGGGCGGCACCGGAGACGGCGGCACGTCCGGCGGCGGCGGGACCGCGCCGCGCCTCACGCTCGGCCTCAACGCGGCGCCCAAGAGCCTGCTGCCCACGGTGGCCGTCACCGGCGGCTCGACGCTGTTCTACACGCCGGTCTACGACACCCTCGTGCTGCTCGGCCCGGACGGGTCGCCGCAGCCGATGCTGGCCACCGAGTGGAAGTACGACGAGGCGCAGACCGTCCTCACGCTCAAGCTCCGCACCGGGGTGAAGTTCACCAACGGCGAGGCGTTCGACGCCGCCGCGGCCAAGGCGAACCTGGACCGCAGCCTCAAGGCCGGGGCGAACACCCAGGCACTCGCCGCGCTCGCCGAGGTCGCCGCGCCCGACCCGGCCACCCTGGTCCTCACGCTCAAGCAGAAGGATCCGGGCGTCGTCTCGGCACTCGGCACGTCGGCCGCGTACATGCAGGCCCCGGGCACCTTCGACAAGCCCGACGCGGCCACCAAGCCGGTCGGCACCGGACCGTACACGCTCGCCGACACCACCATCATCGGCTCGGAGTACGTGTACAAGAAGAATCCGTCGTACTGGAACGCCTCCGCGATCAAGTACGACGAGGTCGCCCTGAAAGTCCTCGGCGACCAGAACGCGATGCTCAACGCGGTCAAGAGCGGGCAGGTGAACGCCATCCAGATGGCCCCGGGCCAGAAGGACCAGGTCACCGCGGCCGGCTGGCAGGCCGTCGCCCAGGAGATCGACTTCGCCGGGCTGTTCCTCTTCGACCGCACCGGCAAGGTCAACCCGGCCATGGCCGACAAGCGCGTCCGGCAGGCGATCAACCTCGCGGTCAACCGCGAGGCGCTGCTCAAGGCCGTCGTCGGCGGCCTGGGAACGCCCACCGCGCAGATCTTCAACGACGGTGCCGGCAAGTCGCTCGACCCCGCCCTCGACACGCAGTGGGCCTACAACCCCGAGCGCGCCAAGGCGCTGCTCGCCGAAGCCGGGCAGAGCAACCTCAAACTCGTGCTGCCCACCACGCCGCTCGCCAAGACCCTCATGGACGCCGTGAAGCAGCAGCTCGGCGCGGTCGGCATCAACGCCGAACTCCAGGACGCCGGGCCGAACTTCGTCACCGACATCCTGGGCGGCAAGTACGCCGCCTCGTACTTCCAGTTCCAGGCCACCGACCCCTGGTACATGATGCAGTTCCTGCTGATGCCGCAGGGCGCGTACAACCCGCTGCACGCCGACGATCCGCAGCTGGCCGCACTGATCGACCGCTACCGCGCCGGCGACGCCGCCGCGCAGCAGGCCGTGCTCAAGGAGATCAACGCCTACGTCACCGACCAGGCGTGGTTCGCCCCCTGGTACCGCGTGCAGACCGTCTGGGCCGTCGACCCCAAGACCAGCGTGCAGCTGCTCAAGGGCTGGGCCTCGCCGTACGTGCTGAGCTTCGCCCCCAAGTCCTGATCCCGCTCCTGCGCGCGCCGCGCGGCCCGCAGGACACCACCCCGGTCTGCCGGGTGCCGCCGCCATGGCACCCGGCAGACCGGGCCGGACCAAGGAACACCACGTGCTGTCCTACCGGTTGCGGCGGACGCTGTCCGGGCTGCGCCAGCTCGCCGCGGCCACCGTCGTCTCCTTCCTCCTCCTCTACGCCGCATCCGGCGACGTCGCCCGCAACCTCATGGGCGAGAGCGCCACCCGGGAGCAAGTCGACCAGAAGGCCGCGCAACTCGGCGTGGACCAGCCCGTCTGGACGCAGTTCGCCGACTGGCTCGGCGGGGCGTTCCAGGGCGACCTGGGCCGGTCCTGGTTCACCGGCCAGGAAGTCACCGAGGCGATCGGCATCCGCTTCCCGGTCACCCTGTCGCTGATCGTCGGCACCACGGTGCTCACCGCCCTGCTCTCCGCGGTGCTCGGCGTCTGGGCCGGCACCCGGCGCGGCGGCGCGGACCGCTTCGTGCAGGTGCTGTCCGTGCTCGGCGTCGCGCTGCCCGGCTTCGTGGTCGCCCTCGTGCTGGTCACCCAGTTCGCGATCCGCCTCGAATGGTTCCCGGCCACCGGCTACACCCCGGTCGAGGTGTCCTTCACCGGCTGGCTGAAGTCCATCACCCTGCCGGTCGTCGCACTCACCTTCGGCGGCATGGTCTTCGTGACCCAGCAGCTGCGCGGCGCGGTCATCGACACGCTCCGCCAGGACTGGGTCCGCACCCTGCGCACCCGCGGACTCTCCTCGCGCCGCATCCTGTTCGTGCACGTGCTGCGCAGCGCCGCCGGCCCCGCCGTCTCCGTCCTCGGCCTGCACTTCATCGGGCTGGTCGGCGGCGCGGTCATCATCGAGCAGGTCTTCACCCTGCCCGGCCTGGGCCAGTACACGATCGGCGCCACCGCGTCCGGCGACCTGCCGGTCGTCATGGGCATCGTCCTGCTCACCGCGGTCGTCGTCTTCGCCGCCAACCTGGCCACCGACCTCGCCGTCGGCTGGCTCAACCCGAAAGCACGCCGCTCATGACCGCTCCGTCCGCCGCGGCGGAAACCGCCGCGCGCCCCGGCCTCGGCACCCGGCTCCTGCGCAACCCGCTCGCGGCCGGCTCCTCGCTGGTCCTGGCCCTCGTCGCGCTCGCCGTGGTCCTGGCCCCGTGGATCGCGCCGTTCGGACCGAACGAAGGCGACATCGCCGACGCCCACCAGTCCGCGAGCGGCTCCCACTGGCTGGGCACCAACGCCATCGGCGGCGACATCTACTCCAACCTGCTGCACGCCGGCCGCTACAGCCTCACCGGCGCCGCCCTCACTCTCGCCGTCGCCTCCGTCCTCGGCATCACCGCAGGACTGCTCGCCGGCTACTTCCGCGGCTGGTTCGAGAACGCCGCGACCGCAGTCATCGGCCTGCTCCTGGCGCTGCCCGGCATGATCGTGCTGCTCGCCGCGCGCGCCGCATTCGGACCGAGCCTGTGGACGTCGATGACGATCGTCGGCATCCTCGCCGCCCCGGCGTACTTCTGGGTGGTGCACGCAAGCGTGAGCGCTGTACGCCGCGAGCCGTACATCGACGCGGCGCGCGTCTCCGGGCTCTCCGACCCGCGGATCATCCGCCGGCACGTGCTCGCCGCGGTCCGCGGCCCCATCTTCATTCAGACCGCCGCGGTCGCGGGCGCCGCGATCGGCGTGCAGGCCGGCCTGGAGTTCATCGGCCTGGGCGACCCGAACATGGTCACCTGGGGCACGATGCTCAACGACGGGTTCAAGGACCTGTACGCCCACCCGATGCTGATGATCTGGCCCAGCCTCATGGTCAGCACGGTCTGCGTCGCCTTCACCCTGCTGGGCATCGGGCTCCGCGACACCACCGAGGGCGCCGCGGCCCCGCGCACCCGCCGGCGGAAGCGTCCGACACCGTCGCCGACGGCCGCCCGCACCGCGGACCGCGACGGCGCATTGCTCTCGGTGCGCGGCCTGCGCATCGGATACCCGCAGCCGGACGGCACCGTCACCGAAGTCGTCCGCGGCGTCGACCTGGATATCGCCCGCGGCCAAGTGCACGGCCTGGTCGGCGAATCCGGCTCCGGCAAGACCCAGACCGCATTCGCGGTCCTCGGCGTCCTCCCCGAACCCGGGCACATCACCGGCGGATCCGTCCTCTTCGACGGCACCGAACTCGCGGACGCGCACGAACGCACCTACGCCCCGCTGCGCGGCCTGCGCATCGCGTACGTCCCGCAGGAACCGATGAGCAACCTCGACCCGGCCTTCACCATCGGCTACCAATTGGCCGAACCGCTGCGCCGCCGCATGGGCATGTCCCGTGCCCAGGCCCGCACCCGGGCGCTGGAACTGCTGGACCGCGTCGGCATAGCCGACCCCGAAGGCACGCTGCGCCGCTACCCGCACGAGATATCCGGCGGCATGGCCCAGCGCGTCCTGATCGCCGCCGCCGTCGCCTGCGACCCGGACCTGCTGATCGCCGACGAGCCCACCACGGCCCTCGACGTGACCGTGCAGGCCGAGGTACTCGACCTGCTCCGCGACCTGCGCGCGGAACGCGGGATGGGCGTCCTGCTGGTCACCCACAACCTCGGAGTGGTCGCCGACCTGTGCGACCACGTCTCGGTCATGCGGGCCGGCGAGATCGTCGAATCCGCCCCCGCAGCCCGGCTCTTCGACGCCCCGCAGCACGCCTACACGCGCGAACTGCTGGCCGCGGTCGTCGACGACGAAGGCCCGGCCCGCCCCCCGCTGAGCACCCCGAACGAGCCCGTCCCCCGCGAGGCCGCCGAATGACCACCACCGCTACGAGCGCCGACGCGACCGCCCCCGGCGAGGTGCTCCTCGCCGTCGACGGCCTGCGCGTCGCCTACCCCGGCCGCGGCCTGCGCCGCCGCCCCACCGAAGTCCTGCACGGCGTCGACATCGCCCTCCGGCCCGGCGAGACCCTGGGCCTGGTCGGCGAATCCGGCTCCGGCAAGTCGACCCTGGGCCGGGCCATCCTCGGCCTCGCCCCGGTCACCGCCGGCACCGTCGCCTACCGCGGCCGCGACATCACCCATGCGCCCCGCGCCCAACGCCGGGAACTGGCCCGAGAGATCCAGGTCGTCTTCCAGGACCCGTACGGCTCCCTCAACCCCGCCCACACCATCGGCCGGATCCTCGAAGAGCCGCTGACCGCGGTCCGCGCCATGACCAGCACCGCGGCACAGGCGCGGATCGCCGCACTCCTTGACCGCGTCGCCCTGCCCGCGGGCGCCGTCCACCGACTGCCCCGCGAATTCTCCGGCGGCCAACGCCAACGCATCGCCATCGCCCGAGCCCTGGCCCTCGACCCGCGCGTGATCGTCTGCGACGAACCGGTCTCCGCACTCGACCTCTCGACCCAGGCGACCATCCTGGACCTGCTCACCGAGATCCAGGAGACCACCGGCGTCGCCTACCTGTTCATCTCCCACGACCTCGCCGTCGTCCGCCGCCTCGCCCACCGCGTCGCCGTCATGTACCGCGGCGACATAGTCGAAACAGGAACCGGCGACCAGATCACCGCCCACCCGGAACACCCGTACACCAGAAAGCTCTTGATGGCGTCCCCAGTGGCCCACCCAGCCCGCCAGGCCGAACGCCGCACAGCCCGCGCCGCCCTGGCCGAAGGCTGACGGCTCGGGGCCTGGACCCCTCCGACCGTGCTGCCCCTCGTATCGGCAACCCGGTGCGAGGGGCGTCCGGTTCATCTACAACCCCACGATCGGCGCGATCAGTTTGTCGAGCCAGCTCCGGGCGACCAGTACTCGGGCGCGGTAGTAGCTCGTCTGGTGCACACGGCTGGACGCCGGTCCGAAATCGGTCACCTTGGCGACTTCGCCGGCGGTGACAGGGCCATGCTGCTCGATTCGGGCGATCAGGTTCCTCGTGACGGGCGTGATAACGGTCTGGCCCAGTTCATGGTGGAGAAACACCAGGTCGGACGGATCGATGCGCCGCTCCACCTCTGTCCGGCCGTCCAGTACCACCGCGATGAGCTTCCTGGCGACGGCGAGGCGGGGCAGGAAGTCCCCGAACTGGCCCGCCACCCCGCCGAGCGCACGCTCCAGCTTCACTTCGACGGGCAGCAGGCCCCACCAGCCCTCGGGGTTCGGGGCGAGCCGGCCGAAGTCGGTGAACTCGCGGACGACCCCGTCCGATCCTTCGAGAGAGAACCTCACCACGCGCTCGGGCCGGCCGAAGGCCTGCGACACGATACGCGGCTTGCCGTCGACACCGCGCAAGGCCTGCGGCCCGAGCGTGAGGCCGGCGTTCATCAGGAGGACGAGGTCCGCCCCCAAGGCGTCCACGAACGCGACCAGGCCCGGCTCGTACTTGACCAGCCGCTCGAAGTACACCGAGCCGGCGACGTTGCTCAGCCAGCCGGTGAGGCCGGCCTCGAAATCGGCGAGGGAGGCAGCCCCGGTCTCCATGCGGGTGAGCCGGTCGGAGAGGAGCTTCGGAACCTCCTCATAGGTCCCGAGGCCGAAGTGGGCCGGTTCGAGGGGCGTTTCCCGCATCCGCTTGGGGACCTCCGCCCGGAGTATGGAGTCCACCTTGGCCAGGAGCGCGAGCCGGGCCGTCCGCTCCCGATCACTGGTGAGGAGGTCGAACAGCAACTTCCGGCGCTGCGGGGGTGTCGTCGGCTTCAGACCCAGGGCGCGTGCGGCGCCTTCCGGCGAGGCGCCGTGGTCGGAAAGGGCCTTGACGACGCGCGCGGACAGAGAGCCCTCCGCGTTCTTCCCGATCGCCGAGATGTCGGCCTTCGCCAGTCCGCTCACGGTTCGAGCAGCGTCTCGAGGTCGGAGTAGAAACCGCGGACGTGCATCAGCTCCCGGAACGGCGGCCAGGCGCCGGCAGCGGTGATCAGGGCGATCTCCAGGACGACGGACGCGGTGAGCTGCTCGCGGAAGTCGGTGCGCATGGAGAGGAGTTCACCGATGTGGGCGATCTCGGACGCGCTGCGCCGGTCGACCGCGGCGACCGCCATGGTGAGCCGGGCGTCGATCCGGTCGAGCTGGTCGAGCACGGCGAAGCACTGGAATGCCAGCAGACCGACGTTGAGATAGCCGGCCAGGGCGGTGAGCCACGAGCCGCTCGGAACCTTCAGCACCACGAACGAGAGCACGGCGGCAGCCTTGGCCAGGAGGCTCAGGAGTTCTTCCGCGAGCTCGCGGGTCCGCTGCTCGGCCGCGAGACGTCGCATCAGCTGCCGTCGGTAGTGGCTCCAGACCACATAGGTGAAGCTGTCCTTGGGGACGGTGCCGGTGGTGACGAGACGGTCGAGGACCGGCTCGGCGAGCATGCTCAGGCACCGGGCGCTGCCTCCCTTCTGGGTCAGCGCCACGTCGAGCACCCGGACTTCGGGCGACCGCGCCGCGTACTCGGCGGGCGCCGGGCGGTCCGGAGCCCAGTCCGGCAGAGCCTTCGCCACCCAGCCGCCGTGGCGCGGCAGGTCCCCGACGATCCGCTCCGGTTCGCTGCGGAACACGGCGATATGCGCTCCGACAGCCTGCTGCACTTTCCACTCGGTGACCGGCTCCTGGACGGTGGCGACGGCCATCGCCGCGAGCGGTGTGACGGCGTGGATGCGCTTGAGCAGTTCCTCCAACTCGGCGGACACCTGCACGGCCTCGGCATCGAGTTCCGTGATGCGCAGTGCAGTCGTGGCGTCGCCAGGGGAGTTGACCGCGCTGAATTCTTCGCCGCCCCAGGCCAGGGCATCGGCGTTGTGCTCCCGGCGCAGCTTGATCTCGCCGAGCCGCCGGCGCAAGGCAACAGCGTCGGGCATCGATTCCATCAGCCGGCGCAGCGGTTCCGGCTTGGTCAGCCGGTAGAACGCGGGGGTCGGCTGCCACCATGCGCCCGGGGACGGGTGCCGCCGCTGCCCGTGTTCGTCCCGGTTGCTCGGCTCGACGCCAAGTGCCGTCCAGGCCGCGTTGACGAGGTTGGCGCTGAGGTTCAACTGCACGACGAGATCCTCGGTGGCCCGCAGGTCGATCTCGACGAGTGCGGCGCGGACCCGTGCCCACAGACCGGCCACGGCGTACTCTGCGAACTCCCTGACCACGTCCCACGGATGCAGAACCCGGCTGGGGAATTCCTCGGCAGCCGCGTCCAGCCCGGCCTGCAGGGCCTGCACACCGGCCCAACCGTGCCCCGTGTAGAGGCGCAGTACCTGCTGGTCCAGCGTGGCGTCGTAGACGACGTCGACAGTACGTCCGTCCACGGTGACCGGATGTCGCGGGCGCGGGCGGCCCGGGACGGAACCGAGGGGAAGCCGCCGGTATCCGGACGCGAGATCGGCTTCGTAGACCGCGACCCGACGTCCCCAGTCGAGGCGTTGGCCCGCGGTCTGCCCCTTCCGCGCCTCGGCGCTCACGACGGTGGAGGAAACGAGGGCAGCATCGACGGTATGGCGACTGGGCCCCGGCACGAGATCGATGCCGTCCACTTCGACGCTCACGGGTTCTCGCCGTTCTTCTCGTCGGCGGCCGCTTGCGCGGCTTCGTCCTGCTCCGCCTTCGCGGCTTCGGCACGCTCCTTCCGGAGGTCGGGCAGTTTGTCGGTGCTGTCGTGCAGATACACCAGCGAGGTCGGCACCACGAAGGTCCACGCGGGTCCGTCCGGCGTCCCGCCGAGCCGGTCGTCGGTCTGCGCGCGCAGCTCCTCGTGCAGCGGTACGAACAGCGGGTCGCCGATCACCGGCGCCGGACCGCCGGACCAGGGCTCGCGGGTGGCGAGGTAGTGCAGCACCGCGTCCTCGTACGACGGGCTCACGGCCACGAGTACCCGCGCCATGCCGGCGCGGAGAAACGCGGTGAACGCGGGGTCGGCGTCGTCGGAGCGGCCCATGAGCTCAAGCCAGCGCGGCATCTCCGCCCAGAAGTACGGATAGAACAAATAGGACAGATGCTCCCACTCGAAGGCTTGCTCCAGGAACTGCACCATGCGGCCTTGGGCCCGCGCGGCGTCGATGTCGATGGCCGGCCAGTCGACCTCGTCGCGCGCCTTCGTCTCGACGCGGGCGGTGGTGGGCGGGAGCGGCAGGCCGGTACCCGGCTCCTGGTTCTCCTGGAACTCGAAGCGGGTGTCGACCGGTGTGACCTTGCGGGTCTTCATCGCGGTGGTGCGGGGCAGCAGGTCGTCCGCGCCGTCGGAGTCGAACTCCTTGGTGATCAAGGTCAAGCAGTGCTTCTTGATCTCTTCGTCCATGACCGCTTTGTCGGCCGCGTCGGAGGTGCCTTGGAGGACGACGGAGACCGTGGCCGACTTCAGCGTGGCGAGCCGATCGCGGTAATCGGCGAGCCGACGTTCGTACTCGGCCTGCCGGGCCTGGTTGACGGCGCGCGTCTTCTTCTCCTCGGCCGCTTTGACGACGGCGTGGACGTCCTGCTGCCACTTCTGGCGGCGCTGCTCGGTGAGCTCCAGATAGAGCACCGCGCTGGCGTCGTAGTAGTCGATCTCTTCCCAGAAGCGAAGGCGAAGGGTGGTGTCGTCGTCCTGGAAGACCAGGTCCTCTCGCGGAGCGACCGACTCGTCCAAGTGCCAATAGCCCACGTCCGGCCGCGTCTCCTGCCACACCAGGCGGTCCGCGATCTCCAGCGCCATCTGGTTCTTGGGTGCCTTGCTCTTGAATTCCCCGTACCCGAAGAAGTCGACACGCACCGCCCGGTAGCCCCCGATGCCGGCGCCGCGGCACTCGAAGACCTTCGAGTGGTCCGCCCCCGAGATCTCCTTCTCCGCGAAGTAGCGCGATCCGGTGACCAGGTCGCGCAGGGCGACCGTCTTGCGGTCCTCGGGCACCGGAAGCGCCTCCAGGTCGTACTCGGCGCGCAGCCCGCGGTAGCTTGCCGCGGTGATGGTCTCCGGTGCGGGGATGTTCGGCACGTCGTAGACGGGCGGATCCGGCGGCTGCGGCACGCTCAGCGCCGTCGTGAACGCGCGCAGCTTGGCATCCGCCCAGGCGGCAGCGGGCTGCGGCACGAGGAACTCGAACATCAGCCGCTTGCCGTAGTTGAAGACCTGCGCCTTGTAGACCTTGTCCACCCACCGGTACATGCCCGAGACGTGGCCGCCCGTGGAATTGGCGAAGACCTGCTTGTTGGACTCCTCGGTCTCGGTCAGCCGGGTCGTCGTGCGCTGGACGGCCGTCTGCGAGGCGACGCGGCTCACTGCCTTGTCGATGACGTCGCGCGCGAAGTTCCGCGAGGTCTTCGCGGTGTCCTCGGATGCCCTGTTGTAGGCGAACCCGGCGGTAAGTGAGGCGACGACGGGCGTGCCCTGGTACGTCACGGTGGCGTTGGCGGTGACCCCGAGCGTGGTCTTGACCACGGCCTCGGCCTCGTCCTTGACCTCGAAGCGCTGCGTGGACTGGACGTCGCGGGTGGTGTCCCGGCTCCCTGACTCGCTCGCGGAGAAGGTGTCCTCGGCGCGTTCGGTCCGCCGGTGCCGGCGGGTTTTGGACTCGCCGCTCAGCACGTTGTGGATATGCGAGATCTCGCCCGGCCGGTACGCCACCAGCCACTGCCGCACGACCTTCAGGTCGCCGACCCCGATCGGCTTGATGGCGTTGAAGGGCCGCAGATAGCGCAGGAGCCGCGCGAAGACCGGGTGGATGACCGGGGTGGCGGTCAGATGGCGGCCCAGCGCCGACGTGTCGCCGATCAGCGGGAAGCCGGGCACGGCCGACCTCAGGTCCCAGCCGCGCAGGCCCGGATGGTCTTCCTCGAGCGCGGCCAGCAGGATCTGCTCGTTCCTGGTCGCCGTCCCGCGGGCCTGGATCCGCGCCACCGACAGGTCGACGGCAAGGGCTTCGAGCACATGCAGCGCGCGGAGCCCGTCGATGATGCGTTCCAAGCTCACCGTGGCCAGGCGGCGCAGCACGTACAACAGGTAGAGGGTATCGAAGAGCCGATGCTTCGCGGCGGCGAAGTCGTCGGTGTGCGCACCGGACGGTGCGAAGACGATGTCCGTGAGCGGCGCGCCCAGAAGCTTCTCCAGCCGCTCGACGAGCCTCGGCAGGTCGGGGTCGGCGCCCTCGGCTGCCAAGACGTCCAGTACGCGGCCGAGCCCGGCCAGCAAAGGCAGCGGGGGCAGCAGATCCAGCCGGTCCGGCAGGACGTGGATCCTCCCGTTGCGGACCA
The DNA here is from genome assembly GCF_021502675.1 of Yinghuangia soli. Classification (GTDB taxonomy): domain Bacteria; phylum Actinomycetota; class Actinomycetes; order Streptomycetales; family Streptomycetaceae; genus Yinghuangia; species Yinghuangia soli. The sequence continues at coordinate 192,170 of NZ_JAKFHA010000008.1, forward strand.
CGGTCGCGTAGCGGTCCAGTTCCTCCCACTGAAGCGGCTGCGAGGACGACCCGCGCGTGGTCAAGCCGCTCCCGCGGCAGGGGTCCGCGCACGGAGGCACCAGGTCGAGGACCTCGTCGAGAAGCAGCGCGAGCCGCTCTGCCTCGGTCTGCTCGGCGGCCTCGGGAGCGCAGGCGACCCTGCTGAAGACCAGGTGGCCGATCGCCGATCCGCCGGCCTCCGTGTGCAGGTCGCGCGGTTCGCGGCGGACGGCGGTGTCGAAGCTCCGGTAGGTGTCGTCGTGGATGTAGTGCATCCGAAGCGTCCCGCTGTCCACGGAATCGGGAGGACGCACGACCATGAAGTCGAACACCGGCTCCTGGCCGGTGCCGCCGCTCATCTCGTCACTCCACCGGGGCGGGACATCCTGCCGTACTCGATCGACTTCCGCGATAGGACCATGGCATCCGCCTTTGCCCTCAAGGGAGTTCGCGCAAACAGGACATCTTTACCGTAGAGCGTGCCGATCCGCGCGTACGGCAGATCCGTCAATCCCGTGACGATTCCGGCCGCACAGATCGTCACTTCATGCTGTGCGGCCGGGCCCCGGGAACGGCGTCAGCCTGTTGCCGGGAAGAAGTCGTCGTCCAGGGTGGCGGCGTCGATCTTGTCGTGGGTGGTGGCCGGGCCTACTCGGGTGAGGATGCGTTCCAGGCTGGCGGTGAGCCTGGTGCGGGCGATGGTGTCCAGGGAGAGTTTGCCGAGGGCGCCTTCGAGGCGGTCGAGTTCTTCGAGGACGGCGACGGCGGTGGCGGCGCCGTCCGGGGCCAGTTCGGACCTCAGGTGGGCGGCCAGGACGGCGATGGTCGGGTGGTCGAAGACCACGGTGACCGGGAGCCGCAGGCCGGTGGCGGCCGAGAGGCGGTTGCGGAGTTCGACCGACGAGAGGGAGTCGAAGCCCAGGTCGACCAGGCTGCGCGTGATGTCGACGGCGTCCGGGGAGGCGTGTCCCAGGACGGAGGCGACGTCGGTGCGGACGAGGTCGAGGAGCAGGCGTTCGGCTTCCTCGGGGGACGCCTCGGCCAGCGACTTGGCGAGGTCCGCGCTGCCCGATGCGCGCCGGGCGGTGGGGATGCGGACCAGGCCGCGGAGGAGGAGCGGGACGGCGTCCGGGCCGATGGACTCGGCCTGGTCGGCGAGGGTCGCGAGGTCGAGGCGCACTGGGACCTGCACGGCGTCGGGGGCCGCGAGTGCGGCGTCGAAGAGGGCCAGGCCCTCGTCGGGGGACAGTACGGCCATGCCGCTGCGGGCCGCGCGCCGGGCGAGGTTGCCGCCGGTGCGGTCGGCCATCCCGCCGGACTGCTCCCAGGGTCCCCACGCGAGTGAGACCGCGGGCCGCCCGAGGGCGCGGCGGTGCTGGGCGAGTGCGTCGGTGAAGCCGTTGGCCGCGGCGTAGTTGGCCTGGCCGGGGGAGCCGAGCAGGCCCGCGGCCGAGGAGAAGATCACGAAGGCGGCGAGGTTGTGGTGGCCTTCGGTCAGGTCGTGCAGGTGCCAGGCGGCGTCGACCTTCGGGTCGAGGACCGCGTCGAGGCGTTCCGGGGTGAGCGAGTCGACCAGGCCGTCGTCGAGCGTGCCGGCCAGGTGGACGACCGCGGTCAGCGGATGGGCGGACGGGACGGCCGCGAGCAGCCGCTCGGCGTCGCCGCGCCGGGTGGTGTCGGCGGCGATGACTTGCACCGAGGCGCCTGCGGCGGTCAGTTCTGCGGTGAGGTCCGCGATGCCTTCCGCGTCCGGACCGCGGCGGGACGCCAGGATCAGGCTCCGGACGCCGTGGGTGGCGACCAGGTGCCGGGCCAGGAGCATGCCCAGTGCGCCGGTGCCGCCGGTAAGCAGGACCGTGCCGTCCCCGAGTGGCGACGGGGCTGCGGTGTGCGACCGCTCGATGCGGGCCAGGCGGGGGACGAGAGCTTCGCCCGCCCGGAGGGCCAGTTGCGCCTCGCCGGTGGTGAGGGCGTGCGCGAGGGCGGCCGCCGATGCGTCCGTGCCGTCGGTGTCGACCAGCGTGAAGCGGCCGGGATGCTCGGACTGCGCGGAGCGGACGAGCCCCCAGACGGCGGCACCGGCCAGGTCGGCGACGGTTTCGCCGGGGGAGGTGCCGACCGCGTGCGTGGTGAGCAGGACGAGATGGCTCGCGGCGAAGCGCGGGTCGGCGAGCCAGGTGGAGAGCAACTCAAGCGTGCGCTGTGCCAGTTCGTGGGTGTGCGCGGCCGTGTCGCCGTCCTTGGCACGGACCGGGTCGGTGGCCAGGGGGACGATGACGGTGTCGGGGAGCGGTTCGGCGAGCGCGGCCAAGGCTGCTGCGGCGCTGCCGGGAGTGCTGCCGATGTCGGTGAGCTGCGGCGTCTCGGCGACCACCGCGAGCCGCTTGGCGGAGTCCCGGGCGGCCGGAGTCCACTGCACGCGGAACAGGCTCTCGTACGAGGTGCCGCCCGACGTGCGCAGCCGCTCGGCGGCGACCGGCAGGAACGCCAGCTCGCGGACAGAGGCGACCGGCTTGCCCTTCGGGTCGGTCACGGTGACCGCCATGCGCTCGCCGTCCAGCCGGGTCAGCCGCACGCGCAGCGACGCCGCGCCCGGGGCGTGCACGCGCACGCCCGTCCAGGCGAAGGGCAGCGCCACGCGGTCGTCGTCGGCGTCGCGGCCTGCCGCGCCGGCGTGCAGCGCGGCGTCCAGGAGCGCCGGATGGACCAGGAAGTCGGCCGCCTGCGCCTGGAGTTCCTCGGGCAGATGGACCTCCGCGAAGACCTCGTCGCCGCGCTCCCAGGCCGCGGTGAGACCGCGGAACGCCGGTCCGTAGCGGTAGCCGCGTTCGGCGAGCCCGGGATAGAAGCCGTCCAGGGAAAGCGGGACCGCGCCGGGCGGCGGCCAGACCGCGAGGCGCCCCGGCATGTCGTCGGAGTCGTCGGGGCCCAGCGTGCCGGTGGCGTGGCAGGTCCACGCCTCGTCCGCGCCCGGGTCCTCGGACCTGCCGTACACCGCGAGCATGCGGACGCCGTCGGTGTCCGGGGGCCGCACCACGACGCGCAGCTGCACCGACCCCTCGGCGGGCAGCACCAGGGGTGTCTGCACGACGAGTTCGCGGACCAGGTCGCAGGCCACCCGGTCGGCGGTGAACGCCGCGAGTTCGAGCAGCGCCGTGCCGGGCACCACCACGGCGCCGAGCACCGCATGGTCGACCAGCCACGGGTGGGTCGCCGGGGAGACCCGGCCGGTGAGCACCAGGCCTTCGCTGGTCGGGAGTTCGACCACCGCACCGAGCAGCGGGTGGTCTGCGGCGCGCTGCCCGATGCCGGTGACGTCGCCCGCCCCGGCCGGTTGCTTCGGCAGCCAGTACGCCTTGCGGCTGAACGCGTGCGGCGGAAGCTCCGCAGGCCGGGCCCCGGCGAACACCGAACCCCAGTCCACGGACCCGCCGCGCGTGTGCACCCGCGCCAACGCCGTGGTCAGCGCCACCGGTTCGGAGCGGTCCGAACGCAGCGTCGGCGTGACGAGCGCGCCGCCGCCGTCCAGGCAGTCCTCGATCATCGCCGTGGCGGTACGCCCCGGACCCACCTCGACGTACGCCGCCACGCCCAGCTCGCGCAGCCGGCCGATGCCGTCCGCGAAGCGCACGGCCTGCCGCACATGGCGCACCCAGTAGCTGGGCAGCGCCAGTTCGCTCGCCGAGGCCAAGCGCCCGGTCACGTTGGACACGATCGGCACCGCGGGGGCCGCGTACGACAGCCGCTCGGCGACCCGCTCGAACGCGCCGAGCATCGGCTCCATCAGCTCGGAGTGGAACGCCCGGTTCACCCGCAGCCGCTTGACCAGCCGGCCCTTGGCGCGCCACTCGGCCGCGGCCGCCGCGACGGCCTCCTCGGGGCCGGACAGCACGACCGAAGCCGGCCCGTTGACCGCCGCGATGCTGTAATCGCGCCCCACCCCGCCGCCCGCGCGCACCTCGTCCTCGGACGCCAGCACGACGTACATGGCCCCGCCGGGCGGCAGTTCCTGCATCAACTTCGCCCGAGCGGTGACCAGTTCGGCGGCATCGGGAAGCGTCAGGACTCCTGAGACATGCGCCGCGGTCAGCTCGCCGATCGAGTGCCCGATCAGGTAGTCCGGACGCACGCCGCGTGCCCGCAGCAACCGGTACAGCGCCACCTGGAGAGCGAACAGGCCGGTCTGCGTGTACAGCGTCTCGTCGAGCAGCGCCGCCTCGGGCGACCCCGGCTCGGCGTGCACGATCTCGCACAGCGGCCGTTCGAGGTGCACGTCCAGCGCCGCGCAGACCTCGTCCCACGCCTCGGCGAAGACCGGGGAAGCCAGACAGAGTTCGCGGCCCATCCGGAGCCGCTGGGAGCCCTGCCCGGAGAACGCGAAGGCCAGCGGGCCGTCGCCGGCCGGGCCTTCGACCACCCCGGCGGCCTTGGGGGCCGTCTCGGACTCGGCCAGCACGCGCAGGTCGCGCAGCAGCTCCTCGCGGTTTCCGCCCACCACCGCGGCGCGGTACTCCAGCGCCGACCGAGTGGTGGCGAGCGCCGCCCCGATCTCGACCACGCCCAGTTCCGGGCGGGCCGTCGCGTGCGCATGCAACTGCCTTGCCTGCAGCAGGAGATCGTCGCGGGTCCGGCCGGACAGCAGCCACGGCACCGGGAACGCGCCGGACCGCAGCTCCGCCGGCTCCGCGTCCGCGACCCCGCCCTGAGCCGCCGCCGATGCCCGGTCGCGATCGCCTTCCTCGACGATCACGTGCGCGTTCGTGCCGCTCAGCCCGAACGACGACACCGCCGCCCGGCGCGGCCGCCCGGTCTCCGGCCAGTCGCGCGCCTCGGTGAGCAGCTCCACCGCCCCGGCCGACCAGTCGATCACCGGCGACGGCGCGTCCACGTGCAGGGTCCGCGGCAGCATCCCGTGCCGCATCGCCAGCACCGTCTTGATCACGCCGGCCAGCCCGGCCGCGGCCTGCGTGTGCCCGATGTTGGACTTCACCGACCCCAGCCACAAAGGCTGTTCGCGGTCCCGGCCGTACGCGGCGAGCAGCGCCTGCGCCTCGATCGGGTCGCCCAGCCGGGTGCCCGTGCCGTGCGCCTCCACCGCATCGATATCGGCCGGCGCGAGGTCGGCATCCGCGAGCGCCTGGCCGATCAGCCGCTGCTGGCTCGGGCCGTTCGGGGCGGTGAGCCCGTTGGACGCACCATCGTGGTTGATCGCGCTGCCGCGCACCACCGCGAGCACCGGATGCCCGGCCCGCCGGGCCTCGGACAGCCGCTCGCACACCAGCACCCCGACGCCCTCGGACCACGCCGTGCCGTCCGCGGCGGCCGCGAACGACTTGCAGCGCGCATCCGGCGCCAGGCCCTGCTGGCGGCTGAACTCGGTGAACACCACCGGCGTGGCCATCACCGTCACGCCGCCCACCAGCGCCAAGTTGCACTCGCCTTGCTGCAGCGAGCGGCACGCCAGGTGCAGCGCGACGAGCGAGGACGAGCACGCCGTGTCGACCGAGAAGACCGGCCCTTCCAGGCCCAGCGAGTACGCGACCCGCCCCGAGATCACGCTCGACGCGTTCCCGGTGAGCAGGTGCCCCCACAGATCCTCGGGCACGTCCTCGGCGCGCAGCGAGTAGTCGCTCTGCACGACCCCGGTGAACACGCCGGTACGGCTCCCGCGCAGCGCCGCCGGGTCGATCCCGCCACGCTCCAAGGCCTCCCACGACGCTTCCAGCAGCAGGCGCTGCTGGGGGTCCATCGTGATGGCCTCACGCGGCGACAGCTTGAAGAACTCCGCATCGAACTCGGCAGCGTCGTAGAGGAATCCGCCCTCGCGTACGGCCGACTTCGCGGTCTGCCCCGGGGCCGCCGCGAAGAGATAGTCCTCGTCCCAGCCGCGGTCGGTCGGGAACGGGCCGATGGCATCGCGGCCCTCGGTCAGCAGCGCCCAGAAGTCGTCGGGCGTGCGCACGCCGCCCGGGAACCGGCACGCCATCGCGACGATGGCGACCGGGTCGTCGGCCGGCTCACCGGTCCGGCCGGCCTCCTGAGCCGGACCGGCCGCCGGGTCCGCGGCCGCCGCGGAGGGCTGCGCGGAGTCGGCCGGAGGTGCCGACTCGGCCTCCAGGGCGGCGAGTTCGCCGCGCAGGTATTCCGCGAGCGCGACCGGAGTCGGGTAGTCGAAGACGAGCGTCGCGGCAAGCCGCAGCCCCAGCGCGCTGCCCAGTGCCTCGGCGAACTCCAGCGCGGCGAGCGAGTCGAATCCCGCTTCCTCCAGGCTGCGTTCCGCCGGTATCGCATCGGCGTCCGGGCGGTCCAGCACCTCGGCCGCCTTCTCGCGCACGATGCGCACCAGAGCGCGTGCCCGTTCGGCGTCGGAAGCCGCGGCAAGGCTGCGGCGGAATGCGGAAACAGAAGAAGAAGAGCCCATGGCAGTCCCCACGGAAGATGCCGGCATCGACGTCACCACCTCCGGGGGAAGCTATCCGGAATCCCCCGATCGGCACCCATCTGCCGGTAACCGATCGCCCCCCGGACGCCGAGACCGGGCGGTGACCGAAAGATGGACGATGCCGCCGATATGGGCGGTAGCTTCGCCGACGAACACCGCGTTCGGGCCCGTTTGGGGAGGCGTGCCGCGTGAGCGAGCGAAGCGAGCGAGCCAATATAAGGATGCGTCCTGCGAAAGCGGCCGCCGAGCGAAGCGAGGCGGTTGCATGAGCAGGTTCATCGACACCATCGTCGCCATGTCGGCGAAATCGCCGAATGGCTTGACGACCGGGGAGCCGCACGAACCCGTCCGGCGCACGTGGGCGGAAATCCACCGCAAAGCCCGGGCCGGCGCCGCGGAACTCGTCGCCGGCGGCCTGCAGCCGGGGGACTCTGTGGCGATCCTCGCCGCCGACGTCGCCCAGGTGGCGCACACCGTGCAGTCCGTGTGGCTGGCCGGCGGCAGCACCACGATGCTGCACGAACCGGGCCACCGCGCGAACCCCGCCGCCTGGCAGGCCGCCACGCTCCAGGCGCTGCGTACCGTGCACGCCGACCTCGTGCTGCTGGGCCGCCCGTACGAGTCCTTCGCCGAGGTCCTGCGCGCCCACGGCTTCGCGGCGCGCGCCATCGACGAGACCGAACGCCCGGGCGCCGGAGAGGCGTTCGTGCCCGTCGAGGTCGGCGAGGACGCGCCCGCGCTGCTGCAGCTCACGAGCGGCTCCACCGCAGAACCGAAAGCGGTGCGCGTGACGCACGGCAACGTCATGGCGAACCTCGAGGACTTCTCCGCGGCCCGCGGATTCGGCCGCCCCGACGACGTGATGGTGTCGTGGGTGCCGATGTTCCACGACATGGGCCTGGTCGGCTGCTTCCTCGGTTCGCTCACCACCGGCATGGAATATGTCGCCATCACACCGGCGGAATTCCTCGGCTATCCCGGGCTGTGGCAAGAACTCATGCACAAATACCGGGGCACGATGACCGCGGCGCCGAACTTCTCGTACGTGCTCATGGCCCGCCAACTCGCCGCCACCGAACCCGGCTCGCTCGACCTGTCGTGCGTCCGGATCATGGGCAACGGCGGCGAGCCCATCGACCCGGACGCGATGCACCGGCTCATGGCCGCGGGCGCCCCGTTCGGCCTGGCCCCCGAGACGCTCGCCTGCGTGTACGGCGCCGCCGAGAACGGCGTCTTGATCACCATTACGCCAGAGGGCGAGCGCATGGTCGTCGACGTCGTCGACGCGGCCGCGCTGGAGAAGAACCGCCGCGCGGTGCCGGCCGCCGCGGACGCCGCACCCGGTGAGGTGCGCCGCTTCCCGCTGCTTGGCTACGTACTGCCCTCCGTCAGCGCCCGCATCGTCGGCGACAAGGGCGAAGTGCTCGGCGAACGCGAGGTCGGCACCATACAGCTGCGCGGCGCCTCCGTGGCCGCCGCGTACTCCACCGAGGCCGGCATCGTGCCCGCGACCGACGCCGACGGCTGGCTCGACATGGGCGACGAGGGCTACTTCGTCGGCGACCGGCTGGTCGTGTGCGGGCGCCGCAAGGACATCATCATCGTCGGCGGCCGCAACATCTTCCCGACCGACATCGAACGCGCTGCGACCGGCGCGGACGGCGTCCGGGCCGGCAACGTCATCGCGGTGCGGGTGGCCGCCGACGGCGTGGGCGGCATCGAGAAGGAGTCCTTCGCGGTCCTGGTCGAGTCCCGGCAGCACGACGACCCGGCCGCCGCCGAGCGGATCCGCGACGCGGTCGCGGCCCGCGTCCTGTCCGACGTCGGGGTGCGCCCGGCCCGGGTGCTCGTCCTGCCGCCCGCCACGCTGCCCAAGACCTCCTCGGGCAAGCTCCGCCGCGCCGCGGCCCGCGACCTGCTCTGACGGCGACCCACGCTCTGGAGGGCGACCCATGCGATCCATGGACCACGCGCGCGCGACCTGCGAGGGCTACCTGCCCGGACTCCTCGACGACGTCGCCCGCGTCCCGCTCGCCGACCGGGAGGCCCCGGGCAGCCCGGTCATCGAGCTCTTCCGCAAGCACCGCGGGCCCGCCCTGGTGATCCCCACCGAGTACGGCGGACTCGGCGCGGGCCCGCTGGAGGCCATGCGGGCGCTGCGCGCGATCGGCGCCGTGTCGCCGTCCCTCGCGGTCGCCTCGACCATGCACCACTTCTCCGTCGCCACCTTGTTCACGCTCGCCGAGAGCCTGCAGAACTCCGGCCTGGAATGGGCCCTCCTGGAGGCCGTCGCCCAGGAGAACCTCCTGGTCGCGTCCGGCTTCGCGGAAGGCCGCACCGAGCAGGGGATCCTGTCGCCCTCGATGAGCGCGGTGCCCGTGGAGGGCGGCTACCGCGTCAACGGGTCCAAGAAGCCGTGCAGCCTGGCGCACTCGATGGACCTGCTCACCGCGGCCATCACGGTGCCCGGCGCGGAGGGCAAGCCCGAGCTGGCCGTCCTCCTCATCCCGTCGACCATGGACGGCATCACCCGGCACCCCTTCTGGGGCAGCCGCATCCTGGCCGGCGCGGAGAGCGACGAGGTCAGGCTCAGCGACGTGTTCGTGGAAGAGCAGCTCGTCATGCGTACCGAGGCGCGCGAAGGCGACGGCCTGGACGAGCTGCAGACGGTCGGCTTCCTGTGGTTCGAGCTGCTCATCTCGGCCGGCTACCTGGGCGCCGCGAGCACGCTCGTCGAACGGGTCCTGACCGAGAAGCGCGGCTCCGCCTCGGAGCGCTCCGCCGTCGCCTGCCGGCTGGAGACCGCCACGCTCCTGCTGGAGTCGATCGCCCGGCGCATCGCCGACGGCGGCTCCGACAACAGCGCACTCGGCGACGTCCTCGTCGCCCGCTACGCGGCCCAGGACGCCCTCAACGACGCCGGCGCCAAGGCCGTCGAACTCCTCGGCGGCATGGCCTTCATCGGCGGCGACGAGGTCGCCTACTACGCCGCGGCGTACCACGGCCTCGGCTTCCACCCGCCGTCCCGGTCCCGGACCGCGCCGTCCCTCTTGGACTACCTGGACGGCTCCGGACCGGTGCTGGTCGGTTGACCGGGCCCGGCGACCGCCACCCGCCCCTCCTCGACAGACAGACAGGAGCTCAGCCATGACCGACCGCACCGGACCCGGCGCCGAGCCGCGCACGTACGCCGCGGAGGCGGACTGGGACACCGCGCGTGCCCTGTTCGACGGCGGCGACGAACTCGTCCTCTCGGCCGAGCAGTGCGGGATCCGCTACTGGTTCGACAACGTCCCCCAGGGCACGCTGCGCGGCCACGCCGAAGGCCACCTCCCCGAGGTGACCACCCCCGAGCTCGTCCGCGAGCCCGGACCGCTGCACGAGGCGCTCATCCAGGAAGTGGCGTTCCGCACGCTCGCCGAGGAGCGCGCCGCCGCCTCGCTCGCGTACCTCGTGCTGGACGCCCCCGACCTGGTCTGCCACGAGTTCTACGCCACGCAGCTCATCGACGAGACCCGGCACGCGATGGTCTTCCGCGAGCACCTCGTCGACCTCGGCGTGCCGCGCGACCAGGTCCAGGCCCGCATCGACGAACTGGTCGGCGACGACCGGCAGCGCATCCTCACCCCGCTGGAGGACTACGTCCTCCCGGTGATCCGCGACAACCACGACTTCATCGGCGCGGTCGTCCTGCTCACCACCCTCGTCGAGGGCGTGCTGGCCCCGGCGTTCGAGCAGAGCGAGCGCAAGTGGCGGCCGCTCGACCCGGTGATGGCCGACATCCAGAAGGGCGCCGGCATCGACGAGGTACGCCACCTCGCGGTCGGCAGCTCGCTGGTGCGCCGCCACCTCGAGAAGAACCCCGGGGACACCGAGCGCCTCGTGCAGATCGTCCGCGACGGCATGCACCTGTTCTACGAACTCCCGGTCATCGACCAGCTCTCCCGCTGGGAGGCGCTCTTCCAGGAGGGCATCGCGCAGCACGCCGAGCTGCTCGCCGACTACGAGGTCTGGCCCGGCCGCCGGCTCCTGGACACCACGCCCGAGGAGCGCATCGGCAACACCTTCGAGATGACCGCGCGGATCCACGAGCACCGGCTCAAGGACATGGGCCTCTCCGCAGCGCTGGCCTGACCCGCCCGACCCGCCCGATCCGCCCGACCCGCCTGAGCACCCGCCTGAGCACCCGCCTCCCGAGGAGGGATGAGCACCGTGACACTCCCCAACGGCTCCGCCCCGCAGCCCGGCGAGGAGCGGCGGCCCAAACCGCGCTTCCTCACCGAGTTCACCCCCACCCGCTACACCAAGCGCCTCCACCCGTTCTCGCGCAAGCCCGCCGTGGCACGGCTCGGCGAGCTGTGGCACGTCACCGCGCAGCGCAACCCGACCCAGGTGATGATCACCGACCGGCCGCCGGACACCGACCCGGACGGCGGCGCCACCCGCACCAACGTGCAGTGGGCCGAACTGGTCGACCGCACCGCGGCCTGGCTGCACGCGGCCGGCGTCCGCCCCTGGGACCGGGTGGCCGTCATGAAGGCCAACCACTTCGACATCTTCGTCACGGCCAGCGCGGTGGCCCGGATCGGCGCCATCCCGTGCCTGCTGTCCGGCACGTACGACGCCGAGACCGCGCAGATCCTGCTGCAGCGCCTGGAAAAGCCGTTCCTGCTGACCGACCGCGAGCACATCGAGCGGTGCGGCATCAGCGAGGAGGTCGTGGCGTCGTACACGGTCCGCACGATCAGCGTGGACGGGGCCGAGAACCGCCCCGACATCATCGACCTCGCCTCGCTCCGCGACGCAGGCGTGCCGCCGGCCGTGCCGCGCATGCGCGAGATGCACGAGCCGATGATCATCACGCACACCTCGGGCACCACCGGCTACCCCAAACTGGTCATGCACTCGGCGGAGTCGGTGTACTCGATGGGCGTCGTGGAGAGCAACCGCTGGCCGCGGTGGCTCACCAAGAAGGACACCATGGTGTTCTGCGACCCGTACACGCATGAGCGCCTGACCACGTTCACGCTGGCGGTCGCCACCACCACGCCGCGCATGGTGTGGCTGAGCGGACCGGACATCGAGATCGCCCGCCGCATGATCGCCGAGTACAAGCCGACGCTGATCGAGACGCTCCCGAACATCTTCCTGTCCTGGGAGCCGCTGGCCCGCGACCCCGCCCGGCTGTTCAAGCAAGTCCGGTTGTTCCTCAACTCGTTCGACGCGATCCACACCCGCACGATCCGGCTCTTCATGAGCGCCACGGACGTCAAGCTGCCCTTCTGGGTGCAGTCGTGGAGCCAGAGCGAGAACGGCGTGCTGTGCATGCGCCCGTACCTGCGCTTCATGGTGCGCAAGCGCGGCCACATGCCGCCGCCCACCCAGCTCATCGGCTGGGCGCTCTACCCGCACGCCAAGCTGCGCGCGGTGGACCCGGAGACCGGCGTCAAGCTCAAGGCCGGACAGGTCGGCATGATCATGATCAGCCAGCCCGGCCGCTGCCTGGCGTACGTGCAGGAGCAGGACCGGCACGACCTCAAGGTCGTGGGCGAGTGGTGGAACACCGGCGACCTGGGCGTCATGAACAAGCTCGGCGCCTGCCGGCTCGTGGACCGCGAGGTCGACCGCATCGACAACGAGAACAACGACGCGGTCAGCGCCATCGCCATGGAGGACATCATCCTCGACCGGCTCCCGCAGACCTCCGAGGTCGTCATCCTGCCGCAGGCCGGCGAATTGCCGGTTCCGGTGGTCAGCACCTACGACGACGTGCCGATCGACGAGCAGGAGTGGGCCGACGCCATCGCCGACCTGCCCAAACTGGCTTCCCTGGTGCAGATTTCGTGGGATGCGTTCCCGCGCACCGGCACCTGGAAGATCAAGCGCGGAGTACTCCGCGAACAACTGTTGGGCGCCAAGGGTATCGGCATAGGGCGCTGGACCTGACACGATGCTCCACATGCTGGGACGCCTCGCGTACCGACGCCGCCGGTGGATCGTCGCCGGAGCCGTGCTCTTCGTCGCCCTTGCGGGCCTATGGGGTTCCTCCGTCTTCGACCATCTGACGGGGACGGGGTTCACCTACAAGGAGAGCGAGAGTTCGCGGGCTGCGGAACTGCGGCGCGACGTCGGCGGGCAGGCCGACGCCGATGTCGTGGTGGTCTTCCGCAGCGACCGGATGACGGTCGACGACCCGGCCTACGAGCAGTCCGCCCAACGGGTGTTGACCGGTCTGCCCGCCGCGCGCGTCCAGACGGTGACGTCGTATTGGACCGCGCGGCGGGACGACCTGGTCAGCAAGGACCGGCGCACCACCTTCGCGGCGCTCGAGATGACCGGCGCCGACGAAGCCGAACGCACCCACAACTACACGGAGATCGAGGACCTGCTCGCCTCGCCGGACCTCACGGTCACGGTCGGGGGACCGGCGGCGCTCTTCGACGAGGTCGACAAGCAGAGCAAGAAGGACCTGGCGAAGGCCGAAGGCCTGGCACTGCCACTCCTGTTCCTGCTGCTGATCGTGCTCTTCCGGAACGTGCGGGCGGCGTTGCTGCCGGTCGTCATCGGGATTCTGGCGATCGTGGGGTCACTCGCCGCGCTGCGTTTCCTGACGTACTTCACGGACGTGTCGGTGTTCGCGGTCAACATCGTCACCCTGCTCGGGCTCGGACTGGCCATCGACTACAGCTTGTTCGTGGTCAGCCGGTTCCGCGAGGAGATGGACGCGGGGCACGACGTGCCCGAGGCGCTGCACCGGACGATGCGTACCGCAGGCCGGACCATCGCGGTCTCGGCGGTCACCGTCGCGGTGGCGCTGTCCAGCCTGTTCGTCTTCCCGCAGGTCTTCCTGCGCTCGCTCGGGCTGGGCGGCATCGCAGCGGTGCTGCTCGCGGTGCTCTTCTCGCTGACCGTGATGCCGGCGCTGCTCGCGATGCTCGGGCCGAAGGCGGCCGCCTGGCGGCCCCGGCGCGGCGTGCGCGAGCGCCCCGCGGGCAAGCCCGGCAACTGGGAGCGCATCGCCCGCGCGGTGATGCGCCGACCGATCCAGGTTGCGGTCGGGGTCACCGCACTGCTGCTGTTCCTCGGACTGCCGTACCTGAACGTCTCGTACGGCTGGATCGACTCGCGGATCATGCCGGAGAGCTCGCACAGCCGGCAGGCGCAGGAGACGCTCGACCGCGAGTTCGCCAAGAACGTCACCAACCCGGTCGAGATCGCCGTGGTGCTGGCGGCGCCCGCGGACTCCGCGGAAGGCCGGGCGGCGCTGGCGGACTATGTCGGGCGCGTGGGCGCCGTGCCCGGCATCGTCGGCGCCGAGGTCACCGGCATCGGCGGGAACACCGCCAAGGTCGACGCGCGGTTCACCATCGAGCCGATCTCCGAGGCGGCCCGGGACCTCATCGAGGACATCCGCGCGATACCCCCGCCGCCCGGGGGAGAGGTCCATGTCGGCGGCAACACGGCCGTGTTCGCGGACCTGCTGGACATGCTGGGCGAACGGCTGCCGTGGATGCTCGCGATCATGGTGCTGGCGACCTTCGTGCTGCTCTTCTTCGCCTTCGGGTCGGTGGTGCTGCCGGTCAAGGCGATCCTGATGAACGTGCTGAACCTGCTGGCGGCGTTCGGTGTCGTGGTCTGGCTGTTCCAGTACGGGAACCTCAGCGGGCCGCTGGCGTTCACCTCGACCGGCAACATCGACGTCGTGCAGCTGGTGCTGATCCTGGCGATCGCCTTCGCGCTGTCGATGGACTACGAGGTGTTCCTGCTGTCGCGGGTGCGCGAGCAGTACGACCTGACGGGCGACAACCGCGAGGCGGTGGCGGTCGGACTGCAGCGGAGCGGGCGCATCATCACGGCGGCCGCGCTGCTGCTGGTCGTGGTGATCGGCGCCTTCGCGACCTCGCAGGTGCTCATCGTGAAGATCGTCGGGATCGGCCTGGCGACGGCGATCATCGTGGACGCCACCATCATCCGTGTCCTGCTGGTGCCGGCGACGATGCGGCTGCTCGGCTCGTACAACTGGTGGGCACCGCGCTTCGCCCGGCCGCTGTATGCGCGCTGGGGCGTGCGGGAGACGGCCGACGACGAGGAGCCGGAGGTGCGGCGGGAGTCGCTGCAGGGGACTACGCCGCCGTGATGAGGCGCACCCGCGGGTCTTCAGGCCCGCAGGCCCGCAGGCCCGCGAGCCCGCAAGCCCGCAGGCCCGGCGCCGAGTTCGGGTGCCGGGTTCGGGCCGTAGGTGAAGCCCGCCGCGCTGCCGTGCGCGGAGGCGTCTGCGGGAGGACGCCTCCGTGAACGGCAGCGCGGCGATCGATCTGGCCGGCCAGACGTACCAGACCTACCAGACCTGCCAGCCCGGCCAGGCGGCCAAGGTCTGCGCTCGTCCGTGGTTGTGCCGCCTGCGAGTCAGCGCTGCGCGCCGCCCGCGGCGTCGTGGAGGGCGAGGGCGAGGTCGGTGATGGGGCTGTCCTCTTCGACAGGTACCAGCGTGAAGTTGTGTCCCTGGCTGTTGAGTTCGGTTCCCTGGACGCCCGGGGTGCCGGATCCGGCCGGGTTGCCGAGCCCGATCGAGTCGCCGGCGTGGGCGGTGCCGGCGATGCCCAGCGAGGCGACGGCGAGACCGAGGACGGCCGCAGCGCGATGCGAAGTCTTCATGACCGGGGAAACGACCGAACCGGCACGCAGTCACCCCTTCGCGCACATGTGCGAGCATGCGGCGAGCGCGGCTCGCCCGCGTCCGGCGGCCGATCCGCATATCGGGGCGGTCCGTTGGGCAACCGTCGAGCGTCAGGCCGACCCGCCCAGGAGGAGGTCCCGTGACCCGGGAACTGTCCGATCAGGATGTGCAGATCGACGCCGGGCTGCTGTCCCCGGTACGGGCGGGCACCCCGGTCGAGGCGGCCGTGAGCGACCGGGCCTGGCTGGGCGCGATGCTGGCCGCGGAAGCCGCCCTGGCCCGCGCCCAAGCGCGCCTCGGCGTGGTGCCGCCCTCCGCCGCATCCGTGATCACCCAGGTGGCCCGCCACGGCCGGCTCAACGTACGGCAACTCGCCCTCGCTGCCCGGGAGACCGCGAACCCCATCGTCGGCCTCGTCCGCGAGTTCACCGCCCTCGTGGCCGCCGCGGACCCGGCGGCCGCGGAGTACGTCCACCGCGGCTCGACCAGCCAGGACGTCTTCGATACCGGAGCGATGCTGGTCGCCGCCCGCGCGATCGACCTGATCCGGGCCGACCTCCAGTCGGTGGCCGCCTCCCTCGCCCGCCTCGCGGCCGCCCACCGAGACACCGTCACGGCAGGCCGTACCCTCGCGCTGCACGCCGTCCCCACCACCTTCGGCCTCAAGGCAGCGGGCTGGCGCGAACTCGTCCTGGCCGCTGACGAACGCCTGGCACGCGTACGCCGCGAAGGCCTGCCCATCTCCCTGGGCGGCGCGGCCGGAACCCTCGCCGGGTACCTGGAGTTCGCCCGGGTCGACAACCCTTCCGACCCCGAGCCGGAGACGTACCACGCCCGCCTTGCCGAGGCCTTCGCCGACGAGACCGGCCTGGCCTGCCCGCGGCTCCCGTGGCACACCCTCCGCACCCCCATGGCCGACCTCGCCGCGGTACTCGCCTTCACCGCCGGCGCCCTGGGCAAGCTCGCCATCGACGTCCAGATCCTGACCCGCACCGAGGTCGGCGAGGTGACCGAACCCGCCGTCGCGGGCCGCGGCAGCTCGTCCGCCATGCCCCACAAGCGCAACCCGGTCCTGGCCACGATGATCCGCAGCGCGGCCCTCCAGGTCCCGGTCCTGTCCGCGGGCCTGACGCAATCGCTCCTCTCCGAGGACGAACGCTCCGGCGGCGGCTGGCAGTCCGAATGGCAGCTCCTCCGCGAATGCCTCCGCCTCACCGGCGGCGCCGCACACACCGCCGTCGAACTCGCCGAGGGCCTCGAAATCAACGCCGAGCGCATGCGCGCCAACGTCGACCTCACCGGCGGCCAGATCGTCTCCGAACGCATAGCCGCCGTCCTGGCCCCGCGCCTCGGCAAGGCCGCCGCCAAACGCCTCCTCTCCGAAGCCTCCGACGCAGCCCGCAAAACGGACCGCCCCTTGGGCGAAGTCCTCCTCGAAGCACCGGAGTTGACCGGCACCTTCACCCCGGACGAACTCCGCGACCTATGCGCCCCGGAAAACTACACCGGGGCAGCGCCCGCCCTCGTGGACGCCGCCCTCCGCGACCTCGGAGACGCCTAGGGAGTTCCTGCGTAGAAGCGCGCTGTCCCCGTGGCCACGCAACGCTTGTCACGGTCATGCGACGATGGCCCGATGATCACGTCGAGTCTGGCTCAGTCGTGGATGCGCGGCGTGGCGACCAATCCGGGCGCGTCCTCCGAGGTGCTCCTGCGGCTGCTCGATCCGGCGGGCCGGCCGGCGTGGGGGCTCCTGTGCGGGGAACGGATGTTGCCCGCGGTGGTCGTCGAAGCGGTCATCGCACACCCGGATCGCGCAGTCCGCAGCGCGTTCGCCCGAAACGACGTCGTCGACCCTGTGCAGCGAGGGCGGTTGGCCGAAGATCCTGACGGGCGTGTTCGCTCGCACCTCGCGTCGGGGCCCCGCCCGATCTCTCGCCCGGGTCGCCATCGCCCACTGCCCGACCACGTGGTGGAGGCACTCCTGCTCGGCGAAGCCGGCGACGGCGACGTGTACGTGAGCCGGTTCGAGATCTTCCAGGAGCTGCTGGCCTCGAGGCAGGTCCGCAGCGGTTTCCGGAGGGATGCGTACCGGCATCGCGACGCCAGGGTGCGGGCCTGGGCGGCCCAGAACTGGATCGTGCTGCCGCCGCGGCACCGCGCCGCCCTGCTGGACGATCCCGACCCCGACGTACGAACGGCCGCGCGAAAGGCCGCCTGTATCGAAGACCCCGAGGCCATGGCCGCCGACCTCCCCGACCGGGACTGCCACGCGCGGGCGGTCATCCTGGCCAACTTCGCCATATCCGAATCGGTCGCCGAGCGGTGCCTTGCGGAGAGGCGGGACCTCGTCGGGCTTGCAGGCAATCCGTACACGCCCCCGGGCATTGTCGCGAAACTCGCGCGCGACCCGAACCCTCTGGTCCGCGAGTATGTCGCCGGTCGATTCGGCCTGGATCCCGTCCTCCTGGGCGAGTTGGCGAACGATGCCGAGGCGACTGTTCGGACGCGCGCGCTCCTCCAATCGACAGTGCACACCAAGGCGGAGCATTCGGTCGTCCGCCGGTTCGCCCACGGCGTGACAGCGGATGCCGTCGGTTATGTAGGCGATTTGCTCTGGGAACCGGAGCGAAGCTGGTACGAGGCCTGCGCGATGTCGCCGGACCCCCTGCGACGCCGAATCGCCGCCACCTGCCACGACCTGCCTGCCGCTTTGCTGAACGAGCTGGCTCAGGACCCTGACGCAGACGTCCGGCACCTGCTGGCCCTCAACCATCCGCAAGCACCTGCCGCGTTGCTCCTCGACGCGTTCATCGCCTGCCCGCGCCAACGCCCCTGGTTGCTGACGCTCCCCAACCTGCCCCGCACCGGACTCGCCCATCTTGCCGACCACGACGACCCCGAGGTCCGGGCCCTGGCGGCCGCCGATCCGACGCTCGACGGGACGCTCCTGAGCCTGCTCGACGATCCGGACCCGGACGTCCGCCGCGCCGCCGCGGCAAACCCGTCACTACCCCCGGCGCGCATCAGAACGCTGCTCACCGATCCCGACCTCGCCCAGGCCGCCGCCGCAAACGCCCGGCTGCCATCCGAGTGCCAGCACGAACTCCTGGACCGGGCGGGGATACCGCCGCTTGCGCGCTAGCCAGGTGTGTCCGCGATGCCATCGCCGTTTTGGGTATCGCCGTCCCACTGGACGGTCAGGCCGGGCGTCACGAGTGCGGTCGCAACCTCGGCTATGTCCGACCCGTGTGGGCCCAGGAACGCAGCGCCGCAACGGCTTCGTCCCGGGGCAACGCACCGCCTTCCCGCGCGAGCTCCTTGAGGTGGCGCGACGCTGCTCCGACGACGGGGCCGGGGGCGACGCCGAGGATCTCCATGATCGTCCGGCCGTCCAGCACATCGGGCAGCTCGTCCGCCTGCCTACGCCTCGCGTGCTCGGCCTCTGCCCGGAACCCTTCCTCGCGATGGTCCAGGGCCGCTGCGTAGCCGGACTCCCGATCGGCTCGCCCGACCGCGCGCCACTCCTCGCTGCTGCGCTCCCAGCCCAGGCCGGCGCGGTGGAACAGGTCGAGGTACACCGGGCTCGCGCCACTGCGGTCGTCCTGCCGCGCGCCAAGCGAGGCCAGCGCGCGGTTGATCGGCCAGTCGGTGCGCGGATCCGTGAACTGCTCGTCGTGCACCGGGCCCCACGCCCGAACTCCGTCCCGCCACACGGCGGCGGCCTGGAAACCGGTGCCGCCGAAGAATTCGGCCTCGACGTACGCCACCGGCCCCCGCCGGGACCACAGCGCCAGGGCGGCTTCGAATACGGGCGACACCACTGCGGGCGGCGCGCCCGGCTCCCGTCGTGCCGACGGGGTCCCGGGGGCGGGATCCCGGTCCGGCAGTACGTCCTCAGCGGCCACCAACCCCAGACCGTCCCGCAACACCGCGACCGGAATGTTCTCCGCGGTGCACGCGCACAGCAGCCCGTAACCCGCTATCACCCCAGAAAGCTCGTACATGGGTCCTCCGTTGTCCTGGACACATCATCCGGAACGCCGGGCCGATGCGTCCCGCGGGATCTGCCGCATCGACGCCGGAGGCGGAAAAACGACTAGTCAGTTGATGCGTCCATCCGTATGATGCCGACGCCGCGCAGCGATCGTGCCGCGGCCGTGGGGGATCCGTCTGCGCCTGCGCCCGCCAGGGCCGACGGCGGCTGCCCTGTGTCTGTGCTGTGCAACGAGGAAGTACCACTTGACCGCGTTCCTGAAGCGAACCGCGGCGGCTGCCTGCGCCGCCGCGTCCGTGTCGTTTGCCCTGCCGACCCTGGCTCCGCCGGTATTCGCCGCCGCGCCGTCCGTGACGGCCACGCCGGACATCCCGGCCGCTTTCCGGCCGGCCGCGCTGTCCGCCGAGGTGCCCGCGTCGGCGGACGCGAGCTATGTGAGCCGCCCGGACCTGCCGCGTTTCCACGCGGACACGACGACACCGGGACGACCGCATGACGGGCTGTTGTTCGGCGGTTTCACCGGCACGGATCCGTCCGGCAAGGGATCCGGCGCGGCAGTGTTCGACAACGCCGGCGAACCGGTGTGGATCCGGCCGGGGGCGGCCCGGGTGCAGCCCATCATGTACTGGGGGCGTCCTGGATATGCGGCCTTTGTCGCTCCCGGCACCTGGGAGATCTACGACGACCGCAACCGCAAGGTGGCCGCGATCCCGGTCGAAACCGGCTTCCAAATGTACGGCTCGTCGATCGCGACCAGCGGAAACGGCGACGTCGCCCTGGTCAGTTCGACCTCCTATGTGCTTATGGACCTCACGCCGTACGGCGGGGACGCCCTTGCCCGGGTGATGGTCACGACCCTCAAGCGGGTGGTCATCCAGACCGGCGAAGTGACCTGGACATGGCGCAGCCTGACCGAAGGTCAGGAAGCCGTTCCAGGGCAGGGGCCGATACCCCTGGCCGACTCCTTCGTTCGTCCTTGGGGCTTCATCGACTACCTCGGTGTCACCGGCGTCGCGTTCGCCGAGGACAGCCGATACGTACTGATCAGTGCTCGCGGCGCCAATGCGGTCTACAAGATCGACACGCGCGACGGCAGCATCGTCTGGACGCTCGGCGGCAAACGCTCCACAGTGACCGGTCTCGCCGACGAGAACCTGCCCAACAAGCCCTTCGCCGTGACGGTGGACAGCGACGGGGCGGTGTACGTCGGTGACGCGGATCCCGCCACGAACGCCGCGCGCGGGCTCGTGTACAAGGTTGGCGCGGACAACTCCGCCAAGGTCGTCCGCAAGATGGTGCCGGAAGGCGGCCCGCAGGTCACCGAGGCTTCCCGGGGGACGTTCCAGCCGCTGCAGCGGGCCATCTCGTTCGGGGGCACCTACGCAGGGCTGCTCTCCGTCGACGGCAGGGCGATCGAGTTCGAGGCGAACGGCCCGGTGGTGTTCACCTCGTCGGCCCCCTCGGCGCAGCCCGCGTCCCGCATGTCGTGGGTGCCCTGGCTGGCGGCCGCGCCGACCGCTCCGCCGGACGTGAAGGCACGCTACGGAGCCGACGACCGGGAACGCGAGCTCTACGTGAGCTGGAACGGTTCGACGAGCGTCGCGAAATGGCAGGTCCAGCTCGGCAGCGACGCCGACCACCTGCGTACGGTCGTGACGGCTCCGCGCGCCGGCTTCGAGACCCGGATCACGGTACCGTTCGAGACCACGGACTACGTCGTCCGGGTGCAGGCGCTGGACGGGAGCGGGGCGGTGATCGGCAAGGCCGACCACACGGCGCTGTTCCAACTGGTCGCCGATCCCAGCCTGGGCGACGAGGTCTCGCGGCGCGAGGAGGCGGACTTCGTCGAGGTCGTCTACAGCGGGGGTACTGTCGTCCAGTGGTCCCGGCGCACGGGTGCTTGGCCGGTCTCTGGTGCGTACCTGGAGTGCATCCGCAGGGCCGACTGG
The DNA here is from genome assembly GCF_021502675.1 of Yinghuangia soli. Classification (GTDB taxonomy): domain Bacteria; phylum Actinomycetota; class Actinomycetes; order Streptomycetales; family Streptomycetaceae; genus Yinghuangia; species Yinghuangia soli. The sequence goes on from NZ_JAKFHA010000008.1 coordinate 213,252, forward strand.
GACGGCGGGCTGCCGACGTCGGGACCGTTCGGTGCGTTGCCGCTTCTCTCGACTCCCCACCAGCGGTTCGAGCGCGGCACCGTCTACCTGACCGGACCGAGTGCGCGCTGCGTCAGCGGCGCGTTCTGGGACAAATACGAGCGGTACATGGGCGCCGCGAACGGGGTCCTGGGCTTGCCGCTCAGCGACCGGGAGACGGTGCAGACGCCGGGAGGCACCGTCCGCTACCAGCGGTTCGAGCGCGGGACCATCGTGGCCCCGTATCCGGACACACCGGATACGGTCTTCGCGCTGTGGGGCGGCATCCACGATGCGTGGCTCAAGTCCGGCGGCCCCACGAGCCCTCTCGGCTTCCCGCTCATGCAGGAGCACCCGACCGCAGACGGCGGCCGCTATGTGCACTTCTCCAACAGCTGGAGCATCTTCTGGTCGCCGGCCACTGGTGCCCACACGGTCGACCCGGCCATCCGCGCGAAGTGGGCGCAACTCGGCTGGCAGGGCGGCTTCCTCGGCTACCCGGTCTCCGACAGCACCGCGTCCGCGGGCGGCCGCGTCGTGAACTTCCAGCGGGGCACGATCGCGTGGACCCCGGCGACCGGCGCACACGAAGTGCACGGCGCCATCCGGGACGTGTGGCTCGCGAACGGCGCCGAACGCGGCGGGCTCGGCTACCCGCTCACCGACGAACTGACCGCGGCCGACGGAGTGGGGCGCTACGTCCACTTCTCCGGCGGCGCCTCGATCTTCTGGAGCCCGTCCACCGGCGCGCACATCGTGCAGCGCGGCATTCGCGACAAGTGGGCGGCGCTCGGTTGGCAGGGTGGCCTCCTCGGGTACCCGACGAGCAACGAGGAGTCCACGCCTGCCGGGACCGGCCGCTACAACACGTTCCAGCGCGGTGCCGTCTACTGGACCTCGTGGGGCGGAACGGCTGCGATACGCGGTGGCATGTTGAGCACCTGGGATGCGTCCGGCCGTGAGAACGGGCGGCTGGGCTACCCGAGGAGCGACGAGTACCGCACGGACGACGGCCGCCAGCGGCAGGACTTCGACGGCGGGTGGATCTTCTGGGATCCGCGTACCCAGAGGACGACCATCCACTCCTACTGAGCGATGCCGTAGCAAGGCCCGGTGGGCCGGGCCTCCTGGAGAGGTCCGGCCCATCACGCCTTGCCGAGCAACGGGCTTCGACGCCGAACGCCGTCGCGCCCCGATGCGGACGTCCCGTCCGGCAGACCGCCCCCGAGGATTCGATCGCTAGCCGACCAGGCGGCGGCGCCAGTCCAGTGGGGTGACCGTCACGGCCCGGGCCGGGCTGCGGTCCCACGCCGCGGACAGGCCGGCCGCGTCGAGGGCGGCCACGATCTCGTGGCCGACGGCTGCGGTGGTCTCGGACGAGCCGTCGAAGCTGCCGTAGAGGAGTGACAACCCTCCGTCGGACGCCGCCGAATCCGTGCACTGGCTGTGGAAGTAGACGTAACCGCGAGCGTCAGGGGCGCCTGCGTCGGCAATCTCTGCGTCGCCGCAGGAACGGCAGCAGGCGAAGTTCTCGCGGGCGGTGATGCCGGACGCTTCGAGGGCCGCGAAGGCGCGGGTGAGGCGTTCCGGGTCGGTCTCGCCTTGCCATGCGGCCTGCTCGGCGACGCGTTCCAGCCACAGGCGGTCGGCCATCGCGATGGCCTGCACGCGCGAGACGGGACGGCGGTCCTTGGTGACCAGGTAGTCCTCGGCGATCTCCGCCAGCTCGGCGCGGGTGGCGTAGCCGCCGACGAGGACCTCGCGTACGCGCTTGTGGAGTAGCTCGTACTCCTCTTCGTCGAGTTCGAGCGGCGGCACCTCGGGTTCGGGGCCCAGGTCGAGGACTGTCCAGTCGAGTGCGGCGTCCCAGCCGGGTTCCCGGGCGGCCCATCCGGTCAGTGCCGCGCACGCGGTCTCGGGGGCGTCGACCTTCACCTGGAAGTGCCGGTCCGCGCCGCCGTCGCGGTGCTCGAGCGTGTAGTCCCCGCCGGCCGCGTGCCAGACCTGGGCGAAGACATCGGGCAGGTCGGGTATGCGCTGGATCACCAGGAAGCGATCGCCGCTACCGCCGATGCGCCGGACCAGACCGGCCAAGTCCTCGGCGGACAAGCGGACGTGCCGCTCCCCGTTCTCCGTCTGCACCACGATCTCAAGCATCCGCCGATGGTGCCACGACCGCCTGACACTGACGCCTCGGCCCGGCTGTCCGCAACGATCACTACGCTTGATCCGGCGTACACGATTCCTTCAGCATCGTGTCGATGCGCCAGTGTACGAGTTGCGGGCCGTCGAGCCGGACGAGTTCGTGGTCGGCGGGATGGTAATGGGTCGGGTGGAAGCCGGGGATCGCCGCCAGGCGGGCTCCGTCGACCGGGTCCCAGATCTCCAGGCCTGGGTCGGACGCCGAGTACAGCAGCGTCCCGTCGGAGAAGAGTGCGCCGCCGGGGCCCGGGAACGCGATGAGGGTCGCCTCGGGGACGTATTTGCGGGACGAACTCTGCTTGGTCACACAGACGTCGACGATGCTGACGCCGGGAGCGACCAGGTCGTCGTCGTGCGGCAGTCCGCCTATCGCGAGCCGGCGTTCGTCGAGCCACACCATCGGACGGTCCCAGCCGGTCCACTCCTGGTCGCCGACGGCCTTCCGGGTCTCGCCGTCCTCGGACTCGTAGGGGTTCCCGGCCAGCCAACAGTGCAGCTCGAACACGGTGACTATGCCTTGTGGGGTCCAGAGCCAGCAGTCCTGCGCGACGTGCCGACCGTCGGGACTGAGGTGCAGCGCGCCTTGGAAGGTGCCGCTGTAGTGCGTGGGGATTCCGTCGTCCCCCAGCTGCTCGAACTCCCTTGCGGTAAAAAGCCGTCCGGACTCCGCATCCGACGCGTCGAGTCGGTTCCAGGCAGTCCGGTGGAGGACCACCGTGCGCCTATCGTGCTCGGCGAAGGCGACCGAGAATGGGACGGTGTCGGGGTGGTACGTACCTCCGTCGAGAGCAAGCGTACGAGCACCGGTTGCCAGGTCCAAGACCTCGCCTGTGTGGCCGTAATCGACCACCACCGCTGCGAATCGTCCGTCGCGGGAGGCATGGAGCCGCAGCGCGTGCGGCCTTCGGGCACTCGGCTCCTCCGGCAGCGCGATCGAGGAGTGCGCGACAGTCATGGCGGTCCCCTCTCCAAGATCGAAGCGGACCACTTCGCCGCCGTCGCACAACGCGAGCCACACCCCGGCGGACTGCGCGACCGGCGCGAGGCTGACGACGCGTCGCTCGGCTCCCAGGACGTCGGCGAGCACGGTGGTACGCAGCGTGCCGTCGACCGGCGTCGGCCGCGTGCGCAACTCGGGTGCGCCCAAAGTCTCGTCGTAGGGATCCCCGTACTGGTCCTCGAAGCAGGATTGGCACACCCGGTCCGTCACCACCACGTGTCCGTCGGCGATGCGGCCCCGGCACTCCAGACAGACGCGGTCGCTGGTGACCCCGACACCGGTGAACCTGATGAAGTAGTCGATGGAATCGTCCACATCCAGGTCCAGGTCCGGCACCGTCGCGCGCAGATGCGCGCAAACGGCCGGGCCGAACGGGCTGTCGTCGTGCCCGCACACAAGCGCCATGGTTCTCCCTCTGACCACCCGGCAGAAGCCGACTCACGACGACGACGAACGCCCGGTGCCCCGAGTTCCCGTCGACCCGCGACTGCGGATCCCGTTCTTGAGACTGCGCGGGCGACGAACACCCGTCCTCGCGGACCCAGCGGCCGACCAGGACGGTCCGGCGTAGGGCGGGAACGAGGACGGTGACTTCCGAAGGGGCCGACCGCCCGTTCTCTCTCCAGTCGTGTTCGTCGGCGAGGAGAGAAGGGGCGGTCGATGGGCCGTGCATGCGGCATGCCGGGGATCGGGCCGTGGCGTCAGCGGCGGAGCAGTTGCGTGGCGGTCTTGATTGCCGGGGCGGTGTCCTCGTTCCGGTGGATCTCGGTGAGGGACGTGGTGCGCGCGAGGTCGCCGGGGGTGACGAAGTCGGGCGCGGCGTGGGTGGTGCGGATCGCCTCCACGGCCTGCTGCACGGTCGGCGGCCGGGTTGCATCTTGCTCCTGGCGCGGGGTCCGCGTGCGGTGCAGCGCGGCACCGAATGCGCCGATCGAGGCCAGGAGTCCGCCGTCGGTGTCGGTGTCAGGGGGTACGACGGCGGAGGCGAGGCCGGGCCGCCCGGCCGCCGCGCTGAAGGCCGCGATCAGTGGCGAGAGGGCGGTCTCGGCCTTTGCCGGGTCGAAGCCGACGAGACGTGCGGGGGCGGCGACGGCGTCGAGATTCGGCTGGGTGCCGGCCCACTGCAGCAGCGTGGGGGCGCCGTCGTGGGCATCGTCCGTGCCGATCTTCAGGACGTACGGCGCCTCGGGCCGTGCCTCGTGGTAGCAGCGGTAGACGAACTCCGAGCAGATCATCGGGTGTTGGCCCCGTTCGGCCATGGAGTTGAGGGCGGCTGCCGCCTGGTCGAGGACGCTGCGGATCATGCCGTGGGCGCCCGGGCCGAGCGCGGCCCGGCGGGTCAGGCACAAGACGGCCAGGAGCACGATCTGCTGATGGGCGTAGCGGGCGCCGCGTTCGAGGTGGACGTCGGCGACGGCGAGCACCGGCTCCGGGTCGGCAGGCGTGGCCAGGGTGCGGGCGAGGATCAGGTCATGGCCCTCGCGCGCCTCGTCGAACGTGACGGTCTGCAGCCCCTGCCCGACGGTCTCGGCGAGCCGGCCGTGCCGGTGAGCGAGCAGGGCGTGGCTGACCGGGCTGTCGTCGAGCAGGCAGATGGCACGCGAGATCCATCCGGTGCCGCGGGAGAGCACGATGTCGCCGGGCCGGATCGGGCTGGGGAAGGTCATGGACGCCGCCTTGGTACTGGGAGCAGGGCAGGTGGACGGTTCACCCATACCGGGCATGGTGGGCGTCCGGCCGCGTCACACGCCGGGATGTCCACCGATCGGCTGCACCACGGACGTTCGCGGCGGCGGTCGGAGCGTCGGTGCGGGCACGCTTTGCGATTCGTGCCCTTGGACGTCGGCCGTGCCGAGCCTGCCGGCGCGAGTTCGGCACAGCCATGTGCGAGATGAAGTAGGCCAGGGGAGCAGCGCTTCTCGACGGTGTACGCCAAGAATCACCCGGAGGCGGTGACGTGGTTTTCGGTCGGACGGCCCGACGCGGTGCCGGTCCGGTCGCGGCGGTAGTCGCCCGGGGTGCGGCCCGTCCAGTTGCGGAAGGCCAGGTGAAAGCCGACGTCGGAGCGGTAGCCGACGCGTTCCGCGATGCGGGCGTTGGACAGTGTGGTCTCGGTGAGCAGGCGGGTGGCTTCCTGCATCCGGCGGGCCGTGAGATGGCGGATCGGGGGCTCACCGACCAGTTCGCGGAAGCCGGCGGCGAACGCCGAGCGGGACATCCCGGCTTCGGCGGCCAGGGTCTCCAGGGTCCATGGTTCTGCGAACCGGTTGTGGACGGCGAGGAGTGCCTTGGCGAGGGCGGGATGGCGCAGCGCCTGCAGGACGGGCAGGCCGAGGCCGGTGGGGGAGCCAGCTGCCGTTCCGGTCTGCGCGGCGGCGTCCGGTTCGCGGAGTGCGACGCGCAGGGCCAGGACGTAAGCGAGTTCGAAGACGCGCAGTGCGATCAGTCCCGCGCCGGGCTCGCCCGGTGCCCATCCCGCGTCGAGGCTGCGCAGGGCGTCCGCGAGCAGCGGCTCGGTGGCGAGCAGCGCGGCGTCGAGGACGATCACCGGCGGGAGTGCACGGTACAGCGGGGCGGCCGCTGATCCGTCGTAGTGAAGGCCGCCGCAGAGAAAGGTGGTCGCCGGGCCGGGGCCCGGGATCTCGACGATGCCGGACCCGCCCGGCGGCCGGCTCGGGAGGACGGCGGCCAGCGGAATCGTCGCCCGGCCGGGGCGGTCGGCCAGGCGGTGCGGGGTGCCGTGCGGGAAGACGGCCAGGTTACCGGCGCGGAGCACGATGGCGTCCGGGTTGTATGGGTTGTCCGGGCCGCTCGGGCCGCTCGGGCTGCCCGGGATGCCCGGGCTGCCCAGGCTGCCGGGGAGTTCGACGGTGCATTCGCCGTCCTGGACGTAGTGCAGGATCGCGCAGTCCTCGCGCTCGCCCGCGACGCCCCAAGGTGCCCGGGCGGACCAGCGGCTGTGGAAGACGCCGCGCAGGCGCAGTGGCGCCAGCAGGTCGCTGAGCAGGTCGTCGTGCAGGTTGTCGGGCAGGTCATCGTGCAAGTTGTCGGTCAGGTCGTTGCGCGGGACACCACCAGATTGCACGGACGATCCTTAAGTACTGGCGGACGAATGCTTGTCGATCGTACTGGTCGGGATGATCAGGATGGAGGAGCCAGCTGATCGACCGATCCACGGAGTTCCCATGACACCGGCCAAGACCACCACCCCGGACGCCGTACGCTCGGCCGACCGCCCTCCGCATCGCCACCTGGTCTTCGGTGCGTCCGGGGCGCAGGGCGGAGCTGTCGTACGGCACCTGCTGAGCCAGGGCGCCGAGATACGCGGATTCGGACGCAAGGCGCGGAGGGGCGCCGACTTCGGCCTGGGTGCGGGGGCTGCGTCCTATACGCACGTCTCCGGCGACCTCGAGGACGCCGTTGCCGTGAAGGCCGCGTTCGCCGGCGTCACGCACGCCAGTGTGGTGCTGCCGATGGTCTACGTCCCGAGCCAAGTCGCCCGGTACGTCCGCAACATCATCGACGGCGCTGCGGCGGCGGGCGTCGAGCGCCTGGTCTTCAACACGGCCAATCGCGTGCCGGGTACGTCCACGGGGATCGGTGCGTTCGAGACGCGCCGGAGCGCGGCGGAGGCCTTGCTGGCGTCCCCGGTGCCGACGGTCGTCCTGCGGCCGCCGCTGTACCTGGAGAACTTGTGCGCGCCGTGGGTCGCTGCGCAGATCGTCGGTGGTGGCGGCAGCCGCCCGTCCGGCGTGCTGCGCTATCCGTTGCCCGCCGACGTCCCGGTCGCCTGGCTCGGGCACGGCGACTTGGCGGCGGCGACCGTCGCGGCGCTCACCCGTGACGGTCTGGCAGGGCGCACCATCGACCTCGGTGGCCCGGACACGGTCACGGGACGCGAACTCGCCGCGGCGCTGGGGGCCGAGCTGGGGCACGAAGTCGCCTACGAGGCACAGGATCCGAGCGAGTTCGAAGCCGCGCTGGCGCCGGTGCTGGGTGACGCGGCGGCAGCCGAGGTGGCCGCCACGTACCGCTGGGCCGCGCGCGACGCGGGCCTGTTCGCCGCGGATGCCGGCGCGCTGCGGGAGAGCCTCGGCGTACGCCTGACCCCGCTGCGGTCGTGGATCGCGGCGCAGCCGTGGCACGCGCTGGCGGCGGGCGCGAGCCGATGAGCGGAGGGCAGGCGCAGTCACGGGTGGCTGCCGAGATACGGCGGCACCACCTGGTGATCGAAGAGTGGCTGACTGGTGCCGTTGCTCGGCCGGACGCCGGGACGCCGGCGGCAATCGAGGCCTCGTCCCACGCCTTTGCCGCCTTCGCGGATGTGCACGACCCGGCATTCGACTTGATTGCGCCGAACGGCGAACGCCTTTTTCTGGACGCCGTGTTGGAGGCAGTGAGGAGGGCGTACGGCACCGCCCCGGCGTTGCGGCTGCGCATCTCGGACGTCGAAGTCGTGGCTTCCGGCGGTGGCGTACACGTCGCCGTCTATCGCGAAATGCACGAGAACGGCGAGTCGGCGGGTGCGGAGGTACGCCGCTCGACGGTGGTCCTGGTCGATGCGCCGCACGCGCCCTACGCGCCGCATGGGCTGTGGTGGAGGCACCTGCACGAGACCTGGGAGTGACCGTCCGGGTGGCGCGTCTCCTGCTTCGCCCCGTCGACGCCGTCGACGGCGCTCCGCGCCTCCCCGCTGGCGTCGGTGGGCCGGACTAGGCTCGAATCTCCAGCCTGCCGAATCCTTGGAGAAGACGCATGGGTGATGCAAACACCGGAGCCGAGACCGAATCCGGCACCAGCGCCGGGAAAGTGGTCGTGAACAGGGCGATGTCGTTGGACGGCTTCATCGCCGGCCCCGGCCACACGATGGACTGGATGTTCGAGCACCTGTCGGACGCCATGTTCCCGGAGGTCATGGAAGCCACGGGAGCCATGCTTGTCGGGCGGGGTACGTACGACGTCGCCAAGGGCATGTCCGCCGAGGAGACCTCGTACGAGGGCGGACCGCAGTTCGTCCTGACGCACAGACCGCCTGCCGAGCCGGACCCGAACGTCACGTTCCTCACCTGCGGCATCGAGGAGGCCGTCGCCACGGCCCGCAAGGCCGCGGGCGGCAAGAACCTGGAGATCCTCGGTGCGGACATCGCCGCCCAGTGTCTCCAGGCCGGGCTCGTGGACGAGATGCTGGTGTACGTCGTGCCGGTGCTGCTCGGCGACGGCGTCCGCATCACGCCCTCGGGCCTCGGCAGGGTCGACCTGGAGCCTTTCAGTACGGTCACGTCGGGTGCGGTGACGATGATGCGCTTCCGCGTTCGCAAGTAGGGCGTGGATGAAGGGAGTTGGCGGCGGTGTCCGGGGCCGATCGCGCCGTCGCCTGACGTCCTGAGTCCTGACGTCCTGACGTCTTGACGTGCTGACCGGCGGCGTCGACGAGGCAGGTGTCATCGTCGACGCCGCCGCGGTACGCGCGCCGCCGTCACCCCCTCCGGCAGGCGGCGGGCTCAGGCGAGCGTGAGCGCCTCGATGCGTTCCAGGTGCTCCTCGCCCCATTCACCGAGGGGCGCGAGCGCGGTGTTGAGGGATCGGCCGAAGTCGGTCAGCGAGTACTCCACCTTGGGCGGCACCTGCTGGTAGACCTCGCGGTGCACGAGGCCGTTGGCTTCCATTTCGCGGAGTTGAAGGATCAGCATGCGCTCGCTGATGCCTGCGACCGTACGCCGCAACTCGCCGAAGCGGACCGGCCCTTCGCCGAGTGCGAAGAGGATCAGGCCCTTCCATTTTCCGCCCATGACGGCGATGGCGGCGTCGAGTCCGCAGGTGTACGTCTTCTTCGCCACGAGGCCTCCTACGAACAAAAGTGTCGGTACCTGACAGAAATGTAGGTACTTGATGGAAAGTATGCGCAACCCCAGCATGGAACACACGCCGCACCGCGGACATCACCGCTCGGTGCGGGCGTACTTCATGGGCGTTTCGTTCGACGCCCGAACCTTCCGACTGAGCAGTGGAGCGCAACGTGACTGAGGACAACCGCACGCCCGTGACCGTCATCGGATTGGGGTCGATGGGGAGGGCATTGGCCGAAGCGTTCGTCGACGCCGGGCATCCGACGACGGTGTGGAACCGTACGCCGGGAAAGGCCGAACCGTTGCTGGCCAAGGGGGCGTTCGGTGCGGAGACCGTGGCGGCCGCGGTCTCGGCGAGCCCGCTGGTGGTCACCTGCCTGACCACCTTCGAGGCCACCCGCCGCGCACTGGAGCCGGCCGTGGCCGCGCTTGACGGGCGTGCCCTTGTTACGCTGAACAGCGGCTCCCCGGCGGGCGCACGTGCCACGGCCGCTTGGGCGACCGCCTCCGGGGCCCGGTTCCTCGGCGGCGCGATCAAGAACGTGCCGTCCGCGGTCGGGGGAGCGGACACGCTGCTGTACTACGGCGGCGACAGGACCGTCTTCGACGAGTACGAGGGGACTCTCCGCGTTCTGGGCGGCGACACCGTGCATCTCGGCGACGCCGCGGACCTTGCGGCGCTGTACGAAATGGCGGTCGGCGGCACGCTGCTGCCGGCGCTAGTCGGCTTCTTCCAGGGCGCCGCCGCGGTCCAGGCCCGCGGGCTGAAGGTGAGCACGCTGGTGCCGTTCACCGTGAAGTGGTTCGAGATGATCAATTCCGTGCTGCCGGTCTTCGCGGACGAGATCGACCGAGGCGATTACCGCGAAGCAGCCTCGTCCGTGAACCTCTTCGTGGCCGGCGCGGCCGAGGACGACGAGTTCGGCAAGGAAGCAAACGTCGACATGTCCTGGCACGCCCCACTGCGAGCTCTATTGGAGCGAGCGGTCGAGGCAGGCTACGGAGACCAGAGCATCTCGGCCCTGGTGGAGGTCCTGAAGCAGCCGTCCCCGGCGGCATCCAGCAGCACCACTACGCCGAGTTAAGGCCGTTTCCCGCCGTGCCGAGGGGTCTGATCAGCCCGCTGCCCGAAGCGCGGGTCGTCGGGCAGCCGAGTCTGTCGTACGCCTCTTCATGTCCGTCCGCATCGCTACGGTCTCGGAGATTGCAGATGAGAGAGGCAGTGCTATGGGTTACTGGGGCGAGTACGTGGTGGTGCGCAGTGATCGTCCGGCGCTGGAGATCGCAGTGCTGAGCGACGGCCGATGCCGCGAAGGCCACGAGATCGGCCTTTGCGACGTGGGATCGTTCGGCGACGGCTGGCAGGTCTTGTCGGTCTGCCACGCCCTGCCGGGCTCGCCTCCGGAGACAGTCCGGCAACTCGGCGAGGAGACCGGGGCGCCGGCCCTGAGCTGCTACATCCTGGACGATGACACCGGGCTCATCCACGGCTGGTCCCGCGAAGGCGGCTCTTGGCGTACCTGGTTTCACCCGAAGCTTGCAGCGGACTACGAGATGCCCAGTCACATCTGCTACGAGGACGAGACCGGCATGCCGTCGACCGCTTACCTGGCTGCCTGGGAAGCTGCGCATAGCCAGATAGTGGACGGCATGCCCGCCCGCGCGACGCAGATGGCGGCGTGGGCGACGGAGGCCGGCTGGACCCCGGACGGCGCGGTGCTCTTGAACGAGCTCCTCAGCGACGAAATCGGCTTTGCCCAAGCGCAGTTCCAGGTCTTGCTCGCGGCGATGGGAGCCCCTGGGGCCGGGCCCTGAACCCGCCGCACGGACAGGCCGGTCCGGGGGCGACGAGCATGGGCCCAGCGAGCAGGAGATCTCCGGCCTCCTGGAGGCGCAGCAGGATCCTGATCTCCGCGTAGCTGTACGTGCCTTCTTGGGGAACGTAGATCAGCTTGTCGGGGCCGCGCTCCTGGAGCGTGGCAGAGATTGCGTCGTCAGTCACCGACGGCATGGCCACCGCAGCACGTACGTCCCCGAATGTGAGTTCGGGCGTCTACTCGGGCATGTACCTGGCCGCGGGTCATGCTGAATGCAAGGGGCTCGACGCTGATCAACGCTGTGGCCTCCGCCTCCCACTGCTCGCGGTCGCCCTCCGCCAATACCGACCACATCGAATCCGACACTGCACGTCTCCGCTCGCATCCGCGCGGCCTATGCGGCTTGCGACCGCACCGTCATTGCGGTGTCCGGACACGCAGGGCCTGGACGGACCAGTCGAACACCGGAGCCAGACTCTCCGGGGCCGACCAGCCGTTGACCACGGCGAGGAGTTGGAGGTATCGCTCCTTGCGGGGGTCGTTCACGCTTTCCAGTCGAGTGGTCAGGCGGCGGCGAAGCTCGACGTCGTCGGGGCGGTCGAGGAGGTGCGCGTAGTACGCCGTGAACGCCGCGACGATCGGATCGGCCTGGCGCGAGGCCGGGTCGATGCCGGCGGTCAGGGCCGGGCCGACCTGGTCGCGGACGGCTGCGGCGATGTCGCGGCGCGGGCCCATCGTGTCGCTTCGGGTCTGCTCGGCTGCCTGGTCCTCGGCCATCCGCCGCACGGCGGCCCGGAAATCCGGGTCCAGGGACATTTCTGCCAACTCCACCCACGCTTGGACCTGCTCCGCGTCCGGGTCGTCGGGCAGCTCGGGGGTCATCGAGCGCATGACCCCCGCGAATGCGGGGGCGGCGTCGAGACCGTCGAAGACGGCGTCGAGGAAATCGCCGATCAGACGTCGGCGTTCGTCCTCGGAGAGCTGGGTCAGCCGGTGCATGAGTTCTGTCTCCTCAGGTGTGGACCCGCGCTCGGCCACCGCCGTCAGCACCGCGCGCCGCAGGCGCAGGACGCGGATCTGCACGGCCAGTGCTTCGGCGTGCGCCGCGGCTACCTCGGGAAGCGAGAGCTCGCGGTCCACGACCTTGCGGATCGTGGGAAGGTCCAGTCCCAGTTCGCGCAGGGTCCGCACGAGGTCCAGGCGTGCGACGGCGTCGATGTCGTACAGGCGGTAGCCGGCCGGGCTGCGGTCCGTCGGCGCCACGATTCCGCGATCGGAGTAGAACCGGATCGTCTTGACCGTGAGACCGGTCCGCCGAGCGAGCTCGCCGATCGAGTAGAGCGTGTCGCTGTCCATGCCCCCACCTTTGTGTCTCCCCCTGCTGGAGACTCAAGTCCCTTCGCCGACCAGTAGCCAACCACTCCTCATCCTTCTCCGCACCAACGGTAGGTGGCCCTGGGACGGAGCGCCTTCGAGTCGGCAGCCCCGTGGATCCGGCCGTCGGCAGTTGTCGACGTACAGCCTGCGTCGGCCCTGGCACTCAGCCGGCGCCCGGAACCGATCCCATCCTCGTGAGTCCTACCGCACGTCCGGGGCTGCGTTAGGTCGTGACGTCGGGACGGGGGCGGGAAGGGCCGGCTGCAGGCGCAGGCGCAGGCGCGGGCCCAGGCGCGGCGAGGGGACGGGCGGGGAGGGCGGCGGGTAGCCCAGGCATCACCGCGCTGGTCGCGGGGGTGGGGAAGCGGAGCAGGGTGAGGACCGGGCCGGTGGCCACTGTCGTGATCAGGGCGACGATGACCAGGACGGTGTAGAGGGACTGGTCGATGATTCCGCTCTGCAGGCCGATGTTGAGCGCGATCAGCTCGGTCAGGCCGCGGGTGTTGAGCATGACGCCGACCACGGTCGCGTCGCGGGACGGCAGGCCGCCCAGACGCGCGCCGAGGTAGCCGCCGCCGATCTTGCCGATGGTGGCGACCACGGTGAAGATGCCCAGGAGCGCGAGGTCGGTCCCGCTCAGCGCGCCGATGTCGACGGACAGGCCGCTGACCATGAAAAAGACCGGCAGCAGGATCGTGCCGCTGTCCTGGAGCGGGCGTACCAGGCTCGCGTCCGGCTCGCCGCCGGCGCCGCGCGGCATGACCAGCCCCGCGACGAAGGCGCCGAAGATGACGTGGAGTCCGAGTGCGGACGTGGCCCAGGCGGAGGCCATGGCGAGGGCCGCGACGACGGGGAGGTCGCCGCCGGGGACGGCCTCGGGCCGTGACAGCCACCGGCGCAGCGCGGGCCGTACGAGGAACACCATCGCGGTCATGTACGCGGCGAACAGGGCCACGGTCGCGGGGAGGGAGAGATGCTCCTGGCCTGGACTGCCCGCCGCGATCACGGCCGCGGCCAGCACGATCCAGCCCAGCGCGTCGATGATGCCCGCCGAGGTCATGGAGACGACCCCTGGGACACTGGTCGCCGCGCCGCGCTCGCGGATGATGCTGGCCAGGACCGGAACGGCGGTGACGGCCATGGCGACGGCCATGAAGAGGACGAAGCCGGTGTTGCCGGTCGCTGCGCCGCCCGGCGGGGTGTAGAGCGGTGCGACTAGGAAAGCGGCGCCGCCGCCCAGGGCCATCGGGATGACGAAGGCGCACGCCGCCACGGCCGGGACGACCTTTCGCCGCTGCCGCAGCACCCGCAGGTCCAGTTCGCACGCCACGGCGAACAGGAAAGGCACCAAAGCGATTTGGGCGACCACGGAGAGGTAGGGGAGCACCTCGCGCGGAAACAGCCGGTCCATGTACCCGCCCGGCAGCCGGCCCAGCAGGCTGGGCCCGAGGGCGAGGCCGGCGAGGATCTGCCCGATCACCGCGGGTTGGCGTAACCTCCGGGCGGCCGCCCTGAGCAGATGGCTGAGAGCCACGATGACGGCTGTTCCGGCGACGACGTGGGTGACCAACTCGTCGGTGCTCACGCGCGATTCCCCCGAGGTCGGATGCGGATCGCGCTCAGGCTGGCGCAAGGCCCGCCGTTCGGGCAAACCGCCTGCGGCACCAGCGCATTGCGGATACCCATCCGCGCGCCGCGGACGACGCCACACGGAACCGGCACCTGTCCGCACTGGCTCGGTTGTCTGCGCGTCCGGCGAAAGACCGGGGGAACCGTCTTCGACTGCAGTGTGTTCGCCGTCCGAAACGCGCAGCGTTCCGGGGCTTCGTTGACTGGTGACACGCGTGCTTGCGACGGTTGCGCGTGCTTGCCATATGGATTGGGCTTGTGACTCTGGGGGGCGCGTCTCTGCAGAGGCTGACGGGCATGGGGTTTGCGTTGGTGGCCGCTCCGGGGCTGGTGCTGCTGTTGGGGCCTTGGCAGGGCGTGTTGCTGACGAATGCCGCAGCATGCGCGATCAGCGCGATCGGGCTCGCAGGTACGTGGCGTCGGGTGATGTGGTCTTCGATGCTGCCGCTCGTCGCCGCAGCGGCGCTGGCGATCCCGGTGGGCGCGCGGGTCGCCGGTGAGCTCAGTGCCCGGTCGTTGTCGATCGGCGTCGGCGCCGTGATCGTGGTCTCGGTTCTGCTGGTGATCGCGGGCGCTCGCATGCGGGCTCTGTCGGGGCGCGGCGGCGCGATCGCGGCGGGCGCGATGAGCGGATTCATGAACGCTACGACCGGGGCCGGCGGGCCGCCGATCTCGTTGTACGCGGCGAACGCCGGCTGGACTGCGGCGAAGTTCGTGCCGAACGTGCAGTTCTACAGCGTCGTGGCGAACGGTCTGTCTTTGACGGCGCGCGGAGTGCCCAGGCTCACCTGGTACGCGTGGTCGCTGACCGGGATCGGAGTTGTCGGCGGTGCGGTGGTCGGGACCGTTCTGGCGAAGCGGATCACGGACGATCGGGTCAAGAGCTTGGTCATGGGCCTCGCGCTGATCGGTGGGGTGCTCCTGCTCCTGAAGGGCCTGACGATGGGCTGAGCGGATTCCCCACGCGTGGTCACGTCGGTCAGGCGCCGGTCCGCTTGATGCGGACCGGCGCTCCGGGCATGGAACTCAGCCCGTCCCGAGCGCGGACGTCGCGTACCTCATGGTTCGTCTCCCCGGATGGACGGCGCCGTTCGGTCAGTCTGTCGCCTTCAGGGTCGCCGTCAGCGACGTCCACGATGACGCCGGAACCGTGAGGAAGCCGAGAGCCACATCCTTGGAGTCACGGACGCCGATGGCCGGGGACAACGACGCTGTCTCGAGGCAGTTGCCTCCCTGCTGCCCGCTGTAGGTCGACTTTCGCCATGCGAGCCGGGAATGTGCGGTCATGCCATGCCCTCCAAGAGGTCTCTCAGGTGCCGTTCCGTGCGGGCGGGCGACCACGTATCGGCCCGGAGCAGGTCGTATCGACGCTGAACCTCTGCAACGGTTCGTTCGTCAGTCGTCATGCTGCCTTCGGACATGTCCTCAGAGTAGGAGCATTCGCCTCTGCCTGGCACCGTGAACAGCACGAACGCGCCGTCCATGCACGGGTGCAGCCCGGTTTCGATCGGTACCAATTCCAGGATGACGTTCTCTCGCTCGATCATCTCGAGCATGAGGAGGAGCTGAGGCCTCGCCACCTCAGGACTTCGCATGAGACGCAAGAGGGCTGCCTCGTCCACGATGGCCCAGTACTCGGGCGGTTCGGACGCCAGAAGCAGGCGGCGGCGGTTGAGTCGGCGTTCGACCCACATGTCGGCGCGGGCTCCCGGTACCCGGGCACACCTGAGCAGCTTCCGCATGTACTCCTCGCATTGAAGGAACCCCGGGATCACCTGCGGTTCGAAGGTGCGGATCCGCGTGGCAGCTCTCTCCGTCGCGGCGAAGCTCTCGAACCACTCTGTCGGGTCCGGCGTGAGCTTGTACGCCAACGTGGCAGTGGCTGTCAGCAGCCTTGTCCCGCCCGTGGCTTGGTCCAGTTGTGTGGCGAAGTCGAGGCTCGGCCTGCGCTCGGCTGTCTCGATCTGTCCAACGAAGGACCCTGTTGAATGCACTTCGCCCGCCAGTTGGGTCTGGGTCTTGCCGTCGTGCCGGCGGAGAAACCGCAGCAACGCGCCGAACAGATCCCACATAGAGTCTTCGGGCTCAAGGTCCTTTGGCGCAGGCATCGTTGCTCCATCCCCCAGATCCCACTGCTGTACGCCGAACGGTTCCCACCGTACGCCGTGGCGTGTTCTCTGAGTGACGGATTAGTTACTCAGGAGGCCGGAAATGAGCGACGGGCGAATGCCGGGGCGGCGGGTGAGTCGGATGACGATTCGCACCTACGAGGTGGGCGGTGAGCGCGGTGAGCCGCTTCGTGTCGACCGCCCGCGGGATCCGATTGCGGCCTTGCCGTCTCCGTTCGCGTGGCCGCCGTGCCGGTGCCCGTTGTGCGTGGGGGAGCGCAAGTGAGCAGTCGACGGACCGCGGCAGTCGATGGATACCAATGGAGGCTTGATGGCGAAGCGTAGGAAGCCTGTTCCCTGCACGTTGTGCGGTGGGAAGGGTTTCAAGGAGATCAGCCAGGACGGCAAGGTCGAGAAGAAGTCCTGCGGGCGCTGCAACGGGACGGGGATCGTCGGGTGACGGGCGAACTCGATTTGGTGCGGGAGATGTTGGGGAGGGACCGGACGCCCTTCCTGCCCGACGTCGTGTGGCGTTCGACTGCGGTCGGGTACGTCCGGCTTGATCGGCAGGTGGAGCCGGCTGCCTGGCAGGACGCTGCGGATGCTGACTGTGTTCTCGTCACGCAGTGGGATGACGGGGAGACCGAGGACACCGAAGGACTGCCCACGTGCTCGGCCTCGTTGCCTTCGCTGGTCGAGCAGATGCTGGACGCGACGGACATTCGCGAGGGGCACAGCGTCCTGGAGATCGGCACGGGGACCGGGTACACCGCCGCGCTGCTCAAGGACCGGGTCGGGGATGGTGGGTGCGTGGTGAGCGTGGAAGTCGACGCCGGACTGGCGGAGTTGGCGCGGGGGCGGCTGCGGGATGCGGGTGTGGACGTCGATGTGGTGCGCGGGGATGGGTTGCTCGGCTGGGGTGCCGGGGCTCCGTACGACCGGGTGCATGTGACCTGCGGTATCCGCCGCATTCCTGCTGCCTGGCTTCGCCAATGTCCGGACGGGGTGATCATGCTCCCGTGGGGGACCAGCCTCAGTGGCGAGCGGGACCGGATCCTTGCGCTGCGGACGAAAAACGGCGTGGGGGTCGGGCGGTTCGGGGACGAGGTCGGGTTCATGAAAGCGCGTTCGCAGCGGATCGGGGAGTGGGGTGACTGGCCGGACGGCGATGACACGGTCGAAGTTGAACTCCCGCTGCGCGCGGAGGAGATCGAGGCTTCGGTCGAGGCGTACGGCGGGTTTGTCGTGGGGTTGCAGCTCCCGAGAACGACATGCCGGCTGACCGGGGGCGGGGAAGGCGAGCGTGTGTTGTGGTTGCGGCGGGATGGCGTGCATGCGTCGATCGGGTTCGGAGAGGGGCATCGCACGTCGGTCGAAGGGGATGCGGGGCTGATTCGGGACTACGTCGGTGCCGCGCGGTGGTGGCTCGATCGCGGGCGGCCGGAGCCTGGGCGGTTCGGGTTGGCCGTGGGCGAGGGTGAGCAGCGGGTGTGGTTCGATGCGCCGGACGGCGAGTCGTGGAAAGTCAGTTGGTGATGACTGTGGGCTCCCACCTGGTCCCGTGACTTTTCAATCAGGCGCCTGATTCGTTGGGAACTTCTCGGTACTGTCGCGGTGTTCGTCGGACGACCGCGCATGGGGGATCGAAGATGACCGAAGGATTACTGCTGCCGCCCGGCGGTGGGCGCCGGATCGAAGCCGTGACCATGACCATGAAGGTCGGTGCCGAACACTCCGACGTGTGGTCGATGTTCGAGACCGAAGTGCCTCCCGGCTTCGACGTCGGCGCGCATCTGCACCACAACGCCGAAGAGGTCTTCTACGTCATCGAAGGCGAGCTCGAACTGCTCGCGTTCGAGCCGGTGGACCGCACGATCGGCGACTGGCGTACCTGGGAGTCGAAGACCGGCGGCCGCGTTTACCGCGGCGGCCCCGGCAGCGTGATGTACGTGCCCAAGGGATGCCCGCACGCCTTCTACAACCCGGGCACCGAGATGGCCAAGATGATGTTCCTCGTCTCCCCGTCCGGCCACGAGGTCTACCTCCAGGAGATGGCCGACCTGCTCGCCGCGGGCGGTCCGCCCGACCCCAAGGCGATCGGCGAGCTGCGGGCTCGGCATGACATCCACCAGCTGACGGGTATGGCCAGGCCTCCGCAGGATCGCTGATTCCTTACTCCTTACTCCTCTCTGGCTCCGCTGACTTTGCCGGCTGCCGCGCTGTTCGCTCTTCCGGGATGCAGCGCGGCGGCACGGCGAGATCGTCGACCGGCGGGTGCCGGTTGTTCATGTGGATGCCGTGTCGCCGTCCCCTGGGGCTGCGATCGTCCGTCGCGGTCGCCGGGCGCTCTGTTCCGGTGATCGGGAACGGGCGATCCGGGAGGAATGGCAATGGGGTCTGGCGGCAGAGCAGTGGCGGGTCGTACCGCGGCGAGCGCACTCGCGGGTGTGCTGGCCGTCGCCGGAGCAGTGGCCGGTACGAGTGAGGCCCAGGCGGCCCCGGCCGGCGCTCAGGACGCGGCAGCGGCAGCGTCGGCGCAGCCAGGAACGCTGCTTGATGTCACGCTGGACGCCCTCCACCCCACGCAGCCCGTGGTCGGCTACGACGAGGTCTACTACAAGCTCGGCCGCTACCGCTCCGGCAAGGACGCCGCCAACGGCGACGCCAACAAGCGCTTCGACGACTGGTGCGAGGCGAGCGGCCAGGGCGAGGCGGCCTCGGCGCAGCCGGACGCGCGGCTCGACGACGCGTCGACGTTCACCTGCGACCTGCCGCGCGGGCAGGAGACCGCGGCTTCGGTGGCGGCCATGAAGACCGCGGTGGTCGGTCCCGGCGGCAAGCTCTACCTGACCGACGGCCACCACACCTTCACGTCGTTCCTGGAGACCGCGGACGGCGGCGCCGACACGCGCGTCCGGGTGCGGATCACGGACAACTTCAGCCACCTGTCGAAGGCCGAGTTCTGGGCGCGCATGCAGGCCGAGGGCAAGGTGTGGCTGCGGGACGAGAACGACCAGCCGATCACCGCCGACCAGCTCCCGGCCCGGCTCGGGCTGGCCAACTTCCACGACGACCCGTACCGCAGTCTCGTCTACTTCACCCGCGACATCGGCTACGCGACGCCCGACGACGCCGCCGAGTTCCTCGAGTTCTCCTGGGGCTCGTGGCTGCGCGGCCGCGTCGACGTGAACGAGCACGACCTGAACGACCCGGCGGCCTACCTGGCCCTGGTCGAGCAGGCCTCGCGCGCGATGGTCGCGCTCGACCCGAACAGCCCGGTGGCGTACGGGCGTACCGCGGCCGAGCTGGGCAAGCTCGACCAGTGGAACGCCGGGAAGAAGCCCACCGGCGGCGAGTTCGCCAAGCTCTCCAAGCCGATTGCCGAGGCCAAGCCCGGCAAGCTCGCGTACGCGCTCGACTTCAAGGCCGCCGTCGGCACCCCGCCCGTGTGCACCAACACCGTCACCGGCACCCACAACGGTCCACTGATCGCTGCGTCCGGGACGACGTGCATCGACCGCGCTCAGGTGCGCGGCCCCATCGTGGTACGCCCCGGCGCGGGCCTGGTCGTCAAGGGCAGCACCGTGAACGGGCCTATCTCGGCGGCGATGGCCACCACCGTCCAGGTGTGCGGCACCGACGTACGCGGTCCGGTGGCGGTGACCGCGACCAGCGGCCTGGTCCGAATCGGCGGCACCGGCTGCACGGCCGACGCCATTTCGGGCCCGGTGAGCCTCACCGCCAACCGCGGCGGCGTGGAGGTCTCCGGCAACACCATCGGCGGCCCGCTGGCCTGCGTCGCCAATGAGCCGGCGCCGACGAACGCGAGCAAGCCCAACACGGTCCGCGGCCCCCGGGCCGGCCAGTGCGCCGGGCTGTAGACGAAGCAAGGCGCGGGAAACTGGGGCTTGGGCGAATCAGGACTTGGGCGAATCAGGACTTGGGCGAATCAGGACTTGGGCGAATCAGGACCGGGGTGAATCAGGACCGGGGTGAATCAGGACCGGGGTGAAGCGGGGTCTGCGGGGGCTGGGAGCCGGGACCCGGGCGCAGTAAGGCCCTGGGAGCCAGGACCAGGGGCAGCCCGGATCCGGGCGGATCAAGACCGGCTGCGGCGCGACCTGGGGGAACGCGACCGGGGGAACGCGACCTGGCCAAACCAGGTCCTGGGCCGATCGGGGCCTCGACGAACCGGCCCGCACACCCCCCGCCCCGACCCCGCGGGCGCTGCGCCCGAACCGCGCCCGCGGAGCAGCCGGCGATACCCGCCAGGGCCTGGATCGCCTCGCGCGATTCGGGCCCTGAACCGGCCGGGCCCCGGGTGCTGCCTGCGCGCAACATCTGGGGCCCTTCGTCAACATAACGGCGCTTCGGAGCCCCCGGACTGGTCCGGCGCACAGCATTGGCCTCCGACCGTTGTGCAAATGCCGTCGGCCATCCCGGCAGGCACGATCCACTCGCTAGGCTCCACCGCCATGGGCTCCTCCTCGCGCAAGGTCCTCACCGCTGCCGCATTGCGGATGACGGACCAAATTCCGGAGATCAGCGAGCGCGTCGTCCGGCAGATCATCGCGCAGGAGCCCACCTACCAGTCGCACGGGCTGGTGCCGCGCGAGGTGCTCTCGCGGTCGGTGAACTCCAATGTCGGACGCATCCTGCGCGTCCTGGCCGGCGCCCAGGTCACCGACAAGGAAGAGGTCGCGACGGCCTTCACGACCGGCCGGCAGCGGGCCCGGCAGGGTGTGCCGCTGGAGGCGGTGCTGCGCGCGTACCGGCTGGCCGCCGAGGTGCTGATGCACACCACGCTCGCCGAGGCGGAGGCCGCGATCCGCGGCGACATGGCGACCTTCCGGGACGTCGCCACCGCGATCATGAAGGTCAGCGACCGGCACTCCGAGGCGGTGGTGGCCGGCTACCGCGAGACCGAGGCCGAGCAGCAGCGCCGCGACGACCAGCTCCAGCAGGCGATGTTCGACGCGCTGCTCGACGGCCGCGGCAGCGACCCCGACTTCGCCCGGGAGGCACTCGCCGCCCTCGGGCTGCCGCAGGACGGCCCGTACGTCGTGCTGGTCTCGCGCTTCGACGTCGCCTCGCACGCCGCCTTCAGCCCCGCACGCGACACGTGTGCGGCGTACCTCTACCGCGCGGCCTGGCGGATCAGGGCCGGACACGAAGTGGGCATAGCGGCGCTGGGCCGCTCCAACGTCGACCGCCTCGTCGCCGCGCTGCGCGCCGAAGACCCCGGCTGCCTGGGTGTGTCCGACGCGATCGGCTCGGTACGCGATGTGCCCGCCGCGTACCGGATGGCCGAGGTCGCACTGCTGACCGTCGCGAACGAGGCCGCCGAAGTCGCCTGGATCGCCGAACGCCTGCCCGAGGCCTTGGTCGTCTCCAGCCCGGCGCTGGCCACCCGGCTGGCGCGCGGCGCCCTCGGGCCCGTCCTCGACCTGCCGCCCGCGGAACGCGACGTGCTGCTGCGCACGCTGTCGGTCTGGTACCAGGAAGGCCGCTCGGCATCGCGCGCGGCGGCCCGGCTGTTCTGCCACCGCAACACGATCATGAACCGGCTGCGCCGGGTGGAAGGCCTCAACGGCAACTCGCTGGAGGACCACCGCTATCTGCTCGCCTGCTACTTGGGCCTGCT
This sequence comes from Yinghuangia soli, assembly GCF_021502675.1. Classification (GTDB taxonomy): domain Bacteria; phylum Actinomycetota; class Actinomycetes; order Streptomycetales; family Streptomycetaceae; genus Yinghuangia; species Yinghuangia soli. The sequence goes on from NZ_JAKFHA010000008.1 coordinate 234,893, forward strand.
GACGCTGGAACTCATGCCCGCGGCGGTGCCGTTCCCGGCCGAGGCCGCCGCCACTACCTGAGACGGGGACACCGAAGCGGTTGCGCCGCCCGCTGTCGCGACCGCCCGAGTGCTCGCGACCGCTCGAGCCGGCGCGCCTGCCCAAGCCGTCCGAGCCGTCCGTGCCGTCCGGGCCCCCGACACTGTCGCCACGGCCTGACCACCGCACCTGACGCTGTGCGCGAGCACAGCCGCAGCCCCCCGGACGCTGGACGTTCGCCCATCGATCGGCGCCGTGCGGTCCGCGAGCATCTACCGCACTGCGTACCGCCCTTCCGCGCGCCCGTGTTCCGGCCGGAGGCACCGGCCGAGTGCCGTGCCCCGCCGGCCGTCCGGCCCCGCCCGGCCCGACGTCAGGAGACCAGGCCATGACGACGCACGCCCGCACGCCCCGGCACCCCCGCACACCCCGGCACCTCCACTCGCTCCGGCACCCCCACGCGCTCCGGCGCCGCCGCACACCCCGGCTCGCCCTCGCGCTGCTCGCCGCCACCGCGCTCGTGGCGACCGGATGTGCCGCGGAGTCCGATTCCTCGAAGATAAGACCGCAGTCGTCATGGCAGGCCGTCGCGTCCGGTCCGGGGGTGGACGACAAAGTGGTCAGGCTCGGCGCCCTCACCGACCTGAGCGGCGTCTACGCGACCCTCGGCAAGAGCCTGACGCAGGCCCAGCAGCTGTACTTCGAGCGCTTCAACGCCGCCGGCGGAGTCTGCGGCCGCAAGGTCGAACTCGTCGTGCGCGACCACGGATACGACGTCAAGCGCGGGGCCGCCGCGTACGCCGAGATCGCCCCGCAGATCGCCGGACTGCCGCAGCTGCTCGGCTCGCCGGTGGTCGGCGCGGTGCTGCCCGACCTGGCCCGCGACCGGCTGCTGGCCATCCCGGCGGCGTGGCCCTCATCGATGCTGAAGGAGAAGTACGTCCAGATCGTCGGGGCCACCTACGACATCGAGATGATCAACGGAGTGGGCTTCCTGCTCCAGGAGGGCCGGATCGCCGCGGGCGACAAGATCGGCCACATCTACTTCGAAGGCGAGTACGGCGAGAACGCCCTGACCGGCGCCAGGTACGCCGCGGAGCAGGCCGGCCTCACCCTCGTCGAGCAGCGCATCAAGGCCACCGACGCCGACATGGCAGCGCAGGTCGCCGCGCTCAAGCGGGCCGGGGTCAAGGCGATCCTGATGAGCACCGGCCCGAAGCAGTCCGCGTCCGCGGCCGGCACCGCCGCCGCGGTGGGCCTGAACGTGCCGATCGTGTCGAACAACCCCGGCTTCTCCCCGCAGCTCCTCGCCACCCCGGCGGCGGCCGCGCTGCAGAAGAACTTCTACGTCGTCAACGCGGTCCAGACCGCGAACGCCCAGGTCTCCGGCGTCATCGAACTGGTCTCCGCGTACCAGGCCCGCTACCCGGACGCGCCGCTGGACAGCGCGGTGTCGCTCGGCTGGGTGACCGCAAAGGTCTTCGGCGACAGCCTCAAGCGGGCCTGCGACGCCAAGGACCTGACCCGCGAGGGCATCCTCGCCGCGCTGCACACCATCGACCAGTTCGACTCCGGCGGCGTCACCGCGGTGCTGGACTTCAGCAAGATCGGCCATGTCGGCACCCGGCAGTCGTTCATCCAGATGCCCGACGCGAACGCCAAGGGCGGCCTGGCCGGTATCGCCGGACCGCTGCCGTCCCAGATGGCCATGCAGTACCCGATGCCCGGCCAGACCTGACGGCGCGGAGCCTTCCCGGGTGGGAGCGCACAGCGCGCCGACACGTGTCGGGTTTATCCAATACCCGCCGGTAGCCGGTCCTGGACGCTTGCCACGCGTCGCCTGGCGCTCCCCCTCCAGGAAGGTTCCGAAGCATGTCTGCACGCAAGCGGTTCGCCGCGATCGGCCTGTCCGCCACGATGCTGTCCGGGGTCGGCGTCGCGCTCACCGCGACCGACGCGGCGGCCGCCACGTACGCCTGCAACTACACGCGGACCACGAACCCGTACCGCACCTACGCCGGGCACTACAGCGGCAGCACCCACATTCCCACCAAGGGCAGTTGGAGCAAGGCCAACATCGAGGCCCAGTGCCTGCTGAAGAAGGACGGCTGGAACCCCGGCCCCATCGACGGCATCTACGGTGACCAGACCCTCTCCGCCGTCATGTACATGCAGGCGCGCTACGGCATCGGCATCGACGGATACATGGGCCCGGAGTCCTGGCCGATCCTGCGCTACTTCGCCTGACCGGCGCGGACCGCGGTGCCCCGCCCACCGGCGCACCGCGGTCCCCAGGGTTCGTGACGGACCGTCACTCCCAGACGGTGACCTGGAACTTGACCGGCGTCTCGATGGCCACGGCAGTGAGGACCTTGAGGTAGGCCGTGTGCCCCTCGTCGGTCTGCACGCAGTACCGGGCGCCGCGCGTCAGGTCGCCGGCCTGGTAGCTGCCGCGCTTCTGGACGGCGTCCGCGCATTCGGCGGCGGTCGGGTCGGGGCCCTCGGCGGGCAGCAGCGCGAGGGTGTTGGGGGAGCCCTCGGTGACCAGGCCGGGGGAGCCGACGTTGAAGAGGGCGACCAGGTCGGCGCTCTTGCCGGACGGCATCGCCAGCGGCGGCGCGGTGTCCAGGTCGAGGTAGTTCTGGCCCGGCTTCAGGGTGATCTCGGCCGGACCGGACAGCACCTTGGCGGGCGCGTCCGGGGCCGGCGCCGGCGGTCCGGATGCCGACCCGGTGGATCCGGCAGACCCCGACGACCCCGACGCGCCGGCCGACGCGTTCCCGGCGGCACCGCCCGACTGGCCGCCCGACTGGCCCCCGCCCGACTGCCCGCCGGTCGCGGACTGCGTCTCCCGCGCGGTGTTGTCCGCATCGGACGACGAACCCCCGGCCGCCCAGATCGTCACCAAGATGCCGATCACCGGGATCACGATGCCGACGACCCACCAGGCCCACTTCGGCTGGCTCGAAGCGCTCACTCGACTCTCCGCACGCTGTGGTTCCTCGAAGCGTGGCGACCCTACCAGCGGGATTCGGCTGCGGTCGGGGTGCGGACGCGGAGCGGACGGGCCGATATCGTCGTGCACGAACCGCCCCGACGGACCGGGAGTGACCGTGACCGTGCCCAGTTCTGCCGAGCAGTCCGCTTCTGCCGTCGCCGAGCTCAGCGGTGTGAGCGTGCGCAAGTACACCACCGGTCAGGTCATCCTCGACGGCATCGACTGGACGGTACGCGCGGGCGAGCACTGGGCGCTGCTCGGTCCCAACGGCGCCGGGAAGACGTCGGTGCTGCGGCTGGTCGGGGCCACCATGCACCCGACGACCGGCACCGTCGACGTGCTGGGGCACCGGCTCGGGCGTGTCGACATGCGCGAACTGCGGGCCCGCATCGGCTTCGTGTCCAGTGCGCAGAAGGTGCCGCTCGACGAGACCGCGCACACGGTCGTGCTCACCGGTGCGACCGGCACCATCCAGCCGCTGTGGCGCAAGTACGACGACGCCACCCGGCAGCGCGCCCACGAACTGCTCGCCGAACTGGAGCTCAAGGAGCTTGCGGACCGGCCGTACGGGGTCTGCTCGGGCGGCCAGCGGGCCCGCATCCTCATCGCCCGCGCGCTGATCGCGGACCCCGGACTGCTGCTGCTCGACGAGCCGTTCAACGCTCTGGACCTGCCCTCGCGCGAGGACCTCATCGACGCCATGCACCGGCTCGCCGAGACCCGCCCCGCGCTGGCCACCGTCACGGTGACCCACCACCTCGAGGAACTCGCCCCGAACATCGGGCACGTACTGCTGCTGCGCGACGGCCGGGTGCAGGCGTCGGGTGCGGCCGCCGAGATCCTGACGGGCGCGCAGATGACGGCGTGCTTCGGGCGGCCGATCGAGGTCGTCCACCACGAGGGCCGCTGGTCGGCCCGCTCGGCCCGCGGCGGCATCCGCAGCTGAGCCTGCGCCTCCGGGTCCTCCCGACCGGCTCCGGCCGCCGTTCCGCCGAACCGTTTCCGGCCCTCTGCATCCCTGCGGGTTCCCGCATGTTCCCGCACCTCGCGCGCTGCGGGAACGGCACTTCACGGTGGTGAAACCCGACGCCTCGTTGTGTCCAGCGGCCCTTGCCCCGACAGGTTGACGGGGCATCAGCTTGCTTCGGTCACATTCCCGTGTCGGCGCGAGAATCGTTCCCGCAAACTCTTGCGGAGGAACGTTCCCGCATCAATACTCACCGACACCTGCCAGGACGCGTCGTCCGTTGGCAAGCATCTCCGGGCTTCTGCCGTCCCTCCGAAAGGGGTGGGTTCTTTGCGCATTTTCCGAACTACCGCACTGGCCGCCGCACTGGTCCTGTCCGCCGCGGCCTGCAGCGGCGGAGGGAGCAGCGACAACTCCTCCGACTCCGGCAAGCCGTACGAGATCACCAACCTCACGCCGCCCGGCAAGGGGCCGGTCGACCAGGTCAAGTGGTCGCTGTACGCGGAACCGCAGACCCTGGACTACGCCTACGCCTTCGACTACCCGATCAACGCGGTACTGGCGAACGTGTGCGAAAGCCTCCTCCGGGTCACCCCGGAGTTCAAGCTCACCCCGGGCCTCGCGGCGAGCTTCGCCAACCCGGACCCGCTGACGTGGACCTACAAACTGCGCAGCGACGTGAAGTTCCACGACGGCACCGCGATGACGTCCAAGGACGTCGTGGCCAGCCTCGAGCGCCAGATGGACCCCGAGGTCGGCTCGGTCTACGCCACCGTCTTCAAGGACGTCGAGTCGATCAAGGCCACCGGCCCGCTCGACGTCACCATCAAGCTCAAGCGCCCCAACGTCCTGCTCAACGAGCAACTGGGCGCCTCCGCGGGCACCATCGAGAGCGCCGACTTCCTGGCCAAGGCCGGCAAGGACTACGGCAACCCGCAGGGCGGCGTGAACTGCACCGGGCCGTACTCCCTCAAGGAGTGGAAGCCCGGCACCGCGATCACCATCAAGAAGAACGACGCCTACTGGGACAAGTCGCTGACGCCCCAGGTCGGCGAGCTCGAGTTCGTCTTCATCCAGGACCCCGCCGCGCGCGCCAACGCGCTCATCACCGGCGAGGTCGACGGCGGCTACCTGCTGCCCACCGACGCCTACCAGAAGCTGCAGGCCGGCGACGGCAAGCTCTACTTCGGCGACATCACCGGCAACTACTCTGCCGCGGTCACCAACCTCAAGGGCGCGCTCGGCGACCAGAAGGTCCGCCAGGCGCTGTCGCTGGCGATCGACCGCGAGGGCATCATCAAGGCCGGCCTCAACGGCTACGGCGTGCTCGCCAAGGCGCCGATCCCGGCCTCCGGCTGGGGCACCATCCCCGCGGTCCAGGCCGCCCAGCAGTACACCGACCTGCCCGAGCCGAAGCAGGACCTCGAGGCCGCCAAGAAGCTCGTCGCGGAAGCCGGCGCGACCGGCAAGAAGATCGTCGTGGCGACCAGCCCGCTGGCCACCGAGATCACCGTCTCCACCAACGAAATCCAGCGCGCCGGCCAGGCCATCGGCCTGGAGGTCGAGCTCAAGACCATCTCGCCGGACGCGTACACCGCGCTGTTCACCGACCCGAGCGCGCGCGACGGCATCGACATGCTGGTGACCAGCGGCTACGACGTCACGCCCGACCCGCTGGAGTTCTACCAGACGCTGCAGACCGGTGAGTTCGCCAACTACGGCAGCTGGTCCAACCCCGAGTACGACGCGATCATCCAGGAGGCCCTGGGCACCGCCGACCCGGCCGCCCGCGCCGCCCTCACCGCCAAGGCCCAGGCGATCGCGCTGCGCGAGCTGCCCGGCATCCCGCTGTGGGAGTCCCCGCTGTCGCTCTACATGAGCAAGCGGATCACCGGGGCGACCTCCAACATCAGCCACCTGTCCTTCCCGTGGGCCGCCACCCTGGGTGCCGCGGGCTGATGAACCGCAACCTGCTCCGGTTCATGCTGGGGCGCGTCGTGGGCCTGGTGCTCGTGCTGCTGGCGACCTCGTTCGTGGTCTTCAGCGCCGTGCACCTGGCCCCGGGCGACCCGGTCACCTTCCTGATGCGCGGGCGTCCCATCACGCCCGCGGCCCGCGAGGCCATCACCGCGCAGTACCACCTCGACGAGCCGTTCCTGAAGCAGTACTGGATGTGGCTCACCGACGTGCTGCAGGGCGACTTCGGCCGCTCGGTGCAGTTCCGCCAGGACATCGGCGACCTGGTGATGCAGAAGCTGCCGCTGACCGGGTTCCTCGTCGGCTACGCGATGGTGCTGATCCTGGTGGTCGGCATGACGCTCGGCGTCGTCTCGGCGCTGCGCCCCGGCTTCGTCGACAAGCTGGTGCTGGGCTGGACCGGCTTCTCCATCGCCATCCCGTCCTACCTCGCGGGCACCATGCTCGCCTCGGTGTTCGTGGTGAAACTGGGCTGGTTCCCGGGCTTCGGCGGCGGCGAGGGCTTCACCGACCGGCTGTGGCACCTCACCCTGCCGGCCATCGCCCTGGCCCTGACGTTCGCGGGCCTGCTGGCCCGCGTGACCCGGTCCGCGATGCTCGACGAGCTCTCCCGCGAGCACGTCGAGGTGGCCCGCTCGCGCGGCGTCCCGGAAGGCCAGGTCATCCGGCGGCACGTGCTGCGCAACGCGCTCGGCCCGATCGTCACGGTGATCGGCACGATGGTCGCCAGCCTGCTGGTGGCCACCGCCATCGTCGAGCAGACCTTCAGCATCAAGGGCATCGGCTCGATGCTGATCGGCGCCGTCACCGCCAAGGACTTCCCGGTGGTCCAGGCACTGACCCTGCTCGTGGTCGCGGTGTTCCTGGTCGTGAACCTCATCGTCGACCTGCTGCAGCCGCTCATCGACCCCCGCGTGACCCTTGGAGGTGACAAGCGATGACGAGCCCCGCGCTCATCCAGGGCGGCGGACCGTCGGCCCTGCCGGTCACCCGGCGCGGCGTGCCGCGCCGGATCCGGGCCCTGGCCGCCAACGGTCCGCTGTTCACCGCGGCCGGTTCGTGCTCGTCCTGCTGGTCCTGGCCGCGGTGTTCGCCCCGCTGATCGCGCCGTACGACCCGAACGAGATCAACCTCAAGAACTCGCTGGCCGGTTCGAGCCCGGACCACTGGCTCGGCACCGACCAGTCCGGCCGCGACCTGTTCTCCCGGCTGCTGTACGGCGCCCGCACCGGCCTGCTCGGCCCGCTCGCCGTGGTCGGCGTCTCCACGATCCTCGGCATCGCCATGGGCGTGGTGGCCGCGTGGCGCGGCGGCTGGGTCGACTCGCTGCTGTCCCGCTCGATGGACCTGCTCTTCGCGTTCCCCGCGATGCTGCTGGCGATCCTGTGCGTCGCGGTCTTCGGGGCGGGCATGACCGCGCCGGTGATCGCGATGATGATCGCCTACACGCCGTACGTGGGACGCCTGGTGCGCTCCATCGCCCGGCAGGAGCAGGCCCGCCCGTACATCGAGTCGTACAAGGTCCAGGGCTGGTCCGGGTGGGCGATCTGCACCCGGCACCTGATCCCGAACATCACCCCGACGGTGCTCGCCCAGTCGGCGATCAACTTCGGGTACGCCCTGGCCGAGCTGGCCGGCCTGTCCTTCCTCGGCTTCGGCGTCCAGGCGCCCACCGCGGACTGGGGCGTCATGGTCAACGAGGGCCAGAGCCCGCTCCTCAAGGACGTCCTGATGCCGGCCCTCGCCCCGGCCACCGCGATCATGCTGGCCGTGGTCGCGTTCGGGATCGTCGGCGAGGGCATCGCCGACCGCATCGCGAAGCGGGAGAAGTGACCGGCATGGCCGAGACGACCACGAGCACGGACATGAGCAAGGGCAAGAACAAGAGCACGGCGGCCTCTTCGCCGGCCGCCGGCCCCGGCGGCAGCGCCGAACCGCTGCTGGACATCCAGGGCCTGACCCTGCGGCTGCCCGCGAGCGCCGCGGCCCGCCCGATCCTGGACGGGATCGGCCTGCACGTCGGCCGGGGCGAGACCGTCGGCTTGGTCGGCGAGTCCGGCTCGGGCAAGTCGGTGGCCTGCCGCAGCGTCCTCGGACTGCTGCCGCGGACCGCCGAGACCGAGGGCGCGGTCCGGGTGAACGGCACCGACGTGCTCGGCCTGGACAAGCAGGGGCTGCGCGACATGCGCCGCAACAAGGTCGCGATGGTCTTCCAGGACCCGCGCGCCTCGGTCAATCCGATGCGCCGGGTGGGGGCCTTCCTCACCGAGGGGCTCCGGGTGCGCGGCCTGTCCAAGGCCGATGCGCTGGCCCGCGCCGAGCAGTTGCTCGAAGAGGTCGGCATCCGCGACCCGAAGGGCGCGCTGCGCAAGTTCCCGCACCAGTTCTCCGGCGGCATGCTGCAGCGCGTGGTGATCGCCGCGGCGCTGACCGGGGACCCCGAACTGCTGCTGGCCGACGAGCCCACCACGGCTCTCGACGTCACCACGCAGGCCGAGGTCGTCGGCATCCTGCAGCGCCTCCAGGCCCGGCACGGGACCGGCATGCTCTTCGTCACCCACGACCTGGAGCTGGCCGCGGCCATCTGCGACCGGATCTACGTCATGTACGCCGGGCGGATCGTGGAAAGCCAGCCGGCCGCCGACCTGTTCGCGCGGCCCCGGCACCCGTACACCGCGGGCCTGCTGGCCTCCACACCGCGCCTGGACCCCGATGCGGAGCCGCCCAAGCCCATCCCGGGCCGGCCGGTGTCGCTCGCCGAGGCGCCCACCGGCTGCGCGTTCGCGGACCGCTGCGCGTTCGCCGAGGACCGCTGCCGCGCCGAGGCGCCGCCGCTGGTGACCCAGGGCGCGGTGTCGGTGGCCTGCCTGCGCGCCGACGAAGGGATTCTGCCGTGACCAAGGAGAAAATCCCGGCTCAGGCGTCCGATCCAGGCGAGACGGCCGGACCACTGCTCGAAGTCGCCGGCCTGTGCCGGACGTTCGGCGACCACAAAGCCGTCGACGACGTCGCCTTCACGCTCGCAGCGGGCGGCTCGCTCGGCATCGTGGGCGAGTCCGGCTCGGGCAAGACCACGACCGCGCGCATGCTGGTCGGCCTGGAGACCCCGGACGCCGGCAGCATCAGGGTGGCCGGGCACGAACGCGCCCGGCAGCCCCGGAACCGCGCCGAACGCCTGCGCCGGGCCCGGGAGATCCAGATGGTCTTCCAGGACCCGTACCTGTCGCTGGACCCGCGCATCACGGTCCGCGACAGCATCGGCGAAGTGCTCCGGCTGCACGCCCCCGAGCTGGGCAAGACCGGCCGGGCCGAGCGGCTGGCCGAACTCCTCGACCAGGTCGGCCTCGGCGCCCGCGAGGCCGGCGCGGTGCCGCGCCGGCTGTCCGGCGGGCAGCGCCAGCGCGTGGCGATCGCCCGCGCGCTCGCGGCCTCGCCCAAGGTGCTGATCCTGGACGAGGCGGTCGCCGCCCTCGACGTGTCCATCCAGGCGCAGATCCTCGACCTGCTGGTCCGGATCCGGCGCGAGGAAGGCATCGCCTACCTGTTCGTGAGCCACGACCTCGCGGTGGTCAAGCACATCACCGACGACGTCGTCGTGCTGCGCAACGGCCGCATCGTCGAGGCCGGGCGCACCGCGGAGGTACTGGCGAACCCGCAGCACCCGTACACCCGCCTGCTCATCGACTCGGTGCCGTCCGAGGACTGGGATCCGGACCGGATCGCGGAGAGCAGGCGCGCCCTGGCCGCGCTGGAGGCCTGACACCCCGGAGGCCCGCGGCCGCCGCCCGCCGGCGCGGCCGCGGGCCTTCGGGCGCCGTACAAGTCCGTACCACCGAGGCTGAGGAGTCAGCATGCCGTCCGACGTGCCCACCGATCTTGCGTACCTCTCCGCGACGGACGCGCTGGCCGCGTTCCGCACCCGCGAACTGTCCCCGGTCGAACTGCTCGACGCCGTGCTGGCCCGGGCGCAGGAGACCGAGCCGGTCGTCAACGCCGTCGTCGAGTACCTCCACGAGGAGGCGTACGCGGCGGCCCGCGAGGCCGAGCAGCGCTACCTCGGCAAGGGCGGCGGCGACCCGCGCCCGCTGGAGGGCGTGCCGGTGGCGGCCAAGGAAGAGCACCCCATGCAGGGGCGCAAGCTGCAGCTCGGCTCGCTGCTGCACGCCGACGACGTCGCCGAGGTCACGCACCCGATCATCGAGCGCATCGCGGCGGCCGGCGGCGTGATCCACCTGCGCACCACCACCCCGGAGTACTGCGCCGCCGGGTTCACCCAGTCGAAGCTCTGGGGCGTCACCCGCAACCCGTGGAACCCCGAGTACTCGTGCGGCGGTTCGTCGGGCGGCTCGGGTGCCGCGCTGGCCGCGGGCTACGCGCCGCTGGCCACCGGCTCGGACATCGGCGGATCGATCCGCATCCCGTCGTCGCTGAACGGCGTGGTCGGCTTCAAGCCGCCGTTCGGCCGGGTGCCCGCGCTCGCGCCGTACAGCCTGGACCAGTACTGCCACGACGGCCCGATGGGCCGCACGGTCGCGGACGTCGCACTCCTGGAGAACGTCATCGCCGGGCCGTGGAAGCGCGACGTGGTCTCGGTGCGGCCCAAGCTCGTGCTGCCCGAGACGTACACCGGTGCGCGCGGCGTCGAGGGCATGCGCATCGCGCTGTGCGTCACCCTCGGCGAGTACCTCGTGGACCCGGTGGTCGCGGCCAACACCCGCGCCGCGGCCGAGTCGCTGCGCGCCGCGGGCGCGGTGGTCGAGGAAGTCGAGATCGCCTGGACCAAGGAAATGATCGACACCGCCTACAAGACGCACTTCGCGGCGATCATGGGCGACGAGGCGCTGACCGCGGTGCGCGAGGCGCCGGACCTGGTGAACCCGTACCTGGCCGCCTTCGCCGAGGATGCCGGCAGCGGCGCCGTCTCGATGATCGAGGGCATGGCGCTGGAGGGCCGCATCTACGCCGAACTCGGCGAGCTGCTCGACCAGTTCGATGCGCTGGTGTGTCCGACCACTGCGGTGCCGGCCTGGGTCGCGGACGAGGACTTCACCGCGACCAAGCTCACCGTGGCCGGTGTCGAGCTCGGCACGTACATGGACGCGGCCATGACGCTGCCGTTCAACATCTGCAGCCGCGTGCCGGTGCTCGCGGTGCCCTCCGGCTTCGCGCCGAACGGCGTGCCGACCGGCATGCAGATCGTCGGCAAGACCTACGACGACGAGACGGTCTTCCGGGTCGGCGCGGCCCTGGAAGAGGTGCGCCCGTGGGCGTACGCGGCCGGGTCGCGTCCGGCTCTCTGACGGGCTTCACCGCTCCAGCCCGATCCACGGCAGCTCTGAGAGGGACCCATGACCAGCCATCAGCTCTTCATCGACGGCACGTTCGTGGACGGCACCGGCGACGGCGCCTACGAAGTGCACAGCCCCGCCACCGGCGAACTCGTCGGAACCGTCCCGGTGCCCACCGCCGCGGACCTGGACGCCGCCGTCGCCGCGGCGACCCGCGCGCAGGCCGACTGGGGCCGCCGCACCGTCTGGGAGCGCGCCGCGGTCCTGCACCGCGTCGCCGACGAACTCGACAAGCGCCTCGACGAGTTGGCCCGCCTCACCGTGCTGGAGCAGGGCAAGCCCCTGGCCGAGGCGGTCAGCGACATCTCCGAGACCGCGATGCTGATCCGCCTCCAGGCCGAGGACGCGATCCGCATGTACGGCGCCACGATGCCCTCGCTGTTCCCGAACAAGCGGCTGTTCACCACGTACCGCCCGGTCGGCGTGTGGGGCGTCATCACCCCGTGGAACTTCCCGCTGCACTCGGTCGTCGAGTTCGCCGCCCCGGGCCTGGCCATGGGCAACGCCCTGGTCGTCAAGCCGCCCGCCAACACGCCGCTCTCGGTGCTCGCGGGCATGGAGGCCTTCGCCGCCGCCGGGCTGCCGGACGGGCTGATCAACATCCTCCCCGGCGACGGCATCGTCGGCGACGCGCTGGTCCGGCACCGCGGCATCCACGCCATCGGCTTCATCGGCTCCTCGGCCACCGGCGCCAAGATCCAGGCCGCCGCCGGCCTCAAGCGCTCCATCATGGAGTGCTCCGGCAACGGGCCCCTGGTGGTCCTCGCGGACGCCGACGTCGAGGCCGCCGCCAAGGCCGCGGTGTACGGCGCCTACTTCTGCGCCGGCCAGGTCTGCTGCGCGACCGAGCGCGCCCTCGTCCACCAGGACGTGCACGACGAGTTCGTCGCGGCCGTGCTGCGCGCCGCCGAAGACGTCGTGCTCGGCGACCCGTTCGACCCGGCCGTCAACCTCGGCCCGCTCAACAACGAAGGCGTCGCCGCCAAGATGGACCGGCACGTCGCCGACGCCCGGGCCCGCGGCGCCAAGATCCTCACGGGCGGCAACCGCCGCGCCGGCATGCCGACCGACCTCTACTACGAGTTCACCGTCATCGACGGCGTGCCCTTGGACAGCCTGGTCTCCCGCGAGGAGTCCTTCGGCCCGGTCGTCCCCATCATCACCGGCACCGACGACGACGACCTCCTGCGCATCGCCAACGACGACGAACTCGGCCTGCAGGGAGCGGTGTTCACCAAGGACATGGGTGCCGCCTTCCGGTTCGTCGAGGAGATGGCGGTCGGCCAGGTCGTCGTCAACGACAGCACCTGCTTCTGGGACGCCAACATGCCGTTCGGCGGCGCCGGCGGCCGCGGCACCGGCTGGGGCCGGATGGGCAGCCGGCTCACCCTGGAGGCCATGTCCGACGTCCGAACCGGAGTCTTCACCGTATGACCGCCGACGCCCACCGCACCGCGCTCGCCGGCACCGCCGCCGCGCCGTACTGGCTCGACCGCCCCGAACGCCCCGAACCCCTCCCGCGCTTGACCGCGGACACCGCCACCGACCTCGCCGTCGTCGGCGGCGGCTACACCGGACTGTGGACCGCGCTGCTGGCCAAGCAGCGCGACCCGGACCGCGACGTCCTCGTCCTTGAGGCCGGCACCTGCGGGCACGCGGCGAGCGGCCGCAACGGCGGATTCTGCTCGCCGAGCCTGACCCACGGACTCGCCAACGGCGCCACCCGCTGGCCCGGCGAGATCGCCACGCTCCAGCGCCTCGGCCACGCCAACCTCGACGCCTTCGAACGCGACCTGGAGATCCACGGCATCGACTGCGGCTTCGCCCGCACCGGCAAGGTCTCCGTGGCGGCCACCCCCTGGCAGGCCGACGCCCTGCGCGGCGCCGCCGAACTCGGAGCCCGGCACGGCGAGAACCTGCGCCTGCTCGACCGCGCCGAACTCCGCGAGTTCGTCGACTCGCCGCTGTGGACCGCGGGCCTGTGGCACCCGGACTACGCGCTGCTCGACCCCGCCCGCCTGGTGTGGGGGCTGCGCGACGCGTGCCTGGCCGCAGGCGTCCGCATCGCGGAGCGCACCGAGGTCACCGCGCTGGACACCAAGCACCCCGACCGCGTCCGGCTCACCACTCCGTATGCCGAAGTCACCGCGCTCCGCGTCGCGTTGGGCACCAACATCTACCCGCCGCTGCTGCGCCGCCTCGGCATGGCCATGGTCCCGGTCTACGACTACGCGCTGACCACCGAGCCGCTCACCGAGGACCAGTTCGCCGCGATCGGCTGGACCGGCGACCACGGAGTCACCGACTCCGGCAACCAGTTCCACTACCTGCGCAAGACCGCCGACGGCCGGATCCTGTGGGGCGGGTACGACGCGATCTACCCGTTCGGCGGCCGCGTCGACGAGGCGCTGACGCAGCGCCCGGCCACGTTCGACGTGCTGGCAGCGCAGTTCGCCGAGACCTTCCCGGCCCTCGCAGGGGTTTCCTTCTCCCATGCGTGGGGCGGCGTCATCGACTCGACCACCCGGTTCTGCATGTTCGCCGGCACCGCGGCCGCCGGACGGGTCGGCTACGCCCTCGGCTTCACCGGACTCGGCGTCGGCGCAACCCGGTTCGGCGCCGAGGTCGTGCTCGACCTGCTCGACGGCCGCGAGACCGAGCGCACCCGGCTCGAGATGATCCGCCGCAAGCCGCTGCCTTTCCCGCCCGAACCGGCGCGCTACCTGGGCATCCAGGCGACCCGCTGGTCGATGGCCCGCGAAGACCTGCACGGACGCCGCAACCTGTGGCTCCGTACGCTGGACCGCCTGGGCCTGGGCTTCGACTCCTGACACCGCACGAAACCATGAACGGGGAGACGCGTCAGAACATGGACGACCAGCATCCGGCGACGCCGGGAGCTTCGGCGCTCCGCAGCGCACGAGTCGCCGCGGGACCGCTCGACGACATCGACCGGCGCATCATCGCCGCCCTCCAGGCCGACGGACGCCGCGCCTACAGCCAGATAGCCGAAGACCTCGGCATCCCGGCCTCGTCCGTGCGCTACCGCGTACAACGCCTCGAGGAAACCGGGGTACTGCAGATCGTCGGCATCGCCAACCCGCTGACCATCGGGTTCGACCGGCTGGCGATGATCGGCATGCGCGTCCGCCCCGGCACGGCCCACCAAGTGTGCTGCGAGCTGCGCGAATTGCCGGAGACCTCGTACGTCGTCATGACCGCCGGGCAGTACGACGTCATGGTCGAGGTGATCTGCCGGGACACCAGCCACTTCACCGACCTGCTCAACCGCCGCCTGCACCTGATCGACGGAGTGGTGTCCACCGACTCCTTCTTCGTCCTCGAAGTGCACAAGCTCGCGTACGGCTGGGGCGTCGGCGGCGTCGAGACCGGGCTGCTCGACACCCCCGGCGCGCACGGCAACGGCGCGCTGGACCAACGGCCGGCGCGCTGACGCATCGCCTCCGGCCGGACCGCGCAATTCTGCGGAAAACTGCCCCGGACCGCAGTCCTGCCGGCGAAGTGGTTCCGGCAGGACCGCGTGTCGATGTCAGGGATCAGGTGACCCGATTGTCGTTGATGAAGGTCTTGTAGCCGCCGGTGCCCGCCGCGGCGCCGATGAAGCTGAGGCCGATCTGCACGTTCTCCTGGAGGTCGTACACGCCGCCGTTGCCGGCGCTGCGCGTGACGCAGGAACCGTAGCCCCCGGTGACTGTCATCTGGTACCCCGGGCCGTACGGTTCGGCGACGTCCACCCAGGCCGAGTAGCCGTTGGCGGCCGAGTCGCAGACGGAGATGACGTCCCCGTTCTCCTTGACGTAGACCGTGACGCCGGAGGCGATGTACCTGTGGTCCCACGTGGTGGGGACCGGGTCCGGGGCGGCCGAGGCGGTCGGCGCGGCTATGGCGCTCAGCGCTGCCAGGGCCGCGGCCCCGAACAGGCCGCCGACGACGCGATGCGCGCGCCGGGAGCGCTTGGTGGTGGGGCTTGTGGTGATGCGGGGCATACGTGTCCTCTCGCAGGTCGGTCAACTGCGGTCACCGTAGAACCCATGATCACGCTGGGGTGCCGCGCTGGCGTGATGTGGATGACGCACGGCTCCCTTTGACCCGAATTGCGGTTATACCAGAGCCGGTTGCCCTCGATAATCCGTCAGGTCCCGAGGCGAGCGGATGCGCGAATTGGCCTGATGCGGCTGATCGAACCGGGCACCCGGCGCGGTCGCGACCGCGGTCGCCACGGCCGGCGGATCGAACGAGCCCTCGGAAGCCGCGACGTCGCCGACCGTGGCTCCGGTTCAGGTTCCGTGACGAAGCATCGATGGCGCGACGGGGTGCGCGGGCGATGGCGCACCCCGCCGTATGTGCCCGCGCTCGGATCGGTGTCCTGACACCCCATCAGCCCGTCGCGGGTGCTGATAACGCGAAGCGTTCACCCTTTTTGCGCGAGCCGGGGAAGCCGCACAGGCAACGCAATGACCGGGTCCCTACATTGTCGCCAGCAACGCCCGACACCACAGCTGGAGAGCCCATGAACCACGCCGCTCCCCTCCGCGCCGACTCCCCGCCGGCCCGAGGCGTCAGCCGGATCAGCGGCGTGACCACCGCCCGCGCCGCCGGACAAGCGTTCGCAAGCTTCGTCGGCAACAACCAGAGCTGAACCCGGACGGCACCGGTCGGCCACGAGCGGCCGAACGGCGCGATGACGATACGCGTCTGCCCGAACCGGCTACGTGGATCACCAAGTGCCCCGTATTCATTGCCCGTTCCCCTTGGCGCCGATGACCGCACGACGCGAATCGCCGCCACCTGCCGGACCGCACAGCCGCGGCCCTGGGCGTCGAGACCAACGGTCTGCCGATCTTCTTCCCCAGGGAAACGGGACGACGCATCCCCTCGGCGGACCACACCGACGGAAGACCCCTCCATCTCCTGCCCTGACCTGCTGCGCCTCGTCGCGTGCCCGTGTTCGGGCCACGCGGGACACGGTCGGCGGACGCTGAGGGTTCCCACATTCATGAGCAATTTGCGCGCCCTGTGCGCGCCTGCGTCGGACCAGGAGGCAGCCGAATGAGCTATGTCGCAGCAAACCCGAACGTCGGGTCCGGCTACGCCTCCGCCGACCCGGCGACGCCGACTGGCTCCGCGACGGGAGACGTACCCAGGAGAGTGCCAAGCGTCGCCGTCCCGACGGGACGGCCCGAGGCATGCGGTGGCTGGCCGCCCGAGGCCCGCGCACTGTGCGGTCACTTGCGTGAACTCACCGACGAGGCCGGAGAGTTGGTGTACGGCCTCGACGACTCGCTGCCGGACCTCGTCGGGGCTTGGATCGCCTCGCTGCGTTCCGACCGGACCCGCCATGCCTACGCACGCGCGTTCGTGGTCTGGGAGGAGTACGTCCGGGCACGCGGCGTCCACCCGCTGCGGGTCGACTTCCCGCTCGCCGACTCCTTCGCCGGTCATCTGAAGACCGCGCGGTCCCTCAAGCAGGTCGGCGGAGGCGGGAACTCGGGCGCCCCTGCCCGATACGCACCCGTCGGCCCCCCGTACCAGCCGACCACGCAGACAGCCCTGCTCTCCGGAGTCAGATCGTTCTACGTCCGCGTGGTCCGCCGCCAGGGCCTCGCAGTAAGCCCGTTCGCGTTCGCCGAGCTGCTCGCGGTGTCCCCGCTCGGTTGCGGAGGCGGCAATCCGCCTTCCGAAACCGCGCTGCTGATCCAAACCGCCCGCCAGTACTCGCGGCGCGCGTTTGCGCTCTGCACGATGCTGTACCTGATCCGCCCTCGCATGGGCGAACTGCTCGCCCGCGACGTGGAGCATCTCGGCTACGACCGAGGGCACCACACCCTGCCGTTCACGGCCCAGGACGGCCGCACCCGACCGGTCCCGATACCGCCGCTCGCCTGGCACGCGCTGGACCTCTATCTCGGCGGCCGCAATTCCGGCCCGTTGTTCATGATGCACAACCGGCGCCGCGTCACCGAGGACGTGGCACGGAAATGCCTCCGCGACATCGCCATGCGCGCCGAACTGCCGGACCGACCAGACATGTTCGCTGCTCCGGCCAACAGATACCCGGACCTTGCCGATCGTGCCGTGGGCCCCGAGGCAGCGACGGGAAGGCAGGAAGCGATCGGTGAATCATCGATGCGAAGACCATGAGCGCCATCGGATCCCAGCAACTCCGCGCCTTCGCGAAACGGCGCGCCCCCTGCTTGCAACGGGTCGAAACCCGTTGACCGGTGCGCAAGCCGCTGTCCGCGTACGCGGGTGCTTCGGGCAGCTGATCGCAGCGGCCGGGCAGGCAGGTGCGGGAACGGTCTCCCGTTGCCGGCCTGCCTGCCCGGCGGCATCCCGCCAACGCACGGACCACGGAGAGAACGTCATGCTCGAAGTCCCCGCACCGCACGAACCGGGCTCGCCCAGCCCTTCAGCCGGCAGCAAGCCGCGGCCCCGGGGCCCCCTGCCCGAGACCGTTCTGGAGGCTCTGAGCGGCTCCGGCGGAAGCCTGGAGGCCACCTGCGCCTTGCTGGACACCGTATTCGAGACGCGGATGCTGCAGGTCTTCGAGGTGGTCAGGGCCGTGCGCGCGCAAGCCGCGGCGGAGCCGCTCGGGGCACCGGATGACGCATGGGCGTACCTCGAGGCCGCCCAACGGGCCGAACCCGGTGCTGTGCGGGGCCTGTTCCTGCATCCGCAGACGGGTCTGTGGGCCGCTCAACTGCTGCGCCGCCTGGCAGAACCGACCTCGGACGCGTCGGATGCCGGGCGCCCGCCGCTCTGGGTCGAGGCCGGCTACCTGAGCCAGTTGGCGGTGTCTGCGATGCTCCGCGCGAACCTGGAGGGCACACTGACGGTGCCGTTGCGGAAGGGCACGGTGGTCCTGCCCGGTCTCGGACGCCTCCGGCTCGGCAGTTCGGCAGCGGATTGGGACCGCGCCGTCGCCGACGTGCACGACGGCCGCATCATGCTCCGGCACGGGAACGTCACGGTCCCCGTTCCCGCGGACCCGACGGCGCAGACCGACGCGTGGGAGCCGACGCGCATCCTGCGCGTCGAAGCCAAGGGCGGGGCCGTCTCGATCGGCATCGGTGTCGAGGTCGACGATCTGGGCCCCTGGGGATTCGGCGACGGCGCGGATCCGGTCGACCGCCTGGACACGCCTGCGGCCGCACGCTGGCAACGCACCCTGCAGGGCGCCTGGAGTGTTCTGGTCCGCGACCATTTCGAAACCGCTCCCGCCATCGGCTTCGGCGTACTGACCGTGATGCCCCTGCCCCGCGCCGAATACCTGCGGCCGCGCAGCGCCTCGACCTCCGACGCCTTCGGATGCGTCCTGATGTCCGAGCCCGAGGGATGGGACGAGGAATCCCGGGCCGTCCAGGCCGCGGTGACCCTCGTTCACGAGATGCGCCATTCGCTGCTGAACGGCCTGCTCGCGCTGACCCCGCTCGTCGAGGACCACGACGGACTCTTCCACGCGCCCTGGCGCGATGACCCGCGACCGCTGACCGGCATACTCCACGGCGCCTACTCGTTCTCCGCCGTCACCCGCTTCTGGCGCGAACAGCTCACGCGCGAAACGGCTTCCACACCCGAACACCTCTTGGCGGCATTCGAGTTCGCCCTGTGGCACCGGCAGACCTCACAGGTCGCCGGCCGTCTGGCCGCGAACCTCCATCTCGCCCCCCAGGGCCGGTCCCTGGTCGCGGGCCTGCGGCGCGACCTCGCCAGTTGGGACATGCGGGACGTCCCCGAAGCCGCGGCGCGCATGGCCGCACTCGCGGCCCGGTTCCACGCATCGGGATGGCGCGCACACCACACGCGGGTCGATCCCGCGTTGGCATCCGCGTACGCCGACGCCTGGGAGGCCGGCGGCCCGGCCTCCCCGCAGGGGACCTACCTGTCCCGCATCAGCCCTGATCCTCAGGCATGCGGACTGGACGCCCTCGGATACGCCGCCCGCCATCTGATCGTCTCGTCCGCCCTTCACCAGCAAGGACGCCCCGCCCCGGCCGACCCGGACGACCTGCACGCGGCCGACGTGGCGCTCCTGAGCGGCGACGAGGAGGCCGTCGACTTGTACGCGTACGAACTCGCCGAGCCCGGCGCCCGGCCGGCGGCCTGGGCCGGACTGGGACTCGCCTTGCAAGAGCGCGGGCGTCCCCAGGATGCTCCGGCCGCGGCGGCGCTGCTCGACCGCCCCGAACTCGCCCTCTCCGTCGCGGAACTCCTCCGCCGGCGCCGCGGCCGGATGCCCATCCCGCTCGCACTCGCCCGCTGGATGACCGACGCCGGCCCGCGTGCCTGATCGCCCCCGAAGCGCGCCCGGGCAGCCGTCCGCCCCCGAAGAATCCCACGTGAACGCCGCCCCTCCCACGGCGATCAACTCCCCCTCTACCAAAAAGGATTCGTCATCATGCCCAGTGAGCACGCACTGCCCAGCAGAAGAACCTTCGGCCGGCGGGCGGTGGGCCTGGGCGCCGCGGCCGGCGCCGGCGCGGTGGCCGTCGCGGCGACCCAGTGGTCGGCCGACGCGGACACCGCGGGGTCCACGTATGCCGTCAACGTGCGCGACCACGGCGCCAAGGGCGACGGCAAGACCGACGACTCGGACGCCATCCGCGCCGCCGTGACGGCGGCGATCGCCGGACGCGTGGGCGGGGCCGCGCAGAAGGAGGTGTACTTCCCGCCAGGCAACTACAAGGTGACGAAGAAGGACACCTTGATGTGGTCGCCGACCGGCGGCAGCGCGGACCAGATCTTCGGCCTCCGGTTCCGCGGCGCGGGACCGCGCGTGACCAACATCGACTTCGCGACGACGTTCGGTGCGAACCCCGACCCGAGGGAGAACAACCTGATCACCGCCGCGGTGCGGCTGCGGTACACGTACTTCCTGGACATGAGCTTCCGCTCGACCAACCCGAACAACCGCTTCGCGTACCTGTGGTCGCGCGACGGCGACGACACCGCGCTGCACTACCCCCAGTACGGGGTCGGCCAGAACCAGTACTTCGTGTACCAGAACGTCGAGTGGCGCGGCGTGTGGGACCGGGTCATCGGCCTCGACGGCGACAAGCAGGCCAACAACAACAGCGAGCACCACTTCCTGATGTGCTCGACGGACACCCAATCGCGCTACACGGACGCGTTCCTGCACTGCGGCATCACCAACCCAGGTGCGAACTCGCAGCAGAACCAGTTCCTCAACTACTTCATGATGTCCTGCAACTTCGCGCTGGCAGGCGGCGACTTCTTCCGCTTCGACCGGGGCGGTTCCATCAACGTGCTCGGCGGCTCGTGGTCGATGGTCGGCACCGACCCCGCGCGCTACTTCTACATGCCGCTCGGCAACGGGGACATCACCGCGACCCGGCTCAACGTCAACGGTGTGCGCTTCGAACCCAAGCAGAGCCCCGACCAGAGGATCATCGACTGCGGCTGGGGCAACGGCAACGTCACCTTCACGTCCTGCTCCGACATCGCCGCCGTGCAGGTCCCCGGCGCCGCCAACTACAACCTGCACCGCTACACGGGCACGCAGAACCGGATACCGATCGTCCGCTACCAGGACTGCATCCTGGCCGGCTACCACCTGGTCGACAATCCGGGCGCGGCACTCTCCAAGGGCAAGATGATCTACGAGGGCTGCCGGTTCTACCACTCGAACCAGGCACTCGGCCCGGCCTCCGGGACGTCCTTCCTCCGCTACACCGGCCCCACCGGCCGGTACGCCTTCCGCGACTCCTGGGACACCGCCGACATCAGCGGCTGACGTCAGGACCCGACGTAACGGATCGGCTCTGCGCCGCACTTGCGGCTCCCGGAGGGCGCTCCGGGCCCAGGGCCGAGGTTCCGCCTGCGGCGCAGGCACGCCGGGCCGGCCTCTCCTTTCCGAGAGGCCGGCCCGGCTCCGGACAGCTCAGGTAGGTCCGCTTCGTCGCACGTACCCAGGAGCGGGGCTACCAGGCACCCATGGCGGGGATCTTGGCTCGGACCCACTGCTCCCAAGCCGGTTCGAATTCGTCGTAGGGCATTCCGGTCGCCTTCTCGATGCTCGCCTTGACCACGTCCCGGCGGGGGTCGGTGTACTGGTCGATCACCATCGCGAATGCCTTGCGAGCACCGTATTTCTCGGCGACGAACTGCACCGCGAGGCGGCCGAGCGCGTAGGACGCGGCGACCACCCGGGCGTCTGCGTCCTCGAACTCGGTGTCGTCGGGCAGGTGTCCGCCGAACGGGTAGCCCTGCAGCGCCGCTTCGAGGGCCTTCGCGGTCTGGGGATTGTTGACCACCTCGATGTACTGGGCGAAGCCCTCCACCAACCACTTCTCGGGGACACGGCGGGTGCCGCTCAGCGGGGCCACGAGGGCGTGGGCGATCTCGTGCTCGAAGATGCTGGGCACCCCGGGGCTGTTGCCCTTGGCGGTGAAGAAGCTGGTGGAGGTGTCCACGACGATGCGCGAGACCCCCTGCCCCGGGCCCTTCCTGATCGCCTCTTCCTCGGACTCGGCATCGGGGGCAGGAGTGTAGGCGTCGTCGACGTGCCGGTTGAACCAGATAGCGACACCGGCCTCGCTGCCACCGTCCTGCGACCCCTCGCGGTACATGGCGTCGAACACCTTGCGGTCCGGTTCAAGGACGACGACGAAGCCCTGGGCGGTGGGCGTCCCCGGCGGGACGTTCTTGGACCACAGGGCCAGATTGGTCTCCGCCGCCTTCTGTGCTGCACCGGAATGCTGCTTGACCAGCGCCGCGTTGGCCGCGCTCGCGATGACGACCGCGTTCGCGGAGGACGCGACCTCGATGTCGTCGTACACGTCCCACGGAGCCGGGTAGTACGAGCGCGGGGCAGCGGTGTCCCCGGCGACGTGGGACACCGTCATACGCCACTGGTTCTTGGATTCCTCGCGCGTCTGGGTCGTCCACACATAGCGCTCGGCGACGGCGTAGGTGTCCACGTTCCTGATGCGGTGGACGAAGGCGACCTTGAGCTGCCCGTTGGCGTCGGGACGGCCTATCGGCTGGAAAGACACCTCATCGAAGGGCACCTTGGCCACGTTGCGGAAGAATATGCGCTGCTGATCCACAGCCGCCCCGGTGAAGCCGGCCAGATAGGCCGCCTCGTCCTTGGTGGTGAGCGCGGCGGTCAACTGCGAGGCCAACCGGTCCCACACGAAGTCCGTCGAGCCCGCCGGACCCGAACGCTCCTCTTGCAACAGGCTGCAGCCGCTCACCATGCACAACAGTGCAATCAGCACCGCCAGCGCACCCTGGCGCCGACGCGGAACGGCGCGCACGCCACCCCGCCGATCTCCGTACGGTGTGGCCAATCTTGACGCTGCGGCGCGGTGGTCGAGCATTACTCCCTCTCAATCGGAACCGTCCACGGCCCGCTTCTCCGGCGAAGGCCTGAAACGCCGCGCAGAGCATCGCCACACATGTCGGGAAAATGGTGGGGCCGTGACATGGCATGTGCGTTGCCGCGCGGACATTCAGGGTCCGGGCGTGAATCGGGCACGGGAAATTCAGGCTTCTTGCCTGAGCGGTCTCCAGGGGTCGCCGATGCCGGTGCACCAGGTGGCGATGAGCTTCTCGGCGCTGCACCATGGCAGTCTCTTGCGCACAGGCATGCGGGTGCTCACCTCTGAAGACGCATACGGGAAACCAGACTTGGACCCTCGGTCGAGTGCCGCGTCGCCCCCGATGGCGTCTCCAGGTACCGAAATTCCGATCGGAATCTAGGGCTCCGGATCGTACTTTGCAATCCCAAGCGCACGGTCAAGGCGTGCCGGTCAAGTATCGACAAGTACGACGACAGCAGTCGCCGCACACCCGCAAACCACGCCATATCTGCCGGCCGGGACCGGCTCGGTATCCGCGCCACGCCGAGCAGCATCCGAACCACGCGGACAGGAAGTCGATTCAATACGCGACCGCTAAGGTGCCACCGCCGGTTCTCCTTACGACCCATGGGAGTCACACATGGCCCACAGCGCCGCAGTCCTCGCGGGGCGCACGCCCGCCGAACTCATCGACTCGCCCGCGATCGAAGCCGGCTCGCCGCTCGGCATCGTGCTGCGGACCCAAATGGAGACCGACTTCGAAGGCATGAGCGGCTTCTCCAGCTATGCCGAAACCCAGAGTGGCTTCTCCAGCTACACCGAAGCGTCCAGCGGATTCTCCAGCTACACGGAAGCGCCGAGCGGCTTCTCCAGCTACACGGAAGCGCCGAGCGGCTTCTCCAGCTACACCGAGGCGCCGAGCGGCTTCTCCAGCTACACCGAGGCGCCCAGCGGCTTCTCCAGCTATGTGGAGAACGACGCGAACTAGCAATTCCGCCGGCGTCCTTGTTCATGCGCCGGCCCGCTGTGCCCGGGCGCCATGCTCGCGCGGGTGCAGCGGTCTCCAATTGGCCTCATGGCCAGGAGACCGAGGAGACCCGTCAGCCCCGGGGGAAGTTGCGAAGGGAACAACGCGGAATGGAGCTGTCAGCTCCGGTGCGAATGCCGGTAAGCGTCGAGTGGCCGAGGAACATCCGGTCCCACCTGTCGCTGGGTTCCCTCTGGCGCCCCGTGCCCTTGCAGCACTTCGTCGTCAAGGTGCACAGCCGTTGCAATCTGGCCTGCGACTACTGCTACTTGTACGAGATGGGCGACCAGTCCTGGCGTACCGCCAGCAAGGCGATGTCACCCGAGGTCGCCGACCGGACAGCCGCCCGCATCGGTGAACACGCTCGCGCCCGGCACCTGGAGAAGGTGACCGTCATCGTGCACGGCGGCGAACCGATGCTCGCCGGGATGCGACTGATCCGGCACCTCGCGGAGGCCGTGCGCCGGGAAGTCCCGTCCTACACCGAAGTTTCCCTGGCCATGCAGACGAACGGCCTCCTCCTGGACGACGCGAATCTCGACGCGTTGCACGCGCTCGGCATATCCATCGGCGTGAGTCTGGACGGAGACGCCACCGCCAACGACCGCCACCGCCGCCGTGCCGACGGCCGCGGCAGCCACGCCGAGGTGGCCGAGGCGATCGCGCGGCTCCGCGACCCGTCCCGTCCCGGCCTCTACAGCGGCCTGCTGTGCACGATCGACCTGGCGAACGACCCTGTCGAGGTCTACGAGGCGCTGCTGGAGCATGCCCCGCCGACCATTGACTTCCTTCTGCCGCACGGCAGTTGGGACGAGCCTCCGCCCTCGCGCGCACCAGGGACCACCGCCGCCCCCTACGGGGAATGGCTTTCGGCGGCCTTCGACCGCTGGTACGACGTCAAGCAAGCAGAGACGAGCGTGCGGCTGTTCCGCGACACCATCGCGCTGGTGCTCGGCGGTACGGGCAAGTCCGAGCAGATCGGCCCGGGGCCGGCGACGGTGGTCGTCATCGACACCGACGGCATGATCGAACAGGTCGACACCCTCAAGTCGGTCTACGACGGCGCCGCGGCCACGGGGATGTCCGTCGCCACCCATTCCTTCGACGATGCGCTGCGCCACCCGACCCTGGCCGTGCGCCAGATGGGCATGGCCGGCTTGGGCGTGACCTGCCGCGCCTGCCGCGTGCGGGAAGTGTGCGGCGGAGGCTACTTCACACATCGCTACCGCGCCGGCGTCGGCTTCGGCGAACCTTCTGTCTACTGCCCGGACTTGATCGCCTTCATCGAACATGTCCAGGCGCGTGTGGCCGCAACCGTCGCCACGGCGACCCCTCCGGGAGGCAAGGCATGACCACCCGTCCTCCGGTGGATCCGCGGCTGATACCGCCCCCGGTCGTCGCACTCGGACCGGACGCACCGGCCGACACGTCCGCAGCGCGGCCGCCCCGGACGGTACGCGAACTGGTCGGCGACCTGCGCGATCTCGGCGTGCAGAGCAGCGACGTACTCCTGGTGCACTGCCGCTTGCGCGACATCGGCGCGGTGGAGCGAGGCGCGCGAGGAGTCCTGGCCGCCTTGACCGAAGCGGTGGGGAAGAACGGCACGCTGGTCCTGCCGGCCTTCACCGAGCTGAACTCCGATACGTCGCTGCCGTTCCAGCGTGCCACGCACGGCTTGAGCGACGACGAACTCCAGGCCTACAAGAGCAAGATGCCGCCGTTCGACCCCGTCTGGACGCCGGCCTCGCCCACCATGGGCGCGCTGGCAGAGGTGCTCCGCCAGGCGCCGGGATCAGTGCGCAGCTCCCACCCGCAATCCTCCTTCGTGGCCCGGGGATCGCTGGCGGACGGCATCGTCCGGCACCACAACCCGGTGTCGCACTTCGGCGAACAGTCTCCGCTGGCAAGGTTGTTCTCTCTCCCCGACGCCAAGGTGCTGATGCTCGGCGCGGGCTTCTCGGCGTTCACCGGCTTCCATCTGGCCGAGTACTACCAGTCCAGGATCGCCACGCGGATGTACCGCTGCGTCGCGCCCGACTGGCTCGGTCGCCCGATGTGGGCCTCGTACGAGGACGTCCTCCTCGACCTCGCCGACTTCGACCGGATAGGCGCCGATCTCACCGAGCACATCCCCATCGCACAAGGCCTCGTGGGCAACGCCCAGAGCAGACTGGTGCCGCTCATCCCCGCAGTCGCCTTCGCAGCGGACTGGATGGCCCGCAACCGCACGAACGGCGCTCCGGCCGTCGCCTGACCGACCGGGCTGCGCACCTTACGTGTCAGGCCTGTTCGACCGGTAGGCCACGGCCGACTGCACCCTCATCTGGAACCAGCAATCACCGACCCCTGCGAACCGGCGGGTACCGCAGTTCCCGGTGCCGTGCCGGCCCGCACAGTCACGGGCGCGGACGCCAGCGCAGGAACACGCACTCATCGGCGCCCGCACGGAGCATGAAGGGCAGGCCGAGGCGCCCCAAGGAGAACCCCGCCCCCGGAACCAGGGTCGTGTAGCCGCTGCGAGCGTAGAACGCGCCCAGGTCGCGGTCCGCCTCGTACGCGCCGTATAGCAGGCGGTAGCCGAGCTGCTCGTAGACCTGCCCGGCGCGCTCCAGCAGGGCCGAGGCAATCCCCTGGCCGCGGGCGTGCTCGGCGACGGCCAGGCCATGGACCTTGGCGATGAACAGGCTCAGCGCCAGGCACCTCTGCGGGTTGTGGCCATGCCGGGCGGCCATCGCCATCACAGTGCCCGGCGCGGTTCCGGACAGCACGCCGACGACCTGGTCCCGCGCGTCGGTGGCGACAAGTGTCAGGCACACACTCGCCAGCGCCTCGTCCGTCGGGAGACTGGTGAAGGACCTGGCTGCCGCCTCCCGGTACGCCGCCTCCGAGGCCAGGCCCGCGAGCATGCTCGACGCGGCGGAGCCGTCCTCGATCGCGGTACGCAGCGACGGGTCGAACGCGACCTGGTCGCCGGCGGTGCCCATCAGCGCGTCGGCCGCCCCCGCGTCTTGCGGGCGGGCCAAGAGCAGGCGGGTGCCCGCCGGTCCCTGCCAGCCCGCACGCAGCCGCTCCGCCGTCAGCGGCGCCGACACCTGCACCTTCCTGGTCACGCGCTTGCCCACGACGACACCTCCTCCGAGAGCTCCAGCCGCCACCTTGCTGTGCAGTCAAGCACCCGAACATCCGAACCGCGAAAACCCCGGCCGACCACGACAGGTTCCTCCAAGAACATTGTCGCAGCGGCCCCACCTTCGGCTCGGGTCTCCTCGTCGGCGAACTACTCCCACCACCAGCTCACAGGCGGCTGCCCGGCCCAGTGCCGAGTCGGTCACGGACGCCCTGCACCGCCTCAGCGAGGATGCGAGACGTCTCGGCCATGGCGGACTTCCCGTCGGGGTCGTCCTTGGCGAGGACCTCTGCCGCGTGGACCGGGTTGCCGTCGTCGGGTGCCGTTCGATCTTCACCTCTCGCGACCACCACACGATGAAAACGCAGCCGTCAGGTCTGTCGAAATACCCCCATACGAAGCGGCCTACGGCCTGCGTAAACGCTGGTCAGGAGGACAGGATTTGAACCTGCGACCCCTTGTCCCCCAGCTGGCACGATCAGGACTCCCGAGGATGACCGCCACGTCCCCGCGAGCGTGAGCAGCATGGCGATCAAACCATTGCGCGCCCTCGGTCGCTCCTGGGGGTGGCCACCACCAGATCCCGACGGGGCGATGTCCGCGACTGGCAGTGGAAGACGGTGCGTCCAACCGGCCGTTGGACCCGGTCGGCCGGGCCCCCTGCCTCTGCGGCGGCCCCTCTCGTACGCGGGACGGTGTACCTGCGGGCGGGAGGCACCGGCCGACCCGGCACCGCACGAAGAGGGGGCAGGACCGTGTTCATCCTCGACGCACGCTTCTGGACCGTCCTGGTCCTGGTCATCGCCTGCGCCGCCGCCCTGGCCGCACTGGCCGGCGCCGCACTGGGCGGGCCCTGGCATCACCGCCACCCGCGGCACCGGCGCTGACCGGACCCGGCGATCGGAGAGCTGCAAGCTGGCCAGGCCCGCGGGCAGTCCGACGCCCCGGCACGCATCCGAACGTGCACCCACGCACCGATCCGTCCGTCCACCGGCGCCGCCGACTCACCGAGCGGCGCGCACAATTGGGGGAACCACCATGGCCAGTTCGCACCAGCACCGCTTCGCCGGCGGCTTCCACTTGTCCCGCCGCAACCGCAGCACCACCGATGGCACCCTGGCGGCCGCCGACTCCGCAGCCGTCACCGCGACATCGATCCGCGACATCGCGACCGCGACGCTGCGTGTCGTCCTCGGCTTCGTGTTCCTGTGGGCGTTCCTCGACAAGACCTTCGGCCTCGGCTACGCCACCAAGTCCGGCAAGGCCTGGATCGACGGCGCGCGCCCCACCGAGGGCTTCCTCTCCCGCGTCGATGTCGGCCCGATGGCCGGCACCCTGCGCGGCTGGGCCGGAGACCCATGGGCCGACTGGCTGTTCATGCTCGGCCTTCTCGGCATAGGCATCGCCGTCATCTTGGGCATCGGCCTGCGCATCGCCGCCGTCTCCGGGACCGTGATGATGGCGCTCATGTGGATCGCCGAATGGCCGCCCGCCAAGCACAGCGAGTCCGGTGCCGCGACGATGTCCACCAACCCCTTCGCGGACTACCACGTCATCTACGCCTTGGCTCTGATCGCCCTCGCCGCCACCGCGGCCGGCACCCGCTACGGCCTGGGTACCTGGTGGTCCGAGCGTCCGTTCGTCAAGAAGTACGCCTGGCTCCGCTGACTTCCTGTCACCACACAGCAGTTGCGCACACGGGCAAGGTGCCCGCCGGACCGGCTCCGGCGGGCCTCCCCAGGCGCAAACGTCCGTCGCGTCGCCCGGCAGCAAGCCCACGGGCACCACCGCCCGTAGCCGCCGCAAGCGGCCTGGCCGGCGCATCCGCTTGGAGGGACCCGACATGATCGCCGACGCACACGCCCCGGAGGGCGGTACCGCCGACCCGATACGGCCGTGGCGCCGCAATCCGCTCCGCACCCGCGCGCACTGCCTGTACGACGTGTTCGTCGGCCTCCTGGTCGCCGCGCTCTGCGCGCTTCCGCTGCTCGGGTACGTCGCGGCGCGCGCCCAGCTCGACGACACCGAGGCGCGGCGGCGCACGGCAGTCGCGGAGAACCGGGCGGTACCCGCCGTCCTGGAGCAGAACGTGCACAGCGTCGGCCGCTCGCCGGGCCGCAGCGGTCCGACCAAGGCACGGGTGACGTGGACCGTCACCGACGGCACTTCGCGGACCGATCGCGCACCAGTGGCTTCCACCGGCTACAAGGGGGATGCCGTCACCATCTGGCTCGATCGGTCCGGAAGCCCTGTCGCAGCCCCGATTGCGCACAGCCGTCTGCTCGTGGATGCGATCGGCCTCGGCATGCTCTGCGTGATCGGCGGCCTCGGCGTCCTCCTGGTCCTCTACGCCGGCGGGCGCACCGTGTTCATGCGTACCCGTATGGAGGCCTGGGCCCGCGAGTGGCAGCAGACCGGCCCGGCCTGGGCCGACCGCACCACCTGAGCAGCCTCGGCGAGACCACGCCGGCTTCCTGCTTACTACGGCGCAGTCCGCTTTCAGCGCACGTCACGATCCCCGGAGGGACATCATGGGACACCAGCTCGTGCGGTCGGTGATGACGACCGGCACCGCGTCCGTCGGCCCGGACGCCGAGTTCAAGGAGATCGTCCGTATCCTGCAGACCCGCAAGGTCAGCGCCGTACCGGTCGTCGACGCGAATGGACGCGTCCTCGGCGTCGTCTCGGAGGCCGACCTGCTGCGCAAAGAGGCCTACGCAGGTGGGGAAGACGGCGCCCCCGAGGCCACCCGCGGCCTTTTCGGCGCGCACCGGGCCCGAGCCAAGGCCCGAGCCGTGCGGGCTTGCGAATTGATGAGCGCTCCCCCGGTCACCATCCGCGCGGACCGGTCGGTCGTCGACGCTGCCCGCCTCATGGAGCGCCGCGGCGTCAAGCGCCTGCCCGTGGTCGACGCCGACGGGCGCCTGGAGGGCATCGTCAGCCGGTGCGACCTGATCCGGGTCTTCCTGCGCGACGACGAGCAGATCCGCGCCGAGATCACCGAGGACGTCCTGACCCGCGCCTTGTGGATCAACCCCGCCGCCGTCGCCGTCACCGTCGACGGCGGCCGAGTGCACCTGGCCGGCCTGCTGGAGTTCAAGAGCCTGATCCCCCTGGTGGTACGCCTGTGCCGGGCCGTCGACGGGGTCGTCGACGTCACCCACGCACTGCGCTTCGACCACGACGACACACACCGACTGCCGTCGCGACGGCGGCCGATCGGCATCGCCGACCAACGCATCGCCCGCCTGTAGCCGCCCCTGCCTCCGCCGCGGCGGTCCGGTCCCCGGAACCGGGCCGCCGCGGCGGACTTCCCGGGACTGGAAACCCGCGCCACCGAACTCCCGCTGGCCGGGAAGGTATTCGGGAAGGATCGCCGTGTCGAGCGCCCCCCGCCGGCCGGCCGCCACCCGGAGGAGCGCATCCCCGCGGCGCACCGCGAAGTTCACCGGTCTTACCGCCAGTAGGCCTGCACGGTGAAGACCACTCGTCCGACCTGTGCAGAGGGAAGCAGCTCCATCGCCTCGGGGCGCTCCAGCTCGTCACGGGACGGTGTCGTCGCCGTCGGACACCCGCGGTTCGGCGTCGGTGGGCTGCCTGTCCGGTGGATCAGCGGCGCCGGAATCGCCCGTCGGCAGTGAGCGGTCGCGGTGCCACAGCCGATACGCCGCAACAGCGGTCGGCAGCGTCGGGAACATCCGGGCCTCGCCGACCGAAGCGGCCAGGCCGTAGGCAGCCAGGTCCTCCCGCAGTTCCTGCTTGACGCGGGCCATGCCGAAGACGATCCCGCGTCCGGTCAGTTCGGCGCGTACGGCTTCCAGCGAGTCGAGTGCGGTGATGTCCACCTCGGCGATCGCCTCCGCGTTGAGCACGAACCACTCCACCGGGTCGGTCTCCGCGGCCACCGCGGCCAAGGCGCGCCGCCGGAAATCCTCCGCGTTGGCGAAGAACAGCGGCGAGTCGTACCGGTAGACCACGAGGCCTGGGATCTTGCGGGCCGCCGGATAGTCGTCGACATCGTGCATCCCCGCGACACCCGGGACAACCCCGAGAACCGCATCGTGCGGCCGTGCGACCCGGCTCAGCAGTTCCGCGACCGACAGCCCCACCGCAACCAGCACGCCATAAAGGATGTCCAACGCCAGAACTGCGACGAGACATCCCAGCGCCAGCAGGAATTCCCGCCGGCGGAAGGACAGCAGCCGCCGGAAGCCCGCCACGTCGACCATCCGCACCGCGGCGAAGACCACCAGAGCTCCGAGGACCGCCTTGGGCATGTCGGTCAGCAGCGGGCTGAGGAACAGCAGTACGGCGAGCACGACAGCAGCGGCGGTCAACGCATATGCCGGGCTGCGGCCGCCTGCCGACTTCGCCAGCGCCGTGCGGCTGGCGCTGCTGCTCACCGGGAATCCGTGCAGAAGCCCCGCGCCGACGTTTGCCGCCCCCAGCGCGAACAGCTCCTGGTTCGCGTCCAGCCCCGGCTTGTTGTCGCGCTCCTCGAACGCCCGAGCCGTGAGGATGACGTCGGTGTAGCCGACCAGGAGGATCCCCGCCGCCGGGATCAGCAGCGCTTCCGTATCGCCCAGGACCGGCCACGCCACACCGGGCAGGCCGGCCGGGATCCCTCCGACCACGTCGACGCCACCGCGATCGGCAAGCCCGAAGACGGCGACCACTGCCGTCCCCAGCATCACGGCCAGCAAGGGCGCGGGGAGCCGCGGCCAGAACCGCCCCACGACAAAGAGCAGCGCCAGCGCTGCCGCACCGAACGCGACTGTAGGCCAGTGCACTTCGGACACATTGGCGACGAACGAGCGCAGCTTCGGCCCGAAGCCGTCACCGGACACCGTGACCCCGGTCAGCTTCGACAGCTGGTCCACCGTCAAGATCGCGGCCAGCCCGGTCAGATACCCGATGAGCACCGGCTGCGAGAGCAAGTCCGCGACGAACCCCAGCCGTACCAGCCACGCGACCATGAAGAGCAGCCCGACCAGAACGGCGAGCGTCGCCGACAAGGCCGCGTACCGCGCCGGATCGCCGCCCGCGAGCGGCCCGACCACAGTCGCGGTCATCAGCGCGGTCGTGGACTCCGGACCGACCGCCAGCAACCGTGACGACCCGACGAAGGCGTAGACCACCATCGCCGGCAAAATCGCCCACAGCCCGGACACCGGCGGCAGGCCGGCAACGGTCGCATACGCCATGACCTGCGGCACCAGGTAGGCCGCGACCGTCACGCCTGCCATCAGATCGCCGCGCAGCCATCCGCGCTGGTATCTCCGAAGCACCCCTATCCCCGGAACTGCGGGCACCAGGCGCCGCCGCCACCGCTCGACGTCACCTGCAGGCCGCGACATGGGACCCTCCTGGTCGAACCGTGCTGCGTCCGGCGACTCCGGCCGTTCTCCGAGCATGGGACGTGGGGTGGTCGACCGCACAGGGCCATCCGCACCGCGGCTCGGCACGGATGATCAGCCGGTGGGCACCAACAGCACGGCGGAGTGGGCGTGATGCAGTGCTGCGTAGGCGACGCGTCCGATGGTGCGTCCGCAGTCGCGGGGACGCGGATGCAATGCCACGACGGTGAGCCCGGCGCTCTCGGAGAGGTCGACGAGCGCGCCCACGGGCGGGCGGTTGATGACACTCTCGGCGACCTCGACATCGGGGAACGCAGCACGGAACGGTGTCGTGACCTCGGCGAGCATCGTTTCGGCGTCCCGCTGGGCGGCGGCGAAGGCTGCTCGACCCGGCGGAGGCGGAACGGCGTGCAGGCCGAAGGCCGGCGGAGGAGGGAACGACCAGGCGTGGAAGGCATGAACCGGCACGTGTCGCAGTGCCGCTTCGTGGAAGGCGCCTGCCACGGCCGGTGCGCAGGTCGCGCCGGAGACGCCGACGACGACCGGGCCACATGGCGCAACGGTGCCATCGGTGACGTCGGCCCCGGGCGGCGTCCCGCGCTCGTCGGCGGGGACCACCAGCAGGGGGCAGTGGGTGCGTCCGGCCAGCTTGCGGCTGACCGAGCCCAGGAGCATGCCGGTGAATCCGCCGAGGCCGCGGCGGCCGACCACGAGCAGCCCGGCGCGGGCCGAGACGGCTTCGAGCACGTCGGCGGCATCGGCGTGGACGACGTCCGTGGTGACGATGAGGTCGACATGCCGGCGCCGGGCCTGCTCGGCGTGCCGGTGCAGCGCCTCGACGCCCGCGTCGTGCAGGACGCCGTGCCAGTCGTCGGGAGCAAACGCCTTGGGCTCCCAGGCGTGCACCAGTTCAAGCGTGGTCCCGCGCAGGACCGCTTCGTCGGCGGCCCAGTCGACGGCATGCTGCGCGAAGTCGGAGCCGTCCACGCCGCAGATCACGTGGCCGGTCGGAGCGGGGGTGCCGGCGGTCACTGCATCCTCCTTCGGTGCTCCCGGCCAGGTGGCCGGGGACGTTGCCGTCCACCGTCTCGCCGGGCGGCGTGCATGTCACGGGCCGTTCGACCCGGTGTCCGGCCGGGAATCGATGTACCGCCGACCCGGTCGCCGTGCTCGGTTCACACCTTGGTCCACGTGGGTGCGACCTGCGCCTCAGGGCCGAACCGGGCCGGCGCGTCGACCGGACATGGGGTCGCTATAGGCCGATCGGCCCTGCACAGCGTCGCGATCGGATGGCCAAGCTGAGTGTGGGCGTCTATCCATGCTCTCAGGAGGACGTTCCCATGTACCACCAGCGCGTTGAATCCCAGATGACCACGGATGTCGTCACCGTCCGGCCCGGCACTCCGTTCAAGGAGGTCGTTCGCATCCTGCGGGAGCACCGGATAGCAGCTGCTCCCGTGCTCGACGGAGACGAAGTCGTCGGTGTGGTTTCCGAATCCGACCTCCTGCGCAAGGAGGCCGAACGTGACGGCCCCGCCCCGTTCCCCCTCCGAATCCTCACCCGCCGCGCGGTACGCGCCGCACGCGAAAAGGCCCGAGCTGCGACCGCCGGGGCGCTGATGACCTCTCCGGCCGTGATCGTCGAACCGAGCACGCCCGTCGCCGACGCCGCTCGGCTGATGGAACGGCACCACGTCGCGCACCTGCCGGTAGTCGATCCCTCCGGACGTCTCTGCGGCATCGTCAGCCGCGGCGATCTGCTGCGCGTGTTCCTGCGGCCCGACGACCGAATCGGCAACGAAATCCGCGACGACATCATCCGCGACACGATGCGCGTCGATCCGAGTACCGTCGACGTCCACGTGGCCGACGGGATCGTCGACCTGTCCGGTCGGCTGGAACGCAGGTCGCTCATCGGCATCCTGGTCCGGCTGTGCCGCGGCGTCGACGGTGTCGTGGACGTCCGCGAACACCTCGCGTACGCGGACGATGACATGCGCATCCGCCCGCCCATGGTGCCGTCGCTCCCCGGAACGGGAGCCCACCAGGTCTGATGCCGGCGCCCTCGACCGGAACCCCCAGGCCCGCGTATCGGCGGCTCGGCTCGTCAGCGCTGTCGTACGCCGGTCAGAGTCCCTGTTCCGCAAGGCCGCGGGGGTAGGCAGCGCTCCACGAAAGGACGGTCCCAGGACCGTCCTCAGGCGGGGCGATCTCGAACCTGCCATCGAACTCGACCGCCCGGGCCGCCAGGTCGGCAAGACCGCCGACATGCTCCGGTGTGGCGGGGATTCCCGTTCCGTTGTCCGTGACGGTGATCCGGATCTCGTCCGCGGCGTTGTCGAGCAGCCCCTCCAGTCGCAGGACCGGTGCGAATCCGAGCTGCTCCGCGGCTTGGTCACCGAGTCGCAGGATGCCCGCGCGCAGGCTGCCTGGCTTGCCGCGCTCGCGGGCCTTGAGCGAGACGATCGCGGAACGGATCAGCCGAATGGTCTCGTCGAGCTCGTCGACGGTCTGCATGATCAGGTCGACGGCGTCGCGGCGGTCGACCATCCCGGTGATGCCCTGGAGGGACATGCCAGTCGCCAGCAACCGCTGGATCGCGACATCGTGCAGGTCGCGGGCGATCCGGTCGTGGTCCTGGAAGACCGTCAGCAGTTCGGCATCGCGACGGCGCTCGGCGATCTCCAGGGCGAGTGCGGCATGACCGGCGAACCCGGAGATCATGGAGATCATGGAGATGGTCTCCTCGGCGAAGGCCGGTCGGCCGGACCGTGCCATGACCTGCAGGACACCGCGAATATGCCCGACCGTGCCCAAAGAGAGCATGAAAGCCGCCCCGATGCCCTGGTAGACGTCGCCGATTCCCGGATGCCGAACCCGCGGATCGGCCGACAAATCCTCGGAGACGGCCGTCTCTCCGGACGTGTAGACCTTTCCGGCCAGGGTGGCGCCGCCACCGAGGACGAGTCCGCGCACACGGCCCGCGCGTTCGCCATCAGCCGTTTCGACGACGAGATCCTCGGTGCCGGCCACGGGAACCGCGATGGTGACCAGGTCGGCACCGGCCATCTCGCGTACCGTGCCGGCGACGGCGCGCAGGGCGTCGGACGGATCGGCGCCGGAAAGCAGGCTCCGGGTAAGGTCCGAGGCGGCGGTCAGCCGTCGTTCGCGGCGGCGGGCCTGGTCGTAGAGCCGGGCGTTCTCGATCGCCACGCCGGCCGCCGCCGCGAGGGTTCGCAGAAGAGCCTCGTCGTCCTCGTCGAAGTCCGCCCCGCCTTGCTTCTCGGTGAGACAGTTCGTCCAGGCGCATCCGCGGAATCGGAGGTCGATCCGGTCCCGGGGAGCGGTCGTCGGTCGACTGGGCCCCGTCCGGCATGGTCGCTCCCGAGGTGACAGCCCACGCGTGGCGGCCTCGAAAAAACGGGTTTGCACCATTGTGTGGCCGACCTTGCGCGCCGCGCCAACGGGGCGGGGTCGTTCGGCCCTGGCGGGTGCGACCGTGCGCCGCGCATCGTGAGTCGGTCCGAAGATTGCGGAGGTGATCTGTCATGCACACGGCTCGCACTGCCGGCAGGGAGAGCATCGTCCAGCGCTTCCGTGCCCACCACACAGATGACGCCGAGCGGATGTGGGTCCTCGGGCCGCCGGCCCTGACCGGGCTTTCGGCGGTTTCCGTGCTCTTGGTGGGCTTGGTGCTCCTGGCGCTTGCCCGCTGCCGGGCGACTGCTGCAAACCGGCCGCCCGACGGGAAATCGCCGGCATCTCGGAAGACGGCGCCACCGGAGGGCCCGGTCTGAGGAGGCTTCGCAGCTCGGGCCGGGGGCGGGCAGCGAGCGGGGACGCCCAGGGCCTTTCGGCCCGTGCGCTGCCGCGCCGAAAGGGCGACGCTGGCACCAGGGACCGGTGCGCGTCCCCGCGCACATCGCCGGCTTCCCCTCGCCAGGCCAGGAGGCGTCATGAGAACCGCGCGGAACCCACTCGGACCGGTTGCCCGACAGCGGGCGTGGGTGGTCGAGACCCCCGGCCCCGCAGCACGCGGCTCCTTGCAGAAACAGCGCCGCCCGCTCCCCGACCCCGGGCCGGGCGAGGTACGCGTCCGCGTGGAGTGCTGCGGCGTGTGCCGCACCGACTTGCACCTGGCGGAGGGGGACTTGACGCCGCACCGGCCCAGCAGTGTTCCCGGCCATGAGATCGTCGGCCGGGTGGACGCACTCGGCCCTGGCGCAGCGCGCTTTGCTCCGGGTGACCGGCTCGGGATCCCGTGGCTGCGGCACACGTGCGGCGTGTGCCGGTACTGCCGTGCCGGGCGCGAGAACCTCTGTCCGGCCTCGGAATACACCGGCTGGGACGCCGACGGGGGCTTCGCCGAGTACGCCGTCGTTCCCGAAGCCTTCGCCTACGCGCTGCCCGACGACGCGGATCCGGCCGGGCTCGCCCCGCTCCTGTGTGCCGGCATCATCGGCTACCGGGCGCTCGAGCGCGCCGAACTGCCGCCCGGCGGGCGCCTGGGGATCTACGGCTTCGGGGCGTCGGCGCACCTGGCCGCCCAGGTCGCCCTCGCCCGCGGGGCCACCGTCCACGTCATGACCCGGGCCGAGCCGGCCCGGGTCCTCGCCCGCGAACTCGGGGCGGCGTCCGCCCAGGACACTTATGATCCGCCGCCCGAAATGCTCGACTCGGCGATCGTGTTCGCGCCGGTCGGTGACATCGTCCCGGCCGCCTTGGCGGCACTCGACAGATCGGGGACTCTCGCCCTGGCGGGCATCCACCTCACCGACATACCGGCGCTCAACTACCAGCGGCACCTCTTCCAGGAACGCCAGCTACGCAGTGTCACCGCCAATACCCGTCAGGACGGCGTCGAATTCCTGCGCCTGGCGTCGGCCATCGGCATCAAGGCCGCCACGACCCACTACCCGTTGGACCAGGCCGACCGGGCGCTTGCGGACCTCGCTGCCGACCGGGTCCACGGTGCTGCGGTGCTGTTCCCCGATTGACCGGCAGCGGCCGCCGACGCGCGAACAGCGGGTGCCAATACCTGCGCCGGGGTGGGTGAGCTCAGTCGTCGAACGGGTAGGGCAGCACCGGTTCGAGGCTGAAGTGCACCGGCCCCGCGCCTGCCGGACCGGGCCGGCGCTTCGGCTGTCCGGCGACGAGGGCGACGATGTCGCGCGCCGTCAGCATCCCGGCCAATGCACCCGAGGCATCCAGCACGGGAAGGGCATCCGCACCGACCTGGGTCATCAATACGGCTGCCCGTGACACCGGTGCATGGTCGTGGATCACCGGATGCTGCTCCGATATGAGGTCCAGGACACGTGCCTCGCTGACGGCCGTGGCAGGAGCCGCACATGCCACTGCGAGTTCAGCGCGTTCGAGTATGCCCAGGCACCGGCCTTCGCTGTTCATGACGGGGAGGTGGTGGAATCCCGTGCGCTGCATGATTTCCCAGGCCATCAGGACCGATTCGTCGTCCGCGACCGTCACCAACGCAACGCTCATCACGTCCCTGACCGGTGTCGCAACGAGGTCCTGCGCCGAGCCTGCCGACTGTGTGTTCGCTTCGTCGTCCATCACAAACCTCCAGTGCCGCGCCCGCGCGGTCCGTTCGTGCGTCCCGTTCGTCGAGCCGCCGCTCGGTGCCCCGTCGGAACCAGGAGACCGCCCGAAGAGCGGCGGCGCCAGGGCCGACCGGCCCTGTAGGCCAGCACGTCCTCGGCGGGAGAGTGTGTCTGAAGGCGTCGGGCACGGCCGCAGGCCGCGGCCGTGCCGGCCCTTCGTCGGCAGCCCGGTCGACGGCGCTGTGCACTGCGGCGCGGGCCCGTCACCGGCCATCAGGACGAAGGCCACGGCGACGGGCCTGCGGCACGCAAACCCGGTGCATGTCCTGGTCGCTGCGGGCGACACGCTGCATCTCTGCTCGGTAGTCGTCGGCCGGCAGAACCTCCGCGGCCAGAGCAGCGGTCAATGCCGACTCTTCGTCTTCCAGGTCTCGCGCGCAGGCATCGCGGTCCGTCACTTGCCACACGAAGCCGCGTGCCCGACGCCGCAGGAGCCGCCTCGGCCACAGTCGACGCAGCACGCGCGAGGGCAGCACTATCAGCACAAGCATCGACACGATGAATAGGGCGAGAACTGTTGCGGTCACGATGCCACCTCCCACAGTGGCCCCTGACACAGATCCAACGCCGGAGCCCGCGCGGTGGACAGGGCCGAACGACCCACCCGCCTGTCGTGGCATCCCGTACTCCGATACGGAGACCGTGCTTGGCCGAAGGGCTCACCGTGAGTGGCTTCGGAAGCGGTACTTGCCGCGGCGACTCTGTGCTCGAGGCAGGAATCGACCGCGTGTCCACCTGGTCGGTATGCGGTTGACGAGCGCCGACGCGGTCGGACTGCGCCGGGCCGTTCGGCCCTGTGCCCGCATCACGGCGGGCGGCACCCTGGAACCGTCGGACCCGACGACCGGCCGCGGCCGCGGACTCGGGAAACTCCGAAAAGGGAGCGGCACCGTGAAAGCACAAGCAGGCGACTGGCTGGTCGTCGAATCCCTGCACGTCGGCGAGCCCCGACGCATCGGCCTCGTGACCCGGGTCGACCACACCGACGGCTCACCGCCGTACTGGGTGCGGTGGACGGACGACGACCACGAATCGCTGTTCTTCCCCGGCCCGGAAGCACACATCGAACAGCTCGAGGCCCTCTACCCGTCAGCACGGCGCTGACCGTGCCGCCCGGCGTCGAACACGACGGG
Organism: Yinghuangia soli; assembly: GCF_021502675.1. Lineage (GTDB taxonomy): Bacteria > Actinomycetota > Actinomycetes > Streptomycetales > Streptomycetaceae > Yinghuangia > Yinghuangia soli. The sequence continues at coordinate 273,812 of NZ_JAKFHA010000008.1, forward strand.
TGGACCCTCCGCTACGCGGGCTTCGACCCGCAGCAGGAGGGCCTGCGCGAAGCGCTGTGCGCCCTGGGCAACGGCTATCTCGCAACCCGAGGCGCAGCTCCCGAAACACAAGCCGATGCCGTCCACTACCCCGGGACCTACCTGGCCGGACTTTACGACCGCAGCGTGACCCGCCTGGCCGGACATGCGGTCGAGAACGAGGACCTCGTCAATATCCCCAATTGGCTTCCGCTGACGTTCCGAGCACAGGACGGGGACTGGTTCACGGGCCGTGCGCAGGAGATCGTCGAGCACACTGTCGCACTGGACATGCGGCATGGCATCCTTTCCCGTCATTCCAGGGTCCGCAACGCGGCGGGCCGGATCACCGCGGTGAGGCAGAAACGCCTGGTACACCTCGTCTTTCCGCACATCGCGGCGTTGCAGACGACGCTGGAGGCGGAGAATTGGTCAGGCGGGCTCGAGGTCCGCTCGGCTGTCGACGGCGGCGTCCGCAACACTGGTGTTGCCCGGTATCAGGGGCTGGCCGACTGCCACCTTGCGCTGCGGCGCAAGCACACGGCGGACGCCGGGGTGATCGTGCTCGAAGCCGAGACGCCGGCGTCGAGGGTACGCATCGCCACCGCGGCAAGAACACGCCTCACCACCGGTGGGCCACCGTCCGAGGTACGGACGTGGACCGACGCCACCCGGATCGGGACGGACATCGCCGTGCCGGTCGCACCCGGCCGCCGGGTCGTCGTCGAGAAGGTCGCCGCCGTGTACACCGGCCGCGACCCCGCGATCGGCGATCCGGTGCAGGCCGCCGTGCAAAGCGCCGGCGAGGCGGCGGACTTCGAGGAGTTGGCCGCATCGCATGCGCGGCACTGGGCCGAACTGTGGTCGAGGTGCCATCTCGACCTGGAGGGTGCGCCGGAGACCGAGCGAACCACCCGCCTGTACACGTTCCACATCCTCCAGACGCTCACGACGCACACGGCCGAGCTCGACGCGGGGGTCCCTGCCCGCGGTCTGCACGGCGAGGCATACCGCGGCCACGTCTTCTGGGACGAACTGTTTGTACTCCCCTACCTGAACCTGCGGCTGCCCGAGGTCAGCCGTGGCCTGTTGCGCTACCGCTACCGCAGACTCGGCGCCGCACGACGCGCCGCGCACGACGCGGGATACCAAGGAGCCATGTTCCCGTGGCAGAGCGGCAGCGACGGCCGCGAGGAGACACCAGCCGTACACCTCAATCCGCAATCGGGGCGATGGCTGCCGGATCACAGCCACCTGCAACGGCACGTGGGATCAGCTGTCGCCTACAACGTGTGGCAGTACTTCCAAGCCACCGGAGACCACGCATACCTGGCTGCCGAAGGCGCCGAACTTCTCATCGAAATTGCCCGATTCTGGGCTGACCTTGCGCGCTACGATCCCGTCCTGCGGCGCTACCGCATCCGCGGAGTGATGGGCCCCGACGAGTACCACGACGCCTACCCGTGGGCCGCGGAGCCGGGACTGGACGACAACACGTACACCAACGTCATGGCTTCGTGGGTACTGCACACCGCAGGTCGCGCGCTGGACTTGCTGCCCGCGTACCGCCGAGCCGAACTCGCCGACAGGCTGCGTCTGGGAAACGGCGAACCCGCGCACTGGGATCATGTCTCCCGCAAGCTGCGGGTGTGCTTCCACGACGACGTGATCAGCCAGTTCCACCGCTACGGCGATCTCGCCGAACTCGACTGGGATGCCTACCGGGAGCGCTATGGCGACATTCGGCGCCTGGACCGGATCCTGGAAGCCGAGGGCGACACTCCCAACCGCTACCGGGTATCGAAACAGGCCGACGTGCTCATGCTGGCCTACCTCTTCCCACCCGACGAACTCGCCAGGATCTTCGCCCGCCTGGGATATGCATGCGACCACGACCTCCTCGATCGCACCATGCGCTACTACCTGCAGCGCACCGCCCACGGCTCGACGCTCAGCGCCGTCGTCCACGCCTGGGTGCTGGCGCGGAGCGACCGCGCCGCATCGGGCCGCTTCCTGCACGAGGCCATGGCCGCCGACGTCCACGACGTCCAAGGCGGCACTACCGCCGAAGGAATACACCTGGGCGCCATGGCCGGCTGCCTGGACCTGCTGACCCGCGGATACCCCGGCATGGAAGTCCAGGAAGACACCCTCGTCCTCGACCCCGCATTGCCGGCGGGCATCGGCCCGCTGGAATTCCACCTCCGATACCGCGGCCATTGGGGTGTCCGGGTACACATCTCCCACCGTGCCGCATCGGTCTCCCTGCGCCCGGGGCAGCAGGCGCCGATCCGGGTGCGGATCGGCAGCGGCGAAGGCACCGTCGAGGCCGGGAGCACGTGGCGCGTCGCGCTGCCTCCGCGGGCCTGAGGTCGGAGCAGCCACCTCTGCGCTGCTCCGCGGGGTCATGGGACGGGGATCAACAGCACGGCGGAGTGGGCGTGGTGGAGTGCCGCGTACGTGACACGGCCGATGGTGCGGCCGTAGTCGTGGGGGCGGCGGTGCGTGGCCACGACGGTGAGCGCGGCGCCGTCGGAAAAGTCGATGAGCGCTCCCACTGCTGGGCGGTTGACCACTTCCTCGGTGGCTTCGACGTCCGGGTAGGCGGCGCGGAACGGCGCGACCACCCGGGCAAGCATGGCTTCTCCGTCGCGCTGCGCCTCGGCGAAGGCGGCGCGGGCCGAAGGGGGCGAGATGGAATCGGGGGCGGGCGTGGGCGGGAACGCCCAGGTGTGCCACACGCGGAGCGGCAGGTTGCGGAGGGCCGCCTCCTGGAAGGCCCATTCGACGGCCGGGGCGCAAGTGGCGTCGGATACCCCGACGATGACCGGCTTGGCCGACCTGGGGGTGCCTTCGTCGGCGCCGGTCCCGCCGGTTGCGCCGTGGGCGTCGGCCGGGACGACGAGCAGGGGGCAGTGAGTGAGCCCGGCCAGTTTCCGGCTGACGGAGCCCAGCAGCATGCCGGTGAATCCGCCCAGGCCGCGGCGGCCGACCACCAGCAGGCCGGCCCGGGCCGAGGCGGCTTCGAGTACGTCGGCGGCGTCGGCGCGCACGATGTCCGTGGTGACGCGGAGGCCGGGCCGGCGGTGTCGGGCGTGTGCGGCGTGGCGCTGCAGTACCTCGACCCCTGCGTCGTGCAGGAGGCCTGCGTACCAGTCGTGGCGTGCAAAGGCCTTCGGTTCCCAGGCATGCACCAGTTCGAGGTCGGTGCCGCGCAGAACGGCTTCGTCGGCGGCCCAGTCGACGGCGTGCTGCGCGAAGTCGGAGCCGTCGACGCCGCAGACCACGTGACCGGTCGGGGCAGGGGTTCCGGTGGTCATGACGTACTCCTCGGGTACCTCGCCCGACATGGCCGGGGCCGGTCTTGCCTTCTTCTCCACCGTCCGTCCGGGTGCCGGGGATGTCATGGGCCGTTCGGCCCTGTGGCCCGGACGGGGGCGGGCTGACGCTGGTGGGGTACGACGGCACGGTGCCGTTCCGGCCGGTTCGAGGAGGCCATCATGAACGCGCATGTGGAATCGCCGCCCAAGGTGGGCGAGGTGATGCACGGCCCGGTCGTGTCCGTCGCGGCGGACGACTCGCTGTGGACGGCCATGGACGTGATGCTCGGCCGCGGCCTGCGCCACCTGGCGGTGGTGCGCGGCGAGACGGTCCAGGGTGTGCTGGCCGACCGGGAGTTGGCGGCTGTGTGGGCGATGAACCCCCTGGGGCTGAAGAACGTGCGGGCTGCCGATGCCCTCGCTCCGAACCAGACGTTCATCGGCCCGGAGGTCGACGTGGTGGCCGCGGCGCTGCGCATGCGCGCGGCGGGTGCCGACGCGTTCGTGGTCGTGGACGAGGCACGCAGGCCGCTCGGCATCGTGACCGACCACGATCTGCTCGGTGTTCTCGCCGGCCTGCTCGGCGGGGAAGGCGAAGGCGTCGGAGCCCCCGCTCCGCGCTACCACGGAGCCGGACACCCGACGCTGCTGCCGGACTGAGGAACGACGCCATGAATGCATGGCAGCACGCGGTGGGGGAAGCAAAGCACGGCATTGCAGGAGGGCCGTCCGGCCCTGTGCATGCCCATCGCGACAGGTGACGATCGGCTGATGCAAAAAGAAGCGGCAAGCCCGGGCGGTCCCGGGTGGACGGGAATGGCCGAGCTCGACCGCGCCGAGGCGATGGCGCTTCTGGGCGGGGTCGAGGTCGGGCGGGTGGTCTTTTCCCAGGCGGCGCTTCCGGCCGTGCGGCCGGTCAACTTCGCCGTACTGGGCATGGACGTGGTCTTCCGTACGCGTGGCGGCTCCCCGCTGGCCCGGGCTCTCGACGGCAATGTCGTCGCGTTCGAGGCCGACGAACTGGATCCCGCCGACCGGACCGGCTGGAGCGTGGTGGTCACCGGGCTCGCCGAGGTCCTCGGCCCCGGAGCGGAATACGACCTGCTGGAGGCAACACTCCCCGCACCCTGGGCGCCGGGCGCCTACGACCGGGTGGTCCGGATCCGGGTGCAGTTGGTGACCGGACGGCGCATTCCGCGCGCCGGGGAAGACGTGCGTCAGCCGCGCCTGCCGTCCGCCGGACCGGCATCGGGGTAGGGCGCCTGCCACGTCACCACAGTGCCCGGGCCTCCGCTCCGGGCAGCCACCGAGAAGGTGCCGCCCAGTTGCGCCGCGCGCGCGGCCAGGTTGTCCAGACCGCTGGAGCGCGTGCGATCCGCGGGGATCCCGATGCCGTTGTCCGTGACGACGGCCGTCACCGACGTCGGGCCCGCCTCCAGCGATACCTCGACGCGGGTCGCTTTCGCGTGGCGCGCCGAGTTCGAGATCGCTTCCCTCAGTACGGCAAGGATGTGTTCGCCGAACTCCTCGGGCGGCGCGGTGTCCAGCAGGCCTTCCAGGCGCAAAGTCGGGGCGAAGCCGAGCTGCTCGGCCGCTTGGTCCGCCAATTGGAGGACGCGGGCGCGCAGCCCGGTGGCCTGCCCGCGCTCGCGGGCCTTGAGCGAGAAGATCGTGGAGCGGATCAGCCGGATCGTCTCGTCGAGGTCGTCGACGGTCTGCATGATCATGTCGGCGGCGTCCTTGCGGCCGACGATGCGGGTGACGCCCTGCAGGGTCATGCCGGACGCGAACAGCCTCTGGATGGCGACGTCGTGCAGGTCGCGGGCGATGCGGTCACGGTCCTGGAAGACGGTGAGCAGTTCGGCGTCGCGGCGGCGTTCGGCGACCTCCAGCGCAAGCGCAGCGTGGCCGGCGAAGCCGGAGACCATGGCGACGACAGGCTCGGAGAACGCGGGACGTCCGGAGCGCGACATGACCTGCAGCACGCCCCTGACGTGGTCGGCTGTGCCGAGCGGCAGCATGAAGCCCGGTCCGAAGCCGCCATAGATGTCGTTGACGCCGTGATGCTGCACACGCGGGTCGGCCGAGAGATCCTCCGAGACCGCGGTCTCGCCGGAGCTGTAGACCTTGCCCGCCAACGTGGCACCTCCGCTGAGGACCAGGCCGCGGACGGCGTCGGCCCGCTCGCCGTCGGCAGCGTCCACGACAAGGTCGTCGGTGCCGGGCACCGGCACGGCGATGGTGACCAGGTCGGCACCGGCCATCTCGCGCACAGTGGCCGCGAAAGCACGCAGGGCATCGGAGGGGGCGGCGCCGGACAGCAGGCTGCGGGTCAGGTCGGACGCGGCCGTCAGCCATTGCTCGCGGCGCTTGGCCTGGTCGTACAGGCGAGCATTGTCGATGGCGACGCCTGCGGCCGCGGCGAGCGTGCGGAGCACGGCCTCGTCGTCCTCGTCGAAGTCCGCGCCGCCGCGCTTCTCGGTCAGGTAGAGGTTCCCGAACACCTCGTCGCGGATCCGGATCGGGACGCCGAGAAACGTGTGCATCGGCGGGTGGTTGGCAGGGAAGCCGAAGGAATCGGCGTGGTCCGAGATCTCGTGCAGCCGGACCGGGTGGGGGTCGCGGATGACCAGGCCGAGGATGCCCCGGCCGGACGGGAAAGGGCCGATCTTGGCGATGGTCTCGGCGTCCATGCCGACCGGGAGGAAGCGTGCCAGGCGCTCCTCGTCGCCGATCACACCGAGTGCCCCGTACTGGGCGTCCACCAGTGCGATCGCCGATTCGACGATGCGCCGCAGGACTGTCTCCAGTTCCAGATCGCTGCCGACTGCGAGGACGGCCTCCAGAAGGGTGTGCACCCGGTCCCGGGTGGCGCGTACGACACCGATGTGGGCTTGGAGTTCGTCGAGCAGTTCGTCCAGGCGCATGCGCGGAATAGGGGCGCGTTCGCGCGCCTCGGTCGGTTCGGCTTCGTCCGGCATGACTCTCCCCAAGCGGCTGAGGCAGCTCCTGTCCGCCCCGACGCAGTCGTTGGCGCCATTCTCGCGCCCGACGGCGTCTTTTGCGAGCAGGGCACCGCATGTGCGAGCGCCCGTTCCGGAAGGAACGGGCGCTCTGAGCTGCACGGAGGGCGGCACGGGGTGTGTCAGGGGTCAGGCCTTGGTCCAGACGGGTGCGACGGCCTCCCACTCGCGGGCCCAGGCGCCCATGCGGGAGCGCGTGAAGGCAGTGTGCTCGGCGGCGTAGAACACGAGCAGGACCCCGAAGCCGGCGAGCAGGGTCAGCACCCCGGCGCCGACCGCGTCCAGGACGACGCGGTCGTGCTGCTTGGGGGCTTCGGTGGGGTTGCCTGCAGGGTCGAGCCAGATGGTCGTCCGGTCACCCTTGTCACCGGACGAACCGACCGGTGCCTTGCCCAGCTGTACGGTGCCGTCCCCGGTGGTCCAGGACACCGTCGCCTTGGTGTGCCCCGTACGCAGTGCGGATCCCGTGCCATACACGTTCTGCTGAAGCACGGCGGTCACCGGGTGGTTGTCGGCGGCGACGCGCCTGCTCCGGTCCTCCGAGATGTCGAACTGGGCGCGCCCGGCCACGAACCCCAGCACCGGCACGGCCAAGGCCGCGAGCACGAGCAGGGCGACGAACAGCTCGTGTGCGGCCTGACCGCGGCTTCGCATGGGGTTGCGGTGCAAGCGACGCCCGGGTCGGCTGGGCGGACTGCCCTTCGGCTGTTCTGCCTGGGCGCTCATGGGGGTTCCTCCACTCGGCTGCGCCATCGTCGGGGATTGGTTCGGGTGGCGGAGACCCGGCCCTCGGGTTCAAGGGCACTGTCGCCGTCCCGTCCAATCTGCCGGGGCCTCCGCTGCCGCACACGGGGCATGGGGCCCGGGCGGAGGGGCCGTTCGGCCTGTCACCGGGCCGGAAGGCCACGGCAACAGGCGTGTGCGGGACGTCATTTCGGCGGCAATGCGGAGCCGGCCCACTGCCAGCCGCTGATCTCCGGCATGTCCTCGCCGTGCTCGCGGATCCAGTCGTGGTGCCGCGCCCGCATGTCGAGCATCGACTGTCGCACGGCTGCCGCTTTTCCGCCGAGCGAAGGGACGCGGTCGATGACGTCGACGACACGCTGGTAGCGGTCCATGTCGTTGAGGACGACCATGTCGAACGGCGTCGTCGTGGTACCGACCTCCTTGTAGCCGCGGACGTGGAGATGGTCGTGGTTCGCCCGCCGGTAGGTCAGGCGGTGGATCAGCCACGGGTAGCCGTGGTAGGCGAAGACGACCGGCACGTCGGTGCCGAACAGCGCGTCGTACTCCTTGTCGGGCATGCCGTGCGGGTGCTCGTCGTGCGGCAACAGGCGCATCAGATCGACGATGTTCACCACGCGTACTCGCAGGTCCGGGAGGTGGCGGCGCAGCAGGCCGACCGCGGCCAGCGTCTCCAGGGTCGGTACGTCGCCTGCGCAGGCGAGCACGACGTCCGGGGTGCCTTCGTCGTTGGAAGCGAACTCCCAGATACCCGCCCCGCGGGCGCAGTGCAGGCGGGCCGCGTCGATGCCGAGCCAGTCCGGGGAGGGCTGCTTGCCGGCGACGACGACATTGACCAGACCGCGGCTGTTCAGCACGTGCTCGGCGGTCACCAGAAGGGTGTTGGCGTCCGGCGGGAAGTACACCCGCACGACCTCGGGGCGCTTGTTGACGACATGGTCGACGAAGCCGGGGTCCTGGTGCGAGAAGCCGTTGTTGTCCTGCCGCCACACATGCGAGGTCAGCAGGTAGTTGAGTGAGGCGATCGGCGGACGCCAGCCGAGTTTGGCCGACTCGTAAAGCCACTTGGCGTGCTGGTTGAACATCGACGAGACGATGTGGGTGAAGGCTTCGTAGGTGGAGAAGACCCCGTGCCGGCCGGTCAGCAGATAGCCCTCCAGCCAGCCCTGGCAAGTGTGTTCGGAGAGCATCTCCATCACCCGGCCGTCTGCGGCCAGGTGCCGGTCGACGTCCAGGTACGGGCCCTGCCATGCCTTGGGGCTGGCCTCGAACACCGCGCCGAGGCGGTTCGACTCGGTCTCGTCCGGGCCGAACACCCGGAAGTCCCGGCGCGCGGCGCTGGCGGCCATGACGTCGCGCAGCCACTCGCCGAGTGCCCGGGTCGGCTCGGACATGGTCGCGCCGGGTTCGTCGACCTTGACGGCGTAGCCGTGCACATCGGGCAAAGGCAGGGTGCGCACGAGCGTGCCGCCGTTGGCATGCGGTACGGCGCCGAGCCGGGTCTCGCCGACGGGCACGTTCGCCAGGACGGCGGCGACAGGCCCGCCGTCCGCGTCGAAGAGTTCCTCGGGCCGATAGGAACGCAGCCAGGCTTCGAGTTGCCGCAGGTGCTCGGGGTTCTCGCGGACCTGTGCGAGCGGGACCTGGTGGGAGCGCCAGGTGCCTTCGACCTGGATGCCGTCGACCTCGTGCGGGCCCGTCCAGCCCTTGGGGGTGCGCAGGACGATCATGGGCCAGCGCGGCCGCCCGGTCGCGGCCCCCGAGCGCGCGGCGGTCCGGATGCGTCCGATCGCGTCGAGCGAGCGGTCCAGGGCCCGGGCGAAGGCGGCGTGCACCGCATCGGGGTCGCTGCCCTCCACATACAGGGGGTCCCAGCCGTAGCCGCTCAGCAGCGCGTCCAGTTCCTCGCGCGGCAACCTGGCCAGCACGGTCGGGTTGGCGATCTTCCAGCCGTTCAGGTGCAGGATCGGCAGCACCGCACCGTCGGTGACCGGGCTGAGGAATTTGGTGCCGTGCCATGAGGTGGCAAGCGGCCCGGTCTCCGCTTCGCCGTCCCCGACCACACAGGCCACCACCAGGTCGGGGTTGTCGAATGCGGCACCGAACGCGTGCGACAGGCTGTAGCCCAGCTCGCCGCCCTCGTGGATCGACCCGGGGACTACCGGGGCGATGTGGCTGGGCACGCCGCCCGGGAACGAGAATTGGCGGAACAGCGTGCGCATGCCCTCGGCGTCGCGTGGCACGTCGGGGTAGCGCTCGCTGTACGTGCCGTCCAGCCACGCGCCGGCCAGCGCGGCGGGGCCGCCGTGGCCGGGCCCGGTGACATGGATCATGGTGGTGCCGCGGGCGCGGATGACGCGGTTCAGGTGCGCGTAGACCAGGTTCAGACCGGGCGAGGTGCCCCAGTGGCCGAGCAGCCGGGGCTTGACGTGCTCCGGCCGCAACGGTTCGGTCAGCAGCGGGTTGTCCATCAGATAGATCTGGCCTACCGCAAGGTAGTTCGCGGCCCGCCACCACGCCTTCACGGCACTCAGCTCGACGGTAGGGGCGTCGGCTGCCGGAACGAGGTCGGTCATGGTTCCCCCTCGGGGACATGCGCGGCGCCGGCATCCCCGGCGCTCCTGGCGCCGCTTTCGACCCTGCCAAGCGCTGCGGACCTGCGACAGGGCCGAACGGCCCTGTGGGTCGCCATCCCGGTGCGGGACGCTCGGACCGAGACGGCTTCCCGCCGTCTTCCGTCCCTTGGAGCAACCATGAACGCCACCACCGCCCCGCAACAGCCGGTGCCCCCTGCCGCGGATGAGGTGCCCGACGTCGCTTCGGTGATGAGTCCCGTGGTGGCGGTCGACGTGCAGGACTCCTTGTGGACCGCGATGGACGTCATGCTCACCCACGGCCTGCGGAACTTGGTGGTCACCCACCAGGGCATAGCCCGAGGCGTGCTGTCCGACCGAGACTTGGCCGCCGCATGGGCGAAGGACCCGCTCGGGCTCAAACACCGCCGCGCCGAACACGCCCTGGCGCCGGCCCAGAGCTTCATCGGTCCGGACATCGACGTGGTCACCGCCGCAGCGCGCATGCGCCAACTCGGCGTGTGCGCACTGGTCGTCGTCGAATCGACGCTGGTGCCCCTCGGCGTGGTCACCGACCGGGACCTCCTCGACGCACTGACCGCGCTGCTGCGCGACACCGGCCGACGCAGCTGACATGCGTCGGCCGGCACTGAGACACTGGAACCCCCGCTGCGGAAGAAGTGAGCCGTGATGCCGACCCCGAGCGCCCCGATCCGCGTGTTCCTGCTCGACGACCACGAGATCGTGCGCCGCGGCCTGTCCGACCTGCTCGGCGCCGAACCCGACATCGAGGTCGTCGGCGAATCCGGCTCCGCGCAGGAGGCCGTCCGCCGCATCCCGGCCCTCGACCCCGACGTCGCGATCCTGGACGGCCGGCTCCCCGACGGCAGCGGCATCGACGTCTGCCGCG
>NZ_JAKFHA010000080.1 GCF_021502675.1 Yinghuangia soli
CTCGACCAAGGCCCACAACTCGTCCGAGACGACCCACGGACGCAACTCCCCTTTGCGCACGAACCGTTCAACGACCCAAGCCGCCGAACGTCACACTGCCAAAGATCGTTCTGTTAGGACCACTAAGCCGCACTGCTCGCATCACCCGCCGGACGACACACCTTCGGCAGACGCCTCCTCCGCGTCGCCCTCGTCTGTGGGTTGCTCCATCGGCACGCCCTTGACGAACGTGACATCCGGCTCGGACACCGGGTTGATCCAGCAGCGCATGGTGACGTCGGGGGAGAAGGCGCGCGGCGCGTCGGCGAACGCCTGCTCCGCCTCGGCGAAATCGTTGTTCGCTATCCCGACCGAGAGGCTCGGCCAGGTCTGCACCGTGGTGGACATGTCCGCCATGTAGTGACCCCAGGACTTCCCGCACCGGCACGAACGCTTCTCGGGGAAGAGCCGGACGATGTCCGCGCAGTGCGGGCAGTACATCAGCTTCACGGTGACTCCTGGGCGAGGGTGCGCTCCGGCAGTTCGGGACCAGAGGAAGCTGTATCAGACCGGGGCGGTGGCCGACACAGTCACGCGGATCCTTCGGGATCCTCGACAGTATGTGCGAGCAGCAATGTGTCGTCCGGCAGCGGGACGAAACCAAGCAGCCACGCCGCAGTCTCGCGGAGAGCGGCGTCGTCGTGGCCGAGCCACGGGATGATGGTCGATCGCGCGATATCCGGTTCCTCGCAAGCGAGTTCGAGGACAGTCGTGGTGAGCGAGTCCTTGTCGTCGCCGAGATCCCGGGACCAGGCGCGCAGCACCAAAGGGAGGCAATCGGGCCCCGTGACGTGCGCGAGAACCGCGGCCAGCTCGTCGCGGGCGTACCAGTTGCCGGCGTCCACGGCGGCGGCCAAGTGCTGCTCCAGCAGCGGGCGCAGCGCCGGTTCCCACGCCGTCTCAAGCCTTTCGACGAGGTCGACCAAGTCGTCGAACTCAAGCTCAAGGTCGCTGAGTTCACGGGCCAGGGCGTCGAGCAGAGCCGCCGCGGTGCCGGACAGCCTTGGATCGGTCATGGGCGGAGCGTAGACGGCGGCGCCGTCATCAGTGACGGCGCCGCCTGAGGTATTACTTGGGGTCGCGGTTGAAGGTGGACGTCGACCAGACGTAGCCCAGGACGGTCAGGGCGATGCACCAGCCGAGGGCCAGCCAGCCGTTGTGGCCGATCTCGGTGCCCAGGAGCAGGCCGCGGAGCGTCTCGATGGCCGGGGTGAAGGGCTGGTACTCGGCGATCGGGCGGAACCAGCCCGGCATGGTGTCGACCGGGATGAACGCGCTGGACAGGAGCGGCAGCAGGATCATCGGCAGGGCGTTGTTGCTGGCCGCCTCCGCGTTCGGGCTGACCAGGCCCATGCCGACCGCGATCCAGGTGAGCGCGGTCGCGAACAGGACGATCAGGCCGAACGCCGCGAGCCATTCGAGCGCCGTGGCGCCGGTGGAGCGGAACCCGATCGCGACGCCGACCGCGCCCACCAGCACGACGCTGGCGATGGACTGCAGGACGCTGCCGGCGACGTGCCCGATGAGCACCGACCCGCGGTGGATGGCCATCGTGCGGAAGCGGGCGATGATGCCCTCGGACATGTCGTTGGACACCGAGACCGCGGTGCCGATCACCGTGCTGCCGATGGTCATCAGCAGCAGGCCGGGGACGACGTACGCGATGTAGTCGGCGCGGTCCGCACTCGCGCCGCCGACGCCGGTGCTCATCACGTTGCCGAAGATGTACACGAACAGCAGCAGCAACATGATCGGCGTGAGCAGCAGGTTCAGCGTCATCGACGGGTAGCGCCGGGCGTGCAGGAGGTTGCGGCGCAGCATGGTGGACGAGTCGCGTACGGCCATGCCGAGGGTGCTCATCGCACGGTCTCCTTGGTCTGGTGGGGGACGGCGGCCAGGTCGGCCGGGTCGGTGAGGGCGAAGAACACGTCGTCCAGGTCGGGGGTGTGCACGGTGAGCTCGTCGGCCTCGATGCCGGCCGCGTCCAACTCGTCCAGGACGGCCCGCAGTTCACGCTGGCTGCCGCCGCTGGCGATCTGCAGCGACAGCGACTCGTCGTCGCGCCCGGCGCCGCGCAGTGCCGCGGCGGCCGCCTCGTACGCCTGCGGCTCACTGAAGCGCAGCAGGACGTGCCCGCCCGGGACCAGCCGCTTGAGCTCCGCAGCGGTACCCTCCGCCGCGATCCTGCCGCCGTGCAGCACCGCGATGCGGTCCGCGAGCTGGTCGGCCTCCTCCAGGTACTGGGTGGTGAGGAAGACGGTGACGCCGCCGGCGACCAGGCCGCGGATGATCTGCCACATGGTGTGCCGGCTGCGCGGGTCAAGGCCCGTGGTCGGCTCGTCGAGGAAGATGATCCGCGGGTCGCCGACCAGCGTCATGGCGATGTCGAGACGCCGCTTCATGCCGCCGGAGTACGTGGACGCCGGTTTGTCCGCCGCCTCCACCAGGTCGAAGCGCTCCAGGAGTTCGGCGGCGGCGCGCCGCCCCTCGGCCTTGGGCAGGCGGTGCAGGTCGGCCATGAGGAGCATGTTCTCGGTGCCGGTGATCAGGCCGTCGACCGCGGAGAACTGGCCGGTCACGCCGATGGAGCCGCGTACCGCCTGCGGGGCCGCGACCAGGTCGTGGCCGCCGACGCGCACCGGGCCGGAGCCGGCGCCGGGGGAGATCAGGGTGGACAGGATGTTCACGGCGGTGGTCTTGCCGGCGCCGTTCGGGCCGAGCAGCGCGAAGACCGTACCTGCCGGGACGGCGATGTCGATGCCGTCCAGCACGGTCTTGGTCCCATAGGACTTGCGCAGACCGGACGCCGCGATGGCCAGGTCGGTCATGGTGACTGCTCCTTGGAAGGCTGCGGGGGCGGGGAGTTCGGGTGGACCGGGGGTCAGAGGCTGCGCGCGGTGATGTCGCCCAGGTCGGTGGCGGCCTGTATCGCGAGGCCGACCGTGCCGGTGTTCTTCAGGGCGTTGTCGATGCGGCCCAGGCCGGTGCTCGCGTCCAGTGAGGCGGAGACGCCGGGGGCGGCGGTGACGTGGATGTCGCCCTTGGAGGTGCGCAGGACGACGGTCCCGGTGGTGGCGGCTTCGGCGATGGTGATGTCGCCGAGGAGGGTGCTGATCTCGGCGGGGCCGGTGAGGCGTCCGAGGGTGATGTCGCCGGCTTGTGCGGTGAGGTGGACGGCGGCGGCTTCGTCGA
>NZ_JAKFHA010000081.1 GCF_021502675.1 Yinghuangia soli
TTCCCAAGTAGCACGGGGCCCGAGAAATCCCGTGTGAATCTGGCGGGACCACCCGCTAAGCCTAAATATTCCCTGGTGACCGATAGCGGACTAGTACCGTGAGGGAAAGGTGAAAAGTACCCCGGGAGGGGAGTGAAATAGTACCTGAAACCGTGTGCCTACAAGCCGTGGGAGCGTCGCCATCCGGGTTTCGTCCTGGGTGGTCGTGACTGCGTGCCTTTTGAAGAATGAGCCTGCGAGTTTGCGGTGTGTGGCGAGGTTAACCCGTGTGGGGTAGCCGTAGCGAAAGCGAGTCCGAATAGGGCGAATGAGTCGCGCGCCCAAGACCCGAAGCGGAGTGATCTAGCCATGGGCAGGGTGAAGCGGAGGTAAGACTTCGTGGAGGCCCGAACCCACCAGGGTTGAAAACCTGGGGGATGACCTGTGGTTAGGGGTGAAAGGCCAATCAAACTCCGTGATAGCTGGTTCTCCCCGAAATGCATTTAGGTGCAGCGTCGTGTGTTTCTTGCCGGAGGTAGAGCACTGGATGGTTGATGGGCCTCACCGGGTTACTGAGATCAGCCAAACTCCGAATGCCGGTAAGTGAGAGCGCGGCAGTGAGACTGCGGGGGATAAGCTCCGTGGTCGAGAGGGAAACAGCCCAGAGCACCGACTAAGGCCCCCAAGCGTGCGCTAAGTGGGAAAGGATGTGGAGTCGCAGAGACAACCAGGAGGTTGGCTTAGAAGCAGCCACCCTTGAAAGAGTGCGTAATAGCTCACTGGTCAAGTGATTCCGCGCCGATAATGTAGCGGGGCTCAAGCGCACCGCCGAAGTCGTGTCAGTGACGCAGTAGCCAAGCCTTCGTGGTTCAGGCGCGTTGCTGGGTAGGGGAGCGTCGTGCAGCGAGTGAAGTCGCGGTGGAAACCAGCGGTGGACGCTGCACGAGTGAGAATGCAGGCATGAGTAGCGAATCACACGTGAGAAACGTGTGCGCCGGATGACCAAGGGTTCCTGGGGCAGGCTAATCCGCCCAGGGTAAGTCGGGACCTAAGGCGAGGCCGACAGGCGTAGTCGATGGACAACGGGTTGATATTCCCGTACCCGCTACGATGCGCCAGCGCTGAACCTCGTGATGTTAAGGCCGTGAAGCGGCCGGCGAGCCTTCGGGCGGACCGGTGCAGTGGAGCCGCCGAACCAAGCGGGTAGTAGGTGAGCGATGGGGTGACGCAGGAAGGTAGTCCAGCCCGGGCGGTGGTTGTCCCGGGGTAAGGGTGTAGGGCGTGGTGTAGGCAAATCCGCACCGCACATAGCCTGAGACCTGATGCCGACCCGATTGAGGGGAAGTGGATGATCCTATGCTGCCGAGAAAAGCCTCTAGCGAGTGTCGTGGCGGCCCGTACCCCAAACCGACTCAGGTGGTCAGGTAGAGAATACTAAGGCGTTCGGGTGAACTGTGGTTAAGGAACTCGGCAAAATGCCCCCGTAACTTCGGGAGAAGGGGGGCCAGCTCTGGTGCGAGGACTTGCTCCTCAAGCTGGGGGTGGCCGCAGAGACCAGCGAGAAGCGACTGTTTACTAAAAACACAGGTCCGTGCGAAGTCGTAAGACGATGTATACGGACTGACGCCTGCCCGGTGCTGGAACGTTAAGGGGACCGGTTAGCTCTTCGGGGCGAAGCTGAGAACTTAAGCGCCAGTAAACGGCGGTGGTAACTATAACCATCCTAAGGTAGCGAAATTCCTTGTCGGGTAAGTTCCGACCTGCACGAATGGCGTAACGACTTCTCGACTGTCTCAACCACAGGCCCGGTGAAATTGCACTACGAGTAAAGATGCTCGTTTCGCGCAGCAGGACGGAAAGACCCCGGGACCTTTACTACAGCTTGATATTGGTGTTCGGTTCGGCTTGTGTAGGATAGGTGGGAGCCGGTGAAGCAGCAACGCCAGTTGTTGTGGAGGCGACGTTGAAATACCACTCTGGTCGTGCTGGATGTCTAACCTGGGTCCGTGATCCGGATCAGGGACAGTGTCTGGTGGGTAGTTTAACTGGGGCGGTTGCCTCCTAAAGGGTAACGGAGGCGCCCAAAGGTTCCCTCAGCCTGGTTGGCAATCAGGTGTCGAGTGTAAGTGCACAAGGGAGCTTGACTGTGAGACCGACGGGTCGAGCAGGTGCGAAAGCAGGGACTAGTGATCCGGCGGTGGCTTGTGGAAGCGCCGTCGCTCAACGGATAAAAGGTACCCCGGGGATAACAGGCTGATCTTCCCCAAGAGTCCATATCGACGGGATGGTTTGGCACCTCGATGTCGGCTCGTCGCATCCTGGGGCTGGAGTAGGTCCCAAGGGTTGGGCTGTTCGCCCATTAAAGCGGTACGCGAGCTGGGTTTAGAACGTCGTGAGACAGTTCGGTCCCTATCCGCTGTGCGCGTAGGAGTCTTGAGAAGGGCTGTCCCTAGTACGAGAGGACCGGGATGGACGAACCTCTGGTGTGCCAGTTGTCCTGCCAAGGGCACGGCTGGTTGGCTACGTTCGGGAGGGATAACCGCTGAAAGCATCTAAGCGGGAAGCCTGCTTCGAGATGAGGGCTCCCACAGGGTCGACCTGGTAAGGCCCCCGGTAGACGACCGGGTTGATAGGCCGGATGTGGAAGCACAGTAATGTGTGGAGCTGACCGGTACTAATAGGCCGAGGACTTGTCCTCAGATGCTCGCGTCCACTGTGTGGTTCCTGAACCGCAACCGGTTTCAGGTGGTAGCCACAGTTGAGAATTTCATACAGCTTTGTTCTGTCTGGAAGTCTTCGACACGACGGTTGTTGTGTTCGACAGGTTTCCGGTGGTCATGGCGAAGAGGAAACGCCCGGTCCCATTCCGAACCCGGAAGCTAAGCTCTTCAGCGCCGATGGTACTGCACTCGAAGGGGTGTGGGAGAGTAGGACGCCGCCGGAAT
>NZ_JAKFHA010000082.1 GCF_021502675.1 Yinghuangia soli
ACCCGTCTCACCCAAACCGCGATACCCACAGGCCGCACCACTCGCGCCCCCGCCGACCCACCCCGGGAACCGTCTCACCACACCTGCGACACCCCAGGCCACACCGGCCCTCGCACCGCAACCCACCGAGCGACAACATCGGGGGATGTATGGACTGCGCGGTACGGGTGGCTGTGTGCACCGGAGCGACAGCAGTGCTGGCCAGCTGGTTGACCGGCCGTGGCCACGTTCGGGCCTCACAGGTCCAGGCGCAGGCAGCGGCCGAGACACATCACCGAAGCACCTTACGAGAAACGCGACGCCTGGCGTACCTGGAGTTGATCGAGCAGGCCCACGTGGTGAGCGAGCTTCACTGGCGCCTGAGCGACGCCAACGAACAACCACCGGATCCGGCAGCCCAGGCAACGCGCATCGAAGAGCTACGGGTGCAGTTGCGTGAAGCATTCGCTCCACTGATGCAACGGGTTCGCATCACCGTCCTGGAAGGGCCGGTACCGGTGGCAGACGCCGCGCAAGCTCTCCAGACCGCGGCCTTGGCGGCCAATCGCGCCCTCTGGGCACTCACGCAGAACACAGGCGCACACGAGGCCTTCGACCAAGCCCACAGGCAGTTTCGATGCGAGCTCGACCATTTCATCGAGATAGCCCGAGAAGCCATGGATCACCCGTAACCGCGGGTGGATCTACAGGCACGCAGCACGCGCCCATGGGCATCCAGCGGCGGAAGCTCGTGTACTGCGATCCGGCATCCGAGTGGTGTATCAACTCGCCTGGCTGAAACGGGCATTGGTCGCATCCGCGCTGGCAGATCGCCGTCTTCAGCGCGTCGAGCACGAGCACTGTCTCCTTCTCGGTGGCGTCCGACCAGCCGATGATGCGGCGGGAGAAGGTGTCCACGACGAACACGACGCAGACCACGCCCGCCCAGGTCTTCACATGCGTAAAGTCCGCGAGCCAGCACCGGTTCGGGGCGCAGGCGACGAAGTCGCCAGCGGTAGGCGGCGTCCGGCTCGTCCCACAGGCGGCAGGGCCGTGCCGGGCGGCTGGGAAGCCGCACACGCCCCCCGGACAGTCAGCCGAAGAACCGACGCCGGCGCTGCGCAGCCGGCATGCTCCTCGTCCCGCGCCTCATGCTCGGCGGTGAGCTGCCAACGGTGGACATCGTGGCTGTCCGCACGGGCATCCCCATCATCCTGCTCGACCAGGACGCACCACACCATCACCGACCACAACCAACCGCCCCCTTGATCGACACCGGCCAAGCTAACACCCGCCATCCGAACCCGATCGCAGAGTGTCCGCAGCGGCCGCGGCCGGGCCGGGTTCCATACCGGGACCGGCGTCCGGCCCCACGTCGGAGAACCGGACGCGGCCGAGGGACGGCCAAGCCCCGAAGGAACGCCTCAGGCTCGCCCTCGAATCCCTGGTCAGAAGACGACAGACCACACCAACGAGCACGCCTGGCTGCTCGGCGGGTAGAACGGGGTGAGAGGAGGTCAAAACCTCGCGTGCCAACGTGTGCCATACGGCGGCGGCATCGGTCGGTTCAGGCCTGAGAGTCTTTGCCGACAACTGCTGCAGCGATCAGCGCGACCAGGTTGTCGGTCCAGCAGTCCGACTCCTTGGTGGCGATGTCGACGCCGCAGGCTGCGCAGACAAGGTTCGGTCCGCCCCGACCGTCCAGTCCGCAACAGCCGTTGCGGCGCCTGCGGTCCGGATGCAGAGCCACACCCGGCACGTCGTCCGGGTGCAGGATAAGCAGCGTTGTGTCGTGGCTGACCGCATAGGTGCCGGGCGCCATGCGCGGCGAGGCAGTGCGCGGGTCGTCGGTCAGCTCACCTCCCGGACCGAACTGTGATGCGGTGACGAACTCGCCGACCCGGAGATCGCCACTGATCGGATGCTCGCAGCTCGCACAGGCAAAGACAGTCACTGCGCTTGCTCCGCTTTGACGGACACCGTCGTTGTGTTGTTCAGGCGGCTGTGAGGGCGGTTTCGTATTCGACGGGTGTGCGGTAGCCGAGGCTGCTGTGGAGCCTGCGGATGTTGTACCAGGCCT
>NZ_JAKFHA010000084.1 GCF_021502675.1 Yinghuangia soli
CACCTCCTAATGCTGTTGTCAACCCGCTGATGTGACCGGGAGTTCGTGTTGGTAGCACCGTCCGTCACGGATGAGGGCCCACAGGACGTTCACGCGTCGGCGGGCCAGAGCGAGCACGGCCTGGGTGTGGCGTTTGCCTTCGGCGCGTTTGCGCTCGTAGAAGCGGCGGGACGCCTCGCAGCAGCGGATGCTGATCAGCGCGGAGGTGTAGAAGACGCGTTGGAGGCCGCGGTGATAGCGCCGGGGCCGGTGCAGATTGCCGTGCACGTTGCCCGAGTCTCGGGGCACGGGAGCCACGCCCGCGAGGCTGGCGAGCCGGTCGGCGGTGCCGTACCGGGTCATGTCGCCGGCGGTGGCGGCGAGGAACTCGGCGCCGAGGAGCGGGCCGATACCGGGCATGCTGGAGATCACCTCGGCGAGTTCGTGGTCGCGAAACCGGGCCGCAATGAGCTTGTCGATCTCGGCGATCTGCTCGTTGAGGCCCATCACCTCCTTGGCCAGGGTGTGGACCACCTGCGCGGCGATCCTCTCCCCGGGGAGGGCGGTGTGCTGGCGCTCGGCGGCCTCCACGGCCGCCGCGGCGAGCGCTTCGGCGCCGCGGACCTTGCGGTTGCGCAGCCAGGTCGTCAGTCGGGTGCGGCCGACGCGCCGCAGCGCGGCGGGCGTCTGGTAGCCGGTCAGCAGGATCAGGGGCCCCTGGTTGTCCAGGTCGAGGGCCCGCTCCAACGCGGGGAAAATGCCGGTGAGTTGACCGCGCAAACGGTTGATCCGGCGGGTGCGGTCCGCGCTCAGGTCCGCTCGCCGGCCGGTGAGGATCCGCAACTCGACGGCATGCTCGTCGTCCGGTCGCAGCACCGTCAGGTCGCGGCGCATGCGGGCCTGGTCGGCGATGACGGTCGCGTCCTTCGTGTCGGTCTTGCCCGTGCCGCGGTAGCCGGCCGCGGCACGGTTGACCGCGAGTCCGGGTATGTAGACGAGGTGCTGGCCGTGGTTGAGCAGCACGTTGACCCACAGCGCCCCCATGCCGTCGGCGACGTCGACCGCCCACACCACCTCGTCGCCGAGCGCGAGCACGTCCGCCATCAGCACGAGCAGTTCCGGCTCGTCGTTGGCGATCCGGCGCGAGAGCAGCCGTCCGCCGTCGGCGTCCACCACCACGCAGTGGTGGTGGGTCTTGCCGATGTCCGTCCCCGCCCAGATCCGGGCCACGTGTTCCTCCGGTCGTTCGACATGCACTCTTCGTCCGGACGACCTCGCCGGCGTGGTCCTACTCAGCGATCCCCCGAAAGGGCCCGCAACTCCTAATCAGCGGCCGAGTCGTCGTGAGACACCGGGCGGCCAGGTGATCTGAACCATCGAGGGCAACCGACTGAAAGCCACACCCGGTGTCTCTGGGCCCCATGACCATACGACTGGCCATGATCAACCCACACAACAACGTAGGACCG
>NZ_JAKFHA010000085.1 GCF_021502675.1 Yinghuangia soli
GCTGTGCAACACCGGCGCGCGGCTTGCCGAGGTTGCCGGGCTTCGTGTCGTCGACATCGACCTGAACCTCGACAGCGCGTGCTTCCTCGGTAAAGGCAATAAAGAACGCCGGACACGATTCGGCCCTCGGACCGGCAGAGCACTGTCTCGCTACGTGCGGGCACGCGCCAAGCAGGTCGGCGGCAATCGACCTGAGCTATGGCTCGCCGACCGCGGCGGCGAGCCCCTCCAGGCGAACGGCATCAAACTCATGCTCCGACGCCGGGGATTGGCCGCTGGTCTGACGAACGTGCATGCGCACCGCTGGCGGCACGCGTTCGCTCACCAGTGGAAGCGCGCGGGCGGAGATACCGGTGACTTGATGCTCCTCCTGGGTTGGACCAGTGAGGACATGCCCCGCCGCTACGGCGCCAGCGCCGCAGCCGAACGTGCCCAGGAAACCCACCAACGCCTCGGGATTGGCGACCATGTCTAGCAGCCGGAAACCCCTGACCCCGCATCAGCGAACCCAGCGAGCGCGCATTGCCGCGCATGCATCCTGGGCACGTACCAGCGACCGGGCGGCGCGCACACGGCCGGCCTCACAGGCCTTCCTGTCCCGGTTCGAGCGCCAGGTCGACCCAGACGGCATCCTGCCAGCCGACGTCCGTACCCAGATGGCCCAGCACGCGCGAACCGCGTACATGCTGCAGCTGGCGCGACGTTCCGCCGAAGCACGCCGGCTCCGGGCGCACCATCGCGGCTGACCGTTCAGACGCGATCGCCGATGCCCAGGCGTTGATGGGTCTCCTGCGCGCGCTCGGCTGCGGCGCTGGCGCCGTAGCGGCGGGGCATGTCGTCGCTGGCCCAGCCGAGCAGAAGCATCAGGTCTCCTGTGTCGCCGCCAGCCCGCTTCCACTGGTGGGCGAACGCGTGCCGCCAGCGGTGGGCGTGGACGCCTTCCACTCCGGCCGCCTTCGCCCGCCGCCTGAGCATGATCTTGATGCCGTTGGCCGTCAGCTGCCTCCCGCCGCGGTCCGCGAGCCATAGCCCCGGCTGCCCGTGGCCGTTGTGCCGCTCGCGCGCCCTGAGGTAGCGGGCGAGCGCGCGGCCGGTCCGCGCGCCGAACCGAACCCGGCGGTCCTTGTTGCCCTTGCCGTGCAGGTGGATCGAGTCCGTTTCCATGTCCAAGTCGGCGACCGCCAGGTTCGCGATCTCCGACAGCCGCGCCCCCGTATTGCAGTAGAGCCGGATGATGGCTTCGTCGCGGAGTTGGAGGAAGGTGCGTCCTTTGCATGCGGCCAGGACGGTGGTGGTGTCGGCTTCGGTGATGACGGGGAC
>NZ_JAKFHA010000086.1 GCF_021502675.1 Yinghuangia soli
TTCAACCGCCTCAAGCACTTCCGCGGCATCGCCACCCGCTACGACAAGACCGCCACCTCCTACGAAGCAGCCGTCACCCTCGCCGCAACACTCCTCTGGCTCCAACCACATTGAAGACAGGGCCTAGAGCGGGTCGGCGTCGCGGCGAGCGTACCGAGGGACGGGTTCAGATCTTGGGGAGGGACGGGTCGGGGGTCCAGGGGGCCGGGGCGGTGATGGCCCAGCGTTCGTGGTCGCGCCAGGCGCCGTTGATGTATAGGTACGCGGGGGAGAGGCCTTCGTAGTGGAAGCTCAGGCGGCGGACGAGGGCGAGTGAGGCGGTGTTCGCGGGCTGGATGTTGGCTTCGAGGCGGTGCAGGCGCAGTTCGGTGAAGGCGTAGTGCAGGGCGGCCGCGACGCCTTCGCTCACGTAGCCGTGTCCGGCGGACGGCGCGAAGGCGGCGTAGCCGAGGGACGCGCCTTGGTAGCGGCCGCGGATGACCGAGTTGATGTTGATCATCCCGGCGGCCGCACCGGTGTCGCGGACTCGGATGAGGAACCCGAGGTTGCTGCCGTCCTCGAAACGGGTCATCCAGGTGTGGAAGTCCGGCTCGGTCGCGGGCAACTGCATCCAGGGGTGGTGCAGTTCGGCGCTGGCCTGGACGAGGGCGCAGAATTCCTGCTGGTCGGCGGTGCTCAGTGGGTGGAGCTCCACTCGGGGTGCCGGCTTCTCGATCATGGTGCAACCGTAGGCGGTGGGTGGGCGTGGTGGGGTGTCCGGAGTTGCGGGCTCTGGCCTACTCGGGCAGCGGGGTGGGTTCACCGTCGGACGGTGCTGCCCGGAGTCTGCGGAGGTGGCGGCGGGTCGTCACCGCGGCGACGACGGCCAGGAGGAGTCCGGCCGCAGCCTGGGTGAGGACGATCGCCTGATGGAGGCCGATCGCGGCGATCTCCTGCCGGATCAGTTCTTCGGGCGGGGCGCCGAGGGGATCGCCCATGCTGGTGAGGCATCGGAGCGACGCAGACCCCATGAGGGCCGGCAAGGCGATGACGGTGAGGACCAAGGGACATGCCAGCGTACGGCGGCGCTCGCGCGTGCTGCCGCGGCGGTCCGCGGTGGATGTGCCGGGCGGCCCGAACCAGGCTGCGCGGTTCTGCGTGATCAGATGGGCCCAATAGCCTGCGCTTGCTCCGCTTTGACGGACACCGTCGTTGTGTTGTTCAGGCGGCTGTGAGGGCGGTTTCGTATTCGACGGGTGTGCGGTAGCCGAGGCTGCTGTGGAGCCTGCGGATGTTGTACCAGGCCT
>NZ_JAKFHA010000087.1 GCF_021502675.1 Yinghuangia soli
CCTAGTGCTGTGACCGGAAAGGTTCGCCGGGTTGCTGGGCTGGCTTCGACGTGCCGGGCGCCGGTTGGATGTCTTCAATATCCAACCGGTGTTTGGGGGTTCGGTGGCAGAGCCGGTCAAGGTTCGAAGGTTGACCGAGGACGAGGGACGCAAACTCCAGCGCATCGTCCGACGTGGGACGACGAGTGCGGTGCGGTTCCGTCGGGCGATGATCGTGCTCGCGTCCGCGGGCGGGAACACCGTGCCGGTGATCGCCCGGCTGGTCCAGGCGGACGAGGACACCGTCCGTGACGTGGTCCACCGGTTCAACGAGATCGGCATGGCCAGCCTGGACCCTCGGTGGGCGGGAGGCCGTCCCCGCCTGCTCAGCCGTGACGACGAGGACTTCGTCGCAACGACGGCCGCCACCCGCCCGACCGCGCTCGGCCGGCCGTTCACCCGCTGGTCGATCCGCAAACTCGCCGCCTACCTGCGCAACGTGCACGGCC
Organism: Yinghuangia soli; assembly: GCF_021502675.1. GTDB lineage: Bacteria > Actinomycetota > Actinomycetes > Streptomycetales > Streptomycetaceae > Yinghuangia > Yinghuangia soli. The sequence goes on from NZ_JAKFHA010000087.1 coordinate 489, forward strand.
GTGTCATACGCATCGGCCGCGAGGCGTTACGCGCCCTGCTGGCCCGCCGCGGGATCACCTTCCAGCGCACGAAGACCTGGAAGGAGTCGAACGACCCGGACTTCGACGCCAAGCTGAACCGCATCGAGGACGTCGTGGACCGCTTCCCGGACCGGGTGTTCGCCTTCGACGAGTTCGGCCCGCTCGGGATCCGGCCGACTGCCGGGGCCGGCTGGGCACCCGTCGGACACCCGGACCGGCTGCCGGCGACCTACCGCCGAACCCACGGGGTCACCTACTTCCACGGCTGCTACTCGGTCGGCGACGACACCCTGTGGGGCGTCAACCACCGGCGCAAGGGCATCACGAACACCTGGGCCGCCCTGCGCTCGATCCGCAAGGCCCGCCCGGACGGCGCCCCGATCTACGTGATCCTGGACAACCTGTCCGCGCACTTGAACTGGCGCATCCGCCGGTGGGCCCGACGCCACCGCGTCGAGTTGTGCTTCACCCCGACCTACGCGTCCTGGGCGAACCCGATCGAGGCGCACTTCGGTCCGCTGCGGCAGTTCGCCATCGCGAACTCGAACCACCCGAACCACACCGTCCAGACCCGCGCGCTGCACACCTACCTGCGCTGGCGCAACACCCACACCCGCGACCCGGACCTCCTCGCCGCACAACGCCGCGAACGCGCCCGCGTCCGCAGCGAAAAGGGCGTCCGCTACGGCGGACGCCCCCTCACCCAAGCCGCCTAACCAACCGGCAACCCGGCGAACCTTTCCGGTCACAGCACTAGG
>NZ_JAKFHA010000088.1 GCF_021502675.1 Yinghuangia soli
CTAGGCCCTGTCTTCAATGTGGTTGGAGCCAGAGGAGTGTTGCGGCGAGGGTGACGGCTGCTTCGTAGGAGGTGGCGGTCTTGTCGTAGCGGGTGGCGATGCCGCGGAAGTGCTTGAGGCGGTTGAAGCAGCGCTCGACGACGTTGCGGCGGCGGTAGGTCTGCGGGTCGAAGCCGCAGGGGCGTTCGCCGCGGCGGATCCGCCCGTTCAGCTGGTCGATCCGTTCGGGGATGGTGTGCTTGATGCCGCGTCGGCGCAACCAGCTGCGGATCCTTCGGGACGAGTAGCCCTTGTCGGCCACGACGTGGTCCGGGCGGGTCCGCGGCCGGCCCGGACCTTGGCGTCCGACGCGGATGCGGTCCATGACGTTCTCGAACTGGGTGCAGTCGTTGCGCTGGCCGCCGGTCAGGACGAACGCGAGGGGCCGGCCTTTGCCGTCGACGGCGAGGTGGAGCTTGGTGGTCCATCCTCCTCGGGATCGGCCGAGGGCGTGATCTTCCGGTTCGTCCCCGCCTGCGTCCCCCTTTTGGCGCCTGCGGCGTGCTGGTGGACGCGGACCAGGGTCGAGTCGACGGCGACCAGCCAGTCGACGTCGGCCTTCGTGTGGCGGTCGGCCTGCACCGCGGCGAGCATGCGGGTGAAGGTGCCGTCCAGCGCCCACCTGCGGAAACGTGTGTAGACGGACTGCCAGGGGCCGTATCTGGCAGGCACGTCGCGCCACGCGGCACCCGCGCGGATCTTCCACACGATCCCGTTCAGCACCCTGCGGTCGTCCAGCCGCGGCCGCCCCTTCGGCGGCCGCGGCAACCACGGCTCCATCAACGCCCACTCTTCGTCGCTCAGTTCATAACGCCGGATCACAAACCACATGATCCCGCGTCAGCGATTTGAAGACAGGACCTAG
>NZ_JAKFHA010000089.1 GCF_021502675.1 Yinghuangia soli
AGTGGTCCTAACAAAGGCGTTGTACGTGCCTGAGCGTGATGAGGCAGGTGGCGAGGGCGAGGAAGGCTTCGTGGATGTCGTCGCGGCGTTCCCAGCGGATCCGTAGGCGGCGGAAGCCGTGGAGCCAGGCGATGGTGCGTTCGACGACCCAGCGGAACCGGCCGAGGCCGGAGCCGTGTGGGGTGCCGCGGCGGGCGATGCGGTGCCGGATGCCGCGCTTGCGCAGCAGGCGGCGGTACTTGTCGTGGTCGTAGCCGCGGTCCGCGAACAGCATGTCGGGACGGTGGCGGGGCCGCCCGGGGCGGCCGCTGCGGACGTGCGGGACCTTGTCCAGGAGCGGTTCGAGCTGGGTGACGTCGTTGCGGTTGCCGCCGGTCAGCGTCACCGCGAGCGGGATGCCCTGGGCGTCGGTCAGGACGTGGTGCTTGCTGCCCGGCCGGGCGCGGTCGACCGGGCTGGGTCCGCTTTTGGGCCGCGCCGGGCCGCCCGGACGTGGGTGGAGTCGATCACCGCCCGCGACCAGTCCAGCTTCCCGGCGCCGTGCAGCCTCTCCAGGAGGATCACGTGCAGGCGGTCCCACACGCCGGCCTCGTTCCACCAGGCCAGCCGCCGCCAGCACGTCATCCCGGACCCGAACCCGAGCTCCTGCGGCAGGTACTCCCACTGGATCCCGGTGTGCAGCACGAACAAGATCCCGCACAGCGCCTGCCGGTCCGGCACCCGCGGCCGGCCCGGCACCTGCTTCAACCGCGGGACCGGCAGCAGCGGCTCGACCAAGGCCCACAACTCGTCCGAGACGACCCACGGACGCAACTCCCCTTTGCGCACGAACCGTTCAACGACCCAAGCCGCCGAACGTCACACTGCCAAAGATCGTTCTGTTAGGACCACTAAG
>NZ_JAKFHA010000009.1:0-200157 GCF_021502675.1 Yinghuangia soli
CCCCCCCCCGCTCGCCGGCACCGATGGTGGTGATGCCGTGCTCGCGTGCTCACTGGTGCTCGGGTCGTACAGGTTGTACCGGTGCTCGAGTGGACCCGGCCGCGCGGCGGGTGGGTGCCCACGTGCCGGATCCACCATCCACGACACCCCCTCGCGTGGGTGGTGATCCACGTGGCGGACCCTGGCGAACCCTGGCGAATCAGGAGCGCCCCGGGCCTGCCGCACTAGCCTCGAAGCACCGAGCAGCCTGGGGGCTCGACGTGGACAGCTACTCGAAGGGACGGGCCGAGATGCGGCGCGAGCGCAACACCAAACTGGTGGACCTCTTTGCGCTGACCGGTTGGTCCAAAGGCGAGTTGGCCCGCCTGGTCAACCGGCGGGCGGCCGGCATGGGGCATCCGCAACTGGCCACCGACACCTCGCGGGTGCGGCGCTGGCTGGAGGACGGGGAATGCCCGCGCGACCCCGTTCCCCGGGTGCTCGCGGCGCTGTTCACCGAGCGACTCGGACGTGTCGTCACCTCCGAGGATCTTGGCCTCACCGGGCGCCCGAGGCACCACGTACCAGCCGTTCCCGAGGAACTGCCGTGGAGCACCAAGCGCACCGTGGACGCCTTGACCGAGTTCACGGGAATGGACCTCATGCTCAATCGGCGCGGCTTCGTCGGCACCGGATTCGCCTTGGTGGCGGGTCCGGTGCTCGTCACCAACTTCGACCGCTGGCTCGGCGCGGGCAAGTCCGCGCCGACCGGCCCCGCAGCAGCTCCGCCGCCGCGCGCCGGCACGTTCGGCACACGCGCGGTGTACGCCCCGATCGACTCCGGCCCGGTCGGCGCCGAGGAAGTGGCCGCGCTGGAGCACGCCGTCACGGTGTTCCGGGCCTGGGACGCGAACCGCGGCGGCGGCCTGCAGCGCAAGGCCGTGGTCGGCCAGCTCAACGAGGTCGGCAACCTGCTGACCGCGGAGAACCCCGCCCAGGTCCGCAGGCGGCTGTGGGCGGTGGCCGCGAACCTCTCCGTGCTGGCCGGCTGGATGTCGCACGACGTCGGCCTCGACCCGACCGCGCAGAACTACTTCGTGATCGGCGCGCACGCCGCCCGGGAGGCCGGCGATCTGCCGCGCGCCGCCGAGGCGCTGTCGCGGGCCGCACGCCAGATGGTGCACCTGGGCCGGCCGCGCGACGCGCTCGCGCTCATCGACCTCGCGCAGCGCACCGCGGGGGACCGGGCCACGCCGACCACGCGCGCGATGTTCCACACCGTGGAGGCCTGGGCGCAGGCCGCCCTCGGGCAGGCCGCGGAATGCCGGCGCACCCTCGGGCTGGCCGAGCGCGCGTTCACCGGCTCGCAGCCGCAGGACGACCCGGACTGGATCGGCTTCTTCGACAGCGCGGACCTGCACGGGATGCAGGCGCTGGTCTACCGCACGCTTGCCGACTCCGACCCGTCGGCGGTCCGGCCCGCGCAGGAACACGCCCAGAAGGCCATGGAGTTGCGGGCGCTCGGACATCAGCGCTCGCAGACGTTCGATCTCATCTCGCTGGCTTCGGCGTACCTGCTGGACGGGCAGCCGGACGCGGGTGCGCAGTACGCCCGCATGGCCATCCGGTCCACCCGCGAGGTCTCCTCGCACCGCACCTGGGACCGCCTCGGCGAGATGCAGAAGCTCACCGGCCGGTACAAGGACGTCCCCGAAGTGCGAAGCCTGCACGAGGAGATCGCGGACGGCGGCGGACTGCAGGGGCCGGCGGCACCGGCCTGAGGCCTGCGCCGGGGCCGAGTGGGTCCAGTGGGTCCAGTGGGCCCGGGACCGAGAGATCTCTGCGCCGGGCCGCGCCCGGTGCCCGGCCCGCGGGTCAGGACACCCGGACCGCCATCACGCAGGCGTCGTCCTCGTAGTCGGTGCTGCCCAGCCGGCTGACCACCAGGTCCACGCAGGACCGCGCATCCCCGGTCGCCAGCATCGGCCCGAGGCCCAGCAGGACGGCGATCGCGTCGTCGATGTCGCGCCCGCGGCGCTCCACCAGGCCGTCGGTGAACAGCAGCAGCAGGTCGCCCGGCCGGAGTTCGAGTTCGGCGTCCTCGTACGACGGCTCGTCGTGCACGCCGAGCACCACCCCGGACGGCGGCTCCAGGACGCTGCCGCGCCCGCCGCGGAACAGCAGCGGCGCCGGGTGCCCGGCCCGCGACCAGGTCAGGACGCGGCGCTCCGGCTCGTACCGGCCGCACAGCGCGGTCGCGATGGCCTCCGCCGGCATCGTGTGCAGCAGCAGCCGGTTGAGCCAGTACAGCATCTCGCCCGGCGTGGCGCCGGTCACCGCGAAGCCCTGCAGCGCGCTGCGCAGCGTCGTCATGCCGGCCGCGGCGGCCAGACCGTGCCCGGCCATGTCGCCCAGGGTCAGCAGGACCGTGCCGTCCGCCATCGCCATGCCGTCGTACCAGTCGCCGCCCACCCGCGCCGGTGCGTCGGCGGGGAAGTAGCAGGTGGCGAGGTCCAGTCCGGGGAGCTTCACGGCGCGGGTCCAGCGCGGCATGACCGCACGCTGCAGCTCCGCGGCCATCCGGTGCTCGTCGCGGGCAAGTTGGCGCTGCACCAGCAGCTGCGCCCGAGCCTCGGACAGCGCCGCCTGGGTCCAGCGCAGCTCGGTCACGTCCCGCATGATCACCCAGACGCTGCGCGGATGGCCGTCCCCGTCGAGCACCGGCTCGCCGACCAGGTGGACCGATCGCACCGTGGCATCCGGCCGCAGGATGCGGAACTCGCCCTCGGTAGGCAGGAGTTCATTGAGCAGCGCGTCGATCATCGCGGCCACCGCGGCGAGGTCGCCGGGCAGCACGTGGTACGGCAGGTCGTCGAGCCGCAGCGGGCCGTGCACGGGATCGCGGTCGAAGATCTGGTACATCTCGTCGGACCAGCGGATCTCGTCGGTGTCCAGATGCCACTCGGCGCTGGCCAGCAGCCCGGCCCGGGCGCGGGGCGGCGGAACCGCGAGTTCCTGGTGGCCGCGGCCGCGCACCGGCTCGTCCGGTGGCAGCGAGAGGTCGCGCGGTGCGTGCGGGCGGCCCGGGAGCAGCGTGTCGCCGACGACGGTGTCGACCAGCCGGGGCCGCAGATAGCGCGCCGAGCGGAACAGGTCCGCGACGCTGCCCGCCGATACCGCGGCAGTGCCCGCGCGGCCGTGCGAACCACGGGTTCCGGACGAGCCGTTCACCGCTTCATGGGCGGCCGGCTCCTCGCGTATGGGGGAGCAGAGCCGGGCCAGGTGGTCGAGCGACTGCTCCAGGCTCGCCGACAGCAGTTCGCATAAGTGCGCCTGCCGGGAGGACTCTTGCGACAGGTACGCCGCCAAGAGGTCGTCGACCTGCGAGCGGAGCCGGGCCACCCTGGTCATCATCGCTGTCAGATCCGCCGCGTCGAACTCCGGCCGCTCGTGCATTTACCCGCCTACGCCCGTCCCCTGCCGCCAGATCCCGACTCTGGCACACATCCGGGGCAGGTGGGGATGATTTCACCACATTGGTGGGGCTGGCGGATGTAGCGAGCAGGGTGACCGGATTCGACCGCAGTGCCCGGCAGTGCCTGGCTGTGCCCGGGAGTGCCCGAACCCGCCGATTCCGCACCTGCTGTGGGCCGTATGGCCGCCCGCCTACGGTGTGTCGTCACCCGACCGGCCCAGTAGACGCGCGTACCGGTCCCGGATCGGCACACGATGGAGCCTGATCCGCAGTCCCCTGCAAGGTTCAGGCAGATTCCCGCTGAGCATTGCCTCGGACGAATCGGAGGATGCTGTGGGAGTCGATCCTGCCGCCTTGCGGCGTTGCCATGTGGCCGTGGACCTTGGGGCGTCCCGGACCCGTATCTACCTCAAGAACCAAGGCCTCGTCGTCGACGAGCCGAGTCTGGCCGCGGTCGACACCCGCACCGGCGGCCTCGTCGCCGTGGGCTCGGTCGCGGCGCGCATGGTCGGGAGGTCGCCGGACCATATCCGGGTGGCCCGGCCGATATCGAGCGGCACGGTGGTGGACACCGAACTGGCCCAGTCGATGCTGCGGCAACTGGCCGACGGCCGGGTGGCACCGCTGTGGCGCCGCGCGGGCGGCGTGCGCGCCGTCGTCGGAGTACCGCACGACAGCGGCCCGCTGACCCGCAAGGCTGCGGTGCTGGCGCTGTCCGGACTGGGCGTGCGGCGCGTCGAGCTGGTCGACATCCCGGTCGCCGCGGCGATCGGCTGCCAGCTCCCGGTGGACCTGCCGGAGGCGGCCATGGTGGTGGTCTGCGGTACGGCCACCACGCAGATCGCGGTGCTGTCGCTGGGCGCGGTGGTGGCCGCGACCGCGGTGCCGGTCGGCGGCGACGCCATAGAGCACGCCATCGCCGAGCACCTGCGCAGCAAGCACGGTGTGGTGGTCCCGGCCGGCGCGATTCGGGAGATCTACCAGCGGCTCGACGCCGACGAGTACATCCCGGTCCTCGGCAAGGACGTGGGCAGCGGCCTGGCCCGGCAGCTGAGCATCGAGTCGGCCGGGATCCGCGACCTCATCGGCACACCGCTGACCGCCCTGCTCGACGGCATCGCCGGCGTCCTGCGCCGGTCGCCGCCGGACCTGGTGGTGGACCTCGCCGACCGCGGCATCACGCTGGCCGGCGGCGGTGCGCACATCCCCGGACTGGACACGATGGTGCGCAACGCGACCGGCATGCCGGTGCACGTGGCGCCGGATCCGCAGACCCGGGTGATCGACGGCCTGGCCCGGCTGATGGACGGCCGCCCCGTCCAGCCCGCCGCGCACGAGCCGATGCCCGCGGAGACGCCTGCGGAAGAAGAGGCGGCCACGGACCCGGAGGCCTTCGCGCCGGTGGCGTGACCCCCGGGCGGAGCCGAGGTACCGAGATCCCCCGGCACGCCCTTGGACCCGGTGCCGTGACCGGAGAGTGCAGCCCTCGGCTGCGCCTCCCGGTCACGGCGCCGGGTTCAGCCGTTTTCCCAGCGCTCGTCCGCGGCGTCTTCCTCGCGGGTGTGCTCGGCCGCGGTCTCGAGGGCGTGCTCGGCCGCCGCCTTGGTCGGGTACGGGCCGAGCCGGTCGAGCGCCCGGCAGCCGGCGCCCTGCTCGGCGGTGCCGTGCTTGAGGCAGTAGTACCACTCGATGTCGTCGTCGCTCATGGCTCGATGCTCGCATGGAATATGACCGATTTACGGAGATTGCCCGGTGTGTCAGGTCGGCCGGGTTACAGTCGGCAGATGGACATGACGCCGGAGGGCGAACCGCCCGGCTGCCCGTTGGCGGGGGTGGTGTCCGCGTACCTGCCCCGGCTCGCCGAACTCGCCCGCGAGCCGGGCCTGGTCGCGGCCGTCGACCAGCATGCGGCAGCGGTCTGCGATGCACTCGCGGCCGCCTCCGGCGCCGCCGCCGCGAATCCCGCCGCCGCCGATGCGGACCTGCCCGGCACGCGCGTACCCGACCGCCGGCTCCTGGCCGACTACGTCCTCGGCTTCACCGATGCGCTGGCGGAGTCCGGATGGCGCGAGCCGGCCGCGCCGGACTTTGCCGTGCTGCGCCTTGCCGCGGTGTGCCGGCTGACCCGCGAGCATCGGCTGCTGGCCCGCTGACCTGCATATTCGTCGCTGCGCCGGGTGCTGCTCACCGTGCAAGAGGAAACCGGACGGTTTTCCCGGTGTTGGAACCTGTTCTATTGTTCTCCAGGGGCGTCGGCCCGCTACGGGGGTGCGGGCAGGCGCGGAACATCGGAGTGCCCCCGGGCCGGTCGTGAACCGGCCCGGGGGCACTCCGATGTCGTCTGCGGTCTGCGGTCTGCGTCTGCGGTCTGCGGTCTGCGGTCTGCGTGTGCGGTGCGTGGTCCGAAGTCCGCGGTCAGCGCGGCGCCGTGGCGCGCTCCTGCTGCAGCCACGCGTCGTGCGTCTGCCAGGCGACCAGCTTCCTGCCGTCCACGTACCCGCTGTACGTCCCGCACTTGACCTTCGCCTTGCGGGTCACGCCCTTGGGGAACCAGTCCGCGGTCATCTTCGGGCGGTGGTGCCCGACCGCCGGGGCGCACTCCGCAGGAAGCCTGCCGTCCGGCAGCTGCGCCACCAGCAGGCGGTCCCCGCCGGTGGTCTTCATCTTGTAGCGGACCTGCGTCGTGCCGTCCGGCAGCCAGCCGGGCATCGAGGCCCGGTCCGCCTTCGCGTCCCGGCCGGTGTCGTAGCGCGACTCCTGCTGGTGCCGGCCGTCCAGCCACTCCTGCGCCATCGGGATTCCGACCACGGCGCCGATGCCCACCACGGCGACCGCGGAACCGGCGATGATCAGACCTGCCTTCAGCATGGAGAAGCCTCTCTCGGGATATGCGGTACCCCCTCATGATCACCGCGAAGGGCGCGGAATCGCGTCAGCTCGAAGGCTGGCGTTCGGGTGCGCCGTGAGGACTAGGGGATGTCCAGGAGGGGGTCGGAGGGGGGTCGGGAGCGGGTCCGCCAAAAGGTCTAGACGAATTTGGTCTGTACCATTCCCGAAGCCGGGCGCGGCTGGATAAGGTGCCCCGCATGGCGATTCCGGTTCATGGAAGTCCGCACGCCGCACCGCCCCCGCACCCCGACCGCCCGCGCGGCCGACGTGCTTCGCCGCGCCCTCGGGGCGGTGTCCTCAAGCCCATGTTGTGGACACTCGCCGTCCTCGCCGTCGCGGCATACCCGGTCTACCGGTTCGCGATCCCGCACGACGAGGCGGACGCCGGCTCGGAGGGCAAGGCCACGTGCCTCGCCGCCTTCGAAGGGTCCCTGGTCGGTGCGACGCGCCCGGCCGACCTGGACTGCGCGTCGCCCGAGGCCCGGTGGCGCGTCACCGCGGTCGTCAAGCCCGGCTCGGACCCGACACCGTGCCGGTCGCTGCCGGCCGACAAGGGCTACGAGACCGGCATGGAATGGCGCGGCCCGGACGGCACGGTGCTGTGCCTGACGGTCACCGCGTCCACCACGTTCGACGACTACGAGGCCGTCGGCACCATGCCGTACGCCTTCAACCAGGCGGACTTCGCCGAGATGAAGAAGCGCCTCCTGGCCGCCACCGGCCAGGGCTGAGGACCCGGCGGGGGACGCACGGGGGCAACGGGGGTCCGCCGCGGCCATGGGAGCCGGCCGCGGCGGATGTCTCAGGCCAGCCGGGTGAGTTCCACGACCACCCTCGGGGGCTCACCCGGCGGGCCCTGGTACACCCCCTTGAACGGCGGCACGTCCGCGTAGTCGCGGCCGCGTCCCACCACCACGTGCCGTACGCCCACCTCGACCATGTTCGTCGGGTCCAGGGCCACCCACGCACCTGCCCGGTACTCCACCCACGCATGGCTCTGCCCGGCGACCGTCTCGCCCGGCTCCGCCTCCGGGACCGGATGGAAATAGCCGGACACGTACCGCGCCGGCAGCCCCGCCGACCGCAGCATCGCCACGGTCAGCTGCGCGATGTCCTGGCACACGCCCTCGCGCTGGTCGTACGCCTGCTGCGCGCCGGTGCCCACCCCGGTCGAGCCGGGGACGTACGCGACCTGGCCGTGCACCCACGCCGCGATCGCCGCGGCCGCCTCGTGCGGCCCGAGCCCGCCGGCGAGCCGCCGCGCCTCGGCCGCGACGGCCTCGTCGACGCGGGTGAGCTCGGTGGCCGCGGAGTACTCCGACTCCGGACCCCGCGCCGCGGTGTCGCGCAGCACCTCCCAGGACGGCGCGGCCGGCAGCGGCGGTGCGGGCGAAGTCTCCACCGTGGCCCGGGCGGTGAGCCGCAAGCGCTCGTGCGGCTCAGGGATGTCCACGGCGACAACCTGCGTCCCCCAGTAGTCCCAATACGTCCAGGCGTGTGCGGGCGGGCTGATCTCGACACGCGACTCGAGCGCGGTCTGCGTCGGCAGGGTCAGGGGCGCCATGCGCACCTCGTTGAAGGAGGAGCGCGCCGATCCGGTGTACGCGACCTCGGTCACGTGCCGGATCCCCAGGCGCCAGCCGGTGGCGGTCGAGGTCAACGTCCCTCCCAGCGGGCCAGCGGGGCGTCCGGGAAGAAGCGCCGCGCGACGGCGTCCGTGGCCTGCGCGCATGCCGCGCCCAAATCCCCCAGGAGTGTGGGTAGTTCGCGGGCGAAGGCGGAGACGTCGGCGTACTCCAGGCGGGTCCGGAGCCGGCCCACCGGCCGCCGCGCCTCGTCCGCCACACCGGTGCGCTCCGCGGCCGCGGGGCCGAGCGCGAGGAGGCACTCTTCCGCGGTGCTCAGCGCATGCAGCACGGACCGCGGGAACAGCCGGTCCAGGAGCAGGAATTCCACCGCCCGGTCGGTGCCCGCCGCGCCGCCGTACGTGCGCAGGAACGACTCCTCGGCGCCGGCCGCGCGCAGCAGCGTGGTCCGGTCCGGCATCGGACCGTCGCCGGTGAGGAAGACCGAGAGCAGGCGCGCGGTCATGTCGGCGCGTTCGAGGGAGCGGCCCAGGACGAGGAAGCGCCAGCCTTCGTCCCGGGACAGCGTCGCGTCGGCGAGCCCGGAGAAGAGCGCGGCGCGTTCGCGCACGTGGGTCAGGAACGCCGCGGGCCCGAGCTGCTCGGCGGAGCGGCGGCTCGCGGCGAGGCCGTGCCGGGTGACGTTGAGGCACTCCCAGATCTCGCTGGAGACCACTTCGCGGACCCCGCGGGCGTTCTCGCGGGCGAGGAGGAGCGCTCCCGTGATCGAGCTGGGGGAGTCCTCGTCGAAGGCGATGCGGCGGATGGTGGCCTGGGTGTCGAGGGGCGGGCCGAACGGCGCCGTCGGGCCGGGCGGCGCATCGGACAGGCCGAGGACGCCGAGGAGCGAGCGGCAGGCGGCCGGTTCGTCGGTCCACGGGTCCTCGACCATGCGGTGCACGAACGCGTCGAGGAGCCGCGCGGTGTCGTCCGCGCGTTCGACGTAGCGGCCCATCCAGAACAGCGATTCGGCGACCCGGCTCAGCAGGCTCGGCGGGGCGTCGGGACGCCGTGCTCCGGGTGGCTCGCTGCCGGCCCCCGGCTCGGGGCGCGCCGGGAGCGGGATGTCGGACGGGCGGCCGCCGTGGCCGTACCCGTACCCGTCCCACGCATCGTCGCGCATGGCCGCGGCTCCCGCGGCGGCTCCTCGTGGTGGCACCGGCCGTCCCCCTCCTGTCGCGGCGTCCCGTGGGGCGCCCGGTCGCCGCGGCCCGGCCGTCCCGGCTGCGGGTGTGCACAAGCGGCTGGTCACTGCTGCATCTGCTGCGCGGCGCCGGCCGCCGACTCGTCGCCGAACGGCGAGGGCTGCTGGTCGCGGCTCTGCGGCATGGCCGCGACGGCGACCAGCTTGCGCGCGCCGGTCCCGTCCCGGCTGCCGTCGGCCAGCACCCAGGTGTCCTTGGAACCGCCGCCCTGGCTGGAGTTGACCACCAACTGCCCTTCGGGAAGCGCGACGCGGGTGAGGCCGCCGGGCAGCAGCCAGATGTCGGTCCCGTCGTTGATCGCGAACGGCCGCAGGTCCACGTGCCGGGGTTCGAGCCGGTCGCCGATCAGCGTGGGCGCCGTGGACAGGGCGACGGGGCGCTGCGCGATCCAGCCGCGCGGATCCGCCGCCACCGCGGCGCGCAGCACGGCCAGTTCCGCTTCCTCGGCATGCGGACCGATCACGATGCCCTTGCCGCCCGACCCGTCGACCGGCTTGAGCACCAGCTCGTGCGCGTGCTCGAGCACCCACGCCACGCGGTCCGGGCTGTCGAGCCGGTACGTCTCGACGTTGTCCAGCGCCGGCTCTTCGGCGAGGTAGTAGCGGATCAGGTCGGGCACGTACGTGTACAGGAGCTTGTCGTCCGCGACGCCGTTGCCGACCGCATTGGCCAGCGTGACGTTGCCGGCGCGCGCGGCGTTCAGCAGACCCGGCGTCCCGAGCAGCGAGTCGCCGCGGAAGTGCAGCGGGTCCAGGAAGTCGTCGTCGACCCGCCGGTAGATCACATGGACCGGGCGGCGGCCGCGCGTGGTGCGCATGTAGACGTGGTTGCGGTGGCATTCGAGATCCCGCCCCTCGACCAGCGGGATGCCCATCAGCCGGGCCAGCAGGGTGTGTTCGAAGTACGCGGCGTTGTACCGGCCGGGCGTGAGGACCACGGCGGTCGGGTCCGCCACCCCCTCCGGGGCGGTGGCGCGGAGCGAGGCCAGCAGCCTGGCCGGGTACGCGTCCACGGCGCGGACCCGGTGCTCGGCGAAGATCCCCGGGAACAGCCGCGTCCCGGCTCGCCGGTTCTCGATGACGTAGCTGACCCCGCTGGGGATGCGGACGTTGTCCTCCAGGACCCGGAAGCGCCCTTCCTCGTCGCGGACCAGGTCGATACCGCCCACGTGCACCCGCACTCCGCCCGGCGGTTCGATCCCGGCCGCGGCGCGGTGGAAGTGCGGCGAGGACAGGACGAGGGCGCGCGGCACCACCCCGTCCTCGAGCACGCGCCCGCGGCCGTACACGTCGGCGAGGAAAGCCTCCAGCGCCCGGATGCGCTGGGCGACGCCGCGGGTGACCTCGTCCCATTCCTGCGCCGCGAGGACGCGGGGGATCTGGTCGAGCGGGAACGGCTGCTCGTCGCCGGCGAACGCGAACGTCACGCCCCGGTCGGTGAACAGCCGGGCCACCTGGTCCGCCCGGTACCGCAGGTCGTTCGCGCCCAGCCGCTGCAGCGCGGCGAATACCGCGAGGTACGGCGTGCGGGGTACGCCGGGCGCGGCGAACATCTCGTCCCACGCCCGAGCCGGCCGATATGCGTCGAAGATGTCCGCCATGACCGGAGCGTAGGAAGCGCCTGTTTCCGCGGCGTTTCACGGGAGTTCTCCCCCTGTCACAGGCCGTCTCGGCGCTGCTCGGCCCCGCTTGGCGCCGCGCCGCGCCGGTCGGTGGTGTGCGGCCGACCCGGGTGTGTCGGGGGGCCGTGATAGGTGTGCGGCCTGTGTCCGCGTCAGCGTCGACGCGGCCGTTCGGGAGGATGAGTTGGCGATCTTCAGGGAGTCCGACGACCTTCGGGGCTCGACGTTCACCGGGACGGATCTGAGCGGATCCCGGTTCACCGAGGCGGACCTGGGCGGGTGCCGGTTCAGCGAGGCGAATCTGTCGGGTGTCGTCATGCGCGGCGTCGAGGTCCGCGACGCCGACATCGACGCGCCCTGGCTTGCCGACGGCGGCGCCACGTTCCACATCAACGGCATCGACGTGGCGGGTTATGTGGAGGCGGAGCTGGACCGCCGGTTCCCCGGCCGGGCGCAGCGGCGCGCCGCGGATCCGGAGGGCCTGCGCGCGGCCTGGAGCCTGCTGCAGCAGACCTGGGCCGCCACGATGGCGCGCGCCGAGGCGATGTCGGACGGCCCGGCGGACATCTCGGCGGAAATCTCGGGAGGAAACTCGGGGGACGCCTTGGTGGACGTCTCGGTGCACGGGGAATGGTCGTTCGCCCAGACGCTGCGGCACCTGGTCTTCGCCACCGACCTCTGGCTGGGCCGGTCGGTGCTCGGACGCGAGCTGCCTTTCCATCCGCTGGGCCTGGTCGGCGGCGGGCCGGAGCAACTGGGCCTGGACCCGTCCTTGTTCGCGGACCGGACGCCTGCGTACGCCGAGGTCGTCGAAGCCCGCGCGGACCGCGTCGCGATGGTCGGCGACTTCCTCGCCGCGGCCACCGCGGAGGAACTGGCCGCAGTACGGCGGAACCCCTGGCACGGCCGTGCCGAGACGACGCTGTCCTGCCTGCACGTGATCCTGAGAGAGGAGTGGGACCACCACCGCTTCGCGGCCCGGGACCTCGACGTGCTCCAAGCGAAGGCCGGCTGAGCGGCGGCCCGTGCGCGTCAGGGCAGGTCGCTGTTGCCGCCCACGTTGTCGACCATGCGGCGCAGGACGTCGAGCGCGGCGAGGTACTCGTCGCGCGAGATCCCCTCGTGGAGCTGCCGGTTCGCCTTGGCGACGCGTTCGCGCGCGCGAAGCAGGCCGGCCTCCCCGTCGGGGGTGAGCGCGAGCGTGCCGCCGGTTTCGGCCAGCCAGCCGCGCGAGCTCAGGCCTGCGAAGGCCGGGGTGAAGTCCAGGCCCGGGTCGCCGAATACCGACAGCCGCTCGGCGAGGGACTGCCGCGTCCAGGTGCCGGGCGCGTCGCCGACGTGGTTGAGCGTCCACCACTGCGGCTGGGTCAGCTGCTCCTTGGCGAGCGTGCCGCGGATGAAGCCGACCACGTCGCGGTGCACGACGCCGCTCCAGTAGCCGATGGGCTGACGGGCGAGCTGGGCCTCGGGGTAGGTCTGCACGGCCATGGGGTACGCCCCTTCTGCCTTCTTCGGCTGTCTTCGGCTTGCTTCTGCTTCTTCTGTTTCCTCTGCTTACGCGTGTTTCCTCTGCTTACGCGCTCCGGCGTCGTTTGCATGATCAACATAGGAGTTGAAGTGGAGTTGAGGTCAAGGGGCCGCGGAAGCGCACGAATGGCCGGGCGGTGTCACGCTTTCGGGGTGGCGCGGGCCGGAAGTGGCGGAGGCGCGTCGCGCGGGGCCTAGCGTGGTCCCATGCCCGTCCGACTGCTGTGGTTCCGCCGCGACCTGCGGCTCGCCGACAATCCTGCGCTGCACGCCGCGGCCGGCACGGGAGTGCCGGGGACGGGGGACGGTTCCGGCCCTGCGTCGGTGCTGCCGGTCTTCGTGGTCGATCCGGTGCTGTGGGAGCCCGCGGGGCCTTCGCGGCGGGCGTACCTGGTCCGTTCGCTGCATGCCCTGGACGCGGCCCTGCGCGAGCGCGGCTCCGGCGGGCTGGTCGTACGAAGGGGCGAACCCGTCGCCGAGCTCGGCCGGTTGGTTGCCGAAACGGGCGCAGACGAAGTGCACGCGGCCGCCGACTTCGGACCGTACGGCCGTGCCCGGGACGAGGAAGTCGAGCAGGCCCTCGGCGAGCAAGGCGTCGCGCTCGTGCGTACCGGGTCGCCGTACGCGGTCGCCCCGGGGCGGGTCCGCAAGCAGGACGACACGCCCTACCGCGTCTTCACGCCGTTCCTGCGGGCCTGGGCCGACCACGGCTGGCGGGCGCCGCTGCCCGAGCCGAAGGACGTGGTGTGGGCCGACGGCGTCAAGTCGTCCGGCATCCCGGCGGAGCCGCGCAGCGGGGTTCCCGCCCTGCCGACCGCGGGCGAGGCGGCCGCGCGGGCCGTGTGGTCGGCGTACCGCAAGAAGGGCCTGCAGCGTTACGCGGAAACGCGCGACCGCGCCGACCTGCCCGGCACCTCGCATCTGTCCGTCCACCTGCGCTTCGGGGAGGTCCACCCGCGCACCCTGCTGGCCGAGGTGGGACCGGACGCGAGCACGTTCCGCGCCGAGCTGGCCTGGCGCGAGTTCTACGCCGACGTCCTTCATCACCACCCGGAGAGCGCCCGGGAGTACCTGAACCCGCAGCTCGCCGGGATGCAGTACGACACCGGCCAGGACGCGGACGCACTGTTCGCGGCCTGGCAGGCGGGCCGGACCGGCTATCCGTTCGTCGACGCCGGCATGCGCCAGCTCGCGGCCGAAGGCTGGATGCACAACCGGGTCCGCATGGTGGTGGCGTCCTTCCTGGTCAAGGACCTGCACCAGGAATGGACGCGCGGCGCCCGGCACTTCATGAACCTGCTGGCCGACGGCGACCTGGCCTCCAACAGCCACGGCTGGCAGTGGGTCGCCGGATGCGGCACGGACGCGGCGCCGTACTTCCGCATCTTCAACCCGGTCGCCCAGGGCCGGAAGTTCGACCCGGACGGCGACTACGTGCGCCGCTACATCCCCGAGTTGCAGGGCGTCGCCGGCGCGGCCGTGCACGAACCGTGGAAGCTCCCGGGCGGCCCGCCGAAGGGCTACCCCAAGCCGATCGTCGACCACGCCGAGGAGCGAGCGGTGTCCTTGGCCCGCTACAAGGCGGTACGGGAGGGCTGAGGGAAGGGGAAGCGTACGCCGGTCAGTTCCTCGGAGAGGGTCCAGAGGCGGCGGCCTGTGGCGGGGTCGGCTGCGGCCGGGGCGAGTGGCACGAATGCGGGGGCGCCGCGCACTTCGCCGCGGCCGCCCGGGCCGACGAACCGGCCGCCGGCGACGTCCGGGGCGGTCGCGGCGTGCAGTTGCGGCAGCGCACCTTGCTCCGGTGACTGGGCCAGCGGGATCAGGAGGCGGCCGAAGAGCAGTTTGACCAGGCCGGACGGGGCGCTGGTCTGGAGGTTGGTGGCGGCGTACCCGGGGTGGGCGAGGATGCTGCGGACGGGGCTGCCGGCGGCGTCGAGCCTGCGGTGGAGTTCGGTGCCGAAGACGGCGTTGGCGAACTTCGCCTGGTTGTAGAAGCCCATGGGGGAGTAGGAGCGCTCGCCCGACAGGTCGTCGAAGTCCAGTCGGCCCTTGCGGTGGTTGGTCGAACTCACCGTGACCACCCGCGGGTCGGTCCCGGCCGCCAGCAGGTCGAGGAGCAGGCCGGTCAGCGCGAAGTGCCCGAGGTGGTTGGCGGCGAACTGGAGCTCGTGCCCCTGCGCGCTGAGGGTGCGGGGCGGTGCCATGACTCCCGCGTTGTTGACGAGCACGTCGAGGCGGGTGCGGTCGGCGCGCAGGCCGGCGGCGAAGGCGCGGACCGAGTCGAGGTCGGCCAGGTCCAGGCGGCGCACTTCCAGGCGCGCGTGCAGGTCTTCGTCCGCGCGTGCATCAGGGCGTTCGTGGCGTCGTCCGCGACCGGCGCGCGAAGCGTCGGTGCGGATCGCGGCGGTGATGCGCGCCGCAGCCTGGTGCCCGCGTTCCTCGTTGCGGACCGCGAGGACCACATGGGCGCCGCGGCGGGCGAGCGCGGCGGTCGTCGCCAGGCCGAGGCCGCTGTTGGCACCGGTGACCACGAAGGTCCGGCCGGTCTGGTCGGGGATCTGCTCGGCGTTCCACGGCTTCGGGTTCTTGATCATGTGTCGCATGCTGCCAAGTGTGTCACTCGGTGTCAATGTGTGCGTTTGATGTCATGAATGGCATGCGGATACGATGGCCGGGTGAGCTCCCCTTCCGACATCCCCATGGCCCAGCGCAAGCGGCAGCTGGTCGCGAACGAACTGACCGAGGCCGCCCTGCAGCTCCTGGCGCAGCGCGGGTTCGACGCGGTGACCGTCGACGAGATCGCGGCCGTCGCCGGGGTGTCGAAGCGGACTTTCTTCCGCTACTTCGCGTCCAAGGAGGACGTCGTCGTCCGGTTCCTGGCCGACATGGGCAACGGCATGCGTGCCGAACTGGCGGCGCGGCCGGCTGCCGAGCCGCCGTCCGTGGCGCTGCGGCACACGGTCGCGGTCCCGCTCGCCGCGTGCGGCGACCATGCGGAGCGGGCACTGCCCGTGGTCCGGCTGATCATGCGTACTCCGGCCCTGCGTGCCCGGTTCCTCGAACGCCAGGCGCAGTGGCGGGACGACCTGAGCGT
Source organism: Yinghuangia soli (assembly GCF_021502675.1). Taxonomy (GTDB): domain Bacteria; phylum Actinomycetota; class Actinomycetes; order Streptomycetales; family Streptomycetaceae; genus Yinghuangia; species Yinghuangia soli. Next base: position 15,416 of record NZ_JAKFHA010000009.1, read on the forward strand.
CGAACTGGCGGCACGGCTCGGCCTTGAGGCGCGCGACGGTGCCGAGGCAGCCGCGCCGGCCGGGCTCTATCCGGGACTGGCCGCCGGGATGGCTCTGGTCGCGTTCGATGCGGTGCTGCAGCAGTGGTCCGACGGGGACGGCACCGCGGACCCGGCCGGTCTCACCGACAGCGCGTTCGCCGTGCTTGCCGCCAGCCTGGATGCGGTTCCGGAGCGAGTGGTCGTCCCGGGGGCGGCGGATCAGGGACGGGCGGCGAACCGGACGGCCTAGCAGGCGGGTTCGCCTACGGCGGTCGGGGCGCTCGGTGCTGCGGACGTGGTGGTTGCTGCGGTGGACGCGGTCGCGCCCGGGTCAGTCCCGGGTGCCGCGGGCAGCCTGGATGAAGGCGGTGATCAGGGCCGGGTCCTTGACGCCGCGGCTTTGCTCGACGCCGCTGGAGACGTCCACGCCCCACGGGCGGGCCGCTTCCACGGCCGCGCGTACGTTCGCCGGGGTCAGGCCCCCGGCCAGCAGCCACTTCTCGCCTTCGAGGGCCGGGACCGCGGACCAGTCCCAGGCCACACCCGCGCCCGGCACCGGGGCGTCCAGCAGCAGCATGTCCTCGCCCATGTCCCCGAAGCGCAGCCCGGGGTCGTCGTACGCGGCGGCCCGCAGCAGGGTCCAGCTGCCGCCGGCGAGCGCGTCGAAGTAGGCGCGGTCTTCGCTTCCGTGCAGCTGGATGGCCTGCACGCCGGAGTCCTGGGCCCACGCCCGGGTGTCCTCCAGGGCCTCGTTGCGGAACACGCCGACCGTCAGGACACCCTCAGGCACGCGCGCGCACAGCTTCGCGGCCGTCTCGACGTCGATCCGACGCGGGCTCTTCGAGAAGACGAAGCCGACGGCGTCGGCACCCGAGGCCACGGCCACGTCGACGTCGTGGCCGGTCTTGAGGCCGCAGATCTTCACGAAGAGCGAGTGGTCCATGCCTTCGACCCTATCCGCTCGGCTCGGAAAGGCTCCCGCCCCCGTTCTCGCTCGCGCCCCCGCCTCAGCCCACGCTCCCCTCGCGCTGGACCATGCTCGCGGCCTCTCCCGTGCTGCGCTGCCTTCCTCGCCACCACCCGACGGGGCTTGAGCGAGAGCAGGCTGGGGCGGGCGTGAGCGAGAGCGCGGGGCGGTGGGGTGGGGGAGGGCGTGGGCGAGAGCAGGGTGGGAGAGGGGTGGGGGAGGGCGGGGTGGGGGGAAGACGTGAGCGGAATGGGAGCGGAGCCGGGGAGGGCGTGAGCGGAGCGGGGGAGGGCGCGAGCGGAGACGAGACGTGAGCGGAGGCGAGACGTGAGCGGGGCGGGGCCGCGTCCTGCTGCTCGGCCCCGCCGTGGTGCGGCCGGGTGCCGGTCGGGTCAGACCTCGCGGTCGTCGTGGGTCACGATCTCCGTGGCCGGCTTGCCGCCCGCTTCGAGCCAGGCGCCGATGGCGGCGGGCGCGTCGCGGGCCGGGTTGTAGCAGTCCTCCTCGGAGGAGAAGAGGCCATCGCCCGCGTACACGAGGCGGGTCCAGTTCGCGAAGCCGAACTCCACGCCCGGCTCGGTCGGATGCGGCAGTACGTTGCGGACGCCGAGCACGATGGCGCCGTTCTCCTCGTCGTACGCGATCCAGTCCTGCGGGAAGCGCATCATCGGGAAGGGCGCCATGACCTGCCCGATCCATGCCCGGACCGCCTCGCGGCCGGTGAACACGCCGTACGCGTGCTCGGTGTAGACGACGTCTTCGGTGAACAGGTCGGCGAACGCGTTCCAGTCGCCCGACTCGACACACGTCGCGACGACGGAGTCGTAGTGCGCGAGCGCCTCTTGCAGTTCCTCGCGGGTGAAGCGGCCCATGCGTGATACCTCCGGGAGGGGAGGGTCCGGGTGCGACCCAAGGACGGATGCCCCCGGTGCTATCAGAGCGGCCTTGCGATATCCATGGCCGCCGGCCGGGGCGCGACGCCGCGGCGCGGTGCCGCGGCGGAGGGGGCGGCGAAGGGGTTGCGTGGATCGGACGTTGCCGCGGCACGGGAGTGCGCGATGGTCTTGGATATTCGGCAGGCCCGGCCGATCTCCGGCCGGACCGTTCGAGTCGCAAATCGGGGGCGTCATGGAGCCGTTGGGTCCGGGGGATCCGCAACACGTGGGAAAGTTCCGCCTGGTCGGGCTGCTGGGTGCCGGCGGGATGGGCCGGGTGTTCCTCGGCCGGGCACCGGACGGCGTCGCGGCAGCCGTCAAAGTGGTCCACCCGTATCTCCTCAACGGCGACGAGACCGAGTTCCGGCGCAGGTTCGTCCGCGAGGTGGGGGCGGCGCGGAGAGTCGGCAGCGGGTTCACCGCAGCAGTGCTGGATGCCGATCCGGATGCGGCGGTCCCTTGGCTGGCGACCGAGTTCGTTCCGGGGATCACCCTCGGCGATGCGGTGGCGCGCTTCGGGCCGCTGCCCGAGGAGTCGCTGACCGCCCTGGCGTCCGGTCTGTTCACCGCGTTGTCCGGAGTGCACGGCGCCGGCTTGGTGCATCGGGACATCAAGCCGTCCAACGTCATGCTCGACGTCGACGGCCCGAAGGTCATCGACTTCGGGATCGCGCGGGTCGCCGAGGCGACCGGGCTGACGCGGACCGGGCAGACCGTCGGGACGCTCGGCTTCATGTCGCCCGAGCAGTTCGAACGCTCCGACGTCGGGCCGGAGAGCGATGTCTTCTCGGTGGGCGCGGTTCTGGCCTATGCGGCCACCGGGCGGCCGCCGTTCCCCGGCGACACACTGCCGGTGCTGTTCGCCAACTTGACCACCCGCCCGCCCGACCTCGACGGCCTGCCGGCTGCTCTCGCACCCCTGGTCGAGGCGGCGCTCGCGAAGTCCCCGGCGGCGCGTCCGACCGCCGAGGCGGCCCGGGCGATGATCCCGGCGCCGCCGACGCACGTCCGGGCCGACCATGGCTGGCTGCCGCCCGCGGCCACCACCGCCATCCTGCGCGCGGCGTCCGCGGCACTGCGTACCCCGGGGCCGGCGACCTTCGCAGACGCGAAGACCACAGCGGACGTGAGGGCCCCTGCGGCCGAGAGCCGGAGGCCCGGCGGCGATGCCTCGCCTCGGGTGCATCCGGTGGCTCCACGTGCGTCGGTGATCTCGGAGGCGAGTCCGGCACCGGCTGCAGCGTCCCGGCGCGAGGCTTGGGAGCGCTTCGGCCTGCCTGCGCTGGTGTTCGCGCTCATTATGGTGTCGTCCGACTTCTGGGTGGCCGACACGGAGATGTGGGAGCACTGGGCCGCTGCCATCCTGATCGTCCGCTTCTGCATGGTGGGGCTTCTCGTCTGCACCATGACGGTGAATCCGGGCTCGTCAGGATTTCTGCGCGGCGTGGGCTACGTGTTCGCGGCGACCAATGCCGTCGGTTTCTACCTGGGGGTGATGTTCGGTGCCGGCCCGACGCTGGCCCACTCGATGCCGGTGTTCAATACCGCGATTGCGCTGAGCGTCGTCGCGTATGCCTACCGCGAGGTCCGAACCCGCCGCATGCGGTTGGCGGCAGCCTGAGGCCCGCCGCCGCGGGGCCGTCGCGGTGCCGCTTCCGGGAGTGTCCGTCGTGCCGCATAGGCTGATCGGGTCTTGCGCCGGGGGAGGCGTGCCACTGGTGTCTTTGCGGGGAGCGGCGTTCCAAGGTGAGCAGATTCGACAATTCGGTGGCGCTGCGCGCTGCTGTATATGCCGCGTACCGGCTGGCTCCTGCGCCGACGGCCGCCAAGCTCGCCGAGCGGCTCAAGCCCGAGACGCTCAAGGCGCTTCAGGCGCACTACGTGGCACCGCCGCGGCAGGTCGCCGAGGCCGTTCTGGCGTCGGGGGACCGTGACCTGCTGGTCGCGTACGCCCGCAACGAGCACATGGGCGAGGACACAGCGTTGGCGCTTGCCAGGCAAGGCGACCCGGTCGTAGGCCATGCGCTGGCGACGTCCGGAAACCGGAGTGAGCGCGTACGCGACGCCGTGTGGGAGGCCGCGGACGCGGCGGATCCGCGGTGGCGCACGGCGCTCATCGAGCCGTTGCTGAGCGACCGGACGCCGTGGCGGCTGCGCGGTGCGTTGGACTCGCGGTTCCCGGAGCTGGTGCGGCATGCGGTGGCCGAGCTCGGCCGTTCGCTGCCGCCCGGCGTCGTCATGGACTGCGTGCTGCGGAACCTCGCGGATACCGAACCCGGCGGGGTACGTACCGAACTGCTCCTGTTCGCCGAGGTCTTCGAGGGCGAGGAGGACGGCCTCGGCCACCCCGGCATGGGCGCGGCGTTCCGTGCGGCGGCCGACTCCGCCGATCCGCCGACCGCACTGCGGGCCGCCCGGGTGCGGTTCAGCGGCGATCCCGAGCCGCGTCCCGAGCACGATGCCTGGCTGACCGCGCTGCGGTACGGAGGGCCGGACGACACGCCGCCGGGCGGCGTCGACTGGGCGGCGGTGCACCGTGAGGAGGTCCGCCAGCCGTTCAGCCAGCGGACCCGGATCCGGCTGACGCGGCATCAGGGCTGCCCGCCGGAGCTGCTGTTCGACGCGGTGCGGGCGGGATTGGGCTCGTACCACGCGGACGGCTTCGGGCCGCTGCCGCTTGCCGCGGCTCTGCCGCCCGAGGCGCCGGACGGGATGCAGCTGGTCGAACTGCTGACCCGCGGGCTGCGCGCCGGCTGGTTCGGGATCGACGACGTGCTGGCCCGGGTCGGTCCGGCAAGTGCGGTGCTGGAGGCGCTGCACCGCATGTCGCCCCGGCGTGCGGACGGCGCCGGCGTGGCAGACGGTGGCGTCGGAGTGGATGACACCCCCGACGTCGTCGACGATGAGGACGCGGACGACCCCGCGTACAACGGCTCCGCCCGCTACCGCGGCCACCTGCCCGCGGCGCTCGCCCAGGCCGTCGTGCAGCTCATTGCGCCGCTGGGCGACGACCCCGAGACGTGGATCGCGCTGTACAAGACGCTTGCCCGATTCCCGGGTAGCTGCCAGGAGTTGGTTGCCGCGGCAGTCGAGCAGGTGGCCGTCGCACGCGAACGGGGCACCCCGGTGGTGTGGACGCGCGGGCTGGAGCCGCGCTTCCCGGCCGAGGCCCCCGAAGGCTCTCGCAAGCAGCTGTATGCGCTCCTCGCCGCGGCGCCGGACCACGTGCAGCGTGCGGTGATCCCGGCCTTGGACGCACGTGCCGTCCAGCACCTCACGATCTACTACCCGCTGTCCGCGGCGGTCCGCACGCACATCTACGCGGTGTGCGGCATGCCGGCCGCGGTGGCGAACGCCGCACACTGGGAGATGCCGCAGGACGTCATCGACGGCCTACTGGATCTCGACGATCCGGAAGTCAACGCTGCCCTCTACGACTTCGGGGCGATATCCCAGGACGAACGGGTGCGCATCTGCGCCGGTCGGCCGCGCCGCGGCGGGGACCGGGTCGTACCGGTCAGCCCCGCGCTCGGCGAGCTGTTCGCCCGTACCAGCCCGGCCAGCCGTCGCAACTGGCTGCTCGCCGCGCTCGATTCGGGCGATCCGCTGCTCGTCCGGGCGATGCTCGGGCGGACGCGCCTGCAGACCGACCCGGGGCGGCTGCGCGTCGCCATCGGCCTGTGGGAGCGCCACGGGCCCGACGCGGTCGCGGCGTTGCTGGACGAGACGGAGTTTCCCGGGCGGCGGCCGAGCACCAAGCATCCGTTCCCGCCCGCGATGCACAACCAACTGCGGGCTGCGATCGGTGCCGACACCCCGGAGGAGGGCCTGCGTGCGCTCCAGGAGGCACTTGCTGCGGCCCGCAGTGCGGACAGCGTCGCGCAGTTCCTGCTGCGGCGCACCGGAAAGGCCGACGAGCGGCTTGAGCATTTCGAGGCCGAGTACGGCATCCCGCTGCCGTGGGCGCATCTGACCGCGCTGGCCGAGGAACAGGCCTTTGCGGACGGGCCGTCGGCGGCTCTGGCGAGCCACCGGGACTGCCCGCGGCAGCTCTTGGTCGCGTACCTGGCTGCCGTGCCGCTGGCGATGCGGGTGCACGACCGGGACTGGCTGGACACGGCACTGGCCGATGGCCGCCTCTTGCCCGGTGACTTGCTGGCTCTGGCTTCGCCTGCGGGTGTTGTCGTGGAGTGCCTGACGCAGATGTCCGAAAATGGTTGGGCCGGTCGGTCCGGTTCGGCTCGTTCGGTCGGCCCGGTCGGCCCGGTCGGCCTGGACGGTGCGGACGATCCGGATGCCCCGGTGTCGCCGCGCGCCGCGGCCCTGAGTCTCATGGCCGCCGCCGGATTCGACCCGGCCGACCCCGAGCACTGGGCGGTCGGAGTCCGCCTGATCGGCGACTTCGCCGGCACGATCCCGGAACTCCTGGCCACCGCGGCGGCCATCGCCGACTGAGGAGGAGGCAGGGCGCCGCCCATTTGTACTCGCCGGCTGGTCGATCTTGATTGCATGATGATCGAATGACCGACGATGCTCTCCGCACGCCGCCGTGGTTCGCGCCCTCCGACGCCCGTGCGTGGCGGTGCGACCCGGCGCCGGGCGAGGTCCGGGACTTTCACGCCTCGCTGCCCGGGTACGTGCCCACGCCGCTGACCGAAATCCCTGCGCTGGCCGCCGAGTTGAAGGTCGGTCGAGTGTTCGCCAAGGACGAGTCGCAGCGGCTGGGGCTGCCCGCGTTCAAGGCACTGGGGGCATCCTGGGCCGCGCATCGCATCCTGGCCGAGCGGGCGGCGAAGGACCCGACGGCCGGTCCGGTCACGCTCGTCACCGCCACCGACGGCAACCACGGACGCGCCGTCGCCCGCACCGCACGCCTGCTCGGGCAGCGGGCCCACGTGTTCGTCCCGCACGGCGTCCACCCCGAGGCCGTCGCGGCGATCGCCGCCGAGCGGGCCGAGGTCACCGAGGTCGCCGGGCCGTACGACGACGCGGTGCGCGCCGCCGCCGAGGCTGCGGAAGCCGCGGACACCGTCCTGATCCAGGACACCGCGTGGCCGGGGTACGAGGAGATCCCGGGGTGGATCGTCGAGGGCTACTCGACGCTGTGCGCCGAGATCGACGAGCAACTGGCGGCCGCGGGTGCAGGCGGCGGACCGGATATCGTCTGCGTGCCGGCCGGGGTGGGGTCGCTGGCGCAGGCCGTGGTCACGCACTACCGCAGCCGTCCGCCGGGGCGCGCCGCGGCGCTTCTGTGCGTCGAGCCGGAGGCCGCCGCGTGCGTCCTGGAGAGCCTCCGGCGCGGCGAACTCACCAGTGTCGACACCGGTGAGACCACGATGGCCGGGCTGAACTGCGGCACTCCGTCCAGCATCGCCTGGCCGTTCCTGCGGAACGGGCTGGACGGCGCGGTCGCAGTGTCCGATGCGGCCGGTGCCCGCGCGGCCGCGGACCTAGCCGCCGCCGGGGTCTCGTCCGGCCCGTGCGGCGCGGCGGCCCTCGCCGGACTGCGGGCCGCGCTGACCGGGGCCGACGCCGACGCACATCGCGCGGCGTTGGGACTCGACGCGACGTCGGTGGTCGTACTGCTCAGCACCGAGGGCACCGCGGCCAACCCGCAATAGCCGTACGACCGAGCCCCGGATACCCACCTTTTAGTGGGTACTTGTCGCCGGCCTCGCGCTCGACGAGGGTTGTCGTCAGGACGCCGAGCGGGACTCGGCGAGGAAGTCCAGACGCCGGTGGCCCCATTCGGACAGCGGGGCCAGCGCGTCGGCGAGATCCCGGCCGAACGGGGTCAGGGAGTACTCGGTCCGCAGGCGCACGTCCTCGTGGACCCGGCGGTGCACGATGCCGTCGTCCTCCATCTCGCGCAGGGCTTGCGTCAGGACCTTCTCGGTGAGACCCGGGAGGCTCCGGCGCAGCTCGCCCGGGCGGCGCGGCCCCTGCTCCAGGTGCCACAGCAGCACGGTCTTCCACTTGCCGTCGATGACGGCGATGGCGGCGGTCACCCCGCACACTTCGGTGTCCTGGGCTCGACTGCGCGTCATGGGCGTCCTTTTGTCATCAATTGATCGGCTATGTGTACGGGAGTTCGGCATGAGCGGCATCGACAGCGGCATCGGCGTTGCGGGCAAGGCGGACAGCAGGACTGCAGTGACGGTCATCGGCCTGGGGCCGATGGGGCGGGCGTTGGCCGGGGCGTTCCTCGACGCCGGCGTGCGGACCACGGTGTGGAACCGGACGCCGGGACGAGACCTCTCCCTGCTGGAACGCGGCGCACTGCGCGCGGATTCCGCGGCCGAGGCGGCCGCGGCCAGTCCGCTGACCGTCGTGTGCGTGGTCAACTACGACGCGTCGGACGCCGTCCTCCGGAACGACGCGGTGGCCGCCGCGCTCAAGGGCCGCACGCTGGTCAACCTGACCGCCGACACCCCCGCGCGCTCGCGGGACACCGGCGCGTGGGCCGAGGCGCACGGGATCCGGTACCTGGACGGCGCGATCATGACCCCGACCACGACCATCGGCACGCCGCACGCGGTCCTCCTGCACAGCGGCCCCGAGGCCGTCTACCGCGAAAACGCCCCGGTGCTCGACGCATTGGGCGGTACGCACACGTTCCTCGGCGAGGACATCGGCCGGGCCGCCGCGTACGACATCGCCCTGCTCGACATCTTCTGGACCGCGATGGCCGGCTACGCGCACGCCCTGGCGGTCGCCAAGGCCGAGGGCATCACCGCCGGCGAACTGGCGCCTTTCGCCCAGGGGATCGGGGCGATCCTGCCGCCGATCTTCGCGGAGACCGCGGAGAGCGTGGACGCGGGGACGTTCACCGGCGAGGACAACCCGCTCACGTCGGCCGCGTCCTCGATGGCCCACATCGTGCACGCCTCCGAGGAACACGGCATCGACGCCGCGGTGATGCGCGCCGCGGAGGGCTGGGCCCGCCGCACGATCGGGCTGGGACACGGCGAGGACGGCTTCACCCGGATCGCCGAGGTGCTCGGGCGGCGCTGACCCAGGCCGCGGTCGTCAGGCCGCGACGCGGTACCGCAGCAGCCACTTCAACCGCGGCACGCCGAACGCCGCGTGCAGCACATTGACCGCGGCGAACACACCGGCCGCCACGTACGCCCCTTGCGAGGCAAGCGCGACGACCGCACCGCCGAACACCGCATACTCCACGGCCAACCGCACCGCCCCCGATACCGGAACCGGCGCCTTCCCACTCCGACTCGGATCCCCGGGCACCGCGAATGTCCCCCACAGCACCATCGCCGCCAACGGCAGCACGGTAGCCAGCAGAACCCCGCCCACCCCACCGCCACCCATCTGCCATCCCGCCCACCCGAGCGCCGCGAACGACCCGAGTTCGAGCACCAGCCGAACCCCGAGATTCCATCCCGGCATCGCCGCTTCATGGCTGCTCACGTGCGCAACTCTCTTTCGTTCCGGCGGGGTCGGGTCACTCGTAGGCGGTGGCGGCATCGAGCGCCCGGGCCAGGAACGTCCAGTCCCCGCCGGGCGGAAGCTCCTTGCCGGTGTTCCGGTACCAGCCCTCGGAATCCTGGATCCAGGCGGCGAGCGCCTGGAGGAAGCGCTCCAGCGTGTCGTTTTCCCAGTGTTGGCCGCGCCGGAGGTAGTCCTGATGCAGGGCCCGGACGAACGCAGCCAGTTTCGCACGGTCGTGGATCTCGGTGTCCGGATCGAGTGTCATGGGCGCAACCGTAGCGCCACCAAGATCACGGCGTCGGGGCGCCCGTCCTTCCGAGGGCGGGCGCGTGGAAAAAGGTGTGGGGGGGGGGGGGGGGGGGGGGGGGGGGCCGCCCCCCCCGCCGGGGGGGGGCGCGTGCAAAATGGGGGGGGGCGCCCGGGCGGTGGCGGGCCCCCCCCACACCAATTTCGTTGTGCGTCAGCCGAGTTCGTTGCCCAGGATGGAGATGAAGGAGACCATCTCGCCCGGGTAGCCGCCCAGGTTGTGGGTCAGGGCGAGCTTGCGGTCGGTCTCGGGGATGCGGCGGTCGGCGGGGGCTTCGCCGCGGAGTTGGAGCCAGGCCTCGAACATCATGCGGAGGCCGGAGGCGCCGACCGGGTGGCCGAAGGACTTGAGGCCGCCGTCCGGGTTGACCGGGAGGCGTCCGTCGAGGTTGAAGGCCCCGGCGAGGACCTCCTTCCAAGCGGTGCCGCGGTCGGCGAACTGGAGGTCCTCCATGAGGACCAGCTCGGTCGGGGTGAAGCAGTCGTGCACCTCGGCCATGGCGATCTCGTTGCGCGGGTCGGTGACGCCCGCCTGGGCGTACGCGTCCTTGGCGCAGGCGGCGATCTCCCAGAAGGTCGTGTAGTCGTACTCCGGGTCGATGACCCCGGAGCCGTTGCCCGCGACCATCGACAGGGCCTTGATGAAGAGCGGCTTGTCGGTGTACTTGTACGCGTCCTCGGCCCGCACGACGATCGCGGCGGCGGCGCCGTCGGCGACGCCTGCGCAGTCGAACACGCCGAGCTGGCCCGCGAGTTTCGGCATCGCCGAGATCTTCTCGGGGGCGATCTCCTTGCGGAACTGCGCGCGGGGGTTGCGGGCGCCGTTGTAGTGGTTCTTCGAGGCGATGTGCGAGAGCACGGCGCGCATTTCCTCTTCGGAGACGCCGTACTTGTGGCCGTACGCCGGGGCCACCATCGAGAACATCGCCGCGGCGGTGAGGGTGCGCGCGGTGCCGTCGCCGGGGACCGGGAAGGCGTTGAGGCCCTGGAAGCCGCCGTCCTTGACCTTCTCGACGCCGACCGCCATCGCGACGTCGTAGGCGCCGGAGGCGACCGCGTACGCCGCCTGGCGCAGCGCCTCGGAGCCGGTCGCGCACATGTTCTCGACGCGCGTGACGGGCTTGTTCTGGAGCTGCAGCGGCTTGGACAGGACCATGCCGCTCATGCCGGTCTGCGCGGTGCCCAGCCAGAAGGCGTCGACGTCGTCCTTGGCGATGCCGGCCGACGCGAAGGTCTCCTGCGCGGCGTCGATCAGCAGGTCGTCGGTGCCCTTCTCCCAGGCCTCGACGAAGGGCGTGCAGCCCATGCCGACGATCGCGACGCGGTCCTTGATGCCGTGGGATCCCATGCTCAGGCCTCCTGCGCCGACTCGGAGGAAGCGGTCCGCACGGGGCGGGCCTTCCAGAAGTAGTTGTGGATGCCGTCGGCGGTGCCGATGCGGCGGAAGGTCAGCTCGACGCGGTCGCCGATCTTGACCTGGTCGGCGTCCATGTCGGTCAGCTCGATGGGGAGCCGGCCGCCGCCGTCGAAGTCCACGACGGCGAACACGACCGGGGGAGACGGCGAGTAGGCCATGCGGTCGATGGTGAAGGTCTTCACCGTGCCGACCGACTCGGCCATCGGGATCGGCTCCATGTCGTCCACCGTGCCACCGCGCATCGACACGCGGGCGGGCGGCAGGTGCACCGCGCCGGAGGAGCGGTCCTGGGTGCCGACGAAGCCGAACTTCCAGTCCGTGGACCGCACCGCGGCCGTGGACGAGGTACGGGCCGGCTCCGGGCGGCGCGGCGGCTCGACCTGCAGTGTGCCGCGCCAGGCCAGGAACTTGCCGTACGCGATCGGCGCACCGCCCGCGGCCTGCTCGGCGACCGTGCGCGACGGGGTGTACGAGCCGAGTGCCTCGGTGGTGCGGAACAGGAACACCTCGGCGCCGTCGGACAGGACGACCACGGCGACGACCTTGCCGGCCGCGGCTTCGCTGCCCGCGAGGGCGTCGAGGACCGAGGCCAGCAGGACGCCCGCGTGCGCCGCGCCGGTGGTGCCCACGGTCGCGGCGAGGTCGTCCGCGAGCACCCCCTCGCGCACGCCGAGCTTGCGGCCCAGGCCCGCGACCGCGCGGGCGTGCAGGCCGGTGACCACGGCGTGGTCGACCTGGTCGGCGGTCAGGCCGGTGGACTTGAGGGCGTCGGTCCAGGCCTGGCGTCCGGCGGCGAGGTACTGGTTCTCGCCGAACTTCTCCTCCCACAGCTTCGAGCGGGTGTCGCCCGGAGTGCGCCACCGGTCCACGAACTCCGCGGTGGCCGACGCGCCGCCGAGGTACTCGGCGAGCACCGGGCCGTCCGTGTCCGAGCCGACGAGCAGGGCGGACGCGCCGTCGCCGCCGGCCGACTCGTCGCCGCTGCCGGGCAGGCCGCCGCGGATGTCGGAACCGACCACGAGTGCGGACGAGCCGCCCTCGAGGGCCAGGCGCAGCAGGCCGGCCGCGGAGCGCACCGAACCGGTCGCGTCGATCGCGGGCACGCCGCCGTCCAGCCGCAGCGCGGCGTGGATCGCGGTCGCGTTGGTGCGGTCCGCGTACGCGGGCGCCACCGTCGCGAACAGCAGCGCACGCGGCGCGGCACCGGGCGTCGCACGCAGCGCGTTGCGCGCCGCCTCGACGCCGAGGGTGGTGGTGTCCTCGTCGAACGACGCGACGGTGCGGGTGCCCCGCCCGCCGCCGGTGCCCGCGACCGGGGCGATGCCCTTGCGGTCGAGGCGGCGGTACGGCAGGTACGCGCCGTAGCCCAGGATGCCGCGCACGGCTCCTCCGTTGCTCGGTGTGGTCATCGTGGTTGGTACCGTCACTTCCTGTTTCGTCGGCGCTCGGCGGCCGAGTCGTCGCAAGCCGGCAGTTCGGGCGGTTCTTCAGGCGGTGCTGCGGGTGATGCCGGGGGTGGTGCTTCGGGGCGCCGCGGTGCCACGCGCGGCGCCCGGGGTCAGCCGGTCGCGCCGGACTCGACGATGCGGGTGATCTCCTCGTCCGACAGCCCCAGTTCGTCCCGCAGGATTTCCGCGGTGTGCTCGCCCAGCCACGGCACCCGGGTCTCGGGGCCCTCGGCCATCTTGGAGAGCTTCACCGGGTTTCCGGGGGACAGGACCGGGTCCGGCACGCCGTCGGTGCGGTCCATCGAGACGACCATGTTGCGGTTCTTGACGTGCTCGTCCTCGATGACGTCGCCGGGGTTGTAGACCGGGCCGGACGCCACGCCCACCGCGCTGAGCGCGGCGCACGCCTCCAGGCGCGTCTTGTCCGCGGCCCAGGCCTCGATGCCGGGGCGGATGATGTCCTCGACGTGGTTGAACCAGTCCTGCGGGCCGGTCAGGCGCGGGTCCCCGACCCACTCCGGGTGGCCGATCAGCTCGGCGAGGCCCTTGAACATGTGCGGGCGGCCGCACTGGATGATCAGGTAGCCGTCGAAGGCCTTGAAGGAGTGGTTGATCAGCGGCGCGAGGCCGGGGTCCTTCAGGCCCATCGACCAGTAGCTGATGCCCGCGTCGTTGAGCGCGACCATCGCGTCGTACATCGAGATGTCGACGTACTGGCCCTCGCCGGTGGCGTCGCGGTGCCGCAGTGCGGCCAGCACGCCGATGATCGCGAACAGCGCCGAGCCGGTGTCGCCGAGCGCGCCGAGCGGCGAGACGACCGGGGCCACGCCCGGGGTGCGCTTGAACTCGTACAGGCCGGCCATGCCCTCGGCGACCGGGGCGTACGCGGGCCAGCCGGCGTACGGGGTCTCGGTGGTGTTGCCGAAGCCGGAGACCGAGAGGTAGACCGCGCGCGGGTTGATCTTCGCGACGTCCTCGTAGCCCAAGCCCAGGCGCCCGGCGACGCCCGCCTTGAAGTTCTCGCAGACGATGTCGGCCTTGGCGGCCAGCTTGCGGACGATCTCCAGGCCCTCGGGGTTCTTGAGGTCCACGGTGATGCTGCGCTTGCCCATGTTGTTGCGCAGGAACGTGACGCCGACCTTGCGGCCCTCGGGGTCGTTCATCGACGGCAGCGAGCCGCGCCCCGAATCACCGAGACCGGGCGACTCGACCTTGATCACCTCGGCGCCGAGCCGGGCGAGCATCTGGGTCGCGTACGGCAGTGCCTGCATCTGCTCGATGGCGAGCACCCGGATCCCGTCCAGGGGCTTGCCGAACCGCTGCAGGTCGGCGCCTGCGACCTCTCCGACGCGCATTGTTTCTCCGTCCATGGTGGTGCCCGTTCCGCCCGGGTGCCCGTCCGACCGGGCACTTCCGATCTGCTCGAAGCTCCTGGCCAGAGGTTTCCACCCTGCCTTGCCACCATAGCTGACGGAGAGTCAGATAAGCAGAGGGCGGCAGCGTGACGGACGGCACCCGGAGGGGCGGGTGGGGATGGGCCGATGGGGAAAGGGCAGGTGGGCGAGGGCGGGCGAGGGCGGCCCCGGTGGGGAGCGGGCCGGCGGCTCCGCCGCGCGATCAGCTCAGCAGTTCGCGGGTGAGCGGCGCGGCGAACTTGATCCGGAGCCGCCGGTCCGCCAGCCAGGCTTCCAGCCGCGCCGCCTCCGCCGCGACCGCGGCCTCGGCCCCGGCGCCGCGGTCCGCGAGCATCCGCCAGACCACCTCGCCGCTGTCGCGCTGCGCCCAGGTGCCGACGATCTCGCCGTCCCACCACACGGTCGGACCGCCGTTACCCGCGGTGTCGAACAGCAGTGGACGCAGCTCCGGGGCCATGTACCAGTCGCGGTGCTTCCAGCCCATCGTGGCCGGGTCGAGGCTGGGGAGCAGGGCGGCCCACGGCTCGACGTCCCCGGTCTCGGCTTCGTCGCCGGGCAGCACCCAGCCCGGGCCCTCGTCCAGCTCGACCGCGACCGCGCCCACCTCGGCGAGCGCCTTCCGCGCGGCGCCGAGTGTCCAGCCCGTCCACCACTTCACGTCCTCGGTCGCCGCCGGGCCGTAGCAGGCCAGCCAGCGCCGCACGATCTCCGCCTGCGCCGCGGCCGGATCGGCGTCCCGCAGCGGCGGAGCGATCTCGTACGTGAACTGCCCCGACGTCCAGCCGCCCACCGGCCGGGCGCGGCGCACCCGCCCGTCCATCGCCAGCAGCCGCAGCACGTGCCCGCCCACCCGGCTGACCGCCTCGTACGGCTTGCCCGGCGACATGGTGACGGTCTCCTGCAGCACGGGGACCTCGGCGGTGATCTCGCTCGCCGCCGCGGTGCCGAGCCGGGCGAGCACCTTGAGCGCGGCATCCTCCGCCTCGGCCAGCCACGCCTCGTCCCGATGCGGCCCGGTCGCGGCCAGCAGCTTCAGCACCGAGGCCCGCTCCCGGGCGGACACCACCCGCGTCGTGGAGGCCTGCAGGTCGGCGGCCAACTCGTCGGGCACCACGAACAACGTGCGCCGCATGCAGTGCATCCGCAGCAGCGAGCGCTGCTCGTACAACGCAGCGTCCAAGGCCGCCACGACCCCGTCCGGCTCCGCCGAACGGGCCCACGCCGACAGCACGACACTCGCCGGATCCGTGGCATGCAACCCCACCAACCGCGAAGCGATCTCCGTGACATCGCCGACCCGCGCCGACGGCGCCAACATGTGCCGAACCCCGACCCGCCTGCGCCGCTCCGCCGCACTGATCCGCATCTGCGCAGCGTAGTTGCTGCCCAGGGCACGCCCGGCCGGATCGGGCGTCAGCGGGCCACGGCGTCGTCGGCGTCGAGGAGTTGGAGGAGGGCGAGTTCGTCGCGGCGGGGGAGGCCTTCCCAGTCGCCCTGGACGGTCACCGCGAAGGCGCCTGCCGCGGCGGCGGTGGCGAGGCGGGTGTGGACATCGGCGCCGGCGAGGTATTCGGCCAGGTAGCCGGCTGCGAAGGCGTCGCCCGCGCCGACCGGGTCGACGGCGTCCACGTGGTGGACGGGGGCGTCGTACGGGATGCCGTCCACGATGGCGATCGCGCCGCGGGCGCCGCGCTTGAGGAGGATCTGGGCCGGGGCGCCGGGCAGGGCGGCGAGGGCGCGGGCCAGGTCGAGGGGGGATGCGACGCGGGGGTCGTCGAGGATCAGGCGCGCCTCGGCCTCGGTCGCGAAGAGGATGTCGCAGCGGGTGAAGAGGTCGCGCAGGACGGGGGCGGCCTCGGCGGGGGACCACAGGGCCTGGCGGTAGTTGACGTCCAGCGAGACCGGGGTGGCGGGGCCGGCCAGGGAGATCGCGGCGTCCACGGCTTTGCGGGCCGATGCGGACAGGGCCGGGGTGATGCCGGTGATGTGCAGCAGGCGGGCGCCGCGCAGGAGGTCGGAGGGGACGTCGTCCGGGCAGAGCCGCGAACCGGCGCTGCCTGCGCGGTAGTAGTTGACCTCGGTGGACGCGCTGGTACGCCGGGCCTTGACCATCAGGCCGGTGGGGGCCCCGGTGTCGGTCACCGCGGAGACGTCGATGCCCTCGCCCGCCAGGGTGTTGCGGACCAGGCGGCCGAACTCGTCGTCGCCCACCCGGCCCAGCCAGCCGACCCGGAGGCCCAGCCGGGTCAGGCCGACCGCGACGTTGGACTCCGCGCCGCCGATCGCCACGTCCAGGCTGCGCGCGTGTCTGAGCGGGCCGATGCTCGGCGCGCTCAGCAGGACCATCGTCTCGCCGAGCGTCACCACGTCCGGCGCGCCGCGGTGGCTGTCCATTACGTCCCCGTCTCTCGAAACCGCTGTGCGAAGCACGTGTGCAAGTACCAGTTGCCAGTTGCCAGTTGCCAGTTGCCAGTTGTCGGAAGGAGTCAGAAGTAGGTGCGGAGGACGTCGACGACGCGGTGGTCGTCGTCGACCACCGGGACGACCCGCCACTTGTCGAAGGCCGTGCACGGGTGCGAGATGCCCAGCCGGACGAGTTCGCCCGGGACGAGCGCGGTGTCGCCGGTCTCGACGTACGCGTGCTGGTCGTCCAGCTTCGCCACCTTCGCGCCGCCCGCCGGACGCAGGACGCCGTCCGTGCCGCGCACCTGCAGCGGCGTCGGGAGGTCGAGGTCGAACGGCACGTCGCGGCGGCCCGCGCCGAGCACCGCCAGGCCGGGCTCGGGGGCGGAAAGCACCTGCGCCCACACTTCGAGCGCGCCCGCGAGGCTGCCCTCGTCGGGGTGCCGCACGAACGGCGTCATGCGGCTGTAGAAGCCGTCGTCGTGCGAGACGTACGCGCCGCTGCGCAGCACCACCGTGCGGTCGCCGGCCACCGGGCCCAGTACGTCGACGACGGTGTCGAACCACGCACTGCCGCCGGCCGACACGATCGGCGGCCCGGAGATCAGGTCCGCGACGCGGTCGCCCGCCTCCAAGAGGGAGCCGAGCCACTCGGTGATCGCATCGGCGTCGGGCAGGCCGCCCTCGTACCCGGAGACACCGGCCAGGGACAGACCGGCCTTGGGCAGCTCGGGGGCGAGGGCGAGGGCCTCGTCGACGCTGCGGAAGCCGGTGCGGCCGCCGGGGCGGCCGAGCTCCAGAAGGACATTGAGGCGTCCGCCGGGGACCGCGTCCACGGCCCGGGCCGCAGCCGCGACACCTTCCGGAGAGTCGACGTAGAAGTAGAACTCCCAGCCGTCCCGGGTCTGTTCGGCGGCCCATCGCAGGGCACGCCCGTCCAGCAGCTCGTTGGCCAGCACCACGCGGGGCACGCCGAAGCGGTGCGCGGCCAGGGCCTGGTTCGCGGTGGCGACCGTGATGCCCCACGCGCCCGCGGCCAACTGCGCCGCGAACAGCTTCGGGGACATCGACGTCTTGCCGTGCGGCGCGAACAGCACGCCGTGCCGCTCGGTGTACCCGGCCATCGTCGCGATGTTCGCGTCCAGCGCGGACTGCCGCGCCACCATCACCGGGTACGTGAACGGCCCGTCGAACAAGCAGGGGCCGCCCGCCACGAGGTCCGCCTCGGACAGCGGGCCGTCGGGCAGCCACAGGCCCTTGTCGTAGCCGTCGTAGTACTCCTGGATCTCGTACAGGCCGGCCGCCGCGGGGACGTTGTCAAAGGTCATCGGGTCGCTCCCAGGATCTTCGAGACGCGCTGCGCGGCGGCGGCGACGGACGGGCCCAGCTCGCGTACCCGGGCCGCGGTCACCCGCGAGGTCAGGCCGGACACGGACAGCGCGCCCGTGACGGCATTGTCGTGGTCGAAGATCGGCGCGGCCACGCAGCGCACCTCCGGTTCGTTCTCGCGGTCGTCGACGGAGTACCCCCGCGCCCGGATGCGAGCCAACTCGGCACGCAGCGACTCGGGTTCGGTCAGCGTACGGGCCGTGATGGGCGGCAGCCCGGCGGCCACCACGAGCCCGACCACGTCCTCGGGCAGCCAGGCCAGCATCGCCTTCCCGACCGCCGTGCAGTACATCGGCGCGCGCGAGCCGATCCGCGAGGCCATCCGCACCTGTGTCTCGTTCTCGACCTTGTCGATGTAGACGACGTGCGGCGCGTCCGGCACGCACAGGTGGACGGTGCCGCCCCACTCGCGCATCAGGCGGTGCGCCTCGTCGGACGCCACCGTGCGCAGGTCGAGGCTGGCCAGGTACGCCTGGCCCAGCGCGAGCGCCCCCGGGCCGAGCCGGAAGTGCCCGGACTCGCGGTCGCGGGCCAGCAGCTGGGTGTCCAGGAGCGGGGTGGCCAGGCGCAGCACGGTGCTCTTGGAGAGGCCGAGCGCGTCCGCGATCTGGGTGAGCGTGAGGCCGTACGGCCCGGCCGCGTGGTCGCGCACGTACTCCAGGACCAGCAGTGCGCGCCGCAGCGACGCGGACTGGTTGCGGTCGGAGCCGGCCGCGGTCGCGGCGCTCGCCCCTGCGGCCCCGGCCGACGCTCCGCCGAAGGTCCCTGCGGCCCCGCTCGTGGTGCCGGCGCCGGCACCTGGATGCCCGTTGCTCATCGGCCCGCCTCCAGGAGCGTCCGCGGCCGCAGCGGCCTCCCGGGCGTCTGCCCGGTCAGCTCGCCGCCGGCCAGCACCGGTACGCCCGACACCAGCACGTCGCCGATGCCGTCCGCGACCTGCCGGGCCGCGCCGTAGTCGGCCCGGTCCGCGACCGCATGCGGGTCGATCACCGCCAGGTCGGCGGCCATCCCGGCGCGGATCAGCCCCCGGTCGGCCAGCCCGAACCGGCGCGCCGGATGCGCGGCCAGGTGCACCGCGGCCTGCTCCCACGTCCAGTCGCCGAGCTCGACCACGTGCCGGGCCAGCAGCCGCGCGAACGCACCCCAGCCGCGCGGGTGCGGGCTGCCGCCGATGTAGATGCCGTCCGAACCGCCGATGTGCGCGGGGTGCCGCAGCAGCGCCCGCACCGACTCGTCCGAGTTCGTCGGCGGCTGGTCGAAGACCGCGCCGGCCTGCAGGTTCGTGGCGATCAGCAGCTCCGCGCAGAACGCCGCCGGGCTCGCACCCGCGGTCTTGGCGGCGTCCACCAGGCGCATCCCCTCGGCCCAGCCGAAGTCCGCGGACGGCACGTGCGCCAGGGTGATGCGCGGCCACAGCTCCGGATCGGTCTCCGCGGCCAGCCGGGCCCGCACCTTCGCATCGGTCAGCGCGTCCCGCGTGCGGTCCAGGTCCGGGTCGTCCAGGTCGCGCGGCAGCGCCACCATCGCCAGGATGCTGCAGCCGCGCAGGTAGGGGTACGCGTCGAAGGTCAGGTCGACGCCCGAGGCGCGGGCGTCGTCGACCATGCCGATCAGCTCGGCGGCCGGCCCGTGGTAGTGCGAGACGTGCGTGGCGACGCCGGATGCCCGGGCCACCGCAAGGAGTTCGGTCATCGCGCCGCCCGCGGCCGCCTCGTACCCGCGCATGTGCGAGACGTGCGGCAGGCCGCGGCGGGCGGCGGCCTTGGTGAGGGCGGCGAGCTCCGCGGTGTCCGCGTACCGGCCCGGGATGTACTCCAGGCCGGTCGAGATCCCGCAGGCCCCCTCGTCCAGGGCCTGCTCGACCATGCGCGTCATCTCGGCGAGGTCGGCGGGGTCCGCGGCGCGCGCGGTCGGGCCCATCACGCTGTGCCGCACCGTCCCGTGCGGGACCAGGTACGCGGTGTTGAGCGCGGTCGTCCCGGTGTAGGTGGCCAGCAGCTCGGCGACCGTGACCGGGCCGTCGCCCAGCCCCGGGTGGGTGCCGTTGATCGCCGCGAAGTAGCGGGTGCTGAAGGTGAGCGCCGCGGCGGTGGCGGGGGCGTACGACAGGCCGTCCTGGCCGAGCACGAAGGTGGTCACGCCCTGGCGCAGAGCGGCCAGCTGGACCGCGGGGTCCAGGACCAGCGCGTCGCCGTGCACATGCGCGTCCACGAAGCCGGGGGAGACGTAGCGGCCGGTCGCGTCGATCTCGCGCGCGGCGCTTGCGCCGGCCAGCGCGCCGACCGCGGCGATCCGGCCGTGGTCGACCGCGACGTCGGCACGGAACGCGGGCGCACCGGTGCCGTCGAGCACCCAGCCGCCGCGCAGCAGCACGTCGTACACGCACATCCTCCGAGGTCTCCGAGAAGTTTCCGAGGGACAGCCGAGAAAGGCCCGAGTGACGGCCCGTGCGACGGCCCGTGATGGCCCGTGTGATGGCCGAGTTGCCGCCGAGTCATCGCCGAGCCGACCGACTGGTCTGGACCATGGTGCCGCACCGGGGCGATGACCAGGGACGTTACGGCCAAGAAAGTGCCCGGTGCCAGTTTCGCAGCATCGTGTTTTGCATTGCACAACGTTCCCCGAACGGTCTTGTCGCCGCTTTCGGACCTTCCATAACGTCCCGCAGCACCCGGCACCGGACTGCCCCCGGCTTCAGCCCGGCTTCAGCCCCGGCCACACGGCCACAGGAGGAACCCTCGTGAAGATCCGCAGACTGACCGTCCTCGCCCTCTCGGGCGCGGTACTGGCCGCCGCCTCGGCGTGCGCGCCCGGCACGGCGTCGAAGTCCGAGTCCAAGGACACGCAGACCGGCACGGTCAAGGTCTGGCTGTACGACGAAGCCAACCGCGCGCCCAAGGAGAAGGTCGTCGCGGACGCCATCGCCGAGTTCACCGCGAACAAGCCGAAGGTCAAGGTCGAGGTCTCCTACATCCCCACCGACGCGGGACCGCGCGCGGAGAAGATGAAGGGCGCCTTCAACGACCCGAACAGCGCCCCCGACGTCGTCGAATTCGGCAACACCGACCTCTTCGGCTACGTCGCGGCCGGCGGCCTGGCGGACATCACCAAGGACCTCGAGGGCTGGACGGAAGCCGGGGGCATCCCGAAGGACCTCAAGGACACCACCATGGTCAAGGGCGCCCAGTACGGCGTGCCGTGGTGGATCGGCCTGCGCTCGCTCTACTACCGCACCGACGTCTTCACCGAGCTGGGCCTCAAGGCGCCGACCACCTACGACGAGCTGGTCGCGGCCGCCAAGCAGGTCCGGGCCGCCAAGCCCGACATGTTCGGCATCGCGGTCGGCGGCAAGTACACCTTCGGTGCGCTGCCCTTCGTGTGGTCCGCGGGCGGCGACCTGGCCACCGAGCAGAACGGCGCCTACCAGGCCGCCATCGACTCGCCGCAGTCGCAGGCCGGCGTCAAGGCGTACACCGACCTGTTCACCAAGGAGATATGCCCGGCCGAGCAGTGCGCGGACCTGACCGGCGGCAAGACCGTCGAGGCGTTCGCGGCCGGCAAGGCCGGCATGGCGATCCTGCCGAACTCCTCGCGCAGCGCGGTCGAGGCGGGCGCCGCCAAGGGCAAGTACGCGGTCGTCCCGCTGCCCGGCAAGACCGCCGGCTCGATCGCCCCGGCCTTCTCCGGCGGCAACGACCTCGGCGTCATGAAGTCCTCGCAGCACCGCACGCTCGCCGTCGAGTTCATGACCCTGCTGGCGAGCAGCAAGTACCAGGTCGCCATGTTCGACGCGATGGGCAACCTGCCGACGCACGCCGCCGCGCGCGAGCAGGTCGTCGCCAAGGACCCGTTCCTCAAGCCGTTCATGGACACCCTGAACGCGGGCACCAAGTTCGTCCCCAAGGACGCCGCCTGGGCCAAGATCGACGCGCAGACCGTGGTCCCGACCATGCTGCAGAAGGTCATCACCGGCAAGGCCGACGTGGCCGGCGCCACCAAGGACGCGGCGTCCGCGATGAACGACGCCTTCGGCGGGAAGTAGCGGACCGCACTGTGCCCGCCACCACCTCGAGCCCCGCGCGGGCGGACCGGGACGACACCCCCGACCCCCCCCGCGGCGCGGCCGCCACCCCCCCCCCCACCGGGCCCCCCCCCCCCCCCCCCCCCCCGGGGGGGGGCCCGGGCCCCCCCCCCCCCCCCCCCCCCGCGGCGCGGCCGCCTCCGCCACCGCCTCCGGGCCCGCGCGCCGCCGCAAACGGCGCCTCCCCGTACCGCTCATCCTGCTGCTGCCGACCGCGGTCATCCTGATCCCGCTGTTCGGCTACCCGCTCTACCAGCTCGGCCTGCTCTCCTTCATGGAGTTCGGCCAAGAGCAGGCCTCCGGCGGCGTGCCCGCCCGCTTCATCGGATTCGACAACTACACGAAGCTGTTCGGCGACGAGCAGTTCCGCGACGTGCTGCTCCAGACCGTCCTGTTCGCGGCCGGCTGCGTGGTCGGCACGCTGGTCGTCGGGGCCGGTCTGGCCGTCCTGCTGACCCGGGTCGGCAAGTGGCCGCGGCTCATCCTGATGTTCGCCGCGCTCGGCGCCTGGGCCGCGCCCGCGATGACCGGCGCCACGGTGTGGATGTTCCTCTTCGACACCAACCTCGGCCTGGTCAACGAAGTGCTCGGCATGGACGGGCACAACTGGATGTACGACAAGTGGCCCGCGTTCGCGCTGGTCGGCGCGGTCGTGGTCTGGCACTCGTTCCCGTTCGTCATGATCACGCTGTACGCCGGGATCCAGGCCATCCCCGGCTCGGTCCTGGAGGCCGCGCGCCTCGACGGGGCGAGCACCTGGCAGACGTTCCGCCTGGTCATGCTCCCGATGCTGCGGCCGATCCTGACCATCGTGGTCATCCAGTCGGTCATCTGGGACTTCAAGGTCTTCACCCAGATCTACGTGATGACCCAGGGCGGCGGCATCGCGGGCCAGAACCTGACCCTCAACGTCTACGCCTACCAGCAGGCCTTCGCCGCCGACGACTACAGCCTCGGCGCCGCCATCGGCGTCGTCATGACGCTGATCCTGCTCGTGGTCACGGCCTTCTACATCCGCGCGCTGCGCCGCTCCGGGGAGGAACTTTGAGTACGGCAAGCACCCCGGCCCGGGGCCGCAGCGGCCGTCGTGGCCGCGGCGACCGCAGGGCCGGCCGCCGGATCGCCAACGCCGTGGCCATCGCCGCGGCCGTCGTCGCCGCGTTCCCGCTCTACTGGATGGTCCTGTCGGCCCTCAAGCCGGACGGCGAACTCAACTCGGCGAACCCCCGCCCGTGGACCTGGGCGCCGACCCTGGACAACTTCCGGGACGCTCTCGGGGTCAGCGGCTTCGGCCGCTACTTCCTCAACAGCCTGCTGGTCGCGAGCGTCGTCGTGGTGCTCTCCGCGGGCGTGGCGTTCCTGGCCGCGGTCGCGCTCACCCGGTTCAATTTCAAGTTCCGCACCACCATCCTGGTGATGTTCCTGGTCGCCCAGATGGTCCCGGTCGAGGCCCTGACCATCCCGCTGTTCTTCCTGGTCCGCGACATGGGCGAGGTCGCCCCGCAGGTCGGCCTCAGCACGCTCGGCTCGCTGATGCTCGTGCACCTGGCGTTCTCGCTGCCGTTCGCGATCTGGATGCTGCGCGGCTTCGTGCGCGCGGTGCCCGACTCGCTGGAGGAAGCCGCGCGGCTGGACGGCGCCAGCCGGTTCACCATCCTGTGGCGCATCCTGTTCCCGCTGGTCGCCCCGGGTCTGGCGGCGGTCAGCGTGTTCTCCTTCATCACCGCGTGGAACGACTTCGTCTTCGCCAAGACGTTCATCATCGGCAACCCGGACAACCAGACGCTGCCGTCCGCCCTGGTGGTGTTCTTCAAGCCGGACGAGAACGACTGGGGCGGCATCATGGCCGCGTCCACGCTCATGACCATCCCGGTGCTCGTCTTCTTCGTGCTCGTGCAGCGCCACCTGGTTTCCGGACTCGGCGGCGCGGTGAAGGACTGATCTCGTGACTGCTCCCGTGGCCGCCCGGGCCTCCTCCGCTTCCGACGCCGCCGACGCTGCTGACGCCGCCGACGCTGCTGACGCCGCCGAACGCCGCCTGCCGGTACCCCTGCCCGCTGTGCTGCAGTGGGGCGACGGGGCGTTCCTGCTGCTCCCGGAAACGGCATTGGACGCTCCGACCGAACTCGCGGGCGAGGCCGCATGGCTGCGGGCCGCCCTCGGACCGGCCACGGGGGCGTGGCTGCCGGACGCCTCAGGGGCGGACACCGCTGCCGGGCCGGACACCGGTGTCGGGCCGGACACCTCCACCGCGGCACCCCCGCCCGCCCCCCGCATCACCCTCCGGCTCGACTCCGCGCTCGGGGCGGAGTCGTACCGGCTCGACGCCGACCCGTCCGGGATCCGCATCGAGGGCGGCGACCCGGCCGGCGTCTTCCACGGACTCCAGACACTCCGGCAGCTCCTCCCACCCGCCGCGCTGCGCCGCGCAGACACCGGGGCCGAGCCCTGGGCGGTGCCCGCGGTCCGCATCGAGGACCGGCCCCGGCACCGTTGGCGCGGCGTACTCCTCGACGTGGTGCGGCACTTCCTGCCCAAGGCGGACGTCCTGCGGTTCGTCGACCTGATGGCCGTGCACCACCTGAACGTCCTGCACCTGCACCTCACCGACGACCAGGGCTGGCGCTTCGAGGTGCCCGGATGGCCGCGGCTCACCGAGGTGGGGGCGTGGCGTACCGAGAGCATGGTCGGCACCCGGCACACACCGCGGCACGACGGGCGGCCGCACGGCGGCTACTACACACGCGAGGACCTGCGCGAGATCGTCGCGTACGCCGCAGCCCGACACATCACTGTCGTCCCCGAGGTCGACGTCCCGGGCCACGCGCAGGCCGTCCTCGCCGCGTACCCCGAACTGGCCGCGGGGGAGCCCCCGTCCGGCGTCCGCACCGGCTGGGGCATCTCGGACGCGGTGCTGTCCGCGTCCGACGAATCCCTCGCGTTCTGCCGCGACGTCATCGCCGAGATCTGCGCGATCTTCCCGTCTCGCTACTTCTGCGTCGGCGGCGACGAAGTCCCGCGCGGCCCCTGGCGCGACGACCCCGCGTCGATCGCCCGCGCCCGCTCCCTCGGCCTCCCGGACACCGACGGCCTGCAGCGCTGGTTCACCGCACGCCTCGCCGAGATGCTCGCCGCCCACGACCGCACGCTCTTCGGCTGGGACGAGATCCTGGAGGACGGCGCCCCCGCCGGCGCCCTCATCGGCGGCTGGCGCGGCGACCACGGCGCCCGCGCAGCAGCCGAGGCCGGCCACGACGTCGTGGCCAGCCCCGACACGTCCGTCTACCTCGACTACCGCCAGGCCGAAGGCCCGGACGAGCCGCTCCCCATCGGCACCCTGATCACCGTCGAGGACATCCACGGCTTCGACCCGGTGCCCGCAGGCCTGGAGGCCGACGCCGCCGCGCACGTCCTCGGCGGCCAGGCCGCCCTCTGGGCCGAAATGCTCGACTCCGTCCGCGCCCTCGACTACGCCGCCTTCCCGCGCCTGTGCGCGTTCGCCGAGGCCCTGTGGACCGAAGGCCCGCGCGACACCGCGGCCTTCATGTCCCGCCTCGCGACCGACCACCTCCCGCGCCTCGCCGCCCTCGGCGTCGAGTACCGCCCGTTGGCCGGTCCGCACCCCTGGCAATCCCGTCCGGATGCCCCGGGCCACCCGCGGGCGCGCGCCGACCGCGAGGCCGAACTCGTGGAGATGACCGCGCGGTTGCGAGAGCCCCGGGAAGCCTGAGCACCCCTGCGACGCCGGGAACACATGAATACTGGGGAACGCGGGGAACGCCGGGACCCTCAGTAGTACTTCCGCAGCTTCGGCCACAGCGTCGACCAAGGCTCCACCGGCCCGCCGCACAAGAGCACCGCCGCGTGCTGCTCCTCGTTCGCGAGGCCGTAGCCGTTGTCGACGCGGCCGACCTGTCGGCAATCCCTGAAGTATGTGCGCTGCTCGTCGGCCTTGCTCTTCTTGACGAGCACCAGCACCGGGCCGGTCGCGTCGGCCGGCGGGCGGTTCCACGAGTAGAAGCCGACATGGCCGGAGTACGGGTACGGCAGGCCCAGACCCGGCCCGTACAGGGCGAGCGCGCTTGCCTCGCCGTAGTTGAACGCGAACAGCACAGCCTGCGGCCGTTGTTCCGGTGGGATCAGCGCCCAGCCGTCCGCCACCGTGCGGGCCAGGACCGGCCAGCCGATCTGGTCGCCCTGCTCGATGTTCACCACGTTCGGGATGTCCAGATGCTGCGGCGGCAGCAGTGGCAGAGCGAGCACCGCGTTCGCCGTGATCATCGCGGTCGCGAGTGCCAGGACGCGCTTCCCGCGCCGGCTCCGCCAGGCCCCGCACCAGGCCAGCACCGGTCCGCAGCCGGCCGCGGTCACCACGAGCAGGAGCGACAGCGCGTAGTACGCCTTGCCGCCCACGGCGAACACGACGACGCACGTCACGCCGTACGCCACCACCACCGCGCGGGCCCAGCGCACCGCCGGATCCCGCCACAGCCGTACGAAGCCCGCAATCCAAACCGGGACCAACAACGGTGACAGGAAGAGGAGTTGCTGCGGGACGAACATCGTCCGGTTCATCGCGCCGTCGGCCTCGCTGATGCCGCGCGCGACGGTCAGCTGAGGCCACCCGTGGCTTGCCTGCCACCACACGTTCGGCAGCACGATCAGCAAGGCGATCACCGACGCACCGAGCAGCCACCACGTACGCAGCACCTCGCGCGGGCCGGCCAGCAGCACGCCGAGCAGCAGCGACCCGACCAGCAGCACGATCAGGTCCTTGTTCTGCCCTGCCACCCCGACCGCGACCCCGAGCGCGGGCCACCAGCGCCGATCGCCGGTACGCAGCAGCCGCATCACGATCCAGGTGACGAGCAGCCACATCGGCACGTCGAACGTCACGGTCGTCACCATGTGCCCGATCGCGAGCACCAGCCCCGCACCTGCCGTGCACACCGCTGCGAAGGTCTGCTCCCTTGCCCCGCCTCCGAGTTCGCGCGCGATGAGGGCACCGAGCACGACGATCAGCATCCCGGCAAGCGTGGCCACCACGCGCAATCCCTGCGGCGTCTCCCCGAACAGCTCGGTGGACACCCGGGCGAGGAGGGGAGTGAGCGGCGGCTGGTCGTCGTAGCCCCAGTCGAGGTGGTGACCGGCTGCGACGAAGTACAGCTCGTCGCGGTGAAAGCCGTAGCGTCCGGACAGGGCGGTGAGGATCGCGCCGAGCGTCCCGACGACGGCAAGGACGGGACGCAGGGCGAAGGGCGGGAGCGGCGCCGGCTGATCCGACGACGAGACCCGGGCACCCGGCTCCGAGCCCGACCCCGGCTCCGCCTCCGGCTTCGGGCCCGGTCCCTCCTCCACCGCCACGACCACCGACTCGCGGACACCGCCGTCATCGCCGCCATCGCCGGAGAGATCAGCGGACGCGGCTGAACCGGCTGCCTCGGTCGTTCCTCGGCCTTCCGGTACCTCTGCGCTCGATCTCACGACTGCCCCCGTGTCGTCGGACGAACGATTCGGCGCTGTCCGGCCCGGCCAGACGATCAGCCGTGATCAGTGCCGACGCACATCCTGGCGCCCCGCTGCCCCGCAGCGTGCGCCGATTTCCGGCCAAGGTGACTGGCCGGTAGGGCGGATCGCGGCGCGCGGCGCAGCGCGAACCTCAGGCGACCGCGTAGAACCGGATCACGACCTCGGAGTCGTCGCCTCGTGCGTAGCCGACGAACACCGTGCGGGCGAGCCAGAGATGCGCCGGGGCGTCGGTACGGAAGACGGGCGACGTCCGGTAGTAGATGCCCGGCTCGGCGACCTCGAGGTCTCCGTCGTGCCGAGCCGGGCTCGCCGGGTCTTCCTCGTGGTAGTAGCCGCGGTTGGTGATGTCGATGACCGCGCCGTCGTCCGCTTCCAGCAGGTAGCGGGCGTCGAGCTGGTAGACCTCGCCGCGCTTGTCGCACCAGTCTCCGCCGCCGGGCAGGACTTTGCCGCGCAGGCGAGGACCGTCGACCGTGCCGCCGGTGATCGGCACGAACTCGGTGACTTCCCCCGCCCCGTGCCCGATGTGGCGGGCGGCGGCGAGGAGGACCCGGACCTCGAACGCGAACTCCAGCGCAGGCTGCGTCAGGGCAGCGGACATCGGTGACTCCTCGGGTGATCCGGCCAGGCCCGCGGCGGACTCACCGAGGCGACCCTGGGACGGTACGAGTCGGAGGCCTCCCGAGTCAACGCCGTTGACAGCTCCGTTCGCGCAGCTTTACTGAGCGTGGACCGCGCAGGTGGCTGGGCCGGACGAGGGGTGCGCCTGCGATCCAGGGCGTGTTTGCGGCAGGGAGCAGCGTCGGCGTGACCAAGGTCGATGAATGCATACTTCTATCCGAATTTCCCTGCCCCTTGCCCTTGTCGCCTCGACGTTCGCCGTCGGCAGCCCGTCCGCCGGGGCTGCGTCGGCGGCATCCGCGGCCTCGGCAGCGGGGATCGAGACGATCGCGCCCGGCGTGGCGTACCGCACGTTCACCTTCGACACGCCGCGCGGCGACGCCCGTATCCACGAAGTCGCGGTCGGCATGCGCGCCGGCGGTCCGCGCGTCGGACTGCTGTATCCCGGCACGGTGGCCGCCCGCGACACCGTGAGCCGCATGACGGGCCGTCAGGGGGCCGTGGCCGGCATCAACGGGGACTTCTTCCACATGGACGAGTCCCAGCACGCCGGCGTACCGGTGACCGGAGCCCCGAGCGGCCCCGCCGTCGACGGCGGCAATCCGCTGAAGGGGCCCGTGCCCCTGGCTCAGCGGTACGGGCCACGCCCACCGCAAGGTGAAGGCCCCGAGCACGTTTTCGGCGTCGATACCGGCGGCACAGCCCGACTCGACCGCCTCACCGTACGCGGCACCATCGGCACCCCGAACGGCCCGCTGGACGTGAGCGGGCTCAATCAGTACGCGCTTCCGGTCGGCTCGGTCGGCGTGTTCACCTCGCAGTGGGGCACCCCGTCCCGAGCCCGCGCGGTCTGCGGCTCGGACAGCAGCCGCGCCGCTGCGTGTGCCGCCGACGTCGCCGAGGTGACGGTGCGCGACGGCAAGGTCCAGGGAGTCGCTGCGGAACCCGGCGACGGGGCTATCCCCACCGGCACCACCGTCCTGCTCGGCCGCGACGCAGGCGCCCACGCGCTGCGCGGACTTGCGCCCGGTACGCCGGTCGACGTGGCGTACGACCTCGCCTCGGCGAGCGGGGCCCGGTACGCGTTCGCCTTGGGCGCGTACCCGCTGATCCGCGGCGGCAGCCCGGTGGCCGGCCTGGAACCGGGCGGCCCCGCACCGCGGTCCGCCGTGTGCATCAGGTCCAACGGCCACGGCCTCAAGCTGCTGGCCACGGACGGCCGCGGCGGCAAATCGCCCGGCCTGACGCTGCCCGAACTGGCCGCTGCACTCAAGCCGTTGGGCTGCACTGATGCGGCGTACCTGGACGGCGGAGGATCCGTGACCCTGGCGGCCCGTGGCAGCGACAAGGGCCGCATCGCCGTCCGCAACACCCTCGACGGCGGCAAGGAGCGCCCTGTCGCCAACGGAATCGCGGTCTTCGGCTGACCCGCGAACCGGCGAACCGGCGAACCGGCGAGCCGGCAAGCTGGGTGGGGGCGCTGTGGCTCTGACGCCCCCACCCGGCCGCCTACGACGTCAGGGCACGCTCCCGACCCCGCGCATGGACAAGCTGATCCGGCGGCGCTCGAGATCCATGTCGATGATCCGAACCCGCACCGCATCGCCGACCGAGACCACGTCCTCGGGATCCCCGATCGGCTGGGGATCCAACTCGCTTACGTGGACGAGACCTTCGATACCGGACGCCACCCTGGTGAAGGCGCCGAAGGGCACGATCTTGGTCACGATGCCGTCGAGGACCTCGCCGATTGTGTGCTCGTCGGCAAACGCCTGCCAAGGGTCTGGCCGGCGGGCCTTCAGGGACAGCGACACCCGCTGGCGGTACACGTCGATGTCCAACACTTCTACGTCGACCACCTCACCCACCGAAGCGACTTCGCAGGGATGGTCGATGTGCGTCCAGGAAAGTTCGGCGACGCTTACCAGGCCGTCCACGCCCCCGATATCGACGAAGACGCCGAAGTTGACGATCGAGGAGACGACCCCTGTACGTACCTCGCCCTTCCGCAGGGCGGCCAGCGCCGCAATGCGCCGGGATTCCGTGAATTCGCCCGTCATCTACCAGGCTCGCAGGGATTCATGCGTCCGACCCTAGGCCGCGCCCGTCGACGCGGCAACCACCGCGTCGACGTCGGCGGGCCTCCGGGGCCAGGCGTCGGCAGAAGACGGAAGGCCGCCGCCCGGCGTGAATTCGCGACGGGCGACGGCCTCCGGGTCCACCGGTCGGTGGGTCAGGTCAGGGACAGCGTCAGCGTCCCCGTGTAGGCACCCGCCGCGGCGAACTCGGGGGTGGTGAGGGTGAGTTGCGCATCGGCGGTGAACTTGCCGCCCGTGGCCTTGGTGCTGTCCGGTGCCTGGCTGCACAGCGTCGCCGCCGTGCTGCCGAGCGGACCGGCGGTGCCGGTGGCCACCGGCGACAGGCTGCCCGGGGCCGCCGCACAGGCCGGGGCCCAGGCGATGTTCCCGGCCGGGATCTTGTCGACGCCGTTGGCCGCGACGAGATCGGTCATCATGCCGGTCAGCGACCAGCCCAGGCCGCCGCCGCGCGCGTCGACGACGGTCACCTGGTTCAGCGGCGCATTCAGCTGCTGCGCGGTGCCGTTCATGGTGGCCGAGCCGAAGTCGATGCCGGCCCCGGCCTGACTCATCGTCAGCTGACCGGGGGCGAGCGTCACCGACACGCCCTGCGTCTCGGTCTGCCCGCCGGTCGTCACCGTGAACGGGATGAGGGTGGGTTCGACGTCCGCCCCGCTCTGCCGGAGGCGGATGTGGGTGACCTGGTCGCTGTCCACCGTCCAGGTGGCCACGAACGTGCCGTCCGGGCCCGCCGTGACGAGTACCGGGTCGCTCGGCGAGCCCACGCCCGTGATGATGACCCGCCGGTTGGGCAGCCATTCGGTGCCGTGGATGGTGACCACCGTGCCGACCGGGCCGCTGGCGCGGTCGACGGTCGCGTTGCGCTCGGTCGTCACCTTCGCCTTGGTCGCCAGCGCGCCGGTGGCTTCCTTGGCGCCGTCGCCCACCTTGATGAGGTGCGCGCCGTCCGCGATCCCGGTGGCGGCGAGGGTCACGGTGCCGCTCAGGTTGCCCTGCGCGTCCACCGCCAGGGTGCTCGCCGTGAACGCGGACGCCGAGCACGCCGAGCCGTCCGCGTCGCACAGCGACGCGGTGACCGCCGCGTTCGGCGTCCACTTGGTGCCCGTCACCGCGACCTGGGAGCCGAGCAGGTGCACGCCCTCGGCGGCGGCGACCGTGGGCTGCTCGCCGGTCGAGCCGCCGACGTCCACGGACGCCACGACGGCGTCGCCGCCCGAGACGATGTCGCAGGTGGTCGAGAAGGTCTGCCCGATCACCTTCGTGTACGTGACCATTTTGGCCACGGTGAACTCGACGGTCCCGTTTGCCGCCGACGCGGGGACGGTGAATGTTCCCTCGTACGGCGGGATCGGCACCGGCTTGCCCTGCTCGACGCTGATCGGCACCTCGGGACCGGTGATGGTGACGGTCCCGGTCGCCGCGCCCTTCATCGCGAGGTCGATGGTCGGCGTGGTCGGGATGTCGGCCATGGTCACGGTGCTCTTGGCAGGGGACTCCCCGAGCGTGACCTTGCCCTTGATCAGTCCGCCCGGCTCCACCGCCGTCTTGTCCAGTTCGACCGTGACGCTCTGCGGGCCGGTCGCTTCCCCCTGCCCCATCGGCAGGACGCAGTGCACGGTCGGCGCGACCGTGCCCGCGCCCGCCGACGGGGCGACCGCCGCGGCGAGGCCCGCAAACGCCAGCGCGCTTGCGGCCATTGCGGAGGTGCTCCGCCGCAGCGTGAATTTCTGCAACACCGGATCGTGCTCCTTTCCGGGGGCAAGGCATGTCGCATGCCTGCCGGTGAAGAGCGCAATCTGCACGGTCGGCGCAGTGCTTTCAAGACCATCCGGAGGGCCCTCGGCAATCGGCACGTGTCACCACGTCGGCAATTTCGATCACACCCTCTGACCTGGGCCAATACGCGCAGAACTTGTCATCTTCTCTTGACATCTACCGCTGAACAGCGCCTGATGAAAGGCTCCGCCGACCGGCCCCGGAGGCATGAGAAGGCCGCCGAGCCACCGCAATTTCGCGGCGCTCGGCGGCCTTTTCATGCCTTCGGACCGGAAGGCGCTGCAGCCGGGTGTCCCGCCGCGCGAAGTCACACGGGGGAGTGCACCGGGGTCCGGGCCATCTCGGCCAGCACCACCTCGAGTCCGGTCGGTCGCACGCCGAACGCGGCCACGGTCTCGGAGGCGTCCAGGAACAGCGGTTCGTCGCCTAGGTACCGCATCTCGGCGACCTCGGCCATGAGGTCGTCCGCGGCGGCGAGTGCCGCCAACTCCGCATCGGACATGCTCGCCACCCGCGCAGGCGGGGCGCCGGCCGCGGCGGCGAGGCGGTCGGCCAAGCCGCGCAGCGGCAGTTCGGACACCGACGGGACGTGCCACGCACGGCCCCACACCTCCGGTCGGGTGCTCGTACCGACCGCCACCAGCGTGCGGGCGACGTCCCCGGTGTACGACCAGCTGTGCGGGACGTCGGGATCCGCCGGGACGACGGCCACCTCGCCGGCCCGGATCGCGGGTGCGGCCATGAGTGTGAACAGGGACAGGGCGTCCGCCCCCAGGTAGTCGCTGGCACGCACCTCGGCCACCCGGATCCGCCCGGCGCGGTGCGCGGCGAGTGCGTCCTCCCACATCGCCGCCCGTACCCGCCCCTTCGCGGTGGTCGGGGCCATGGGCAGGTCAGGGGTGAGCGGACCGTCGAACGGGCCGTAGCCGTAGACGTTGCCGAGCATCACGTAGTCCGCGCCCGTGCGTTCGGCGGCGGTGAGCAGCGCCGCAGCCAGCGGCGGGAAGGCCGTACGCCAGTCCTGGTACGCCGGTGCCGCGCAGTTGTAGAGCGTTCGGGCACCTTCGACGAGCGCGGTGAGTGCGTCGGGGTCGGAGGCGTCCGCGGCGACGCGCTCGACGAGCGGGTGCTCCGGGCCGCCGCCGCTGCGCGTGACGATGCGTACATGCTCGCCGGCTTCGGCGAGGAGGAGGGCGGTTGCGCTGCCGGTCGCGCCGGCGCCGGTGATGACGTGGAGGGCCACGGTAGTTCTCCCGAGCAGATCGATGTCCATGTGCTCCCGCGGCAGGCGGGATCACACATCGACTCTCGTCGGGTGTACGTGCCTAAAGTAGTGGCCGGAATGCCAGATATCCCGAAGTTCGGGCCACGACCGATCAGGGGCACTGAAGTGACCGAACGTCAGGAACCGCACCGCATCGCGGTGATTGCCGTACCGCCGGTGACCTCCTTCGACCTGTCCATCCCCGAACTGGTCTTCGGCGCCACCCTCATCGAGGGCCTGCCCGGCTACGACGTCACCATCTGCACCGCCGACCCCGGCGTGGTCGCGGCCTCCGGCAGCCTGGACGTCGTCGTCTCCCGCGGCCTGGACGCGGTCGCCGCGGCGGACACGGTGATCGTGACCGGCACCGGCGCCCGGGTCGACGCCGACCCGCGCGTACTCGACGCGCTGCGGGCCGCAGCCGCCGCCGGACGCCGCATCGCGTCCATCTGCACCGGAGCGTTCGTCCTCGCCCAGGCCGGCCTCCTGGACGGGCACCGCGCGACGACCTTCTGGCTCATGTCGGGCGAGTTCGCACGCCGCTTTCCGCAGGTCGAGCTGCGGCCGGACGTGCTGTTCGTGGAGGACCGGCAGATGCTGACCTCCGCCGGGCTCTCCGCGGGCATCGACCTGTGCCTTCACATGGTCCGCAGCGACTACGGCGCCGCGGTGGCCAACAACGTCGCCCGCCTGGTCGTCGCCGCACCCGTACGCCCGGGCGGGCAGGCGCAGTTCATCGAGACCCCGCTCCCGCCCGAACGCGGCTCGGAACTGGCGGCGACCCGCGCATGGGCCCTGGAACGCCTGCACGAGCCGCTCACCCTGGCCGACCTCGCCGCCCACGGCCGCACCAGCGTGCGGACCCTCACCCGCAGATTCCAGGCCGAGACCGGCGCGAGCCCGCTTCAGTGGCTGCTCCACCAACGCATCGACCGGGCCCGCGAGATCCTCGAGACCACCGACCTCCCCCTGGAGCAGGTGGCCCGTACCAGCGGCCTCGGCACAGCCGACTCCCTCCGCCGCCACATGCTGCGCCGCATCGGTCTCCCCCCGAGCGCCTACCGCGCCGCCTTCACCCGCTCCCCGTACGGGGATTGAGAGCGTGGTCCGCTCGCCACACCGCGACCAGGCAGGACGGCGACCCGGACTGGCCGCGCTGCGCCATCGACTCCGTCAGCGTACGTACGCTCAAGAGAGGACCGGACCGAACCGGACCGAACCGGATACGACCGCCCGCGGCAAGAAGGGCCCGAGGATCCATCGGACCGTCGACCGCAACGGAACCCCGTCGTCGGTCAGGATCGGCGCGCGGCTTGAGCGAGATCTTCGCGGGGGGTGCGGCGGGTCCACCCGCACGATCCGGTGCCGGACTAATACGAACGCACGGTCGGCAACGGCACGTTCGAGTCCGGGTGGAGTTCGAGGAGGGCGGGGAAGGTGCCCACCGCGTCGAGGGCCATGGCGAGTTCGGCGGCGATTTTGGGGTCGTTCAGCGGGCCGCGCAGGTACTCCTCCAGACGGTGCATGCGATACCGGACGGTGTTCTGGTGGCAATGCAGCGCACGTGCGGCGTCGGCGGCCGAGCCGTGCGCCTCGATCCAGGCGCGGGCGGTGGCGAGGAGCGTGCCGCGGTCGGCTTCGGGCAGGGAGAGGACGCCGCCGAGGATGCGGTTCACCGCACGGCGGGTGGTCTCCAGGTTGTTCATCACCATCTCGGTCAGCGGCGTGTCGTCCAACTGCCTTATGGCGCATGCCCCTTCGGGGAGGGACTCGAGCGCGACCTGGGCGTAGCGCAGGGCCCGCGGGGTCTGGTCGAGGCGTTCGTATACCGGGCTCACGCCCACCCGCCCGGACACCGCGGCACCGAGCACGTCGAGCGCCCCGGCGGCGGACTTCCGGTTCGGACAGGACAGCACACCGAGTTCGTGCCCCGGCTGCGCACGCCAAGCTGAATCGACTTCCATCTCACGCAATTTCGCGTCCAACCCGGGCAGCGGCGTGTCGGCGACGGAGACGGTCTCGGCGCTCACCAGCAGGAAGGTTCCGGTGTACGGGAAGCCGAGCATGTGCGCCACCTCCCACACCGTGTCGCTGCTCGGCGGCGGCCCGTCGACCAGTGCGGCGACCAGCGCCGAGCGCCGCCGATCGGTTTCGAGCATCCGCTCGGCGAGCGCGTCCCGGTAGGCGGAGGTGGCGGCGACCGAGATGGTGTCCGACATCTCCCAGACGTGTTGGGCCGAGAACAGCAGCGCCTCCTCCGCCTCTCGACCGGATCGGTTCGCCTCCTGCAGGAGCTGCTCCCAGACGACGATGAACGCGAGCCGGTAGGCCCGGATCACCTCGGTCAGCGCGATGCCCTGCTTCGCCCGCAGACGGGCGGTCTCGGCCGGCCCGGTCATGTCGAACACCTCGCCTCCCGCCAGGTGTTCGAGAATCGCACAGGTGTTGACGCGCGACTTGGTGAGCACGTCGTCCGGACGCACATCGTGGTCACGGTAAGCGTCGATCTCGCGCATGATCGTCTCGGCCATCACCGTGGCGACCGATTCGACGCGGCCGAGGAGGGTTTCGGCGAGACCCGTGACCACCGGGTGCACTTTCGACCCACCGCCCTCCGCGCCATACCTGGTCATGGGTTCCGCTCTCTCGACACTCGACCCTGCCGGGGTGAGCAACTCTGGCACAGCAGTCATTTCATCGATCCCGTCCGGCCGCGCGTCACCCTCCCACAGCACCGCCCCGGGCAATATCCCACGGCACATCGCCGATCACGGCCAAGCACTCCGCCGCCGAACCGCCTCGGCTGACATGGGGTTTTGTCGCGGGCAACAACGATCCGCGGGCAAAGTCTGTCGGCGTGGACATCGTCATCGGCGCACATCCACGATCAGGATCAAGCCGACGAAATCCCCGCGTCGGAGGAAACTTTGAAAAGCCGCGCCCCCGGGTCCCAGTACGGCCGAGGCAACGATCAGACCCGCACCGGACCAGGACGGGACGGCACCCAGCGTCCGGGCGGCCGCGACCCGCAGCGCCCGCCCGGGCATCCACCCGCGGTGACCGCGGCTTAAGGCCGCGTTTTGGTCGGTGTTGCGGCGGGCCATCCGGTCCGGTCCCCTCTTTGGGCGTTCGTACGCTGACGGAGTCGATGGCGCAGCGCGACCAGTCCGGGTCGCCGGCCTCACGGAGGCGGATACGGCTGCGCGACATGTCAGCAGGCGCCTCGTCGAGGCCGCCTGCAGCCGCCTCTGGCTTCGGGAGCCGGTCCCCTTCGCCACCCACTTCTCTCTCGACTTCAGCCGCTGCACCGAGTACCCGTACACGTTCGACATCCCGGCGATCGAACCGACGCGCAGCGGGTTGTACTGCGTCGTGTGGTGTCGAGAGCCACGGTCGCCGGAATGGGCGCCTGCGGAGACTGCGGATCCTTACGAGGCGGCGGATGTGGTCGTCGCCCATCTTGCTGACGACATCGGGCCCGCCGTGCCCGGTACGGCCTACGACCTTGGCGCGCGGGTACGTCACTAGCCCGAATGGATGGCGTTTCTGCGCGTCGTCGCACATCGGTGCGAAAAGAGCGATGGGCCGATCGATAGTCGGTCTATCCGACTGACAGGCAGTCGGACGAACGCCGGGAGTCGCCTCGTGGCTGTCGTCTCCGTCCGTGTGGGGACCGCGTGCATCGTGGTCCTGGCGGTCGGTGCGGCCGTGCCGGAGACGGCGGTCGCGTCCGCCGAGCCCGGGGCCGGCGAGATGCGGGTGCATGCGACGACCACGGCCTTCGGCGACACCCGCGACCACGCGAAGGTCTGCCGGTTCTACGTGGATGCGACCGGCTTCCCTGCGGGACGCAAGGTGCCATGGGCTGTCGTCCCGCAGCCCGGCACCGCGCTGATCGCGGGGAACGTCGAGGCCGCCGGAAGCGCGCGCACCACCGCGCGCGTCGGCGGCGAATCGGGCGCGGCGCTGTCGGGGCTGGTGGCGACCGCGGCCGACGGGGCCGGGCATTCGGGTCCGCTGGTCGTGGCCAACGGCGAGTACCGGCTGACGTGGCACGGCGAAGGGAAGTCCGGACAGGCGAAGCACAAGACATTCACCGTGTCGTGCGCGGCACTCGGCAGCCCGCCCGGCGGAAGCGGCGGAGGCATGGCTCGCTCGGTGGCCATGGTCCGCGACGTATTCGGCAACCTGGTCCCGGCCGACGAATTCGGCACCGGGGCCGACAAAGACACAGCGCCCGACCCGGCGACGACCGCGACGGGGATCGCGGTCGCGCTGGGCGCGCTGTTCATCGGCATCAGACTCCTGCGGCACGGCGGCGCCAAGCGCTCCGCCGACCGCTGACATGGGCGTACGGCGGTGATTCGGGAATCCGCCGTCGCCGGCGGCGGGCGGCCGGTCTCGGGGAGACCGTGCCCAGGGGGGGCTTGGGGGGGGGGGGGGGTCGCCGGGGGCGGGGGGGGGGGGGGCGGGGGGGGGGGCCCCCCGCCCCCCCCGCGGCGGTATCGGCATGCGGAGGAGGCGAACGTGCCGGCGCGCCCGGCAGGTTCGGCGGTCTTGGCGCCCTCGGTGCTCTTGGCGCGTCTGGCGCCTGCGGTGCGTACGGATTCGAGAAAGGGCGGACGGCGTGGCCGACAGCGGACGTAGGGCTCCGGCGCGCAAGGCCGCCCCGCCCGAATCCCGGGGCGTACGGCGCCGGGAAGCCGACGCGGAGGCGCGGTCGCCGGGATCGCGCGAGCGGCGCCGAGAGGAACCGCCCCGCTCCACGAGTCCGACGCGATCGGCACGTCCGGCAGGGTCTGCACGTTCGGTAGGTCCGGCGCGTACGGACGGCGCCGAGTCCGGGCGGCGGGCGTCTTCGTCATCGGAGAGGGCGCGATCCAAGGCCCCTGCGTCGCCCTCGTCGTCCAGACGGTCTGCCGAGGGCAGAAGACCGGATCCCGAGCGGCGTTCGCGTCCCCCATCGGCAGCGAAGCCCGCCCCGCGACGCAGCGCCGCGAAGCAGGGACCCAACACGGCCACCCGGATGCGACTGGAAGGCACCCGTGCGCGCGGCTCCGCATCGGAGCGCCGACGCCCCAGCGTCCGCCCGGTCGAATCGTCCAAGTCGCGGCATACCGCGCGCGTCAAGATCGACCCCCGCCGCGCCGGATCGCCGGACGCGGGCCGGGCCCGGACCGCGGTACGCAAGCGCACCACCGGAGGCCCGCCGGCACGTCCGCGTCCGAGACCCCGTCCCTCTGCCCGTACGAATCCCGCGGGCGCGCAGCCCAGGCAACTGACGAGACGCGGCCGCCTGTTCACCGTCTTCGCGGTGCTCACCACCATCCTCACCGGGATCGCGATCATGCAGGAAGGGCTCGACTCCTCCTCACGCGACGCCGGCCGCCCCGCAGCCGCGACGAGCCCGGCCCCGTCCGCCAACTCGTCGCCTGCACCGACAGCGCAGGCCCCGGTCGCACCGGGACCGCCGGCAAAGTCGGCCGCCCCGGCACCCGCGCCACCAGCTTCACCAGCGGCGCCCGCTGCCGCCCCGGCCGCAGCCGCCGCGCCCGCAGCCGCCCCCGCCGGTGCAGTCGCCGTCCCGGTCGCCGCCCCCATCCCGTCCCCGACGGTCACCGCGCCGCCCCCGATGCCCCCGTCGCCGCCCCTCCTCATCGAGATCGCATCCATCGGCGTGCAGGCGAAGCTCGTACGCGTCGGCCTCACCGACAAGGGCTGGATCGACGCCCCGACCGACAAAGAGCGCAACCTGGCGGCCTGGTACGACGGTTCGTCCACGCCCGGCGCCGAGGGCACCTCGGTGATCGTCGGCCACGTCGACGTCCCGACCGGCCCGGCCGTCTTCTACGACCTGGCCACGGTCCGCAAGGGCGCCGTCATCCGCGTCCCACGTGAAGACGGCAGCACCGCGGTATTCACCGTCTACGCCGTCCAGGTCTTCGGCAAGAAGGACTTCCCTGCGGAACGCGTATACGGCGGGACCGGCGTCCCCGAACTGAGAATCGTGACCGTCGGCGGCTCGTACGACAAACAAAACGGCTACACCGGCAACCTCGTCACCTTCGCCCGCCTCAGCGCCGTCGAATAGCCGGGCCGCGTCAGCCGGATCAAGTCACCGCGGCACGGGTGTGCAGCCCGATGCAGGCGCCATGCGGCACCGAGTGGGCGGGGGCGAAGCGAAGTCGCGGGTATGGGAAAGGGGCGGCGCACCCTCGGTGGCGCCGCCCCTTTCGGATTCTGGTGGGGAAGTGGCCTGCTAGAGCTGGCCGTCGGCCTCCAGGAGGGCCGAGCGGCGGCGGGTGCGGTACCAGAGGGCGCCGCTGCCGGCCATCAGGGCGGCGCCGAGGGAGCCGACCAGGCGCGGGTCGCTGAGGGCGCCGGTCTTTGCGGGGCCGCCGCCACCGCCGTGCGATCCGCCGGAGCTTCCGTCAGTGGAGCCGCCCGAGTCTCCGCCTGAGCCGCCCGTGTCACCGCCGGGTGCGGTGGTGGTCGGGGACGCCGTGGTCGGGCCGGTGGTCGGCGGGTCCGTCGTGGGTGGCGGTGTGGTGGGGGGAGGCGTGGTGGGTGGGGGAGTGGTCGGAGGCGGGGTCGTGGGCGGGGTCGTCGGGGTGCCGGTGACGATGATCGGCTGGCTGGCCGCCGCCTGTGACGTCTTGCCCTTCACGTAGACCGTGTGCGGGCCCGCGGTCAGGGTCGAGGGCAGGGCCGCGGACTGTGTGGCGCTGCCGTCTGCCCCTGCAGTAAGCGTCTTCCAGGGTTTGGGAGTTCCGTCCGTGCCGGCGATCGTCAGGTCGATCTCCTCCTGGGCCTGGAAGCCGGTGAGCGTGACGGCGATCGGGTCACCCGGCTTCGCGCTGAGCGGGTCGAGGGCGACTGCGAAGTTCGCGGCCACGATGGTGGCCGTGGTCTGGACGGACGCCGCCGACTGGGCTCCCGTCACCACGATCCGGTACCGGCCGGTGGTCCAGGCAGCGGGTGGGGTGGCCGTGCCGATGATCTGGCCGCCGGAGTTGGTGGTCAGCGTGCCGAATACGACTGGTGGGGCGGTCGCGTCGGCCTCTGGGCGGGCAGCGACCGTGATCTGCTCGCCGGGCTTGAACCCTGTTACGTCGATCGTGGCTTCGGCGCCCGCCTTGATCTGCACCAGGTCGGCGCGGAATGCCGGGTGGTACACCGGCGGTTGGGTGATCTCCTCGGCCGTCCATGTCGTCCCGTTGATGCGCAGGTTGACGGCGGCCAGCGGCTGCGTCGCGCCCGCCGCGTCCAGGCATTGCACGCGCAGCTGCCAGACCGTCCCGGACGCCGGGTATACGCCCACGTAGTCGAAGAAGGGGATCTCCCCGTACGCCTCGCCCGGGTTCGGGATCCGGTCGGCGGGCAGCGGGTCGTCAGCGATGAGTGTGGGCAGCCCCTCGGGGCTCACCACCTCGTATCTCGCCGCTGCTGCATGCGATTCCGGGCACGGCGTATCGGAGCGCCACTTCGCACCCGTGCCCTCGACCGCGGGAGGACCGAGCTGCGGGATCGACCCGGTGGTCGGCTCCAGGATCAACTTCGGTGCGGGCGGCTCGGGTTCGGCGTGCGCGGAGAGCGCCGGGGTGACCGCGGCCACCACGAGCACCGCCCCGGCGGCACCCAAGGCCCGGGTGGGCCAAGAGGATCTGGTCGGCAAGGCGGTCACCACCAGATCCGCGTGGTGTCGACGGTGACCGCGGTCTCGCCGGTCGCCTGCGACTGCGCACCGGTCAGGACCAGCGTGTACGAGCCGTCCGCGACCGCCGCCGGGATCTGCAGCAGCGCGGCGCCGCGGCCGGCCGAGTCGGTGCCCTGCGGCTGCACGGTGACCGGCGTCGTGGTGCCGTCCGCCGCCCGCAGGACGCCGGAGACCTGCTCACCGCCCGCGAAGCCGGTGTACGCGACCAGCGCGATGCGCAACTGGCCGACCTTGGCGGGCAGCGCGTACACGACCGGCTTGAGGGTGCTCCACACGCCGTTGTTCACCTTGACGTCGGCACCGGCCAGTGTGGTGACGTTCAGCGCCTCGTCGAGGCACTGCGCGCTCAGCCGGTACGTCTCGCCGGGCACCGGGACACTGTCCGCGTCGAACACCGGCTGGGCGCCGAACTGCGCGCTGTCCGGAATCCGGTCGGCGGGCAGCGGCGTGCCCAGGAAGTCGCTGCCGAAGACCGTGAAGACGTCCGGGCCGCTGACCGTGAAGCGGAACGCGGTGGCCCCGGCCGGGCACGGCACGTTGGCCTTCGCGATCGCCGTACCGCCGTTCACCGCAACGAAGTTCGGGGTGACCAGGACGGCCGGGGCAGGCGCCGGGGTGGTCCGCGGCGCGGGGCGCTTCGCGGCCTCGGCCGACGGTGCGGAGACGGCTGCGGCGAGGGCGAGCGGCAGCACGGCGGCGGCCAGGACACGGGGACGGGTGAACCTCATGGGACGGGTTTCCTCTCGGGGTGGAAGGCCGGGCTGCCGCGTACGGGCAGGCCGGAGAACCGAATACGGGCAGGCCGAGATGGCGCGCGCTGCCGTGCGCGGTCGGTGGGACTGGTCGAGATGCAGTGGGACTGGTCGAGATGCCGGCGGGACTCTGTGGGTGTTCCGTTGGCCGCCAGCCGCCCGTGGTCGTCGGACGCTGCCCCAGGCGGTCAGGCGGTCAACCGGCCAGGCGGTCAGCCGGCCAGCAGGGCGGTCGTCAGCGGTCCGAGGCGACCCCCACCGCACCGCGCCGCCTGTCGAGGTACGCGTAGAACGCCGGTCCACCGCCCACCGCCAGTGCCAGACACCCGATGGCCAGCGCGTAGAACCAGATGGCCGGGACCGCCGGCGGGTCGTTCAGGTCGATCGCGCCCGCGCTCTGCGCGACCGGCCCGGACGTGTTGCCCGAGCCGCCGGAGCCGCCCGAGCCGCCCGCGGAGTCGCCGGTGCCGTCCGCCACGCCGTCGCCGTCCGCATCGCCTGCCGGGCCCTCGCCGGCCGGGTCGCCGCCCGAAGCGCCCCCGGCCGCATCCCCGCCCGTCGCGGCGCCTGCCGTGGACGCCCCCGTGGCGCCGCCCGCCGAGGCGCCCCCGGAACCGCTCGAAGCCCCGGCCGCGGACCCGCCGCCCGACGTCCGCGACCCGCCCGTGCCGCCGCCGGCCGCGGCACCGCCGCCCGACGAGCCCCCGCCTGTGCCCGACCGGTCGATCGGCCGGATGAAGCCCGGCTGGAACGTCGGGTTCGGGCAGGCTTCGTACTCGGCCTGCGTGATGTTGTTCAGGTCGCGCGGCAGCGCACCCGGGTCCGGTGCGCCCGGGATGCGCTTGACCGCGTCGTACCCGAACCGGACGAGCTGCGGCGGCAGCGGCGAGTAGCCCAGCGTGGCGACCTGCTTCTGCCCGTCGCACAGGAAGTACCGGATGAACCGGCCCAGCGTCTCGCCGCGACCGGCCGTGAACCGCGAACCGGACGCGATGTTGGTCGGCACGATCATGTAGCTGTAGCTCGACACCGGATAGGCCCGCGGGTCCGGCATCGTGTAGACCCCGTCGAGTTTCTGCGTCGAGTCGTCCGCGAGCTCGACCCGGGTCAGTGCGATCGCCACCGCGTCCGCAGTCGGCTGCACGTACGCGCCGGAGAAGTTGCGCACCGACGCCACCGGGAAGTTGCGCTGCTTGGCGTACGCGTACTCCACGTACGTGATGGACCCGTCGCCGTACCCGGCCGCCACCCAGTTCGCCACGCCGTCCGACCCCGGCTGCGCCTTCGCGCCCTCCGGCACCGGGAAGTCCGACGTCATGCCCTTCGTCCAGATGTCCGACGTCTGCTTCGACATGAACAGGCTGAACTGCGCGCTGGTGCCCGACCCGTCGGACCGCACCACCGGTGTCACCGGAGTCGCGGGCAGGTTCGGGATCGACGGGTTGTCGGCCTTGATGTCCGCGTGGTTCCACACCTTGATCTGCCCGGTGAAGATCTTCGCGATGGTGCGCGGCGACAACTGCAGGTTCCGCACCAGCTGCCCGCGGATCTTCAGGTGGTACATGAACGACGTGCCGCCCGCCACGATCGGCAGGTACGCATAGTTGATGCCCGCGACCCGGGCCTGCTCCAGCTCGTTGTAGACGGTCCCGTCCACGCCGCGGTACGGCGGCTGGAACGGGATCTCCGACACCGCGAAATCCGTGGTCTTCGAGAGGAATTGGGTACGCCCGAGAGTCGACCCGCCGCCCCCGTAGTTCACCTTGATACCGCGCCCCGCGACATCCCGGGTCCACTGGTCCACGGCGACCTGGCTCCAGGTCGACCCGGAGCCGTACACCGGCTCCATCGCCGCATTCGCGGGCGGCGCGGACGCGACCGTCATCACCACGCCCAGCCCCAACGCGGCACCGAGCCGCAGGAAGCGGGCGATCGGCGACGTACGCGCACGCTCCGCGCCCCGCGCCGTACGGCCGTCCGCACGCGGGTTCACGAGCGGGTTCACGAGCGGGTCCATGAACGGGTTCATGACGAGACCGCCTCTCGGGAGATCCGGCGCTTCTGGCGGCGGCTCAGCTCGCCCGGCGCTCGGCCGGCCAGCAGCCGGGTGACCACGAACAACGCCAGCACGATGGCCACCAGCGCGACCGCACCCCCGAAGGCGAGCGAATTGAGCCGGTCGCTGGGCGACTTGACGTTGCGCCAGATGAAGAACACGAGCGATTCCTGCTCGCCGTCGAACGGGTTCCAGTTCATGCGCGCGTTGCCGCCCGCCACCAGCAGCACCGGCGACGTCTCGCCCACCGCGCGGGCCGTCCCCAGGATCACCGCGGTGGCCAGGCCGCTGCGCGCGGTCGGCAGCACCACATGCCACAGCGTTCGCAACTCGCCCGCGCCCAGCGCCAGCGACGCCTCGCGCAGCCCGCCCGGGACCAGCCGCAGCACCACCTCGGTGGTGCGCGTCACGATGGGCAGCATCATGATCCCGAGCGCCAGCGACGCGGCGAACCCGCTGCGGCCCTGGCCCAGGCCGATGATGAGCATCGCGTACACG
Source organism: Yinghuangia soli (assembly GCF_021502675.1). GTDB lineage: Bacteria > Actinomycetota > Actinomycetes > Streptomycetales > Streptomycetaceae > Yinghuangia > Yinghuangia soli. The sequence goes on from NZ_JAKFHA010000009.1 coordinate 59,559, forward strand.
AACAGGCCCGCCACGATGGACGGCAGCGCACTCATCGCCTCGACCACGATCCGCACCACATGGGCCAGGCGCCCGCGCACCTCGTTCAGGTAGACGGCGGTGGCGATGCCGAGCGGCACCGACATGGCCGCGGCCAGCAGCACCTGCTCCAGGGTGCCGACGATCGCGTGCGCCGCGCCGACGGCGACGTCCGGGCCGCTGAGCGCGCCGAAGAACTCCTGCGTCTCGGTGAAGAACGCGAAGTCCAGCGAGCCCGAGCCGCGCACGAAGATGTAGACCACGACGGTCCCGACCGTGGCAAGCAGCGCGGCGATGCCGGTCCCGACCACCGCACCCGCCAGCCGGTCCCGGGCCTGCACGGCATCGGTACGCAGTCTGCTCGCGACCCCGTACATCAGCAGGAACGCGGCGTACGCGGTGAGCAGGAAGCCCTGCCATCCCGCCACCGGCAGCACCCGGCCGTACAGGATCCACGCCAGGCACGCCCCGGAGACCGCGGCCGCGGCGGCCACGCCGACCTCCTCGCGCGGCACCCGGTGCAGCAGCACCCGGCGTTCCGGGGGAGGGGCCGGCGCCTCGGCCGGCGGTGCGGCCGCGCCGGGAGCCGGGCCGCCGGGCGGCGGCGCGGCGTCGGGCAGGGTGACGGTGCTCATGTCCGCGGTCTTCTGCTTTCTTCCGAGAGTCGTCCGTGGGTCGTCCGTGGTCGTCCGTGGTCGTCCGAGGGGAGCCCGGCGGGCGTCCGAGAGGTGCCGCAGGATCGCCGTCCGAGGATCAGATGTCAGTACCGCTGCCGCTCCGCGACTTCGCGATGACCCACCCGGCCACCACGTTGACCAGCAGCGTCATCGTGAAGAGCGTCAGTCCCGCGGCCATCAGCGCGGACAGCGCGAACTCGTCGGCCTCGCCGAACTTGAGGATGATCAGCGTCGAGATCGTGGACCCGGTGCCCTCCAGGACCCGGATCGTGAAACCGGTGTCGAAGGACAGCACGATCGCCACCGCGATCGTCTCGCCGAGTGCGCGGCCGAGGCCGAGCATCACGCCGCCGATGATGCCGCCGCGTCCGAACGGCAGCACCACCGACCGGATCACGCCCCAGCGCGTCGCGCCGAGCGCGAGCGCGCCCTCTTTCTCGCCGGCCGGGGCCTGCGAGAAGACCTCGCGCATCACCGCGCAGCAGATCGGGATCACCATGCACGCGACGACCACGCCCGCGATGAACAGCGACGAGGCGAACTGCCCGTCCGCGAACCGCGTCGAGCCCTCCAGCTTGTGCACCTCGAAGACCGGCAGGAACCCGGCGTTCTCGGCCAGCCGGCGGCTCACCGGGATCAGCTGCGGCTGCAGCAGGAAGAACCCGAACAGGCCGTACACGATGCTCGGCACCGCGGCCATCAGGTCGACCAGCGAGGTCAGCGTGCGGCGCAGCTTCGCCGGGGCGTACTCGGTGATGTACAGCGCTCCGGTCAGCGCGATCGGCACCGCGACCGCGAGCGCGATCAGCGCCACCAGCACGGTGCCGGACAGCAGCCCGCGGACCCCGATGACGCCCTCGCGCGGCGCCCAGCGGTCCTCGGTCAGGAAGTCCCAGCCGACCGCGTCGATCGCGTTGTAGCCGCGGCGCAGCAGGTACAGGCCGATCGCGCCGAGCAGTGCGAGGACTGTGCACGCGGCCAGCCGCGTGGTCCACCGGTACGCCTGGTCCGCCCGGCTGCGGCGCACCACGACGCGCCGCGGCACATCGGCCGGGACGTCGAGAGCCGGAGCGTCCAAAGGTGCGGTGGACATGGGGAGTTCCTTCACAGAGCCGGGCCGCGCAGGCGGCGGAGCGAACCGGTGCGGAGGTGCGCATCGAGACAGCACGAGACAAGCAGGGGCGCGGTGCGCCTGGGGCGACCGCGGCGGAAACAGCCGGTGACGCAACGGAACGGTCAGGTGCCGTGCATGCGTCGGCCCGACACCGGCCGGACGCGAGATCGGCACACCCCGAAGCGGATGCGGTTCCCGCCCGGAACGCGGCACCGCCGCCCCGGAGTTGCCGTGTACTCCGGGACGGCGGGCGCTGGGGGAGCGTCGTCAGGCGGTGAAGCCGTACGTCGCCTTGATGCTGTTCTGCGCGGCGGCCCAGGTCAGGAAGTCGACCAGGTCGGTCGGGGCGCCCGCGGTCTTGTAGACGTTGTAGACGTCCCGGTTGCCGATGAACGCCGGGCTGGTCGAACCGGGCGCGGTGCCGTCGATGTTGCCCAGCACGAAGCCGTTGCGGGCGTCCGCGACACCGGTCACGGCGCTGTTGGACTGCGCGGTCCAGGCGGCCTTGGAGTAGGGCAGGATCGCGTTGTTCTTGTCCAGTGCGGTGACGGCGGTGCCCTTGTTCTCCTGCACGACCTTGGGCTGCGTGGCGCACAGGTTGCTGCCGCCCAGGACGGTCGGGTCGAAGCCGAGGACCGTGGTGAAGAAGAAGTCGCGGGTGCCCGAACCGGACTGCGGGACGTAGCGCACGATCGTGCCGCTGGTGCCGCCGACCTGGTTCCAGTTGGTGTAGGTGCAGTTGTAGATGCCGCGGAGCTGCGCGAGCGTCAGGTTGTGCGCCGCGGGCGCCTTGCCGCCGGCCGACGACGGGACCGCGGACCACGACACCGCGTCGCCGCCCAGCCGCACCGCGGTCAGCGAAGCCGCCTCGGCAGGCTTCAGGGCGCGCGACGAACGGGCGTAGTCGATGCAGCCGTTGGTGTCGGCAAGCAGCGCGTTGATGCCGGCGCTGGAGCCGTTCGGGGCAGGAGTGCCGGCCGAGAACGTCACACCGGGGCAGCTGCCCGCAGCCGGAATCGAACCGGACGTGGCACCGGCGTTGATGCTCGTCCAGGAGTGCGCCGGGTGGGTCAGCTTGTACTGGTTGGTCAGCGCCTTCATCACGTCCTGCGTGGTGTCGGAACCGACGCCGGCGTACTTGTCGGCGTGCGCGGCACCCGCCGAGACGGCCAGGAGCATGGCGGTGGCAGCGGCCGCCGCTGCGGTCGCGAGCTTGCGGATCATGGGAGTTCCCTCTCTGGGACATCACAGGGATATCGAGGAAATGCCGGTGCTGCTGCGGAGCGTGGACCTCCGTCGCCGGAGCGACGCCGACAACACTCGCGGCCCGCGCACCGGCCCGGCGTGACCGTGGCGGAAACGCTCGATGTCCCACATGTCCGGGGCGGAAACGGCCCGCCACCGGACGGAACGGGCAACGGAAGATGACGCGTTCATGTGCGGGAAGAAACGGCTGGGTGAGCACAACCACCCGGTACTGGACGGGAGTTCGGCGGACCTGTGAGGTGGTGTTCCGGTAGCTGCGCCAACCGGGCAGGCCGTCGCCCCGACATGGCCGGCCCGGACGACCGACGACCGACCGGAGTCGACGTGCCCGCCCTGTTCCGCGCCCGCCCCTGGCATCTGCCCGGCGTCCTCGCCGCCGTACTCGCGACCGTCCTCGGCACCGTCAGTGCGGTGGCGGTGCTCGGCAGGCCCGCGGCCGCCGCGGACGGGCCCGGCACCGGGCCGAAAGTCACGCTCTCCGCCACCGCCGACCTGGTCAACCAGCGCATCCTGGTGCGCTGGAGCGGATTCATGGCGAACAGCTACGCGCTCGGCATCTACCAGTGCAAAGGCCCCAGGCCGACCGCGCTCGGCTGCGACGGCGTCAACGTCCAGGAGTCCAACCCGGACCGCGGCGACCGGCCGCCGGGCACCATCCACGGGCACGGCGCGCAGTACGGGCTCACCGGCAGCGCGGGAGAAGCCTGGTTCCGCATCCTCCCCAAGGAAGACCGCTCGTTCCTGGGCTGCGACGACGTCGCACCCTGCGGCGTCGCGGTGGTGCTGCGGCCCACCGTCGCCTCGACGGCCGAGGACTTCACCCCGGCGAACGTCGGGTTCAGCGTCGCCGCGGGCAACGTGCCCACGGACCGCGAGTTCTCCGTCGCGGTGGCTGCCGGCCAGGCCGCGTACGCGCCCATCTCTTTTGCCGCGGCCAGTGCGACGTGCCCGGACAACCGCACCGCGCTCCGGCTCGCGGGCAACGCCGAGCACAGCATGGCCGGGCAGTCGTGGACCGGCCGGCTGTGCCGCCAGGCCCGCCCGCTGACCGCCACCGTCGCCGCCACCAGCAGCCCCGAAGGACGCGCGGCTTTCCGCGAAGGACTCGTGGACGCGGCGGTCACCACCCAGCCGATCGGCGGCCCCATCGACCAGGCGCTCTCCGAGCAGCCGACCACGCTCCCCGGCCGCGGCGCCGGCGAAGCCGTGTACGCCCCGCTGACCAACGGCGCCCTGGTGTTCGCGATGAACATCGAGCGCATGGACCCGGGCATGACCGGCTACACGGCGATCGAACCGGTCAACCTCACACCCCGCCTCGCCGCCAAGCTGCTGACCAACGCCTACAGCACCTCGGCCCGGCACATGAGCGGCAGCCGGCCGACCGTGCCCGTCAGCACCGCGCCCGGCGTGCCCCCGACGTACCGCATGGTCACCAGCCTCTACGAAGACCCCGAGTTCCTGGCCGCCAACCCCGGGCGGGTCTGGCCGGACCTGCCCCTGCACGCGCTCACCCTGCGCGGCGCGAGCGACGACACCCTCCACGAGCTGACGCGCTGGCTGGTCTCCGACCCCGAGTCGCGGGCATGGCTGTCCGGGACGGTCGACGAGGGCGGGCTGAGCTGCCCCGACGTGTGGCGGATCGGCGCGGCGGCCTACCCGTCGTCGCTGATCGTCAACCGGCTGGAGGAGTCGTACCTGACCTACCGGCCGGTGAGTTCCTACTGGAGCATCGTCGACAACCTGGTCCGCTCGCAGGGCCCCGGAGTCACGTCCGACACCCAGAAGCCCATCGACGCCGACCAGAGCGGGCGGCACCGCGTCCTCGCGGTCACCAGCTTCGAGGCGGCCCGCCGCATGCAACTCCCGGTCGCCAACCTGCGCAACGCCGCAGGGGTGTTCGTGGCCCCGACCGCCGAGTCCATCACCGCCGGGGTCAAGGCCGCCAAACCAGGGCCGGACGGCGTCACCCTCTCCAACGACTTCGCCACCGCGGACCCCAAGGCGTACCCGCTCACCACCACCGACGTCGCCGCGCTGCCCACCAAGAACGTGAGCAAGGACCTGGCCGCGGCCGTCGACACCTACCTCGGCTACGTCGCCGGACCCGGCCAGACCCCGGGCCTGCGCAGCGGCGAACTCCCGCCCGGCTACGCCCCGTTGACCGACAAGCAGCGCCAGCAGGCGGCCAACGCCCGGGACGCGGTGCAGCGCGCCGCGAACACCCCGCCCGCCACGACGCCGCCGCCCGGCACCACCGGCTCCGGCACCGGCGGCGGCCAGGGGACGGGCTCCGGGTCGACCGGTACGACCTCCGGTTCGGGCGGCACCAGCGCGGGCGGAACGGTTGCGGGCGGCGGCACCGCGAGCGCCGGAGGTTCCTCCGCGACGCCGAGCGCCCGCCCTTCGGCGAGCGCCACGCCGCGCCCGGAGGCACGCCCCGCCGCCGCGGCCCCGAAGCCCGACACCCTGCCCGCGGCCGTCGCCGAACGCCTGCGCGACGCACTCGACGGCGACCCCGCCGCAATCCTGCTCGCCGTCCTGATGGGCGTCGCCCTCGCGTCCGGCGCCGCGTCGCCCGTGCTGCTCGGCATCGGATGGCACCGCAGGACGGGCCGATGGCCGCCGCCCTTGCCCGCGCTCGCCCGGGCCGTACGCCGTAACCGCCCGGCCGGAGGAGCCCGATGACCGCCCCCGGCCTCGCCCCTCGCCCGACTGCCGATCCGGTGCCGGACCCCTGCGCGGAAGCCAAGGCCGCGCGGGGCGCCTGGGACCCCTTCACCGTCGCAGGCGTTGCCCTCGCTCTCGTCCTCTTCCTGCTGGCCGGGTTCGTCGGCTACCTCGCCGTCGTCTCCGACCTGCAGCAGGCCCGCAGCCAACGCGTGCTCCACGAGCGCATATCCGAGGACTTCCACACCGACACCGGCCCGCTCGGCGGTGCGATCCGCGAAGGCACCCCCGTCGCCCTCCTGGAGATCCCGGCCCTGGACCTGCGCCAGGTCGTCGTCGAAGGCACCACCGCCGACCTCCTCCGCGGCGGCCCGGGACACCTGCGCAACACCGCGCTGCCCGGCCAGCGCGGCAATGCGGTCCTGATGGGCAAGGCCTGGACGTACGGCGAACCCTTCGGCGACCTCCACAAGCTGCGCCGCGGCCAGATCATCGACGTGACCACCCAGCAGGGCCGGTTCGCGTACCAGGTACGCGAGACCCGCCGCGTCGACGAAGGCGACGACGACGTCATCGCCCCCGGCGGCCCGAACCAGCTGACCCTGGTCACCACCGACTCTTGGCTCGAACCGGACGGCCGCACCGTCGTCGTCGCCGACCTCCAAGGCCGCCCGCAGATCGCCGAGGCGGGCCGGCCCAAGACCGTGCGCGCCGACGAGAAGGGGACCGGCGGCGAATCCGGCGCGGGCATCGCCCTGCTGCTCTGGGCGCAGGCGTCGGTCGTGGCCGCCGCACTGGCCGCCTGGGCGCTGCGCCGCTACGACCGCCGCATCACGCTGCTCCTCGGCACGCCCGTCCTGATCGCCGTGGTCTGGGCGCTCTACGACACGGCGGCCCGCCTGCTGCCCGCGACCCTGTGACCCGCCGCCCCGGCGGAAACCCCGACCGCCCGCCTTAGGACGCGCCGAACTCCCGGCCGCCCACCCGCAACTCGTCCCCGGAGCGGAAGGTTCGTCCCGTGTCCACCGACACCAACGCGACCACCTTGCCCATCGCACCCGTCCCCGCATCCGCATCCGTGCCCGGCGCCCGGCAGCCGGGGCGGAGCTCGTCCACCCTGGAGGCCCGGGCGGTCAGCGCCTGGTTCGGCAGCCACAAAGTGCTCGAGCGCGTCGACCTGACCATTGCCGCCAACACCGTCACCGCGCTGATCGGCCCGTCCGGCTGCGGCAAGTCGACGTTCCTGCGGATCCTCAACCGCATGCACGAACTCGTGCCGTCCGCGCAGTTGGCCGGCGAGATCCTGCTCGACGGCCAGGACATCTACGACCCGGGCCGCAGACCCATCGACACCCGGCGCCGCATCGGCATGGTCTTCCAGAAGCCCAACCCCTTCCCGAGCATGTCGATCTACGACAACGTCGTGTCCGGCCTCAAGCTCACCGGGCGGCGCGGCATCGACAAGGACACCGTCGTGCAGTCCGCGCTCACCCGCGCCGGACTCTGGAACGAGGTCCGCAAACCGGCTCCGGCAGCCGGGCGGCTCGCTGTCCGGCGGCCAGCAGCAACGCCTGTGCATCGCACGGTCGCTGGCCGTCGACCCGGACGTCCTGCTCATGGACGAACCGTGCTCGGCGCTGGACCCCACCTCTACGCGGCGCATCGAGGACACCATCGCGGAACTGCGCGGCGAGGTGACCATCGTGATCGTCACGCACAACATGCAGCAGGCCCAACGCGTCTCGGACCACTGCGCGTTCTTCCTGGCCGCGGAGAACACCCCCGGCCGCATCGTCGAGTCCGGGCCGACCGCCGAGGTGTTCGGCGCCCCCGCCGACCCGAGGACGGCCGACTATGTCGCCGGCCGGTTCGGATGACACGGAGGCCCCGGGCGCGGTTCCGGAGCGCACCGCACGGTACGACGTCCACCTGGACGCCGAACGCCGTGTCCGGTGGCGGCTGGTCGCGCCCAACGGACGGGTCATCGCCCGTTCCGCCCGGGGCCACGCAAGCGCGGCGGCCTGCCGCGCCGAACTCGACGCGTTACGGTCGCGCGTCGCACTCCTGCGCCCTTTGACCGGGCGCGCGGACGGCGGTCGGGGCTGGTGCTGGAGCCTCGCGATCGACGGGGGACCAGTCGTCGCGGTGTCCGCGCGGACGTACGAAAGACTCGAGAGCTGCCAGATCTCCTTCGACCGGTTCGTCCGCGCCCTGGTGGCCGTCGCGCCCGGCGAGGACTGGTAGGGCATGTCTGGGGGATCTTGATACCCCTCGCGGCGCCCGGCACCGCACCTCGCGGCGTTGCAGGGCCTCGCGAGTACGAGAGAGTACGAGCTTCGGCCCTGCGCCTTGCGATGCACGGCACCGAACACCGCGAGGGGCACCAAGATCCCCCAGACACGCCCTAGTTCGCGGCGAAGCGGTGGGTTTCCGGCGCGGGAGTTTCCGCCACCCGTGCCGGATCCACTACGGTGCGTACATGGCCGATGACACGATGCTCATGAATGCCGAGGCGGCCGCCCGTGCGCTGCTCGACCGGCGGATTGACCTGATCCGCGAACTGACCGCTGCCACCGCGGAATTGGAGCCGCTGCAACGCGCGGCCGCGGAAGGCGAGCAGCGCGTGCTCAACGCGTGGACCGAAGCCCTCGCGGGCGGCTGGACCGCCGACGAACTCCGCGGGCTGGGCGTCCCCGAGCCGGACCGCAAGGCGATGGCGAAGAAGGCGCCGCCCAAGCCGCGTGCCGCCGCCCCCGCGGCCCCGCCGCCCGCTCCCGCTGCTGCTGCGCCCGCCCCTGCCCCCGCTCCGGCGGCTGCGGCACCCGAGGCGGACGCCCCGGACGACACCGCGGACGCCGGCCTTGCGCACGACGGCCCGGGGGAGAGCGCCGAGGCCGCGCCGACCCCCGACGCCGCGGATGCCGGTGCCGGTGCCAGTGCCGACCAGTCGGACGACGCCGCCGACCAGGAGTCCTGAGACCGCAGCAGCGGCCGCGCGGCGCACGCGCCACAGGCCGCCGGGACGCGGGCACCAAGCGTCCGCCCGCGTCCCGTACGACTGCTGCGCGGGCCGCCTCGGGCGCTCGTACGGCCATTGCCCCGATTCCGATAGCAGGCCCTGAAAACGCGGACACGGCAAACCCCCGACACCCGCCGCTGCGCGCCGAAAAGGGCAGGAACGCAGGCGGCCCCGCCCGGCACAATGGCCGCATGATCGGCAGACGGATCACGTACCGCATGGCGGACGGCCGGCGTATACCCGGGACTTGGCGGCACGCCTTCATCCGCAACGGCGGGACGCACTTCCTCACCGACCTCGTCGTCTACGCCGACGGACTGGTCGACTGCTGGGGCCTGGTCACGCTCGACGAGTTGGCGCAGCAGCTCCGCTCCGGCTGGGTCGCCACCGATCTCCCCGACGGCGGCAAGGCATCCGCGCACGGCCTTGCGGCCTGGACGTTCGCCGAGCCGCGCTCGTGGCTCACCCCCGAACTGCTGCTGGCGGAGATCCGGGACGACATCGACCGGCTGAACGGCCGTCCCGATGCGACAGGCCGCTGCCTGGCGGCGGTCCGCGCGTTCCTCGCCGACCGCACCGAGGAGAACCGCGCGGTCGCCCGCGAGGGGTACCTCGCCATCCCCGAGACCAAGCGCCACTACGCGCTGGGCGACATGGACAGCAAGGACTGGCCGCTCCGCGTCCTGGTGGCCGGGCCGGGCGGCCGGGTCGACGGGTGGCCCGACGACCCTGACAAGACCGTCTCCCCGGAGATGTACGACAGTGCCGTCGCCTACTTCGAGGACCGCTTCCGCCCGGCCGCCGAACGGCCCTCGCAGCTTCCCGAGGACGGGCCGCCGACCCCGCACGCCCCGGCGATCCACGTGTCCCACACCTTCCCCCGGGAACGCGTGGACGACCCGGGCACGATGGGGCTGCGCAACAACTACCCCGCGCCGATCGAGGTCGACGGCGTCACGTATCCGACGGTCGCCCATGCCTATTGGGCGCTCTCGGCGGCGGGCCCGGCCGCGCGGGCCGGGATCGCCGAAGCGGGCTTCGACGTGCACACGGTCGCCGCTGCTGCGGCGCGGCGCGAGGGTTGGGAGCATGTCCGCACCGCTGTGATGGCGAAGCTCCTGCGCGCCAAGTACGCCCGGCACGCCGACCTTGCCGCGATTCTGTTGGCGACCGGCGACGCCACCCTCCTCTACGACGACGTCGGCGCCGACTACTGGGGCGACAACGCGGGCGCCGGCCGGAACTGGATCGGCCGGCTCCTCGAACTGGTCCGGTCCGAGCTGCGGATGCAGCAGTACGGGATCTGACGGCGCATCCGGGTCCGCGGTCAGAACTCCTGCACCCAGGCCTGGATCACCGTGAAGTCGTCGTCGGTAAGGCCGACTTCGTCGGACACGGCATGCAGGAGGACGCTCGGGCCGCATTCCGCGGCCACCCAGTCGCGGTCCGAGGCCTCGATCTCGTCGTCGATCCAGGCGAACGGCCGCCCGGCGGCGTACGCGACGACCGCGCGCGTCTTCCAGTGCAGTCCGGCCGGGTCGGGGGAGAAGAGCGCGTCGCCCCAGTCGATGAACGGCAGGCGGGGCAGGCCCAGGACCGGTCCGATCATGGCGTTGGCCTGGTCCATCCACGTGGTGGCCCAGACGAGTTCGCAGCCGAGCGCGGTGAGGGCCGGGCCGTGCGCCGGGTTGAGGTCGACCCGCAGCGCCGGCGCCTCCTCGATGACGCCGCCGTGCCGCTCGACCCAGTTGCGGGGCCGCAGCATGTGCGACGCGTATCTCTCGGCGCACGGTCCGGGCTGGCGGCCGAACGGGTTCAGCGGCCCGTCGACGTCCAGCAACAGCAGTGGCCTGCGGGATCGGGAAGCTGTCACGTGGCGGCCTGCCCCCTCGGTGTCCACGCGTGTCCGGTGCGACCAGTGTGTCCTGCCGAGGCGGCCGGTCGGGAGGGGTGGCGGCGCGGGAGATTGCGGTACGGGACCGCATCCGTCACGCGCGCGCCGCAGGCGGCGTGGCGGTACCGGTCGGGGCGGCGGTGTGTGCGGCGATCTCGTCGACCACGATGTCCCACACCTGGCGCGGCGGCATCTGGTGGCCGGCACCCGGCAGCGCCACCAGCCGGGCGCCCGGGATCGCCGCGGCGAGGGCCTCGCCGTGCCCGTACGGGAAGAGCGGGTCGGCGGTGCCGTGCATGACGAGGGTGGGGGCGGTGATGTCGCCGACCCGCCCGGGGGTCTTGTCGCCCTGGTCCATGATCCAGTGGTTGGCCGCGGCGGCCGGGGAGGGGCTGCGGTCGAAGGCGCGGCCCGCGATGCGCCGGATCTCGTCCTCGTCGACGGGGATGGTGCCGGAGAAGTTGCGTTCGGCGGTGACGAAGTAGGCGAGGACGGCGTCGCGGTCGGACCAGTCCGGCCCCTCGGCCGGTTCCGCGAACAGCTTCGCCAGGTCCTCGCTCATCGGCGGCAGTTCGGTGCTCTCCGCGGAGCCGGGGCCGGCGAGCGTGGTGGACATGAGCGTGAGGGACGCCGCCCGGTCCGGGTGGGCGATGCCGATGTCCTGGGCGATGCCGCCGCCCATCGAGATGCCCACGATGTGCGCGGTGCGCAGGCCGAAGGCGTCGAGTACGCCGAGGGCGTCCGCGGTGAGGTCGTCGCCGGTGTAGCCGGGGGCGCCGACGGGATAGGTGGTCGAGCGGCCGGTGTCGCGGGCGTCGTAGCGGATGACGTAGCGCCCGCGGCCGGCGATGCGGTCGACCAGTTCGTCGTGCCACCAGTCCATCGAGGATTCGGCGCCCGCGATGAGCAGGACGGCGGGTGCGGCCGGGTCGCCGAAAGCCTGGACGGCGAGGTCGACGTCGCCGATGCGGACGGTGGTCTCGGGCGCGGCGTGGGTGTTTCCGGTCATGGCAGGCCTCCTGGGGAGTGGGCGTGCCCCCACACTACTTCGAAAATCGAAGTTCTTGCTACTCTTATCGAAGTAGAAGTTCCGACGGCGTGCTCCCCCTACCCTGCGAGGTCCTCATGGCAGCTCCGGCATCCCCGTCGCGCTCGTCGTCCGCTCCGGGCTCGGCGCGCAGGTCGTACGGCCAGGCGTGCCCGATCGCGCATGCGCTGGACATCGTGGGGGAGCGCTGGGCCCTGCTCGTGGTGCGCGAACTGCGCCTGGGCCCGCGCCGCTACGCCGACCTGCAGGCCGCGCTGCCGGGTGCGGGCAGCAGCGTGCTGGCCCAGCGCCTGCGCGACCTGGAGGCGACCGGGGTGCTGCGGCGCCGCACATTGCCCCCGCCCGCGGCCGCCAAGGTGTACGAACTCACCGAGTGGGGCGCCGAGTTGGAACCCGTCTTCGATGCGCTGCGGACCTGGGGCATGCGGTCGCCGGTGGTCCCCCTGACCGGGGAGATCACCGCGGACACGGTGTTCCTGGGCCTGCGGGCGTTCTTCGCGGCGACTCCGGAGACGCCCTGGACCGCGTCGTTCCGGTTCGTGCTGGAGCGGGACGTCTACCGGGTGGACGTCGTCGACGGCCGGCTCGCCGGGGTCGTCCGCGGCGACACCGCGGCGGCGCCCGACGTCGAGGTCACGGGCGACCAGCGCACCCTCCAGGCCGTACTGACGCACCAGGTACCGCTGAAGAAGGCGCTGGCCGCCGGGACCGTCGCGGTCACCGGGGGCGCGGCCGGGCCGGGACACCTGGAGCGCCTGGTCGACGCCCTGCCGCGGCGCGGCTGACCCGCGGGCCGACCCGCGGGCGGGCCGTCGGTCGGTACGGCACGCCCGCGGGTGCCGGGCCCCCTTCCGCAGGGTCTGTCGATCAGCCTGCGGCCCAGCGCGCGCGTTCCGCCGCGAAGGCGGACTCGCGGCGGGCGGTGAACTCCGCGGCCTGGCGCTCCTGCTCGGCGCCGATCAGGATGTTCGCCGCGGTCAAGTCGTCCCAGGTCAGCGTGGCCTCGCGGACCTCCAGGCCGGCGCGTCCGGCGGCGACGTCGGCGCGCAGCCGCAGCAACTCGTCGGCAGGCACCGGGCGGAACCGGAGCCGGTCGAAGAGGCGGAGCAGCCAGGGCGGTTCCTGTACACCGTCAGGAGGCGCGTCGGTGAGCCGCCAGACCGGCACGGTACGGCCGACCAGCTGATAGCCGCCGGGCCCCTCCATGCCGTACACGCACAGGTAGACCCCGCCGATGCCGACCGCGTTCTCCGGCGTCCAGGTACGCGCCGGGTCGTACTTGGTGGTGACCAACCGGTGGCGGGGATCGAGCGGGACCGCGACGGGCGCGCCGAGATAGACGTCGCCGAGCCCGAGGACCAGATAGGTGGCGGCTTCGACGACGGCGAAGACGTCGTCGCGGGTGCCGAGGTCGTTGACGCGCCGGATGAACTCGACGTTGTCGGGGCACCAGGGGGCGTCGGGGCGGACGCCGCGCTGGTAGCGCTGCATGGCCTCGTGCGCGGCGGGGTCGTCCAGCGAGATGGGCAGGACGACTTCGCGGACCGGGAGTTCGATGCCGCGCGGGTCGGGCAGGCCGGTCCAGCACTCGGCGATCCGCCCGGCGATCTCTTCGGCGATTCCGGGGGCGAGGCGGTCGTGCGGAGGGTGCGCGGGGTCGAAGGCGAGGAGCAGCGAGCGGACGCCTTCGACGGTTTCGGTGACCGCGGCGAGCGGGTTGCCGGGTGCGGTGCGGGCCGCGAGGGCTTGGGCGAGCAGGTGGATCTGCAGCCTTACGGTGAGGTCGAGGCGCGGTGGACCGGCCTCGACGAGGAGGTGGTGGTCGCCGGAGCGGCGTACCGCCAGCGCGGGCCGGAGGCCGTCGGCGGGCAGTTCCAGGAGGGCGGCCGGCCGGTCGGGCGCGGCCGCGGGGGAGTGGTCCGATGAGTGCCGGCCGTGTGCGGTGCGGTGGGCTGCGGCGCTTGCCGGGTGGGCGAGTTCGGCGGTGCGGGCGCGGTCGGCGCGGGCTGCCTCCGCGGGGGTGACGGGGACGAGGCGGACCCGGTCGTCGGGCCGGGCCTGCGCGAGTTTCCAGCGGTCCGCGCGGATGACCGCGGCCGGGACGACGAATCCGCCCAGGCTCGGGCCGTCGGGTCCGACGATGACCGGGGTGTTGCCGGACAGCATGATGCCGCCGACGGGATAGGCGCTGTCGTGGATGTTGCTGGGGTGCAGGCCCGCTTCACCGCCGTCCTCGCGGGCCCACGCGGGGGCCGGCCCGACCAGGCGTACGCCGGTGCGGTCGGCGCGGTGGTCGACGCGCCACTCGGCGGCGAAGAGGTCCCGGACGCCGTCTTCGGTGAGGTGTTCGGGGGCGCCGTGCGGGCCGGGGACGACGCGGAGTTCCCAGGTGTCGGCGAGTTCCGGGAGCAGGTCGGTGACGTCGGCGGGGGCGGTGAGGTTCTCCGCCGAGCCGACCGGAAGCGCGTCCCCCGCGGCGAGTGCCCGGCCGCCGTGCCCGCCGAACTTGCCGAGCAGGAACGTGGTGCGGCTGCCGAGGACGGCCGGGACGGCGATGCCGCCGCCGACCGCGAGGTACTGGCGCAGGCCCGGGCCGCCGGTGTCGCCCAGGTCGAGGACCTGGCCGGGGGCGACGACGGTGACCCGACCGGGTCGGACAGGGCGTCCGTCGAGCGTGGCGTGGCCGACGGCTCCGGTGAGGCAGACCAGGGCGCGTTGCACGAAGCGCAGGCTGGGGCCGCGGAGGACGGATTCGAGTCCGGCGGCGGTGCGCGGGTTGCCGACGGCGGTGTTGGCGAGGGCGAACGAGCGGTCGTCGAATGCTCCGGAGGGCGGGACGCCCACGCCCCACAGGCCGCGTCGTCCGTCGAGATCGACGACCAGGGTCTGGACGCCGGGGGTCAGGACGGTGAAGCCGCCGACCGGCGGCGCGGCCGGTGCCGTGCCGTGGGGCGCCGCCGGAGTTGTCGTGCGGCGGTCCGGCCCGGGCGGTGCGTGCGTGCGGGGGCCGGTGGCGACGGGGGTCATGGCGTCCACCCGATGAGGCGTACGGGGGTGGGGTCGTAGCCGTTGCACGGGTTGTTGAGCTGCGGGCAGTTGCTGACCATGACGAGGATGTCGCGCTCGGCGCGGAGTTCCACGTGCTTGCCGGGGGCGGAGACGCCGTCCGCGAAGGTGAGTCCGCCGTCCGGGGTGAGCGGCACGTTCATGAAGAAGTTGACGTTGTGCGTCAGGTCCCGCTTGCCGAGGCCGCGTCCCCAGGCCATGGCCTCGCGCACGAAGGTGGTGCGGCAGGCGTGCTGGTGCCGGGTGTGCTCGCCGTAGCGGACGGCGTTGCTCTCCTGAGCGCACGCGCCGCCCAGCGTGTCGTGGCGGCCGCAGGTGTCGTCGACGATCGTGGCGAGCGGGTCGAGCCCGGTGGAGAGCAGGACCGAGCCGGTGGTGAGGTAGACCGCGCCTTGTTCGCGGATGGTGTCGACGGCGCTGTAGCGGTTGGCGTAGTCGCGGGCGTCGAAGAAGAGCGTGTCGACGGCCTGGTTGCCGCACAGGTCGACGATGCGCAGGTGGGCGCCGGCCGGGAGTTCGCCGGTCCAGCCGGCCCCGGCGCCGACGGTGGCGTCGAACAGCGTGGTCGTCGCGGTGATTGCGGGTGCGGTCATGCCAGGCTCCTCTCGGTCGCGGCCAGCGCGCGGCCGGACTCCGCGCGGAACAGGCGAGCCGGGTCGTCGGGGCCCGGTGCGGGGACCGCGGCGACGGTGGCGCGGATGCGGGCCGGGGCCCAGGCCGGATTCGGGTCGAGCGGGTGCGGTGCGCTGGACAGGACCACCAACAGGTCCTGCTCGGCGCGGAGTTCGGCCCAGTCGCCGGCGGACGCATGTCCGGGGACGAAGGCGAGCGTGCCGCGTTCGTCGCCGTCCGGGACGACCTTGGTGAACAGGTTGGCGGTGGCGTGCAGGTCGCGGCGGCCGAGGCCGTGCTTCGCGAGTTCGTCGAGGAGTCCCGCGCGGGCGCTGCGCCGCCAGGCGTTGCGGTCGGCGGCGTAGTCGGAGGGTCCCCAGCGGGCGTCGAGATGGGCGTCGGTGCTATGCCCGGTGACGGCGTCGTGCCAGTCCAGGGACGAGCCGGTCAGGGTGGCCAGCGCGCGGCCCATGTCGGACATGAGGACGAGCGGCGGACGCAGGCAGGCCGACATCTGCGCCTTGAGAGTGTCGGGGACGTTGAGGCGTTCGAGGGGGTCGGCGGCCGCGAACATCAGCACGGAGACGTTGGCGCCGTCGTCGAGGCAGGTCAGGCGCAGGGCGCGGTGCCGGTTCAGGCGCACGGTCCAGGCCGCGCCCGCGGCGATGTCGTGGGCGTACGCGGTCACGAGGCGGCCTCCGCGGGGAGCGGCAGGACCGCGGCGCCGCGGGCGCGTTCGCGGCGCAGCAGCGCGTACGCCCCGGCACCGATGGCGAGCGCGCCGGCCACGAACAGCACGGCGAAGTACTCCAGGTACCAGTGGCCGCCGGCCGGGTCGTACACCTCGGCGCGCGGCCAGCCGATGTTGACCAGCATCAGGAGGCCGTACACGACCGCGCCCGCGTTGACGGCGATGCCGAACCGGCCGAGGGAGAAGCCGTCGTGCGCGGGCAGGCGGCCGCGCAGCCGGGCGGCCAGCAGCGGGAGGGTGACCAGCAGGTAGGCGCCGTAGACCAGGACGATCGCCACCGACGTCAGCGCGGTGAACAGCTCGGCGCGGCCGACGTTGACGAGCAGCAGCGCGGCCGCAAGGACGCCGATGACCAGGGCGGGCAGCACGGGAGTGCCGGTGCGCGGCGAGACCTTGGCGAGGCGTGCGGAGCCGGGCAGCACGCCGTCCCGCGACATCGAGAAGACCAGGCGGGTGGCGGCGGTCTGGATGGCGAGCGTGCACACGAACATCGCGATGGCGACGTCGACCAGCAGCGCCTTGCCGAGGCCGGTGCCGAGTTGGGCGGTCAGGACGTAGGGGAGGCCGCCCGCGGCCAGTTCGCCGTCCGTGACGCTGGGCGCGGCCATGAGCGCGCCGAGCAGCAGCAGGAGGCCCGCGACGCCGGAGGCGACCAGGGCGCGGATGATGGCGCGCGGTGCGGTCCGGCGCGGGTTCTTGGTCTCCTCGGCGAGTTCGCCCGCGCTGTCGAAGCCGTACATGACGTACGCCGCCATCAGCGCGGAGACCAGGAACGCGCCGAAGTAGCTGCCGCTGCCCTCGACGCCACCGGTGTCGGTGACCACCGACGGACCCCGCTCGGCGTGCACGAACAGCAGCGCGATCAGCAGCGCGATGCCGACAAGTTCGCAGGCCACGCCGACGCTGTTGACCAGCGACATGACCTTCACGCCGACCGCGGTGATCACCGTGGTGACGGCGATCAGGACGGTGCCCAGGAGGACGGCGTTGGTGGCGCCGTCCGACGAGGTCAGCGCGGTCTCGGTGCCGACGATCTGGAAGCCGGACCAGATGCGGGGGAGGACCACCTGCAGCGCGATGGCCGCGGCGGCCACCGAGACGATCTGCCCGATCAGCATGAGCCAGCCCGCGAACCAGCCCGTCACGCCCGTCGACAGGCGCCGCGACCACTGGTAGACGCACCCGGCGATCGGGTAGCGGGCGGCGAGTTCGGCGAAGCACAGCGCGACGAGGAGCTGCCCGGCGAACACGATCGGCCAGGTCCAGAAGAACGCCGGGCCGCCGAACGAGAACCCGAACGCGAACAGCTGGAAGACCGTGGTCAGGATCGACACGAACGAGAACCCGGCCGCGAACGATGCGAACGAGCCGAGCTTGCGGTGCAGTTGCTGCTCGTACCCGAACGAGGCGAGGTCGTGCGCGTCCGCGGCACCGGGCGCAGGGGGAGCCGGCGGCGGGCCGGACGGGGCGCTGATCGTGGTCATGGCAGGAGCCTTTCCGCGCAGGAGCCGGCCCCGTGGGGCGCGGCGCAGGGGTGGGCGCTGGAGAGAGCGGGCCGCGGCCGGGGCATAGAGGACCGGGCGGCGGCGGGCACTGCAGGAGATGCCGGAGCTGCGGGCGGCACGGCAGGACGGCGCCCGGGGTGCGGATCCGGGGCTGTTGCTGCGGCCGTCCGGAACACCGGTGCGGCGGGAGAATGCTGACGGGACGTCACGGGCGGCTCCCCGGGACCGGGATCCGGACATGCCGGATCGACCTGGCCTCCCGGGCTTTTCTCCCGCCGTGGAACGGGGCCTGGGCCCCGCCTGCGGCTCTCGGACCAGACCCGCCGGCACCTTCCGGTGCCGAGCGGCGGAACCCTAGCCGCGCCCCGCCGTCGAGCGGGTCGCGTCCCAGTACAGGGACGGCCTGTTTCCGCTGGCGCCCCGGCGTGTTGCCGCCGTGTGAAAGAGATCTGACGGCGCCTCGGATGCCGACACGTGTCGTACGGCGGTCGGGCCGGCGGGCGTCAGATCAGGTGCGGCAGGCGGCGCCGGGTCGACCCCGGGGTGGCGCGCCGCGGGCGCTGCAGCACCAGCGCGGCGGCGTCGTCCTGCAGCGGGCCGCCGGTGTGGCCGCGCAGGTCGCTGTACAGGTGCAGCACGATGTGCTGCGGCCAGGCCCGGCTCCACCCGGCCAGCCGGGCCGCGGCGGGGTAGAACCGGCCGTCCTCGTCCCGGGCTTCGCTGATGCCGTCCGTGGTGGCGACCAGCGTGTCGCCCGGCGCGAACGGGATCTCGTGCTCCACGTACCGCACACCGCCCGGATACAGCGGCGCCAGGCCGAGCGGCGGAGCGATGTCGGCGAGCTCGATCTCGGTCGACGAACCGTCCCGCAGCATGATGGGCGGCGTATGCCCGCAGGTGATCAGCCGCAGCGTGTCCGGATCGTCGAACGCCATCAGCAGCGCCGTCGCGAAGCGCTCCCCGGGCGGCCCGGTGCGTTCCGAGGTCAGCCGGTGGATCCGGCCCTCCAAGCGGGCAGCAACCTCGGTCAAATCCTTCTCGTGGTACGCCGCCTCGCGGAACGTCGCCATCAGCGCGGCAGCGGTGTTCACCGCCGGCAGGCCCTTGCCGCGCACGTCCCCGATCAGCATCCGGATGCCGTGCGGCCCGTCCACCACCGCGTAGAAGTCGCCGCCGACGAGCGTTTCCGCCTCCGCGGCCATGTAGAGGCTCGCCAGGTCCAGCCCGGGCAGCCGCGGTGGCACCGGCTCCAGCACCGCACTCTGCAGCGTCATCGCCACCGAACGCGCATGCCGCAGCTGCGCCTCGCGGCGCAGCCTCGTCGACGTCACCCCGTACGCCACCAGGCCGAGCGCACCGATCACCGTGACGTGAATGAACTTCGAGGTGACCGTGGTGGATTCGTAGTAGGTGACCAGCACCACCGAACTCGCGGTCGCGACGGTCGCCAGCGCGGCCACCTGCCGCTTGCTGCACACACCCGCGGCGGCCGGTGCGACGAGGCCCAGCGCCACCGCCCCCGGGATCGCCGGATCGACCAGCGCGTCGATCACCGAGATCGCCACGATCGCGGCGAACGCGGCGATCGTGGCCCGGCGGTCCCCGGGCGAGGGCTCGGGGCCGACCGCCCGGCTGTCGGCGGCGCGCCGCAGGCGTCTGAGGGTCATGGGCGTGCCTGTCGGTCCTGTCGGTCGAGGAGACGTCCCGTCGGGTGCCCGGACGACGGGCACGTCATGGTAGCCGGGACGGAGCCGCGAGCGCCCGGCCCGACTCCGTACGCCATGGGAAAGCCCCCGACCGACACCCGACCAGCACCCGAACAAGCAGAAGGGCCGCGGGAGTTGCCTCCGCGGCCCTTGTGGTGCGCGATACTGGGATTGAACCAGTGACCCCCACAGTGTCAGTGTGGTGCTCTCCCGCTGAGCTAATCGCGCGGGACGGACCTTGCGATCCGCGTCGATCCTACTACTCTTCCTGCGCCCCTCATGATCAGGGCCACCGCCTCGACGGTGGCCCGAACGATCGGGGTGGTGCGCGATACTGGGATTGAACCAGTGACCCCCACAGTGTCAGTGTGGTGCTCTCCCGCTGAGCTAATCGCGCGGGGAAGATCCTCCCGGCCGGAGCCGGTTCTCACTTCTCGAGGTGGAGACGGGATTTGAACCCGTGTAGACGGCTTTGCAGGCCGTTGCCTCGCCTCTCGGCCACTCCACCATGCGCAGGTCCGCGACCCGAAGGCCTTGGTCCCACGACTTCTTCCGAGCGGACGACGAGATTCGAACTCGCGACCCTCACCTTGGCAAGGTGATGCTCTACCAACTGAGCCACGTCCGCGTGCCGACCGTTCTGCGTTTCCGCTTCCTGGCGACGTGAAGAACTTTAGCGGAAACCCTGGCCAGCACAAATTCCGTTTCCACCGAACCGCCGCACCACCCTCCCCGCACCCACCTCCACGCGCGCCCGCCGCATCGAACCCACCCACCCCGCAAGCCCGCCGCACTCACCCGACCCCACCGCCCCCGCAGGACACACACAGCCCGCGCCGAGAGCAACGACCCCGGCCCAGACGACCCCTCACGCACCGACCGCGGGCGACGCCCCTCTCAGGCGTCGGCTGTGCACGGAGCGAGCGCGTCGTGGCGCGTCACCTGGCTTAGTGATGAGCCGCCCGCGCGGCAGTGCGGCCGTGGGAGTCGGGTACGTGCGAACCTTCGCGTGCTGTGCCGGCTTCGAGCGCCCGACACCTGCGCACCTCCGCCGAGCCCCCGCCGCATGCCGACCCGACGTTGCGCACCGCGCCGAGCGCCGCGTCGCCGGCGACGGCTACCCGGCCCGCCCATGTGCCCCTTTTGGGCAGCATGCATCGGCTGCGCCGACCTGCCACGGTCACTGGGTGCGTGCGCACCTACGGCAAGTCCCCTCCGCGTGCTGCGCCGACCGCGCGCGCTGCGCCGAGAGCCGTGTCGGCAACGGCGTCACCTGGCTCACTGATGCGCCTCTTGTGCGGAATGTGCCGCGCGTGGTCCCGGTTAGGCGACGCGCCTCTCGGACGGCGGGCATCGGCTGTGCACGGAGCGAGCGCGTCATGGCGCATCACCGGGCTTAGTGATGTGCCCGCCTGCGCGGCATTGCGGCCGTGGGAGTCGGGCACGTGCGAACTTTCGCGTGCTGTGCCGGCCTCGAGCGCTGCCGAGCGCCGTGTCGGCGACGGCGGGCCCGGCTGGGCGACGTGCCTCTCGAGCGGCAACTATCGGCAGTCCGCCTGCAGCAAGTCGCCTCAGCCTGTTGTGCCGACCTCGCGCGCGGCGCCAGCGGCAGCCTGCCCGCCGATGTGCTCCCAGCGCGCGGCATGCGGCGGTCTGCGGTAGGCACTGGGCTTGTGTGCACCTGCGGCAAGTTCCCTTTGCCTCCCGGCGGCCTCGCGCTATGCGCCGAGAGCGTCGTTGGCGGTGCGGTCCCAGCTTGGCGACGGGCCCCTAGCGCGGCATGCGCTGTGGGCGGCGGTGCGTGCGCGTGCCTGGGGTAAGTCCCGTTCGCCTTCTGCGCGGAGGCGCTCATGCAGAAGGCCCGGTCCTTGGGGGACCGGGCCTTCTGGGGTGCTGCGGGTCAGGCGCGCGGGGCGCCTTCGTCGGTCGTGGTGGGGGCCTCGATCGGAAGGATCATGGTCCCGGCCTCAGCCTCGGGCTCGGCCTCGCTCTTCGCCTCGGGTTCGGCGTCGGCCTTCGGCTCGGCGGTCTCGGCCTTTGCTTCGGCGTCGTCCGTGGCGTCGGCCTCTGCCTTCGGTGCTTCGGCGGTCTCGGGCTCGGCCTTCGGCTCCTCGGTGGCGTCCTCCTCCGCGGGGGCGGGCTCGGTGACGGCCGGGAGCACGGTGGTCGCAGCCGCGGCTGCAGGGGCCTCGTCCGCCGCCGGGGCGTCGGCTTCGGGCTCGTCCGCGGTGACCGCCGGGAGGACTGTGGTGCCCTCTTCGGCAGCCGGTGCCTCGTCTGCTTCCGTGGGCTCGTCGGCCACGGCAGGGAGGACGGCGGTCTCGGCCGCGGGGGCCGGGGTGGCGTCTTCCGCGGGAGCTTCTGACGGTGCGTCGGTGACGGCCTCGGCCTCTGCCACGACCTCTGCCGCGGCCTCGGGCGCGGCGTCGGCGGGCTCGTCCTTGGTGAGGGCGATCGGCTCGGCGTCCGGGGTCTTCGTCAGTGACGGGGCCGGGGCCTCGGCGAAGGCTGCGGGCTCGGAGTCCGGGGTCGAGTCGACCGCGGGCGGCGCAGGCGGCGCGGTCGGCGGAGCCGGCGGCATGGCCGGGGGAGCCGGCGGTGCGGCCGGAGCCTCGGCTGCGACCGGGGCCTCGGCGGCAGCGGGGGCAGCCGCCGCCGGAGCGGCAGCTGCGGCATCCGCGGCGACCGCGTCAGCGGCGGGGACCGCGTCGGCCGCCGGGACGGCCTCCGCCGCCGGGGCGGCAGCCGGGTTCGGGACCGCCGCGCCGGCCCACGCCGCCGCCGGGTCCTGGGTGAGGCCCATCGCCGCGAAGGCCTGCGCCTCGCGGGTGTGCTGGAACGCCGTGATCCTGCGGACCACGAGGACCGCGGCGACCGCGGCCAGGACCGTGAGGATCTGCAGCGAGCCGGTGACGTAGTCGGCGATCTTCAGGTCGTCGGCGTCGTCCAGGACGATGGTGTCCTCGGACGGGTACAGGAACGCGGACGCGACCGGCGCCCACATGGCGAGCACGAACAGCACCCACCAGATCCACAGCAGCGGCTTGCGGCCGGGCGTCGCACCTCCGCGCTCGGGGGCCTGCGGGTCGCTTGCCTTCCAGATGTCGTGCGCCATCTGCTTCGGGAACCACCACCACACGACCGGGCAGAACCAGCCACCGATCGCCCACCCGCGGGCGAGCTTCTGCGGGTGCTGGCCGAACAGGTCGGCGTTGGCGCGGGCCCGGTAGAACCAGATGACGAAGACCACCGCGGTGGCCAGCATCACCAGTCCGGTGAAGACGCTCGCGACCGCCACGAAGGTGTCCGCGTTGTCGGCCTCGCTCTGCGTCACCGAGCTCGGATCGTCCACCAGGTCGGCGAGCAGTGCGGCGCGCATGAAGTACGCCACGAGCGACACCACGGCGCCCAGCGCGGTGACGCCGAGCAGTATGTAGAGCGTGAGGGCCAGCCCGCGCAGCGCGCGGAACGGCTGCGGCGGCTGCCAGCCGAATCCGGCGGGCTGCGGGTAGGCGCCGGGGTACGCGCCCGGGTAGGCGGCGGCCGGGTAGGCCGCGGTGCCGTAAGGCGCGGCCTGCGGCACCTGGCCCGGGTAAGCGGCCTGGGCGGCGTACGGGTTCTGGGCCGCGTACGGGTTGGGCACGCCGTACGGGACACCAGGCGCGGCCTGGGGCGGCAGCTGGCCGCCCGGCGCATACGGGTTGGGTGCGGCGTACGGGTTGTGCGGGTACGCACCCTGTCCCGGGACACCCTGTCCGTACGGCGCCGCGGCGGGCGCCTGCGGAGCGGCCGAGCCGCCCACCGGTACGGGGGCGGCCGGAGGCGCGGCCAGTACGGTGCCGCAGTGCGAGCAGCGGTCGGCCTGGGTGGACCAGGTGCCGCAGGCGGGACAGAGCACGAAATGGAACCCTTCGGTCACACGCAGGCCGGGAGTGATCGGGACGCCTGCGTGACGGATCGTTCGCCGTCCGGACACCGACAGCGAAGGGGGTTTCGACACGTCGCCAACCCCCGTGACAAGGCATCATGCCGTGCCTTGGGCACTGCGGGAACGGGTGACCGGATCCCGATGTCGGGGCGCGTCCGTTCCCGATCACCATGTGTCCGGAACGTCCTTACAATAGGTGCCCGTCGCCGCTTCGTGCCGAGGACCGCCTCGGGTGCGCGGGCGGCGGTGCCCAGAGCCCGCCCGGACTCCGGATCCGACGACCTGTGGATCCCGTTGAACTCGCCTGTGAACGCGCTGTGAACGAACTCCCCGCCCTCGCCCACCTCGGCGGCCGCCTCGCGACCGGCCTGCGGGACGTCACCGACGACCCGGCCGCCCTGGATTCGCGCGGTTTCTGGGCGGTGGTCGCCGACTTCGAGGGCGGCGTGGTGTGTGCCCGGTTCGACGACGTGCGCGAGGCGCCGCTGCCGCCCGCGCGCTGGCACGGGCCCGCGCGCGAAGCCTGGTCGTCGTCGCTGGACGCGGACGCGTACCGCGACGGGGTCCGGCGGATCCGCGCCTACATCGAGCAGGGCGAGGTCTACCAGGTCAATTTGTGCCGCATGCTGACCGCGCCGCTGCCCGATCCGGACCGGGCGGACATCGCGGGGCTGGCGGCGCGGCTCGCGCTGGGCAACCCGGCGCCGTACGGCGGGGTCATACGCCTGCCCCGGCACGGTGTGCAGGTGGCCTGCGCCTCGCCCGAGTTGTATCTGCGGCGGCGCGGCACGCGCATCGAGTCGGGGCCGATCAAGGGCACCGGGCGGACCGAAGCCGATCTGCTGCCCAAGGACTTCGCCGAGAACGTGATGATCGTGGACCTGGTCCGCAACGACCTCGGCCGGACCAGCCGGATCGGCTCGGTGACGGTGCCCGAGCTGTGCGTGGTGGAGAAGCACCCGGGGCTGGTGCATCTGGTGTCGCTGGTGGACGGCGAGCTGGCGGAGGGGGCCGGCTGGCCGGAGCTGCTGGCCGCGACGTTCCCGCCGGGGTCGGTGAGCGGGGCTCCCAAGTCGAGTGCGCTGCGCATCATCGGCGAGCTCGAGCCGGTGCCGCGCGGCCCGTACTGCGGTGCGGTCGGCTGGGTGGACGCCGACCGGCGCGAGGGGGAACTGGCGGTCGGGATCCGCAGCTTCTTCGTGGCCGACGAGGGGCGCCGGCTGTGCTTCGGCACAGGGGCGGGCATCACATATGGTTCGGACCCGCAAGGCGAGTGGGACGAGACCGAGCTGAAGGCGTCCCACCTGCTCAAAGTGGCGGCCGGGGACGGGGAGACGGCCGGGGACGGGAACGAAGGAGCGGGGACGGCATGAAGACCTGGCTGGGCGACGCCACCGGCGGCGGACTGGTCCACGAGGAGGACGCCGCGGTCTCGGTGGCCGACCACGGATTCACAGTCGGCGACGGCGTGTTCGAGACGATGAAGGCGTCCGGCGGCGAGGTGTTCGCGCTGACCCGGCACCTGGAGCGGCTGACCCGTTCGGCGCGCGGTCTCGGCCTCCCGGACCCGGACCTGGAGATGGTGCGCGAGGCGTGCGCGGAGGTGCTGGGCGCCAATCCGCTCGACGGCGTGGGCCGGCTGCGCATCACGTACACCGGCGGTCCGTCGCCGCTCGGCTCGGACCGCGGCGGGGCGCCCGCGACGCTGGTCGTGGCGCTCGGCACGGCCAAGCCGCGCCCGGACTCCACCGCGGTCGTGACGGTGCCGTGGACGCGCAACGAGAACGCACCCACGACCGGCCTGAAGACCACCAGCTACGCGGACAACGTGATCATGCTGGCGTACGCGGCCAAGCGCGGCGCCTCCGAGGCGCTGTTCGCGAACACCGCGGGCATGCTGTGCGAGGGCACCGGGTCGAACGTCTTCGTCGCGGTCGGCGGCAAGTTGCTTACCCCGTACCTGACTTCGGGCTGCCTGGCGGGTGTGACGCGGGCGCTGGTCCTGGAGTGGACGGGGGCCGAGGAGGCCGACCTGCCCATGTCGGTCCTCGCCGAGGCGGACGAGGTCTTCCTGACGTCGAGCCTGCGCGACGTGCAGGCCGTGCACCAGGTCGACGACCGCGACCTCCCGGCGCCGGGACCGCTGACGCGCGCCGCGGCGGAGGCGTTCGCGGCCCGTTCGGCAGAGGACATCGACCCCTGACATCAGGCGCTGACATCGCCCCCGCCCCGACCTGCTGGTCCGGTTCCGGAGCGGCCCGCGCACGGCTCCTTCGCGTGCCCGGCCACGGCATTGGTTGACCCTTCCTCTCGGCGGGCAGCACCTCCTCGACAAGGGGATGTCGGGGCGCGGAGAAGGGGAGGGCGGCCAGGTGACGACGACACTGCGACCCGCGCCGGCCGGGACGCGGCCGGACGTCGGGACCGGGGACTGGTACGCGATCTGCGCCAACGGCCGGCCCATCGGCCGCCTGCATCTGGCCCCGGAAGGCCGCTGGGGCACCGGTACCGGCTGGATCGACCACGTCGAGGTGCTCGCCTCGCGGCGCCGCCGCGGGCACGGCTGCGTGGCGCTGCTGGCCGCCGAGGAGATCCTGCGCCGGGAAGGCTGCGGCCGCGTCGCGGTCGAAGTGCCCGAGGGGAACCTGCCGGGTCTGCGGCTGGCCGCGTCGCTGGGCTACGTCTTCGACAGCCGCTATCTGGTGGCCCGGGTGCGCGGCGGCATCGGCGCCGCCCGCAACCTCCCCGACACGCCTCCGGGCCTGCGCCTCGAACCGATGCCGGCCGCCGTCCACGAGGCGTGGCGGGCCGATGCGACGCAGCGCTGCGTGGCGCTGCTGACCGCGGCGGGCTGGGCGCCGCGGCTGGCCGAGACCCGGGCGCGGACGCGCCTGGAGGGCGGCGAGCAGACGGCGTACGCCCTGGTCTCCCGGGACGGCACGCGCACCGGCGTGGTGTGGCTCGACCCGTCCCCGGCCGTGCCGGGCCGCGCCGAGGTGCGGGCGGTCGAGGTCGCGGAGCAGTGGCGCGGGCGCGGGTACGGACGTCTGCTGCTGCGCACCGCGGAGCACCTGGCGTACACCGCCGGGCTGGGCGAACTGGGCCTGGAACTGGTCGGCCCGGTACCGGCCGCCCGGCACATCGCGGCCGCGATGGGCTACCGCACCCAGGCCCGCCACATGGGCAAGATCATCCTCTGACCGCGGCACCCGGATCCTGCACCCGGGACGCCCGCACCCGGGACGCCCGCACCCGGGATGCTGCGCCCGGGACCGCCGTCAGCCGCGCAGCAGTTCGGCGACCTGCTCGCGCAGCCCGGTCTGGTCCTTGCTGCCGTCCAGCAGCTTGCCCGCGACCTCGTACGTCGGCGTCCCGGTGACGCCGATCGCGGTGCCTTCCGCCTCGTCCGCGTCCACCTGGAAGATGTGCCGCCCGTCGATCAGCGCGAGCTCCATCTCGTCGGCGTCCAGCCCCAGTTCGCGGGCCACGCCGACGAGGAACCGCTCCGCCGCGGCCCCCTTCGCGGCGGCCAGTTCCTCGACGCGCGCCAGCACCGCCGCCACGTACTCCCACTGCCGGCCCTGGGCGCGCGCCTCCTCGGCGGCCTGCGCGGCGAGGTGCGCGTGCTTGTGCTTCTCCAGCGGGAAGTGCCGCAGTTCGATGTCGAGTCCGGGGCCGAACTCGGCGCGCAGCGCGGCCAGATCGTCCAGCGCGGTGCGGCAGTCCGGGCATTGCAGCTCGCACCAGAAGTGCAGCCGCGGCAGTACGGGAGCGTTCATGACCGAGATTCTCCCAGGGAGGACGCGGCACCTCGTACGCGCGGACGACGCCGCAGCCCTGCGCGCCGGGCACTATGGAAGGGTCTTGACGCGGAGGGAGCCCGAGATGTCCGGCGCAGGAGTGGTGACAGGGGCGGTGTGCGCGGCCCTGACAGGGCTCGGGCTGGTGCTCGCGGTACGCGCGGTACAGCAGGACAGCTACCTGCGGGCGACGCGCTGGGTGGGCTTGGCGCTGATCCCGACCGGGCTGTTCCTGACCGGTCTGGCGACGCTGGGCCGGCGGGTTGTGGACGCGACCGCGGACTGGGCGACCGACCTGGTCTTCGGGATGCGGGCCTGGGCGGGCGTGGCGGTGCTCGTGGTGGCGTTCTCGCTGCTCCTGCTGGTCCGCACCCTCGGGTCGCGGCGTTCGGGCGACGCAGGCTCCGGCGCGGCCGCGGATCCGGCAGGGCTGTCCGGCGCGTCCGGGCGCTCCCTGACCGGGGCGGCGCCGGCGGCAGGTGCCGCGGCGCCGAAGCCCGCGAAGCAGCCGCGGGCGCGGCGGGGGAGCAGCAGCGGAGCGGGCGACGAGTTCGCGGAGATCGAGGAGATCCTGCGCCGCCGCGGAATCTGACCGCGGCACCTGCACCCGGTGCGCGGCGGCCGGAACATGCCGTCGGAATTGCCGTTCGTCCGCCCTATGCCGGAGAACTGCTTGTGAACCTGGTCACTTATCCGGGAGTTGCAGAGTTGCGCGCGGCGTCGGCGCCGCGATGCCGACGAGGGATTTCCCTCACCGGCTCCTTGTGCGCACATTGACCGGTTGATGCGCGCGTGCGGATATGTATGCGCGAATAACCGGGAAGTTCAATCGGTTACGAGCACAACTCGAACCGGACTCGAACCAGACTCGAACGCGAGTCGAACCGGATAGGACGCGGTTCCGCGAAAATGCGGACTCGTCGACATCCACTGCGCACCCTCGGCCGCGCCGACGAGAGCCGCGCGTCGGGACCTGCGCCAGGAGTTGTACGAGAGGCCTCGGGAACCCGCGTACGACCCGCTCAGGCGCCCGCAGAGGCCTGCGCAGCCCACGCGCACCAGGGGAGCCCGCAGCGAGATCCGGCCGGGCCGGGACAGCCCGCCGGAGGCCGCAGGACGGCATCGGAAGCCGCGCCCCGCACTCGTGCAGGCGCGGCGGTATGGCCGCCGGAAGCGGCGGAGCCGGCCGGACCCTCTTCCCCGAGTGGGAGGTCCGGCCGGCCCTGAGTGTCACGAGAGCAGTTCGCCGCTGCCACCGTTTCCGCAGGTCCGGGCCGGTCCGTGGAGACCGGGGAACAGGTCCTGCCGAGGCGGCGGAGCGCCGGTCAGCTCTCCGCGAGGATCTGGGACAGCTCGCGGTCGAGGTCGAAGTACCGGTGTTCGGCACCCGGCGCGACCGCGGCGTTGGTGCGCTTCAGGAACGATTCGAGGGCCCGGGCCGGGGCCTCGAGGAGCGCTTCGCCCTCGGGAGAGCTCAGCGCGATGCACACGATGCCCTGACCGTGGCTTCGGGACGGCCACACGCGGACATCTCCGGTGCCCGAGGGCTGGCGCAGCCCTTCGGCGAGCAGGTCGCGGGCGAACACCCAGTCGACCGTCTCATCCGCACCCGTGTGGAAAGTGGCATGCACCGCGTAGGGGTCCGACGAGTCGTAGCGCAGTCCCGCGGGGACGGGAAGCGAAGACTCGGCGGAGACGACGAGGCGCAGGTGCAGCTCGCAGCTGACCGTGGTGTTCATAAGCGCCATGGCCTTTCGCTCAGTGTGCGCTCGGGGATTCGCACTCGGCGTTCGCAACATCCCACCTACGCGCGGTTCGTAAACGTCGTTGCCCGATATACGCGGCTCTGGGTACTCCTTAAGAGCGAAGTCCTCGCGAAACCCGTCAAAGGGGTGGCAGAGCGCCTTGCGGGGCCGTGGCACGGCCCGGGTGCCGGGTCTGCCGCGCGGTCTTGCCGGGGGCATCGCGGGGCGCCTTCCCGGGGCCTTCCCGGCGGGCGCGTCCGAACCTGTGTACGCCCGGGTCTGTGCCGTCGCGTGCGCCCCCTTGTAGCGTTGTGCCTCCGCAGACGACGTTTACGCACCGCGCGCAGTAACAGCACGGAGAAAGGGGTACCAAGGATGGACACGGGGGCCGCAGGCGCCGCCAACGGGGCGCCCACCGCCGAGACCGACGCACCGGACGCCATGGAGCCCGCCGAAGAGTCCAAGGTCCCGCAGCAGCGCGGGCACACTTCGCGCGCGCCCCAGTTCATCAAGCGCTCCCGGACGCTGCACCTGACGTGGCAGATCGGTGTCGCGATCGTCGGCTTCGCGGTCATCGTCGCGGGCCTGATCATGATGGTGATCCCCGGTCCGGGCATCCCCGCGGTCCTGGTCGGCCTCGCGATCCTCGGCACCGAGTTCGTGTGGGCCCAGCGCACCCTGCTGTGGACCAAGGACCAGGCGACGAAGGCCGCGCAGCGGGCGCTCGACCCGAAGACCCGGCGGCGCAACCTGATCATCCTGATCGTCGGCGTCGTGCTGATCGCCGCGGCGGCCGGGCTCTACCTGTGGAAGTACGGCCTCGCGCTGCCTTCCTGAGTACACGCCGGGTACGTGCCGAGTACCTGCCGGGCGCGCTCCGCGGCGGTGCGTGGCACCTCCGGGCATGCGGTAAGGTTCTTCCAGCGCCTGGGCGATTAGCTCAGCGGGAGAGCACTTCGTTCACACCGAAGGGGTCACTGGTTCGATCCCAGTATCGCCCACCCAGGCAGAAGGCCCGATTCTTGCGAGGATCGGGCCTTCGGCGTTTTCCGGACCGGAAGCAAGGCGCGCCGCACCAGCCGCAAGACGGGACCCGCTGTCGGGTCTCACGAGGCGGCACGTAATGATCTGTCAGTGACCGACACCGACCATCCCTGCACAAACCGGTGGACCGGAGGCACACAGTGACCGCGGCCGGAACAGGCCTGCTGTTCTCGCCCTGGCTGTGGCTCGTACTGCCGCTGACCGTCTGTGCCGACTCCGTCGTACCGATTATCCCGGGCGACGAGCTGGTGATGGCGTCGGCTGCGGTGGGCCGCGGGAACTTCGGGTACTTGGCGCTCGTGCTCGTCCTGGCTGCGGTCGGGGCGTTCATCGGCGACCAGTGCGCATATGCGGTGGGCCGGGCCGGTCTGCGCCGCGGCGGCGACATGACGCTCGGCCCGCGCCGCCAGAAGGCTTTCGACCTGGCCGAGCGGGCGCTCAACAAAGGCGGCATGGCGACGCTGGTGGCGACCCGCTTCCTGCCCGGCGGGCGTACCGCGGTGAACATCCTCGCGGGCCGGGTCGGCTACCCGCTGCGGCAGTTCCGGGCGGCGACGATGGTCGGAGCGATGGTCTCCGTGTCGTACGCCCTGACCCTCGGCGCACTGGCCGGGAAGTTCGTGCACGACAGCCCGATCTTCGTGGCGGTCGGCGGCATGCTGCTGGGCGCCTCGGTGCCGCTGCTGGTCGGCATACCTGCGCGCATCGTGAAGGTGTGGCGCCGGCGCCGAATAGCCGGCGCCGAACTCGCGGCCGCCGAGGTCGCCACGGAAGCCGGAGCGGAGGCCGGCTGACCGGAGGCGGCGCGAAGCGGTCCGAGAGGACGGCGGATGCGGCGGATGTGACGGACGCCAAGGCAGACGCGAAGACGAAAGCGAAGGGCCGGGTGCCGGGGAGTTGTCCCCGGCACCCGGCCCCTTTTGCGTCCGGTCTTTCGTCAGGCCTTGTCCGGCCGTCAGGCGCCGCGCTCGGCGAGCATGGTGCGCATCAGGTCGATCTCGGACTTCTGGCCGTTGACCATGCCCTTGGCGAGCGCCTTGACGGTGTCGCTCTGGGCGTGGTTCAGGCCGTCCTGCGCCATCGCCACACCCGCCTGGTGGTGCGTGATCATCAGCTGCAGGAACAGGACTTCGGCCTGCGGGCCCTTCAACGTGCGCAGCTGCTCGAGCTGGGCCTTGGTGGCCATGCCGGGCATCTGCGGCGTGTCGGGGCCGGTGGGCATGGTCTGACCGGGCGCCATCGCGTGCCCGCCCATCGCGGCCATGCCCTCCGCCGACATCCACTTCATCGGCGCATCGGTGGTGGTCTGGGTCAGACCCCACAGGTCGAGCCAGCCGGTCATCTGACCGATCTGGTTCTGCTGCGTGGTGATGATGTCGTACGCCAGGCGCCGAGTGGCCTCGTCCTGCGTCTGGTCGCGCACGATGAACGACATCTCGACGGCCTGCGTGTGGTGGACCTTCATGTCGCGGGCGAATCCGGCGTCCACCGAGGTGGTGGACGGCGGGTTCGCCACCTCGGCCCGAGGGCCCCGAGCGTCCACGATCGGCGCGGTGGGTGCCGGGCTCTTGTCGCCGTCGGACGAGCACGCCGCGAGTGCGGGCAGCCCGAAGACCGCGGCGGCGAGGAGCGCCGCCGCTTTGGTGCGGGGGGTCACTCCGGCTTCCCCGTTCCACCACTGCAGGACGCGCCGTACTCCGGGGTGGTGTCCTTGTTGTTGCGGTAGGTGTCGATGTAGGTCTTGATCCGCGGGTCGTCCGCGTTGTCGACCTTGAGCTGCAGAGCCCAGGAGCTGAGCGTGATCGGGCTCGACATGCCCTCGTGCGGGCTCAGGAGCATGTAGTCCTGCTTGGCGAACGCCTTGAGCTTCTCGAGCTGGTCGGCGGGCAGCGTGGGCGAGTAGGTGATCCACACGGCGCCGTGCTCCAGCGAGTGGACCGCGTTCTTCTGCGGGACCGGCTTGCTGTAGATGCCGCAGTTCAGCCAGGTCGGGTGGTGCTCGCCGCCGACCGGCGGGACCTGCTCGTAGGTGATGCTCTTGTTGGGCTCGTGGCCCTGCTCGGCGACCCACGCCGTGACGCCCTGGATCGGGCTGCCGCCGTTCGAGCCCGCGGGCTTGACGTTGGCGACGATCGAGCCGCCGGAGGACCCGCCCTTGTCGTCCTCGGTCAGGACGACGGCGGCGAGGCCGGCGATCACACCGCCCGCGACCAGCGCGGCGGTCGAGCCGATGATGATCGAGCGGCGGCGCGCGGCCTTGGCTTCGCGCTCGCGCTGCTCGGCGACGCGCTGGCGCGCGGCGGCCATCTTGGCGTTCTTCGTCTGCTTCTTCGAGGTGCCGGACTGCGGCCCCATGGTCCCCTCCGGGGAAATGTCGCATTGCTTTTGGCGGTCGATGGACGAGCGAGAGCGCCGGGCGCTGCGCCGCGGACGGCGGCGGATGCGGTGCGGGCGGCGCTGGGAGACCGCTCAGGTGCGACTGACGCAGAGGTCCGTCAAGTCGGTGGGGACGGCGCTCGCGGCGGGCGCGAACGCGGGTCCGGCGCCGTCCGGGTCGACGAGCCACGGCGGCACGAACGATCCGAGGGGTGCGGGGAGCACCGGCGGGATCGGCGGGCTCGTCGACGGCGTGCACACGTGGGTTTCGGTGCCGCAGCCGCCCGGCCGGCCCTGCGAGTCCTGCGGACTGCTGGCATGGAACGGGCAGGCGGCCGGGACCACCGGCCCCGCAGCCCCGGGCTGCGGGTGCGCGGAAGCGGAGGCCTCGGCGTGCGAGGGGAAGGCCCCGCCGATGAGTGCGGCCAGCATGAGCAGCGCCACGGACAGCGCACGGACGGCGGGCCGCAGCGGTGCGGCCTGGTGCTCCGTCCGATGCTTCACGGACCCATTCTCACCCGAACGAGTGAACGTTCCAGAGTCGGGAGGCATATTTGCCGGATCGAAAGGGAAGGCGGTGCCGCGCAAGTCGCAACGAAGCGGTCATTTGGCGGGTGATGGCGGCCCAGGGGAGCGACCTGAGGCGGCCTCGGGGGAGCGGCCGGGGGTGGCCGGGAAGCGGCCGCGGACGGGCCGGAACCGCGGCGTCCCAGGAGTCCGCACATGATCTTCACGAATGCTGCGCAGAAGGCCCCGGGAACCCGCATATCCGTTCCCTAGCGTGACTCGTCAGCCGCCTGCGGGGGAGGCCTGCCGGTATCCCGCACCGCCGGGCGGAATGGCGAAGGGGTGGGCATGGGCGGGCAGTTGCGGGCAGGGGATGCGCGGGAGCCGCGGCGCGGGGTCGCTGCCGTGCGGGCCGGGAGCCGGGCATGAGCGGCGGTGCGGGAGGCGGCATACCGGGCGGCGACGACTCCTTCGATCCGTACCGGCCGCCCGGCGAACCGGGGGAGCCGCGTAGCGCGGAACCGGACAGCGCAGAGCCGGACAGCGCAGAGCCGGGCGGCGCAGGATCGGGCGGCGCAGGACCCGGCAGTGAGGCACCGGGCAGCGAGGAGGCAGGCGGCGAGGGGCCGGGTGAACCTGCCGGGACGGGTGGGGCAGGCGATGCGCCGGAGTTTCCCGACCGGCCGTTCGGCTCGTTCGAGGCGTTCGGCCCGCCCGGCACGGTCCCGGAGTGGTACGCGCGCCCCGACAAGCCGCCGTACGCCGAGCGCCCGGGAGCCCCGGTCCCGGTGCTGGCCGTGGCGGGGGCGACCGCGCTGGCCGCCGGGCTTTTCACGGCCTCGGACGGGCTCGGCGCGAACGTCCTGATCGTGTCGGTCGCGGCGGCCGCCACCTCGGCCGTGGCAGTGCGGGGGAGCGGCCGGCGTCTGCGGCCGTGGACCGCGGCCCTGGCACTTGTCGGCCTCTTCCTGGCCGCGATGCCGATGTGGCGCGGTGCGGGCTGGTTCCATGCGGTCGCACTCGCCGCCGCGCTGGGGGCCGCCTCGCTGGCCCTGGGCGGCGGCCGCAGCGGCTGGCAGCTGGCGACGCGGCCCTTCGCGGTCCTGGCGACGGTGCCGTCCGGGCTGGCCTGGCTGCGCAACGGCCTGGCCGCGGTCCTGCCGCGGCGGGCCGGCAGCCTGGGCGCCGCGGTGCGCGCGCTCGCGGTGACGGCCGTGGTGACGGCCGTGTTCGCCGCGCTGTTCGCGGCCGCGGACGCGGTCTTCACCGAACTGCTGGAGGGGCTGGTCCCCGGGGCCGGGTTCGTGCTGGCCCTGGTGTTCGCCGCGCTCGGCGCCGCACTCGCGGCCGGGGCCGCGCTGGCCGCGGTCCGGCCGCCGCAGGACGACCGGCCGTTCTGGCGCACTCCGGCACTGCCGCGCATCCGGGTCCGCGGCCGCATCGAGTGGGTGCTGCCGCTCGTGGTCCTGGACGCGATGTTCCTGGTATTCGCGGCGGTCCAGTCGGTGGTGCTCTTCGGCGGCCACGACGCGCTGCTCGACGACGCCGGCACCACGCGCGCCGAGTACGCCCGCGAGGGGTTCTGGCAACTGCTGTGGGCCACGGTCTTCACGCTCGCGGTGATCGCGCTGACCATGTACGCCGTGCCGCGCGACCGCCCCGAGGACCGCAGGCTCGCCAAGCGCCTCGTCGCGGTGCTCGGCGTCCTCGCCCTCGTGGTGGGCGCGGCGAGCCTGTACCGGACCCGGCACTACATCGACGACTTCGGGCTCGACCGCAGCCGCCTGGTGATGGCCGGCGCCGAGCTGTGGATGTGCGTGGTCGTGCTGCTGGTCCTGCTTGCGCTGGTGCGGCGGCCGGTCGCCGCCGCGCTGCCCCGGGCAGCGGCCGCGGCGCTGCTGGTCCTGGTCGCGGGGCTGGCCGCGGCGTCGCCGGACGCGATGGTGGCGGACCAGCGCGTGAAGCTGTTCGAGCGCACTGGAGAACTGGACCTCGCGTACGTGCAGGGCCTGTCCGTCGATGCGGTGCCCGCGCTCGACCGGCTGCCCGAGCCGTACCGCTCCTGTGCGCTGCGCGACATCGCGGGCGACTTGTCCGACGACGAACGCCCTTGGTACGCACGCAGCATCGCGTTCGAACGGGCGAAGCGCATCCTGGCGGACCGGCCGGCGGACGCGTCGGCGTCGTGTGCATCGACGCTGCCGTCCGCACCCGGGCCGGCGGGCGGCAGCCGGGCAGCGGAACGGTGACCGCGCCGGTCGACCTGCTCGGCCCCGGAACCGGGGCCGACGGCAGGGGCGGTTCCGGGATCCCGGGCGTCCCCATCCCGGTCGCGGTGCCGGTCGCCGCGCTCGCCGCCGGGGTCTGGGCCGCGTTCACCTTCACCTCCGCGCTCGGCGCGAACCTGCTGATCGCGGCGCTGCTCGCCGCGGTCGGCGCGGCTGCCGCCCGCCGGGCCCGCGGCGGCCGGCTGCACGGGTGGGGTGCGGTCTGGGCCGCGGCCGCGCTCGGGTTCGCCGCGCTGCCGCTGTTCCGCGACGACAGCTGGCTGCACCCGTTCACCACGGTCGCCGCGTTCGGGTTCGGCACGCTCGCGCTCACCGGTCCGCGCGGCTGGCGCGGCATGCTCGCCCGGCCGTTCGTCCTGCCCGGTGCGGTCCGGGCCGGCTGGCAGTGGGCTGCGGACGGGCTGGTCCGGCGGGTCCCGCAGCGGACCGCAGCGGGTTCGCTCGCCGTGGCGTTCGGGCTGTCCGCCGCGGTGCTGCTGCTCTTCGGAGGGCTGTTCGCGGCCGCGGACGCCGTGGTCGGGTCCTGGCTCGACGACGCGGCCGACGCGGCCGAGGCGGTCGACCCGATGGCGCACACCGGGCGCTGGATCCTCGGCGCGGTCGCGGCGAGCGTCGCGCTGGGGGCTGCGTGCCTGGCGGCCCGGCCGCACCGGCCCGAGCCCGAGCCGCGGAGCCTGCGGGTGCCCAAGGCCGTCGAGTGGGCACTGCCGCTACTCGTGCTCGACCTGGTCTTCGCGGTGTTCGTCTTCGTGCAGATCGCGGTCGTCGTCTTCGACGGCTACCACGACGTGCTGGCCGACCAGGGCATGAACTACGCCGAGTACGCCCGGCAGGGGTTCTTCACGCTGCTGGTCGTCACCGCGCTCACCCTCGCCGTGGCCGCCGCCGCATCGCGGTTCGGCCCGGCGCGCGGGGCGCCCGGCCGCCGGCTCTTCGAGACCCTGCTGGGCACGCTGTGCGTGCTGGCGCTGGCCGTGGTGGTCTCCGCACTGCACCGGCTGCAGCTGTACGTCGACTACTCCGGCCTGACCCGGCTGCGGATCTGCGCGGCCACGCTGGAGCTGTGGCTCGGGGTGCTGCTGGTGCTGATCCTGGCCACCGGCCCGTGGGCGCGCGCGGCGCGCCGGTTGCCGCGGCTGGCCGGGGCGTCCGGAGCGGCGATCCTGCTCACCCTCGGCGCGCTCTCGCCGGACGCGCTGATCGCCCGGGTGGGTGTCGAGCGGCAGCGCGAGTCGGGCGTCGTCGACGTCCGCGACATCGAGGGGCTGGGCGCCGACGCGGTGCCGTGGCTGGACAAGCTGCCCGAGCCGCAGCGGTCCTGCCTGCTGCGCCCGATCGCCCGCGATCTGGCCGCCGCCGAGCCGTGGTACGCGACGAACCTCGCGCGCGGCCGGGCCCGGGACCTGCTCGCCGAGCGCCCGCCGCTGGCCGGTCCGGCGTGCGAGAGCCGCGAGTACCGCGGTGACTCTTCCCGGTGATAACCGAGGCGCGATCCACCTCCGCACCCCGATAGCATCGGAGCCACATCATCAGGCCAACATGTCAGGAGAAGGCTGTGTCCGACGCCCGAGTGATCATCAAACGCGACCCGGAGCGGGAAGAGCGCTTGGTGGCCACCGGCACGACGGCCGCCGATCTCTTCGACGGCGACCGCTCGGTCGTGGCCGCCCGGGTCGGCGGGGTGCTGAAGGACCTCGCGTACCAGGTCGCCGACGGCGACGAGGTCGAGCCCGTGGCGATGGACTCCGCGGACGGCCTGGACATCCTGCGGCACTCCACCGCGCACGTGATGGCGCAGGCCGTGCAGGAGCTGTTCCCGGAGGCGAAGCTGGGCATCGGCCCGCCCATCAAGGACGGCTTCTACTACGACTTCGACGTCGCGGTGCCGTTCACCCCGGACGATCTCAAGAGCATCGAGAAGAAGATGCAGGAGATCATCAAGCAGGGGCAGCGGTTCTCGCGGCGCGTGGTCGCCGACGACGACGCGCGCGCCGAGCTGGCCGGCGAGCCGTACAAGCTGGAGCTGATCGGCCTCAAGGGGTCCGACGCGACCGCCGACGACGGCGCGAACGTCGAGGTGGGCGGCGGCGAGCTGACCATCTACGACAACCTGAACGCCAAGACCGGCGAGCTGTGCTGGAAGGACCTGTGCCGCGGTCCGCACCTGCCGACCACCCGCAACATCCCGGCGTTCAAGCTGATGCGCTCGGCGGCGGCGTACTGGCGCGGCAGCGAGAAGAACAAGCAGCTGCAGCGCGTCTACGGCACCGCGTGGCCGAGCAAGGACGCCCTCAAGGCGCACCTGACCTTCCTCGAGGAGGCCGAGAAGCGCGACCACCGCAAGCTCGGCAACGAGCTGGACCTCTTCTCGATCCCGGAGGAGATCGGGTCGGGCCTGGCGGTGTTCCACCCCAAGGGCGGCATCATCCGCCGCGTGATGGAGGACTACTCGCGCCGCCGGCACGAGGAGGCGGGCTACGAGTTCGTCTACACCCCGCACGCGACCAAGGGGAAGCTGTTCGAGCTCTCCGGCCACCTGGACTGGTACGCCGACGGCATGTACCCGCCCATGCAGCTGGACGAGGGCGTCGACTACTACCTCAAGCCGATGAACTGCCCGATGCACAACCTGATCTACCGGGCGCGCGGCCGTTCCTACCGTGAACTCCCGCTGCGGCTCTTCGAGTTCGGGACCGTGTACCGGTACGAGAAGTCGGGCGTGGTGCACGGCCTCACCCGGGCCCGCGGCTTCACCCAGGACGACGCGCACATCTACTGCACCAAGGAGCAGATGGCCGGCGAGCTCGACTCGCTGCTGACCTTCGTGCTGAACCTGCTGCGCGACTACGGCCTGGAGGACTTCTACCTCGAGCTCTCGACCAAGGACCCGGAGAAGTTCATCGGGTCGGACGAGGACTGGGAGGAGGCCACCGAGACGCTGCGCAAGGCGGCCGAGAAGCAGAACCTCGAACTGGTCCTCGACCCGGCGGGTGCGGCGTTCTACGGCCCGAAGATCTCGGTGCAGGCCAAGGACGCGATCGGCCGCACCTGGCAGATGTCGACCATCCAGGTCGACTTCCAGCTGCCGCAGCGGTTCGAGCTGGAGTACCAGGGCGCGGACGGCAACCGCAGCCGCCCGGTCATGATCCACCGGGCGCTGTTCGGTTCGATCGAGCGGTTCTTCGCGGTGCTCCTGGAGCACTACGCGGGTGCGTTCCCGGCGTGGCTCGCGCCGGTGCAGGTGGTCGGGATCCCGATCACCGACGCGCACATCCCGTACCTGCAGGAGGTCGCGGCGAAGCTGCGCGCCAAGGGCATCCGCGTCGAGATCGACATGGCGGACGACCGCATGCAGAAGAAGATCCGCAACGCGCAGAAGGCCAAGGTGCCGTACATGCTGCTCGCGGGCGACGAGGATGCGTCGAACGGCGCGGTCTCGTTCCGCTACCGCAACGGCGAGCAGAAGAACGGCATCCCGGTCGACGAGGCGGTCGCCGAGATCGTCAAGGCGGTCGAGGACCGGGTCCAGGTCTGATCCGCACCGCGCTCCGGCGGGGCCGGCATCCGTACGCGGATGCCGGCCCCGCCGCTTTCGTGCGGCGGCCGGGCGCGGCCCCCGGTCAGCGCGACAGCGGACCCGCGGGCGTCCGCGGGCTCGGCAGCGGCGCGGGGGGCGCGTCCGGGTCGGCCGGGACCAGGCCCGCGATCACCACGGTCCCGGTGGCCGGGTCGGCGTACGCCCCGCCGGAGTTGCGCAGCCAGGACGCCGCGGACGCCGGGAGCAGCGCGCGCAGCGCGGCCGGCAGGTCCGCGGGGGCGTCCGGGGCGGCATGCCACGCGCCGGGCGTGCCCGGCAGCGCCGAGGCCGGGACGCGGGCCACCGCGTAGTAGACGAGGTCCTCGCGGTCGGGGGAGCGCAGCGAGCCGTACTCGGGGCTGCCGAGAGCCTGCACGCACCACGACGCGGAGGCCAGTCGGCCGAGCTCCGGGAAGCGGGCGGACAGCGCGGCGGCGTCCGTGCGGACCGGATCACAGCGGTACAGGGCGTCCTCGACGCTCTCCTTGCCCATCTCGCGCTCCGCGACGCCCGCCACCGCGTACGCCGCCACCGCCACCACCGCGACCGCGGCCAGGCCGCCTGCCGCGGCGCCGAGCGGCCGCTTGCCCGTCCCCATCGGAAACCCCCGTCGTCGCCGTCCCGCCGTCGAGTCTGCCGCGCGCCGGGCGGCGCCGCGTCCACCTGCACGCGTACCGCGGCTGCGACCAAGGTCTGATGCCAGGTCTGATGCATCGTCAGTCCTCGCCCGGGAGTGCCCCCGTGCGCCGAACGCGGCGGCCGCGCGTCATAGGATTCGAATCATGACGAGCGAGCCGGAGCAGCAAGACGGGGTGGGCGAGCCGGATGCGTTCCAGCGCCTGTGGACGCCGCATCGCATGGCGTACATCAAGGGCGAGAACAAGCCGACCGGGCCCGCGGCCGACGACGGCTGCCCGTTCTGCGCGATTCCGCAGATGGACGACGAGGCCGGGCTCGTCGTGCGGCGCGGGGAGAGCGTGTACGCGGTGCTCAACCTGTACCCGTACAACGGCGGCCACCTGATGGTCGTCCCGTACCGGCACGTCGCCGACTACACCGACCTGGACGAGCCGGAGACCGCGGAGCTCGCCGAGTTCACCAAGCGGGCGATGACCGCGCTGCGCAAGGCCTCCGGCGCGCAGGGCTTCAACATCGGCATGAACCAGGG
This sequence comes from Yinghuangia soli, assembly GCF_021502675.1. Lineage (GTDB taxonomy): Bacteria > Actinomycetota > Actinomycetes > Streptomycetales > Streptomycetaceae > Yinghuangia > Yinghuangia soli. The sequence goes on from NZ_JAKFHA010000009.1 coordinate 99,338, forward strand.
CCACGTCGCGGGCGCGGGCATCGCCGCGCACCTGCACCAGCACCTGGTGCCGCGCTGGGGCGGCGACACCAACTTCATGCCGGTCATCGGCCACACCCGGGTCCTGCCGCAACTGCTGGCCGACACCCGGGCGATGATCGCCGACGCCTGGCCCACCGACTGACCGTGCGCGTCCGCGCGAACCCGGAATGGGGAGAGACAGTGACCACTCGTCCGGTACTGGTTTACGACGGCGACTGCGGCTTCTGCACGAAGTCGGTCGAGGTCATGGAGCGCTACATCGACCCCGACGTCGAGGTCACCGCATGGCAGTTCGCGGACCTCGACGAACTCGGGGTGACCGCGGAGCGCGCCATGCACGAGGTGCTGCTGGTCACGCCGACCGGCGATGTGTACGGCGGCGCCGAGGCGGTCGCCAAGCTGCTGTCCTACGAGCGCGGCGTGTGGACGGTGCCCGGCGCGTTCATGCAGATCCCGCCGGTGAACGCGGTGGCCGCCAAGGTGTACCGGCTGATCGCCGACAACCGCTACAACCTGCCCGGCGGCACGCCGGCCTGCGCGCTGCCCGCCGATCAGCGTCCGGGGGCCGGCACCGCCGCCTGAGAGCGCCGGGCGAGGCCGCCGAGGCCCGCCCGGAACTTCTCCCAGGGGACGAAGGCGGTCAGGCAGATCACCGTCGGGAGGAAGTGGATCCCGACGAGCAGCCACGTCATCAGGTGGAAGCCCAGCCAGAAGACCAGCGCGGCGGCGAGCCACCAGCGGCGCAGGAACAGGATGGCGGGCGAGCAGAGTTCGGCGAAGAAGACCACCCACTGGCTCAGCCGCAGCAGGTCCGGGTGGTCCAGGAACCACTTGCCGAACGGGGTGCCGCGGCGCTCGATGGCCCACAGCAGTGTCGCGCCGCTCGCCCAGCCCCAGCCCGACTCGCGGATCTTGGCCCAGGCAGCCAGCGAATACGTCGAGATGGCCGCGACCTGCATGCAGCGCAGCGTCCAGGTGGCGGCCTCGCTGGGGGTGTCGTCGCGGAACCGGGCGCGGCCCGCGGTCGGCAGCACCCACACCGCGATGACCAGCGCGAAGTGGTCGTGGTCGACCTTGCCGTAGCCCATGTTGATCAACTGCCACCAGGTGAACGCCCCGGCCACCAGGAAGCCGAGCGAGCGGTGGAAGCGCCCGGTCGCGGCCAGCGGTGCGGCGATCAGCAGGACCCACTGCAGCGTGTCGGCGATGCCGGGCGTCGGGGTGGGCAGGTGCAGCCAGCGGGCCAGCATCGTGGGCTGGTAGAACTCCCCGGGCAGCGCCGCGGTGCCCTTCACGTCCTGCGTGATGACCAGGATGTCGTACGGCACGAACAGGTAGACCAGCGCGCGCACCCACGCGATGCGCGAGCCGGGCACCGGGGCGAACCACCAGCGGCGGACCGCCCCGGCGGCGGCGCCCAGGCGCGAGCCGCCCGCCGCGGCCTGCTGCGGCGCGGGGCCGGCCGGGGAGTCCGGTACGGATGTCTGCGTGCTCACCTGACCGCCCAATCCGCCAGCTGCTCGGTGACCGTGTGGTCCTTGGCGCCGTCCCGCAGCACCGTGCGGTCGCGCATGACGTAGACGTGCGTGTAGTGCGGCAGGCCCGGCTGCAGGCGGCGCTGGGTGTCCGCGATGTTCTGCAGCAGCGCCGGGTCGGCGATGATCTTCAGGAGCTGGCCTTCGAGTTCGGCCCGGCCCATGCCGGCCCCGTTCCGCGACATCGGCACCTTGATGCGGGTGCCCGCGTCGGTGTCGGCCTCCAGGTAGTGCGCGTCGATGTTGCCGTTCGGGTCGGTGCGGAACGCGAACATCGACATCGGCGCGAACGGGAACTGGTCGTCGTTCCCGAGCAGGCTGCCGTGCACGATCAGGGCGATGCCGAGCGCCGCCGCGAGGCCCCGCCACCATCGCTGGAACGCGGACAGCGATCTCGCCGGCGCGGGCGCGGAAGTCACTGGTGGTCCCCCGGGAGTTGAGTCGGCGCGCGGTTCGCCGCGCCATCGTCGGGATGGCGGTCCGGAGTGCTGCGGATGCCCGGACCGACCGGCCAACTCTACCTACCGAGTATGCGTCCGGGGCTCGGGCTGTCCACAAACGGGGGCGTGCCGCACGCTGCGCACACCGCGGCGTTCATACACTGATCACAACGGTTCACACTGGTCGGCAGACGGCCGGACCCGCTGCGCCACCTGCGCCGACGGGACGCGGAAAGGCGGGCAGGGCATGCGGCGCGGAGCACGGTGGGTCGCGATCACGGCGGCCTCCGCCGTGCTGTGCGGCGGCATCGCGATCGCCGCCGCGGACAGCCCGGCCGGCAAACCCGTGCCCAGGCTGCTGCAGGGCGGCGTCGCCGCCGACCCCGCGGCACCCGGCGGCCGGCGGTCGCTGCCCGGCGATGCGGACCCCGGGCAGCCGGACGCCGCCGAGGCCGCCTGGCTCGCCGCCGGGCGGATCCCCGGCGGCGCGGCGTACCGCGGCATGGCCGAACGGGCGCTGCTCGACCTGCGGCTGCTCACCTCCCCGGACGGCACGGTCGCGGCCGCCTGGCACCCGGTCTGGGACTACATGTGGCCGCGCGACGCCGCCTGGGTGGCCGCCGCGTACACCGCGACCGGCCACGGCGCGGACGCGCTCGCCGTACTGCGCAGGCTCGCCGCCCTGCAGAACGCGGACGGCACGTGGGAGGCCCGCTACCGGCTCGACGGCGGCCACGTCGGAGACGGGCGTACCGCCCAGCTCGACGGCAGCGGCTGGGTGCCCTGGGCGGTCTGGTTCTGGTACGCCTACCAGGCACCGGCCGACCCCGCGGCGGCCGCCGCACTGGACGAACTGTGGCCGGCCGTGGCCGCGGCCGCCGACCGCGCGGCCGGGTCGCTGCGCGGGAACGGCCTGCCGCCCGCCGGGCCGGACTACTGGGAGACCCGCACCGACCAGGTGACGCTGGGCACCGCCGCACCGCTCCTGGCCGGGCTGCGCGGGGCCGCCGACCTGGCCGCCAAGCGCGGCGACAGCGCGGCGGCGCAGCGCTGGTCGCAGGCCGCGGACCGGCTCGCCGCCGGGGTGCGCGGCACATTCGGGCCGCACGGGTACCCGCGTACGCCGACCGCGCGGAGCGGCGCGGACACCGCGGTCACCTGGCTCGGGCCGCCGTTCGCCGCGCCCGCCGCCGACGTGACCGCCGCGGTCCGCGATGCCGAGCAGGAGCTGACCCTGCCCAACGGCGGCATCCTGCCGGGCGGCGACTGGCGCGGGCGCAAGGATGTGGCGTGGACCCCGGAGACGGCGTCGTTCGCGCTGTTCGACGCGGCGAGCGGCGCGCGCGAGGCCGCCGACCGGCGGCTGGCCTGGCTGGACCGGCACCGCACCGGCTACGGCTCGCTGCCGGAGAAGGTCGATGCGGAGGGCCGCCCGGCGTCGGTCGCGCCGCTGGCCTGGACCGCGGCGACCGTGGTGCTGGCGCTGGCCGCGCAGGAGACACCGCTGCCGGTACTGCCCGGCTGAACCGCGGCGGTCCGGCCGCGGGGCGCCCGCTGCGCGCTCGGGCGTCCCGCGGCCGCCGGATCAGGCCGCGTGCTCGGCCTTCACCTTCGCCGCCAGCTGCGGAGGCATCGGCTCGTGCCGCACGTACGACCGGCCGAACTGCCCGGTGCCGTGCGAGATGGAGCGCAGGTCGATCGCGTACCGGCTGATCTCGATCTCCGGCACCTCGGCGCGCACCGACGTCCGCCCGGCGCCCACCGGTTCGGTGCCGACCACCCGGCCGCGCCGCGAGGACAGGTCGCTCATCACGCCGCCGACGTACTCGTCGGCCACGATGATCTGCACCTCGGACACCGGCTCGAGGAGGTGGACCTGGGCCGCCGCCGCGGCCTCGCGCAGCGCCAGCGAGCCGGCCATCTGGAAGGCCATGTCGGACGAGTCGACCGAGTGCGCCTTGCCGTCCACCAGCGTCACCCGCAGGTCGACCACCGGGAACCCGGCCGCCACGCCGCGGGCCATCTGCGCCCGCACGCCCTTCTCCACCGACGGGATGAACTGGCGCGGCACCGAACCGCCGAAGACCTTGTCGACGAACTCGAACCCGGCCCCGTTCGGCAGCGGCTCGACCTCGATCTCGCACACCGCGAACTGGCCGTGCCCGCCCGACTGTTTGACGTGCCGGCCGCGACCGGCGGCCTTGCCCGCGAAGGTCTCGCGCAGCGACACCTTGTGCGGGATCGCGTCCACCGCGACGCCGTAGCGGGTGCGCAGCCGGTCGAGGAGGACGTCCACGTGCGCCTCGCCCATGCACCACAGCACCAACTGCCGTGTGTCCGGGTTGTGTTCGAGGCGGAGCGTGGGGTCTTCGGCGACCAGCCGGGCCAGCCCCTGGGACAGCTTGTCCTCGTCCGCCTTGCTGTGCGCCTGGATGGCGACCGGCAGCAGCGGGTCGGGCATCACCCACGGCTCCATCAGCATCGGGTGGTCCTTGTCGGACAGCGTGTCGCCGGTCTCCGCGCGGGTGAGCTTGGCGACCGCCACGACATCGCCCGCGATGCCGCGGCCGAGCTGGCGCTGCGTCTTGCCGAGCGGCGAGGACAGCGCGCCGACCCGCTCGTCGACGTCGTGGTCCTCGTGCCCGCGGTCGGCCAGGCCGTGCCCGGAGACGTGCACGGTCATGTCCGGGCGCAGCGTCCCGGAGAAGACCCGCACCAGGCTGATGCGCCCGACGTACGGGTCGGAGGTCGTCTTGACCACCTCGGCGACCAGCGGGCCCTCGGGGTCGCAGGTCAGCGGCTCGCAGGGCTTGCCCTCGGGGGTGGTGACCGGCGGCACCTCGTGCTCCGGCGGCGTCGGGCAGGCCCGCACGATGCCTTCGAGCAGCTCGATGCTGCCCAGGTTGTTGACCGTCGAGGTCGCCAGGATCGGGTAGAACGAGCCGCGCGAGACGGCCAGCTCCAGGTCGGCGACCAGCGTGTCGACGTCGATCTCCTCGCCGCCGAGGTACCGGTCCATGAGCGATTCGTCCTCGCTCTCCGCGATGACCGCCTCGATCAGCCGGTTGCGGGCCTCCTCGATGAGCGGCAGATGCTCGGGGTCGGGATCGCGGGTTTCCCGGGTGCCGGACGAGTAGTCGTAGACGCGCTGGGTGAGCAGGCCCATCAGGCCCACCACGCTCTCGTCGTCGCCGTGCAGCGGCAGATAGAGCGGCAGCACGCGGTCGGTGTCGCCGTCCCCGAAGACGCGCTGGCAGATCGCCGTCATCTCGTCGAAGTCGGCGCGCGCCGAGTCGAGTTTGGTGACCACGAGCGCGCGCGGCATGCCGACCGCGGCGCATTCGTCCCACAGCATGCGCGTGGAGCCGTCCACGCCGTCGGCCGCGGAGATCACGAAGAGCGCGGCGTCCGCGGCACGCAGGCCGGCCCGCAGGTCGCCGACGAAATCGGCGTACCCGGGGGTGTCGAGCAGGTTGATCTTGACACCGTCGAACTCGACCGGCGCGAGCGACAGCGACACCGAGCGGTGTTGGCGATGCTCGATGTCGTCGAAGTCGGACACCGTGGTTCCGTCCTCGACGCGACCGGGGCGCGTGATGGTTCCGGTCGCCACGAGCAGGGACTCCACGAGCGTCGTTTTTCCGGCGCCCGTGTGGCCGACGAGCACGACGTTGCGTACCTTGCCGGGGCCGTCCACGGCAGGGCCTACGCCTGCGGCCCCGGTTGAACCGCCAGACCTGTCCGCCAATGCGCCCACCTCCTTAAACGTCGTGGAGGTGCGGAAAAGGCCGGGAAGTCGGCCTCTCAAGTCCGCACATCCGGTTCCTCACGGGCAGCTTTCCGCCCAAAGCGGGGCGAGCACAAGAGCGCACGGCCACCCGCCTTCAAGTCTGCGCCCGACAACCCGCCCGGTGCCATCGCGGCGCGCCCGGTGGACGGGGGGACATCACCGTGTGGTCGCGTCAGTACGATGGCGTCACCGGGCGGACCCGGCGTGGGGTCACCGGGATCCCGCGGCGTCCGCGTTTCCACACGGTCCCCAGGCGATCCTTCGGGAAGGCGATGCTCAACAAATACGCACGCGCTTTCTTCACCCGCGTGCTCAATCCGTTCGCGAGCTTCCTCGTCCGCAAGGGGGTCAGCCCCGACACCGTCACCTTGCTGGGCACGCTCGGCGTGGTGGTCGGCGCGCTGATCTTCTTCCCGTTCGGGCATTTCTTCGTCGGCACGCTGGTGATCACCGCGTTCATCTTCTCCGACCTGGTCGACGGCAACATGGCCCGCCAGATCGGCAAGTCCACCAAGTGGGGCGCGTTCCTCGACTCGACGCTCGACCGGGTCGCGGACGCCGCGATCTTCGGCGCGCTGGCGGTCTGGTTCGCGGGCGACGGCGACAACCTGCGGCTGGCCGTGCTGTGCGTGTTCTGCCTGGCCTCCGGCCAGGTCGTCTCGTACACCAAGGCGCGCGCCGAGAGCCTGGGCCTCAAGTGCGACGTGTCCGGCCTGGTCGAACGCGCCGAGCGCCTGGTCGGCGTGCTGGTCGCGACCGGCCTGTCCGGCCTGGGCGTGCCGTGGATCCAGGAGATCGCCCTGTGGGGCATCGCGGTCGGCAGCTTCGTGACCATCTTCCAGCGCATGCTCGCGGTCCGGAAGGAAGCCGACGGCCTGGAGATGACCAGGCCGGGGTCCGCCCCGGAGGGCGGTGGCGCGGCGTGAAGCAGCGCCTGGTCGACGCGGGGTACGGACTGGGCTGGTCGCTGCTCAAATGGCTGCCGGAGCCGGTGGCGGCAACGGCGTTCAACGGCATCGCGGACGCCGTCTGGTACCGGCGCGGCGACAGCGTCGAGCAGCTGGAGAAGAACCTGCGGCGGGTGCTGCCCGACGCCTCCGACGCGGAGATCCGCGCGGTCTCCCGCAAGGGCATGCGGTCCTACCTGCGCTACTTCCAGGAAGCCTTCCGGCTGCCGGTCTGGGACGAGAAGACCGTCCTCGAGCGCATGACGCTGGACCACCTGGACCGCCTCGAAGAGGCCTCCGCGCGCGGCAAGGGCGTCATCTTCGCGCTGCCGCACATGGGCAACTGGGACCTGGCCGGCGCCGCGATCACCGCGCGCGGCTACCCGTTCACCACGGTCGCCGAGCGGCTCAAGCCCGAGTCGCTGTACGAGCGGTTCCTGGACTACCGCACCTCGCTGGGCATGGAGGTGCTGCCGCTGACCGGCGGCGACGGCAACACCTTCGGGGTGCTGGCCCGGCGGCTGCGCGAGGGCCGGCTGATCTGCCTGCTCGCGGACCGCGACCTGACCCGCAACGGCATCCCGGTGGAGTTCTTCGGCGAGGAGACCCGGATGCCGGCCGGGCCCGCGGCGCTCGCGCTGCAGACCGGCGCGGCCCTGATCCCGGTCACTCTCGCGTACCGGAAGGTCGGCATCCACGCGACGCTGCACCCGGTGGTCGAGGTGCCGGCGGAAGGCGACCGGAAGGCCAAAATCGCGGCCATGACGCAGGGCGTCGCGGACGCCTTCGCAGCCGGCATCCGCACGCACCCCGAGGACTGGCACATGCTGCAGCGGCTGTGGCTGTCCGACCTGGATGCGGAACGCCTGGCCCGGATCGCGCAGAACGCACCGAAGAACGGGGCCGGCGCGTGAGGATCGGCGTCGTCTGCCCCTACTCGTGGGACGTTCCGGGCGGCGTGCAGTACCACGTCCGCGACCTCGCGAACTGGCTGATCGCCCGCGGGCACGACGTATCGGTGCTGGCCCCGGCCGACGACGACACCCCGCTGCCGCCCTACGTGGTGGGCGCGGGCCGCGCGGTGCCGGTGCGCTACAACGGCTCGGTGGCCCGGCTCAACTTCGGCTTCCTGTCCGCCGCGCGCGTACGCCGCTGGATCCACGACGGCGACTTCGACGTCCTGCACATCCACGAACCGGCCACCCCGAGCCTGTCGCTGCTCGCCTGCTGGTCGGCGTCCGGCCCGGTGGTCGCCACGTTCCACACCTCCAACCCGCGCTCGCGCGCGATGATCGCCGCGTACCCGATCCTGCAGCCTGCACTGGAGAAGATCAGCGCGCGCATCGCGGTGAGCGAGTACGCCCGCCGCACCCTGGTCGAACACCTGGGCGGCGACGCGGTGGTCATCCCCAACGGCGTCGAGGTGGCGTTCTTCGCGGATGCCGCACCCGACCCCGCCTGGCAGGGCACCGCGGTCGCCCCCACCCTCGGCTTCATCGGCCGCATCGACGAACCCCGCAAGGGCCTGCCGGTCCTGATGGCCGCCTTCCCGAAGATCGCCGCCGCCTTCCCCGGCGTACGCCTGCTGGTCGCCGGCCGCGGCGACGCCGAGGAAGCCGCCGAAGACCTCCCGGACGCCCTCCGCGGCCAGGTCACCTTCCTCGGCATGATCAGCGACGCGGAAAAAGCCCGCCTCCTGCGCAGCGTCGACGTCTACGTCGCCCCCAACACCGGCGGCGAGAGCTTCGGCATCATCCTCGTCGAGGCCATGTCGGCGGGCGCCCCCGTCCTGGCCAGCGACCTGGACGCCTTCCGCCAGGTCCTCGACGGCGGCCGGGCCGGCGAACTCTTCGACAACGAGGACGCCGACGCCCTCGCGGACGCCGCCATCACCCTCCTCCGCAACCCGGCCCGCCGCACCGAACTCCGCGACATCGGCAGCCGCCACGTCCGCCGCTACGACTGGGAAACCGTCGGCGCCGACATCCTCGGCGTCTACGAAACCGTCACCGCAGGCGCCGACTCCCTTCTCGGACCGGGGGATTGAACCGATGATGACAGCCGTGTGGATCATCATCGCGGTCGTCGCGGTGGGCATCTACTTGAGCTGGACGGCCGGGCGGCTGGATCGGCTGCATGCTCGGGTGGACTCCACGCGGGCGGCGTTGGATGCGCAGTTGGTGCGGCGGGCTTCGATCGCGTTGGAGATTGCGACGTCGGGGCTGCTGGATCCGGCGAGTTCGCTGGTGCTGGCGGGGGCCGCGCATGATGCGCGGGGGGCGGCCGAGGACGATCGGGAGATAGCGGAGAGCGAGCTGACCCGGGCGCTGCGGATCGTGTTCGAGGAGCCGGGGCAGGTGGAGGACCTGCGGGCCCGGCTCGGTGGGGACGAGCTGGTCGGGGAGCTGCAGACGGCGGTGCGGCGGGTGCCCATGGCGCGGCGGTTCCACAATGACGCCGTACGCTCGGCGCGGGCGGTGCGCCGGCATCGGCTGGTGCGCTACCTGCGGCTGGCCGGTCACGCGCCGTACCCGGTGACGTTCGAGATGGACGACGAGGAGCCGCCGACGCTGCTGCCCGGGGGGACCGCGACCGGCTGATCCGGCCGCGGCAAGGGCCGGGGAGTGGCCGACAGGGTGGGACGGGGTGTCCAGGACCACTTTGCACTCTGTCAAGTGGTCCGGTTTTTCGCCCCCGGAGTGGCACGAAGAAGCAGTACCGATCACCCGTACGATGGAGCCGTTACGTCATCCCCGTCGTGAAGAGGTCCAGCGTGTCCACCACCCCCGAAAGCCCCAAGACCGGCACTGAACTGGTCAAGCGCGGCATGGCCGAGCAGCTCAAGGGCGGTGTGATCATGGACGTGGTCAACGCCGAGCAGGCCAAGATCGCCGAGGACGCCGGTGCGGTCGCGGTCATGGCCCTCGAGCGGGTCCCCGCGGACATCCGCAAGGACGGCGGCGTCGCCCGCATGTCCGACCCCGACATGATCGACGGCATCATCGAGGCCGTCTCGATCCCGGTCATGGCCAAGGCCCGCATCGGCCACTTCGTCGAGGCCCAGGTCCTGCAGTCGCTCGGTGTCGACTACATCGACGAGTCCGAGGTGCTGACCCCGGCCGACGAGGCCAACCACATCAACAAGTGGAAGTTCACCACCCCCTTCGTCTGCGGTGCCACCAACCTGGGCGAGGCGCTGCGCCGCATCGCCGAGGGCGCGGCCATGATCCGGTCGAAGGGCGAGGCCGGCACCGGCAACGTCGTCGAGGCGACCCGCCACATGCGCACCATCCTGGGCGACATCAAGAAGCTTGCGGCCCTGGACGAGGACGAGCTCTTCGTCGCCGCGAAGAACCTCCAGGCGCCGTACGCGCTGGTCAAGGAGGTCGCCGAGCTCGGCAAGCTGCCCGTCGTCATGTTCACCGCGGGCGGCATCGCCACCCCGGCCGACGCCGCGATGATGATGCAGCTCGGCGCCGAGGGCGTCTTCGTCGGCTCCGGCATCTTCAAGTCCGGCGACCCGGCCAAGCGCGCCAAGGCCATCGTCGACGCCACGCTGCACTTCGAGGACCCGGAGATCATCGCCAAGGTCTCGCGCGGCCTGGGCGAGGCCATGGTCGGCATCAACATCGACACGCTCCCCGAGTCCGAGCGCTACGCCGGCCGCGGCTGGTGACGACCGCCTGACCAGGCCGTCGTAGAACCCGCAGCATCCCTCCGGGCCCGGTCGCCGTACGGCTGCCGGGCCCGGCCCCGTGCCGCCCCGCGCCCGCCCGCACATCCCGTACAACTCCCTTGAGGTCGCAGTGTCTTCACCCACCATCGGCGTGCTCGCCATCCAAGGCGACGTGCGCGAACACGCCGTCGCCCTCGCCGAGGCCGGCGCGCTGGCCCGCCCGGTGCGCAAGGCCGAGGAGTTCGACGACCTCGACGCGCTGGTGATCCCGGGCGGCGAGTCGACCACCATGTCCAAGCTCGCGCTGTCCTTCGGCCTGTTCGAGCCGCTGCGCGCCCGCGTCAAGGCCGGCATGCCGGTCTACGGCTCGTGCGCCGGCATGATCATGCTGGCCGACAAGATCCTGGACGGCCGCGAGGACCAGGAGACCGTGGGCGGCATCGACATGACCGTGCGCCGCAACGCGTTCGGCCGGCAGAACCAGTCCTTCGAGGCCGACGTCGACTTCGCCCCCACCCCCGACGCGCCGGTGCACGGCGTGTTCATCCGCGCCCCCTGGGTCGAGTCGGTGGGCGCCGGCGTCGAGGTCCTGGCCACGCTGGGCGCCGAGCCGTACGCCGGGCGGATCGTCGCGGTCCGGCAGGGCAACCTGGTCGCCACGTCCTTCCACCCCGAGCTCACCGGCGACCGCCGCGTCCACGCGTACTTCGTGGACCTGGTCCGCGACGCGGTGTGACCCCCGCGTCTCGGTAGGATCATTGCCGTGGCCTCCGGGCCGCGGCATGAACAGGTGACCTGAAGGAGTAGAGGCGGATGTCCGGCCACTCAAAGTGGGCGACCACCAAGCACAAAAAGGCCGTCGTCGACGCCAAGCGCGGCAAGCTCTTCGCCAAGCTCATCAAGAACATCGAGGTGGCGGCGCGGACCGGCGGCGGTGACATCTCCGGGAACCCGACGCTGTACGACGCCATCCAGAAGGCGAAGAAGAGCTCGGTCCCGAACGACAACATCGACCGCGCCGTCAAGCGCGGCTCCGGTGCCGAGGCCGGCGGTGCGGACTACCAGGCGATCACCTACGAGGGCTACGGTCCGAACGGTGTCGCGGTCCTCATCGAATGCCTCACCGACAACCGCAACCGCGCGGCGTCGGACGTCCGCGTGGCCATGACGCGCAACGGCGGCTCGATGGCCGACCCGGGCTCGGTGTCGTACATGTTCACCCGCAAGGGTGTCGTGATCGTGCCCAAGAACGACCTGTCCGAGGACGACGTCCTCGGTGCCGTGCTCGACGCGGGCGCCGAAGAGGTCAACGACCTCGGCGAGGCGTTCGAGGTCGTCAGCGAGGCCTCCGACCTCATCCCGGTGCGCACCGCGCTCCAGGAGGCGGGCATCGACTACGACTCCGCCGAGGCGAACTTCATGCCGAGCGTGACCGTCGAGCTCGACGAAGAGGGCGCCCGCAAGATCTTCCGCCTGATCGAGGCGCTCGAGGACTCCGACGACGTGCAGAACGTCTTCGCGAACTTCGACGTGTCCGACGAGGTCATGGAGAAGATCGACGCCTGAGGCACGCAGCCGGTCCGCGGACCGGCAGGCAACGCGAAACAGGCAACGCGAAAGGGGCCGACCGTACTTGCGGTCGGCCCCTTCGCATGGGGGCACACGTGTGCAGCCGGGCCTACGGGTTGGTGTCGATCACGTACACCAGGAAGCCCACGTACCAGCCCGCGAACAAGGCGCCCGCGACCAGCACGATCCCGACCAGCTTGCGCGGCCAGCCGGCCATGAACTTGGCCAGCGGCAGCACGATCGTGAACGCGGGCAGCATGAACCGCGGCTTGGAATGGAAGAACCACCCGCTGCTGGTGGCCAGCGCCAGGAACATCACGATGCCGCCGTAGATGTGCACCGGCAGCGGCACCTTGCGGTCCCGGAAGGACCACAGCATCAGCGCCACCGACAGCAGGATCACGAAGGTGCACACCACGTAGATCGGCCGGCCCAGGTGGGTCAGGTACTTGGCCATCCACTGGACCGTGCTGACCCCGAAGTCGAACCGCAGGTTGAACGCCCGGTCCTGGATCCAGAACCACGCGTCCCAGCGGTTGCCGACCGTGCCGACCCACGCGATGAACCCGAGCACCCCGATCGGGGCCAGCAGCGTGGCGACCACCGGCCGCCGCGCCTCCCGGCCCAGCAGGCCCACCCGGGTGCCGTCCGCGCGGCGGCTGAAGACCACCTGCAGAGCCGCCACGCCCAGCGCGGCGACCAGCGCGAACGCGGTGTTGCGGGTCAGCCCGGCGAGGATGCACAGCACCAGCGCCGCGGTCCACTCCCGGCGCACGATGGCCAGCAGACCCCAGGACGCGAACGCCACGAACAGCGCCTCGGAGTACACCATCGTCAGCACCATCGAGCCCGGCGCCACCGCCCACAGCAGCGCGAACAGCGTCGCCACCCGGTGGCTGCCGGTCAGCTCCCGGCCCAGCGCGTACAGGCCCCAGGCGGCCACCGCGCCGGACAGCAGCGTCACCACCATGCCGGCGTTCATGCTGTCCAGCCCGGTCACCGCGGACACGAACCGGACCAGGTACGGATAGCCGGGGAAGAACTCGACGTTGACCCAGTACGGCTTCCCGGCGGGCGAGACCGGCAACTTCTCGACATAGCCGTAGTCCGCGATGTCGATGAACCACTCGCCGTCCCACGAGCCGACCATCGACCAGAACGGCTTGCCCGCCGCGCGCGCCATGACCGCCAGCACGAGCAGGTTGAGCCCGCGGGCGATCAGGTAGCCGACGATGGCCGGCAGCGCCGGCCGGATCGCGGTCCGGAACCGCCGCGCGCCCGACACGGCCGCCGCCCGGGCCCGCTCCTTCAGGTCCGCACCCCGCGAGGTCGGATCGGCGGGCAGGGCGTCCGGCGCACCCGGAGTGTCCGGGGCCACCGGCGTGGACGGAGTCGGCATGGCGGTCCTTCGGGGGAGTCCTCGGCACGGGGCGGCCCAGCGGCGCACCCGGGAGTGATCGACCGGACACAGCCTAGGGGACTCGCGCCGCCGGACCGGTCCGACGGGCGTCGGCCCGGCCCGCATCCCCCGAACGGCGCGCGGGCCGGCCCGCGAGGGTCAGGCGGTGTCGCGGGGGAGCGTGTGCAACGGCAGTTCGGGGCGGCCGTCGGGGGCCGCGCTCCACGGCGAACTGCCGTCGGCGATCTCCAGGCGCTTGCGCATCGCCCGGGCGATGCGGTCGGCCTGGACCGCGGCGCGGTCCGCGACAGGACCGGCGAAACGCGCCTCCAGCGCGGCGGACCACAGCTCCATCCAGCGCGCGAAGTGCTCCGCGGTGAGCGGGGACTCGGCGTGCAGCGCGCGGTGCGGCTCCAGCGCATTGCCGCGGTAGCCGCCGCTGCGCAGCAGCGTGGTCTCCCAGAAGTCGGCGAGCCGCGGCAGGTGCGCGGCGAGGTCCATCTGCGCGACGTCGACGAAGACCGGACCGAGCAGGTCGTCCGCGAACGCCTTCGCGTAGAAGTCCTCGAGGAGCGCGATGATGTCCTCGCGGGAACCGATGTCCGGACGCTCCGCCATGCTGTCGGCGGAAGCGGGCGGACGCGGCTGCGCGGGCATGGACACCTCTCGGTCGGGCCGGACGCGGCTTGCGGCGGTGCGGACGAATGCAGACGCCGCAAGCTCGGCAAACGATGCAGACGCAGCAAGCAGAGTCAGCGAAGTACCAGTCCAGGGTACGTGGCGCCGGGTGGCGCGGCGTGGCCTGCCGGGATGTCCGGCCGGCCTCCGCTAGGGTCGGAGCCTGACACGAACAGATGTTCGTATAGCTGGGCCCGGCCCGGGCGGCGCACGGCCGGACGGGTGATGTGACGGGTGACATAAACGGGTGACATAAGGGGGAGTGCCGCGTGCGGGTATTCGGAGTCGACCCCGGTCTGACGCGCTGCGGTCTGGGCGTCGTCGACGGCGGTGTGGGAGCGCCGCTGCGGCTGGTCGAGGCCGGCGTCGTGCGCACCCCCGCGGACGCCGCGATCGACGCCCGCCTGCTGGCCGTCGAACAAGGCATCGAGGAGTGGCTGGACCGGCTCAAGCCGGACTGCGTCGCGGTCGAACGCGTCTTCGCCCAGCACAACGTGCGCACCGTGATGGGCACCGCCCAGGCCTCCGCGGTCGCCATCGTCTGCGCGGCCCGGCGCGGCCTGCCGGTCACCCTGCACACCCCCAGCGAGGTCAAGGCCGCGGTCACCGGCAGCGGCCGTGCCGACAAGGCCCAGATCGGCGCCATGGTGGCGCGCATCCTGCGGCTCGACTCGCCGCCCAAACCCGCCGACGCGGCCGACGCCGTCGCGCTCGCCATCTGCCACATCTGGCGCGGCGGCGCCACGAACCGGCTCGCCGCCGCGGTCGCCGCGGCCCGTACACCGTCCCCGCGCCTGCCGCGCGGTACGCGAGGATGACCCCGTGATCGCCTTTGTCAGCGGCCCCGTCGCCGCCCTCGGCCCCGAACTCGCCGTCGTCGAGGTCGGCGGGATCGGCATGGCCGTCCTGTGCACGCCCGGCACGCTCGCCGGACTCCGGATCGGCGAGTCGGCCCGGCTCTCCACCAGCCTCGTGGTCCGCGAGGACTCCCTCACGTTGTACGGCTTCGCCGACGACGATGAGCGCACCACGTTCGAACTCCTGCAGACCGCAAGCGGCGTGGGCCCGCGCGTCGCGCAGGCGATGCTCGCCGTACACACCCCCGACGCGCTGCGCGCCGCGATCGAGAGCGGCGACGAGAAGGCGCTGACCGCGGTGCCGGGCATCGGCAAGAAGGGCGCCCAGAAGCTGCTCATCGAGCTCAAGGGCCGCCTCGGCGCGCCCACCGGCGGCGCCGGCGCCGCCCGCGTGGGGGCGCCCGTCTCCGTGCACTGGCGCGACCAGCTGCACAGTGCCCTCATCGGCCTGGGCTACGCGACGCGCGAGGCCGACGAAGCGGTGGCCGCGGCCGCCCCGGAAGCCGAGGCCGCGATCGCCGAGGGCGGTACCCCCGACATCGGGCTGCTGCTGCGCACCGCGCTGCGCAGCCTGAACCGCCGATGACGTGTCGGGCGGGTGCGCAAGGATGGCGCGCGGCCCGCAAGCGGCCGGGTCCGGACTACGGCAGGGGCGAGACGGCATGACGCACGACGGGGACCGCCTGGTGACCGCCGAGGCGGACGGCGAGGACCAGGCGGTCGAGGCCGCCCTGCGCCCGCGCAGCCTGGACGAGTTCATCGGCCAGGAACGCGTCCGCGAACAGCTCTCGCTGGTGCTGCGCGCCGCCCGGGCCCGCGGCGGGACGCCCGACCACGTGCTGCTGTCCGGCCCGCCCGGACTCGGCAAGACCACGCTGTCGATGATCATCGCGGCCGAGATGGGCGCCCCGATCCGCATCACCTCGGGCCCGGCCATCCAGCACGCCGGCGACCTCGCCGCCATCCTGTCCTCGCTGGCCGAGGGCGAGGTGCTCTTCCTCGACGAGATCCACCGCATGTCGCGGCCCGCCGAGGAGATGCTCTACATGGCGATGGAGGACTTCCGGGTCGACATCATCGTCGGGAAGGGCCCCGGCGCCACCGCGATCCCGCTCGAGCTGCCGCCCTTCACGCTCGTGGGCGCGACCACCCGGGCCGGCCTCCTGCCGCCGCCGCTGCGCGACCGCTTCGGCTTCACCGGCCACATGGACTTCTACGCACCCGCCGAACTGGAGCGCGTGCTGCACCGCTCGGCGCGGCTGCTGGACGTCCCGGTGGATGCCGAGGGCGCCGCGGAGATCGCCGGGCGCTCGCGCGGCACCCCGCGTATCGCCAACCGGCTGCTGCGCCGCGTGCGCGACTATGCGCAGGTCCGGGCCGACGGGCGGATCAACCGCGAGGTGGCCGCGCTGGCCCTCGACGTGTACGAAGTGGACGCCTGCGGCCTGGACCGGCTCGACCGCGCGGTGCTGCACGCCCTGGTCACCCTCTTCGGCGGCGGCCCGGTCGGGCTGTCCACCCTCGCGGTCGCGGTCGGCGAGGAGACCGAGACGGTCGAGGAGGTCGCCGAGCCGTTCCTGGTGCGCAGCGGGATGCTGGCCCGCACGCCCCGGGGCCGTGTCGCGACCGCGGCCGCCTGGCGGCACCTGGGTCTGGTCGCGCCGCCTACTGCGGCAGGTGGACAGTCCGGGCGTAGGGCGCAGCCGGGATTGTTCGGGGACGAAGGCACCGCGCCTGGTCAGGGGCCGGACGGCGCATTCGGGTGAGCGTCGGGAACGACTGCGCGCCGCGATCGTTGTTCCTTGCGTACCCGTCCGTCTAGACTCCGCCGAGGCCCAAGGTCGGCCTTCATCGCATGTCGTGATCCGAGCCGCATCGCGGCACCGGAAAGGAACCGTTTCCAGCCGTGGACATCCTCAGCCTTCTGCCCATCCTGCTCATCTTCGTCGTGATCTATTTCTTCATGATCAAGCCGGCGAAGAAGCGCCAGCAGGAGGCGGTCCAGACGCAGAACTCGTTGCGCCCCGGATCGGAGGTCCGTACCATCGCGGGTCTCTTCGCGACCGTGAGCGAGGTCGAGGACGACTCTGTGATCCTCGAGATCGCGCCGGGCGTGCACAGCCGCTACCTCAAGAGCGCCATCGCCGCCGTGCTCAGCACCGGTGACGACGAGGACGACGACGACACCGTCGGCGACCACGAGGGCACCGGCTCGGACGACGGCGCGGACCGCGCCGAGGGCGCCGAGACGATCGATCTGGACAAGAAGCCGGAGAGCGGGTCGGCCGACGGTGGCAACGGCGACCGTCCGCGTACGGACGGCTAGTTCGTCCCGCGTAGAGCACCTAGGCGGCGGTCCGCAGGGCCGCCGCCGGCAATACAGTCATGTCCAGGCCACGGATGCACCCGGACAAGGGTCCGGGCGCTGTGCCGTGATCCGGTGACGCACGTGGTTCCGGATCGGCACCAACAGGGAGATGGGCGAAGGTGGCAGCACCGAAATCAAGCACACGAGGGCACCCGGGGCGGGCCCTGGTCTTCATCACGGTGGTCATCGCCGCCCTCTACGGGATCATGTTCGCGACCGGCGACACGACGCCGCGGCTCGGCATCGACCTGGCAGGCGGCACGAGCGTCACGCTCAAGGCCAAGCCGGATGCGGGCGGCAGCAAGAGCGCCGTCAACGCGGAGAACATGAACACCGCGGTCCAGATCATCCGGGACCGCGTCAACGCGTTCGGTGTGTCCGAGGCCGAGGTGCAGACCCAGGGCAGCGAGCACATCGTCATCAACATCCCCAAGGGGAAGGGCGAGGCGGAAGCCGCCAAGCAGGTCGGCCAGACCGCCAAGCTGTACTTCCGCCCGGTGCTGCAGACCGAGTACCAGCCGGACACGCCGCCCACCACCCCGGCGACCACGCCGCCCGCGAGCACGCCGCCGGCATCGAACCCGCCGCAGGGCCAGGGCGCCGCGACCACGCCGCCGTCCGCCTCGCCCCCGGCGACCACGCCGGCCGCGACCGGGACCGGGGCCGCCAAGGCCACCGCGACCGCCACGGCGTCCGCGAAGGCGACCGGCACCGCGACGGCGAAGCCGCAGAGCCGGGTCATCCCGGACCTGAAGCAGGACACCCCGTCGCCGACGCCGCCCGCGGCGAACACGCCCGGCGCGCCGGCCACCACGCCGCCGCCGATCGACATGACGCAGCCGGTCACGCCGCCGTCGAGCAACGGCGCGGGCGCGGACCTGACCAAGTACGGCGTCACGCCGGAGCTCCAGGCCCAGTTCACCGCGCTCAACTGCGCGGACCCGGCCCAGCGCGGCGTCGGCAACCAGACCGACCCGACCAAGCCGACCGTGGCGTGCTCGGCCAAGCCGCAGAACGGTACGTACGAGAAGTACATCCTCGGCCCGGCCGCGATCGACGGCACGGACCTCTCCTCGTCGAACGCGCAGCTGCCCACCGGCCCCGGCCAGATCGGCGGCTGGGAGGTCGCGCTCAAGTTCGACGGCACCGGCACCGACAAGTTCACCAAGATCACCGGTGACCTCGCCGAGGGCCAGTACCCGACGAACCGCTTCGCGGTCGAGCTGGACGGCGTCGTGGTCGTCGCGCCCACCGTCTCCACCGAGCTGCCGGGCGGCCAGGCGGTCATCACCGGCGACTTCAGCCAGAAGGAAGCCAAGAACCTCGCCAACGTCCTCAAGTACGGCGCGCTGCCGCTGTCCTTCGAGATGAGCGAGGTCTCCAAGGTCTCCGCGGCGCTGGGCTCCGACCAGCTGCGCGGCGGCCTGATCGCCGGTGCGATCGGCCTCTTCCTGGTCGCGCTGTACTCGATCATGTACTACCGCGGCCTCGGCGTGGTCAGCCTCGTCAGCCTCGCCATCTCCGGTCTGCTGACCTACGCGATCATGTGCCTCCTCGGCCGCGGCATCGGGTTCGCGCTGAACCTCCCCGCGGTCTGCGGCGCCATCGCGGCGATCGGCATCACCGCCGACTCGTTCATCGTCTACTTCGAGCGCATCCGCGACGAGGTACGCGAGGGCAAGTCGCTGCAGCCGGCCGTGGCCCGGGCCTGGCCGCGCGCCCGGCGCACCATCCTGGTGTCCGACTTCGTGTCGTTCCTGGCCGCCGCCGTCCTGTACTGGGTGTCGGTCGGCAAGGTGAAGGGCTTCGCGTTCACGCTGGGCCTGACCACGCTGCTCGACGTCGTGGTGGTGTTCCTGTTCACCAAGCCGCTCATGGTGATCCTGGCGCGCAAGAAGTTCTTTGCGTCCGGGCACCCGTGGTCGGGTCTCGACCCGGCACGCCTCGGCGCCAAGCGCCCCCTGGCGTACCGCGCGACCCGCCGGCCCCGCGCCAACGTCGAACCCAAGGAGGCATGATGGCGGGCCTCTCCAGCCTGCGGACCATCGGCCACCGGCTGTACACCGGCGAGGTCGAGTACGACTTCGTCGGCCGCAAGAAGAAGTGGTACGCGCTCTCCGCGCTCATCCTCATACTGGCCGTCGGCGGCCTGCTGGGCCGCGGCCTGTCGCAGGGCATCGAGTTCAAGGGCGGGGCGGTCTACACCGTCAACCAGGGCGGCATCTCGGTCGCCCAGGCGCACGAGGCCATAGAGGAGTTCCGGGGCGAGCACGAGCCGATCATCCAGAAGGTCGGCAAGGAGCAGGTCCGGATCCAGATCGCCAGCAAGGACACCGGCAAGTTCAACGAGATCCGCGATGCGCTCAGCGCCAAGCTGGGCGTCCCCGCGGACAAGGTGGACGCCGAACTCGTCGGTCCCAGCTGGGGCAAGGAGATCTCCAACAAGGCCTTGCAGGGCCTGCTGATCTTCATGGTCCTGGTGACGATCTACCTGGCCGTGGCCTTCGAATGGCGAATGGCCATCGCGGCCCTGGTCGCGCTCGTGCACGACATCGTCATCACGATCGGCGTCTACGCGCTGGTCGGATTCGAGGTCACGCCCGGTACGGTCATCGGTCTGCTGACCATCCTCGGTTACTCCTTGTACGACACCGTCGTCGTGTTCGACACGGTGAAGGAGACCACCCGGGGCATCACCAAGCAGAACAAGATGACCTTCAGCGAGGCCGCCAACCGAGGCCTGAACCAGACCCTGGTCCGGTCCATCAACACCTCGGTCGTCGCGCTGCTGCCGGTCGCGTCGCTGCTGTTCGTCGGCGGCGGCCTGCTCGGGGCGGGCATGCTCAAGGACATCGCGCTGTCGCTGTTCGTGGGTCTGGCCGCCGGTGCGTTCTCGTCGATCTTCATCGCCACCCCGCTGTACGCCGACCTCAAGGAGCGCACGCCGGAGATGCGCGCGCTGGCCAAGCGCGTCGAGCAGCACCGTGCGGCGCAGGCCAAGGCCGCCGCGCGCGGCGAGGCGGGCGATGCGGCCGAGGCGTCCGACGCGCCGGCCGACGGCGACGCGGACGACCAGGACGGCGACGACGGGGAACCCGCGGGCGCGGGTTCGGCCGGCTCCGGCGGCATCCGCCGCCAGCCCGCCCGGAACCGCCGCGCA
Source organism: Yinghuangia soli (assembly GCF_021502675.1). Taxonomy (GTDB): domain Bacteria; phylum Actinomycetota; class Actinomycetes; order Streptomycetales; family Streptomycetaceae; genus Yinghuangia; species Yinghuangia soli. The sequence goes on from NZ_JAKFHA010000009.1 coordinate 119,778, forward strand.
GGCCGCCCGAGCGGCAAGCGCAAGCACTGATCACCGGTGACCGGGTGACGCGACAGGCCGGCTTCCCGCCCGCCCGTCCGTCACCCGGTCACCGCCGTTTTTGGGGAAGGACACCCTCACCGTGGAACTCCGCGACCTGCTGGACAGCCGCATCCGCGACGTTCCGGACTGGCCCAAGCCCGGCGTGGTCTTCAAGGACATCTCGCCGATGCTCGCCGACCCCGAGGCCTTCGCCGCGCTCGTGGACGCGCTGGCCGAGCAGTGCTCCGCGGCCGGCGTCGACAAGGTCGTGGGCATCGAGGCGCGCGGCTTCATCCTGGCCGCCCCGGTCGCCTACCGGGCCGGCGCCGGGTTCGTCCCGGTCCGCAAGCAGGGCAAGCTGCCGTGCGCCACGTACGCGCAGAGCTACGACCTCGAATACGGCTCCGCCACGCTCGAGGTGCACCAGGACGCCTTCGCCCCGGGCGAACGCGTCCTGGTGATCGACGACGTGCTCGCCACCGGCGGCACCGTGGCCGCCACCATCGACCTGGTGCGCCGCACCGGCGCCGAGGTCGCAGGCGTGTCGGTGCTGCTGGAGCTGGGCTTCCTGCCCGGCCGCGCCAAGCTCGCGGGCCTGCTCCCGGACGAGAGCGTACGGTCCTTCATCACCGTCTGACGCGGCCCCTGAGCGCCTGCTCCGGCCGACATCCCTGCGCGGAGGCGAACCCGCGGTGGACCGCTCTCGTTACGATGGAGGTCCACTGAGGTTTTTCGACGACCGACGCAGCGGACCGGTCGGGGGCCGGGCTCGGACAAGTCGCCCGCGGAAGACGCAGCAATAACCGGCGGGAGGAGTGCCGTTGCCGGACGAGGTCGTGCCCGTGGCACCGACATCGGGAGCGTCCGCGGACGCCGCCCGCGTCCCTTCGCGGGACGGGTCGGACCGGGCCAACCGGCAAGCACCGGACGTCGCGGCCGAGGCGCCTGCCCGCGCCGACGGCCCCGAGGCGGCCGCAGCCGAGGGCAAGCCCCGGCCCCCTGGGACCGCGGAAGGAACCGGCGGAGCGGGGGGAGCCGCCCCTGCGGCGTCCGCCGACTCCGGCGGATCCGGATCCGACGGGCCCGGATCCGACGCATCCGCGGCCGAGCCCGCACCTGCCGCGGCCCCCGACCCGGCCGGGCGCGAAGGCGGCGGCGTGGGGCACGGCGAGGCGGCGGCCGGCGCGGCCGGCCCGGAATCCCGCAACCAGCCGGCCCGCCCGCCCGTGGTCCGGCGTACCGGATCCGGCGACCGGGTGCGCAGCCTGCGCGGCGACACCGGCGGCCGGGTGCGCGCCCGGCTGGCCCGGCTCGGCGTGCAGCGCAGCAGCGTCTACAACCCGGTCCTCGAACCGCTGCTGCGGATCGTCCGGGCCAACGACCCCAAGGCCGACCTGCGCGAGATCGAGCGGGCCTACACCACCGCCGAACGCTGGCACCGCGGCCAGCGGCGCAAGAGCGGCGACCCGTACATCACCCACCCGCTGGCCGTCGCGACCATCCTGGCCGAGCTGGGCATGGACCCGCCGACCCTGATGGCCGGCCTGCTGCACGACACCGTCGAGGACACCGACTACGGCCTGGAGACGCTGCGCCGCGACTTCGGCGACACCGTTGCCATGCTCGTGGACGGCGTCACCAAGCTCGACAAGGTCAAGTTCGGCGAGGCCGCGCAGGCCGAGACGGTCCGCAAGATGGTCATCGCGATGGCCAAGGACCCCCGCGTCCTGGTCATCAAGCTCGCCGACCGGCTGCACAACATGCGCACCATGCGCTACCTCAAGCGCGAGAAGCAGGAGCGCAAGGCCCGCGAGACGCTGGAGATCTACGCCCCGCTGGCCCACCGGCTGGGCATGAACACCATCAAGTGGGAGCTGGAGGACCTGGCGTTCGCCATCCTCTACCCCAAGATGTACGACGAGATCGTGCGGCTGGTTGCCGAGCGCGCGCCCAAGCGCGACGAGTACCTCGCGGTGGTCATCGACCAGGTCCAGCAGGACCTGCGGTCGGCGCGCATCAAGGCGACGGTGACCGGGCGGCCCAAGCACTACTACTCCGTCTACCAGAAGATGATCGTCCGCGGCCGGGACTTCGCGGAGATCTACGACCTGGTCGGCATCCGCGTCCTCGTCGACTCCGTCCGCGACTGCTACGCGGCGCTCGGGACCATCCACGCGCGGTGGAACCCGGTGCCGGGGCGGTTCAAGGACTACGTCGCGATGCCCAAGTTCAACATGTACCAGTCGCTGCACACGACGGTCATCGGGCCCGAGGGCAAGCCGGTCGAGCTGCAGATCCGCACGTTCGACATGCACCGCCGCGCCGAATACGGCATTGCGGCGCACTGGAAGTACAAGGCGGAGGCGGTCGGCGGCAACCGCGCCGCGGCCGACGCCAAGGCGTCCAAGAAGGACAACAGCCAGGTCGGCGACATGGCGTGGCTGCGCCAACTCCTGGACTGGCAGCGGGAGACCGACGACCCGGGCGAGTTCCTGGAGTCGCTGCGCTTCGACCTGTCCTCGCAGGAAGTCTTCGTCTTCACCCCCAAGGGCGACGTCATCGCGCTGCCTGCCGGTTCGACACCGGTCGACTTCGCGTACGCGGTGCACACCGACGTGGGGCACCGCACCATCGGGGCCCGGGTCAATGGCCGCCTCGTCCCGCTGGAAAGCCGCCTTGACAACGGCGACTTGGTGGAGGTCTTCACCTCCAAGGCGGAGACCGCCGCACCCAGCCGGGACTGGCTCGGCTTCGTCAAGTCGCCGCGCGCCCGCAACAAGATCCGGCAGTGGTTCTCCAAGGAGCGCCGCGAGGAGGCCATCGAGCACGGCAAGGAAGCCCTCACGCGCGCCATGCGCAAGCAGGGCCTGCCGCTGCAGCGCCTCATGACCAGCGGGGACGCGCTGGTCACGCTCGCGCACGAGCTGCGCTACCCGGACATCTCCTCGCTGTACGCCGCGATCGGCGAACAGCAGGTCTCCGCGCAGCACATCGTGCAGCGCCTGGTCGCCTCACTGGGCGGCGAGGACGGCGCCACCGAGGACCTCGCCGAGGTCACCACGCCGACCGCGACGCGGCGCGCCCGGCGGTCCAGCGGCGATCCGGGCGTCATGGTCAAGGGCGTCGAGGACATCTGGGTCAAGCTCTCGCGGTGCTGCACGCCGGTGCCGGGCGACCCGATCATCGGCTTCGTGACGCGCGGCAGCGGCGTCTCGGTGCACCGCAAGGACTGCGGCAACGTCGAGTCGCTCTCGCAGCAGGAAGAGCGCATCGTCGAGGTCGAGTGGGCGCCTACCGCGTCGTCGGTGTTCCTGGTGGCCATAGAGGTCCAGGCGCTGGACCGGTCGCGGCTGCTGTCGGACATCACGCGGGTGCTGTCCGACCAGCACGTGAACATCCTGTCCGCGTCGGTGACGACGAGCCGGGACCGGGTGGCGCTGAGCCGCTTCACGTTCGAGATGGGCGACCCGAAGCACCTGGGACACGTGCTGAAGGCGGTGCGCGGCGTCGAGGGCGTGTTCGACGCGTACCGCGTGACGAGCGGGCGCCAGCAGGGCTGAGCGGCCGGAACCGGACGTAAGCGAGGGGCTCCGCGGCGGTCCGCGGAGCCCCTCACTTGTACCTGTCCTGCGCGGTCAGGCCGACCGGGCGGCTCAGCCCCCGACCGGGCCCCGCCAGATGGTCCGGGTGATCTGCCAGTAGGCGCTGGCCTTCGTGCGGTCCGGCTTGGCGACGATCTTGATCGCGCCGACCAGGCCCTCGCGCTTGTTCTTGAAGCACACGATCGAACCCTCGGTCAGGAGGGTGTACGAGATGCGCCCGTCGACCGCGTAGCGGGTGTCGCCCTGGCAGGTCTCGTAGTCGCCGACCTGCTTGGGGTCGAGCAGGACCAGCTCGGTGCCGGACAGCCGCTCGTAGCTCTCGTTGAACTGGATCATGTCGCCGTCGCAGTAGTCGTACGCGACCGGCGTGGCGATCTTCAGGCTCACGCAATACCCGTCCGGCACGTTCATCGGGATGGTGCTGATCTCGCCGCCTTCGGGGAAGCCGCTTGCGATGGCCCCGGGCGACTTGCTCGCCGAGGACGTGTTGGTACGCCCGGTCGAGGGGGTCGAGGTCGGCGTCCTCGAACCCGTGGCCGACGCGCTCGGCGAAGAGCCGTTCGGGCCCGTCGCGGTGGGGCCGGTCGGGAGGCTGAGGCCGGCGTTCTCGCCTTGCGCTTCCTTCTTCTTGTCGTCGTCGTTGCCCATGAGGCCGATCGCGACGCCGCCGCCCGCGGCGCCCAGGACCAGCACGGCGACCAGCGCGATCAACGCGCGGCGCTTGCGCTTCCGCTTCAGTGCCGGGTCCTTGGGCAGCTGCGGCGGCTGCTCGTTCTGCCGGGCCGTCACGTCGGCGACGAGAGTGGCCGGCAGCCAGCCGTCGGCGATCTGCAGCCGCGAGTCGCCGGACACGCTGCGGCACAGCTCGATGACCTGGGCCGGGGTGGGGCGCTCCGCCGGGTCCTTCGCGAGCAGCCGCGCGACGACCTGGCGTACCGGCTCCGGGCACAGGGAGAGGTCCGGCTCCTCGTGCACCACGCGGTACAGGATCGAGGTGTCGGTGCCCTCGCCGAACGGGCCGACGCCGGTGGCTGCGAAGACCGCCAGCGCACCGAGCGAGAACATGTCGGACGCGGGCCCGGCGGGCTTGCCCTGGGCCTGCTCGGGCGCCATGTACGCGGGCGTCCCGATGCTCATCCCGGTGCTGGTCAGCGGGGTCGCGTCGGCGGCGCGCGCGATGCCGAAGTCGATCACGCGCGGGCCGTCCGCGGCCAGGATCACGTTGGACGGCTTCAGGTCGCGGTGCACCACGCCCGCGGAATGCACCGACTGCAGCGCCTCCGCGACGCCCGCGGTGAGCACGAGCACGGTCTCGGCGGGCAGCGGGCCGTGCCGGTGGACCGCCTCGTTGAGCGGGGGGCCGGCGACGTACGCGGTGGCCAGCCAGGGCTGCGCCCCGTGCGCGTCGGAGTCCAGCACGGGCGCGGTGAACAGGCCTTGAACGCGCTGCGCGGCGGCGACTTCCTGCTGGAAGCGGCGGCGGAACTCGGCGTCGTCGGCGAACTCGCCGCGGATCACCTTGAGGGCGACGGGCCGGCCGCCGGGCGTGGCGGACAGGTAGACGCGCCCCATACCGCCGGCGCCGAGCCGGGCACGCAGCAGGTAGCCGCCGATCGTGCGCGGGTCGTCGCTCTCCAGCGGACGCAGCGCGGCCCGGTCGGGACCGCCGGACCAGGCAGGACGGTCGGCGCCGCGGGTGGCTGCTGCGGGGGCGGGAGCGGGCGCGGGCGCCACGGCCGGGTTCGGCTCGGTGGGGAGCGCGTGCGGGGCGGCCGGAGCAGCGGGCCGCGGGGTGGCCGGGACGGACGGGGCAGCCAGCGCGGAGGGCGTGAAGGCGGGGCCGTCCACGGTCTCGGGCTCGACCCGGGGGACGGCGGGTGCCGCAGGGGGTGCCGGCGGGGGAGCGGCGGGTGCCGCGGGCGGAGCCGCTGGAGGTCCGGCCGGGCGCGGCGGGGGGCCGACACGCGGGGCCGCGGCGGGCGGAGGCGGCGGAGACGACGCCGGGGGAGCGGCGGGATGTGCCACGGGAGGTGCCGCGGGAGGTGCCGCAGGGGCGACCGGGCTTGCGGAGCCCGCGAGTTGCGCGGCAAGCGCGGCCCGCCAGCGCTCTTCCCAGCCCGCCGGGTCCGCTCCGCACGCGGTCACCAGATCGAGCGTGACCTGCAGCGGAGGTACCAGCGCGCCGGCCAGCGCCGCGGTCAGAACTGCCTCGTCGACGCCGATGCGGGCGGCGAGTTCGCCCGTCTCGACGTCCACGGCCTGGCCCCGGACCTGACGCAGTTCGCGCGCAAACTCGGTCAAGGGCTCACCGACGGACATATGACTCCCCGAAGTCCCAGCTATGCAAGTGTGTTGGATGACGCGTCACATCATCGCGGATCTTGCCGGCGCGACGCGCGGGGGAACTCCATTGCCCTGCAAGCGTGAACACCTGAACAACGGTCTGAACAAGCGGGGCCGCGAGCGGACGCCGGCACCGGAGGCGGCACGCGCACATGCGGATCCGCGGGCACGCCGATGCCTGGACACGCCGAGACGAGGACCCCTGAGCGCCGACCCCTGAGCGCCGACCCCTGAGCGCCGACGCTTGACGCCGATCCTTGAGCGCCGATCCACGTGTGCGCCGACGCGCGGACACGCAGAGACGCGAACGGGCCCGGGGCGGTCTTCGCCCCGGGCCCGTTCAGGTCCGGCCGGCCGCTCGTTGCGGCCGTACTGCTTCTCGGTGCTGCCTCAGCGTCTGCTTCCGGCGCCGGGCGTCAGCCGCTGAACTCCTCCAGCGCCTTGCGCGCCTCGGCGAGCCACTCCTCGCGGGCCGCGACCGCCTCGTCGGCCTCGCGGGCCTTGCGGTCGTTGCCGGCCGCCCGCGCCTTGTCGCCCTGCGCCTTGAGCTTGTCGATCGACGCCTGCAGCTGGTCCACGGTGGCCTGCGCCCGGGCCCGGGCCTCCGGGTTGGTGCGGCGCCACAGCTCTTCCTCGGCGTCCCGGATGGCCCGCTCGACCGCGTGCAGCCGGGCCTCCATCTTCGGGCGCGCGTCGCGCGGGACGTGGCCGATCTCCTCCCAGCGCTCGTTGACCGAGCGCAGCCCCGCGCGGGCCGTCTTCACGTCCTCGACCGGCAGCAGCGCCTCCGCCTCGACGAGCAGCTGCTCCTTGAGGTTCTGGTTGTCGCGCTGCTCGGAGTCGCGCTCGGCGTAGACCTCGCCGCGGGCCGCGAAGAACACGTCCTGGGCCGCCCGGAAGCGCTGCCACAGGCTCTCTTCGACGTCCCGCTGCGCGCGGCCGGCGGCCTTCCAGTCGCGCATCAGGTCGCGGTAGCGCGCCGAGGTGTCGTTCCAGTCGGTCGACGTCGACAGCGCCTCGGCCTCGGCGACCAGCCGCTCCTTGGTGCGGCGCACGCCCTCGCGCTGCTGGTCCAGCTCGGCGAAGTGGCTCTTGCGGCGCTTGGCGAAGACCGAGCGGGCCTGCGAGAAGCGGTGCCACAGCTCGTCGTCGGTCTTGCGGTCCAGCCGCGGCACGGCCTTCCAGGAGTCCACCAGGGCCCGGAGCCGCTCGCCGGCCTGCCGCCAGTCGGTGCTCTGCGCCAGCTGCTCGGCCTCGGTGACGATGCGCTCCTTGGCGCCGTGCGCCTCCTCCTGCGCCTTGGCGCGGGCCACCTTGCGCTCTTCGCGGCGGCTCTCGACCACGCCGCCGAGCGCGTCGAGGCGCTTCACCAGGGCGTCGAGGTCGCCGACCGCGTGCGCGTCGACGATGTTCGCGCGCAGGTGCTCGATCGCGGTGGCCGCGTCCTTCGGCGCCAGGTCGGTGGTCCGTACACGCCGTTCCAGGAGCTCGACCTCGACGACGAGCCCCTCGTACTTGCGCCGGAAGTAGGCAAGGGCCTCGTCCGGGGAACCCGCCTGCCACGACCCGACGGAACGCTCACCGTCCGCGGTCTTGACAAAGACGTTTCCCTGCTCGTCGACGCGGCCCCACGGGTCGCTGCTCACAGCGGCCTCCTTCGATGCTGAATGCGGCGCACTTTACACAGGAGTCGGGGGCGGCGGGCGTGCCGCCGCCCCGTAACGGCGGCGATTCGGCCGGATGACGCCTGACGGCTGGTCAGGACTCCATCATGCCGAGGTCGGAGCCGGTACGGGGCCCGCTGCGCGGGCGGGCCCCTGGGCGTCCCTCTTACGGTCCCTGTGGGTGTCCCTGCGGGCGTCCCGGGTCAGGACTTCTTGGTGACCGTCACATCGTTGAGGACGACGTTCTCGTGCGGCGCGCCGTCCTCGCTCATGTCCTCGGTGCCGCCCGCGACGACCTTGTCGAGGACGTCCATGCCGGCCGTGATCTTGCCGAACGGTGTGTAGTTCGGCGGCAGCGCCGAGGCGGTCTTGACCAGGAAGAACTGGCTGCCGTTGGTGCCCGGGCCGGAGTTCGCCATGGCGACGGTGCCGGCCGGGTAGGTCGCACCCTCCAGGTTCTCGTCCGCGAACTTGTAGCCGGGGCCGCCGGTGCCCGTACCGGTCGGGTCGCCGCACTGCAGCACCGTCATCGCGCCGGTGGTGAGGCGGTGGCACTTGGTGTGGTCGAAGTAGTTCTTCTCGGCCAGGAAGTTGAACGAGTTCACGGTCTTGGGCGCCTTGGCGGCGTCCAGCGCGATCGTGATGTCGCCGCAGGTGGTCTTGAGGACCATCTCGTACGCGGCCTTGGTGTCGATCGACATCGCCGGCTCGGTCGGGTGCGTCTGGTTCTCGGGCTGGCCCGGCAGCGCTTCGGCGCACTGGCGCGGCTTGGTGTTGCCCGTGATGGGCAGCTCGTCCGATGCCGCGGTCGTCTTGCCCTTGTCGTCGTCGTCGAGCGCGGTGGCCACCCAGGTGCCGCCGCCGGCCACCACGAGGACCGCCACGACGGCGCCGATGAGCGCGTTGCGCTGCTTGGCCTTGACCCGGGCTTCCGCCCGCCGCACGGCCTGGCGCTCGTGCTTGGCACGGGCGAGATGCCGCTGGCGCTGCTCCTTGCTGACCACCGCGTGTTCTCCTGATTCGACTTCGACGCTCGACGCTTCGACTGCTTGTTCGGCCGGAACGGCTGGCACGGCACCCTGGTCGGCCCGCCATCCGGGTCGCGACCTGCGGTGATGCACCGGGACGCCGAAAGCGGGCGACTGGCGGACAGTGTAGGCGCGCACGGGGAACCGGTTCGCTAACCGCCCCCGCGCGCCGGTACCCTCGGACGAGGATTCCCACGTCCGCCGCATACTGCCGTCTGATCGTCCGCCCCGGAAGACCCTCCGGTTGCAATCGGGGCGCGATCCACCTTCGAGACAGCCGAGGACCAACGTGATCATCGCCGGGTTCCCCGCCGGGGCATGGGGCACCAATTGCTACGTGGTGGCCCCCGCCGCGGGCGAAGAGTGCGTGATCGTCGATCCCGGCCAGGATGCGTTCGACGGCGTCCAGGACATCATCCGCGAGAACCGCCTGCGCCCGGTCGCCGTGCTCCTCACGCACGGCCACCTCGACCACATGTGGTCGGTCATGCCGGTGTGCGCCGAGCACAAGGTCCCCGCGTGGATCCACCCCGACGACCGCGAGCTGCTGTCCGACCCGGGCAAGGGCATCTCGCGCGCGCTCGGGCAGCAGATCTTCGGCGGCATGACGTTCACCGAGCCGGACGAGGTCCGCGAGCTGACCGACGGCGCCACCCTGGACCTCGCCGGCCTGGAGTTCCGGGTCAGCCATGCGCCCGGCCATACCAAGGGGTCGGTGACCTTCGGCACCGGGGCAGAGGCGGACATCCCGCCCGTCCTCTACTCGGGTGACCTGCTCTTCGCCGGCTCCATCGGACGCACCGACCTGCCCGGCGGCGACCACGCGCAGATGCTGCAGTCGCTGTCCCGGGTGGTCCTGCCGCTGCCGGACGAGACCGTCGTCCTGTCCGGGCACGGCCCCCAGACCACGATCGGCCGCGAGCGCGCCACGAATCCGTACCTGCAGGAGCTGGCGCCCGGGTCGGGACCTCGCCGAGGAATGTGACGGAACGCAAGACGTGAGTACTTTTTCCGCCCCCAAGGGCACCTTCGACATGCTCCCGCCGTATTCGGAGACGTTCAACCGGATCCGGATCCAGTTCGGCCTCGAACTGCGCGACGCGGGCTTCCAGTACATCGAGACGCCGGTGTTCGAGGACACCGGCCTCTTCGTGCGGGGCGTCGGCGAGTCGACGGACGTGGTCTCCAAGGAGATGTACACGTTCCCCGACCGCGCCGGCCGCTCGCTGACGCTGCGCCCCGAGGGCACCGCGGCCGTCGTACGGTCCGTGCTGCAGCACAACCTGCAGGCCCAGCGCCTGCCGGTGAAGCTGTGGTACTTCGGCCCGTACTTCCGCTACGAGACGCCGCAGGCCGGCCGCACCCGGCAGTTCCACCAGGTCGGCGCCGAGGCCATCGGCAGCCAGGACCCGCTGGTCGACGTCGAGATGATCGCGCTGGCCGTGGAGGGCTTCCAGAAGCTCGGCCTGCGCAACTTCCGGCTCCAGCTCAACTCGCTGGGCTGCAAGGAGTGCCGGCCGGCGTACCGGGCCAAGCTGCAGGACTTCCTGCGCGCCCTGGACTTGGACGAGGACACCCGCCGCCGCATCGAGATCAACCCGCTGCGCGTCCTCGACGACAAGCGTCCCGAGGTGCAGGCGCAGCTCACCGACGCACCGCTGATCACGGACAACCTGTGCGAGGCATGCGCCACGCACCACGAGTTCGTGCGCAGCATGCTCGACGACCTGAAGATCGCGTACGAGGACACCCCGAAGCTGGTCCGCGGCCTCGACTACTACGTGCGCACCATCTTCGAATTCGTGCACGACGGCCTCGGCGCGCAGTCCGCGATCGGCGGCGGCGGCCGCTACGACGGCCTCGCGCAGGAGCTCGGCGGCCCCGAGCTGCCGTCCGTCGGCTGGGCTCTGGGCATCGGCCGCACCATGATCGCCATGGAGGACGAAGGCCAGGAGATCGAGACCGGCGCCGACTGCGACGTCTACGGCGTGGCGCTCGGCGAGGCGGCCCGCCGCGAGGTGTTCAAGCTGATCACCGAGCTGCGGCTGGCCGACATCCCGGCCGACATGGCGTTCGACGGCAAGAAGCTCAAGGGCGCCATGAAGGCCGCCGACCAGTCGGGCGCGCGCTACGCGCTCGTCGTCGGCGAACGCGATCTTGCCGAGGGCGTCGTCCAGTTGAAGGACCTCACCACCGGCGACCAGACGGCCGTCGCACTCGACGCCGTGGTCGACACTCTCAAGGAGAAGCTGCAGTGATCCGCACCCATGACGCCGGTACGCTCCGCGCGGAGCACGCCGGGACCACCGTGACGCTCGCCGGCTGGGTCGCCCGGCGGCGCGATCACGGCGGCGTGGCGTTCGTGGACATCCGGGACGCGTCCGGGACCGTCCAGGTCGTCTTCCGCGACCTGGACGCGGTCCACGGGCTGCGCGGCGAGTACTGCGTCAAGGTCACCGGCGACGTGCGGATCCGCCCCGAGGGCAACGAGAACACCGAGATCCCGACCGGTGCGGTCGAGGTCCTGGTGACCGACTTCGAGGTGCTCTCCGAGGCGGCCCCGCTGCCGTTCCCGATCGAGGAGTACACCCCCGGCACGGTGAACGAGGAAGTGCGGCTGCGCTACCGCTACCTCGACCTGCGCCGCCAGCAGATGGCCCGCAACCTGCGGCTCCGCTCGCAGGTCACGCAGATCATCCGCGACGTGCTGGCGGACAACCGCTTCCTGGACATCGAGACGCCCTACCTGACGCGCTCGACGCCGGAAGGCGCCCGCGACTTCGTGGTGCCGGTCCGCCTGCAGCCGGGCACCTGGTACGCCCTGCCGCAGTCGCCGCAGCTGTTCAAGCAGCTGCTGATGGTGGCCGGCATGGAGCGCTACTACCAGATCGCGCGCTGCTTCCGGGACGAGGACTTCCGCGCCGACCGGCAGCCCGAGTTCACCCAGCTCGACGTCGAGATGTCGTTCTGCGACCAGGAGGACATCCTCGCCCTCACCGAGCAGGTCCTCGCCCGCATCTGGCGCGAGGTCAAGGGCGTCGAGCTCGAACTGCCGCTGCCGCGCATGGCGTACGCCGAGGCGATGGGCAAGTACGGCTCGGACAAGCCCGACCTGCGCTTCGGCGTGGAGATCGCGGACCTGACCGGGTACTTCGAGGGCACCGACTTCCGGGTCTTCCAGTCGGAGTTCGTCGGCGCGATCGTGATGCCGGGCGGCGCCGGGCAGACCCGCAAGGAGCTCGACGGCTGGCAGGACTGGGCGAAGGCGCGCGGCGCGCGCGGCCTCGCGTACGTCCTGGTCGACGCCGAGACCGGCGAACTGCGCGGCCCGGTGGCCAAGAACCTCTCCGAGGCGCATCTCGGCGGGCTGGTCGAGGCCGCGGGTGCGAAGCCGGGCGACGCCATCTTCTTCGCCGCGGGCCGGCGTACCGCCTCGCTCGAACTCCTCGGCGCGGCGCGCCTGGAGATCGGCAAGCGCTGCGAGCTGATCGACGAGTCGGCGTGGAACCTGCTGTGGGTCGTGGACTTCCCGATGTTCGAGCCGATCGAGGACGACAAGGGAAACTTCCAGGGCTGGCACGCCATCCACCACCCCTTCACGGCGCCGACCGCGGAGTACCTCGACACGTTCGACAAGGACCCGGGCGCGGCCCTGTCGAACGCGTACGACATCGTGCTGAACGGCACCGAGATCGGCGGCGGTTCGATCCGTATCCACCGCGCGGACGTGCAGAAGCGCGCGTTCGAGGCGATCGGGCTCTCGGACGAGGAAGCGCAGTCGCAGTTCGGGTTCCTGCTGGACGCGTTCCAGTACGGCCCGCCGCCGCACGGCGGGATCGCGCTCGGCCTGGACCGCCTGGTGGCGCTGCTGGCCGGGGCGGAGTCGATCCGCGACGTCATGGCCTTCCCGAAGACCGCCACCGGCGGCGACCCGCTGACCGGCGCGCCGACGGCGATCACCCCGGCGCAGCGCCGCGAGGCGGGCATCGACGCCAAGCCGAAGTCGGCGGAGGCGGACGCCAAGGGCGAGGGCAAGGCCGACGCCAAGGCGGAGGTTGCGGCGGAGGCTGTGGCCGAGGCCAAGGCAGCTCAGTAGGCATCGGCGGCCGCGTAGTCACCCGGCATTAGCAGATGGCCCGGTCCCCAGCAGCGGGGGCCGGGCCATCTGTGGATAAGCGGCGGCTTCGCCAGGCTTGCAGAAACGTCTCTGCACACCGCGCCGTCGAACGGCTTTCCGTGCTCCTCCGGTTGCGTAGCGTTTCTTCTGGATCCGGCGACATGCCGGACCGCCGACGCTCGGAGGGGAACCCATGGCAGCCAAGACCGCGTCCAAGACCGGCGGGAAGAACAAGGCGACCGCCGCCGTCACCGGGGCCGACACCGAGCCCAAGGTGGCCGGGAAGTCCAAGCCCAAGTCCGCGACCAAGCCCGCCGCCAAGCCCGCCGCCAAAGCCAAGCCCGAGAAGTCCCGCGCACCGGGCAAGGCGAAGCAAGAGCCGCACGGTCAGCTCACCCCCGCAGTCACCCCCGCAGCCACCCCCGCACTCACCCCCGACCCCGGGCACCGATCCGGCGCGCCGCCCGAGGTTCCGATTCCGCCGCCGGTGCTCCTTGCCCGCGGCCATCTCCGGCGGCGCGGTTGGACCGACAGCGGGATCCTCAAGTTCCTCGGCGAGCCGGATGCGCATGCCCCGAACCCCGTCGTGTGGTCGGCCGCGAACATGCGGCTGTACGACCAGGCACGGGTGGCCGGCATCGAGGCCACCGAGGTGTGGCAGCGCTGGCGGGCCGAATCGGAGCAGCGCCGCGAGCTGAACCGCCGCCGGGCCGAGGAGCGCAGCCATGCCCGCGCCGAGCACCTGGCCAGGCTCGGGATGTACGCGGAGGTGGCGTCCCATGTCGCGAACCGCTGACCCGGCACCGGGTCTTGCCCCGGCACGCCGCCTGATGCCGCATCAATGTCCGTCCCATGCACGATCATGGGCAGCGAGGACTCGGGACGGAGGACGCATGGTCCAGACAGTGCACGTCAATTCGCTGCGCTGGTTCGTGGAGAAGGACGGCGGCACCGAATTCGTGTCCTCGCACGGCGACGCCGTCGACGACGAAGCGGTCGGCCGGGCACTCGCCACCGCCTACCCGGACGCCCTCCAGCTCGTGGGCGTACTCCGCGAGGCCGGCGTGGGCGCGGACTGCTGGTTCACGCTCGCCGACGAATCCGAGTCCAAGAACGAACCCGCGAACGAACCCGGGAACGAATCCGGGAACGAACTCGAGAACGGATCGGAGGGCGCATCCGACACCAGTCGTCCCCCGACCTCGCCCGACGACCACCTCCGAGCGCTCCGCAGCGGAGCCGTCTCGCTCGGCGGCCTGTCGCTCGCGGTCGGCGGGGACCCCGCACGAATAGGCACCCGCGTGGCGGTGACCGGACTGACCTGTACCGACCCGGACGACGAGGCCCTGGCCCGGGCAGCCGTCGCGTTGGCCAGGGAGTTCGGCCCGCAGGTGGTCTGGGACGATGGTCTGGCCGACGTGATGCTCGTGCGTCCCGGCATGACCGTCCCCGCCGTCCTCACACGCTGGAGCCGCCGCCGATGAGCAGCCCGAACCGTCCGAGCCTGCCGAACCGTTCGACCGTGCCGGATCCCGACACCCGGCGTATCGCGTTCGACAACCTGCACAACTTCCGTGACCTGGGCGGCTACCGGACACGGGACGGCCGGACGGTCCGCCACGGGCGGCTTTACCGCTCCGACTCGCTCGGCAAGCTGCGCGGCGACGACTGGGAGCTCTACCTCCGGCTCGGCATACGCACCGTCATCGACCTGCGCTACGACTGGGAGGCCGACCGCAACGGCCGGGTGCCCGAACACCCGGGCCAGGTCTACCTCAACCTGAGCATCGAGCACCGCCCCTACGACCAGGCCGCGATCGACCCGGACGCGGACCCGTGGCGCTACCTCGCCGACCGCTACGCCGAAGTCGCCCTGGACGGCGCCCAGGAGCTCCGCGAAGCCCTTGAGGCCATCGCCGCCGAAGACGCCCCGCAGGTCTTCCACTGCACCTCCGGCAAGGACCGCACCGGCCTCCTCGCCGCACTCGTCCTGATCCTGCTCGACGTCCCCGAAGAGACCGTCCTCGACGACTTCGCCCTGACCGAACTCTCCACCGCCCGGCTGCGCGCGGACTGGGAAGCCGCCCACCCCGACCGCGTCCTGGGCTGGCCCGGCTACGGCCGCGCGCCCGCCGAGGTCATGCGCCTGGTCCTCGCCGACCTGGCCGCCGACTACGGCTCCGTGCACGACTACGTCGCCAAACACCTCAAGGTCGACGAAGCCACCGTCGCCCTCCTCCGCACCCGCCTCCTGACCCCGGAGGACTCGGCCGGCTGACCACGAGCCCCACGAATCCTGCCGCCCTTGTTGTCCGGGCGGGCCGACGACAGGCCCGCACCGGCAGCCTCCTCCGCGGCTGTCGTGGCACGACCCGCGTCCGCGAGGCCGCCACGTCGCCGCTCGCCACGAGAAAGCCGCCACTCTCCATCACCCGGGACGCGTCATCTCCGCTCTGCGCAGCCCGCCGCGCCATGATCCGCGCGGAGCGCCATAACCGCATGCCCGGTCCCGGGGGTTGCCACTAGCGTCCGCAGCGTGGACCTGCCGACGCTGCCCCCGGAACTGCGCGAAGAAGTCCTCCACGGCGTGGCCCGCAACGCGGCCGCACCGGTGGCCGTCCTGCGCCGATTGATGCGGGCCCCCTGGGCAGTTCGGACCCTGGCGTGGGAGCACCCGTGCATGACTGAGGAACTCGCCGCCGAACTCCTCGCCCTCGACGACAACAGCATGACCGAAGCGCTGGCCTGCAATCAGAGCCTGCCGATCGCGTACCGGCGGCGGCTCACTGCACATCCCTCCGAGCAGGTGCGCCGTGCCGCCGTCCACGAGTCGCGGCACCATGACGCTGACGCACCCTGCGACCTGGCTGCCGAGTTGGCCGTGCTCGCCGACGACCCGTCCGCCTTCGTCCGCGCCGCGGTGGCGGAGCACTACGACGCCCCGGACACGGTCCGCGCGAAACTGCTCGTCGATCCGGACCCCGGAGTACGCCGAGCCTTGGCCCTGGGCTGGTGGACGCCACCGGCGCACGTCCTGCGCACGTTGCTGACCGACCCCGACCCGGAGGTCCGGTCCGCCGCACTGGCGATGCACGGAACCCCTCCTGCGGACCTGCACGACGCTCTCCTGGCACATCCGCTTACTCGGGCGGACACCGCACCGCACGTCGCGCTCACCCCGGCCCTCGCCGCGGAACTCGCCCGCGATCCGGACGAACACGTGCGCGCGGCCGTGGTGCGCAATCCCGGGCTCCCGCCCCGGCTCCGGGCGGAACTCGAGGCCGAGCGCAACTGCCCGGTTCGTTACGCGGTCCTCTGCTCGCCGTACACCGGACACGACGACCGGATCCGCTTGTACGACGAGCTCTGTGCGGCCGTCGACGCCGACGACGAGATCTGGCGCTACACCGAGTCGTATCTGTCCAGCGCCTGGCTGAGCGGCAGCCTGGCCTGGCTGGCGCGGTCTCCCGTGGCGGACCGGGTGGCGGCCCTGGACTCTCCGTTGGATTTCCTGCGCTGCGGCGTCGCGATGAACACCGCCGACCTGCCGCCCGGCGCCTTCGCACGCGTCCTGCACGATCGGGCACCTGAGGTACAGCGCGTGGCGGCCCTGTACGCCGAGTCCATCCGGCCCGAGGAACTCGAGCGGATCGTCGCGGCACACGGCGACATGGACCTCGCCAAGTTCACCGAGGGCATCCAGACCCGGCCCGATTTCCCCGCGGATGCGTACCCGCGCCTCGCCGCCTCGGAGAACGAGATGGTCCGGGCCCGGGCCGCGGGACGAGACCTGCCGGCCGCCCTGCTCGAAAGCCTCATCGCGGATCCCGAACCGTTCGTCCGCGAGGCGGCCGCGGCGAACCCCGGCCTGCCCGCCCACCGGCTGCCCGGACTGCTCACCGGGGAACCGACCCCGTTCATTGCGGTGGCCGTCGGCATGTCTCCCAATCTGCCGGTGGACTGGATGACGGCTCTCCTGGCCGCGGAAGGACTCTGACCGCGGGCGGCGGTACCGCCCGCCGACGGTCGCAAGGCCCTTGGGGCGCCGACTAGGGCATGTCTTATGAATCATGACTTGAGCCAGGTGAAGATCGCGGCGACGTGCAGTGCGGCTTGGTACTGGGTGGCGGGGTTTGTCGGTGCGCATGGCGATGCCGCGCCGTCGTCGGTTGGCTTGCTGGTCGGCGGGTTCGGGGATGACCGCGCGGATTCCTCGTCGGCGCAGGTGGGCGCGGATGGCGCGGGAGGAGTAGGCCCGGGCCGCCAGGACGACGTCGGGCCGGACGCGCGGTCGACCGACCGCGCGCGGGACGCGGATGGCGGCCATGACTCTCGTGAACTGCGGTGCGTCGCCTTGCTGTCCGGTAGTGACGACGAACGCGAGCGGACGGCACCGGCCGTCGGCGGCCAGGTGGACGTTGGTGGTCAATCCGCCTCGGGACAGGCCGAGGCCATGGTCGAGCGGCTCGCCTGCGGGCGCCCCCTTTTCAAGCCGCCCGCAGCGTGCTGGTGCGCGCGGACGATCGTGGAGTCGACGCCCACGAGCCAGTCCAGGTCGACGCCGGCATCGGCGCGGGCCTGCAAGGCGGTCAGGATCCGGTGCCAGGTCCCGTCGCGGGCCCAGCGGGTGAACCGGTGGAACACCGTTTGCCAGGGCGGGAATTCGTCCGGCAGGTCCCGCCAGACCAGGTTGTTGCGGTACTTGAACGCTCTATCAGCTTCCACTGGCCATCGGTCAGGCCCCCACGAACACTCACATCACATCAAACGACGATCACATTCATCAGACACGGCCTAGTTGTAGCGCATGCCCATGGTCGAGACGCACATGAGGAGCCAGACGATGGCCAGCACGGCCGCACCGAGGAAACATGCTCCGAGACGCCATTCGTCGCGACGGTATGAGGGTCCCAGCCGGTGCTTCTGCCGAGCCGGAGCAGCGCGACCCAGATCAGCGCACAGCATGCGGCGGAGACGGGGGCGGAGAAGGAACGGAACGGCGTAGTGACGACCTGGGTGCGGCGGCGTCGGGTGGCGGCGCCGCCGTGTCAGTAGCCCGAACGGGTCGGAGGTGGACGGGTCCTGCCCGACATGGCGGAGTCGGTGCTTGAGTGGGCGCAAGGTTGGTTTCGTGGAGGCACGTGCCGCGTCCGGAGCGGCACGTGCGGGTACTGGGCGGCGACGCGGCTCTACCGCCAGGCGGCCGGGACGGAGGAGCGGTGTGACGGACCAGGGGCCGGATGCGGACGAGGCGGCCACCATGCCGCCTAGGGAGGCGCGCCGGATCTTCCGCGAGGGGCTGGCCACCGGCACCAGCGGATGGGCCCGCGGGTATGCGCAGATGAACTTGCTGGCGGTGCCCGAGGATTGGGCGTACGACGTGCTGCTGTTCGCGCAGCGCAACCGGCAGCCGTGCCCGGTGCTGGACGTGACCGACGCCGGCAGCGCGGTGTCCGCACTGGCTCCGGAGGCGGACCTGCGGACCGACCTGCCGCTGTACCGGGTCTGGCAGGACGGCATGTTGGTCGACGAGCCCACCGACGTGGTGCGGCATTGGCGCGGGGATTTGGTGACGTTCCTGGTCGGCTGCAGCTTCACGTTCGAATTCGCGCTGCGGCAGGCGCGGGTGCCCTTGCGGCATACGGAGCAGGGACGGAACGTGCCGATGTACGTCACGGGCCGGGAATGCCGTTCGGCGGGGCGCGTGCACGGGCCGCTGGTGGTGTCGATGCGGCCGATCCCGGAGGGCATGGTCGAGACCGCGGTGCGGGTCAGCGGCCTGATGCCGGACGTCCACGGAGCACCGGTGCACGTGGGGTCGCCCGCGGACCTGGGCATCGCGGATCTGGACGCACCGGACTTCGGCGATTCGGTGGATGCCAAGCACGGGGACGTCCCGGTGTTCTGGGCCTGCGGAGTGACGCTGCAGGCCGCGGTGATGGCGTCGAAGCCGCCGTTCGCCGTGACGCACGCGCCGGGGCACATGTTCGTCACCGACACGCCTGATTCGGCGTACCGGGTGGGCTGACCAGAGGGCCGGCGGGCTGATCGGTGGGCTGACGGGGAGCGCGGGCGGAGCCGGGCCAGGGCGGGGGCACATGCTCGCGACCCGACCGGGGTACCTGCACGACTTCGACCCGTCCGGGCCGCGCCGCCGCCACGGCACGGGCGGCGAGTCCGTACCGACCGGAAGGCTGGAGACCCATGACCGACGTCAACGCCGCAGCCCGCGAGCAACTGGACAAGGCCGCCACGTCCGAGCACGGCCGCAGCGCGCACCTGCTCCTGCACGAAGGGCCGCTGCGCCAGACCGTGATCGCGCTGACGGCAGGGTCCGCACTGGACGAGCACAACGCCCCCACCGCGGCAAGCCTCCAGGTGCTGGTCGGCGAAGTGCGCCTCACCGCACCCAGCGGCGATGTGGAGCTGTCGCACGGCGAGCTGTACGCGATCCCCCAGGAGCGCCACGGCCTGACCGCGCTGCGGGACGCCGTCGTGCTGCTCACCGCGGTTACCGAGGTCGCCTGACCTGAGTTCTGCGCGACAGGCGACAGGCGACAGGCGACAGGCATCGGGCACCGGGCACCGGGCACCGGGACAAGTGCGGGGCGGAGGCAGGTAGGGGGTAAGGCCCTGTCGGCCGGGTGAGCCGGCCCCGAAGCCGCCTTGAAACCCGGCCTGCGGAGCCGGCAGAGGGCCCAGCCCGGAAGCCGGGGCGGAGCAGATGGGACGGCGCGAGGGAGCACCCTCGGCCGACGGGGCGCCGGGTCTGGCAGCGTGGTCTCCACAGGCTCGATTCGGGCCGTTCGGAGCTTCGGTCCACCGGCGTCCGGCGAGTCGGGCGTGAGGCCGGAGCAACCAGGGGAGGCCGGTATGCCGTTCGGATGGTTCCGCCGCCGCAAGCAGTCCGCACAGCAGGCCGGGAGCGCCCCGGCCGCGTCCGCCGCCTCGGCGCCGTCCCGTCCGGCGCCGGCGGCGACGGTGCGCACCGGGACCGGGTCGGCGGTCAGCCTCGACAAGATGGAGCGGACCGCGCCCGGGCTGGTGAGCCTCTACAAGGCTGCGGGCGTCAGCCTGGAGAAGCACCGGCTGGCCGGGGTGCGCGCCGCGGTGTACCTGGTCCTGGACCGCTCCGGGAGCATGTCGGGCTTCTACCGCAACGGCAGCGTCCAGTCGCTCGCCGAGCGGGTGCTGGCGGCCGCCGCGCACTTCGACGACGACGGCGTCGTGCCTGTCGTGTTCTTCGACAGCAAGGCCTACCAGGTCGAGGAGATCTCGCTCACCGACTACCCGGGCCGCATCGCCGAGCTGCACGCCAAGATGGGCCACATGGGCACCACCAACTACGTCGCGGCGATGGAGGCGGTGATCGACCACTACAAGGACTGCGGCGCGACGGACCCGGCGTACGTCGTCTTCCAGACGGACGGTGCTCCGGACAACCCCAAGGCCGCCGAAAAGACGCTGTGCAAGGCCGCGAAGCTGCCCATCTTCTGGCAGTTCGTGGGCTTCGGACGCGACCAGTTCAAGTTCCTGCACCGGCTGGACGAGCTGCCCGCACCCAAGCACCGGGTGGTCGACAACGCCGGGTTCTTCGAGGCGGGCGCCGATCCGCGCCGGCTGTCCGACGCCAAGTTGTACGACCAGCTGATGATCGAGTTCCCTGAGTGGCTGGTCGCCGCGAAGCGCGCCGGCGTGCTGCGTTGACCGGAAGCAGCTCCCGAGGCGAGTCCTGAGGCGTCTCCTGAGGCAGCCCCCGAAGCAGCTCCCGAGGCAGCCCCCGCGGAGCTCGGGGAGCTGTCCCGGATTCCGGCGAACCGCCCGGTTGTCGGAGCGTCCGGCTAGGGTCGAGGGCGTGGAACCCGATCTCTTCATCGCCGCCGCCGAGGAGCGGCAGCGCAAGGACCCCGCCCTCGCCCCGCTTGCCGTCCGGATGCGTCCGCGCGACCTCGACGAGGTGGTCGGCCAGCAGCACCTGCTGGGCGAGGGGTCCCCGCTGCGCCGCCTGGTCCGGGCCGGCGACGGCGTGACCGCGCCTTCGTCGGTGATCCTGTGGGGCCCGCCGGGCACCGGCAAGACGACTCTCGCGTACGTGGTCAGCCACGCCACCAAGCGCCGCTTCGTGGAGCTGTCGGCGATCACCGCGGGCGTGAAGGAAGTACGCACGGTCATCGAGGCGGCCCGCCGCGAGTCCGGTGCGCACGGCCGCGAGACGGTGCTGTTCCTGGACGAGATCCACCGGTTCTCCAAGGCCCAGCAGGACTCGCTGCTGCCGGCCGTGGAGAATCGCTGGGTCACGCTCATCGCGGCCACCACGGAGAACCCGTACTTCTCGGTGATCAGCCCGCTGCTGTCCCGTTCGCTGCTGCTGACCCTCGAGTCGCTGACCGAGGACGACATCCGGAACCTGGTCCGCCGCGCGCTCGCCGACGAGCGAGGCCTCGGCGGCGCGGTGGCCCTGGACCCGGAGGCCGAGGACCACCTCGTCCGGATCGCGGGCGGCGACGCGCGGCGCGTCCTGACCGCGCTCGAAGCCGGTGCCGGATCGGCGATGGACCGCGGCGAGAAATCGGTGTCGCTGGCCACGCTGGAGATGGCCGTGGACCGCGCGGCGGTCCGCTACGACCGGGACGGCGACCAGCACTACGACGTCGCCAGTGCGCTCATCAAGTCGATCCGCGGCTCCGATGTCGACGCCACGCTGCACTACCTGGCCCGCATGATCGACGCCGGAGAGGACCCCCGGTTCATCGCGCGGCGGCTCATGATCTCGGCATCCGAGGACATCGGCCTGGCCGACCCCACCGCACTGCCGACCGCGGTGGCCGCGGCCCAGGCGGTCGCCCTGATCGGCTTCCCGGAAGCGCAACTGACCCTGGCGCACGCCGCGATCGCGCTGGCCCTCGCCCCCAAGTCCAACTCCGCCACGCTGGCCATCGGCGCGGCCCTCGCCGACGTGCGCGCCGGCCTGGCCGGCCCGGTGCCGCCGCACCTGCGGGACGGGCACTACAAGGGCGCCGCGAAGCTCGGCCACGCCAAGGGCTACGTCTATCCGCACGATGTCCCCGGCGGCGTCGCCGAGCAGCAGTACGCGCCGGACGCCGTGCACGGCAAGCGCTACTACCACCCCACCCGGTACGGCAACGAGGCCCGCTACGCCGACATCCTGGACCGCGTCCGCGGCAAGCTCGGCCACGGAGATACGCCGCCGAAGGCCTGACGCCCGCCGCCTGACGCCGAGTCGGCACGCCGGTCGGAGTCGGCCGACCCGATCTCTGCGATCGCGCCTGGAGCGTGCAGGGCGAGGACGCTGTCGCGGGTGAGCCGTCCGCCCATTGAGTCCGGGTAGTGACTGCCGAGCACCGGAGTGCCGTTGTCCGCCGCCTACCAGGACACGAACGTCAGTCCCGGTCCACCACGAAGCGCACCTCGCCGCCCTCCCGGACCAGCCGGCCGCCGGTCGGGTCCGGGAAGTGCGTGCCCAGCACCAGCGTTCCCGTGTCGGCGTACCGGTCCACGAAGGCCCGCCGGGTGGCGGTGGCCTGCGCGATGTCGACGTCGGCCGGGCTCGGCACCTCGGGGGCGGCGAACTGCACCGGGTGGTGCACGAGGTCGCCGGTGACGACCGCGCGTTCGCCCTGCGACTCGACGACCACCGCGACCTGGCCGGGCGTGTGGCCGGGCGCGGCCTCCAGCCGGACTCCTTCGGCGACCTGGTGGTCCGCCTCGACCAGGTCCACGAGACCGGCGGCGAAGAGCGGGTCGACCGTGTCGGCGAGTTCGGTGGCGCCCACTGAGCCGGCCCCTTCGTGCTTGCTCCAGAACTCCCACTCCAGGCGCGGGATCAGGTAGCGCGCGTTCGGGAACGTCGGCACCCAGGCGCCGTCCGCGAGGCGGGTGTTCCAGCCGACGTGGTCGAAGTGCAGGTGGGTGCATATGACCGTGTCGATCGACTCGGGCGGATAGCCGAGCGCGGTGAGGGTGCCGAGCCAGCCGGTCTGCAGCGCGGGCAGTGCGGGGACCGTGCTGCGGTCATTGCCGATGCACGTGTCGACGAGGATCCGCCGCACCCCGGTGTCGACGACCATCGCGTGGAACGACATAGTGAACGTGCCGTCCGGACCGGCGAAGTGCGGTGCAAGCCACGGATACCGGTCCAGCAGGCCGGCGTCGGAGGTCCGGAGGGCGCCGGCGACGGGCAGCGGGAACTCCACTTCGACGACTTTGTGCAGTTGTGCCGAACCCACCTGCCACGACGCCATGTCCGAAATCCTCCGCCTGCGCGAATCCCGGCCACCGGCCCGGGAGGCCGGTCGCCCCGGGGCACACCTTCTCACTCAGGCGACTGTTTGAACACGGGTTGAAACAGAGCGGTCGCACAGGGTAGAAACGAATACCGGGTGCCGTGCGTGTCCGCTCTAAGGAACATCCAGGGGACGGCCGGAGACGTACGGCGCCCGACTTCTCCCTGCTGCCCTTTTCCGGCCCGCGTGCCGGCCCGCGCGCCCGACCCTTGTGCCGCCCCGCGGCAGGCCGCCTCAGAAGCCGCGGGTGCGCTTCGCCGCCGCGCGCTTGTCGCGGCCGCCGACCTGCGGCGAGGGCAGGACGAACCGGGCGACTTCGCTGCCCAGGTTGACCCCCACCGCGAGCGCCAGCGCCAGCCCCGCCGCGTTGACCAGGCCGAGCCAGCCGCGGTCGGTGTGCCCGAGCGCCAGCCCCAGCATGCCCTGGTACATCGCGCTGCCGGGGAGCAGCGGGCCGATGGCCGGGATGACGTACGGCAGCGCCGAGGTGCGCCCGGCCCGGGCCAGCAGCTGGCCGAGCAGGCCGACCACGCCGGTCGCGACGACGGTCGCCAGGATCGGTGCCGCGCCCGCCATGCGCATGACCTCGAAGATGGACCAGCTGACCGCGCCGCCGGCCGCCGCGATGGGCAGCACGTCGGGCCGCACCTGCACGAGCACCGCGAACGTGAGCGAGACGCCGGCCGCGGCGAGCAGCTGCACGGGCGGGTTCGATTCGGGGAAGAACGAGCCCTCGACGCTGAGTTCGACGCCCAGCTGGCTGCCCGCGTACAGCATTATCGCGACGCCGCAGATGATCCCGATGATGAGGTAGAAGACTTCCAGCAGCCGGGCCGACGCGGTGATGTAGAAGCCGGTCAGGCCGTCCTGCACGGCGGCCACCAGGGCGCGTCCGGGCAGCAGCGCGAACAGGCCGCCGGTCACCACCGCGAACGGCAGGATGCCGATCTCGGCCTTGGTCAGCCCGACCGCGATGGCCGCGGCCGGCATCGCGGCCAGCACGAACTGGTAGAACTCCGGGACGCCGCGCTTGGCCAGGCCCTGCGCGAGCCGGTCGCCGACCACGGCCGCGAAGAACGCCGCGCACGCCACGATCGGCCCGCCGCCGACCATGACGCTGGCGCTCGCCGCGATCAGCCCGGTGGCGACCAGGACCAGCCAGGTCGGGTACGGATGCCGGTTGCGGCGGATCCCGACGAGCCGGTGGTACGCCTCTTCGAGGGTGAGGTCGCCGGCCGTGATGTCCTCGACCATGCGGTGCGCGGCGGCCAGACGGGTGAAGTCGGTGGCCCGGCGGCGCACCACGCGCTCGCTGGTGACCGGCGCGTCGACCAGCGACGGCTGGTACGACAGGGTGATCACGGTGAACGTCACGTTCGGCGTGCAGCGCTCCAGGCCGTAGGCGTCGGTGATGCCGAGCATCGCCGCCTCGACGTCCTCGCCCGCCTCGCCACTGGCCAGTAGCAGTTCGCCGGTGCGCAGCGCGAGGTCGAGCACGCGCGGCACCGACACGCCCGGATCGGTCTTCTCCGGGGCCTCGGTGTTTAGCGCCGAGCCGCTGCGCAGCCGGGTGCGCAGCCGGTCCTGCCAGGGCAGCGCGGACAACGGCGGGGAGTGCCAGGGGAGTCGCGCACCCCGATCGCCGGCGGCCGCCGAGGGGTGTGCCTCGGGTGCGTCCGGCGACGGTCCGGCGGGCCGGTGCCCGGGGTCGCGGGGATCCTCCGGGCCGCCGGCGGTGCCGGGTCGCCCAGGGCGCTCGAACACCGCGTGCGTCCTTCCTCCTGATCGGTGGTGCCCCTCCACATTGCCCTATGAAGGCGGCATCCCCTCAATCGGAAGATGACGGCGCGCCGACGGAAGACCGGCCAGATGTGCTCACAAGCCGGCCAAATGCTGCCAAGAGGCGCCAGGAAAGAGCTACTTGCCCTCGGCGTCGCTCGGCGTCGCTCGGCATCGCTCGGCACCGGGCCAAGCGCTACTTGCCCTCGGCGTCGCTCGGCACCGGACCCTGGAAGAGCGACCGCAGCGCGTCGCCCAGCTCGGCCGGGTCGGTGACCGGGCCGTCGAACTCGAAGCGCACGTCGCGGATGCGCTCCTGGCCCGCGCAGCGCAGCCGCAGCCCGAAGCGGTCCAGCGCCACCGGCGCCACCCGGTCGGACTCCTCGGCCGCGCCGGTCAGCCGGCACAGCCGGGTGAGCTCGGCGCCGTGCGAGGCGGCCAGGTGCTGGAGCAGCTCGGTCTCGTGCGCGGCGAGCGGGTCGGCCGCGGCGTCGGCGTACTCGTCCGGCTCGATGTGCTCGGCGCCCCACAGGTCGTCGACCAGCACCTCGCCCGGCTCCAGCCGGACCACCGCGCCGGAGCGCGAGCCGTCGAAGGTGAGCAGTGCGGGGTCGCGGGTGGCCGCGGCCAAGAGCCCGGTGGCCCGGCTCAGGTCGGCGCCGGTGGGCGCGGAGAGCCAGCCGGCGATCCAGCAGTGCGCCCGGACCCGGTGCGGCACCGCGACCGGCGCGACGTCCACCAGGTGCAGCACGGCCGCGACGTCCTCGCGCGAGGTCAGCACCGCGGCGCCGACCTCGGGCGGCAGGAGCAGCAGCACCGAGCCGTCCGGCTCGACCACGCGCGCCGCCGGAACAACCTGCTCCTCGCCGATGTTGCCCGGAAGTTCGAGCACCGCGGAAGCGGCGTACGCGGCGAGCGTCCGGGACCGCGACGCGGCGTCCGGGTGCGTGCTGCGCCGGCCCTGCGGTGCGCAGCCGCCGTCCGCCCCGCCCTCCGCCCCGGCGCACGCCCCGGTCTCGTCGTGCGCCGCGTCGTACGCCTCCTCGTACGCCTCGTCGTACGTGTCGGCGGCGTCGGTGGTCCGGGGCATGCGTCCTCCAGCGGTTCGGGCGGCCGGGCAGGGCCGGGTGCGGCATACGGCGTACGGCGTGAGCGGTGCGCCGGCCGGCAGGGATGTCTTGATCGGCCATCGGCGTTAAGGTTAGGCTTACCTAAGAAGGCCGCGGCTGGCAAGTACCCACCGATTCGGAGGACCCGTTGAACCAGGCCCGCCCCAAGGTCAAGCGCAGCCGTGCGCTCGGCATCGCCCTGACGCCCAAGGCGCAGAAGTACCTGGAGAACCGCCCGTACGGGCCCGGCGAGCACGGCCGCGGCCGCAAGCAGTCGTCGGACTACAAGGTGCGGCTGCTCGAGAAGCAGAAGCTGCGGGCGCAGTACGACATCAACGAGACCCAGATGCGCGCCGCCTTCGACAACGCCCACAAGCACCAGGGCAAGACCGGCGAGGAGATGGTGGTCGCCCTCGAGCGCCGCCTCGACGCCTTCGTGCTGCGCGCCGGCTTCGCGCGGACCATCTACCAGGCCCGCCAGATGGTCAGCCACGGCCACTTCGAGGTCAACGGCGGCAAGGTCGACCGGCCCAGCTACCGGCTCCGCCCCGAGGACGTCGTCGGCGTCCGCGAGCGCAGCCGCGACAAGGCGCTGTTCCAGGTCGTGCGCGCGGGCGGCTTCGCGGCCGAGAACACCCCCAAGTACATCGAGGTCAACCTGCCCGCCCTCGTGGCCCGCCTGGACCGCCTGCCGCAGCGCCGCGAGATCCCGGTCATCTGCGACGAGCAGCTGGTCGTCGAGTACTACTCGCGCTGACGCGCCGCGCCCGGTCCGCGCGCCGGGCCTTGCGCCGGGCGCCGGAAACCGCGCACCGCTTCCGCACGGCACGCGCCCTGCCGTGCGCCCTGCGCGCGGCACCCCGGGTACCGCCAAGATGGGCCCTGCTCCGCTCCGGAGCAGGGCCCACGCGTGTTCCCGGTGCGGCGCGGCGGCCCCCGGCGCGTTCGACGACAGGCGTACGGCAAGGTCACGCCCGGTCCGTGCACAGCACCCACCCCGGCCGGTAGTGTCAGGCGACCGTCCCGCTACGGCGCGGTAGGGTCGGGGCTTCCGGGGTCGCCCGTGCGGCTGTGTCCCAGGTGACGCCCCCTCAGCTTGTCGTCCGCCGTTGTCTTTCGGCCAGTGAAGGCCATTGAAGGAGCGCATCAAGGTGTCGGGTGGCGAAGTCGCGCTGATGATCATCGCGACGTTCTGGGCGATTCTCGTCGCCTTCCTTGCGCTGGTGCTGGTGAAACTGGTCAAGGTGCTCAGAGAGGCCACCCGGCTGGTCTCCGACATCGCGGACCGCACACCGGACCTGCTGGACGAGATGACCGACGCCGTCCGCGCGACCAACGCGCAGCTGGCCCGCGTCGACCAGATCGCCGGCAACGTGCAGACCATGTCGGGCAACGCCACCGCGCTGTCCTCGACGGTCGCCGCCACGCTCGGCGGCCCGCTGGTCAAGACCGCCGCCTTCTCCTACGGCGTGCGCCGCGCGCTCTCCGCGCAGCAGCGCGCCGAACTGGCCAAGCGCGTCCGCTCCACCGCCAAGGCCGAGCGCATCGCGCGCCAGCGCGCCGCCCGCGGAAGGAGCTGACATGGCACGGCTGTTCTGGATGGCGGTCGGCGCCGGCGCCGGCATGTGGGCCGCCCGCAAGGTCAAGGACAAGGCGCAGAAGTACACCCCCGAAGGCGTTGCCGACAACGTCACCGGCCTCGGCGACGCGATCCGCTACTTCGCCGACGAGGTCCGGGCCGGCATGGCCGAGCGCGAGGCCGAGCTCTACCGCGCGATCGGCGCGGACGTCACCGCGGCCGCCGCGCCGCCGGTGCTGCCCGGGAGCCGCGAATATCGCGCGCTTCCCCCGGCCCGGTCGCCTTACGGTGGACGGGACCCGTACGGCCGGGAGATCCACGAGCCGTACGTGATCGACGCGTACGAACTGGAACAGTACGACCGCCAGGGCCGTCACGACGGTTCCGAGCAGGACGACCGCCTCGAGCGAGCCGACCGCAGGACCCCGGACGCACCCGGGATCCCCGCCCGCCGCAGCCCCCGCGGCCGGGCGGCCCGCGCGGACCGGGACGACCGCACCGAACGGCGCGGCAAGCGCGACAGGCACGACAACCAGCAGGGCTTCCGCCTCGGCATCCCCGGTGCGGCGCCCGCCCCCGAGCTGCACGACCGCCGTGACGGCGGCGACAGGTACGACCGGAAGGACCGACGCTGATGGATTCCGCAGAGATCCGTAGCCGCTGGCTGCGCTTCTTCGAGGAACGCGGACACACTGTCGTGCCGTCCGCGTCCCTGGTCGCCGACGACCCCACGCTGCTGCTCGTCAACGCCGGCATGGTGCCGTTCAAGCCGTACTTCCTCGGCGAGGTGAAGCCGCCGTACCCGCGCGCGACCAGCGTGCAGAAGTGCGTCCGCACCCTCGACATCGACGAGGTCGGCAAGACCACCCGGCACGGGTCGTTCTTCCAGATGTGCGGCAACTTCTCGTTCGGCGACTACTTCAAGGAACGGGCGATCACGCTCGCCTGGGAGCTGCTGACCACCCCCGTCGCGGACGGCGGCTACGGCCTCGAGCCCGAGAAGCTGTGGATCACCGTCTACCTCGACGACGACGAGGCCGAGTCGATCTGGCGCGACAAGATCGGCGTCCCGGCGGAGCGCATCCAGCGCCTCGGCAAGAAGGACAACTTCTGGTCGATGGGCGTGCCCGGCCCGTGCGGCCCGTGCTCGGAGATCAACTACGACCGCGGCCCCGAATACGGCGAAGAGGGCGGCCCGGCCGTCAACGGCGAGCGCTACCTGGAGATCTGGAACCTGGTCTTCATGCAGTTCGTCCGCGGCGAGGGCATCGGCAAGGACGACTTCGAGATCCTCGGCGACCTGCCCGCGAAGAGCGTCGACACCGGCCTCGGCCTGGAGCGCCTCGCGACCATCCTGCAGGGCGTCGACAACCTGTACGAGATCGACACGTCGCGGATGATCCTGGACCGCGCCGCCGAACTCACCGGCCACACCTACGGCGGCGACCACAAGTCGGACGTCTCGCTGCGCGTCATCGCCGACCACGTGCGCACCGCCGTCATGCTCATCGGCGACGGTGTCGTGCCCGGCAACGAGGGCCGCGGCTACGTGCTGCGCCGCATGATGCGCCGCGCAATCCGCAACATGCGCCTGCTCGGCGCGCAGGGCCCCACGCTCAGCGAGCTGGTCGCCACCACGATCGACGCGATGGGCCCGCAGTACCCCGAGCTCGTCACCGACGCCAAGCGCATCGACTCGATCGCGGTCGCCGAAGAGGCCCGCTTCCTCGACAAGATCGTCACCGGCACCTCGATCCTCGACAACGAGATCGGCAAGGCCAAGGCGGCCGGCGCCGCGCTGCTGCCCGGTGCCGCGGCGTTCGCGCTGCACGACACGCACGGCTTCCCGATCGACCTGACCCTCGAAATGGCCGCCGAGCAGGGCCTCGAGGTCGACGAGGACGGCTTCCGCCGCCTCATGGCCGAGCAGAAGCAGCGCGCCAAGGAAGACGCCCGGGCGAAGAAGCACGGCCACGCCGACGTTTCCGCGTACCGCGAGGTCGCCGACACCGCGGGTGCGACCGTCTTCACCGGCTACACGCTGAACGAGGGCGAGGCGACCGTCGTCGGCCTCCTCGTCGACGGCGTCCCGGCACCCGCCGCGCACGAAGGCGACGACGTCGAGATCGTCCTCGACCGCACCCCGTTCTACGCCGAGGGCGGCGGCCAGCTCGCCGACACCGGGCGCATCCGGGTCGACGGCGGCGCGGTCGTGGAGATCCGCGACGTGCAGCAGCCGGTCCCCGGCGTCAGCGTGCACAAGGGCACCGTGCAGGTCGGCGAGGTCACCGTCGGGGCGTCCGCACTGGCCGTCATCGACACCGAGCGCCGCCGCGCGATCGCCCGCGCGCACAGCGCCACCCACCTCACCCACCAGGCGCTGCGCGATGCGCTCGGCCCGACCGCGGCGCAGGCCGGCTCGGAGAACGCGCCGGGCCGCTTCCGCTTCGACTTCGGCGCGCCGTCCGCGGTGCCCGGCGGCGTCCTCACCGACGTCGAGCAGAAGATCAACGAGGTGCTGGCCCGCGACCTCGACGTGGTCGCCGAGGTCATGAGCATGGACCAGGCGCGCAAGCAGGGCGCTACCGCGATGTTCGGCGAGAAGTACGGCGACGAGGTGCGCGTCATCACGATCGGCGACTACTCCAAGGAGCTGTGCGGCGGCACCCACGTGCACAACACCGCGCAGCTCGGCCTGGTCAAGCTGCTCGGCGAGTCCTCGATCGGGGCCGGCGTGCGCCGCGTCGAGGCGCTGGTCGGCGTCGACGCGTACCGCTTCCTGGCGCGCGAGCACACCATCGTCAACCAGCTGACCGACGTGGTGAAGGGCCGCCCGGAGGAACTCCCGGAGCGCGTCTCCTCGATCGTCGCCAAGCTGCGCGAGGCGGAGAAGGAGATCGACCGGATGCGCGCGGCCCAGGTGCTGCAGGCGTCCGGCGCGCTGGCCGAGCAGGCCTCCGACGTGAACGGCGTGGCGCTGGTCGCGCACCGGGTCGCGGACGGCACCTCGACCGACGACCTGCGCAAGCTCGCCCTCGACGTGCGCCAGCGGCTCAACGCGCGCGCGGCCGCGGTGGCGGTCGTGTCCGTGGTCAACAACAAGCCGATGGTCGTGGTGGCCACCAACGAGGCGGCGCGCGAGCGCGGCATCAAGGCGGGCGAGCTGGTCCGCACCGCGGCCCAGACCCTCGGCGGCGGTGGCGGCGGCAAGGACGACGTGGCCCAGGGAGGTGGCGCGAACCCCGGTGCGGTCGAGGACGCGCTCGCCGCGGTCACGCGCACGGTCGCCGAGCGGACGGCCTGAGGTTGGGAACTCCGGTGCGGGGGTGTCGGATAGCGCGTGGCAGCGCGGTACGGCACTCCCGCTCACCGCTTCCCGTGGGGAGGCGGCGGTGAGACGTGGAGTACGTATCGCGGTGGACGTCGGCGACGTGCGCGTCGGCGTCGCGGCCAGCGACCCGCACGGCCTGGTGGCCTCCCCGGTGGAGACCGTCCCGGCCGGCCGCGGCGACGTGCGCCGCATCGCGGACCTGGTGGCCGAGCGCGAGGCCCTCGAAGTGATCGTCGGGCTGCCGCGGTCGCTCTCCGGCAAGGAGGGCGCCGCGGCCGCCAAGGCGCGCGCATTCGCGGGCCGGCTCGCCGCCGCGGTCGCGCCGGTCGAGGTGCGGCTCGTCGACGAGCGGCTGACCACGGTCACCGCGACGCAGAACCTGCGCGCCTCGGGCGTCCGCGGCAAGAAGGCCCGCACGGTCGTCGACCAGGCGGCCGCGGTGGTCATCCTGCAGAACGCGCTGGAGACCGAGCGGGCCTCGGGGCGCCCGCCCGGCCTGGCCGTCGCGGCGCCGGTGCAGCCTGCCCCGGGAACCGAAACCGGCCCGGCGGCGACTGGTACGGCGGAGCACACGACTACGCCGGATGGTGCCGGTCCGGATGGCACCGCCGACCCAGGGGGTACTACTGGCCGCACCGGCCGGACTGGTACGACTACTGCTACTGGTACGACTGGCACGTCCCCCGAAGCACCGACCCTTCCCGCGGCCCACGCCCCGACCCAGGCGGAGACCACCCCAGATGAGTGACCTCGGACTGTCGATGGACACGGAGCCGCGCAGCCGGCGCCGGGGCAAGAACGGCGGCTCGCGCGGCCGCCGCAAGGAGAAGCGCGGCCGCAGCGGCTGCGCCGTCTTCGTCGCCTTCGCCATCGTGATCGGCCTGATCCTGACCGGCGGGTGGTTCGCCTACGGCTTCGTGAAGGACCGTTTCGGCCCGCCGCCGGACTACTCCGGCGCGGGCTCCGAGCAGACCGTCGTGGTGGTCGTGAAGCCGGGCTGGGTGGCCTCGCAGATCGGCAACGAGCTCAAGCGCGCCCAGGTCGTCAAGAGCGTCGACGCGTTCACCAAGGTCTACACCGCGGACAAGCAGCAGCGCGGCATCGAGGCCGCGGCGTACGTGATGAAGACCAAGCAGTCCGCCAAGACCGCGTTCGAGTTCATGGCGGACCGCAAGAACCAGGCCAAGGCGACCATCCCCGAAGGCACCCGGGCGACCAAGGTCTACGAAGTCCTCGCCAAGCAGATGCAGATCGCGCCCGCCGAGTTCGAGGCGGCCGCCAAGGATCCGTCGCTCGGCCTGCCGCCCTGGGCGAACGGCAACATCGAAGGCTTCCTGTTCCCGACGCAGTACCCGGTCGCCCCCGGCATGAAGCCGGTCGACGTGCTGCGCGACATGGTCACCACGGCCAAGAACAAGTTCGCCGCGTGGGACCTCGAGGGCAAGGCCGCCAAGGTCGGCAAGTCGCCGTACGAGATCCTGGTGATCTCCAGCATGATCCAGGCCGAGGCCAAGCAGGACCAGGACTTCGGCAAGATCTCGCGGGTCATCTACAACCGGCTCGCGGCCAAGCCGGCCATGAAGCTCGGCTTCGACTCGACGGTCAACTACGGCCTGAACCGCAACAACATCGTGGTCACCGACAAGGAGACGACGTCGGACCACGCGTGGAACACGTACACCCGGAACGGCCTGCCGGCCACCCCCATCAACAACCCGGGCAAGCAGGCCATAGACGCAGCGCTCGCCCCGGCGGACGGCGACATGCTCTACTTCGTGACCGTCAACCTGGAGACGGGCGAGACGTTGTACGCCAAGACGCTCTCCGAGCACGAGAAGAACAAGAAGTTGTTCCAGGAGTACCTGAAGTCCAAGCAGAACGGCGGCTGACGCACGTGAAAGACCCGCGCCGTGCCGCGGTGCTCGGCTCTCCGATCGCCCACTCGCTGTCCCCGGTCCTGCACCGGGCGGCGTACGAGGTGCTCGGGCTGGAGACCTGGACCTACGACGCGTTCGACGTCGACGAAGCCGGCCTGCCGGACTTCGTCGGGGGCCTGGACGCGTCGTGGGCCGGCCTCTCGCTGACCATGCCGCTCAAGCGCGCGATCCTGCCGCTGCTCGACGAGGTCTCGCCGACCGCGGCCGAGGTGGACGCCGTCAACACCGTCGTATTCGGTGCGGACGGCCGCCGGACCGGCGACAACACCGACGTGCCCGGCCTGGTCGCGGCACTGCGCGAGCGCGGCGTGGAACGCGTCGACTCCGCAGCGGTGTTCGGCGCGGGAGCGACCGCGATGTCCACGATGGCCGCGCTGCGGTCGGTGTGCGACGGGCCGGTACGCGCGTACGTGCGCGGGGTGCTGCGCGCGCAGGAGATGTTCGAAGCCGGCGAGCGCCTCGGCATCGAGATCCAGGTGCGGCCGTGGGAGGACGCGCACAAGGGCCTGGACTACCCGCTGGTCGTCTCCACGACCCCGAAGGGCGCCACCGACCACCTCGTCGACGGCGTCCCGGCCACGCCGGGCGTGCTCTTCGACGTGGTGTACGACCCGTGGCCGACCGCCCTGGCCGCGGCGTGGTCGCAGGCCGGCGGCACGGTCGTCGGGGGACTGGACCTCCTGGTCCACCAGGCCGTCCTGCAGGTCGAGGCGATGACCGGCCGCCCGGGACCGCTCAAGGAGATGCGCGCCGCGGGCGAGGCCGCGCTGGCCGCACGCAACTGAACCCTGGCATCACTCGGAACCGCCTGCCGCGCCCGCGGCAGGCGGTTCTGCGTCCGGTACCCCCGGTTCCCACAGGCGGACGGAAACCCCGGTGCCCGCAGCCCGGCCCGCCCCATAAGCTGTCGCAGCTTCTCGTCCGTCGTCTTGATCGTTTTCTCTGGGGAGTTGGCCGTGTCCGAGGCCGGCGCAGGCAGTTTCATCTTCGACATCGTCGTCAACATCTTCATCTTCCTGCTGCCCGACAGCATCGCGACCGAGGCGTCGGTGGCCTTCCTCGTGCTGGTCGGGTCGTTCGTCGTCTACGTGCGCATCCGCAACGCGATACGCCGCCGCCGGCTCCGGCAGGCCCTGGCCACCGGCGACTACGCCCAGGTGCGCACCGGCAGCAACCCCTTCGCAGGCAACGCCGGCCCCGGCCAGGTCCCGGGTCCCGGACCGGCTCCGACGCACGGCGCGAACCCCTTTGCGGGCGCCGGTCCGTCCCCGCTCCAGGAGAACCGTTCGTCCGCGGACTGACCACCTGTGGATGACGGAACGTGTCCACCCCGTGATCCACCGTAAAGTCTGACCCGTGTTCATCAGCGCGACCCTCGTCTGCGCCGTGGTCGGATTCGCTGCCGGCCTGGTGCTGCGGGTACCCATCGACAGATTGGTGACCACCGCCTCCGGGCGGGCGGCGGCCACCTGGCAACCGGAGCGCCCGGCCACGGCCGAGGGGCCGGCACCCGTGCCGCGTCCCCCTGTGGTCCTTGCCGTACCGGGTTCCCCGGGCATGGCGGCACTCGGCGCCCTCACCGGCGGCGTGTTCGCCCTGCTGGCCTGGCGCCTCGGCCCCGGGCTCGATCTGCTGGCCTTCCTGCTGCTCGCGGCCGCGGGCGTGGTGCTGGCCATGGTCGACCTGCGGACCCTGCGCCTGCCCGACTCCGTCATCGGCGTGCTGCTGCTCGCCGGCCTGACGCTGCTGGGGATAGAGGCGCTGGCCCTCGACGACTTCGAGGCCTACGCCCGGGCTCTGCTGGGCGCGTTCGTGCTGGCCGCGTACCACTTCGCCCTCGCGGTCTTCCGCCGCGGCTCGCTGGGCTTGGGCGACGTGAAGCTGGCAGCCGTCCTGGGGTTGCATCTGAGCTGGCTGGGCTGGGACGTCCTGGCCGCAGGCGCGTTCCTGTCGTTCGCCGGCGCCGCCTCGGCCGCCATCGTGCTGCTCGCCACCAGACGCGCCCAGTGGGACACGGCCTTGCCGTTCGGCCCGTGGATGCTGGTCGGCGCCCTGGGCGCGGTGTTGTGCGGAGAGCAGTTGGTGGCCGCCTATGTCGGCTGGTGACCCACGAAGACGTGGCGGCGGGGGCGGGGGAGGGACCTCGGCGCCAATGGCCCCCACCAGGGCAGGAAGGGCCCGACGTGCGTTCGGGGAGACTGCGCCGGTCCGGCGCGGGAGTACGGCGGTCCCGGTGCGGCGGCACCGAGGTCCAGTACTCGGACGGGTGCGCGGTGCGCGTTCTCCGGCATGAAAGGATCGGGGCAGGCCATTCCCGCCGCCGAAGCGGGGTCCCGGCATCGGCCGGGCAGCACTGGAGGAACACCGTTGGGCAACTTGCGCTGGCTGACCGCGGGCGAATCGCACGGGCCCGCCCTCGTCGCGACCCTGGAAGGGCTTCCTGCCGGAGTCCCCGTCACCACCGATGCGGTCGCGGACGCGCTCGCGCGGCGCCGGCTCGGTTATGGGCGCGGCGCCCGCATGAAGTTCGAGCGGGACGAGGTCACCTTCCTCGGAGGCGTGCGGCACGGCCTCACCCTGGGCAGCCCCGTGGCGATCATGGTGGGCAACACCGAGTGGCCCAAGTGGGAGACGGTGATGTCGGCCGACCCGGTCGACCCCGAGATCCTCGCCGGGAGCGCGCGCAACGCGCCGCTCACCCGGCCGCGCCCCGGGCACGCCGACCTGGCCGGCATGCAGAAGTACGGCTTCGACGAGGCCCGTCCGATCCTGGAGCGAGCCAGCGCGCGCGAGACCGCGGCGCGGGTCGCGCTCGGCACCGTCGCCGCGTCGTTCCTGGAGGCCGTGGCCGGCATCCGGATCGTCAGCCACGTCGTGGAGTTCGGTGCGGCGAAGGCGCCCAGCGGGGTGCTGCCCGTGCCGGAGGACACCGCGCGTCTCGACGCCGACCCGGTGCGCTGCCTCGACGCCGAGGCGAGTGCCGCGATGGTCGCCGAGGTGGACGCTGCGCACGAGGCCGGCGACACGCTCGGCGGCGTGGTCGAGGTGCTGGCGTACGGCCTGCCGCCCGGCCTGGGCAGCCACGTGCACTGGGACCGCCGGCTCGACGCGCGGCTCGCCGCCGCGCTGATGGGCATCCAGGCGATCAAGGGCGTCGAGGTCGGCGACGGCTTCGACCTGGCCCGGGTGCGCGGCAGCCAGGCGCACGACGAGATCGTGAACACCCCCGAGGGCGTCCGCCGCACCTCCGGCCGCTCGGGCGGCACCGAGGGCGGCATGTCGACCGGCGAGGTGCTGCGGGTGCGCGCCGCGATGAAGCCGATCGCGACCGTGCCGCGCGCGCTGGCCACGTTCGACGTGCGGACCGGCGAGGTGGCGCAGGCGCACCACCAGCGCTCCGACGTCGCCGCGGTGCCGGCCGCCGGCATCGTCGCGGAGGCCATGATCGCGCTCGTGCTCGCGGACGCCGTGGTGGAGAAGTTCGGCGGCGACTCGGTGCCCGAGACGCGCCGCAACGTCGCCTCCTACCTCGACGCGCTCGAGGTCAAGTAACCCGGCAGGACCGGGCCGCGGCCCGCGCGAGCGGCGTCCGCGGCCCGGCGCATGCCGGTTCCGGGGCTGCCCCGGGACCGGCCTGGAGGCACACCGAAGGGGGTTCCCCGATGGCGGAGACGGCAGACGCCGGCCCGGGGCCGCTGGTCGTCCTGGTCGGCCCGCCCGGAGCCGGCAAGACCACCGTCGGCCTGCTGCTCGCCGAGCGCTACGGGGTCGCGTTCCGCGACACCGACGCCGACATCGAGCGCGTCGCCGGCAAGCCGATCCCGGACATCTTCGTGGACGACGGCGAGCCGCACTTCCGCGCCCTGGAGCACCAGGCCGTTGCCGATGCGCTGGCCGGGCACGGCGGCGTGCTGGCGCTGGGCGGCGGTGCGGTCATGGACCCGGCGACCCGCAAGCTCCTCGCCGCCCACCCGGTGGCCTTCCTCGACGTCGAACTCGCCGATGCGGTACGCCGCGTCGGCCTCGACGCCCCGCGCCCCCTGCTGGTCGGCAACCCCCGCGCCCGGTGGCGCGAACTGATGGCGCAGCGCAGGCCGCTGTACGAAGAGGTCGCGACCGTGGTGGTGGCCACCGCCGGGCTCGCCCCCGAGCAGGTGGCCGACGCCCTCGCCGCCGCGCTCGCCGGGCCGCCGGCCGGCGCACCGCCCGCCGCGGGAAGCGGCCCGGCAGACAACGAAGAGGCCGCCGACGAGCAGGCCGGCAAGGACCAGGAGCGATGAGCGCAACCAGCGAGCCCGTCCGTATCCACGTCGGCGGCGACGCCGAGCCGTACGACGTCATCGTCGGCACCGGCCTGCTCGGCGAACTGCCGGGCCTGCTCGGCCCTAAGGTCCGCCGCGTCGCGGTGCTGCACCCCGAGGCGCTCAGCGTCGCGGGCGAGGCGGTCCGCGAGGACCTCGCCGCGCAGGGCTACGAGGCCATCGCGATCCAGGTGCCGAACGCCGAAGAGGCCAAGGACGTCCAGGTCGCCGCGTACTGCTGGTCGGTGCTCGGGCAGACCGGCTTCACCCGCTCCGACGCGATCGTCGGCATCGGCGGCGGCGCCACCACCGACCTGGCCGGCTTCGTGGCCGCGACCTGGCTGCGCGGTGTGCGCTGGATCGCGATCCCGACCACGCTGCTGGGCATGGTCGACGCCGCGGTGGGCGGCAAGACCGGCATCAACACCGCCGAGGGCAAGAACCTCGTCGGCGCGTTCCACCCGCCGGCCGGCGTGCTCGCCGACCTGGCCACCCTGGAGACTCTGCCCGCCAACGACTACATCAGCGGGCTCGCCGAGGTCGTCAAGGCCGGCTTCATCGCCGACCCGGTGATCCTCGACCTGATCGAGTCGGACCCGGCCGGCGCCCGCAGCCACGCCGGGCCGCACACCGCGGAGCTGATCCAGCGGTCGATTCAGGTCAAGGCCGACGTCGTGACGGCCGACCTCAAGGAGTCCGGGTCCCGCGAGTTCCTCAACTACGGGCACACCCTCGGGCACGCCATCGAGAAGGCCGAGCGCTACAAGTGGCGGCACGGCGCCGCGGTCAGCGTCGGCCTGGTGTACGCCGCCGAACTGGGCCGCCTCGCCGGCCGCCTCGACGATGCGACCGCCGACCGGCACAAGACGGTCCTGGAGTCGCTCGGCCTGCCGCTGACCTACCGCGGCGACGCGTGGCCGAAGCTGCTGGACTCCATGCGCATCGACAAGAAGTCGCGCGCCGACCGGCTGCGCTTCGTGGTGCTCGACGGGCTGGCCAAGCCCGCGATCCTGGAGGCCCCGGACCCGGCGATGCTGGCTGCGGCGTACGGCGAGGTGGCGCGCTCATGACCGCACTCACCAAGGTCCTGGTCCTCAACGGCCCGAACCTGGGCCGGCTGGGCAGCCGCGAGCCGGACGTCTACGGCTCGACCTCGTACGCAGGCCTCGTCGAGGCCTGCCGCAAGACCGGCGCCGAGCTGGGCTTCGACGTCGAGGTGCGCGAGACCAACGACGAGGGCGAGATCATCCGCTGGATCCACGAGGCCGCCGACGCGCGCACCCCGGTGGTCATCAACCCCGGTGCGTTCACGCACTATTCGTACGGCCTGAAGGACGCCATCGCGCAGCGCACCGCGCCGCTCATCGAGGTGCACATCTCGAACCCGTACACGCGCGAGGCGTTCCGGCACACCAGCGTCGTCGCCTCTGTGGCGACCGGCACCATCGCCGGCTTCGGCATCGGCTCCTACCGCCTCGCGCTGCGCGCGCTGGCGGACGAACTGGCCGACTGATCAAGGCGCTTCGCCGCCCGGCCGGGCATCCGCGCAGTCCGGGGCATTGCTGCCCGGATGTCCGGCATGTGTACGCACATTGACGCGGCATGCCGCGGACCCCTACCTTGCGAACGACATTGCGATGCTGTGGGGAAGCCGGTGGAAATCCGGCGCGGACGCGCCACTGTGATCGGTTCCGTCGAGCCCAGGCACCTCAGGGCATCGCCGCGAGCCGTCAGTCAGACCCTCCACATCGTGCCGCCACCGAACGGGCGCGTGCCCCGAAGGAGGAACACATGGCCACGGCTGCTGTCCCCACCTCTCCCGCTGCCTCTGCCGAACCTGTCCCGGTCCGCATACCGGTCCGCGAAGTGCTGCCCTGGGCGCTCTTCATGGGCGTGCTGGCCCTCTTCATGATCTACTTCGTCGGTGCCGAGCAGGGCGCCACGGCGATGTTCTCCGGAACCGGGGTGCACGAGTTCGTGCACGACGGCCGGCACCTGCTCGCGTTCCCCTGCCACTGAGGCCGGGGGCACGACTGATGATGCGCAAACTGCTGGTCCGCGGCATGCTCACGGGCATCGCGGCCGGTCTTCTGGCCTGGGTCTTCGCCTACGTGTTCGGCGAACCCGAGGTCCGCAACGCCATCTCCTTCGAGGAGGCGAACTCCGCGCCCGAGCCCATGCCGGACCACGGCGGGCACGGCGGGCACGAAGAAGAAGAGGTCGTCAGCCGGGACGTGCAGAGCACGCTCGGGCTGCTGACCGGTGTCGGGGTCTACGGAATCGCGGTCGGCGGGCTCTTCGCCCTGGCGTTCGCGTTCACGTACGGGCGGCTCGGGGCGGTCCGGGCCCGGGCCACCGCGGGCATCCTGGCCGCGGTCGGCTACGTGGCCGTGATCCTGGTCCCGTTCATCAAGTACCCGGCGCAACCGCCTGCGGTCGGTGCTCCCGACACCATCGGGAAGCGCACCGCGCTGTACTTCGGGTTCATCGCGATCAGCATCGGGCTGGCCATCGTCGCGGCATACGCCGCACGGCAGTTGGCCCCGCGGCTCGGGGGCGCCAATGCGATCCTGGCGGCGATCGGCGGCTACATCGTCGCCGCCGCGCTGATCGCCGTCGCGCTCCCGTCGCCGGAGTCGGTGCCGGAGGGCTTCGACGGCACCGTGCTGTGGCGGTTCCGGATCGCGGCACTCGGCGTCCAGGCGGTCATCTGGGCGACGTTCGGCATCCTCTTCGGCGTGCTCGCCAAGAAGGTGGTGGAGCGGCCCCAAGTCGCCTTGGCGGCCTGACCGCAGGACGCCCCGGGCGACCGGACGCCCAGGCGCTTTATCCGCGGGGCGTCCGGGACCGCAACGTCTGCCGAACCCGCCCTACCTGCGGGCCAGTTCCAAGCGCGAGGCGATCGCGCCCGCGACCTCGGGCCGCGCCAGATACTCGTCGAAGTCGTGCGCCCGGTCGCGCGGATTGTCCACCGACGACTCCGCGGTCAGACCGGACCAGCGCCCGGCCAGCGGGCAGCCGATGGCCACGCCGTCGCCCGGCGCCCATGCGTTGAACCACCACGGCACCCGCTGCGGGCAGTGCGGCCCGCGGGTCAGCAGCCGGTCGTACACCGTGTCCATGCCCAGCGGTGCCCCGAGCGTCACCAGGGCCGACACCGCCGGTCCGTCCGCGGGGACGGCCAGCAGGTCCATCGCGACCAGCGTGCCCAGACTGTGCGCGACCAGCACGATGCCGCCGCTCGACGGCACGGTCTCGCGGACGCACGCCAGCACTTCGTCGCGCACCCGGCGGTCGTCCAGATACCGCGCGACGTCCCGGAACGCCCCCGCGATCACCAGCCGGTCCACCCCCGAGTGCCGGGCCAGCCAGTCCAGCGGACGCCGAGCGACCCGCACCACGCCGCCCAGCCCGAACCGCTCGTCGGTGTGCACGGCATCGCTCTCGTCCGGCATGCCCGCCGCGTCCGCGGCCTGGAAGAGCAGCCGCGTGTACAGCTCCCGGGCACTGCCGGACTCCGGTGCGGCCGCCGCCGCGGGGTCGTCGGCGACCGAGTCGAAGCTCGTCGCCGACACCGACTCATGCGCGTCCAGGACTGCGGCGAGGCGGTCCCCGTAGTACGGGAAGTAGATGTCGGCAGGGTCCAGCGTCGCGTAGCCGAGCCGGGCCAGACCGCTGTTGAGCCCGTCGGTCCACTGCCGCCGCAGCGACTCCGGATGCCGCCCCTGCTGGCTGCGCCCGTGCAGGAACACCAACTGCCGGGCGGCCCCGAACGCTTCAGGACGGCCCGCGACCCCGGTCAGGATCGCCGACTCGGCCGCCCGCGGCAGCGGCACCGCCACGGCGGCCGGAGGGGAACCCGGCACCACACCCGCACTCGCGGTGGAAGCCGCGGCCGGGACCACGCCCGGGACCGCACCCGCACCCGCGATCGAAGCCGCGGCCGGGTCCGAAGCCGCGGTCGTCCCCTTCCCGCTTGCATCGTCCGCACCCGGCACCACCGTCGCCGGAGGCGTGAGGGGCTGCGGTACGAGCGCCTGGGGCACGAGGGCTTGGGGTAGGACGGCCGGCGCGCCCGGGGTCAGCGCAGCGGCTGCCGCCGACGCTGTCGTCGGACCCGCCGCGGCCGGCGCGGGCGCGCCGATGCCCGGACCGATCTCGGCCAGCACCGGGTGCAGTTCGGCCGGCGTGTGGGCGGCGAGATGCCGAAGAACCGAGCTGATCCGGGCGCCTTCGTTGGCCACCCAGGCCACCGCCGCATCCCCCTGCGCCGACGTCCACGGCTTCCCGTCGAGATTGAGCACGCGGCCCTGCTCGTCGGTCTTCGGCACGCCGCGGTGGTGCAGCGCGACCACTTCCCACTGGTCGTTGAACACCGGCGACCCGGAGTTCCCCGGTTCGGTGTCGGTGGCGTAGTGCAGGAAGTCGTCCAGCCGCACCACGAGTTCATTGCTGCGGATGGCGATCTCCTTCGGCCGCCCCGACGGGTGGCCGATGATGTTGACCGGGTCGCCGACCACGATCTTGCCTTCGGCCGGGTCGAGCCGGTTCCACCCGAACACCTCGCCCGCATGCCGCCCGTCCAAGCCGGGGGCGAGCGCCACGAGCGCGTAGTCGAGGCCCTTGTCATTGGCGAAGAAGACCTCGGGCGCCGTCTTGTACGGGACCCCGGTCTTGGGCATGTCGTCCAGCCCCGCCTCGGCGTCGAACTCCGCGAACGCGTCCTGGGCCGTGGCGAAGTCGCGGAAGACATGGTGATTGGTCAGCAGCAGCCGCGGCCCCACCATGAAGCCCGTCGCGCACGCCTGCGGACGCCCGTTCACCTTCAGCCAGATGCGCGCCACCGTGGCGGCCACCCGCACGCCGCGCGGCAGGAATGCCACGGACTGCATGTCGTTCGCATCGCCGATGATGCGCTCGTCGGCTTCGACCGGGTCGACGCCCGGCTCCATCGCGACCAGGACCTCGCCGGGCACCGCCCCCGACTGCAGCAGCCGCTGCGCCCGCCGCGCGAGGCGCTCCGGGGCATCCGGGAAGCGCTTGCCTTCCTCCCGCTGCCGCCGGAACTCCTCGACCTGGCCTTGCACTTCCCGGCCGCGCTCGGCCGCCGCGGCCAACTGCTCGACCATGAGCTCGTACCGATCGGGGTCGGGCGTTCCGCCGGCCCCGGGCTCGCCGATGATCATCGTGCGCACACCCCCCGGTGTGTGGGCTCCCCACCCCTGGAGACCCCGTCGATGTGGCGGAGCCCGGCACGTTCCCGCGCACCGCGGCCCCTTCCGAAAATCGTAGGGCCGCACGGTCTCCGCCACACCGGATCGGCGCGCCTTGCCACGCCGAGTCACCCGAACGGACGTACTCAGGCCGACTTTTCGAGTCGACTCAGCAGCCGCTCCCGGGTCCGGTCCGACAGGCTGCCGCCGATACCCGCTGCCAGTCCCATGAGTTCGGTGCGCTCCCCGGGGGTGCAGGAGAGGTCCCCGTCCGGCCGCAGGCGGACGCGCGCACTCCAGTGGAATGGCTGGTCCGCCCAGGCCTGCAGGGCGGCCAGCGCCTGCGCGGCGAGTTTCGGGTCCGGACCGCCGGCGGCGACCAGCGCGGCCTTCAGGCGCGGAACGCCGCCTTTCGCGCGCAGCAACCGGAACGCGCCGACCCGACGGACCCGGCGCCCATCGGCCAACGCCGGCCACAGGGCCTCCTCCGGGACACCGTCGATCCGTCGCAGCAGCACGGCGGTCGCACCCCGCACCACCGCGGCGGAAGAGTCGGCGAACAACGCCAGCGCGGCATCCGTCGGCACCGCGTCCAACTGCCCGAGCGCCTGCAGCGCCCGCAAACGGCCGTCCGGTTCCGGATGGGCCAGCCAGCGGCCGGCCAGCGCCGCGTCGGTCGGGCCGCCCGTCTCGCCCAGCCCCGACAGCGCCCCGGGGGCGGGCGCCTCGGGACCGGACACGGCCGCCCGGTAGTGCGCGAGCGCGTCGACGCCGTGCCGACGGGCGATGTCGCGCGCGCTGGCCCGGATCACCGCCGAGACGTCGTCGAGCGCGCCGAGCGCCCGGCCCGGGTCCCCGGCCCGCGCCGCCGCGACGATCCCGACCGCGCGCACACTCGCGTGGCTCGCCATGGCGAGCCGGGCCAGCAAATCGCCGCGCCCGGTCCACAGCGCCTCGCGTGCCGCGGTCTCGGCCGCCGCGGGCCGCAGGCGCGGATCGCCGTCGCCCTCGGCCACCCGGACCAGTTCGTCGAGCGCGGTGCCCGGCCAGGTCCCGGCCCGGAAAGCCGCCCGG
This sequence comes from Yinghuangia soli, assembly GCF_021502675.1. GTDB lineage: Bacteria > Actinomycetota > Actinomycetes > Streptomycetales > Streptomycetaceae > Yinghuangia > Yinghuangia soli. The sequence goes on from NZ_JAKFHA010000009.1 coordinate 163,180, forward strand.
CGCAGCGCCGGGATCGGTGATGCGCGCAACTCGCCCAGGACCTCGCGCGGCCCGGCGGCGATCGCCGCGTCCACTTGGAGCCGGGCGGTGCGGGCCCGCTTCCGGTCCGGGACGGAGAAGACCAGCTCGGCAGCCGGCCGCAGGTGCGCCGCGGGGTTCTCCAGCAGCCGGTCCACGAGGGCGAGCAGCGCGATCTCGCGGACCGGCCGCACCCAGTCGGTGGTGCGCAGCGTGATGTAGGGCGTCCACACGCCTTCGGACCTTTGTGTCATCCGCCGCAGCGCGCTCTCCCGGAGGCGGCCGTCCGGATGCATGACCGCCAGGACGACGGCGATCGGCCCTGGTTCGCGCACGGCGATGCGGCGCCGGATCTGCTCGTGCCAGCAGGCCGGTCCGCCGGCGGGCGGCGGTGTCTGCGCGTCGGGCCAGGGCACCGTCTGCCAGGGGAGATACCGGTCCTGGCACCAGGCCTGATGGCGTACGGCCTGGTCCAGGCGCACCACAGCGCGCGGCTGCCGGGCCAGCGCGGCGACCGCGTCGTGGGCGAGGACGAGGTCGTCTGCGACGTCGGCGGCGAGCAGTAGCTCGACGAGCCGCGGAGCGGCGTCCGACACGCCCGGGGGGCGCCGTCCGGCGGTGCCCTCGGGTGGCCGCGCGGGCGACCCGACGGGCCGGGCGGTGCCGTCCTCCGCCGGTGGCCCGAGCCCGCGAGCGGGGCCGCGCCTGACGGGCCGAGGGCCGGGTGCGGGGTTACGCTGAGCGCATGCCCGAGGCCCACGCCGTACGCCGAGATCGGCTGCGCGCCCGTGTTGCTGCGACCGGCGCCGATGCCGCTCTGATCACCAATCCGGTCAACGTGCGCTATCTGACCGGCTTCACCGGTTCGAACGGCGCTCTCCTCATCCATGCCGCGGTCCCGGAGGGCGCCGAAGGTGCGTCCGGCGCGGTGCTGGCGACCGACGGCCGCTATATGACGCAGGCCGCCGAGCAGGCGCCCGACGTCGAGCTGGTCGACGAGCGGCTGTGCGCGCCCGGCCTCGCCAAGCGCGCGGCCGCGTCCGGGGTGCGGCGGCTGGCGGTCGAGGAGCACGCGGTCACCGTCGAGATGTACCGGACGCTCGGCGAGGCGGCCGAGGGCGTGGACCGGGTGGCGCTCGGCCGGGCGGTCGAGGAGCTGCGGCGGATCAAGGACCCGGACGAGATCGCCACGCTGCGCATCGCATGCGAGATCGGCGACCAGGCGATCGCCGAGATGATCGAGTCGATCCTGGTCGGGCGCACCGAGCGGCACATCGCGCTGGAGCTGGAGCGGCGGATGGCGGACCACGGGGCCGACTCGCCCGCGTTCCCGACCATCGTGGCGTCCGGTCCGCATTCGGCGATCCCGCACCACAGCCCGGGGGACCGGCGGGTCGAGGACGGCGACTTCCTGAAGATCGACTTCGGTGCCTGCTACCGCGGCTACCACGCGGACATGACGCGGACCTTCGTGATCGGCAACGAGCCGGCCGGGTGGCAGGTCGAGGTCTACGACGTCGTCTTCGCGGCGCAGAAGGCGGGCCGCGAGGCGCTCGCGCCCGGCGTGGAGACGTCCGCGGTGCACGGTGCGGCGAAGGCCGTGATCGATGCGGCCGGCTACGGGGAGTACTTTCCGCACGGCCTCGGGCACGGCGTCGGCCTGGAGATCCACGAGGACCCGCGCATGGGTCCGACGACGGACGGTAAGCTGGACGCTTGCATGCCGGTCACCGTCGAGCCGGGGATCTATCTCCCGGGGCGCGGCGGTGTCCGCATCGAAGACACTCTCGTGGTCCGTCCGCCCGAGGACGGCGGGCCCGAGCTACTTACCATCACGACCAAGGAGCTGCTGGTCCTGTAGTGCGCCAGGCCGCACACCCGACAGGCGCCGGCACCCCGGTCCGAAGCAACGCAGGAGATCCCGCACCCGTGGCCACGACCAACGACCTGAAGAACGGCATGGTGCTCAAGCTCGACGGTGGACAGCTCTGGTCCGTTGTGGAGTTCCAGCACGTCAAGCCGGGCAAGGGCCCCGCCTTCGTCCGCACCAAGCTCAAGAACGTGCTGTCCGGCAAGACCGTCGACAAGACGTTCAACGCGGGCATCAAGGTCGAGACGGCCAGCGTGGACCGGCGCGGCATGCAGTTCTCGTACAAGGACGGCGCCGACTTCGTGTTCATGGACACGGAGACCTTCGACCAGCTCCCGGTCAGCCCCGCGGTCGTCGGCGACGCCGCCAACTACCTGCTCGAGGGCTTCGAGGCCACCGTCGCGATGTACGAGGGCGCGGCGCTGTACGTCGAGCTCCCGGCGTCCGTCGAGCTGGTCATCGAGTACACCGAGCCGGGTGTGCAGGGCGACCGCTCCACCGGCGGCACCAAGCCGGCCAAGCTGGAGACCGGCTACGAGATCGCCGTCCCGCTGTTCATCACGACCGGCGAGAAGGTCAAGGTCGACACCCGTTCCGGTGACTACCTGGGCCGTGTGAACAGCTAGTGGCCGGTGCCCGTACCAAGACCCGCCGCCGTGCGCTGCAGATCCTCTTCGAGGCGGACCAGCGCGGCGGCGATCCGGTGACGGTGCTCGCCGACTGGGTCGGCCGTGCGCGCGGCGGCGATGCGGACACCCCGCCGATCGCCGAGTACACGATGACGCTGGTCGAGGGCGTGCAGGCGCACCGCGGCCGGATCGACGACCTGATCTCGACGTACTCGGTCGGCTGGACCATGGACCGCATGCCGACCGTGGACCGCAACGTCCTGCGGCTCGGCGTGTACGAGCTGCTGTGGCAGGACGACGTGCCGGACGCCGTGGTCATCGACGAGGCCGTCGAGCTGGCCAAGGAGTTCTCCACCGACGACTCGCCGCAGTTCGTCAACGGCCTGCTGGCCCGGTTGAAGGACCTGAAGCCGACGCTGCAGCGCTGACCCCGCGGCCGCCCCGCAGACGGCGGGAAGCGGCGGCCGGGAACGTCTTCGAGGGCGCCCGCGGAGCATTGCTCTGCGGGCGCCCTCGTGTTTCCCCGGGGCTGCGTCCCGGCGGGTGAATATGAACAATCATCAGCAAATCGCTGCGAAGCGGGAGTTGGCCGCGCGGAGCCGGACAAGGCAATTGGTCTGGACCAGTCGCGAAACCCTGGTGGCAAGGCCCGCCAGGCCCTACGTTCGTGACCATGCTTCCCGCCGCGGGCCCCGACGCCGCCGAGCCGCCGGCACCCGGACACCCGCCCCTGCCCGGCATCGTGCGCATCGGCTACGGGCTGGGCTCGTTCGGCACCGGCATATTCGGGGCCGTCCCCGGCCTCCTCCTGCTCTACTACCTGACCGACGTCCTCGGCGTCGCCCCGCTCCTGGCCGGCGTCGTCGTGTTCCTGCCCAAGGCGTGGGACGTGGTGGCCAACCCGTACGCGGGCAGCCTGTCCGACCGCACCGAGCACCGCTGGGGCCCGCGCCGCCCTTGGATGCTCGGCGGCGCGCTCACCCTGCCGTTCCTGTTCGCCGCGATGTTCGCCGGACCGCCGCTCACCGGCAACTGGGCTGCGCTGTACGTCGGCTTCATGTACCTGCTCGCGGCCACCGCGTTCGCCGCCTTCCAGGTCCCCTACATCGCGATGCCCGCCGAGATCACCACGGACCACCACGAGCGCACCCGCATCATGGCGTGGCGCGTCGCGTTCCTGTCCTTCGCGATCCTGCTGTCCGGCGGCGTCGCGCCGCTCATCACCGGGCACTCGGGCAACGACGACCCGGGCACCATGAACGGCTACCGCATCATGGGCATCGCGCTCGGCGCCCTGCTCATGGCCGGCATGCTCGCCGCCTTCTTCACCACGGCCCGGGCCCGCGTCGTCGTCCCGGTCAGCGCGGGGGAGGGCTCGATCCTCAAGCAGCTCGCGATCGCCCGGACGAACCGTTCCTTCATGAACCTGTTCGGCATGTACGTCGTGCAGGCCATCGGCGCCGGCGCGATGCTCGCCGGCGTGCAGTACTTCTCGACCTACGTACTCGACGACTCGTCCGCGACCACATGGCTGTTCGCCGCCCTGGTCCTGCCGTCCATCGTGGCGATGCCGCTGTGGTCGCGCGCCGCCCTGCGCTACGGCAAGCGCAACGCCGCGTTCGCCGCGTCCTGCTGCTTCCTGGCCGCCTGCCTGCTCATGACCTCCGCGGGCCAGGTGCCGGCCGGGATCGTCTACGCCATCACCGGCATCGCGGGCGTCGGCTACGCGGGCATGCAGATGCTGCCCATGTCGATGATCGGGGACGCGGTGGCGGCCGACGCGATGACCACCGGGCAGCGCCGCGCCGGCGTGTTCACCGGTGTGTGGACGGCCGGCGAGATGCTCGGACTCGCGCTCGGCGCGGGCGTGTTCGCCGCCGTCCTGCAGGTCACTGGGTTCGTCTCGTCGGACGCCGACCACCGCGTCCCGCAACCCGACTCGGCCCTCACCGGCGTCCTGCTCGGCTTCACCCTGCTGCCCGCCGTGCTCCTCGCGGTCAGCATGCCGTTCATCCTGCGCTACGACCTGACCGAAGAGAAGCTCGCCGAACTCCGCGACCGGTACGCCGCCGTCCCCGCCCAAGCTGCCCGCCCCGCGGACGCTCCTGAGGCACGGACCGTCCCGGACTCGCCCGCCCCCGAGGCCGGCCGACCTGAAGAGGAACCGGTGTGACCGAACGCGACATCTCCCGCGACATTTCGCGCGATGCCTCCCGTGACATCCTGGCCGAGCTCGCCGCACTCCGCGCCGCCGACCTGCCGGTGCACGGCGGCCGCACGCTCGCCTACGTCTACGATCCCGGGCTCGGCCCCGACACCGCCGACCTCGCGCACGCCGCCTACGCGGCGATGGCCGACGTCAACGGGCTGGACATGACCGCCTTCCCCAGCGTCGCGGCGTTGGAGAACGACGTGGTCGCGGCGGCCGCGGCACTGCTCGGCGGCGGGCCCGACACCGCCGGCACGGTCACCAGCGGCGGCACCGAGAGCGTGCTGCTCGCGGTGCTCACCGCCCGCGAACACGCCCGCGCCACACGCGGCGTGACCGCACCGAAGATGATCCTGCCGGTCACCGCGCACGCCGCCTTCCACAAGGCCGCGCACCTCTTCGGTATCGAGACCGTACCTCTCCCGGTCGACCCGGAGACCTTCACACCGGACCCCGCCGCGGTCGCCGCCGCACTCGACGACCGCACCGCCCTCGTCGTCGTCTCCGCACCCTCTTATGCGCACGGCGTGGTCGACCCGGTCCCCGAGATCGCCGCACTCGCCGCCGCCCGCGGAGTCCTGTGCCACGTCGACGCGTGCATCGGCGGATGGCTCCTCCCGTACGCCCGGCGCCTGCCGGACGCCCCGGCCATGCCCGCCTTCGACCTCGCGGTGCCGGGTGTCACCTCGCTCTCCGTCGACCTGCACAAGTACGCCTACACCCCCAAGGGCGCCTCGGTCGTGCTCTTCCGGGACGCCGAACTGCGCCGCCACGGCTACTTCGCGTGCGCCGCCTGGCCCGGCTATCCGGTCGTCAACACCACGCTGCAGGGCACCAAATCCGCCGGTCCGCTCGCCGCCGCCTGGGCCGTGCTCCGGCACATCGGCGACGCGGGCTACCTCGACCTCGCGGCCCGCACCGTGCGCACCGCCCGCGCGCTGCGCACCGGAATCGCCGCGATCCCCGGCCTGCGGGTGCTCGGCGACCCGCCCGGATCACTGCTCTCGGTGGCGAGCAGCGATCCCGCGCTGGACGTCTTCGTGGTCGCCGACTGCCTGCGCGCGCACGGCTGGTACGTCCAGCCGCAGCCCGGCCACGGCGGCCTCCCGCGCACCGTGCACCTGACCGTCACCGCGGCCGCCGACGGCAAGGCCCCCGAACTCCTCGCCGCGCTCGCCGACGCGGCCGACGAAGCCCGCAAGCTGGGCCCCGCGGTCGCCGACCCCGGACTCGTCGAAGCGGCCGCCCTCATCGACCCCGCCACCCTCACCCCCGAGGACAGCGCCGCCCTCCTGCAACTCGCCGGACTGGGCGACGGGGGAGCACTGCCGGACCGGATGGCACCGGTCCTCGCGCTCCTCGAACAACTCCCCACCGCCCTCGCCGAACGCCTGCTCCCGGACGTCATCGGCGGCCTCTTCCACGGCAGGCCTGCGAACCTGGCCTAGGACGCGAAGCCCCGCCGCAGCCGGGTGCATCCGCCCGGCTGCGGGCGCGTCCGGGGAGCGGGCGACGGCGTCCGGCGTCGTGCCCACTGCCTTGCCGGACCGGGACCCGGACTCGGACCCGGACCCGGACTCGGACTCGGACTCGGACTCGGACCCAGACCCAGACCTGGGCCCGGCCGTGCCAAATGCCTTTGCCACCGGCCCGGATCGCCCGCCACGCTCGTTCCATGAGCGACGCCGAGCCCGGGCGGCCCGAGCTGCGGGCGTACCCCAAGATCCCCGCGCGGGGCGGCACAGGCGTGTCCGGCGTGCGCGAGTGGACCGCGACCGAGAAAGTGCACGGCGCGCACTTCGCCGTCGTGGTCGACGAAGCAGGTCCGCGGCCCGCCAAGCGCCGCGAACTCCTCGGTGACGGCACCCTCGACGAGTTCTTCGGCGCGAGCCGCATCTGGCCCGCGCTGGCGGTGGCCGCGGACCGCTGCGCTGCCGCCCTGCGCGCCGCGCATCCGGCGTGCGGCAGCACCGCGACGGTCACCCTCTACGGCGAACTCGCAGGCGGCCGCTACCCGCACCCGGACATCCCCGCGGAGCCGGGCGTCGACCCCGTGCAGACCGGAGTCTGGTACGCGCCGGGACTGCACTGGCTCCTGTTCGACGCCACCCTCGGCACCGCCGACGGCCGTCTATGGGCCGCCGACCGGACGCTCCGCGCGGCCGCTGCCTCCGCCGGCCTGGCCTGCGTGCCGCTGCTGGCCCGCGGCCCGCTTGTCCGGCTGGACGGCGTGCCGCGGGTGTTCGCGACCCGGGTCCCGGCGTTGCTGGGCCTCCCCGAACTCCCGGACAACCTCGCCGAGGGCTACGTGCTCAAGCCGGCCGACACGTGGCACGAGACTGCCGGGCCTGCCGGAAGCCCGGAGCCTGCCCGGTCCCCAGGGCGCCGGGACCCTGCTGCACCTGCCGCCCGCCCGCTTGCCAAGATCAAGCACCCCGCCTTCGCCGAAGACCACCGCTATGCCGGGGCGTTGCCGTACCTCCCGCCCACGCAGGGCGCCGCGGGCGTCCCGGGCTGGCTCGTCCTGCAGGCCGCCGCGCTGCTGACCCCGGCCCGCGCCGCCGCCGCGGTGAGCAAGACCGGACCGCGCACGCCGCTCGACGCGGTCGCCGCCGAGATCGCCCGCGACGCGGCCGACGACACCGCGGAAGCAGTGGGCGGCCTCGACCCCGCGCAACTGCGCGCCCTGGCCGACGCACTGCGCCCCGGAGCCGAGGCCCTGGCCCGCTTCGACGCCGCCGACCGCACGACCGGCCGCACCACCGACCGCACCACCGACCTCACGACCTGACACACCGCGGTACCGGCCCGGGCACGGCGTACGAGCGACCCCGAACAGCGGCCCGGAGCCTGACCCGGCACAATCGTGACCATGGCCAAAGATCGGCGCCGCCCCCGGCTCCAGGAGATCGGGGACGAGCCCGACTACCGGTTCACGCTCGCCAACGAGCGCACGTTCCTCGCCTGGATCCGCACCGCGCTGTCCCTGCTCGCGGGCGGCGTCGCGGTGGTGCAGTTCCTGCCGGACCTCGGCCCGCGCCCCCAGCGCCTGCTGCTCGGCTTCATCCTGGTCGCGATCGCCTTGGCCCTGGCCGCCTCGGCGTACCGCCGCTGGTTCCGCGTCGAACGCGCGATGCGCCTCAGCCAGGCGCTGCCCGCCTCGCTCATGCCCCTCATGCTGTCGCTCGGCGTGGCCGTGGTGATCGGGGTCAGCGTCGTCCTGATGCTGAGCGACGTATGACCTCCGCCGCCCGCGCCGACGGCCCGGTCGACCCCGGCCTCCAGCCCGAGCGCACGCGCCTGGCCTGGTCCCGCACCTCACTTGCGTTCCTGGCCAACGGCGGCCTCATGCTGCACGCCGGGCACGACCTCGACAGCTGGGGCTGGATGGTCCCGGGCGGCGTCGTCATCGCCACCTCGGTGGCGGTCTACGCGACCGGCACCTACCGGCACCGCCGCGTGGACACCGCGGTCCGCAGCGGCGCCCCGGTCGCCGGCGCCGTCCCGATCGCCCTCACCGCGGCCGCCGCGGTGATCGTCGCGCTGACCGCGGTCGTCGTCCTCGCCTCCGGCGGCTGACGCAGCGTCACCCGCGCCGGCGTCAGCAGCGGCGCCGGACCGGGTCTACGCGTACCACCACCAGGCCTGCCGCAGGCCTTCCGGGATCTGGCCGCCGTCGCGCAGGGTGCGCAGGCCCTTGCGCAGGCCCGCGGTCAGTTCCTCCAGGCCGTCGTCGCCGACCGCGCCGGACCAGGCACCCTGGATGTCGGCCAGTTCGGCCCAGATGATCTGCACGCAGTCGCGGCCGCGCACGGTCAGTGTGATGCGTCGCGCGCGGCGGTCCTCGGGGTCGGGCTGCCGCTCCACGTAGCCCTGCCGGGCCAGATGCGTGACGACTTCGCCCGCGGACTGCTTGGTCATGCCCAGCCGGCGGCCGAGCTCGGTGGCGGTGGTGCCGTGCTCGCCGACCAGCGTCAGCGCGAAGCCGTGCGTCGGCCGGACGTCGTCGAACCCGGCGGCGGTCATGCGGTCCGTGAAGACCTGGCTGATGCCGCGTACCGCGCCGACGAGCAGCGTCACGAGTTCCGACCCGGGATGGGCCCCGGCAAGCGCGTCCTTTTGCACCCGGTCAGAGTACCTGTCTATCTGCTGCGGGGGAGGCATCGGGGGCGCCCGGAAACGGCGGATGGCCGGCTGCTTCACCAGCCGGCCATCCGTGTCCCCCGTATCCGGATCAGACGTGTACGGGCGCCGGGCCCTCCCGGCGTTCGCCTGTCCGGACGAGAAGGGCCAGCGAGATCGCGCAGGTGAAGGCGATCGCGCCGATCAGGAAAGCGAGGTGCATGCCGTCCAGGAAGGACGCGTGCGCGGCGTCCGCGATGGTGGCGGCGACGTCCGGCGGGGTGCCCGGGGCGACCGGGGCGAAGCCCTGGCTCACCGGGTCCTTCATGGCGTCCACCTGCTCGGGGGAGAGGGAGCCGAGTCCCGCGTCCGCCCAGTGGCCGGGCAGCGAGGACGACACCTTGGCGGCCATCACCGCGCCCAGCACCGCGGTGCCCAGCGCGCCGCCGACCTGCATCGCGGCCTGCTGGATGCCGGAGGCCACGCCGGCGAGTTCGACCGGCGCGTTGCCGACGATGACGTCGGTCGCGGCGATCATGATCGGGCTGATGCCGAAGCCGAGCAGCGCGAAGCACGGGCCGGTGGTGGCGATCGAGGCGTCCGCGTCGAGCTGCGTCATCCAGAACATCGCCCCGGACGAGATGAGCAGGCCCGCGATCATCGGGATGCGGGGGCCGAAGCGGCCGATCAGCGCACCGGAGACGGCCGAGCCCACGACCATCATCACGGTCAGCGGCAGCATCCGGACGCCCGCCTCGACGGGGGAGAGGCCGCCGACGCCGATCAGGTAGAAGGTGAGGAAGAACAGCGCGCCGAACATGCCGAACGCCATGAAGACCATGAGCACGACACCGGACGAGAAGGACCGGTTGCGGAACAGCCGCAGCGGCATGAGGGGTTCCGCGGCGCGGGCCTGCCAGCCGATGAACGCCGCCAGCAGCACCGCGAAGGCGCCCAGGAAGCCGAGCGTGTAGGCACTGCCCCAACCGTGCTCGGCGGTCTTGATGACCGCCCACACCAGGCAGAACATCGCGGCGGAGAGCAGCGCGACGCCCAGGTAGTCGACGCGTCCCCCGGTCTTGGGCGCGCGGGTGCCGGGGAGGACCGCGAAGCCGACCGCGATGGCCACCGCGCCGAGCGGCACGTTGACGAAGAAGACCGACTCCCAGCCGATGTGCTGGACCAGCAGGCCGCCGACGATCGGGCCCGCGGCGGACGCCGAGGAGATCGCCGCGCCCCAGATGCCGATGGCCATGTTGAGCTTCTCCGGCGGGAAGCTGTTGCGCAGCAGGCCGAGTGCGGTGGGCTGCAGCATGGCGCCGAACAGGCCCTGCAGGACCCGGAGGCCGATCAGTGCGGTGATGTTGCCGGCCAGGCCGATGGCGACCGAGGTGAGCACGAAGCCGACGGCGCCGGCCAGGAAGACGTTGCGGTGGCCGTACCGGTCGCCGAGCTTGCCGGCCGGGATCAGGAAGACCGCGAGGGCCAGCAGGTAGCCGTTGGTGACCCACTGCAGGTTGCCGAGCGAAGCGCCCAGGTCGGTGGCGATCTCCGGGTTGGCGATGGCCACCACGGTGCCGTCGAGGGACACCATCATCACGCCGAGCGCGACGGCGAGCAGGGTGAGCCACGGGTTGCCGCGCAGCCCGCGGCCCGTGCCGGACTTCTCGGTGTCGGGAGTGCGGGGCGGTCTGGCGGCCCCGGGCTCCAAGGCAGTGGTGTGCGACATGGGTCGGTCCCCCAAGGCGGATGCAACGGCTGGCAGTCTGATCGGTGAAACAATATGGCACGCTGTGCCATATGACAATGTGAGCCATGTTGCATCCGGTGACACGTGACCAATGGCATACTCGCCGCAACATTCGGAAAGGGGGCCTGGTCATGGAGAACGGCGCACCGAGAACCACCCCGGGCAGCGGCACGGGCCTGCGGGAGCGCAAGAAGGAGCGCACCCGCGAGGCGCTCATCGACGCCGCGCTCGAACTCTTCTGGCGCAAGGGGTACGACGCCACCACGATCGACGAGATCGTCGCCGCGGTGGACGTGTCCCGGCGCACCTTCTTCCGCTACTTCCCCGGCAAGGAGGAAGTCGCCCTTTCCCGCGCCAACGAGGCCGAGCGCGCGCTGGTCGGCGCGGTCGCGGACCGGCCCGCCGGCGAACCGCCCGTGGTCGCCCTGCGCCGCGCGACCGCGTCGGTCATGGCGGCGATCACCGCCGACCCCGAACTGGGCTCGTCCGAGGCGTACGTGCGCACCCGCCGGCTGATCGAGGCCAACCCCACGCTGATGGCCGCGAGCCTGCGGCACGCGCTGGAGACCGAGCGGCTCATGGCCGCCGAGATCGCCCGCCGCGAAGGCGTCGACCCGGCCCGCGACCTGCGCCCGGCGCTCACCGTCACCTGCTTCAACGCGGTCGTGCGGGTCGCGATGGAAGTGTGGACCGACGACGGTGCGGTCGACGCGCAGGGCCTCGAATCGCTGATCGACGAGGCCTGGGCCACGATGGGCGGCCTGGTCGACCAGGGCTGGCTGTCCGGCGGCTGGGAGCCGGACGCGCCGCACGGCTGAGTCCGGCGCGGGACGAAGGGCTGGAGGCGGGCGGGCTGCGTGCCGCCTCCCCGCTCAGTCCAGCCGGATGTGCCGGACGCCGGTCCATGCGCGCCGCAGCCTGCCGCGCAGCGCGCCGTCCCGGTTCGGGGCAAGCGGAATGCCGCAGGACGCCGCGACGCGGTCGGCGACCTGCGCCACCGGGATGCGGTCCGTCCACACGTGCTCGGCGAACTCCGGTGCCTGCAAACGCTCCAGGCAGATGTCGACCTTCGACACGGCGAAGCTCTCCAGGCGCAGCGCGGCGGCCTGCCCCGCCACGGCCTGCACGGCCCGCCCGAACGCGCGCTCCCGCAACCGCCGCAGTACCGTGGCCCGGTCCGCCATGAGGGCGAAGTGCCTTACGTCATGGCCCTTTTCGCGCAGCCGCCCGACCGTCTCGGCGAAGTAGTCCGGCTCGATCACCGTCATCGGCGCGAACACCGGGCCGGGATGCCGGGCCAGTACCAGGTCGAGCACCTCGAAGACGCCCTGCCGCCAGGCCGGCAGGTCCTGGAAGTCGCCGCGCAGCGGCCGCGGCGTCATGCGGTGCAGCCCGAAGCCGACCTCCTCGGGATCGCACAGCACGCCGCCCCGGGCCCGGCGCACCAGCTCGTGCGCGACCTGGGTCTTGCCTCCGCCGAACGGACCGTTGATCCACACCAGCATGCGCCCGAGCCTAGGGCGTGCCGGCAGCCCGGGCCGGACCCGCCGGAGGCTCGCCGAAGCGGAATAATTCATCGCCTGGAAAACCCCTGATTTGCACAAGGAAACAGTAAGGTTTCCTGGGCATGTCGCCGCATGCCAGAGTCCACCGACATGCAGGACGGGGGTGCTCGCCATGGGGTTCCGTCCGACCCCCAGCCATGCGCCGCAAGACGACCGCCCCGAGCGGTCCGGAGAGTCCGCGGGGTCCGCGGCGCGCGAGTCCGAGAAGGGGTGCCGGCCATGACGCTGCCCGAATCCGGCAAGCCGCCCACGAGCGCCGACGTCGCCCGGGTCGCGGGCGTCTCGCGCTCCACGGTCTCGTACGTCCTCAACTCGCCGCCCGGCGCGCGCGTCAGCGCCGAGACGCGCGAGCGCGTGCTGAAGGCGGTGCGCGAACTCGGCTACGCCCCCAGCGCACCCGCGCGTTCGCTGCGCTCCGGCAACAGCGACGTGGTGCTCTTCCCGCTGCCGCTGCAGCCGATGGGCCAGCTCCTGGAGCAGTTCATCGACGAGTTCACCGAGGCGCTGCGCCGCCAGGACCTCAATCTGCTGATCCACGGCGACCGCTACGCGCGCGGCGTGGACGCGGCCCGGGCCTGGGCCGCGCTGCGCCCGCTCGCGGTGATGGCCGAGGCGGCCCGGCTGACCGACGGCGGCGTCGAGGTGCTGCGCCGGGCCGGCGTCCGGGCGATCTTCGCCTGGGGCCGCGAGGAGCACCCCGGGGTGCCGACCGCGATCTTCGACAACCGGGACACCGGGGCGCAGGCGATCCGGCACCTCATATCCCGCGGGCACCGCAAGATGGCCTGCCTGGTGCCGTCCGGCCCGCTCGCCGGCCTCGGCCAGGAGCGCTGGGAAGGCGCGCGGACCGCGGCCGAGGACGCCGGCTGCTCGCTGGAGCGCGTCGACGTCGGCTACATCCGCGAGGACATCCTTGCCGTGGTGCGCGGCTGGCAGCAGCAGACCGACCCGCCCACCGCGGTGTTCGCCGGCAACGACGACTTCGCCCTGATGATCATCTCGGCGCTGCGCGAATGCGGCTGGACGGTACCCGGCGACATGGCCGTGGTCGGCGCCGACGACCTGCCGTTCTGCGACTTGGTGTGGCCGCGGCTCACCAGCGTCGCGATGCACACCCGCACGATGGGCAGCGGCGCGGCCGACGCGCTGACGTCGCTGATGGCGGGCAAGCCGTACAAGCACCGCAACCACATGGTGGTGCACCCGCGCGTGGTGGTCCGCGAGTCCGGCTGACACGTGCCCGACCGGTACGGTCCCGGTCCGGTACGCGCCGGCTCCTCGCGGGGAGTCGACACGTGCCGGATCGGGCTCCGCATCCGGCCGGTGCGTCCGGCCGCATGCTCCGATGCCTGCGCGGCGTTCGCCGCGGCAGGCAACCACCGTGCTGCTGCTACGCGTTCGCCGCGCCCAGCAGGCGGCCCGCGGCCCGCCGCGCGGCCGCCAGGGCGTCCTCGCGCGTCGTCCCGCCCAGCCCCAGCACCACGCGCGTGCTGAGCCCTTCCAGCAGTGCGAGCAACTCCGAGGCGTCCGCGGCCGCATCGTCCAGTGCGAACACGCCGCGATCGGCGCCGGCCGCCAGGACCTTCTCCAGGTCGGCGCTCCAGCCGAGGTCGATCTCGTCCTGCGCGCTGCGCAGTTCGTCGTTGCCCGCGGTCCGCGCCCACAGCTCGATCCACAGCATCCAGCGCGGGTCCCGCGGCCCGCTGGGCAGGTAGAGGCCCAGGAACATGTCGAGCTTGCGGGTCGGCTGGACCCGCCGGGCCAGCAGTGCGGCGCGCTCCGCGGCCAGCCGGTCCTCGCTCCAGCGCAGCGCGGCCAGCAGCAGCTGGTCCTTGCTGCCGAAGTAGTACAGGATGTGCCCGCCGCTGGTGCCCAGCCGGTCCGCGAGGCCGGCCATGGTGAGCGCCGCCAGGCCGTTCTCGGCGATCGCCGCGACCGCCTCCTCGAGCATCCGGTCCTGCGCGACCTTGCCGTCGCTGCGCCGTGCCGCCACTGCTTCCCCGCCTCTCATGCTGTCCGGACGACCCTATCCGGCTGCTCTTCGATCTTGAACGACGATCAAATTTCTGTCGAGTTTCCACCGAGTTCCCGCCGAACCCTTGACAGCGGTGCGCTCCATCGCAGACCTTGAGTGCCGTTCAAAGTTCTTGAGCGCCATTCAAACTTCTGCCCCGGAGAGGGGAGGTCCCGTGACCTTGCCCCGCGTGGATTCCGCGCCACCTGCCCCCGACGCCCCCGGCCATGCCACCGCCGCCGCCGTCGACCCGAGTCCCGCCGCGGACGCGCTGTTCCAGGTCGAGACGCACGGCATCGACCCGATCCCGGACGCCGAGCGGCACGGCGGCGCCAAGGATCTGTTCTGGCTGTGGTTCGGCTCGAACCTGACGTTCACGTACGTCATCAACGGCACCCTGGCGGTCGCCTTCGGCCTGTCCTTCTGGGCGGCCGTCTCCGTCGTGGTCCTCGGCGGCCTGGCCTTCTTCGCCGTCGGCGCGCTCGGCCTCGGCGGCATCCGGACCGGCACCTCGACGCTCGTCCTGTCCCGCGCCGCGTTCGGCGTGCTCGGCAACCTGCCGGCCGGCCTGCTCAACTGGGTCGTCGGGATCGGCTACATCATCCTCAACACCGTCGTCGGCACCTTCGCCCTCGAAGCCCTGTTCGCCGAAGCCGGCTGGCAGGGCGGCGACACCGCCCGGGCCCTCGCCCTGGTCGTCACGCTCGCGCTGACGTTCGCGGTCGCGATGTGGGGCCACGCGACCGTGCAGGCCGCGGAACGCTGGATGGCGTACGTACTGGCCGCGGGCTTCGCGCTGGTCATCGTCTTCGTGCTGCCCGATGCGGACCCCGGCGCCGCGGCCGGCGGCACCACCTTCCACGGCTGGACGCTCGCCCTGGTGGTCATGGTGGCCGGCCCGGTCTCGTACCTGCCGATGCCCTCGGACTACACCCGCTACCTCCCGCGGACCACGTCCCTCAAGGCCATCACCTGGAGCGGTGCGATCGGCGGCATGCTCTCCTCGGTGCTGCTCGGCATCCTCGGCGTGGCGGCCGCCACCCAGGCCGACATGACCGACCCGGTGGCCGGCGTCGCCGACCTGCTGCCCGGCTGGTTCCAGGCCCTGTTCCTCTTCCTCATCGTGGGCGGCTCGGTCACCAACTCGATCCTGACGCTCTACTCGTCGAGCCTGAACCTCCAGGTCCTGGGCATCCCGTGGTCGCGCTCCGCGGGCATCGTGATCAGCACCGCGTTCGTCGGCGCGGGCTCGCTGGCCACCGTCTTCTGGGTCGACTTCACCGAGTCGCTGACCAGCTTCCTGTCCGTGCTGCTCGTGGTGTTCGCGCCGTGGGGCGGCGTGTTCATCGCCGACACGCTCCTGCGCCGGTGCCGGTACGACACGGCCGCGCTGCACGACACCGCCGGCGGCGCCTACTGGTACACCCGCGGATTCCACGTCGCGGGCATGACCGCCCTCGCCGCGGGCATCGCCGCCGCCGCGCTCACCGCCGAATCCGCGCTGTGGACCGGCCCGCTCGTCGCACCGCTCGGCGGCGACTTCTCCCTGTGCGGCGCACTCGTCGCCGGACTCCTCTACTGGGCGCTTGCCCGGCGCACCGCGGGCGTCAGGGCGACCTGACCCGCGCGCGCCATCCCTGGGGCGCGGCACCCGGAAGGCCCCGGCCCGCCCCCCCCCGCCCGGGCCACCCCCGGACCGCGCCCGCGACGCACCACCTGCACCACCCCGCACCACCCCCTTTTGGAGACTCCCGTGCCGCAGCCCGCCGACCTCGTCCTGCGCAACGCCCGCATCCACACCGTCGACCCCGACCGGCCCGAGGCCGAGGCACTGGCCGTGACCGCCGGACGGATCGCCTGGCTCGGCGCGGACGCCGATGCCGACGCGTGGATCGGCGCGGACACCCGGGTCGTCGACGCCGCCGGGCGCCGCGTCCTGCCCGGCTTCGTCGACGCGCACAACCACGTCCGCCTCGGCTCCGACGCCGCCTGCGTGCAACTCGCGGGCGCCCGCACCCTCGACGAGATCCACGCGCGGATCCGGGCCTGGCACGCCGCCAACCCGGACGCCGCATGGATCGAAGCGGAGGCCTTCGACTACTCGGCGATCCCCGGCGGCCGGATGCCGCGCGCCGAGGACCTCGACCCGGCCACCGGCGGCACCCCCGCCATCGTCTTCTCCTACGACGTGCACACCGCGTGGCTCAACACCGCGGCACTGCGCCTGCTCGGCATCACCCGGGACAGCGGCGTCCTGCCGTACGGCCGCGTGCACAAGGACGACGCCACCGGGGAACCCACCGGCTTCATCAAGGACTTCGCGATCCGCGGTCTTTCCCGCGAGGGCCACCGCGCACTCAAGGAGCTGGGCGTCCCGTGGGCGAGCGACGACCGGCAGTACGGCCGCCTCGCGCGCAGCCTCGACGACGCGATCCGGTTCGGCATCACCACGGTCGTCGAACCGCAGAACTCCCTCGACGACCTGGCCCTGTTCGCCCGGGCCCGCGAAGAGGGCCGGCTGCGCTCGCGCATCGTCGCGGCACTGTTCCACCCGCGCGGCACCACCGACGCCGACCTGGACGAGTTCGCCGCGGCCGCGAAGGAGTTCGACGACGACCGGCTGAGCGTCGGCCCGCTCAAGCTCTACATCGACGACGTCGTCGAGCCGCGCACCGCGGCGCTCCTCGAGCCGTACCGCGGGTGCGCGCACCACCGCGGCGACACCTTCTATCCCGCCGACGAGTTCGCCGGCCTGCTCGCCAAGCTCGATGCGCGCGGCTTCCAGTGCTTCGTGCACGCCACCGGCGACCGCGGCATCCGGACCGTGCTCGACGCGGTCGAGCACGCCCGCGCGCAGAACGGCCCGCGCGACGCCCGCCACCAGGTCGTGCACGTCGAATGCCTCGACCCCGACGACGTGCCGCGGTTCGCCGCCCTCGGCGTGGTGGCCTGCATGCAGCCGCGGCACTGCGCCCCGGAGATCGCCGGCCCGGGCCAGGACTGGGCGGAGAACGTCGGCGAGGAGCGCTGGCACAAGGCGTGGCCGATGCGCAGCCTGCACGACGCGGGCGCGGTGCTGGCGTTCTCCAGCGACTGGAACGTCGCCGAGATGGACCCGATGGTCGGCATCTACACCGCGGTGACCCGCAAGCCGCTGGCCGGGGGAGAGGCGTGGATGCCGGCCGAGACGGTCGACGTCGCGACCGCGGTGCACGGCTACACGATGGGCTCGGCGTACGCCAACTTCCTGGAGCACGAGCGCGGTTCGCTGACCGTGGGGAAGCTCGCCGACTTCGTGGTGCTGTCCCGCGACATCCTCGCTGCGGCCCCCGAGGACATTCCCGGCACCGTGTGCGAGACCGTCGTGGTCGGCGGCGAGATCGTGCACCAGGCCTGACCCTCCGGACCCGCCCGGGACCCCCGTTCCGGTTGCAGTCCGTGATCACGGGGCCGGGGCGCGGCAGTTCCGGAGGCCGCCCGCGGCGCCGGAGAGTACACAGCGAGACGAAAAGGCCGGGCCCGCGGCGGACGATTCCGCCGCGGGCCCGGCCTTTTCGTGCGGCCGGCGGCCCGGCAGATGGGCCGCCGGCACGTCCTCGTGCCGCCCGGGTCAGTTCTTGAGCGCCTCGGCGACCGCATCGGAAAGCGTGGTCGCGGGACGGCCGATCAGCGTGCGGAGGTCCGCGGTGACCAGGCCGAGCGCGCCGCCGCGGGTGTGGATCTCGGCGTCCACCAGCAGGTCGACGAGGCCGCCGGGCAGGCCCGCGCCGTTCAGGATCTCGGCGAGCTGCTCGGCCGGAAGGTCGGTGTACGACACCTCCGTGCCGCTCTGCCGGCTCACCTCGGCGGCCAGGTCGGCGAGCGTCCAGGCGCTGTCGCCGGTCAGCTCGTACACCTTGCCCGCATGCCCGTCGGTGGTCAGCACCACGGCCGCGGCCTCCGCGAAGTCCGCGATGGAGGCGGCCGCGATCCGGCCGTCCGCGGCGGTGCCCACGATGCCGCCGCGCTCGACCGCACCCGGCACGCCGGCCGTGTAGTTCTCGAAGTACCAGGTGTTGCGCAGGAAGACGAACGGGATGCCGGTGGCCCGGATCAGCTCCTCGGTGGTCTTGTGCACCGGTGCGAGGCCGACCGGGTTGGTGTCCGCCTCGACGATGGACGTGTAGACGATCTGCCCGACGCCCGCTTCCTGCGCGGCCGCGACCGCCTTGGTGTGCTGCGCGATGCGCAGTGCGTTGTCGTGCGCGTTGGCCGAGACCAGCAGCAGCTTGTCGGCGCCCGCGAAGGCGGCGGCCAGCGTCTCGGGGCGGTCGAAGTCGCCGGTGCGCACCTCGACGCCGCGCGCCGCGAGGTCCGCGGCCTTTTCCGGACTGCGTACCGCGACCGCGAGCTCCGCGGCGGGGAACCCGCGCTCCAGCAGCGCCTCGACGGTGCTGCGGCCCAGACGTCCGGTGGCTCCGGTGACGACGATCACGGCTACTCCCTGGGAAAGGCATGCCCGAAGGCTTGGTGCGGCGCCGGTCGGCGCTTACGAGAACAGTGGCACTAACTTTTAGAAAGTGCAAGCTGTTGGGTAGTGCTCTCGTCTTCGCAGTGCAGTGGAGGTACGGTGGGACGCATGGCAGGCAACATGAGCAAGCAGGCACCGGTCGGCGACTGCGTGGACGACGGCCTGGAAGAGGTCGTCTTCGACGTGTTCGCCCGCGGCTGCCCCTCCCGGCCGACCATGGAGCACGTCACCGGCCGCTGGGGCGGCCTCGTCCTGGTCGCGCTCGCCGACGGCGACATGCGCTTCAACGCGCTGCGCCGCCGCGTCGACGGCATCAGCGAGAAGATGCTGGCCCAGGCCCTGCACGCGCTCGAACGCGACGGCCTGGTGGTGCGCGAGGTGCGGCAGGCGATCCCGCCCAAGGTCGAGTACCGGCTCACCGAGTTCGGCGGCGGCGTGGTCGAGCGCCTGAGCGGGCTGATCGAGTTCATCGAGGGCAACATGGCCGGCGTGCTGGACGCGCAGGAGCGCTACGACACCGCCAAGGCCGCCGAGGCCGACGGCGTCTGAGCGCGGCGCGGGCCGTTCCAGGGCGTCTACGCGGGTTCAGCGGACGCAGAATCCCGGATTCCGGATCGCCCGCGCTTTGTGGCCCGGGAGCAACGACAGCGGGGCCAAGAGGGATGAACCCTCTTGGCCCCGCTGTGATGTGACGCTGTGTCAGATTTCCGGATCAGGCACCCGGAGTGGTGTCGACCGCGCGCCGCGCCTCGGGGTTCAGGACCCCCCAGCTGATCAGCTGCTCGGTGAGCACGCTGGGCGACTGGTCGTAGATGACCGCAAGGGTGCGCAGGTCGTCCTGGCGGATCGACAGCACCTTGCCGTTGTAGTCGCCGCGCTGGCTCTGGATCGTGGCGGCGTAGCGCTGCAGCGGTCCGGCCTTGTCGGACGGGACCTGGCCGAGGCGCTCGAGGTCGAGGACGAGGCGCGGCGGCGGCTCGGCGGCGCCGTTCGGCGTGCCGCCGGGCAGCAGCTCCTGGACCGGAACGCCGTAGAAGTCGGCGAGCTCGGCGAGCCGCTGCACCGTGACGGCGCGGTCGCCGCGCTCGTACGAGCCGACGACGACGGCCTTCCAGCGCCCCTGGGACTTCTCCTCCACACCGTGCAGAGAAAGGCCCTGCTGGGTTCGGATGGCGCGGAGTTTCGCCCCGAGCTGCTTGGCGTAGTCGCTGGACATCTGGCTCCCAAAAACAGGTGGCGGTGACCATGCAGGCCCATCCCCGGTGGATGAGCCGATGGGAAAGAACCCACCGCTGCGCCGCGCGATCCCCGTCCCGACCCCTCCGGTACGCGGAGGCGGTGATGCTGATCGGGATGCCGGCCCGGAACCTCGGCCGACACGTCGCGAGTGTCGCGTTTCGCCCGGTGGTCACTCATTGTGAGGTTACGCAGAGTAATTTGGGTCCGTCAAGCCGAACGGCCTAACCGGTACGTGCAAGGGGACCAAAGTCCGGACGCCCCGGGACCTTCGCAGCGCTGCGTGCAGGCCGTCCGGTTGGAGGAACCGCACAAATCGGCGAGATCATGGCCCTGGTAGTGTGAGGGGCGTTAACCGACGTCCTTTAAAGCCCGTCCCGTGAGACGGGGAAGGAGGTCTGCATTCGCATGACCAAGGCATCTCCCAACTCGGGTTCCCGCCCCAGCGACCTGGATCCGGCATCCGCCCGGGCCGTCCTCGAGGCATCCGACATCGACCGGGTCGTCACCCGGATCGCCCACGAGATCGTGGAACGCGCCAAGGGCGCCCGCGACGTGGTGCTCCTCGGAATCCCCACCCGCGGCGTGGCACTGGCCCGCCGCCTGGCCGAGCGGCTCGAGGACATCGAGGACGAAAAGGTCCCGGTGGGCGCGCTCGACATCACCATGTACCGCGACGACCTGCGCCTGCGGCCCGCCCGCGCGCTGGAGCGCACCGAGATCCCCGCCGACGGCATCGACGGCAAGCTCGTCGTCCTGGTCGACGACGTGCTCTTCTCCGGCCGCACCATCCGCGCCGCACTCGACGCGCTCAACGACATCGGCCGCCCGCGCGCCGTGCAGCTCGCCGTCCTCGTCGACCGCGGCCACCGCGAACTCCCCATCCGCGCCGACTACGTGGGCAAGAACCTCCCCACCTCGCAGCGCGAAAAGGTCCAGGTCCTGCTGAACGAGTACGACGGTCGCGACGCCGTCCTTCTCGGCACGCGCGGCGACGCCGCGCCGGTCCCCCCGGCCGCAACCCCGGAAGCGAAGTAGTCCCGTGAAGCGTCACCTCATCTCGGCCGCCGACCTCACCCGCGACGACGCGCTGCTCGTCCTCGACACCGCCGAGGAGCTCGCGCACATCGCCGAGCGGCCCATCAAGAAGCTGCCGACGCTGCGCGGCCGCACCGTGGTCAACCTCTTCTTCGAGGACTCCACCCGCACCCGGATCTCGTTCGAGGCGGCCGCCAAGCGGCTCTCCGCGGACGTCATCAACTTCTCCGCCAAGGGCTCCTCGGTCTCCAAGGGCGAGACCCTCAAGGACACCGCGCTGACCCTGCAGGCCATGGGCGCCGACGCGGTCGTCATCCGGCACGGCGCCTCGGGTGCCCCGCACACGCTCGCCAACTCCGGCTGGCTGCGCGGCTCGGTGGTCAACGCCGGCGACGGCACCCACGAGCACCCCACCCAGGCCCTGCTGGACGCGTTCACGATGCGCCGCCGCCTCAACGACGGCAAGGGCGACCTGGAGGGTCGCCGCATCACGATCGTCGGCGACGTCCTGCACAGCCGCGTGGCCCGCTCCAACGTGCTGCTGCTCGCCACCCTGGGCGCCGAGGTCACCCTCGTCGCGCCGCCCACGCTGCTGCCCATCGGCGTGGAGACCTGGCCCTGCCAGGTGTCGTACGACATCGACTCCACGCTCGCCAAGTCCGACGCGGTGATGATGCTGCGCGTGCAGCGCGAGCGCATGAACGCGTCGTACTTCCCCACCGAGCGCGAGTACTCGCGGCGCTACGGCCTGGACGAGAAGCGCATGGCCGCACTGCCCGAGCACGCCATCGTGATGCACCCCGGCCCGATGAACCGCGGCATGGAGATCGCCGCCAACGTCGCCGACTCGCCGCGCTCCACCATCGTCGAGCAGGTCACCAACGGCGTCAGCGTCCGGATGGCCGTGCTGTACCTGCTGCTCGGCGGCTCCGAGCCCGCCGTCACCACCACCGCCACCGAGGAGAACGCCAAGTGAGCACGTACCTGATCAAGAACGCCAAGGTCCTTGGCGGCGACGCGCAGGACGTGCTCATCTCCGACGGCCGCATCGCGGAGATCGGTACCGGCCTGGCGGCCCCCGACGCGACGCAGATCATCGAGGCGGACGGGCACGTCCTGCTGCCCGGCCTCGTCGACCTGCACACCCACCTGCGCGAGCCCGGCCGCGAGGACGCCGAGACCGTCGAGACCGGCACCCGCGCCGCCGCCCTGGGCGGCTACACCGCCGTGCACGCCATGGCCAACACCGACCCGGTCGCCGACACCGCGGGCGTCGTCGAGCAGGTCTGGCGCCTCGGCCAGGAGTCCGGCCGCTGCGACGTGCACCCGGTGGGCGCGGTCACCATCGGCCTCAACGGCGAGCGCCTCGCCGAGCTCGGCGCCATGCACGAGTCCGCCGCGAACGTGAAGGTCTTCTCCGACGACGGCAAGTGCGTGCACGACGCGGTCATCATGCGCCGCGCGCTGGAGTACGTGAAGGCGTTCGACGGCGTCGTCGCCCAGCACGCCCAGGAGCCCCGCCTGACCGAGGGCGCCCAGATGAACGAGGGCACCGTCTCCGGCATCCTCGGCCTGCGCGGCTGGCCGGCCGTCGCCGAGGAGGCGATCATCGCCCGCGACGTGCTGCTCGCCGCCCACGTCGGCTCGCGCCTGCACATCTGCCACGTCTCCACGGCCGGCTCGGTCGAGATCATCCGCTGGGCCAAGTCGAAGGGCTGGGACGTGACCGCCGAGGTCACCCCGCACCACCTGCTGCTCACCGACGAGCTGGTCCGCTCGTACGACCCGGTCTACAAGGTCAACCCGCCGCTGCGCACCGCCGAGGACGTCGCGGCGCTGCGCGAGGGCCTCGCGGACGGCACCATCGACGCGGTCGCCACCGACCACGCCCCGCACCCCACCGAGGACAAGGACTGCGAGTGGGCGGTCGCGGCCATGGGCATGCTCGGCCTGGAGACCGCGCTGGGCATCGTGCAGCAGACCATGGTCGAGTCCGGCCTGCTCGACTGGGCCGGCGTCGCGGACCGCATGTCGGTGCGCCCGGCCCGGATCGGACGCCTGGACGGGCACGGCCGCGCCATCGCGGTCGGCGAACCGGCCAACCTGGTGCTGGTCGACCCGAGCGCACGGCGTACCGTCGAACCGTCCGAACTCGCCTCGAAGAGCGCCAACACCCCGTACGCCGGCCTTGAGCTGCCCGGCCGCGTGGCGGCCACGTTCCTGCGCGGCGTACCGACGGTGATCGACGGGAAGCTCGCGTGACCATCAGCATCGGCTCCATCGGCGGCACAGCCCTGCTCCTCGCCGAGGGCGCAGAGGTCGAGAAGAAGTCCGCCGAAGTGTCCGACTGGGGCCAGTACCTGCTCTGGACCGGCGTCTTCGCGGCCTTCGTGCTCGGCACCTACCTGCTGATGTGGCGCGCCTGGAAGAAGCGCGGCCGCCGCCAGGCCGGCCTGCCGGCCCCGGCCGACGCGCCCGCCGACCTCGGCACGCCGCTCCTCCCGACCCTGACCGGCCGCTACTTCGGGTCGACCAGCGCCGGCAACTGGCTGGACCGCATCGTCGCGCACGGGCTCGGCACCCGGAGCGCGGTCGAGGCCACCCTGACCGAAAAGGGGTTGCGGGTGGACCGGCCCGCTGCGGCAGGCTTCTTCATCCCGGCCGCCGATCTGGCCGGGGCCCGCTTCGAGAAGGCGGCGGCCGGCAAGGTCCTGCCCGAGGGCGGCCTGCTGGTCGTGACCTGGACGCTCGGCGACACCCGGATCGACACCGGCCTGCGCAGCGACCACGTCGCCGACCACGACGCCTGGGTCGACGCCGTCACCCGCCTCGCCGCGGGCGACGCACCGGCGCTGACCGGCACGAAGACCGGCACGAACAGCATCACGAGTACGAACC
This sequence comes from Yinghuangia soli, assembly GCF_021502675.1. GTDB lineage: Bacteria > Actinomycetota > Actinomycetes > Streptomycetales > Streptomycetaceae > Yinghuangia > Yinghuangia soli. The sequence continues at coordinate 187,039 of NZ_JAKFHA010000009.1, forward strand.
AGGAAGGCACCCAACAGTGACCGCAACACACGCCAAGGCCGCGGGCCCTGCCGTCCTCGTCCTCGAGGACGGCCGCACCTTCCGCGGCAGCGCGTACGGCGCGGTGGGGGAGACCTTCGGCGAAGCAGTGTTCTCCACCGGCATGTCCGGCTACCAGGAGACCCTGACCGACCCCTCGTACCACCGCCAGGTCGTCGTCATGACGGCCCCGCACGTCGGCAACACCGGCGTCAACGACGACGACCCCGAGTCGACCCGCATCTGGGTCTCCGGCTACGTGGTCCGCGACCCTGCCCGCCGCGCGTCCAACTGGCGCTCGCAGCGCAGCCTGGACGAAGAGCTGGAGCGCTACGGCGTGGTCGGCATCTCCGGAATCGACACCCGCGCGCTCACCCGCCACCTGCGCGAGCGCGGCGCGATGCGGGTCGGCATCTTCTCCGGCACCGCGATCGCCGACGACGCGGTGCTCCTGGAGAAGGTCCGCAACGCCCCCGAGATGGCCGGCGCCGACCTGGCCGGCGAGGTCTCGGTCGACCAGGCCTACGTGGTCCCCGCGATCGGCACCAAGAAGTTCACCGTCGCCGCCCTCGACCTCGGCATCAAGGGCATGACGCCGCACCGCATGGCCGAGCGCGGCATCGAGGTGCACGTGCTGCCCGCGAACGCCACCGTCGAGGACATCTACGCGGTGGACCCGGACGGCGTGTTCTTCTCGAACGGCCCCGGCGACCCCGCCACCGCCGACCACCAGGTCGCCGTCGCGCAGGCCGTGCTGGAGCGCGGCACGCCGTTCTTCGGCATCTGCTTCGGCAACCAGATCCTGGGCCGCGCGCTCGGCTTCGGCACCTACAAGCTGAAGTACGGCCACCGCGGCATCAACCAGCCGGTGCAGGACCGCACGACCGGCAAGGTCGAGGTCACCGCGCACAACCACGGCTTCGCCGTCGACGCGCCGCTGGACAAGGTCAGCGACACCCCGTACGGCCGCGTCCAGGTCACCCACGTGTGCCTCAACGACAACGTCGTCGAGGGCCTCGGCCTGCTCGACAAGCCCGCGTTCAGCGTGCAGTACCACCCCGAGGCTGCGGCCGGCCCGCACGACGCCGCCTACCTGTTCGACCGTTTCGTATCTTTGATGGAGAGCCAGAGTGCCTAAGCGCAGCGACCTGAAGTCCGTCCTGGTCGTCGGCTCGGGCCCGATCGTCATCGGCCAGGCCGCCGAGTTCGACTACTCCGGCACCCAGGCCTGCCGGGTCCTCAAGTCCGAGGGCCTGCGCGTCATCCTGGTCAACTCCAACCCGGCCACGATCATGACCGACCCGGAGGTGGCCGACGCGACGTACGTCGAGCCGATCACCCCCGAGTACGTCGAGAAGATCATCGCCAAGGAGCGCCCGGACGCGCTGCTGCCGACGCTGGGCGGCCAGACCGCGCTCAACACCGCGGTCGCGCTCAGCGAGAACGGTGTCCTGGCGAAGTACGGCGTCGAGCTGATCGGCGCCAACATCGACTCCATCCAGAAGGGCGAGGACCGCGACCTGTTCAAGGGCGTGGTCGAGCGCGTGCGCGAGAAGATCGGGCACGGCGAGTCCGCCCGCTCGGTCATCTGCCACTCGATGGAGGACGTCCTCGCCGGCGTCGAGACGCTCGGCGGCTACCCGGTCGTCGTCCGCCCCTCCTTCACCATGGGCGGCGCCGGCTCCGGCTTCGCACACGACGAGGACAAGCTGCGCCGCATCGCGGGCCAGGGCCTCACGCTCTCGCCGACCACCGAGGTGCTCCTGGAGGAGTCCATCCTCGGCTGGAAGGAGTACGAGCTGGAGCTGATGCGCGACAAGCACGACAACGTCGTGGTCGTCTGCTCCATCGAGAACTTCGACCCGATGGGCGTGCACACCGGCGACTCCATCACCGTCGCGCCCGCGATGACGCTCACCGACCGCGAGTACCAGCGGCTGCGCGACATCGGCATCGCGGTCATCCGCGAGGTCGGCGTCGACACCGGCGGCTGCAACATCCAGTTCGCGGTCAACCCCGACGACGGCCGCATCATCGTCATCGAGATGAACCCGCGCGTCTCGCGGTCCTCGGCGCTCGCGTCGAAGGCGACCGGCTTCCCGATCGCCAAGATCGCCGCGCGCCTCGCGGTCGGCTACACGCTCGACGAGATCCCGAACGACATCACCCGGGAGACCCCGGCCTCCTTCGAGCCGACCCTCGACTACGTCGTGGTCAAGGTCCCGCGCTTTGCCTTCGAGAAGTTCCCGGCCGCGGACGCCACCCTCACCACGACCATGAAGTCGGTCGGCGAGGCCATGGCGATCGGCCGCAACTTCACCGAGGCGCTGCAGAAGGCGCTGCGCTCGCTGGAGAAGAAGGGCTCGCAGTTCTCCTTCACCGGCACCCCGGGCGACAAGGCCACGCTGCTCGACCTCGCGCAGACGCCCACCGACGGCCGCATCAACACCGTCATGGACGCCATCCGGGCCGGCGCCACCCCCGAGGAGCTCTTCGACGCCACGCGCATCGACCCGTGGTTCCTGGACCAGCTCTACCTGATCCACGAGGTCGCCGAGGAGCTGGCCGAGGCCCGCGAGCTCACCCCCGAGCTGCTGCGCCTGGCCAAGCGGCACGGCTTCTCGGACGCCCAGCTCGCCGCCATCCGCGGCCTGCGTGAGGACGTCGTCCGCGAGGTCCGGCACGCGCTCGGCATCCGCCCGGTCTACAAGACGGTCGACACCTGCGCCGCCGAGTTCGCCGCGAAGACCCCGTACCACTACTCGTCCTACGACGAGGAGACCGAGGTCGCGCCGCGCACCAAGCCCGCGGTCATCATCCTGGGCTCCGGCCCGAACCGCATCGGGCAGGGCATCGAGTTCGACTACTCGTGCGTGCACGCCGCGTTCGCGCTGGCCGACGCGGGCTACGAGACCGTCATGGTCAACTGCAACCCGGAGACCGTGTCGACCGACTACGACACCTCCGACCGCCTGTACTTCGAGCCGCTCACGCTCGAGGACGTGCTGGAGATCGTGCACGCCGAGCAGGAGGCCGGCCCGGTCGCGGGCGTCCTCGTGCAGCTCGGCGGGCAGACCCCGCTCGGCCTCGCGCAGGCCCTCAAGGACGCCGGCGTGCCGATCGCGGGCACCTCGCCCGAGGCCATCCACCTCGCCGAGGAGCGCGGCGCGTTCGGCCGCGTGCTGCACGAGGCCGGCCTGACCGCGCCCAAGCACGGCACCGCGTTCTCGTTCGACGAGGCCAAGGCCATCGCCGACGAGATCGGCTACCCGGTGCTCGTGCGCCCGTCGTACGTGCTCGGCGGCCGCGGCATGGAGATCGTCTACGACGAGGAGTCGCTGGCGACCTACCTGGAGCAGAACGCCGGCCTGGTCACCGAGCACCCGGTGCTCGTCGACCGGTTCCTCGACGACGCCATCGAGATCGACGTCGACGCGCTCTACGACGGCGAGGACCTGTACCTCGGCGGCGTGATGGAGCACATCGAGGAGGCCGGCATCCACTCCGGCGACTCGGCGTGCGCGCTGCCGCCGATCACGCTGGGCGGCTTCGACATCAAGCGGCTGCGCGCGGCGACCCTCGGGATCGCCAAGGGCGTCGGGGTGCGCGGCCTGATCAACATCCAGTTCGCGCTGGCCGGCGACATCCTCTACGTGCTGGAGGCCAACCCGCGCGCCTCGCGCACCGTGCCGTTCGTCTCCAAGGCGACCGCGGTGCCGCTGGCCAAGGCGGCCGCCCGCGTCTCGCTCGGCGCGACCATCGCCGAGCTGCGCGCCGAGGGCCTGCTGCCCGCGGAGGGCGACGGTGGCACGCTGCCCATGGACGCGCCCATCGCGGTCAAGGAAGCGGTCCTGCCGTGGAACCGCTTCCGCGACGCGCACGGCCGCGGCGTGGACACCGTGCTGTCCCCGGAGATGCGCTCGACCGGCGAGGTCATGGGCATCGACGAGTTCTTCGGCACCGCGTACGCCAAGTCGCAGGCCGGCGCCTACGGCGCGCTGCCCACCAAGGGCCGCGCGTTCGTCTCGGTGGCCAACCGCGACAAGCGCTCGATGATCTTCCCGGTCAAGGCGCTGGTCGACCTCGGCTTCGAGATCCTGGCCACCCAGGGCACCGCCGAGGTACTGCGCCGCAACGGCGTCGACGCCACCGTGGTGCGCAAGCACAGCGAGGGCGCCGGTCCGAACGGCGAGCCGACCATCGTGCAGCTGATCCACGACGGCGGGGTCGACCTGATCGTCAACACCCCGTTCGGCACCGGCGGCCGCCTGGACGGGTACGAGATCCGCACCGCCGCGGTCAGCCGCGCCATCCCCAGCATCACCACCGTGCAGGGCTTCGCGGCCGCGGTGCAAGGCATCGCGGCGCTGGCTGCGGGCGACATCGGAGTGCGGTCGCTGCAAGAGCACGCCGAACACCTGATCGCCGCGCGCGAGAGCTGAGCACATGACGAAGGGGTCCTCCGGGAAGTTGCCTGGAGGACCCCTTCGTATGCCTGCATGCCGCTTCCCCGCGTCCGGGGCGCACGCCTGCGCACAGGCCACGGACGGGGACTTCGAGGACTTCGAGGCCGAGAGAGACCGATGAGCTACCCCCTCTTCTTCAAGTACGTCTTCCGCAACATCGACCCCGAGCAGGCCCACCACCTCGCGTTCGGCGCGATCCGCGCGGTCGGCAAGGTGCCCGGCGGCCGCGAGGCGATGGCCAAGGTGCTGAGCCCCCGCGACCCGGCGCTCGCGGTGCGCGCGTTCGGCATCGACTTCCCCGGCCCGTTCGGGCTGGCGGCCGGCTTCGACAAGAACGCGGTCGGCATCGACGAGCTCGGTGCGCTCGGCTTCGACTTCGTGGAGATCGGCACGGTCACCGCCGAGGGCCAGGACGGCAACCCCAAGAAGCGGCTGTTCCGCCTGGTCGAGGACCGCGCGATCGTCAACCGGATGGGCTTCAACAACGACGGCGCCGCGGCGGTCGCGGCCCGGCTGCACGCGCGCGGCCCGCGCCGCCCGAAGCGGCCGACCGTGCTGGGCGTCAACATCGGCAAGACCAAGGTGGTGCCGGAGTCCGAGGCGGTCGCCGACTACGTCGCGTCGACCGAGAAGCTGGCCCGGTACGCCGACTACCTGGTCGTCAACGTGTCGTCCCCGAACACCCCGGGGCTGCGCAACCTCCAGGCCGTCGAGCACCTGCGCCCGCTGCTCGCCGCGGTCCGCGACGCCGCCGACCGCACGGTCACCTCGCGCCGCGTCCCGCTGCTCGTCAAGATCGCCCCCGACCTCGCCGACGAGGACGTCGACGCGGTCGCCGACCTGGCCCTGGAACTCGGCCTCGACGGCATCATCGCGACCAACACCACGATCAGCCGGGACGGCCTCAAGGCCACCGACGAGGAGATCGAGGCGTGCGGTACGGGCGGCCTGTCCGGCGCCCCGCTCAAGGCCCGCTCCCTGGAGGTGCTGCGCCGGCTGAAGGCGCGGGTCGGGGACCGCCTGGTGCTGGTCGGTGTCGGCGGCGTGGAGACCGCGGACGACGTCTGGGAGCGCCTCGAAGCCGGCGCCACGCTCGTGCAGGGCTACACCGGGTTCATCTACGAAGGCCCGTTCTGGTGCCGCAAGATCCGCAAGGGTCTGACCGCTCGGCTCAAGGCCTCCGGCCGCACTTCGCTTTCCTCGCTCTCCGCGGCGGCTCCGGCGGATCAGGCATAGCGCCATCGAAGTGGACGAAGACTGGCAATCCGAACCTCGACCAGAGAGTGAGACTTTGATGGTGCAGCCCTTCGGCGCCCGCCTGCGCGCCGCCATGGACGAGCGCGGCCCGCTGTGCGTCGGCATCGACCCGCACGCGGCCCTTCTGCAGGCCTGGGGCCTGGCCGACGACATCGCGGGCCTGGAGACCTTCACCCGCACGGTCGTCGACGCGCTCGCCGACCGTGTCGCGGTCCTCAAGCCGCAGAGCGCCTTCTTCGAGCGCTTCGGCAGCCGCGGCATCGCGGTCCTGGAGGCCGCGGTCGCCGACGCACGCTCGGCCGGCGCGCTGGTGATCATGGACGCCAAGCGCGGCGACATCGGCTCGACCATGGCCGGCTACGCCGCCGCGTACGTCGACAAGAACAGCCCGCTGGCCTCGGACGCGGTCACGGTCAGCCCGTACCTCGGCTTCGGCTCGCTGCGCCCGGTCCTCGACCTGGCCGCCGAGCAGGGCGCGGGCGTCTTCGTGCTGGCCCTCACCTCCAACCCCGAGGGCGCCGAGGTGCAGCGCGCCACGGCGGCCGACGGCTCCAGCGTGGCCGCGGCCATGCTGCGGCACATCGCGGTGGAGAACGCGGGCGCGCGCGGCCTGGGTTCGGTCGGCGCGGTGGTCGGCGCCACGCTCGGCGAGGTCGGCGTGGACCTGGACATCAACGGGCCGCTGCTGGCCCCCGGAATCGGCGCGCAGGGCGCGACGCCCGCGGACATCCCCAAGGTGTTCGGCGCGGCGGCCCGCAATGTCGTGCCGAGCGTGAGCCGCGAGGTGCTGCGGCACGGGCCGTCGGCGGCCGGACTCCGGGACGCCGCGGCGCGCTACGCGGAGGAGTGCCAGGCGGCGGTGAACTGACGCGCGGTGAACTGACGTGCGGCATCCCGGCGGCGAGGCGGCCGGGATGCCGGGCCGGCGGTCAGCGGACCAGGTCGGCGTACACGATCACGTTGTCGGTCCAGTGCCCGTCGCCCCCGATGCGGCCGCCGCACGTGATCAGCCGCAGCTGCGCGGTGTCCGTGTCGCCGTAGACGCGCTCGGTCGGGAATCCCGACTTCGGGACCTGCTCCAGCGAGCGGACCCTGAAGCGGGCACTCGACCCGTCCGCGCGCGCGACCAGCACTTCGGTGCCCGGCTGCAGCTGCGGCAGCTTGCGGAACACCGCGGGGCCGCGGGACGTGTCCAGGTGGCCGATGAGCACCGCGGGGCCGATCTCGCCCGGGGTCGGCCCGTTGCGGTACCAGCCGGCCTTGGCGGCATCGGCGACCGACGGGACCTCCACCGAGCCGTCGCCCTGCAGGCCGAGGCCGATGACGGGTGCGTCCACGCCGATGGCCGGGACGGACACCCGGACCGGCTGCGCGGCAGGCAGGCCGCGCGTGTTCCGGGCTCCGGCCTGCGGCGCGGGGGAGCCTTGCTGCACCGCGACGTCGACGTCCGGGCGGGTGTCCGCCTGCTGCGACTCCGCGATCAAGGCCACGCCGCCGAGCAGCGAGGCGGTCAGCGCGAGCACGCCCGCCGCCCGCAGCGCCCGGCGCCTGCGGCGGTTGCGGCTCGCGTACGTGGTCACCGAGCCGCCGGGGCTGCCCTGGCGTTGCGGTTCGCGCGGCCGGCTAGCCATGCTTCTCGCCCTTCCGCCGGGTCACCGAGAGTCCGACGCCGGCGACCGCGGTCGCGGCGATCAGCGCGCCGCCCGCGTACAGGACCAGATTGGTGTGCCCGGCGGACCGCTCGGGGGCGCCGCCCGCGGTGACCGCGCCCTGCGGCTCGATCCGGGTCTGCTCATCGGCCGCCGGTGTGCCGTGCGCGGGCGGGACCGCGCCTTCTCCAGGTGAGCGGTCGGCAGTGCCCGCCGCGCCGGAACCCGGCGGCCCGGCCGCGTCGCCGTCCGGGCGGTGGCCGCGCGAGGCCGGGTTCTCGGCGGGCGGCCGGCCGGCGCCGCCTGCCGAGCCGCCGGAGTCCGCGCCGAACGGTGCGGCCGTGGCGCCCGGTTGCGGCGCCGAGCCCTGCGGGGGAGCGGTGGCAGGGGACTTCGGCTTCGCCGCGACCGGGAAGTCGATGCGCCCGGTCTGCTTCTCGAAGTACATGTCCAGGTACGGCCTGGAACCGTCCACCAGCACGTAGATCCAGCCGGAATACGGACTGCTCACCGGGCCCTTCCGGGCCGCGGTCAGGGTACCGACCCAGCCGCCGTTGTTGGTGCGGATCAGTGCCTCGGGGCCGCTTTCGGATGTGCTGACCGTGACGTTGTCGCCGCCGAAGGTCTCGTAGACCGACCGGCCGGGCGCCGAGGACACGCGGTGCGCCTGGAGGCCGCCCGGCGCGAGGTCGGCCCGCGGCTGAACGACCGGGCCGCCGACGGCCGGAGACTTCTTGGCGTTGTCCGCGGACTGCCCGTGCTCGGCATGCACGGATTCCTGCGCCGGGCCCGCCGGGGCGGCGAAGGCCGCGGTCGCCGGGCCGGCGAGCAGCGCGGTGGCTGCGAGGGCGGCGACCGCGAGGCGGCCGGCGGCTGCGCGGCAGGTGCTGCGCTGCGCGGACATGAGGCGGCTCCCGAGTCGGATCGGCGGACGGCGGCCGGGCGGGATGCCGCGGCCGGTGCTTCGACCGTAGGGCCGGGTCCGGGCCGCACAATGCCGCGGAAGGGCCTTGCGGGCATTCCGCCGGGAGGCCGATGGACCGCTGTTACACGACCGACGTGTTGCCGTCGTGTCCCGCCACATTGACCCGAAATAAGGCGATATTCGGTCATGATGAGACTCGTGATCACGCCCCCGGCCCGGACCAGCGCGCTCGTCGTGCTGTGTGCTTCGCTGGCCATCGCGCTGCCGGTGGCGGCGGGTTGCGCGCCGTCGCGCGGTGTCGTGGACGCCGGTCCGGCGCGCAAGGTCGTCCCGCCGCCGACGCCTCAGCCGCTGTGGCCGGATCAGACCGTTCCGGTGCCCACCGAGAGTGCGGAGAGCCCGACGGCCGGCCGCAAGCCCGGCCCCGTCGCGACCGCGCCGCCGCCGGCGCCCCTCGACGTGCCGGCGCCGCTCGGCGACGACGCCCGCAACATCGACATCAAGGCCGCACTGCTCGCCGACGCGCACGTCGACGCGGTGTTCAAGACCCGACTGCGCACCTGCCAGGACGACTGCGGCCTGCGGGACCCGGTCTACCGCGACCTGACCGGCGACGGCCGTCCCGAGCTTCTGGTGTCGATCAGCAATACCGCAGGTCTGACCGGTACTTACGCCTACACGGTCATCGCCGGCAAGGTCTTCGACATCTTCTGGTACGAGCTCGACCACTACGCGGTCGACGGGCTCGGCGACGACCTCCTCGTCCGGCAGGCCGTACCCGCCGCGGGCGACCCGGAATGCTGCCCGAGCCTGCTCTACACCACGCGCTACCGGTGGAACGGCCGCGAGATGGACGCCATCGGCACCGAGACCGAATTCCGCCAGCAGCCGCCGCTCGTCCCCAACGGCACCGCGACCGCCACGACCTCGACCCCCCGGAGCACATCGTGAACGAGGTCGCCGACGACCTGCGCATCCTTCTCGCCGAGGACGACGACGTCATCCGCGAGGCGACCGCACTCGCGCTGCAGCGCTACGGCTTCCAGGTCGGCACGGTCGCCGACGGGCTCGCCGCCTTGGAGGTGTTCCGCACCGACCCGCCGGACGTCGTCGTCACCGACGTGATGATGCCCGGCCTCGACGGCGTCGGCCTGACCCGGCGCATCCGCGAGACCAGCACCGTCCCCATCATCATGATCACGGCCCGCGCCGATCCGATCGACATGGTGTCCGGACTCGAAGCCGGAGCGGACGACTACATCACCAAACCGTTCGAGAGCGGAGTCCTCGTCGCCCGGATCCGCGCCGTCATGCGCCGCAGCGGACCGCCCGCGACGACCCCGCCGCCCGCGGCGCACTCCGCACCGGCCGCACCGGGATCGGCCGCCGCCTTCGCCGCGCCGGGGCCGCCCGCCGCCGAGCCGTCCGGCGCGGTCCGGGTCGTCGGCGACCTCGAAGTGGACACCGACGCCCTGCAGGTCCGCGTCGACGGCGTCCCGGTGCAGCTCACCCCCACCGAGATGCGCCTGCTGCTGGAATTCACCGCGGCACCCGGCGTCGTGCTCGACCGCGACACCCTGCTGGAGCGGGTCTGGGACTACCAGTGGGGCGGCGACACCCGCGTCGTCGACGTCCACGTGCAGCGGCTGCGCGGCAAGATCGGCGCGGACCGCATCGAGACCGTCCGCGGCTTCGGCTACAAACTGCGCCGGTAGCGGGATCCGGCCATGACGACGCGTCAATACCGGGGGGCGATCCGCGGCTTCCGCCCCTCGATCCGGCTGCGCATCGCCGCCGCGATGGCCGCCGTCTCGTGCGTGGTCGCGGCCGTGCTGGGCTTCCTGGTGCACGAGACCGCGCAGCGCCAGCGGCTGGACCGGGGCCGCGACATCGCGCTGGCCCGGCTGGACGCGGCGCTCGGCTCGTACGGCCGCACGGGGCAGGTCAACGGGCCCGGTGCCGCGGTCGACGACCCCGGCCTCCCGGAGGCGCTGCGGCCCCTGCTGCAGCGCGGCCACCAGGGCACGGTGCTGGTGGCCGGGTCGAACGGCGAGGTGGTGTGGGCCGCGGCCCCGGTCGGCGACCACGTCGTCTCGACCCGCTTCGAGCACGCCGCGGCGGCCGGCGCGGCGGAGGACCTGGACAGCGCGATCGTGGCGTCCGCGCTGTTCGCGGTCGCGGTCACGGTGCTGGTCGGGGTCGCCGCCGCGGCCGGCATCAGCCGCCGCATCCGGCACGTCCAGCAGGCCTCGCGGCGCATCGCGGACGGCGACCTGGACGCCCGGGTCGGCACCATCGGCGGCCGCGACGAGGTCAGCGACCTGGCCGCCTCGGTGGACCGGATGGCCGAGGCGCTGCAGGAGCGCCTGCAGAGCGAGCAGCGCTTCACCGCCGACGTCGCGCACGAGCTCCGCACCCCGCTCACCGGCCTGGTCACCGCCGCCGAGCTGCTGCCGCCGTCCCGGCCCACCGAACTCGTGCACGACCGGGTGCGCGCCCTCCAGGTGCTCGTCGAGGACCTCCTCGAGGTCTCGCGCCTCGACGCCGCGGGGGAGACCGCGGAGCTCCGCGCGGTCCGGCTGGGCAGCGCGGTACGCCGCATCCTGGCCGCCGCCGAGGCGGCGGGCGCCGGGGCGACCCGGTTCACGCCGGCCGACGACGCGATCGTGCAGACCGACGAGCGCCGCCTCGACCGCATCCTCACCAACCTCGTGGTCAACGCGCACCGGCACGGCGCTCCGCCGGTCGAGGTCGCGGTCGCCGGCCGGACCGTCACGGTCCGGGACCACGGCCCGGGCTTCCCGCCCGACCTGCTCGCGCACGGTCCGCAGCGGTTCCGGTCCGGGCACCGCGAGCGCGGCCGCGGCACCGGCCTCGGGCTGACCATCGCGGTCGGCCAGGCCAAGGTGATCGGCGCGAAGCTGGTCTTCGGCACCGCGGCGGGCGGCGGCGCGCTGGCCGTCCTGGAGCTGCCGCGGACCGCGGAAACCGGTCCGCCCGGCGGTTCGGGAGCCGCTCCCGAGGCCGGCCGGGGGAGCGCGGCGCACGCAGCGGACCGTCCGTCCGGCGCGGATCCGGACCCGGATCCGCCCGGTCCGCAGGAATCCGCGAGGTCGTGACGCGGCCGACACGCCGCAGGCGATTTGCTACGAATTAACGCGTATTCCGGCTCGAACAAGCTGTCGGTTCGGCTGTCAAAGCTGCCCTGAGGTGGTCTTTTCGGCGGTTTCGGGCGACGTGGCGCGATCCGCGGACTAGGCTCCGTCGCAGGCTCACTCGGTCGAGCGTTTCGCGTTGCCGCGGGCGCTGTGACCAGCTAGGTTCCACAGTTGCGGTCGCCCATGGGGGCGGCCGAGGACAGCAACCATCCGGTGTATCGAAGCCCGAGGTGACACGGCGTGGCTCTTCCGCCCCTGACCCCCGAAGACCGCGCACAGGCGCTCGCGAAGGCCGCTGAGGCTCGGCGGGAGCGTGCCGCGGTGAAGAACCGCCTCAAGCACTCCAATGCCTCCCTGAGCGAGGTGATCGAGGAGGGGCAGAAGAACGCCGTCATCGGCAAGATGAAGGTCTCTGCCCTGCTCGAGTCGCTCCCCGGCGTCGGCAAGGTGCGGGCCAAGCAGCTCATGGAGAAGCTCAACATCTCCGAGACCCGGCGCGTCCGCGGTCTCGGCACGAACCAGATCGCCGCCCTCAAGCGCGAGTTCGGCGACAAGTAGGCTCGGGACCGGGACACCGGTCCCGACCGGGACTGATCGCGGGCCTGCCGCGTCCATCGACCACCCGGCCCTCGGCAGAAACGGCACTGAAAACAGCACCATGCACGACACACAGCAGCAGCGTCGGCTCACCGTGCTCTCCGGCCCTTCCGGGGTCGGCAAGAGCACGGTTGTCGCGCACCTCCGCGGCCAGCACCCCGATGTGTGGCTTTCGGTGTCCGCGACCACCCGCAAGCCCCGGCCCGGAGAGGTCGACGGCGTGCAGTACCACTTCGTCGACGACGAGCAGTTCGACAAGCTCATTGCCGCCGACGAACTCCTCGAATGGGCCGAATTCGCGGGCAACCGCTACGGCACGCCTCGGCAGCCGGTTCTCGACCGCCAGGCCGCCGATGCGGCGACGCTGCTGGAAATCGAGCTGGAAGGGGCGCGCCAGATCCGGCGTGCCATGCCGGATGCCCTTTTGGTCTTCCTGGCACCCCCCTCGTGGGACGAGCTGGTCCGCCGCCTGGTCGGGCGCGGCACGGAATCCCCCGAGGTCATCGAGCGCCGGCTCGCGCAGGCAAAGGTGGAATTGGCCGCCGAATCCGAATTCGACGTGACGCTGGTGAACACGTCCGTCGAGGATGTCTCGCGCGAACTGCTAGCCTTGATGAACGTTTCCTGAATCGATTGAGATCCCTGTCGCCGCCCTGGTGCGAACCGGCGGCCGAGGGTCGTAAGGGAAGGCCCCAGCCTTGTCAGTCACTTCCTCCGCGCCCGAGGGCATCATCAACCCGCCGATCGACCAGCTGCTCGAGGTCACCGACTCGAAGTACAGCCTGGTGATCTACGCGGCGAAGCGTGCGCGGCAGATCAACGCGTACTACTCGCAGCTGGGCGAGGGTCTGCTCGAGTACGTCGGCCCGCTGGTCGACACCCACGTGCACGAGAAGCCGCTGTCGATCGCGATGCGCGAGATCAACTCCGGCATGCTCACCGCGGAGCCGATCGAGGGCTGACGCCTTCCGGCGCCGCAGCGCTTTCGCCGGGGGGGGCCGCGCCCCCCCCCCCCCCGGGGCGCCCGCGGCCCCCCCCGGGGGGGGGGC
>NZ_JAKFHA010000009.1:200167-267932 GCF_021502675.1 Yinghuangia soli
TTTCGCCGTCGGGCCCGGCCCGCTCCCGCAAGGGGGCGCGCCGGGCCCGACGCGTTTCCGGGCGCCCCGACGGGTCCGCGGTGCGTCCCCGGCGGTACCGCGCGAGGGCTCGGTCCGCCGCAGGGATCTTGACCATGTCACGTATCTGCTTTATCCCTGACGCATGTCCGATGTCAGGCCGGAGCCGGCCGCCGCACTGCCGAACGCCGCCCGCCCGGCCGCGCCGCCCGTCGACACGCTGCTCGACGTGCCGCTGCACCTGGCCGCGGACCGCGCCCGCGAGCTGAAGGACGCCGGCTTCGACGGCGTGTTCACCTTCGAGGGCCCGCACGACGTCTTCCTGCCGCTGGTCCCCGCCGCGGCCGCGGGCCTGGACGTCATGACCAACATCGCGGTCGCCTTCCCGCGCAGCCCCGTCCACCTCGCGCACGCCGCGTACGACCTGCACCTCGCGTCCGGCGGCCGGTTCCGGCTCGGCCTCGGCACCCAGATCAAGGCGCACATCGAACGCCGGTACGGCGCCACCTGGTCGCGCCCGGTGGCCCGCATGGCCGAGACCATCGAGGCGGTGCGCACCGTTCTCGCCTGCTGGCAGACCGGCGAGCGCCTGGACTTCCACGGGGACTTCTTCGACCTGACGCTGATGCCCCCGACGCTCTCGCCCGGGCCCAACCCGCACGGCGTGCCGCCGCTCCTCGCGGGCGGCGTCGGGCCGCGCATGCTGCGCATGGTCGCGGGCACCGCCGACGGCCTGCTCGTGCACCCGTTCAACACCTCCGCCTACCTGCGCGGCCCGCTGAGCGAGGCGGTCGAGGCGGGCTTCGCCGAAGCGGGCCGGTCCCGGGACGGCTTCGCGGTCGTGCTCGACGTGATCGTGGCCGCCGCGCGGGCCGAGGAGGAGCACGAGAAGGCGCTGGCCGGGGCGCGGGGGATGGTCGCCTTCTACGGCTCGACCCCGGCGTACCGGCCGGTCCTGGAGGCCGAGGGGTACGGCGACCTCCAGCCCGAGCTGCACGCGCTGATCAAGGCCGGGCGCTGGGCCGACATCCCGGCTGCGGTGGACGACACGCTCCTGAACCGCATCGTCGCGGTCGGCACGCCCGCCGAGGCGGCCCGCGCGCTGGCCGAGCGGGCCGCCTCGGTCGGCGCGGACCGGCTGGGCTTCTACCTGCCGTACCGCGCCGACCCCGAGTGCGTGGCCGAGGTGCTGGACGAGCTGCGCAAGCCGTCGGCCTGAGCAGCGCGCCTGCCACCCGGCCTAACTGAGGCGCCGCACCGCGCGGCCGAGGCGGGCGAGGTTGCGGAGCTGCCGCTCGTAGCCGATGCCGATCGCGAGCAGCGCCAGGCCCGCGCCGCCGAGCACCACGTACCGCGGCAGTGCGTGGTACGCGGCGATCACCGGCGACGACAGCTGGAACACCGCGATCGCGGACAGCGTCAGCGACCCCAGCAGCAGCGGTGCCTGGAGCCGGTGCCGGGCGCCCAGGACCAGCGTGGCGAACGCGGCGGCGCCCAGCAGCGCCGGGCGCAGCGCGGCCTCGTTCGCGACCGCGAGCGGCAGCGGCGGCACCAGCGCCAGGACCAGACCGGGACCGAGCGCCGGCCACGAACGCGGCTTCGGGTCACGGGTGCGGCGCAGCCACAGACCCGCGCCGAGCACCAGCAGGGCCGGCGGCACGGTGTACGCCTCGGGCGCGGTCACGTCCGCCAGCGCCATCCGCATCCAGTACGCGCCGAGCAGCGCGAGCACGGCCACCGCGGCCGCGGGCAACCGCAGCTGCCGCGCATCCGGGCGCGCGGTCGGCAGCCCGGCGACCAGCGCGGCAGCCGCGCCGGCCACCGCCAGACCGATCCACTCCCGCTCCGGGTACGTGCCGAGCGCGGCGAGGCCGCCCAACTGCGCGAGACCCAGGACCGCGATGCTCGGGACGAGTTCGGGCACCAGCCTCTGCGGAACCTGCAAGGACAGCACCATCAGCACGCCGGACACCGCGATCAGCGTCAGGGCGACGTCGCCGCCCGCCCAGCCTCCGGCGTACGCGGACGTCGCCGCACCCGCGGCCACGGCCGCGACGACCACCGGCGCCCACACCGTGCGCACCGCCGAGCGGCCCTCCGGCACCCGCGTCGCAGCCGCGACGGCCACGACCCCGCAGAATGCCGCCTGAGCCCAGCCGGTCCGCGGCGCCCCCGCACCGGCCACGACCAGCGCCCCCGCCGAAGCGGCCTCGAACGCCCAGGTCAGATAAGCCCGGTACGGGTAAGCGCCCTTGACCAGCGACACCTTCCGCGGGCGCACCGGCGGCGCGGCGGCCAGGAACAGTGCCGCGACCACAGCGGCGGCAAAGGCCGTCCACACCGGTTCGGCGCCGGCCGCGTCCGCGCCTGCCGCCGTACCGGAGACGGTCGCCCCGACCCACAGCACGGCCCACGCGGGCCTGCGTTCGGCGGCATCGACGAGCGTGCCGAACGCCGCCGCGACCGCGAGCGCGGCGAACCCGACGGCAAGTGCGGCGATCTCCGGCGCCGCGGTGATGGTCCCGCCGACCACGGCCGCACCCGCCACCGGCAGGGCGGCCCACGCCGCGACCGCGTGCCGGCGCTGCACGAAAAGCGCACCGACGATCAATGCGCAGGCCAGGACGGCCAGTCCCGCACCGAGCGCCTGAGTGTCCACCCCTGCCCAGGAGCCGGTCACGCCCGCGCACCCGAGCGTCGCCGCGGTTCCGGCCACCGCCCACACGGGCTTGCCGGGGCCGTCGTCGGCCACGGCACCGAACCACGACGCGACGGCGAGTGCGCCGAGGGCCACGCCGAGAGACCCCGGACGTCCGCCCGCCGCGATCGTGCCCGCGACCGCGGCGACCGCGGCGACCGGCACGACCGCCCAGCAGATCGTGGGCCGGCGGCGCTGCGCGGCCATCGCGACGACCACGACCAGCGCGTCGGCCACCGCGATCCCGGCGCCGATCACCGGCCCGGCGACCTCCGCCCAGTGCGCGGTGGTCGCCGCGCAGGCCGACGCGGAAGCCGTCGCCAAAGCCGCCCACGCCGGTGCGCGCCCGCCGCCGTCGACCAGCGTGCCGATGAGCATGGCCGCGGCGAGTGCACCGAACGCCACGGCGAGCGCCGCCGGCCGCTCCGCGGCGGGCATCAGGCCGGCGATCGCCGCCATCGCCGCCACGGCGAGGACGGAACCGGCGGTGCCCGACGCGCCGCGCCGCAGTCCGACCGCCGCACCGACCGCGACGACGGCGGCCAGCACCGTGATGCCGGCCGCGTACACCGGTGCGGCCACGTCCGCCCAGTGCGCGGTCAGCGCCACCCAGACGAACATCTGCGCGGTCGCGACCCCGGCCGTCCCGGGCCGCCACGCGGCGGGCAGCAGCCACACCGCCGCGACCAGGAAAGCCGCTGCGGCGCCGAACGCCGCGACGGACAGGCCCGGCCGCGCCAGCGACCACGCCGCCCCGACCGCGAACAGCACGATCCCGGCACCCCGCACCGCGGCCGCGGTCAGGTCGGGCAGCCGCACGAACCGGCTTGCCGCGATGCCCGCGGCACCCGCGGCCATGACGTACCCGACCGCCACCGGCAGCGGGAAGTCGAGCGACGCCGGCAGCACGGCCGCCTCGGCGGCGACCCCGGCCGCCGCCAGCGTCCGCCACCAGCGCACCGGTCCGGACAGCCGCGCCCAGGCCAGCACGATCAGCGCGCACACCGGGACGGCCAGGAGTGTCGCCGCGCCGAAGGCCCAGTGCCGTTCGGGCGTCAGCAGCGCCCGCGCCCCCGACAGTTCCGGGTCGCCGGTCCACGGCTGCGTCAGCCACGCGACCGGGCCGAGCGTCGCAGCGACCGCCAGCACGGCGGTCACCGCGCTCACCGCGAACGGAACGGTCAGGACCGCCACCGGACCCGGCCGGTACGCGCGGGGCAGCACATGCACGAGCCCGACCATGGCCAGCGTCAGGAGACCGAGGAACGCGGGGCCCCAGGCCAGCGGCAGCGGGTCCGCGTCGTCCTGGCGCGGCAGCGCGGCACCCGCGAGCAGGACCGCGGCATACAGCGAGGTCGCCGCCGCGCCTGCGGCAGCGTGCCGGATCGCCGTGAACCGGTGCATGAGCCGCGCGGAGCACGCCGCAGCCACCGCGGCGAACAGCATCACGCCGCCCGCCGCGCCGCCGCCGGCCTCGATGAAGCACAGCCCGAAAGCGGCCAGCCAGTACGCCACGGCACCGATGAGCGCGATGCGCACCGCCGGGGACTCGGGCAGGTACGCCGGCGGCACTACGCCGCCCTCGGCCTGCCGCCCGTCCGCGACGACATCCGGGCCGACTCCGGCACCGGTACGGAACGCCCAGCGCAGCAGCGCGATTTCGCCGACCGCCTGGAGCGCGAAGCCGACCGCGAGCGGCAGCACCGAGTCCTGCGCGATGCCGATCCGCCCGGCCAGCAGCGGGATCGGCGCCTGCAGCAGCAGTGCCGCGGAGATCCGCAGCGACTTCAGGCCGAGGACCCGGCTGCCCGCCCACGCCGCGCCGCCGACCGCGCCCAGGGTCGCGGCCGTCGCGACCATCGCGTCCACGCCGCGCAGGCCTGCCAGGTCCGCGGCCCATGCCGCGTACCCGTCGAGCAGCCCCATGGCGACCGAGACGGCCCCCAAGGCCTCTGCGGTCAAGGGGAGTTCGCGGCGCTCGGCGACCGCCGCGCCGGTCGCGAAGGCGACCAGCATGAGGGCCATGACGACGGCCCGGCCGACCGTCCCGGAGCGCTGCCACGTGACCGCCACGAACACGATCGCGGCCACGATCAGCAGCAGGACGCCGGTGCCCAGGAAGAACCGCGCGATGCGGCGCCGCGTGACCTCGGGGTCGGCGGGCCGCGCCGGGGCCGCGGCAGCCGCGGCGGAATGCCGGGTGTTGCGGCCGAAAGCGGCGTACGGGTCGTGCGAAGGGCCGTCGGCCGCGGCGCCGAAGGCCGGGGACGGGGGAGTCGGTCGGGGGACACCGGCATGCGCCGCGTGCCTGCCGCTGCTCGTACCCGCGCCCACGCCGGTGCCTGATCCCGCCGCGGTGCCGGCGGCCGGAGCGGCCGCGGCTGCCGGGGCCTCGGCGTCCGCCGCCGGAGCCGCCGCGTAGCGCGCGGTGCCCAGCTCCACGGACCACCGAGGGGCCGCCGTCGCGCGCAACTGCCGCAGCAGCGCCTCGCGCTGCTCCAGCACCCGCCGCGCGTCGCCGCTGACCTTCCACAACGCCAGGGCCAGCGGCCCGGCGAGCGGCAGACCGCAGTGCTCGCAGTACGCCGGCCGGGGCAGGTTCAGCCCGCCCGCACAGTCCGGACATCTGGCCGGATCGGCCAGCAATTCGATGTCGATCATGGTCGTCTCCCCGGGAACCCGCTGCGCGGGCGGCCCTGAACATGGTTCGGACGTGTGGTCCGCGGGTGATCGACCGCACCCGCTCGTGGAGCCCCCGCCGCCACGGCCCTGCCGCGTTGTCGCTGCTTCTTGCCGTGGCACCACTGTCGCCGGATTCCGGCCGTCCGGATATCCGTACTCGTACTCAACCCCGCAGCCCGCGACGCCCGTCCGGGCCCGCCGGTTCGCCGCCTCCGCGGCGGCGTCGCTACGCTCGGAGGCCGTGGGAGGCACCCGGTCCGGGGCCTCGCCGTTCGCACATTCCGCAGGCCGGCAGGAGAAGCAGCGATGACCTCTGAGACCACCGAGTCCCGCCCGCGCGTGGTCCTCGGCGTCGCCGGCGGGATCGCCGCCTACAAGGCGTGCGACGTCCTGCGCCGCTTCACCGAGTCCGGGCACGAGGTGCGCGTGGTGCCCACCGCCTCCGCACTGAAGTTCGTGGGCGCGCCGACCTGGGCCGCGCTGTCCGGGCAGCCCGTCGCCACCGACGTCTGGGACGCCGTGCACGAGGTCCCGCACGTGCGCATCGGCCAGGCCGCCGACCTCGTCGTCGTCGCCCCGGCCACCGCCGACATCCTCGCCAAGGCCGCCCACGGCCTCGCCGACGACCTGCTCACCAACACCCTCCTCACGGCCCGCTGCCCCGTGGTGTTCGCCCCCGCGATGCACACCGAGATGTGGGAGCACCCGGCCACCCGCGCCAACGTGGCCACCCTGCGGGCCCGCGGCGCGATCGTCCTCGAACCGGCGGTCGGCCGGCTGACCGGCAAGGACACCGGCAAGGGCCGGCTGCCCGACCCCGAGGAGATCTTCCGCACCGCCCGCCGCGCGCTGGTCCGCGGCAACCAGGAGCCCGACCTCGCCGGCCGGCACATCGTCATCTCCGCGGGCGGCACCCGCGAACCGCTCGACCCGGTGCGCTTCCTCGGCAACCGCTCCTCCGGCAAGCAGGGCTACGCCCTGGCCCGCACCGCGCTGGCCCGCGGCGCCCGCGTCACGCTCGTCGCCGCCAACGTCGGTCTCGCCGACCCGGCCGGCGCCGACGTCGTCCCGGTCGGCACCGCGGTCGAACTGCGCGAGGCCGTGGTCAAGGCCGCCGCCGACGCGGACTGCGTGGTCATGGCCGCGGCCGTCGCCGACTTCCGGCCGGTGGCCTACGCGGGCGGCAAGATCAAGAAGACCGATGCCGAGCCCGACCCGATCGCCCTGGTGAAGAACCCCGACGTGCTGGCCGAGATCTCCCGCGAGCGGCCCCGCCCCGGCCAGGTCGTGGTCGGCTTCGCCGCCGAGACCGACGACGTCCTCGCGCACGGCCGCGCCAAGCTCGCCCGCAAGGGCTGCGACCTGCTCGTGGTCAACGAGGTCGGCGAGACCCGCACCTTCGGGGCGGACGGCAACGAAGCGGTGGTCCTCGGCGCGGACGGCACCGAGACCCCGGTGCCGTTCGGACCGAAGGAGGATCTGGCCGACGCCGTATGGGACCGCGTCGTGCCGCTGCTGCCCCCGCGGGCCGCTGACAGGGCGTGAGGAACGACACGCCGTCCGCAAGGCGGGACGGCAGGTACGTCGGACATGTCCATGCGGTTACACTCGGGCCAGAATTCCGGCGACACGCGCGTTAACCAGCGCGTTGTCGTCAGCCAGCAGCCGCTGCAACCCAAGGGGAGCCAAGTGTCCCGTCGACTGTTCACCTCGGAGTCCGTGACCGAAGGTCACCCGGACAAGATCGCCGACCAGATCAGCGACTCCATTCTGGACGCGCTCCTCAAGGAGGACCCGAAGTCCCGGGTCGCCGTCGAGACGCTGATCACCACCGGCCAGGTCCACGTCGCCGGCGAGGTGACGACCAAGGGCTACGCCGACATCCCCACCATCGTGCGCGACCGCGTCCTCGAGATCGGCTACGACAGCTCGAAGAAGGGCTTCGACGGCGCCTCCTGCGGCGTCTCGATCTCGATCGGCTCGCAGTCCCCGGACATCGCGCAGGGCGTCGACGACGCCTACGAGGCGCGCGTCGAGGGCGACGAGGACGAGCTGGACCGCCAGGGCGCGGGCGACCAGGGCCTGATGTTCGGCTACGCCTGCGACGACACGCCCGAGTTCATGCCGCTGCCGATCACGCTCGCGCACCGGCTCGCGAAGCGCCTGTCCGAGGTGCGCAAGAACGGGACCATCCCGTACCTGCGCCCGGACGGCAAGACCCAGGTCACCATCGAGTACGACGGCGACCGCCCGGTGCGCCTCGACACCGTGGTCGTCTCCTCGCAGCACGCCGCGGACATCGACCTGGACTCGCTGCTCGCCCCGGACATCCGCGAGTACGTCGTGGAGCCCGAGCTGGCCGGCCTCGGCATCGAGACCGAGGGCTACCGCCTGCTCGTCAACCCGACCGGCCGCTTCGAGATCGGCGGCCCGATGGGCGACGCCGGCTTGACCGGCCGCAAGATCATCATCGACACGTACGGCGGCATGGCCCGGCACGGCGGCGGCGCCTTCTCCGGCAAGGACCCGTCCAAGGTCGACCGCTCGGCCGCGTACGCGATGCGCTGGGTCGCCAAGAACGTCGTGGCGGCCGGCCTGGCCCGCCGCTGCGAGGTGCAGGTCGCGTACGCGATCGGCAAGGCCGAGCCGGTCGGCCTGTTCATCGAGACCTTCGGCACCGAGTCGCTCCCGGTCGAGCGCATCCAGGAGGCCGTGTCCCAGGTCTTCGACCTGCGCCCCGCCGCGATCATCCGCGACCTGGACCTGCTCCGCCCGATCTACTCGCAGACCGCGGCGTACGGCCACTTCGGCCGCGACCTCCCGGACTTCACCTGGGAGCGCACCGACCGCGTGGACGCCCTGAAGGCAGCCGTCGGGTCCTGACCCGGCGCGCCCTGCGCACCAGCAGCACAACGGCCCGGCCGCCCCCGAGGGGGCGCCGGGCCGTTCGCCTGGCGGGGCCGTTCGCCTGGCGCGGCCGTTCGCGTGGCGGGGCCCGTCTGCTGCGTCCCCACGCCGATGTTCGTCTCAGCGGCTCGCACGCGTCTGTTTCCCGCTTGCCTCGGCTGCGGCCCGCCGCGCGCCGACCGCCTGATTCGCGGTCCGGGTGTGCCGCCGCCCCGGCGCGCCGTCAGGGCCGGTGCTCGTGCGCGAGAGCGCGCAGCGCGTGCATCGCCCGCTCGGCGTCCGCCTCCGCGACGAACAGGTGGTCGTGGAAGAAGCCCGCGACCACGTTGCAGCTCATGCCGAGGTCCGCGAGCCGGTTCGCGAACGCCGCGGTCAGCCCGACCGCGTCCAGCGCCGAATGCACCCGCAGCGTGATCCACGCCGCGACGAAGTCGTAGGCCAGCCCCGCGGCGTCGGCCTGCGCCCGGGGCAGGACCAGCGTCGTGCCCTCGGCCTCGGCGACCGTCACCACCGGGTCGAGCCCGTCCGGGACCGGTCCGGCCACGGTCGTGAACACCCATGAACCCGAGTTGAGTTCAGGCTCCATGCTCCCCAGGAGCACGCGCAGGTCGCGCTCTCCGCCGCCGTCATCGGTGCTCACCGCGGTCGCCTTCCCTCGTACCGGCCCGGGACGACTCCGCCCGAGGCGTGGACCTCCCCAGTCTGGCAGACGACGCCGAGGGCGCCCCCGCGCCGCGCCCTCGCGCATGCGCCCGCGCCGCGCGTGGCCCGGCGGTCCTGCCGCGGTGGCCGGAACCGATATCGGATCGATGCGCGATCCGAAAACCTACTGCCTGGTGCGGGAACGTTCCAGCAGGCATGATTTCGCCGCTGGCATATGTCAGCGGCGTTGACATGAATGTTGATTCGCCTGCCTTCCGCCGTGCTCGGGGCCGGGTCCTCAGGGCCACTGCGCGGCGGACCCACGACGAAAGACCGATCACCCTCATGACGCAGACCTCCCTCGAGGCCCGCGACGGCGTCGACCCGCCGTCCACTGCACCCGGCGCGGCACCTTCCGCCGGCGGACGCGACCGGATCGCGCCGCTGTACTTCACCCTGCCGTTCGCGAACGTCGCACTGTGGCTGGTGTGGATGGGCGCGGGCTCCTTCCTGATCCCCATCCAGGTCATGGGCATCACGGGCGACACCGACCCGGACGCGCTGAAGAACGCGTCGGCGATCGGCGCCGCACTCGCCGCCATCGGCAACCCGCTTTTCGGCCAGTTGTCGGACCGCACCCGGTCCCGGTTCGGCCGCCGTACCCCCTGGGTCCTCGCCTGCGCCGGAATGGCGGCCCTCGCCCTCATCGGGCAGGCCAAGGCCGACTCGATCCTGATGCTCGGACTCACCTGGGGTACGGTCCAGTTCATCCTGAACGGCTACCAGGCCGGCATCACCGCGGCCATGCCGGACCGGGTCCCGCCCGCGAAGTACGGCATCTTCTCCGGCCTCATCGGCCTCGCCTCGCCGATCGCCATCCTGCTGACGGCGTTCGTCATCGGCGGCGTCGACATGTCGCGGCTCGGCGGGGACGGCGTGCTCGGCGGCTTCGGCGGCAAGTTCACCGGGGCCAACGGCTACTACCTGCTGGCCGGCGCCGTCGTGCTCGGCGCGCTGGTGTTCGCGTTCGTCTCGCCCGAGCCGTCCAGCAAGGGGATGGCCGTCGAGAAGTTCGTCCTCAAGGACTTCCTCGCCGGCTTCTGGGTCTCCCCGCGCAAGTACCCCGACTTCGCGTGGGCGTTCCTGTCCCGCTTCGGCGTCATGACCGGGTACTTCATCACGCTGATCTACAGCTATTTCATGCTGATCGACTACGTGAAGGTGCCCGAGGAGGACGTCAATCCGGTCACCGGCTACCTGCTGGTGGTCAGCGCCGCCGCCACCATCGTCGCCTCCCTGGTCATCGGCAAGGTCGCCGACCGGGTCCGCAAGGTCAAGCCCTTTGTGCTGGCGTCCGGCATCGCCTCGGGCATCTCGCTGATGATCCCGCTGTGGTGGCCCACGGTCGGCGGCCTCACCGCGTTCAACATCGCCAACGGCTTCGCGTTCGGCATGTACATGGCCGTCGACATGGCCCTGATCACCCAGGTGCTGCCCAACAACCGCGACGCGGGCAAGGACATGGGGATCATCAACATCGCCAACGCGGCCCCGCAGGTGGCGGCCCCGTTCGTCGCGGCGTGGATCGTCGACGCCGCGGGCTATGAGGGGATGTTCTGGACGGCCGGCCTCATCGGGATCGCCGGGGCACTGTTCGTGATCAAGGTCAAGGACGTGAAGTAGCGGTTGCCTCGGGGGTGTTCGCCCGCCGTCACGTGAGTGCGGCGGGCGGGCGCCGCCGTTGCGCGGTGCCCCGGCCCGTCCGCGGCTGCATCCGCGCCAGTAGGGCGTATCCCCGGCCGACAGTGGGGCTAGCCCCATGTTTCGGGGCGGCCCCGGTCCCTAGCCTCGGAGCATGCTGAGGGAACCTGCCATGCGGGCATCCGACGTCGACCGCGAGGCCGCGGTCGACCTTCTGCGGAACCACCACGACCAGGGACGCCTGACGCTGGACGAATTCACCGACCGCGTCGGGTCCGCGTACGGTGCCGTCACCTTGGGCGAACTGGCCGTCCTGCTGAAGGATCTGCCACCGCCGGAGCATCTGGAGTACGAGGTGGAGGTGCTGCGCGCCGCGGCCCGCAACCCGGGCCTGGCCGCGCGGAACGCCGTCCCGCCGCTCGCCGTCCCGCGCCCTGCCCCGCGGCCGGCGCCGTACTCCGCGCCGGCCCCGCCACCGCAGTACGCAGAGCCCGAGCGCCGCGGCACCACGGCCCGGCAGCTCATGCGCGGGCTGTGGACGGCGGTCCTCGCGGTCACCTTCGTCAACACGGTGATCTGGTTGCTCGTCCTGGTCAGTCAGGGCCCGGTGTACTTCTGGCCCATCTGGGTCTTCGGCCCGCCCGCCGCCCTTCTCGGCGCGGTCGAGCTGTGCCTCCACCGCCATCCGGAGAATGGCGCTGCGGGATAAGGCTCTTAGGGCGTGGCCCGGGCGCTCGCGAAGGCGGCGGTGAGTTCCGTGAGGAGGTCGCGCCCGCGGGCCGGCCCGCCCTTGATGCGGCCCTCGAGCGTGAGGCTGACGAGCCCGTGCAAGTGGGCCCAGAGGAGATCGGCGGCCGCGTCGTCGTCGTACGCGGTCGCGGGGTGGCCGGGCGCAGCGGTCCGGACGGTGTCCTTGAGGACCTCGAAGCACCGGATGGCCGAGGGCGGGGCGTCCGGGGTGCCGAAGGGGACGTCGGGGAGGTTGTGCATGAGCCGGTACAGGTGCGGATCGGCGGCCGCGAACTCCCAGTAGGCCGCCGCGACTGCGGGCAGCATGCCGGCCTCCGCATCCACCGCGCCGCGGGCCGCGTCGAGGCGGTCGGCCAACTCGGCGAAGCCGACGTCGACGACGCCCAGCAGCAGCGCCCGCTTGTTCGCGAAGGACTGGTAGACGATCGGCGCCGTGTAGCCGACCCGGTCGGCCACCGCCCGCATGGTGACGTTCTCGAAGCCGCCGCCCTCGGCGGCCGCCGCCCGGGCGGCGGCCAGCAACTCGGCGCGCAACTGCTCCCTGGCCTGGGCGCGTTCGTCCGCCGTGCCCTTGACCCTGTACTGCCCTGCGGGCATCCGGTCCTCCTGCCGCTCATTTTCTAACGATGTTAGACAACTCTGCGGAGATGATCTACTCTCGAAATCTAACGTTGTTAGAAATCGAGGGGAGCTCCAGCATGCGGGTATTGGTGACGGGCGTTTCGGGGGCCATCGGCAGTGCTGTCGCCCGGTCGCTGCTGCGGCGCGGCCACACGGTCGTCGGGACGGTCTCGGCCGGCTCGCGGTCGCAGGCCCCGGACGGTGTCGAAGTGCTCCCGGTCGACCTGTTCGAGGCCGGGGCGCTGGCGGAAGCGGCCCGGAGCGCGGACGCGGCCGTGCATGCGGCGTCCAGCAACGACGAACGCGCCGGCGAGCTCGATCACATAGTGGTCGACGACCTGATCGAGGCGTTCGAGGGCACCGGCAAGCCGCTCGTCTACACCAGCGGCCTCTGGCTGCACGGCAATGCGGGGGCGGCGCCGTCGACCGAGGAGTCGCCGTTCGACCCGCCGATGGTGGTGGCGTGGCGGCCGGCGGTCGAGGACCGGCTCCTGGCGGCGGCGTCCCGCGGTGTCCGCACGGTCCGGATCCGGGCCGGCCTGGTCTACGGCGGCGGGCGCGGGTACGTCCCGATGCTCCTCGCCCCGCAGGACGGCGAAGGCGGAAAAGCGGTCCGGCACTTCGGCGACGGATCCAACCGCTGGGCGCTCGTGCACGCCGACGACCTCGGCGACCTGTACGCACTCGCGGTGGAGAAGGCCCCGGCCGGATCGGTCTACCTCGGCGTGGCCGGCGAGCCCGTACGGGTGCGCGATGCGGCCGGGGTCGTCGCCGGCAGGTACGGCGTGCAGGTCCAGGGCTGGGACCCGGAGGACGCCCGGCAGTACTGGAGCGTGATGGTCGACGCGTTCCTGCTGGACCAGGCTGCGAGCAGCGCCAAGGCGCGGGCGGAGCTGGGCTGGGCGCCGAGCCGTCCCGGGCTGCTGGAGGAACTCGCGGCTGCGTGAGGCAGGTTGCACCATCAGGGGCGGGGCCGCTGCGGTCCCGCCCCCGGTGTCTCAGGGGGCGCGGTCAGCGTACCCGCGCGGCCGTCGGTCAGCGCGTGCAGAACACGCAGGTGCCGCCCCACTCGCCAAGCGCGAGGACGCGGTGCGTGAGGCAGGTCGCCAGAGCGGGGTCGTCGGGGTCGTCCGGTTCGGTGGGTGGCGTCCGGTCGAGGGGTGGGGCGAGCGGCGGGGCGAGGGGCGGGGTGAGCGGTGGGGTGAACGCCTCGACCATGCCGCGGAAGCGGCGCAAGTAGTCGAGAGCGTAAGGCGGTTCGTAACCCAGCTCGGACCAGCGGTGCCCGCTCGCCGCGAGGTCGACGGTGTCGAGGATGAAGCGCCGCACCCGAGCCTGCTCGTCGGCGGTGGGCCCCCAGGTGATCTCGTCCAGATCGAAGCCGACGCAGCCGCGTCCCCTCATGTTCTGGTCCTGTGCGGCCATCAGTGCGGCGAACCGGTACTCGCTCGGCGCTCCGGCCGTCGCGCTGACGGCGAGCATCATGACCTCGACGAACACCTCGGTGCCGCCGTTGGTCAGCTCCAGCTCGGTGCCCGGGCCGCCGAAACAGTTCATGGCATCCATCCAACCCCACGGCGCGGCCGGCCTTCATATGTTCTTGGTTCAGATCATTTGACTTGAGATCAATGCGCCTCTAGATTCTCATCTCAGATGATCCGAACTCAGAAGATATGGAGTCGTCATGGCACACGTGCGCACCGATGCGGAGCTGGCCCGTTCCCTGGACGGGGACTTCACCAGCCGGCACGCCGAGGTCAACGGGGTCGACCTGCACTACGTGATCGGCGGGCAGGGCGATCCACTGGTCCTGCTGGGCGGGTGGCCGCAGACCTGGTGGCAGTTCCACAAGGTCATGCCGGAACTGGCCCGCCGGTACCGGGTGATCGCCGTCGACCTGCGGGGGATGGGCGGGTCCGGCAAGCCGCACAGCGGCTACGACAAGCGCACCATGGCCGAGGACATCCGCGCACTCCTGCAGCACCTCGGCCACGCCAAGGCGAGCATCGCCGGCCACGACATCGGCGCGATGGTCGCCCAGTCGCTCGCCGCCAACCACCCCGAGGCCGTCGACAAGCTCGTCCTGATGGACGTCCACCACCCGGACCAGGACATGTACGGGCTGTCCCTGCTGCCCCAGCCCGACCAGCACGTGGACGGCGACTTCCGGGTGGGCTCCCGCGTCTACCTGTGGTGGTTCGCGCTCAACCAGGTGCGCGGCCTGCCCGAGACCCTGCTCGCCGGCCGCGAAAGGGCCTGGATCGACGCACTGTTCGACTACATGCTGCTGGACCCCACGTCCATCGGCGACCACGACCGGGACGTCTACGCGCAGGCCTACGCCACGCCGGATGCGGTCCGGGCCGGGAACGCCTGGTACCAGGAGTTCATGCGCGATATCGAGGACGAGAAGACGCACGGCCCGCTCGCGATGCCCGTCCTCGGGATCGGCGGCGACCACAGCAACTACGGGTATCTGGCGTCGGCGCTGCCCGCCAAGGGGCCTGACGTACGCGTGGTCGAACTGGCAAAGAGCGGCCACTACCTTCCCGAGGAGCAGCCGGAGGAAGTCGTGCGGCTGATCGCGGAGTTCCTCGGCTGAACGGCAGCGGCTGCGGATCCCGCCCGGCCGGCCGCGTCCGGCCGACCGGGTCCGCCCGCCCGGCCCGTCGGTCGGCCGGGCGGGATCCACGAGACGGTCTAGGCTGAGAAGATCCGAACCCAGCCGATTCCGGGAGGAAGCCCCGTGGCGGTCCCCGCGCTCCGCGAGCACCTCGCCCTGTTGTTGTCGGTCGCCGGCCACGTCGTGAAGCAGACCGAGGAGCAGCGGCTGGGCGAGGCCGTGGACCTGACCGTCCGCGAACAGGTCGCGCTCACCGCGATCGCCGAGGGCGCCCCCACCCAGCTGGCGATCGCGCAGAAGGCCGGGCTCGACAAGAGCACCCTCATCCCGGTCCTCGACCAGCTCGAACGCAAGAAGCTCGTCGAGCGCCGCCCCGACCCGGCCGACCGGCGGGCCCGCGTGGTCACGATGACCCCCGCGGGACGCCGCGTACTGACCCGCTCCGCCCCTGTCGTCGCCGCCGTCGAGGAGGACCTCCTCGCCGACCTGACTCCGGACGAGCGAGAGCAGCTCCGCGGTCTCCTGCAGCGTGTGGTGGAGGGCCGGATGACTCGCGTATCGGTGCCGGGTTCCTGCCTCTGAGCGCCGAAGTACTGATCCGCGACTGATTCCGCGCCGGGCGGGCGTCCGTAATTTCGTTCCCACGAAGCCGCTGCAGCAGCGCAGCGGCCGACGAAGGGACGGACCCCATGACCGCGTACGTCATCGCCCACCTGCAGGACGCCGCGCCGCACACGGACATCGCCGACTACATCGAGCGTCTGCCGGGCACGATGGCGCCGTACGGAGGCCGCTACCTCGTGCACTTCGCCCAGCACGAGGTGAAGGAAGGCAGCTGGCCCGGGGGCGTCGTGATGCTCGGCTTCCCCGACATCGAGGCGGCCCGCGCGTGGTGGGACTCGCCCGCGTATCGCGAGCTGGCGCCGCTGAGGAAGCGGCACATCAAGGGCGACATCATCATGATCGACGGCGTGCCCGAGGGGTACGCGCCGACGGCAGCCGTCAGCGCAATCCGCCAGGCAGCTGCCGCTGCGTCCTGACGCGCGTCGTCCGGTGCCGGCCGGCTCAGTCGGCGACGAGCGCCTTCCAGGCATCGTCGGCATGCTCGGTCGGCCGCAGCCACGTCTGCGGCTGGCGGGCGCGGACGCTGTCATCCACGTCCGGCTCACCGGGGAAACGCCCCTTGCGGTCCGGCCACAGCACCTGGAGGACGGGGAACGGAGCCCGGTAGAACGACAGCGCGCGGCCGAAGAACGCCGGGTACCAGCCGCCCCTCGCCTGGCGCAGCAGGACGTCGTGCCCGTCGATGACGTCACCGTGCCGCGAGCCGTCCGCGAGCGGCAGGCCGGCTGCGGCCTTCTCACCGAGGACGTTGAGCAGTTCCTGCATGAGGTACGGGTCCAGCCCGAACATCGCCACCTCGGGCGTCCCGAAGCTGTGGCGCAGGCCGATCGTGTACGCGAAGGCGTCCCCCTGGTCGTCGGCGGGCACCGCGGCGACCATCCAGCCGGGGGATTCCACCAGCTCGGCGATCCGCAGCTCGAAGGAGTCCCGCGCGTCGCGGTCCCCGTAGTCACGGCAGACGACGCAACGGCAGGCAGAGCGTTCGGTGGGCATCCGGAGAAGATAGCCCGGCAGCCCGACAGCCTGCTCTCGCCCGGGCGCCGGACCCGTCGGTCCGGCCTGCGAGGCTGTCGGCCGCATCGGGCGAGAGTGAAGGACGTATGTGAGCGAGCAGGCGGTCCGTGCGTGGGCGGACGCGATGTCGGCGGGCCTGGCGCGGCTGATGCCGGTGTTCGAGGCGACGTTCGGCTTCGAGCCGACCGACAACCACGTGGCGCTTTCCGGCGCAGACGCAGGGCCGCCGGCTGTAGGCGGCCGCAAGCTGCCGGAGCCGTTGGCGGAGTTCTACCGCGTGGTGGCCGAGGCGTGGTTGATGGACGTGCACAACGGGTTCAGGATCGAGCCGGTGCGGTCGGTGACCGAGGAGTCCGATGCGTTCCCGACGCGCATCGTCGGCGCTCTGGCGGGCGAGGTTTTCGTCTTCGGCAGCAACGGCGGCGGCGACCTGATCCTGATGATGGCCGACGGCCGGGTGCACGAGGTGGGCGGCGGGTCGTTCATGTACCCCGAGTACGACGTGGACGAGTGCAATATTCGGACGTCGTTCCCCGACCTCCAAGCCTTCCTCGACCACGTCCTGGCCTACCTGCACGAGCACCTGGAGCACGTCTGACCCGGCCGTCGGCCCCAGGCGACCGCGAACCGGGGCGGTGGGGGCGTGGCGGCTGAAGCGGTGTCCTTCTGGTCTGCGAAAATCGGCAGGTGGGCGAGCACAGCGCAGAGGGTCCGGCGGGCGACGAATCCACTGCTCCCGGCGAGCAGCTGGAGATCTCCGTCGCGTCCGCGCGCAAGGCGGCCCGCAGTGCCGTGAAGTCGGCGAAGCCCAAGAAGCAGCCCGAGCTCGCCGCCGAGCTGCCCGTCGCGCGGATCGTCGTCGACAAGGCCCTGTCGCATCTCGACCAGTTCTTCGACTACGCCGTGCCCGCGTCGATGTCCGCGGACGCGCAACCCGGCGTACGGGTCCGCGTGCGCTTCGGCGGCCACGCCGCAGGCGACCGGCGGCGCGGGGGCGGGCTGATCGACGGGATCATCGTCGAACGCCTCGCGACCAGCGACTACTCGGGGCCGCTCGCGCGCATCGAGCGCGTGCTGTCCCCGGAGCCCGTCCTGCCCGACCGCATGCTCGACCTCGCCCGCGCGGTCGCCGACCGGTACGCCGGCACCCTCGCCGACGTCCTCTCGCTCGCCCTCCCGCCGCGGCACGCCCGCGTGGAGGCCGAACCCGCCGAGGAGCCGCTGCCCGCCCCGCCGCGTCCCGAGACCGGTAGTTGGGCGCGCTACGAAGGCGGCCAGGACATCCTGGACGCGCTCTCCGCAGGGGAGTCGCCCCGCAGCGTCTGGACCGCGCTGCCCGGCCCGACCTGGCCGGACGAAATCGCGCGCCTCATGGCCACCTGCCTGGCCGCCGGCCGCGGCGCGCTCGTCGTGCTGCCGGACGGCAAGGCCGTCGGCCGCGTCGACGAGGCACTCGAGCACCTCCTCGGCCGCGGCCGCCACATCGCCCTGACCGCGGACGCCGGCCCCGAGGAGCGCTACCGCCGCTGGCTTGCGGTCAGCCGCGGCACGGTCAAAGCCGTGGTGGGCACACGCGCCGCGATGTTCGCGCCGGTCGCCGACCTCGGCCTGGTCGCGCTGTGGGACGACGGCGATTCCGCGCACGCCGAACTCCACGCCCCGCAGCCGCACGTACGCGAGGTCCTGGTCGTCCGCGCCCTGCGCGAACGCTCGGCGTTCCTGGTCGGCGGCCTGACCACCTCCGTCGACGCCGCCCAGCTGGTGCGGTCGGGGTGGGCGCAGCCACTCGAGGCGGTGCGTACCGAAGTGCGCGCCGCAGCCCCGCTCGTACGCACCGTCGGAGACCTGGACGTCGCCCGCGACGAAGCCGCCCGCACCGCGCGGCTGCCATCTCTCGCCTGGGACATCGCCCGGCGCGGCCTGGAGACCGGCCCGGTGCTCGTGCAGGTGCCGCGGCGCGGGTATGTGCCGCACGCGGCGTGCCAGCGCTGCCGCGCTTCAGCGCGCTGCGGCGGATGCGCGGGCCCGCTCGAACTGACCGGCTCCGACGGCGCCTTGGTGTGCTCGTGGTGCGGGCGCCACGAGGTGGGATGGCGCTGCCAGGAGTGCGGTGGAGCGCAGCTGCGCGCGAGTATCGTCGGCGCGCGCCGGACCGCCGAGGAGCTGGGCCGGGCCTTCCCGCGCGTGCCGGTCCGCACATCGGGACGCGACGCGGTGCTCTCCGTCGTCCCCGACGTCCCGGCCCTCGTCGTGGCCACCCCGGGCGCCGAACCCGTGGCCGCAGGCGGCTACGCCGCAGCGCTGCTCCTCGACGGCTGGCTGCTGCTCAACCGCCCCGACCTGCGCGCGGGCGAGGAGGCGCTGCGGCGCTGGCTGGCGGCTGCGTCCCTCGTACGCCCTGCGTCGGCCGGCGGCGCGGTGGTCATCGTGGCCGAGCCGACGCTGCGCGCGGTGCAGGCGCTGGTGCGCTGGGACCCGCAGGGGTTCGCCCGTACGGAACTCGGCGAACGCCACGAGCTCGGGCTGCCGCCCGTCTCGCGCATGGCGTCGGTGACCGGTTCGCCGACCGCCGTCGCCGACCTGATGCGCCTCGTACGCCTGCCGCAGGACACCGACATCCTCGGCCCGGTCCCGGCCCCGCTCCCGCCGCGACCCGCGGTCGCCACGCCCGCCCGCAACGCGAAGACCCGCGCCAAGTCCGCCGCCGCCAGGGCCGCGATAGAGCGCCCCCCGGCCGAGGCGTCCACCGACATCCCCCTCTGGGGCGGAACCACCCGCGCGCAGGTCGGCCCGCCGCCCGAGGAACGCCGCGAACGCATCCTGCTGCGCGTATCGCCAGGCCGCGGAGCCGAGTTGGCTGCAGCCCTCAAGGCCGCCCAGGCCCTGCGCATGTCCCGAGGCCCATCCGAACCGGTATGGGTCCGCATGGACCCCCTCGACATCGGCTAGATCGAACGGCCCCGAGCGTCCGCGAGCCGACCCCGGCTCAGCCGGCCACCGCCCCCGGGGCGACCAACCGCGCAATAAGAGCGGCCAACGCATCACGCTGCGCCTCGGCCTGCGCGGCCGCCAGCTCGGGGAGGAGCATCCGGCCCAGCTGCGGCAGGATGAACCACGAGGCGCTCAACGCCAGCACGGCGTACACCAGTTGCGCGGCCGGCACGTCGCCCGGCACCGCGCCGGACGCCTGCGCCCGGGCGAGCACCGCGACATTCGCGTCGTAGTGGCCGGTGCGTTCGTCCTCGGACGCGAACGCGAAAGCGTCCTGGTGGTGCAGGCCTTCCCACGCCAGCAGCCGCGCCACATGCGGGTTCCGGTGGTGGTAGTCGAACACCTGCGCCGCGTAGGCCCCGAGGTCGCCCGGGTCGCCGGCGTCCATCGGCAGCGCCGCGGCGAACCGCTGCAATTCGGCGTCGAGGACCGCTATGAAGAGTGCTTCCTTGCTGCCGAAGTACTGGTAGATCCGCTCTTTGTTGACGCCTGCCCGCTGCGCAATGCGCGCCACCCGCGCGCCCGCCGGCCCGAACTCGGCGAACTCGACGACGGCGGCGTCCAGAAGCAGTTGCTTCGTCCGTGCGGTGTCCCAGGCCATGCGGGGGAGTGTACCGAAATCCATCCGTTCGGTTGCAGCTATTCGAGGCCCTTGCAGGCCGGCCGGGCGCGCTTGATCCGGCGGTTCCTCGGCGGGGGCGATCGGTCCATGACCCAGCGTCGCGATGCCGCTACCTGGCGCTCGTCTCGGGGGCCGGGGCGGGGCCCCGGGCCTCGGTAGACTGGGCGGGTTGGGGGTTGTCCGCCCCGGTCCGTCGTTTCCGGTCGAACGGGAGTTCTTCTGTGGCAGTTCAGCCGATCCGCCTTTTTGGTGATCCGGTGTTGCGTACCGCGGCGGATCCGGTGACCGTCTTCGACAAAGAGCTGCGGGTCCTGGTCAAGGACCTCACGGACACGATGATGGACGCCCCGGGCGCCGGGCTGGCCGCGCCGCAGATCGGGGTCTCGCTGCGCGTGTTCACCTACTTCGTGGACGGCGAGGTCGGGCATCTGATCAACCCCGACCTGGATCTGTCCGACGAGGAGCAGGACGGGCCGGAAGGCTGCCTCTCGCTCCCCGGTCTGGCGTACGACACCAAGCGCGCGTACGGCGTGGTCGCCAAGGGCTTCAACATGCACGGCGACCCGGTGACCATCGAGGGCACCCAGTTGCTCTCCCGCTGCATCCAGCATGAGACGGACCACCTGGACGGCATCCTGTTCATCGACCGGCTCGACCGCGAGCAGCGCAAGTCCGCGCTGCGGGCGATCCGCGAGGCGGAATGGGCCGGGCAGGCCCCGCCCGCGGTCAAGGTGTCGCCGCACGGGACCTTCGGAAAGGCGCTCTGATCCCCATGCGTCTCGTCTTCGCCGGCACCCCCGAGGTCGCCGTCCCCGCGCTGGAGGCGCTCATCGCCTCGCGCCACGAAGTCGTCGGCGTCGTCACGCGCCCCGACGCCCCCGCCGGCCGCGGCCGCAAGCTGCGGCCCTCGCCGGTCGCCGAGTGCGCGCTGGACGCCGGGATCGAGGTGCTGCGCCCTGCCAAGCCGCGCGAGCCGGAATTCCTGGCCCGGCTCACCGAGATCGCCCCGGACTGCTGCCCGGTGGTGGCGTACGGCGCGCTGCTGCCCAAGGTCGCACTCGACATCCCGGCCCGCGGCTGGGTCAACCTGCACTTCTCGCTGCTGCCCGCGTGGCGCGGCGCGGCACCCGTGCAGCATGCGGTCATGGCCGGCGACGACGTGACCGGTGCGTGCACGTTCCTGATCGAGGAAGGCCTCGACTCCGGCCCGGTGTACGGCTGCGTCACCGACGACGTGCGCCCCGGCGACACCAGCGGCGACCTGCTCGAGCGCCTGTCGCGCTCCGGCGCACGGCTGCTCGCCGCGACGATGGACGGCATCGAGGACGGCTCGCTGATCGCCGTCCCGCAGGCGCCCGACGGAGTCTCGCTGGCCCCCAAGATCACCGTGGGCGACGCCGAAGTGGTGTGGACGACCCCCGCGATGCGCGTCGACCGCGTCGTCCGCGGCTGCACTCCCGCCCCCGGCGCCTGGACGACCTTCCGCGGCGAGCGCGTCAAGCTCGCCCCGGTCCGGCTGCGGGCCGGCGACAACGAACTGGCGCCCGGCGAGATCGCCGTGGAGCGCAAGGTCGTCCGCGTGGGAACCGGCAGCCACGCGGTGGAACTGACCGATGTGCAGCCGCAGGGCAAGCGCATGATGGCGGCGGTGGACTGGGCGCGCGGCGTCCGGCCCGAGCCGGGTGAGCATTTCGGAGGAGACCAGTGACCCGTCCGGTGACCCCCGGCCGGGCGCCGCAATCGTCCGGCAAGCCGGGCAAGGCCGCGCGCACGTACCGCCGTCCCAAGCCGGACGCCGCCCGCCGGGCCGCGTTCGACGTGCTGCGCATGGTCGACGACCGCGATGCGTACGCCAACCTCGTTCTGCCCGGACTGCTGCGCGACCGCCGCATGACCGGCCGCGACGCCGCGCTGGCCACCGAGCTGGTGCACGGCACGCTGCGCCGCCAGGGCACGTACGACGCGATCCTGGACCGCTGCGTGGACCGCCCCATCAACGAGGTCGACCCGCCGGTCCTGGACGTCCTGTGCCTGGGCGCCCACCAGCTGCTCGCCACGCGCATCCCGACGCACGCCGCGGTCTCCGCGACCGTCGAGCTCGCGCGCGGTGTGCTGGGCGACGGCCGGGCCAAGTTCGTCAACGCGGTGCTCCGCAAGGTGGCCGCCCGCGACCTCGACGAGTGGCTCGCCGAGGTGGCGCCGCCGTACGACGAGGACCCCGAAGGGCACCTCTCGATCGTCTACTCGCACCCGCGCTGGGTCGTCGCCGCCCTGTGGGATGCCCTCGGCGGCGGCCGCGCCGAGATCGAGGCGCTGCTGGCCGCCGACAACGAGCCCCCGGCGGTCACGCTGGTGGCCCGCCCCGGCCGGTCCACGCTCGACGAGCTGTACGAGGCGGGCGCCAAGCCGGGCCGCTGGTCGCCGCTCGCCGCGGTCCTCACCGAAGGCGACCCGGGCGCGATCGCCGCGGTCCGCGACGGCCGCGCCGGCGTGCAGGACGAGGGCAGCCAGCTCGTCGCGCAGGCCCTCGCGAACGCCGCGGTCGACGGAGACGAGACGCGCTGGCTCGACCTGTGCGCGGGCCCCGGCGGCAAGGCCGGCCTGCTGGCCGCCATCGCCACGCAGCGCGACGTCGCCCTGCTGGCCGTGGAACGCCGCCACCACCGCGCCCGCCTGGTCCGCAACGCCATCGGCTGGAACACCCGGCACCAGGTCGTCACCGCCGACGGCACCCGCCCCGCCTGGGCGCCCGGCTCCTTCGACCGGGTGATCGCCGACGTCCCGTGCAGCGGCCTCGGCGCGCTGCGCCGCCGCCCGGAGTCCCGGTGGCGCCGCCGTCCCGAGGACATCGCCGAACTAGGCCCGCTGCAGCGCGAGTTGCTGACCTCGGCCCTCGGCGCGGTACGCCCCGGCGGGGTCGTTGCGTACGTCACCTGCTCGCCGCACAAGGCCGAGACCCGGTCCGTCGTGGACGACGTCCTCGCCTCGCCCGCAGGCTCCGGCTTCAGCCTGGTCGACGCCCGCGAGTACCTGCCGGGCGTCACCGGCCTCGGCGACGGACCGGACATCCAGCTCTGGCCGCACCTGCACGGCACCGACGCGATGTACCTGGCCCTGCTGCGCCGCGGCGCCTGACCCGCAAGCGGTGTCCGCCGGGCAGCGGGCTCCTTCCCGGCGGCGGGCTCCTGCCGGAAAGAGGGCCCCTGCCCGGCATAAGGCTCCTGACCTGCGTAAATGCGGACGGGGAATGCCTGCGGCCCGGCCCCGGTTACACATCTCGGTCGGTGAGTCCGGTGTCCCCGGGCCTCACCTATCGGCGCCGGGGAATACCAGTTCGGCTGTAGCCCCGGTGTGCCACTCGCCGAGAGGCGACCCGCTCACCGGCCGCCTACGTGAAGGACCCGGGCACCCCATGGGGTGCCCGGGTCCTTCGTGCTCTCGGGCCCGCTGCCGACGCCGACCGGGGCGCCGTGCCGGGCGTCGTCGGCCGTTGCGGTGATCGGGCGGGGCCGGACGGTGGTTTCCGCGTCCGCGTCGGATGCTCCCTTTGAAACAGGGCATAACTCGCAAAATGCCCATCCGATGGGCTGCCCTGACGTCGTCCGTGGAGCCCGACCATGCGCGGTAATGCCTTCAAGGGCGAGTGCGTCCGGGTGTTCGTCGTGCCTTACCGGGTACTGCGCCGCCGCGGTCCCGCGGCGATCCCGCTCGCCTTGGTGGCCACATTCCTCGTCGCGCTGTTCCATATCGTGCAGCAGTTCGACTGGGGCAAGGACCTCACCCGCATCCTGGGCGGCGTGCGCGCCGACCTCCCCTGGTGGCTGGCGCTGCTCCGCACGCCCGTCTCGCTGTTCGTCCCGGCCCCCGACCTGCCGGTCTGGGGAGCGCTTGCGCAGGTCCTCATCGTCTTCGCGATCGCCGAGATCCTCCTCGGCCGGGCCCGCACGCTCGTCATCGCCTATCTCGCCACGCTCGCGGGCACGATGGCCGCCCGCGCGATGATCGCCCTCGGTCCGGACCGCGTCCTCGGCATCGACCCCGCACTCGGGCACGTGCTGGACACCGGACCTTCCGCGGCGGTGGTCGGCCTGGCCGTCGCGGTCGCCTGGACCGAACGGGCCGTGATCCTCATGGCCGTGGTGTGGGGCCTGATGATCGCCGAGGTCGCCTGGAAGCCCAACCTCGCGGGCCGCGAACACCTGATCGGCATGGCCGCGGTACTCGTGTACGTGGTCGTCGCGGACACCGTCCGGCGCGGCCGCGAGGTCGGCGACGCGGTCGAGTGGACGGCCGGGAACGACATCGCTCGTCCGGTCGGCGTCAGCGCGGAGAGTCGGTCCGCGCGAGGGTGATCAGCAGCGGTACGCGGATCTCCGCCCGTGCAGCCGCGTCCGCCACGGTCGCGGCGAGCCACCCGGCCGCGTCGCCCGACCACTCGGCCGACTCGCCCTCGAAGGCGATGCCGTGCCGCGGCGGCCCGGCCCAAAGCGAGTCGTGTGTAGGCGGCGGGGGAGCGGACGCCACTGTGTAGCCGTCCGCGCTCCACCGGAAGACGTCCTGGTCGAGCCCGCGCAGCAACGCCGACAGGCGTGGGGCCGCCTCGACCACCGCGGGGTCGCCGCCGCTGTCGATGCCGAGTGTGACGGGCGTGCGTCCGCACGGATTCCGCGGCCCGAACCACTGTGCCGACAGCATCGACGGCACCGCGGCGTACCGCGGGCGCGATGCGGCATCGATGCCCGGCACCGGCACGAGCACCTGCCACCGGTCGGCCCGCAGGACGCCCACCCGCGTCGCGACATCCTCCGCACACCGCAGGAACGCCTGGACCGGCAAAGGACGTTCGCCGCCCGCAGGCGCCGACTCGACCTGGAACCAGGCAATCGGCCCCGCACCCGCGGACCCGAGCGGACGCCCCCACTCCGCGTCGTTCATGCCCCACAGCCCGCCGCCTGCGTCGTCGTCCAGCCAGCCCATCGCGACCGAGCGCTGATGGAAGAGCTGGTACGCGTCGTGCTCGGAGTCCGCCGCGTGCCACGGGTGCAGGGCCAGGTCGCCGTACAGCCACGCGACCATCGGACCCGCGGCACGCCGCGCCCCGGGCGCGATGCCCGGGCGTGGGCCGGAGTCGGAGCTGGACGTCCCCATGCCGCGCAGCGTATCCGGGGGTACGCGCCGCACTGAGGCAACAGACCGCAGGCGCACGTGTGCGCAGGTGCGCGACGCGGCGACCCGGTACCCACAACCGGGCCCGGCCGGTGACCGGCCGAGGCCCCGCCCGCAATCAGAACAGGCACGCAAAAGGGGCCGACCGGCGTGCCGTTCGGCCCCATAAGCGCATCGGGTAAGCGCATCAGCGTCCGGGCCGGGCCCGGTGGTCGATACGTCAGTGCGTGCAGGCCCAAGAGGCCTTGCCCACGGCCTGGTCGGCCAAGGCGCGCAGCTTGTCGACCGCCGCGCCCGGGTCGCGGCCGTCGTACACCGCGGAGCCGGCCACGAACACGTCCGCACCGGCCTCGGCGCAGCGCTCGATGGTTTCCGCCGAGACGCCGCCGTCGACCTGCAGCCACACGTCCAGGTCGTGCTTGCCGATCAGTTCACGGGTGCGGCGGATCTTCGGCAGCATGATGTCGAGGAACTTCTGGCCGCCGAAGCCCGGCTCCACGGTCATGATCAGGATCATGTCCAGCTCGGGCAGCAGGTCCTCGTACGGCTCGATCGGAGTGGCCGGCTTGAGCGCCATCGAGGCGCGCGAGCCCGCCGCGCGGATGTTGCGGGCCAGCCGCACCGGCGCTGCCGCGGCCTCCACGTGGAAGGTCACGCTCCCCGCGCCGGCCTCGGCGTACGCCGGCGCCCAGCGGTCCGGGTCCTCGATCATCAGGTGGGCGTCGACAGGGGTGCCGGCCGCCTTGAGGATGGCCTCGACGACCGGCAGCCCCAGTGTGAGGTTGGGGACGAAGTGGTTGTCCATCACGTCGACGTGCAGCCAGTCGGCGTTGGCCACCTTGGCGGTGTCCTCGGCGAGACGCGCGAAGTCGGCGGAGAGAATGCTCGGATTGATCTGAACGCCCATGGGGACACCATCCCACCCCGGCGCGCCCGACCGGGAATCAGGTCGCCATGCGGACACCGGCCCGAAGCGGCGTCCGCCGGGCGCCACCGCCAACTGACGGTTCGTCAGGTAGCGCCGTGACTGCGCTGTGTGCGCGTGATGGAACACACAGAAGCGGCAAGGTCAAGTAGTCGGGCAGGCGTGGCACACTTCGAGGTGTACGAATGTCACGTACGCGCGCTCCGGGGTCGGTGAAAATCCGAACCGGCGGTAAAAGTCCGCGAACCGGTCGACGTTCTCCACCCGGAGACGACGGCCGGCCGAACCGGTGGAATTCCGGTGCCGACGGTGAAAGTCCGGATGGGAGGCAGCGCGCGGCGGCTGGCTTTGGCGTACCGGCACATCGTGCTGGGCGCTCGAGCCGAACCGTCCTGCCTTCCTGCGGCATGCCCGCAAGCCCCCCGGTCCACGCGTCGCAAAGATGCGGAGGAGATCCGGGTGTCCGGCGGCGAGGTGGCCCCCCAGGGGTTCGAAGCGGAATCGCTCATGCGGCGCGCCATTGCGCTTGCCGCGCGTGGCCTTGGCACCACCAGTCCCAATCCGGTCGTCGGCTGCGTCGTCGTCGATGCCGAAGGCAATCTCGCGGGCGAGGGGTTCCACGAGGTCGCCGGCGGGCCGCATGCCGAGGTCGGCGCGCTGCGCGAGGCCGGCGAGCGGGCCCGCGGCGGCACGGCGTACGTCACCCTCGAACCCTGCGCGCACACCGGCCGGACCGGCCCCTGCGCCCAGGCGCTGATCGAGGCCGGCGTCGCCCGCGTCGTGTACGCGGTCGCCGATCCCAACCCCAAGGCCGCCGGCGGCGCCGAGGTGCTGCGTGCGGCAGGCATCGCGGCCGAAGGCGGCCTGCTGGCCGACGAGGCCGCCCGCGGCAACGAGGCCTGGCTCACCGCCACCCGCCTGGGCCGCCCGTTCACCGTCTGGAAGTACGCCGCGACCCTCGACGGCCGCAGCGCCGCCGCGGACGGCACCAGCCGCTGGATCACCTCGGCCGAGTCCCGCGCCGACGTCCACGCGCTGCGCGCCACAGTCGACGCGGTGGTCGCCGGATCCGGCACGCTGCTCGCCGACGACCCGCACCTCGCGGTCCGCGACGCCGCCGGAGTACGTCCCGGCCGGCAGCCGCTCCGCGTCGTGCTCGACACCCGCGGCCGTATCCCGGCCGGCGCCCGGGTCCTCGACGACGCCGCGGCCACGCTCGTCGTCGTGGCCGACGATCTGGCCCCCGAAGCCCTCTCCGACCTGCACGGACGCATCGCCGGCCGGGCCGAGGTCGCGGCCCTGCCGCGCAACGCCGCAGGCACCGGCCTCGACCTCGACGCGCTCGGCAAGGAGCTGTACGCCCGCGACGTGCGGTCCGTGCTCCTCGAAGGCGGCCCGACCCTGGCCGGCGCCTACGCCGCGGCCGGCCTGGTCGACAAGGTCGTCGGCTACCTCGCCCCCGCCCTCCTGGGCGCCGGGCCCGCTGCCCTGGGCAGCGCAGGAATCAGCACCATCGCCGATGCGTTGCGGCTGTCGGTCCACGAGGTCGTGGCCGGCGAGCGGCTCGGCGGCGACATCAGGATCACCGCATACCCGGCGCGGCCCGGCGACGAGAGCGCCGTCGAGAGCGGCACCCACCCCGTGAAGGAGTCCTAGCGTGTTCACCGGAATCGTGGAGGAACTCGGCGAGATCGTCTCGGTCGAGCAGCTCGGGGACTCCGCCCGATTGACCGTGCACGGCCCCGTCGTCACCGCCGGCGCCCGGCACGGCGATTCCATCGCGGTGAAC
Organism: Yinghuangia soli; assembly: GCF_021502675.1. Classification (GTDB taxonomy): domain Bacteria; phylum Actinomycetota; class Actinomycetes; order Streptomycetales; family Streptomycetaceae; genus Yinghuangia; species Yinghuangia soli. The sequence goes on from NZ_JAKFHA010000009.1 coordinate 227,941, forward strand.
GGCGTCTGCCTGACCGTGGTGGACGAGAAGGTCGACCCCACCGAGGCCACCTTCACCGCCGACGTCATGGCCGAGACCCTCAAGCGCTCCAGCCTCGGCGCGCTGGAGCCCGGCTCGCGCGTCAACCTGGAGCGCCCCATGGAGCTCGGCGGGCGCCTCGGCGGCCACCTGGTCCAGGGGCACGTGGACGGCATGGGCGCGATCGTGTCGCGCACGCCCGGCGAGCACTGGGAGGTCGTCAAGATCTCGCTGCCCGCCGCGCTGGCCCGCTACGTCGTCGACAAGGGCTCGATCACTGTGGACGGCATCAGCCTCACGGTCGTCGAGGCGGCCGCCGACTGGTTCACCGTCAGCCTCATCCCGACCACGCTCGCGCTCACCACGCTGGGTGTGAAGCAGGCCGGCGACCCGGTGAACCTGGAGGTCGACGTGATCGCCAAGTACGTCGAGCGCCTGCAGGCATACGGGGACCGGTCATGACCGGATTCGCGGGTGCCTGGGACGCGACCATGGAGTGGCTGCGCGACCCGGCGTTCTCCGTCTTCGGGCAGGACGTCGTGCGCGGCGACCTGCTCGGCAACATCTTCGCGCTGGCCACCGTCGGCCTCGCGATGCGCCGCACCATCTGGGCCTGGCCGGTCCAGATCGCCGGTTCGCTGCTGCTGATGGCCGTGTACTGGTCGTACCAGCTGGGCGGCAGCTTCTCGCGGCAGATCCTCATCATCGCCATGGCGTCGTACGGCTGGGTCCGCTGGACCCAGGGCAAGCGCGCCACCGGAGATATCGCGGTGCGGTTCGCGACGCACCGCGAACGCGCCGCGCTGCTTGGCGCGATGGTGCTCGGCACCGCCGCGTTCGCGCTGGTGCTCGCCGAGTGGGGCGTGGTGTGGGACCACCGCTGGTGGATGATCGCCGCCGACGCGTACATCTTCGTCGGCACCGCGGTCGCCACCGTCGCACAGGCGCGCGGCCTGGTGGAGTTCTGGGCGGTGTGGATCGCCGTCGACCTGGTCGGCGTCCCGCTGACCTTCTACAACGGCCTGGTCTTCTCCGGCCTGGTGTACGGCATCTTCCTGGTCATGGTCCTGGCCGGGCTGCGCGACTGGTGGCGCCGCTCCACCGCCGCGCAGCGCGCTGCGGGCCGGGCGCCCGGAGGGCAGGAATCGATCGCCGCGGGTCCGCGGCATCTGGAAGGAGCACGGGCGTGAACGACTTCAATGGGGACACCGTGAGCCCGGACTCCGCCGCCGCGGGAGCCGGCGCCGACCTCGACCTCACCCTGGACTCGATCGAGGACGCCATCAAGGCGATCGCGGACGGCCAGGCCATCGTCGTGGTGGACGACGAGGACCGCGAGAACGAAGGCGACCTGATCTTCGCGGCCTCGCTCGCCACCCCCGAGCTGATGGCCTTCATGATCCGCTACAGCTCCGGCGTGGTGTGCGTGCCGATGGCCGGCGAGGACCTCGACCGCCTCAAGCTGCCGCCGATGACGCAGGTCAACGAGGACCACAAGGGCACCGCGTTCACCGTCTCGGTGGACGCCAAGGAAGGCATACACACAGGCATTTCGGCCGCCGACCGCACGCGCACCGTGCGGCTGCTGTCCGACCCGGACACGCGCGCCGACCAGCTCACCCGGCCCGGCCACATCTTCCCGCTGCGCGCGGTCGAGGGCGGCGTCCTGGTGCGCCCCGGGCACACCGAGGCGGCCGTCGACCTGGCCCGCCTGGCCGGTCTGCCGCCGGCCGGCGCGATCTGCGAGATCGTGAACGACGACGGCTCGATGTCGCGGCTGCCGCAGCTGGTGCCGTTCGCCCGCGAGCACGGCCTCAAGATCGTCTCGATCGCCGACCTGATCGCGTACCGGCGCCGCACCGAGCAGACCGTCGAGCGCGCCGCCGAGACCCGGCTGCCCACCGCGCACGGCGACTTCCGGGCCATCGGCTACCGCAGCACGCTGGACGGCGTCGAGCACATCGCACTGGTGGCCGGCGAGATCGGCGCGGGCGAGGACGTCCTGGTCCGGGTGCACTCCGAGTGCCTGACCGGCGACGTCTTCGGCTCGCTGCGCTGCGACTGCGGCCCGCAGCTGGCCGCCGCGCTGCAGACCGTGGCGGCCGAGGGCCGCGGCGTGGTGCTGTACATGCGCGGGCACGAGGGCCGCGGCATCGGCCTGCTGCACAAGCTGCAGGCGTACCAGCTGCAGGACGCCGGCCACGACACCGTGGACGCCAACCTGGAGCTGGGGCTGCCCGCCGACGCCCGCGACTACGGCACCGGCGCGCAGATCCTGTCCGACCTCGGCGTGCGGTCCATGCGGCTGCTCACCAACAACCCGGCCAAGCGCGCCGGGCTGGAGGGCTACGGTCTGGAGATCCTGGACCGCGTCCCGCTGCCGGTGCACGCCACCGAGGACAACCTGCGCTACCTGCTGACCAAGCGCGACCGGATGGGCCACGACCTGCCGTGGCTCGAACCGCTGGAGGCCGCCGACGCGACGCCGCACGGGGTCAGCTGACGCGGCACCGGGGCGGTGGTGCCGGTCCGCGCGGACCGGCACCGCACGACCTGTCCGACCTGTCCGACCTGTTCGAACTGCACTTGTACGAACCGCACGAACCGCACGACCAGCACCACCGCATCTGCCCATCTCCGTACCAGAAACGGGACATCAAGCGATCATGAGTGGCAACGGAGCTCCCGAGCTCACCGTGGAAGGCGCCCAGGGCCTGCGCGTCGGCGTCATCGCCGCCCAGTGGCACACCCCGGTCATGGACGGCCTGCTCGCCGGGGCGCTCGCCGCCCTCGACGAGTTCGGCATCACCGAGCCCACCGTGGTCCGCGTCCCCGGCGCCTTCGAGCTGCCGGTCGTCGCCAAGGCGCTCGCCGAGAACGGCCACGACGCCGTGGTCGCGCTGGGCGTGGTCATCCGCGGCGGCACCCCGCACTTCGAATACGTGTGCGCCGCGGCGACCGACGGCCTCACCCGGGTCGCCCTCGACACCGGGGTGCCGGTCGGCTTCGGCGTCCTCACGTGCGACGACGAGCAGCAGGCGCTGGACCGGGCCGGCATCGAGGGGTCCAAGGAGGACAAGGGCCGCGAGGCCGCCACCGCGGCGGTCGCGACCGCGGTCGCGTTGCGTAAAGTTGCCACGCCGCAGCGCTGACGCCGCGTCGGCGGCGCCCGGCAGCACATCCGTCTCGACCAGAGTGAGAAGTCGATCCCCTCGATGAAGACGTTCGAACAGCTCTTCGCGGAGCTGCAGGAGAAGGCCGCGGCCGGCCAGGCCGGATCGCGCACCGCCGAGCTCGTCCAGCAGGGCGTGCACAGCATCGGCAAGAAGGTGGTCGAAGAGGCCGCCGAGGTGTGGATGGCCGCCGAGTACGAAGACGGCGACCGGTGTGCCGAGGAGATCTCGCAGCTGCTCTACCACCTGCAGGTGATGATGGTCGCTCGCGGCATCACCCTCGAGGACGTATACGCTCACCTGTGACAGCCGGGCGGCGTCCGCGCCGCCCGCTGGTCCGAACATCATCCGAGTCCCCGGCTCCGGAAGCGCCTGCCCGCGCGTCCGGGGGCCGGGGCGCTCGCCCATGGAAGAAGGTTCCCCTCATGCTGCGCATCGCCGTCCCGAACAAGGGTTCGCTCTCGGAGCCTGCGTCGGCGATGCTCCATGAGGCCGGCTACCGGCAGCGCACCAACAGCAAGGAATTGGTGCTCGTCGACCCGGACAACAACGTCGAGTTCTTCTTCCTGCGCCCGCGCGACATCGCGGTGTACGTCGGGTCCGGACGCCTGGACGCCGGCATCACCGGCCGCGACCTGCTCCTCGACTCCGGCGCCGAGGCCGAGGAGATCCTCGAACTCGGCCTCGGCAAGGCCACCTTCCGCTGGGCCGCGCCGGTCGGCGCGTACGGCTCGGTTAAGGACCTGCAGGGCGCGCGCATCGCGTCGTCCTACATCGGCCTCGTGCAGCGCTACCTGGCCGAGCAGGGCGTCGAGGCGGCCTCGGTGGTCAAGCTCGACGGCGCGGTCGAGACCGCGATCCAGCTGGGCGTCGCGGACGTCATCGCGGACGTCGTGGAGACCGGCACCACGCTGCGGCAGGCCGGCTTGGAGATCTTCGGCGACCCGATCCTCGACTCCGAGGCGGTGCTGGTGCGGCGCACCGGTGCGGAGCCGTCCGCGGCGGTGGACCAGCTGGTCCGGCGCCTGCAGGGCGTCCTGGTCGCGCGCCGCTACGTGATGATGGACTACGACATCCGCGTCGAGCGCGTCGAGCAGGCGGTGGCCCTCACCCCGGGCCTGGAGTCGCCGACCGTGTCGCCGCTGCACAACGAGGGCTGGGTCGCGGTCCGCGCCATGGTCCCGCGCCGCGAGGCGCAGCGGATCATGGACGACCTGTGGGAGATCGGGGCCCGGGCGATCCTGGTGACCGGCATCCACGCCTGCCGCCTCTGACCGGACGGGGACACCCCCGCCGATCGGCTTGCCGCCGAAGGGCCCGCGCCCGCAGCTCGCGCTGCAGGCACGGGCCCTTCGCCATCCTGGCGGAAGCGAGGGCAATCGCCAGGGCGAAAGACCGCCCAAGCACTGGGAGCTCGTCGCCGGGAGCGACCCGGGACTGCCCCACCGCGCCGTGGGCGACGCTGCTTAGGGCGTTACGCGGGCGCTGGGCGGGAGAGTGGTGGGCCCGTGGTGGTCGGCGGCACGGGCGGTGTCGCCTGGTTGCTGGGCCGGCGGTGCCCGCGGCGGGCAGCGCGCGGCGCTGCGCCGCGGGGCGCTGGGAAGACTGCGCGGCGGGGCGCGAGGGGGGCTGGGAGGTCGACTGGGGCACCGCGCGCCGCGGGCGACGCTGCTTAGGGAGCCAGGGGGCGCTGGGCGGGGAGAGTGGTGGGCCCGTGGTGGTCGGCGGCACGTGTGGTGTCGCCGGGCCGGCGGTGCCTGCGGTCGGCAGCGCGCGGCGAGCGCCGCGGGGCGCTGGGGAGGCTGCTCGGCGGGGGCACTGTCGGTCGGCGGCACGTGCTGTGCGGCGCGGCCGGGCAGGAGGGGCCGGGAGATCGCCCCGGGCTTGGCGGGACTGTCGATCGACTCACGACCTGATGGTGGGCCGTGTCGGAAGGGGGATGGGGCGCTGCAAGGCGGAATCGCCCGCAGCGGCGAGGGCCGGAGTCGCGCGAAGGGCGGAGGATGCCGGGCCGGGCGAGTGGTCTGTGCCTGGTCCGCGCGGCGGAGGTCGGCTGCGTACGCCCGTTCGCGTGGCGGTCTGGGAACCGTGGTGGGGCAGCGCCTGGGCTGGCTCACCGCCCGACGCTGGGGCCGCGCTCGCGGCGGGGGACGGGGAGGTCGACGGGCGGAACCGCCGCAGCGGTCAGGCGGGTCGCACGTGCGGGGTGGGGCATGGCTGCTTGTGCCTGGTCTGCGCGGTGGGGGTCGGTCGTTCGCGCCGTGTTTGCGTGGCGGTCGGGGAGCTCTGCGGGTGTTGCGCTCGTGCGGGTGGGGTGCCGTTGCCGGGCGGGGGGCTTTGCTCGGGCTTCGGGGGTAGCGGGTCGGCGGTGGGGTGGTCCCGGCGGGAGGGGGGCTTCGGGGACGCCGTAGGCTCGGTGCGGCTGTTTGGACCGATCTTGCGAGGGTGACCCGTCCGCCATGGAGTCGAGCACTGTGACCAACGACCCTGCCGCCCGTGCCGCCGAACGCGGTGAACTGCCGCGGACCTGGTACCCGGCGCGGAGCCGCCTGGTCACCCGGGTCATGGGGGCGGTCATCATGATCGGCCTCACCGTCCTCGCGGTCGCGCTGCCGGAGGACGGCGGGTGGAACTTCGGGTCGCGGGCCGGGGTCGTGCTGACCGGCGTCTTTTGCCTCGGCTTCCTGCTCACGCTCGGCCGCCCCAAGGTCGTCGCGACCAAGGACGGCGTCACCGTGGTCAACCTGCTGCGCGTGCGGCACCTGGAGTGGGCCCAGATCGTGCGGGTCACCCTGCGCCAGGGCGACCCGTGGGTGTTCCTCGACCTGTCGGACGGCGAGACGTTGGCGGCGATGGGGATCCAGACGTCCAACGGCCGCCAGAAGGCCATCGCGGCGGCCACCGAATTGCGGGATCTGGTCGAGCGGTTCGGCGGAATCGAGCCCGCAGAGCGCTGACACCTCCGGACGGGGGACCCTCGTCCGGGTGAACCTTCAGGCCGTCAGGTCGCGTTCGAGGGGCGTGCGGAAGCGCGGGGTGACGCGCACGCCGCCGATCCACGCCCCCAGGCGCTCCGCCTCGGCCGCGACCGACGCCTCGGCCTCCGCGCCCGCGTCGGCGAGCAGCCGCCACACCACCGAGCCGTCCGCCCGCTGCGCCCAGCCGCCCACGATGCGGCCCTGCCACCACACCGACGGCCCGATGTTCCCCGAGCGGTCGAAGAGCTCGGTGCGGCACGCCTCGTCGAGGTACCAGTCGCGCTGCTGCCAGCCCATCGGGGTCGGGTCGAGCGCGGGCAGGAGCGCCGCCCGGGGTGCGGTGCCATCGGTGACCGGGTCGACGTCGTCGGGGAGCACGTAGCCGGTGCCCGCGGCGGAGCCGTCCGGGCCGAGGAGTGCGACCGGCACCGCGTTCACCGCCTTGAGCGCGGCCCTGGCCTGCGTGAGCGTCCAGCCCGTCCACCACTTCACGTCGGCCTCGGTGCCCGGGCCGAAGGCGCCCAGCCAGGCCCGTACGAGGTCGGCGCGGGCGGCGTCGGCGGGCGCGTCCGGATGCGGTTCGGCGGCCGACCACCGGTACTGGCTGGAGGTCCAGCTGCCGCGCGGGCGCCCGCGCACGATGGCGCCGTCCATCGACAGCTTCCGCAGCACCCGCATGCTCGCCGCCTGCTCGGTCTCCCACTTGGTGCCGACGCCGTACACCAGCGTCTCGCGCAGCCGCGGTTCGAGCTCGGCGAGCTCCGCGCTGCTTGCGTCCGGCAGCCCGGCCAGCTGTGCCACGACGGACGCCTCGACCTCGTCCAGCCATGCGTCCGGCACGGTGCCGTCCCCGAAGCCGAGCTTGAGCATCTCCCTGCGCTCCTTGGCGGCGATGGCCGCGGTGGTGGAGGAGTGCACGACCGGCGCGAAGTCCGCCGGGAAGACGAAGACCGTGCGGCGCATGCCGAACATCCGCAGCAGGGAGCGGTCTTCGTACAGCGCCTGCTCGACGTCCGCCGACGTGGCCGTCGACCGGGCCGCGACCGACAGGAACACCGAGGCCGGGTCGGTGGAGTGCAGGGCGACCAGGGTGCGCGCGACGTCCAGGGGCGGCACCGCGGCCGGCGGGCCGCCGAGCAGGTGGCGCCGGACCAGCCGGGTGCGGCGTTCGGCGGTGTCGACGGTCCGCACGGCGGCGTCGGTCATGTGGGGCTCCCCTTCCCGGCAGCGCACGGTGTCCGTACGCGGGTGCGTGTGCAGCCTCGCATGCCCCACCGACAAGCCCCGGGAAGACGCAGCCCGGCCGCGGTGGGTGTTGATCGTTGCGGCTCCGTACGCCAAGGTCTGATGGTCCGTCAGCTCGGCTGGCGGCCGCCGTACGACCCCGACCGCCCCGAGGGGATGAGCACATGCAGTTCTCGATGTCCCTGCCGCTGCTGATCGATCCGGCCGAGCGCGACCCCTACCGCCGGACGTTCGAGCTGGCCCGGATCGCCGAGGAGGCCGGCTTCACCACGGTGACCGTCGGCCACCACCACTTCATGCCCGGCAACCTCGCCGACCCGCTCACCCTGCTCGCCGCCGTCGCGGCCCGCACCGACACCCTGCGGGTCGGCACCGGCATCTTCCAACTGCCCGTGCACAACCCGGTCCGGGTCGCCGAGCAGGTCGCGATCATCGACCAGATCTCCGGCGGCCGCGTCTCGCTCGGCGTCGGCACCGGCTGGTGGCCGCTCGAATACCAGGTGCACGGCTCGGACTTCCGGCAGCGCGGCGCCCGCATGGAAGAGGCGCTGCGCATCCTGAAGCACGTGTGGACCACCGAGGACACCGGCTACGAGGGGCGCTTCTGGTCCTTCCCGGACCTGACCGTGCACCCGCGCCCGGTCCAGGACCCGCATCCGCCGCTGTGGGTGGCCGGCGTCGCGGACGCCGCGGTCCGCCGGGCCGCGCGGCTCGGCGACGCGTGGCTGTGCGGGCCGGTCCAGTCGCTCGCCAAGGCCGCGTCCTGCCTGGACGTGTACCGCGAGGCATGCGCCGAGACCGGCAAGCGGCCCGCGTGGATCCTGCGCCGCTACGCCTGGCTCGGCACCGACCGTGCGCAGGTGGCCCGCGACGTCCTGCCCGAATACGTCGGCGGGCTCATGGAGCACTGGCGCGAATCGGCCGAGGACGACGCCGAGAAGGCGCTCTTCGCCCGCATCGACGCGGGGGAGGACGTCTCCGCCGAGGAGATCGCCCGGGACCGGCTCCTGTGGGGCGGCCCGGAGGACGTCGTCGCGCAGATCCGCCGCTACGCCGCCGAGACCGGCTGCGACCACGTGCACAGCGCCTTCGGCGGGGGACTGCCGGGCAGCGCGGCGCAGGCGTCGCTCGGGTCGTTCGACGAGATCGCCGCGATGGTCCGGCTGTTCGGGCGCGAGGTGATCCCGGCCTTCGCGGAGGACACCGGAGCCTGACGGGACGCGTACCGCGAGCCTGGCGGGCCCGAGAGGCCGGGAGGGTCAGGAGCGCCCGCCCGCGGTCTCGCCGTACGCCTGCAGCAGGTCGGGCAGCCGCAGCGTGGTCAGCTCCTCGCGGTCCGGCTCGCCCGGCATGCCGACCAGCCGCAGGTCGCGGTACGCGCACGCCTTCTCGTACACGGTCCGCACGAACCGGGCGTTGCCGAGCTCGTCGATCCAGCCCTGCTCGCACACGTGGTCCGTGATGCTGCGCAGCTCGGCCACGCAGTCCTCGTCCCACATGTCGCCGCCCGCCACCGCCAAATGGTCAGCGATCCGGGCCAGATCGGCCGCGTCGTAGCTGGGGAACTCGACCCGGGTGGTGAACCGCGACGTGAGCCCCGGGTTGGAGGCGAGCAGCCGGTCCATGCCCTCGGGATAGCCGGCCAGCACGATCACCAGCCGGTCGCGGTCGTCCTCGGCGCGCTTGAGGAGCACCTGCACGGCCTCGTCGCCGTACGCGTCGCCCTTGGCGTAGCCGTTCCCGGCCAGCGCGTACGCCTCGTCGACGAACAGCACGCCGCCCAGCGCGGAGTCGATCAGCTCGCCGGTCTTCACCGCGGTCTGGCCGAGGTACTCGCCGACCAGATCGGGGCGTTGCGCCTCGACCAGCCGGTCCGACTCCAGCAGCCCGAGGGCGTGGAACACCCGGGCGATGAGCCGGGCCACGGTGGTCTTGCCGGTCCCGGACGGGCCGGAGAACACGAAGTGCCGCTTCGGCGCGGCCGCGGGCAGGCCGCGGGCCTTGCGGAGCCGGCTCATGCGCATCTGCGCGGACAGCGCGCGGATCTGCTGCTTGACCGGCTCCAGGCCGACCATGCGCTCCAACTCGCCCAGCGCCGCGGCGAGATCCTCCGCGGCTGCGGCCGCCGGGGCCGGGGTGCGCGGGGACTTGGCTGCCGAGCCCGGGCCGGATCCGACAGCCAGGTCGGAATCGGCGTCGGCTTCGGCGTCCGGTCCGCTCGCGGCGGGCAGGGGCACGGCCGGGGTGCCCGCGGTGTCCGGGACCTCGCCGTCGTCGGAGCCGCCGGATCCGCCCGTACCCGGGCCACCGGATCCGCCCGCACCCGGGCCGCCGGTGTCGTGCGGGGCCGCGACCTGGCCGCCGGTGCCGGCCGCCGGGGTGCTGCCGGTCGGGGCGGGGGAGTGCGGTGCACCGGGGAGCGTCGCGGGCGTGTCGGCGACCGCGGGGCCGCCGAGCCGGGCGGTCGCGTCGTACAGGAACAGCGTCGGGCCGGTGTCGGCCTCGGCCGCCTCCGCGGCCAGCGCGGTCAGCCGGACCGCGGTGTCCATGAACGCCGGGTCGGCGTGGTGCACCGCGCGGTACAGCGGCAGCGCGGCGGGCGCCCGGCCGGTCTCCTCGTACGCCCGGGCCAGCCAGTAGCGGAGCTCCTTGCGCTGCGGATGCTCCGAGCGGCAGCGCGCGAGCGCGGTGGCGAGCACGTGCTCGGCCTTGTCGTACAGCCCCAGGCGCACCCGGGCCATGCCGGCGAACAGGCCGGCCTCGACACCGAGCAGCGGGTCGTCCTCCAGGCCGCCGGTGTGGCGGAGCAGTTGGTGCCAGTCCTTGCCGAGGTACGCGCGGCAGGCGAGCAGGAAGCGGGTGGCCGGATCGGACTCCGGCGGCGGGCAGTGCCCCAGCGCGGTGTCCAGTTCGGGCAGGTGCCGCCCGTCCAGCCAGTGCGAGGCGTGCGCGAGCGCCAGGTCGCGCGGGGTCTCCAGCACGAGCTGGACCCACCAGCCCAGCCAGTACCAGGAGTTCAGCGGGCGCCCGAACTTCGCGCGCTGCTCGCCGAACCGCTCGCGGTGGGTGTGCATGGCGACCACGGCACCCGCGACGTCCACCTTGAGCGCGTGCAGCCCGAGCCAGGCGTCGGCCATGCCCGGGTCGAACTCGACCGCGGTGCGGAACTCCAGCTCGGCGTGCCCGTATTCACCCGAGACGTACGCGTCCATGCCGCGCAGCCAAGCCTGTTCGGCCGTGCTGCCGGTGTGCGCCGCGCGTTCGGTGCTCGCCATGTGTCGGCTCCCTCCCCCGGCCCGGACCGGCCCGGGGGCTGCTGCCCCGGAGCCGGCACTGGACCGCCCCTGACCGGACTTGTCGCGTCCGTGTCGTCCCTGGATCTCCCCGTGTTCGGTGCGCCCCATGTGCTCCCCATGGGGTTTTGCCCCGGAGCGCGTGCGAACAGTCCCCCGGTCGCGGTGGGGGGCCGGGCGGCCGGCCTGGGACGTGGCCGGTGCCGCACGGACCGCTTGCGAGGGCAATTCGGCGCCAGGCGCCCCGTTTTGCGGTACATGGCGCGGCAAGGCGACGCCCCGGATGGTCACCCATGGTGCCCGGATCGCCACGCAACCGCCCTCGCATGGTACCCACGAGAGTGACCCTCGACCTGCCTGTTGCCGGGGCGCACTCGACCGGTTGCCTGCCATCGAGTGAGCGTGCGCGCCGGGCGCACCCCGGTGGCGCGCTGCCTGCGCGCCCCCGGGAGAGCTGACGCGGGTGTGTTCGCGCCGATACGGTCGGTACATGGGCATCGGCGACGCTGGAACCGGTTCGGCCGGGGATGGGCCTCCGGCCGGGAAGAGCAGCAAGTCGGGCAAGGCGAGCAAGTCCGGCGCGTCGGGGAAGGCGGGCACGGTGGCCAAGGTCGCCAAGACGGGTGCAGCAGGCGGTTCCGGAGTGGTCAGCTCGGCCCAGGCGGCGGGCAGCGGGACCCGGGAGACGGCCCGGACGCTGCCGGTGAAGCGGCGGGTGCGCGGCGGCGTACTGGCCGCGAGCGAGGGCCGCCCGGACGGGTCGGTCACCGTCCCGGCCGACGTGCCGGCACCGTCCGCCGAGACCCGGACCGCGACCGCGGCCGGGACCCGAGCCGAAACCCCCGCAGAGCCCCGGGCCGGGACTGCCGCGGACGGCACCGAAGGCCTGCCCGGGGTGCCCCGTCCGGGCAAGGCGGGGCAGTCCCGTACGCCGGCCGGGTCCGGGGTACCCGCTGCGCCGGATGCCTCCGGCGCGCCGAGCGAGCCGGAAGCCCCGAGGGCTTTGCTCGCCCCGGGCATGAAGGACGCCGCTCCGGGCCGCGCAGCCACCCCCTCGCGCAAAGGCCCGGGACGCCCGGACCGGCCCGGCGGCACCGCGGAGACCGCTGCCGCACACGTCCTCGGCGCCGAGGAATCGCCGGCTGCCGACGGGCTGTTCGGCGGCCGCTTCGGCCGTTGGATGCTGCCCGCGGCCGCGCACGCGCTGACGCTCGCCGGGCAACTCGCGCAGGCCGCCGCAGATGCGGGCGCCGACGCCGGGGAACTGAAGTACCGCGCCGACCTGTTGCGCGACGTCCTGGCCGGCCGCCTGGCCGACCCCGGGCAGCTGCCGCCGTCCGGTCTCGGACGGCTGATGAACCGCTGCGTGGCCGTCGTGGTCGCCGAACCCGACCCGCAGCCCGACGACACCGCCGCGACGCTGCGCCGCCACCAGGACGCGCTGGCCGCGGCCTGGACCGCCGCAGTCCGCCAGGCCGACCCGGACGCCGTGGTGGCCGGATACCCGGGCGAGGTCGTCGCGTTGCTGACCGTGCCGGCCGATGCCGCGCACCGCGGCGCGGTAGCGCTCGTGGCGCACGACGTCGCGGCCCGGGTCCGCTCGGCCTGCGCCCGCATCCCGCGCGGCTTCACCACCGGCATCAGCCGCCCGGTGCGCGGCATCGCCGCCCTGCCCGGCGCGTACGAGCAGGCCCGGCGCGCAGTCGACGCCGGACGCCGCCTGCAAGGGCCGGGCGCGGTCACCGACTTCGACCGGCTCGGGGTCTTCCGGCTGCTCTCGCTGATCCCCGCGCACGGTGAACTGGAGCGCTTCGCCGCCGAGGTCCTCGGCACGCTCGCCGAGCCCGAGGACGCCGAGGCGAGCGACCTGCGGCACACCCTGCAGGTGCTGCTCGAGACCAACCTCAACGTGGCCGAGACGTCCCGGCGGCTCTACGTGCACTACAACACGCTGCGCTACCGGATCGGCAAACTCGAGCGCCTGGTCGGGCCGTTCACCCAGGACTCCCGGCTGCGCCTCGACCTGCTGATCGCCCTGGAGATCGTGCACCTCGCGGACACCGCACCGCCGCCCTCCTGACCGCACGCCGGCCGTGTGCTTGACTGTGTCAGGCATGATCACGTCGGCCGGGGCCCGGAGCCGGGCCGCTCCGGCCCCGTTCGGAGGGACACCGCATGGGTGCGCTGTCGGGGATCAGGGTCGTCGAGCTCGCGGGCATCGGCCCCGGGCCCTTCGTGGGCATGATGCTCGCGGACGCCGGAGCGGAGATCATCCGGGTGGACCGGCTGGGCGGCGGCGGCATGCCGCACCTGGCGGTCGGCCGCGGCCGCCTCGGCGGCATCGAGGTCGACCTCAAGAACCCCGAGGGCACCGAGACGGTGCTGCGCCTCATCGACGCCGCCGACGTCCTCATCGAAGGCTTCCGGCCGGGGGTCACCGAACGCCTCGGCCTGGGCCCGGACACCTGCCTGGCCCGCAACCCCAAGCTCGTGTACGCCCGCATGACCGGCTGGGGCCAGGACGGCCCCCTCGCGCCGCGCGCCGGGCACGACATCAACTACATCTCGATCTCCGGCGTGCTGCACTCCTTCGCGCGCGCGGGCGAACGCCCCGTCCCGCCGCTGAACTTGGTCGGCGACTACGGCGGCGGCGCGATGTTCTGCGCGTTCGGCATCCTCGCGGGCATCGTCGAGGCCCAGCGCACCGGCCAGGGCCAGGTCGTGGACGCGGCCATGACGGACGGCTCCGCCGCACTGTCCGCGTTCATCCACGGCATGCGCGGCATCGGCGGCTGGAACGACCAGGTGGGCACCAACCTCCTGGACACCGGAGCGCCGTTCTACGACGTGTACACCGCGTCCGACGGCGGCCACGTGGCGGTCGGCTGCATCGAGCCGCAGTTCTACGCGCAGTTCCTGACCGGCCTCGGCATCGCGGACGAGGACCTGCCCGGGCAGATGGACAAGGCCGGATGGCCGGTGCTGCGCGCCCGGTTCGCCGAGGTGATCGCGAGCCGCACCCGCGACGAGTGGACCGCGGTCTTCCAGGACACCGACGCCTGCGTCACCCCGGTCCTCGACTGGAACGAGGCCGCCGCGCACCCGCACAACGTGGCCCGCGGCACCTACGCCACGCCGGACGGCACCGTGCAGCCCGAGGCGGCCCCGCGCCTCTCGCGCACCCCGTCCAAGGCGGCCGGCGCACCCGGCACGCTGACCCCGGCACTGCTGGCGGGCTGGGGCCTGGATCCGGCCGAGGTCGCCAAGTTGGCGGCCGAGGGAGTCCTGGGCGGCCTGGCGGACGCGGGCTGAGCTTCGCGCGGAACGCGCCGCGGAAGCGCCCTCGGACGACCGGGCGCGAACAACTGAAGACGCGAACAGCCGACGGGCCGGCCTGGCCCGGTGCCTCCCCGAGGCGCCGGGACCAGGCCGGCGGCGTCAGCTCGGCTTGACGACGAACGGCAGAAGCGAACAGCAGAAGCGCACGGCAGAAAACCCACTCGTCTTCTGTACCGTCCGGACGGTACAGTCCGACCATGAAGCGCGACCTCCTCCTCGACGCCGCCGAGCAGCTGCTCGCCGAGCACGGCACCACGGCCCTGACCCTGGCTGCCGTCGCGGCCCGCGCCGGGGTCAGCAAGGGCGGTCTGCTCTACCACTTCGGCACCAAGGAAGCCCTGGTCAAGGCCCTGGTGCAGCGCCTCGTCGAGGAGTTCGACCAGGCCGTCTCGGACCGCGCCGAGCAGGGCGACGGCTCGCCGGGCACCTACACCCGGGCGTACGTCGAGACCACCTTCGACATCGTCACCGACCGCGACCCGGCCCGGGCCCGCCGCCGCTGGGCCGTGGTGGCCGCCGCGGCCACCGCCTCCGACCTCGCCGAGCCGCTGCGCGACGCGACCCGGCGCTGGCACCGCCACGAGGACGGCGTCGACGTGGTCGCCGCGCGGATCGTGCGCCTCGCGGTCGACGGCCTCTGGGAGGCCATGGAGTACGACCCGGAGCTGTTCGACGCCGCGGAGTGCGACGAACTGCGCCGCCGCCTCCTGCACCTCCTCGACGCGGAGCCGCGCGGAGCCGGCGCGGGCTGACCGGCCCGGCGCCCTCCCGCGACGCGCGGCCCGCCCGCTCTCGCCGCAACCGGGTCCGGCCGGCCCCTTCGGCCCGGCCCGCCCGCCGATCCTGCACAGCCACGTACGACCACGCCCCCGGAAGGGGTACTTCACCATGGCAGCCGACCAGGCTTCCGACCCGACCGCCGCAATATCCTCCGGCTCCGCCGCCGGCCGCCCGGCCGATCCCGCCGCGGACCACGACGCCCGCACCCTGCGCCGCGCGCGGTTCGGCATCGCCGGGACGTTCGGCCTGGCCGGCGCCCTGTGCGCGGTGTGGACCGTCCGGGTCCCCGCACTCAAGGACAAGCTCGACGTCTCCGACGGCCAACTGGGCCTGGTCGTCCTCGCCTTCGGCGTCGGCGGCATCGCCTCGATGGCCCTGATGGGCCGCCTCGTCGCGCGCTACGGCAGCCGCCGCCTGCTGCGCATCGCGGTCCCGCTGTGCACGCTCGCGGTGGCCTGCATCGGCCTGTCCCCGACACTGCCCGTCATCCTCGCGGCCGGCCTCGCCTTCGGCGTGGTCTTCGGCGTGACCGACGTCGCCATGAACACCCAGGCCTCGCTGCTCGAACAGCGGTACGGGCGCTCCCTCATGGCCGGCATGCACGCCGGCTGGAGCATCGGCGCCGTGGTCGGCGGCCTGCTCGGCGCGCTCGCCGCGCGCGCCGGCCTCGGGTTCACCGCCTCGGTCGCCATCGCCGCCGCGGCCGGCGTGCCGGTCGCGCTCTGGCTGCGCGGCACTTACCTGCCCGACGCCCCTCCGGCCCGCCGTCCGGGCGCGGCCCGGCAGGAGAGCACCGCGGCACCCGGGGCCGCGGACGCGAAGACCGGCACGCCCGGCAAGGCCCGCATCCGGCTGCCGCTCGCGGTCTACGTCGCCGGGGCCATCGCCTTCTGCGCGTTCATGATCGAGGGCGCGGTCGCCGACTGGAGCGGCCTCTACCTGCGCGACACGCTCGGCTCCGCGGAGGCCGTCGCCGCGCTCGCCTACCCGCTCTACGAGGCCGCGATGGCCGCCGGACGGCTCACCGGCGACCGCATCACGAACCGGCTCGGCGCCCGGACCGTGCTCACCTTCTCCGGCCTCGCCACCGCGGCCGGCCTGGCGATCGCCCTCGCGGCACGCGGCACCGCGGCCGGACTGGCCGGGTTCTTCCTGGTCGGTGTCGGCGTGTGCCTGGTCGTCCCGCTGGCCTTCTCGGTCGGCGGCGCACTCGGCGGCGGCGACCCCGCCCGCGCGGGTGTGGCCATCGCCCGGGTCGGGGCGATGGCCTATACCGGACTGCTCCTCGGCCCGGTGCTGATCGGCTTCCTCGCCGACGCCTCGACCTTGCGCACCGGCCTCGGCGTCACCGTCGGCCTGGCCGTGGTGGTCGCGGTCGGCGCCCGATTCCTGCCCGGCGGACGGCACTTGGCGCACGACGCGCCTGCCGCGACCGGCGCAGCCGAACACCCGGAGAACGCCGAGCGTTTGGCGGCATGATCCCAGAAATGCGGTCGGAATCGGCAGCTTTCGCCGATTCCGACCGCACCGCGTGACCCCGCGCCTACCGTGTGGAGCCGCCGCGGGCCCGGATGACGTCGGGCCGTGCCGTCCCCGCCCCCGGCCCCGCCCTGCCCATCCCACAGGGCCGCCGTGCCCGCCGACCCAGTGGGGGAACCGCCGTGGACGCCATACGCCATCCCGAAATGCCCGGCACCACCGGCACGACACGCACCACCGAGCCCATGCCCGGACCCATCGGCGGACCGGTCCCCGGACCGGCCGCCGCAGCGACCAACGGACTCCCGCGCCCGCCCGCCGATGCGGGCGTCCTCGGACTGCCGCGCGCCACCCGGCTGCTCGGCGAGACCGCCCCGGCCCGGCAGCGCGTGCTGCGCCACCCCGTCTACCGGATGCTCAGCCGGCCGGACGACATCCGGGTGTTCATGGAGCACCACGTCTTCGCCGTCTGGGACTTCATGTCCCTGCTCACCGTGCTGCAGCGCGAACTGACCTGCGTCGCCGTGCCCTGGACGCCGCGCGGGCACCCCGAAGCGCGGCGCCTGGTCAACGAGATCGTGCTCACCGAGGAAAGCGACGAGACCAGCCTCGGCCCGCGCAGCCACTTCGAGATGTACCTGGAGGCCATGGGCGCCGCGGGCGCCGACACCGCACCCGTGCTCTGCTTCCTCGACCTGCTGTCCGACGGGCTGAGCGTCCCCGAGGCCGTGCAACTGTGCGGCGCACCGCCGGCCGCCGCGGCGTTCGTGGCGCAGACCTGGCGCATCGTCGAACACGCCCCCGTGCACTGCGTGGCCGCCGCGTTCGCGCTGGGCCGCGAGGAGCTCGTGCCGCGCATGTTCGAACACGTGCTGGGCGACCCCGTCGCGACCGGAGAGGGCGGCACCGCCGGACACCTGCCCGGCCCGGGCCCGCTGTCCGACGAGACCGCCGACTTCACGCTCTTCCGCGAGTACCTCCAGCGGCACATCGAAGTGGACGGCGACGAGCACGGCCCCATGGCTCTCCGCCTGCTCGAAGACCTGTGCGGCCTGCAGCCGCGCCGCTGGCGCGAGTGCGCGGGCACCGTCACCGTCGCGCTGCGCGCCCGCGCGACGCTGTGGGACGCGGTCGCCGAGGCGGTCCGCGAACGCCGCGCGGTCCCGGCCTACGCACACCGCTGACCGACCGGGCCCGGCGCTGCCTCCGGACAGCCTGAACAGGCCGTTCCCCGCGCAGCGCCGGGCCCGCGATCGTTCTAGATTGGCCCTCGTGAGCCACAACACGGATCTGTACCCCACCGACCGCCTCGCCGCCGCCGCCAAAGCCGCTGCCGAGGCCGGACTCGACGCCCTGCTCATCAGCCCGGGCGCCGACCTGCGCTACCTCACCGGCTACGAAGCCCTGCCGCTGGAGCGCCTCACCTGTCTGGTCGTACCCGCCGACGGCGATGCGTTCCTGGTCGTCCCCGGCCTCGAAAAGCCCGCCGCGGAGGCCTCGCCGGCCGCCCGGCTCGGCATCGACATCGCCGGCTGGGCCGAGACCGACGACCCGTACGCGCTGATCGCCGGCCGCCTCCCCGGCGGCCTGGCCAAGGTCGGCGTCGACAACCACATGTGGGCCGAGAAGCTCCTCGCGTTCCGGCGCGCGATGCCCGGCACCGAGCAGTCGCTGGCCGGCGACGTGCTGCGCGAGATGCGCATGCGCAAGACGCCCGCCGAGATCGAGGCACTGCGCGAGGCGGGCGCCGCGATCGACCGCGTGCACGCCCAGGTCGGCACTTGGCTGCGGGCCGGCCGCACCGAGCGCGAGGTGGGCCGCGACATCGCCGACGCGATCATCGCCGAGGGCCACGTGCGGGTCGACTTCGTCATCGTCGCGTCCGGCCCCAACGGCGCCAGCCCGCACCACGAGGTCTCGGACCGGGTGATCCGGCCGGGCGACCCGGTGGTCGTGGACATCGGCGGCACCACGCACGACGGCTACTGCTCGGACGAGACCCGCACCTACTGCGTGAGCGAGCCGCCCGCTGACTTCGCCGCCTACTACGCCGTCCTCCAGCGGGCCCAGCAGGCGCAGCGCGACGCGGTCCGCCCCGGCATCACCGCCGAGCAGCTCGACTCGGTGGGCCGCGACATCATCGCGGACGCCGGATACGGCGAGTACTTCGTGCACCGCACCGGGCATGGCATCGGCCTGGAGACCCACGAGGAGCCGTACATCGTGGCCGGCTCGCCGCTCGTCCTCGAACCGGGCATGGCGTTCTCCATCGAGCCGGGCATCTACCTGCCCGGCAAGCACGGCGCCCGCATCGAGGACATCGTGGTGTGCGGCGCGGACGCGGGCGAGCCGGTCAACCACCGGCCGCACGACCTCGCCGTCGTCGACGCCTGACGCCGCCGCCCGGCCCGGGGGGACCTGCCCCGGGTCGGGCGCCGCAGGCCTGGCCCGGGCCGTGCTGCCGTCCCGGGCGGGCCCTGCGTACGATCGGACCGTGCCGCGCGGCGACCCCGCCCGGCATCCCCTGTCGGAACACCGCCGGACCCCCACAAAGGGCCCCACGGAAGGACGCACCGATGGCTGTCGTGCGCAGCATGCCCACCGAGGAAGCCGAAGCGCTCCTCGACCTGACCCGCGAACTTGTCGCCAAGCAGGTCGCCCCGCGCGCCGCCGCCGACGAGGACGCCGCGCAATTCCCCCGGGACGTCTTCCGCACGCTGGGCGCGGCCGGGCTGCTGTCGCTGCCGTATCCGGAGGAGTACGAAGGCGGCGGCCAGCCGTACGAGGTGTACCTGCAGGTCCTCGAAGAGCTCGCCGCCGGATGGCTCGCGGTCGGCCTCGGGGTCAGCGTGCACACGCTGTCCTGCTACCCGGTCGCCCAGTTCGGCACCGACGAGCAGCGCGCGGCCCGCCTGCCCGCCATGCTCTCCGGCGAACTCCTCGGTGCGTACTGCCTGTCCGAGCCGCAGTCCGGCTCCGACGCGGCCGCGCTGACCACCCGGGCCCTCGCGGACGGCGACGGATACACGGTCACCGGCACCAAGGCCTGGACGACGCACGGCGGCGTCGCGGACTTCTACACCGTCATGGTGCGCACCGGCGAGCCCGGCCCGCGCGGCATCAGCACGCTCATCGTGCCCGCCGACGCGGACGGCCTGAGCTTCGCGGCCCCGGAGCGCAAGATGGGCATGCGGTCCTCGCCGACCGCGCAGGTGCACCTGGACGGCGTCCGGGTGCCGCTCGCGGACCGCATCGGCGAGGAGGGCATCGGCTTCAAGATCGCCCTGGCCTCGCTCGACTCGGGCCGGCTCGGCATCGCCGCGTGCGCGGTCGGCGTGGCCCAGGCGGCCCTCGACGCGGCTGTCGAATACGCCCGCGAGCGACGCCAGTTCGGTGCCCCGATCGCGGACCTGCAGGGCATCCAGTTCATGCTCGCCGACATGGCCACGGCCGTGGCGGCCGGCCGCGCGCTCTACCTGACCGCGGCCCGGCTGCGCGACGCGGGGCGGCCGTTCGGCAAGGAGGCCGCGATGGCCAAGCTGTTCTGCACGGATGCCGCGATGCGCGTGACCACGGACGCTGTGCAGGTGTTCGGCGGCTATGGCTACACCACCGACTTCCCGGTGGAGCGCTACATGCGTGAGGCGAAGGTGCTCCAGATCGTGGAGGGCACGAACCAGATCCAGCGCATGGTGATCGGCCGCCACCTCACCCGCCCCTGACACCGCGGCCCGCGAGCCGGGCGAACATGCGGCCGCCGCCGTGCCCTTGGGCGCGGCGGCGGCCGTTTCCGTGCATGGTGCGCGTGCTGCTTGCCGTGCCTGTGCGACGTGCTCTTGCGTCGTGCTTTTGCGTCGTGCCCGTACTGCCCTGCCCGGCCCCCCGAGGACCCCCGATAGCGCCGCCACCCCCTGGCGGCACATCGGTTAGGACGGGCCGCCGACCCCGGATGGTTCCCGTACGGGACCGGAGATTTCGCCGGACCCGGCACCGGCCGTGCCGGACGCTTCCCAGGCCGGTTCAGCCGCCTTCGCATCGGCCTGCGCCGGGCCTCCGGACTGCGATGCGCCCTCGGTGAACCCGTACTTGCCGTGCAGGCGCCGCAGCGGCCCCGGCGCCCACCACGCGGCCCGGCCCAGCAGCGTCATCGCGGCCGGCACCGCCAGCATCCGCACCACGGTCGCGTCCAGCACGATCGCCAGCGTCAGGCCGAGGCCGATCTGCCGGATCGGCGAGAACCCGCCGGTGGTGAACGCCGCGAAGACCACCACGAGCAGCAGCGCCGCCCCGGTCACCACCCGGCCGCTGCGCTGCAGGCCCTTCGCCACCGCAGCGCGCGGCTCGCCGCCGGCCAGCCACTCCTCGCGGATCGCGGACAGCAGGAACACCTCGTAGTCCATGGACAGTCCGAACGCGATTGCGGCGATCAGCACCGGCGCCGTGGAGTCCACCGCGCCCAGTCCCTGCCCGAAGTGCCCGTCCTGGAACACCCACACGACCACGCCCAGCGCGGCGCCGACCGACAGGACGTTCGACAGCACGGCCTTCAGCGGCAGCAGCACCGACCCGGTGAAGGCGAACAGCAGGACCAGCGTGGCCAGCACGATGAGCCCCACCGCGTACGGCAGCCGGTCGCCGAGCATCGCGTCGTAGTCCACCAGGCGGGCCGCCGGGCCGGTCACCTCGATGTCCAGCGCGGCGTGCGCCCCGCTGCCGCGCAGGTCCCGGATGTCCCGCACGACGCGCTGCGCGGCCGGCCCGTCGGACGCGGTGCCGGCCGGGAGTCCGGCGCGGACGGTGAACACGGCGGTGCCGTCCGGCATCCGGCGCTCGCCGACCTCGACGACACCCGGCACCTTCGCGAGATCGGCGGCCAGCGCCCGGGTGTCCGGACCCGCACCGGTCGCGGCACCGGGCCCGTCCGCCCGGACCAGTACGGTGACCGGGTCGGCCACATACTGCGCACCGAAGTCGTCGCGGACCTTCTCGTAGACCTGCCGGGACGCGGACGACTCGGGCAGCGACCGCGCATCGCCGCCGGACAGCCGCATGCCGGCGGCCGGCAGCGCGAGCACTGCCAGCGCGGCGGCCAGCAGGGTGAGGACGAGGACGGGACGCTTGCCGACCAGCCGCGCGGCCCGGGCGAACACGCGGCCCTCGCGTGCCGTCCGCTTCGCCGGGCTGATGCGGTGCCCGAACAGCCGCAGCAGGGCCGGCAGCAGGGTCAGTGCGGCGATCATGTCGATGGCCACCACCGCGGCGCCCGCCATGCCGATGCCGCGCAGGAAGGGGTCGGGGAAGACCAGCAGGCCGGCCAGCCCCGCGGAGACCGTCAGACCCGAGACGAGGACGGTGCGCCCGGCGGTGGCCGCGGTGCGGCGTACCGCGCTGTCCACCGTGCCGTCGCCGTCCGCCAGTTCCTCGCGGAACCGGGTGACGATCAGCAGCGCGTAGTCCACCGCGAGCCCGAGGCCGAGCATCGTGGTCACCTGCACCGCGTACACCGACACGTCGGTCACCAGGCTGAACCCGAACAGCACGAGGAACGTCGAGGCGATCCCGACCAGCGCCACGGCCAGCGGGAGGCCGGCCGCCACCACGCCGCCGAAGACGATCAGCAGCAGGATCACCACGACCGGCAGCGAGATCAACTCGGCCTTGCTCAGGTCGCGTTCGGCCTGCGCCTCCATCTCGTGGTCGAGCAGTGGACCGCCGCCGACCTGCACGCTCGGCGCGTCGATGCCGGCCAGGATGGCTGCCGCCTGCTGCGCGGTGTCCAGCGAATCGGGCATGCCGTCGCGCGAGCTGATGTCGACGCGGATCAGCACCGCTCGGCCGTCGCGGGCGGGCGGCAGCGCGTCCGGTGCCGTGTACGGGTCGGCCACCGAGGCGACCCCGGGCAGCGCCCGCACCCGGTCGGCCGCGGCGCGGACCTGCTCGGCGAACCGGGTGTCGTCCGCGGGGCGTCCGGACACGACCGCGGTGATGGTCTCGCTGCCCGCCCCCGCCGCGTTGTCGAGCCGCTCCAGCGTCGCCGCGGCCCGGTCCGACTCGCTGCCCGGCACGATGCCGACCGCGGGGTCCAGGCGCCCGAACACCGCGCTGCCCAGGGCGAATCCGCCGACCGCGACGACCGCCCACACGACCAGCGCGAACCACGCGGGGCCGCGCCGGCTCCGGCACTTCGCGGCGCGGGGCGCCGGACCGGCCCCGTCCGGCGCGGGCGGACCGGACGTGCCGCGGCCTCTGCGGCGGCGCGGCGGACGCGAGCCTCCCGGGTTCCCGTCGTCCGGGCAGAGCGGCGGCTGGAGGATCACGGGCATGGCGGAACTCCCCGGGTGAGTGGCGGATTTCGTGGCCGCGACGCGTCCCGGGCGGCGGTGTCGCGGCGGCCGGGGCGGTGCGGTCTTTCCGGGATCCATGCTCGTCCGCGGACGGGTGCCGCCGGATCGCCGCCGCGGGTGGTCTTACCGGATCACCGGCACGGGGGATGAAGCGCCGGCGGCTCGCCTGCGCGGGGGAGCAGAGGGGCGCGGATCGCCCGTACGGGGGAGACCGCACGGGGGTGGTTCATCCCGGCGGAGGCCGGTCCGGAAACCGGCCTCCCCGCGCGGCTGTTCGGCCGTCAGCTCTCCGGGACGACCAGGCCCGTCTCGTACGCGCAGATCACCGCGTGCACGCGGTCCCGCAGGCCCAGCTTCGCCAGCACGTTGCCGACATGCGTCTTGACGGTGTGCTCGCTGATCACCATCTCCGCCGCGATCTGCGCATTCGACAGGCCGCGGGCGAGCAGCAGCAACGTCTCGCGTTCGCGCTCGGTGAGCACGCCGAGACGGGCGTCCGGCGCTTTCCCGGCGCCGGTGCCGTCGCCGGAACCGTCCTCGCCCTGCGGCCGGGCGGCCACCATGCGCGTGATGAGCCGCCGCGTCACGGACGGCGCCAGGAGGGCTTCACCGGCCGCCACCACCCGTACCGCGTGCACGAGGTCGTCGCGCCGGACGTCCTTGAGCAGGAAGCCCCCGGCGCCCGCCTGCAGCGCGTCGTAGACGTACTCGTCGTGGTCGAAGGTGGTCAGCATGACCACCCGGGAGTCGGTCTGCGCGCAGACCTGCCGAGTCGCCTCGATGCCGTCCATGCGCGGCATGCGGACGTCCATGAGCACCACATGCGGCCGGAACTCCCGCGCCGCGGCCACCGCCGCGACCCCGTCCGGCACTTCGGCGACCACGGTGATGTCCGGCTGCGCGTCCAGGATCATCCCGAACCCGCTGCGCACCAGCTCCTGGTCGTCGGCGACCACCACGCGGATCTGCGCGGGCTGCGCGGTGGCGGAGGCGTGGGTCTCGGCGGTGGCGCGGTCGGCTGTCACGCCGTCAGTTTCGCGTACCGAGGACCTCGTCCGGGACCGGGGCGGCCGAATCGCCCGGGGCACCCGCCCGGTCGGCGGGGAGCGGCGGCGAAGGGACTTCTCCGACGGGCGGCGTGCAGAGCCCGCCCGGTCCGGCGATGCCGGCGATGGACCAGGGCGGGGATACCGGTCCGGCCGGCGGCACGGGAACAGGCTCTGCCGGGGCGGCGGGCAGTGGAAGGGGCAGGCGCGTGGCGACGCGGAAGCCGGGGCCGCCGGCGGCCGGTCCCGCAGTGAGGGTGCCGCCGACCGCCTCGATGCGCTGGGCGAGGCCGACGAGGCCGAACCCGGAATCGGCGGACGCCGTCTTCTGCGCGCCGATGCCGTCGTCGCGGACCTCGACGTCCAGCGCGTCGGGGCCCCAGGCGAGGCGGACTTCGGCCCGCGAGGCGCCGGCGTGCCGGACCGTGTTGGTCAGCGATTCCTGCACCAGCCGGTAGACCGCGAGGGAGCGGTCGGCGGCCAGCGGAACCGGCGTGCCGGTGGCTTCCAGCGTGATCTGCAGGCCGGTCTCGCGGACCCGGGCCAGGAGTTCGGGCAGGGTGTCGACGCCCGCCTGCGGGGCCCGCTCCTCGCCCGCGGCGCCGTCGTCGTCCTGCCCGGGGCGGTTCAGCAGGCCGAGCATGCGGCGCAACTGCGCCATCGCATCGCGCCCGGCGTCCGCGATCGCCTCGAACGCCGCCTCGGCGCGCGCCGGATCGCTGCGCACCACGACCGGTCCGGCCTCGGCCTGCACGACCATCAGGCTCACCGCGTGCCCCAGGATGTCGTGCATCTCGCGGGCGATCCGCTCGCGCTCGCGGGACGCGGCGCGGTCCGCCTCCAGGTCGCGCTCGCGGGCCAGTTGCTCGGCGCGGGCCTCCAGCGCCGCGGCGTACGCGCGGCGCGTGCGGGCCGAGCAGCCCAGCACGTACGCGGTCAGCAGGCTGAGCATCGGGAACATGTTGCCGTACAGCAGGTCCTGCACGCTCACCCCGGCGGCCAGCAGGCCGATGAGGCTCAGCAGCGGGATCCAGCGGCGCACGCTGTCCGGCCCGCGGTCCGCGACGGTGTAGACGCCGACCAGTGCGCCATACTGCAGGTGCTGGCTGGGCAGTCCCGGCATGCGGTCGTAGACGATAGCGGCGAGCGCCACGGTCACCCCTGTGCCGAACGGCCACCGGCGGCGCCAGACCAGCGGCACGGAGCCGATCACGACGAGCACATAGCCGTACCACTCGACCTCCGAGTGCACGGTGCCCTCGTCGTCGATGCGCAGCAGGGCGAGCATCGTGCACAGCACGATGAACGCGAGGGCGGCGTCGGCCGGGTAGTTCCCGTACCGGGTGCACCGCTCCTGCACCCACGCGGTGCCGCGGACCAGGGGGGCGGGCACTGCGGCGGCAAGGGCCTCTTTGACGGCGGCCACGCTGCGGGCCTTTCGGACGGCGGCGGTCGGACGCCTCCGAGTATCCGGGGCGCCCCGCGCGAGCGACTCCCCCGCACGGGGGATCTGCACCGCGCCCATATGCGGGCACACGGCTGCGCCCCGCGGCGAAGTGGCGCCGCCGCGGGGGATGGTGACCCGGAGTCAGCTGCCGGCGTGGGAGAAAGGCCGGGTACGCCAGTGCAGTCCGGGCGGCAGCGTCAAGGCCGGGGGCGCCGGAGCTTCCGGCTCGGCGACCGGGACGGCGTCCGCCTCGGGATCGGAAGGCCGCCCGGAGCCGGGGCAGACCCGCACCGCGAACGGCGCCGTCGCCTCGGGCAGCACGGCATGCACGGGCACGCTGAGCCGGACGCCCACCGGCGCGTCGGAGGCATCGCCGTGCTCGTGCGGCCCGGCGTGCTCCGGGAGTTCGGCGGGTCCGGCAGGTGCTGCGTGCTCGGCGGCGCCTTCCGGGTCGTGCTCGTCCGCATCCCGGCCGTGGTCCGGGGTGAGGACGGTCCCGCAGTCCGCGCAGCGCAGCCGCGCCGGTGCGGGCGCCGGTCTTGCCGGGGCGGCCTCGGGGGCGAGCCGGAGAGTTCTGCCGGGGGCCGTCGGCCCGGCGTGGTCGTCGCCCGAGTCGAGATCGTCGTCGAGACGGTGATGCTCGCGGAGGTCGAGGGCGGCGGTCGTCATGCGCGCACCTCGTCCCGCATGGTTCCGGTGTCGCCGAGTGCGCACCTCTGGAGGGTTCGCGCGCTGCGCTTGCTCACGGGGGTCCCCCTGTCGCCTGCGCGGACGTACCCGTGGGTTCCGGGAGTCCCGCTGCGCCGACCATAGCCGCGATGGGCGACACGGGGCAGTACCCAGTTCCCGCACGTACGCGGTTGGCCGGAATAATCCCGATAAGCCCCGTCGAATCGGGGCTTCCGGCGTTGCCCGCAGGAAACCGACGGACCGTCAGGTGGTCCGGACCGGTGCCCTCCGGGTCCGCTTCTTGGCCGGTACGGGCGGCGCGGCCGGCGTGCTGACCTCGGTCGGATGCGGCTCCACGGCCCGGCGCAACTGCTCCAGCCGGTACGGCAGCGGCTCCCATCCGGGACGCCCCACCATGTCGGCGTTCACCTGCACGACGGTCCGGGTGTACGCCCGGGCCAGCCCGCGCGGCATCAGCGGCATGCCCGGCGGCCGCAGCCTCGCCTGGCCTTCCGCGTCCAGCACGCCCGCGTGGTTGCCGCGCACCGACACCCACAGCGATTTCGCGCCGCCCTGCACCTCGCGGACCAGGTCCTCGCGGACGTCGAGCCAGTGCCGCAGCGCGGACCGGGTGTGCCCGGACAGTTCGTGCACCTCGGTGGCCGGCGGCGCCACCGAGCGGGCCTGCGGTTTGCGGACCACGGTGACGGTGTCGAGGTCGGGACCCAGGTCGGCGAGCTCGAGCGCGCATAGTTCACCGGCCCGGGCGCCGGTGTCCAGCACCACGCCGACCAGGGCGAACAGGCGTACCCGCCCGGGGTCCGCACCCGGCCGGTCGGCGGCGGCCTCCAGCCAGCCCTGCAGCAGCGAGCGCTGCCGGGCGCCGACCGGGGTCTTGAGCTCCTGCATGGCCGGGCGCTCGGGGAGCTCGGCGGGGACCTCGCCGGCCCGGGCAAGGATCTCCAGGCAGTCGATGCGGACCCGGATACTGGCCACCGTCGACCTGCCCGACCCGGCCACCGCCCGGGTGCGCAGCTCGCCGCGCGAGGCGAGGTCGAGGTACGCGGTCAGCGGCTCCGCGGAGAAGAGCGCGGCGAGCGAGGAGCCGGCCCCTTCGGGGAAGCCCTCGCGCACCACGGCGCGCCGCAATTCGCCGGCCACCCAGCGTAGTTGGCGGGCGCGCGCGGGGGAGGTGTCGTCCCGGGATGTCACCCGCAGAAGGGCGCGGTCGAGTTGTTCGAGCGCACGCAGGCGGCCTGACGTCGTCATGCCGGCCAGCCTAGCCCGCCAATAACGGGCCGCACTCGGACACGCGGGGACACGCGGGGACTCGGGCGGCCGAAGCACCGGAGCCGCCATGCCCTAGGTTGGCGGCGTGGAGGACCTCGATCGACAGATCGTCCGGCTGCTTGTCCGGGACGGTCGCATGAGCTACACCGACCTGGGCAAGGCCACCGGCCTGTCGACCTCGGCGGCGCACCAGCGCGTCCGCAGGCTGGAGCAGCGCGGCGTGATCCGCGGCTACGCGGCCGTGGTGGACCCCGATGCGCTCGGCCTGCCGCTCACCGCGTTCATCTCGGTGAAGCCGATCGACCCGGCCGCCCCGGACGACGCCCCCGAGCGGCTCGCGGACCTGGAGGAGGTCGAGGCCTGCCACAGCGTGGCCGGCGACGAGAGCTACATCCTCAAGGTGCGGGTCGGCGCTCCCGGCGACCTCGAGTCGCTGCTCGCGAAGATCCGCGCGGCGGCGAACGTCTCGACGCGCACGACGGTGGTGCTCAG
The DNA here is from genome assembly GCF_021502675.1 of Yinghuangia soli. Classification (GTDB taxonomy): domain Bacteria; phylum Actinomycetota; class Actinomycetes; order Streptomycetales; family Streptomycetaceae; genus Yinghuangia; species Yinghuangia soli. The sequence continues at coordinate 255,534 of NZ_JAKFHA010000009.1, forward strand.
CACGCCGTACGAGGGGCGCCCGCCGAACATGTGACGCGCGGGTGTCCCGGGCGCTGAAGCCGAGTGCCGAAGGCCGGGTGCTGAAGATCCGGGGCGTTGTCGCGTCGCGGGGCCATCCGGCCTGCCTTGTGACCGCGCCTGCCCCTCCGCGGGGGAGGCCGGCCGCGGCCCGCCAACACGGGGGCGGGGTGCGGGCCGCGGCCGGCCGGGGCGGGGGCCTTGTCGCCAGATTACGCCCGCCCGAGACTCCGCCGAGGCCGCTTCCGCGGATTCGCCGGGGAATTGCGCGCGAGGCGAACAGCCGTACGGGACAACGGAGATCGCCGCTGTGAGCGGTGGCGAGGGCGAAGCCGGGACGAGGCCTGCCGGACGCGCCGAAGCCGGTCCGAACGGTTGCAAAGGTGGCCGGACCGCGGCGTTCCGCGGCCGGTCCGAGGGCGGAATCCGACCGCTTTGTGGCCGCCTTCCTGCTTCCTGCTCTCTCGTTCTTCCTGCTCTCTCGTTCCCGCGTCCGACTTCGGTGCATGCCGGTTGCGCCTGCCCGCGGTGCCGACCTGCAGTGTCCGCCGGCGGTGCCGACTTGCCTGCGGTTATTTGCTGCGCTTGCGGAACGCCCTCGCCTTGGCGCGGTTGCCGCACACGGCCATCGAGCACCACGACCGGGACCGGTTGCGGGAGTTGTCGTAGTACGCCCATGCGCACTCCCGGCACGCCTTCATGCGCGGCCATGCGCCGGACGCCACGGCCTCGGCCACGTCGCGCAGCAGGCCGGCGAGCACCGCGTCGACGGTCCCGTCCGCGTGCGGCACGAGTGCGGGCGGGTCTGCGAACGGGTCGAGGATAAGCGGGAGTTCGCGGGCGATGGCGGCCAGTTCGGCAGTTGCTGCGGGGCCGGGCGGTGCCGCGTCGGACTCGGCTGCGTCGCCGGCTGGGCCGTCGGTGTCGCCCGTGGTGCGCGGCGCATTGTTGTCCGCGAGGAGTGCGCGCAGGCCTTCGCGTACCACCCGCGTGCGCCGCAGCGCCTCGTCGTCCACCGCGGCCGCGCCGTCTTCGGGCAGCAGTCCCCGCCCGGCGAGCCAGGCGGCCAGGGTCGCCGGGTCGGTGAGCGACTCGGTCCCGGTGTCCGCACTGAAGGTGTTGACCAGCTCCTCGATCCCGCGCAGGGCCCCGGGGGCTGCGTCGGGCGCGGCTTCTTCTGCGGACATGGCTTCCCGTTCCAACCTGCTATTGACGATAGCCGGTTACGCTAACTAGTGTTTCTGCTTAGAAGGTTACGCGACGCCACGAGAAGGAATCCTCATGAGCCTCCGGATCGGCAGTATCGGCATCGACACCAACGACCTCGAAGCCGCGACCGCATTCTGGACCGCGGTCACCGGCTACAAGGTCGCGGCCCTGGAGGAGACGTACGCGGTCCTCGAGGACCCGGAGGGCAAGAACGTCGGGGTCGGCATCCACGTCGTCCCCGAACCGCGCGTCGGCAAGAACCGCCTGCACTTCGACCTGTTCGTGGACGACGTCGAGGCCGAGGCGGCCCGCCTGGAGGCGCTCGGCGCGGTGCGCGTGGCCCGGCACGGCGCGGGCGACGGCGGCTGGATCGTCTTCGAGGACAACGAGGGCAACCAGTTCTGCATCGCCGCCGAATGACCGCAGCGGGGCCGTGCGGCGATGTGCCGCCGCCTTGCCGGCGCAGGGCATTCCGTCCGCCGCCGGCCCCGCAGCCTGACGTCCGCCGCCGACTGCCGGCGGTCCGCCGTCGGCAGTCCGTACCGAGAGGCACACTGGACCCATGACGTCACCGCCGCCCCGAGGCTCCACGGTCTTCGACACCGCCATCGGCCGGTGCGGCATCGCCTGGGGGCCGCGCGGCATCGTCGCGGTCCACCTCCCGGAACGCGACGACGCCACGCTGCTCGGGCGGCTGCCCGAGGGCTACCCGCTCCTCGAACCCACCGCCGACCCGCCCGACGCGGTCCGCGCCGCGATCGCCGCGATCCGCGCCCTGCTGCGCGGCGAGGGCACCGACCTGTCCGGCATCGAACTCGACCTGGAGCACGTGCCGTCCTTCAACCGGCGCGTCTACGCGGTGGCCCGGACCATCCCGCCCGGGCAGACCATGACGTACGGCGAAGTGGCCCGCGAGATCGGCATGCCGGGCGCGGCCCGCGCGGTCGGGCACGCCCTGGGCCGCAACCCCTGCGCGATCGTGGTGCCCTGCCACCGGGTGCTCGCCGCGGGCGGGGCGTCCGGCGGCTTCTCGGCGCACGGCGGGGTGGCCACGAAGTGGCGCATGCTCACCATCGAGGGCGCTCCCGAGGCGCCGCAGCCGACGCTGTTCTGACGTCGGCTCCGGCAGCTCGTTCTTCTGACGTCGGCTCCGGCAGCTCCGGCAACTCGTTGCGCCTGTCTGCGGCCTTACCGGCTCAGGCGGTTGTACCTGCGTACCGCCAGCGGGAAGAACACCAGGGTGATCAGCACGGGCCAGGCGACCGCCAGTTCGACGGCGTGCCGGGCGGCGAACGAATCCCCGCCCCAGCCCGGGTTGCCGAACAGCTCGCGCGCCGCGCCGACCGTGGCGGACAGCGGGTTCCACTCGGCGATCGCGCCCAGCCAGCCGGGCATCGTCTCGGGCGACGCGTACGTGTTCGACAGGAACCCGAGCGGCCACACCAGCACCTGGATCGCGACCAGCGACTCCGGCCCCTTTGCGGCGAGGCCCAGGTAGATGCCGATCCACAGCAGCGCGAACCGGAGCAGTAGGAACAGCCCGAACGCGCCGAGCGCGCGCAGCAGTCCGTCGTGCCAGCTCCAGCCGACCGCGCGGCCGCACGCGACCATCACGGCCAGCCCGACCAGCGAATTGAGCAGGTCGGCGGTGCAGCGTCCGACCACCACGGCGGACGGGGAGATCGGCATCGAGCGGAACCGGTCGGTCACGCCGCGCGCCGCGTCCGTGCTGACTGCGGCGAAGGTCGTCTCGATGCCGAAGACCATGGTCATCGCGAACATGCCGGGCATGAGGAACTCGCGGTAGTCGCCGCCGCCCGGGACGTCCATCTGGCCGCCGAACAGGTAGCCGAACATCAGCACGATCATGACCGGGAACAGCAGGGCGAGGACCAGCGTGCCCGGCTGCCGGGCCCAGTGCATGAGGGTGCGCCGGGTGAGCGTCCACGAATCGGTCGCGGCCCAACGCAGGCGCGCGGCACGGCTGTCGGGCAATGCGGGCGGGACGAACGAGCCGCCTGGGGTCGGTGGCGGGGGAGCGGTGCTCGGAAGCGCCGTCGTCGGTGCCGTCATGTGTGCGCCTCCCGGTCGGATCGTGCGGTCGATGCGGCTGCGGGTTCCGCCGTTCCGGCTTCTGTCGCTGCGTCCGCTGCGTCCGCTGCGCCCGCTGCGTTCGCTGCCTCGGCGGGTGGGGTGCGGCTGCCGGTCAGGTCCATGAAGACCTCGTCGAGCGTGGGGCGGCGCAGCGCGATGTCGACGGCGTCGACGCCCGCTTCGCGGAGCCCGGCGGCGATCGCGGTGAGGGCCGCCACGCGGTCGCGGACCGGTACTCCGATGCGGCGCTGCGCCGCGTCGACCTCGGCGGCCGTGCCTGACAGGCGTTCCAGGACGGCGGTGGCGGCCGGGAGTTCGGCGTCCTCGGCGACCACCACGTCGATCCGGTCGCCGCCGAGCCGGGCCTTGAGGGCGTCGGGTGTGCCGCGGGCGATGACCCGGCCGTGGTCGACCACGGTGATCGCCTCGGCCAGCCGGTCGGCCTCCTCCAGGTACTGGGTGGTGAGCAGCACTGTGGTGCCGCCGGCCACCAGGGACCGTACGGCTTCCCAGACTTCGGTGCGCGCCCGCGGGTCGAGGCCGGTGGTCGGCTCGTCCAGGAACATCACCTGCGGTGCGAGGATCATCGCCGCGGCCAGGTCGAGGCGCCGCCGCATGCCGCCCGAGTAGCCGGACACCGGCTTGGTGCCGGTGTCCGCGAGACCGAAGCGCTCCAGGAGTTCGGCGGCCCGGGCGCGGGCCGCGCGCGGGGGCAGGTGGTAGAGGCGGCCGAACATCTCCAGGTTCTGCCGGCCGTCGAGCACCTCGTCGACCGAGGCGTGCTGGCCGAGGAGGCCGATGCGCATGCGCACCTCGGCCGGATGACGGGCCACGTCGTACCCGGCCACCTCGACGCGTCCGGCGTCGGCGCGCAGCAGCGTCGACAGGATGCGGACCGCGGTGGTCTTGCCCGCGCCGTTCGGGCCGAGCAGGCCGTGGACGGTCCCGCGCGGTACTTCGAGGTCGAACCCGTCGAGTGCGGGCTGCCCCGCGTAGGCCTTGCGCAGCCCCTCGGCCCGGATCGCGACGCCGCCCGCCGTGCTCGGTGTCCGCGGCGTCCTGCTGCCCGGCGTGCCGGGCGACACTCCGGGAGGCGCCCCGATGGAGGCAGTCACAGCAGGCCCTCCTAAACTATGTACACTGTACGGACTTACTACGTACACCGTACGGTACGGCGTACGAAGTTCCGAGCGTACGGCGTACGTATTTATGTGAGGCAGGTCACATGGCTGCGGAAAAGCCCGGCAGGTCCGACCCCGCGCGCACGCTGGCGCTGCTCTGGCGTGCCAAGGAGCCGCCGGCCCGCGGCCCGAAGCCGGGCCTCAGCGTGGACCGGATCGTCGCGGCCGCGATCGGCCTCGCGGACGACAGCGGGGTGGGCTCGCTGTCCATGCGCCGGGTCGCCGAGCGGCTGGGCGTCGGGACGATGTCGCTCTATACGTACGTGCCGGGCAAGGACGAGTTGCTCAACCTGATGCTGGACGCGGTGCTCGCGGAGGTCGAGGAGCGCCGCCCGGTCGGCTTCATCGGGACCTGGCGCGAAGCGCTCGAACAGCACGCGCGGGCCGACCGGGCGGTCGCGCTGCGGCATCCGTGGGTGGTTTCGCTGAGCACTCCGGGGCTGATGCTCATGGGGCCCGCCGAGACCGCGCGCTCCGAGTTCGCGATGAAGGCGGTCTCCGAGATCGGCCTCACGCAGCGCGAAATGGTCGACGTGGTCAACCTGGTGGACGGTTACGTGCGCGGCGTCGCGCAGATCACCGCGGACATCGGCACCGCGAACCGGGAGTCGGATGTGGACTACGAGGACTGGTGGGAGAAGGCCACGCCGATGCTCGAACGGTTCATCCAGCAGAGCCGCTATCCGACGTTGTACGCGGTGTGGAACTCGGGCGCGTTCGAGACGCCGCCGGAGGAGGGCTTCGAGTTCGGACTGCAGCGGCTCCTCGACGGCGTGGAGCAACTGGTCGAGGCCCGCGCGGCGGCGAGCCCAGGCGACTGAAGCGACCGAAGCGACCGGAGCGGCCGAAGCGACTCGACTTCCGAATTGCCGACGCGTTTGCGGGTGCCGCCCTGCCGCACACGGCGCCGGCAATCTGCAGCTTCAGTCGCTTCAGTCGCTGTGTGGCGGCGCTTGGTGGCGTGACCTGCGGAAATGCCGAGCGACTCAACATCCGGCCGTCCGCTCGGCGGCGGTGATCCGCGGGGAAGTCCATGTGTCGGTGCGGCCGGGAACAATCCGGCCGACTTCCTCGTTTGATCTCCGTACGACGTACCGTACGCTGTACGGAGTCATGGCTCGGCATCTTCCGGAGGACCCTGCATGCGGATCGGCACCGCCGACAGCTTCACCCCGCCCGTCCCGGCGCCCGCGCCGGCCGACGCCGCCGCGCTCGCGCGGTGCGCGCCGGTGTTCGAACCGGCCGATCCGCCCCGCGCCGCGCACGTCGTCTTCTGGAGCCCCGACGGCGTCGACCTCCCGGCCCGCGCCGGGGAGGCGGTCACGCTGACCGTCGCCGCGCCCGACCCGCGCACCGGGACGGTCACGCGGCAGGACGTCCCCGCGCTGCGCCTCCCGGTCGCCGCGGCGGTCCCCGTCCTGTCCCGGGCCCGCACCGCCCCCGGCGCGCATCGCGCCGCCGCGTTCTGGGGCGCGGTCTGCGTCGCCGCCCTCCAACTCGTCGCCCGCGGCCGCATCCTGCCCGGACTCACCGCGGGGGACGTCGACGCCTGGCGCGTCGGCCCGCTGGACGCCGCCGACATCGCCCGCATCCGCGACCTCGCGCACGCCATGCCGCCCGAGGCCCGCGCGGTGCCGGTCGCCGGCTCCGCACCCGGCACCGTGCTCGAACTCGCGGACGCCGAAGACCTGGTCCGCGGCCTCCTCGACGCCATCGCCGACACCATGCCCCGCACCCCGGCCGCCGCCCGCGCGGCCGGCACGCCGCTCTTCGCCGCCCGGACGCCGACCCGCGCGCCTCGCCTGCGCCCGTGGGCCGACGACGTCGCGGCCGGGCTCGACGCCGGGCTGCGCGCCTCGCTGCGCATCGAACTCCCCGGCGCCGACGGCGACTCGGACGGTCCCGATGCCGAACTCGACGACTTCGGAGAAGATCTCGGCGCCCGCGGCTTCAGGGCTGTCGTCCAGCTGCACAGCCTCGCCGACCCCACGGTCGTCGTGGACGCCGGAACCCTGTGGGCCGCCCGCCCCGGTGCCGACCAGGAAGCACTCGTCGCCCGCCTCGGCCCCCGGGCCCGCCTGGACGCCACCGTCGCGGTCCGCCGCGCGGCCGACGCCTGGCCGGTCCTGGACCGCATCCTGCAGCAGGCCGTCCCGGACGCCCTCGACCTCGCCGACGACGAACTCGGCGAACTCCTCGGCCCGGCGGGCGCGCGCCTGGCCGCCGCCGGCATCGACGTCCACTGGCCGCGCAAGCTCGTCCGCAGCCTCACCGCCAAGGCCGTGGTCGGCGCCCCCGACGGACTGCGCGACGAACCGTCCGCGCGCCCCTCGTTCTTCGGCGGCGGCGCGGCCTTCGCCTTCCAATGGCGGCTCGCCATGGGCGGCACGGACCTCACCGACGCCGAGATGGACGCGCTCGCGGAAGCCCGGCGCCCGGTCGTCCGGCTGCGCGACCAATGGATGCTGGTCGACCCCGAAATACTGCGCAAGGCCCGCGAACGCGACCTCAAACCGCTCGCCGGACTCGACGCACTCGGCGCCGCACTGACCGGCACCGCCGAAGTCGACGGCACCCGCATCCCGGTCGAGGCCGACGGCTGGCTCCGCGCCCTGCGCGAACGCATCGCCGACCCCGACGCGGGCAGCGAACCCGTCGAGGCCCCGGCCGCGCTCGCCGCCACCCTGCGCGACTACCAGCTGCGCGGCCTGCGCTGGCTGGCCCGCATGACCGAACTGGGCCTGGGCGGCTGCCTCGCCGACGACATGGGTCTCGGCAAGACGATCACCCTGATCGCGCTGCACCTGCACCGCCAGACCGACGAGGCCACCGCCGGACCGACCCTGGTGGTCTGCCCGGCGTCCCTGCTCGGCAACTGGGAACGCGAGATCCGCCGCTTCGCCCCCGGCACCGCCGTACGCCGCTTCCACGGCGCCCGCCGCGATCTCGCCGACGTGGCCGACGGGTTCGTGCTCACCACGTACGGCACCATGCGCCGCGACGCGGACGCCCTCGGCACCGTGCCATGGGGCCTGCTGGTCGCCGACGAGGCGCAGCACGTCAAGAACCCGAGGTCCGGAACCGCCAAAGAACTGCGCCGCATCCCCGCTCTGGCGCGCGTCGCACTGACCGGCACCCCGGTCGAGAACAACCTCGCCGAGCTATGGGCCGTCCTCGACTGGACCACCCCCGGACTCCTCGGCCCGCTCGCCGCGTTCCGCAACCGGTGGGCGGTCCCGATCGAGTCGCGCAAGGACCCGGCCGCCGCCGAGCGGTTCGCGCGCCTGGTACGCCCGTTCCTCCTGCGCCGCCGCAAGTCCGACCCCGGTATCGCCCCCGAACTCCCGCCCAAGACCGAGACCGACCAGCCCGTCTCGCTCACCGCCGAGCAGGCCGCGCTCTACGAGGCGACGGTCCGCGAGCTCATGGCCGAGATCGCCGGCAGCGTCGGCATCGCCCGGCGCGGGCGCGTGGTCAAGCTGCTCACCGGCCTCAAGCAGATCTGCAACCACCCTGCGCAGTACCTCAAGGAGGACAAGCCCAAGCTCACCGGACGCTCCGGCAAGCTCGAACTCCTTGACGAACTCCTGGACACCATCACCGCCGAGGGCGGCGCGGTCCTGGTCTTCACCCAGTACGTCGCCATGGCCCGGCTGATCGAACGCCACCTCGCCGCGCGCGGCATCGCCGCCCAACTCCTGCACGGTGGAACCCCGGTGCCGCGCCGCGAGGAGATGGTCCGGCGCTTCCAGGACGGCGAAGTGCCGGTCTTCCTGCTGTCCTTGAAGGCGGCCGGCACCGGCCTCAACCTCACCCGGGCGGACCACGTCGTGCACTTCGACCGCTGGTGGAACCCGGCCGTCGAGGACCAGGCCACCGACCGCGCGTACCGGATCGGGCAGACCCGCCCGGTGCAGGTGCACCGGTTCATCGCGGAAGGCACCATCGAGGACCGCATCGCCGACATGCTCGCCGCGAAGCGGTCGCTCGCCGACGCGGTCCTGTCCTCCGGCGAGGCCGCGCTCACCGAACTCACCGACGCCGAACTCGCGTCCCTCGTCGAGCTGAGGAGTGCCCGATGACCGAAGCCACCGAAGCCTCTGGCGCTGCGGCCCAGGGATTCCCGGCCTTCCCGGCCGGCCGCCGCGGCGGCCGCGGGTTCGCCCGCTCCTGGTGGGGACGCGCCTGGATCGCGTCCGTCGAGGACGCCGCCCTCGACCTCCAGGCACTCAAGTCCGGCCGCAAGTACGCCTTCACCGGCCGGGTCGGCAGCATCACGGTCAGCCCCGGCCGGCTGTCCGCACCCGTCTACGGCGAGGCCGACACGTACCGCACCACCGTCGCCCTGCAGCCGCTGACCGACGCCCAATGGGACCGCTTCCTGGCCCAGGTCGCCGCCCGCGCCGGGCACATCGCGGCACTCCTGGACCGCGACATGCCACCGGACCTCGTCGCCGCCGCCGAGGACGTGGACGTCCCGCTGCTGCCCGGCATCGGCGACCTCGACCCGGACTGCGACTGCGAGGACTGGGGCCACCCGTGCCGGCACGCTGCCGCACTGGCGTACCAGGCTGCGTGGCTGATCGACGAGGACCCGTTCCTCCTCATGCTGCTCCGCGGGCGTGGTGAAGCGGAGTTCATCGCCGCTTTGCAGCTCCTGAGCGCCGGAGGCCGGCCGGCGGACAGCGTCGCCGACGGCTTTGGGGCTGCGGCCGCCCGTACCCGCCCGACCGTAAGCGCATCGGACGCCTACGCCTCATACGCGGATGCTTCGATAGCAGCGCTGCCGCCGGACCCTGAACTTCCGGACAGTGCAGGCGAGATGCCAGCCATTCCGGCGAGCGACGCCTTCGACACTGCGCTCCTGCGTATCCTGGCGCGCGACGCAGCCCGGCGCGCGTACGACCTGATGGCCGACGCCGGGTCCGACGCCGCTTGGTGGCTGGACGAACGCGCCGACGCCGTACGCCTCGCCGCAACGCACGCCGACGCGCTCGCCCACACCGACGCGTACGACCGCCTACGCGAAGGCCACGACCGCCCGGCGGACTTCCCCCGGGCCGTCGCCGCCTGGACGTTCGGCGGTGCTGCGGGCCTCGCTGTCCTGGACCACGCCTGGACTCCGTCCCGCACAGAACTCGCTCACGCCAAAGCAGAGTTGTCTCGTCTGGACGACGAACCCGGCGCCCCTGACTTCCGCACCTGGCGCAACCGCTGGACCGACGAGCCCGCCGGAGTCCAACTCCGCCTGAGCCCCGACGGCCACTGGCACCCGTACCGCCTCGACACCGGCACCTGGTGGCCCGCGGCTGCCCCTGCCCCCGACCCGGCAACAGCCCTGGCCGCTACCTGACCGACCCGAACTCCGCAACGAGACACCGGCACTTCGGCCGGAGCGGATCTCGTGTACGCGCCGGCAACTGATTCCCCGAGCCGGGGTGCGCGGACTGCCTGCTGCCGTCCCGTCAGAAAGGGACCGGGCCGGTCGTGTAGCCCGGGTCGGACGTCCAGAAGAACGAGCAGCCCACACCGCTGAACCGGCAGGTGCCGCTCTTGACCTTCCCGGTGAGCTGGAATTGCACGCGGACCTCCTCGCCGGGGGCGAGCGCCCGGGTCGAGGTCGCCGTACCGGTCGAGCCGCTGACCTGGCCCCGGGCGGCCCCGCCCTGCGGGCTGAAATCGAGGAAGGACGCCCCGCTCAGGCTGATCGTGAGCGTCCACGAGGGCAGCGGCTGCTTGGAGGTGTTGTTCAGGTACACATAGCCGGTCTCGGAGCTGATCTGGCTGACCGTGACCAGGACGTCCCCGGGGTTTGCCGACTGCGCGCCCGGCGCCGGGGCATTGCTTGCGGGAGCCGTACCGGCGCCGGGTGCGTTCGTGGCCGCGCCGCCACCCGGCAGCGCACCGCCCGGTCCAGGGACGCTTCCCGGGCCGGCCACGCCGGTCGGCACACCACCGGGTGGCGCACCGGACACCCCTGCGGACGGCTGCGCCCCTGATGCCGCCGGAGTCCCGGTTCTCTGGCTCGTCGACGCACTCCCCGGCGGTACCCCCGGCGCGGACGATACGGCCCCCGACGGCGGGCCGGACGATGTCGCACCGGCCAGCCGCACGTCCTGCTTCTGCTCCGGAGCGTCGTCGCTCACGAACGGCAGCCGCGCGCCGCCCCCCAGGCTCGTCAGTGCGACAGCCAGGAAGCAGACGGCCACTACGACGATCAGCGGTACGGCCACGCCTTGGACGGTCCCGTCGCCACGACGCCTCACACTGACTCCCAGGCCAAGCCCCGCCCCACCGGCGTGCGAAGAGCATGATCGTCGCGAAGCACCGCACCGGAAGCTATCCCCGCTGCGCGATCCACCCCGCGGGTTCCGTACGCCATCCCGCACAGTGCGGCACCCGGCTGCGGCGACGACGTTTTGGATTGCCGGCTGGACGCGCTGGTGGACGAGCCGCGCACGGGTGCGCGGCGCATGGTCACCGCCGAGCAGGTCGTCGTCGCCAGGCTGGAGCGCACCCCGGCCAGGGCCACGCAGTGGTTGCGGGCGTCCATAGGGCGCAGGCGACTTTCGGGTCGAAGGCCACCTTGCACGGACTGTGCGACGGAGCGGCCGAACCGGCATCTTGCGGCAGTACGTTGCGGCTGACACTGGTGCGTCCGCGACCGCCAACCCGACCCCGCAGCGGATACCCGCGACCGTGGCGGTCCGCCAGGCACGGCTGCGTGTCGCACTGGTCCTCGGTATCGCTGCCGTCGTCTACGCCGCCCAGTTCCCGTTCCTGATGGGACAGGCGGACAACTCAGGGACGTTCGGCGCGTTCGTGCTCGTCAACTCCGCTGGCTCCGCGGCCGTCTGGGTGTACCTGCGCGGACTCGGCGTGGCACGCGGGGACGTCGTCCAACATGGGCCGGACAAACGGTACTTGTCCGCTCGCACGCGCACCGGGACCCGTACGGTCGACCTGCACGAACTGCGCAGCGTGAGCAGCCGCCGGATCGCCATCACGACCGTCCACTCCCAGAAGAGCCTCGTCGTGAGGGACACCGCCGGCGCCCGACTGATTCTGAACGAGGGGCCCGCGTGGCGCAGCGTGAAGCGGGCGCTCGAACGCCCTGGCCGCCCCGCGATCGCCGTCGGCGAACTCGCCCGGTACGACCTCGGGCTCTCTGCCGACGACGACGGCCGCAGCGGCGCCCTCGTACTGCTGGGACATGTTGAAGTAGTGGCCGCCGTCGCCCTGGGTGCGCTCCTGATCCTGGTGCCAGGATCGCTCTAGTGTCATGTGTCTGATGTTCGTTGGTTGAGGCTGTGTCTCCGAGGCCCTGTGCGCCACATCAGCCTTCTGCCACACCGCGGCGCCGAAGATCGTCCCTCAGAAGGTGGTTGGCAGCGGGAGCGCAGCAGAGCTAGCGGCTCGTCCGTTGCTCCGGGCGCGGCCCGCCGTTGCGGTATGCCCAGCGGGCCCAGGGGGGAGGAGCGGGGCATGGGGATGCGGGCCGAGGAGCGGCAAAGCGCGGTGGTGCGGGGCTTCGGGGTGGCGTTGGTGGTGGCGCTGGTTGTGTCGCCGCTGGTTGCGGTCTTTGAACTTGCTGTCGGAGTGCTGGTGTTGATGGTCGCTGTCGTGCACAGCCGCGGGACGTTGCGGGGGAGCGCGCTGACTGCCGCGGCTGCGGGTGTTGGCCTGATGCTCGGTGGGGGTGCGTACGTCGCGGCGGGGTTGGTGATGTCGTTCTGATGGGCGGGCGCTCGTAGGGCCGTCGGGATCAGTCGGTCCTACGTTGTTGTGTGGGTTGATCATGGCCAGTCGTATGGTCATGGGGCCCAGAGACACCGGGTGTGGCTTTCAGTCGGTTGCCCTCGATGGTTCAGATCACCTGGCCGCCCGGTGTCTCACG
>NZ_JAKFHA010000090.1 GCF_021502675.1 Yinghuangia soli
CTAGAGGTTGTCTCGTAACCCGTTCGGCCGTGTCGCGTTGGTTGGGTATGGCGGTTGTTTCTGCGGCGGATCGTGAACTGGTGCCTGTGTTCACGGGGTTGACGTATGCGCAGTTCCGCGCGTTGGTGCGGGTGGTGCAGGTCCGCGGCGGGCATGCGCTGGATCCGGCGAGGCCGGGCCGGCCGTGGGCGCTGCCGTTGGAGGACCGGGTGCTGATAGTCGCGTTCTACCTGCGGACGAACCTGACGATGCGGCAGCTCGGTCCGCTGTTCGGGGTCTCGCATGCGGCCGCGCATCGGATCGTGGACAAGCACAGTCCGCTGCTGGCGCTGGATCCGCCGCGGGCGAAGCCGCGCGCGGGCGAGGTGCTGATCGTGGACGGGACGCTGGTGCCGACTCGCGACCGCACTGTCGCGGCGTCCTCGAAGAACTACCGGTTCTCGACGAACCTGCAGGTCCTCGTGCATGCCGACACGCGCCTGGTCGTCGCGGTGGGTCGGCCGCTGCCGGGCAACCGCAACGACTGCCGGGCGTTCTCCGAGTCCGGTGTCGACACCGCCGCCGGGGAGGCGACGGTGATCGCGGACGGCGGCTACCAGGGCACCGGATGCCTGATCCCGCACCGCCGCAGGCCCGGCGAGCCGGAGGTCGCCGGCTGGCGGGCCGAGCACAACCGCGACCACCGAAAGGTCCGCGCCCGTGTCGAGCACGTCTTCGCCCGCATGAAGAACTGGAAGGCCCTCCGCGACTGCCGCCGCAAGGGCGACGGCGTCTTCTGGGCGGTCAGCGCCGTCGCCCGTATGCACAACCTCGCCATGACCGGATGACGAACACGACCGCAGGTCAGACCCGTTCACGAGTTACGAGACAAGCTTTAG
>NZ_JAKFHA010000091.1 GCF_021502675.1 Yinghuangia soli
CCGGCCTGCCGCCTGCTCCGCACGCCGCCCCCGCGATCCCCGGCGCCACCGCGGCGCCGGGCGGCCGTCCGCGCCCGGCCGGCACTCCGGGCGGCCCCGGCCGGCGCCCGGTACGCCGCCCCGCGCGCGACACCGGCCTGACCGCACCCGGCGCCTTCGTGGTGTCGCTGGGCGGCACGCTGCTCGGCGGGCTGGCCGACCACCTGGCCACCGACAAGCTCGGCGCGGTGTTCGGGACGGTGTTCCTGGCGACATGCGTGCTGGTCGCGGTCAAGACGCGCATCCGGGACCTGGCCGCCGCGGTGATCGCCCCGCCGCTGGCGTTCGCGCTGACCATACTGCTGCTCAGCGTGGTCTTCCCGAGCGACAACGGCGAGGGCTTCCTGCTGCGCACGGTGCTCGACATGTTCACCGCGCTGACCTTCAAGGCCGGCCTGCTGTGGGGCGGTACGGCCCTGGCCGCGGCCATCGCCTTCGTGCGCTTCCGCGCCGACCGCGAGGCCTCCCGCCGCCGCAGCCCCCGCGACCCGCGCGAGCCCCGCGACCCCCGGGCCGTGCGCGCCCCGCGCGATCCGCGCAGCCCGGACGGACGGGACGGGCGCGACGCGCGCGACCCCCGGGGGAACCGCACGCCGCGCAGCCCCCGCCGCGAGGACCAATAGCGAGAGACCAAGAGCAGGAAACCAGCAGCGGGAAGCGCAGAGCCC
>NZ_JAKFHA010000092.1 GCF_021502675.1 Yinghuangia soli
CAGACCATCGGCGGTGTGCAGTCCGCGGGTGGCGGTGCCAGGGTCGATGTGGTGCAGCCGCATCGGCATGGTGCGGTGTTGGGGTCGTTTGCGGGGGCGACGCAGGCGGATGCGCGGGCTGCGGTGGCGGCGGCGAAGGCGGCGGCGCCGGGGTGGCAGGCGTTGTCGTTCGACGACCGTGCTGCGGTGTTGTTGAAGGCTGCGGATCTTCTGGCGGGGCCGTGGCGGGAGCGGGTGGCTGCGGCGACGATGCTGGGGCAGTCGAAGACGGCGCAGCAGGCGGAGATCGATTCGCCGTGTGAGCTGGTGGATTTCTGGCGGTTCAATGTGGCGTTCGCGCGGGGGATTCTCGCGGAGCAGCCGGTGTCTTCGGCGGGGGTGTGGAACCGTCTGGACCATCGTCCGCTGGACGGGTTCGTGTATGCGGTGACGCCGTTCAATTTCACGGCGATCGCGGGGAATCTGCCGACGGCTCCGGCGTTGATGGGGAACACGGTGGTGTGGAAGCCGTCGCCGACGCAGACGGTGGCGGCGTGGCATCTGATGCGGTTGCTGGAGGAGGCGGGGCTGCCGCCGGGGGTGATCAACATGCTTCCGGGCGACGGCATCGCCGTCTC